>DASZVB010000001.1:0-72252 GCA_035547195.1 Polyangiaceae bacterium
CGGTCGTCGGCGGCGCGTCGGGTGGCGCCGCGGGTGCGGTCGGCGGCGCGGGCGGTGGCGCGGCGGCCTGAGCGAAGGCCGTTCCCGACGTCCCGAAGGAAGCCAAGGTACAGCACGCGCACAGAGCGCTCACGCGAAGCGTCGCAGTTCTCGTTCGGATTTTCATCGGCACTCCAATAAAAAAGCGGGGGAGGAGATCGGACAACGTGTGTTGCCACGTCGTGCGCGGACCATCCGACGCGCGTTGTTAACGGAGGATGTCCGAGCCGATTCGTGATGTGACAACTCGCCTCACGGCCGAAAACGAACACGGCACTTCGCGAAATGCCGTGTATTGGCCCGCGCGACGGCGCGTGCGCGCGCTAGCCGCGATCGATTCTCCGCGAGCGACGCGGAAGCGAATCAGAAATGTGTCGGAAACGCGGCGCCCGTTACGAGGCATTGCATGCAGCTTCCCGCCTCACCCGCGCGCCCCTCACGCTCCGGCTACGCCTTCGCTTTTCTGGCTCTCGCCTTCGCCGCCGCTTGCAACAAGTCGAGCTCCGCGAGTCCTGCCGCTACCAGCGAGCCCGCTGCTTCCGCGAGCGCCGCCGCTCCCGCGCCGGCGGGTCTCACCGTCGGCTTCATCTACGTCGGGCCCAAAGACGACTACGGCTACAACCAGGCCCACGCCGAAGGCGCAAAGGCCGTCTCGTCGATGCCCGGCGTGAAGATCCGGGAAGAGGAGAACGTCCCCGAGACCATCGCCGTCCAGAAGACGATGGAGAGCATGATCAACCTGGACGGCGCGAAGCTGCTCTTCCCGACCTCGTTCGGGTACTTCGATCCGCACATCTTGAAGATGGCGGAGAAGTACCCCGACGTGACGTTCCTTCACTGCGGCGGCCTCTACAACGCCGAGAAGCACCCGAAGAACGTCGGAAGCTACTTCGGCTACATCGACGAGGCGGAGTACGTCGCCGGGATCACCGCGGGGCTCACCACGAAGACGAAGAAGCTCGGGTTCGTCGCCGCGAAGCCGATCCCGCAGGTGCTTCGCAACATCAACTCGTACACGCTCGGCGCGCGCTCGGTGAATCCGGCCGTCGTGACCATGGTCGTGTTCACCGGCGACTGGTCGATGCCGGTGAAGGAGGCGGAGGCCGCGAACAGCCTCATCGATCAGGGCGCCGACGTGCTCACGGCGCACGTCGACTCACCGAAGGTCGTCATCGAGACCGCGGAGCACCGCGGTGTGTTCAGCACCGGTTATCACGCCAACCAGGCCGCGCTCGCGCCGAAGGGCTACCTGACCGGCGCGGAGTGGAACTGGGAGAAGGTCTACTCGGCGTACATCGAGAAGGTCATGAAGGGCGAGAAGTGGGATCACCTCGTTCGCGGCGGCTTCAAGGAGGGGTTCATCAAGATGTCGCCGTACGGCGCGCCGGTCTCCGACGAGGCCAAGAAGAAAGCCGACGAGGCGAAGGCCAAGTTCATGGACGGATCGATGATCGTCTACCAGGGGCCGCTCAAGGACAACGCCGGCAAGGTGGTCATCCCCGAAGGCGTGAAGCAGGCTCAGACCGACATCGCGCTCGAGAGCATGAATTACCTCGTCGAGGGAGTTAAGGGGAAGGTCAACTGACGTGAGCGCGGTGGCGAGAGCGCGACTCGAATCCGTCGTCATTCCGTTCGGCGCGATCCTCGTCACGCTCTTGCTCTTCGGGGTGTTCGTCGCGGTGCTCGGCAAGAGCCCGCTCGACGTCTACTACGAGATGTACCGGGGCGCGTTCGGCACGTGGTTCTCGGTGCAGAACACGTTGCTTCGCGCTTCGCCGCTGATGCTCGCGGCGCTGTGCACGGCTCTGCCGGCGCGCCTCGGGCTGATCATCATCGGAGGGGAAGGGGCGCTCGTGCTCGGCGGGCTCGCCGCAGCGGCGACCGGCGTCGCGGTGGACGGCGCTTCGCCCGCCGCGGCGATGGTGGCGATGCTGGTCGCCGGGATCGTCACCGGCGGCGCCTGGATCGCGCTCGCCGGCGCGATGCGCGTCTACCGCGGCGTGAACGAGACGATCAGCAGCTTGCTGCTCACGTACATCGCGATCGCTCTCTTGAATCACTTCGTCGAGGGGCCGCTGAAGGACCCGGCGAGCTTGAACAAGCCGTCCACGCGGCGCATCGCCGACGCCTACATGTTGGGTTCCATGCCCGGGCTCGACGTGCACTGGGGCCTCGCGATGGGGCTCGTGCTCTGCGTCGTGTTCTACGTGCTCATGTACCGCACCGTGTTCGGGTTTTCGGCGGCGATCGTCGGCGGCAACCTGCGCGCCGCGCGCCTCGCCGGCCTCCACGTCTCACGGTTGATCCTCGTCACCTGTTTTCTCGCGGGCGGCGCGGCCGGGCTCGCGGGCGCCGTCGAGGTCACCGCGGTGCACGGCGCGGCGAGCGCCTCCATCGTCGCCGGCTACGGATACGCCGGCGTTCTGGTCGCCTTCCTGGCGCGGCAGAATCCGCTCGCGATCATCCCCGTCTCGCTCCTGCTCGGCGGCATCAACGCGAGCGGCGGCTTGCTCCAGCGCGTATTCAGCTTGCCGGACGCGACCGTGAGCGTCCTCCAAGGAACGCTCTTCGTACTGATCCTCGCGAGCGACACCCTCTATGGACGCTTCTTCTTACCGCGAGCCAAAGAGAGCGAACGCGAAGTGGCCAAGCTGGCGGTGGTGTGATGGCCGTCGCCGAAATTCAGCAACCAATTCCAGGTCCGGTCCGATGTGTGGGGATGTCACAGGAAGGACGGAAGGGCGGAAGATTTGATGATGGGACAGATGCGGTCATCGGTGCCTGCATCGAGGTGCATCGGCATCTCGGACCCGGGTTGATGGAGTCTGCGTACGAGGCGTGTCTGTGCGCGGAATTGTCTGAGCGAGGCTTGAATTTCGAACGGCAATCACCGCTACCAGTCCGCTACAAAGGCGTGTATCTCGACTGCGGTTATCGGATCGACCTAGTCGTCCAAAACACCATTTTAGTTGAGCTCAAGTCGATCGAACGTCTGCTGGCGATTCACGAAGCGCAGGTCATTACTTATCTACGGCTGTCGCAGCTGCCGGTTGGTCTTCTGGTCAACTTCAACGCGACAGTATTGCGGAGTGGGCTGCGAAGGCTCACGCCCTACTATCCCAAATCCTTCCGCCCTTCCGCCCTTCCTGTGAAATCCAATCCGGAGAACGTCTAAGCCGTGGACACGACCGCAGCTGATCCCGGACTGGGACTCATCGGCGTACCGCTCGCGGCCTTGGGCGGCGCGATCCGCATCAGCACGCCGTTTCTCTTCGTCAGCCTCGGCGAGTGTCTCACGGAGAAGAGCGGGCGCATCAACCTGGGGCTCGAGGGGACGCTCGTCATGGGCGCGATGGCCGCCTACGCCGTCTCGTATCTGAGCGGCTCGCCGTGGCTCGGCGTGCTCGCCGCCGGCGCGGTCGGCGTGCCGCTCGGAGCGCTCCACGGCTATTTGTGCAGCAAGCCGCGGGTCAACGACATCGCCGTCGGTATCGCGATGATGCTCTTCGGCGTCGGGCTCGCCTTTTTCTTGGGCAAGCCGTACATAAAGCCGGAGGCGCCGCGGCTGCCCGCCGTTCACCTGGGCGCGTGGAGCGGGAGCCCGCAGGTGCGCTCCGCGCTCGACGTGAACGCGCTCTTTCTACTCGGGCTCGTGCTCGCGCCGGCGATGCTCTGGCTCCTCCAGCGCACGCGCTGGGGGCTCATTCTCCGCACCGTCGGCGAGAGCGCCGAGGCCGCGCGCGCGATGGGCTACGACGTCGATCGCGTCCGCTTGCTCGCGACGATGGGCGGCGGTTTCCTCGCCGGCGTCGGCGGGTCGTTCCTCTCGCTGTTCTACCCGGGGAGCTGGAACGAGCGCTTGTCGAGCGGGCAGGGCCTGATGGCGGTCGCGCTCGTCATCTTCGCGCGCTGGAACCCGGTGCGCTGTCTGTGGGCCGCGTTGCTCTTCGGCGGCGCGAGCGCCGTCGGCCCCGCGCTGCAGTCCGTCGGGATCACCTGGGGTTACTATCTGTTCAACGCGGCGCCTTACGTGCTCACGCTGATGATCATGATCGCGTCGAGCTCGGCGACCGAGACGTCCGCGGACATGCCGGCGGAGCTGACCGTTCTTCGATGACGAAGGGAGCAAGCAGATGACGTTCGTCGCAGCGAATCCGTATCCGTGGCCCTACGACGGCGATCTGCGGCCCGAGAACACCGCGCTCATCGTCATCGACATGCAGACCGACTTCTGCGGCAAGGGCGGATACATCGATCTGCTCGGGTACGACGTCTCCATCACGCGCGCGCCCATCGAGCCGATCCGCAAGGTGCTCGCGCGGTTCCGCGAGCGCGGCTTCCATGTGCTCCACACTAGAGAGGGCCACCGCGCCGATCTCAGCGATTTGCCCCCAAACAAAAGATGGCGCTCGCGGCGTGTGCAGGGGGGCGGGCCGCCGCAGATCGGCATCGGCGATCCGGGGCCTTGCGGTCGCGTGCTCGTGCGCGGAGAGCCGGGATGGGAAATCATCCCCGAGCTCGCGCCGGCCGAAGGCGAGCCGATCATCGACAAGCCGGGGAAGGGGTCGTTCTACGCGACCGACCTGGACATGATTTTGCGCGGACGCGGGATCCGCAACATCGTGTTCACCGGCATCACCACCGACGTGTGCGTCCACACCACGATGCGCGACGCGAACGACCGCGGCTACGAGTGCGTCGTCCTCTCCGACTGCTGCGCGGCGACCGACCCGGGCAATCACGCCGCGGCGCTCAAGATGGTGACGATGCAAAACGGCGTGTTCGGCGCCGTCTCGAGCTCGTCGGCGCTGCTGGAGGCGCTCGGGTGACTGCCGCGAAGCAGCTCGACTCGTCTCCGTCGGCCGCCGGCGTCGACGTGACGGATCCGTTCGGCGTCATCGAACGCGGGCGGCCGCCGCTGCTCGAAGCCGTCGACGTCACGAAGCGCTTCGGCTCTCAGCTCGCGCTTCATCGCGCATCGATACGGCTGGAGCCAGGCACGGTGCACGCGCTGCTCGGCGAGAACGGCGCCGGCAAGAGCACGCTCGTGAAGTGCATCATGGGCTTTTATCACGCGGATTCGGGCGAGGTGCGCGTCGCCGGCGTGCCCATCCGTCTCGGGAGCCCGCGCGACGCGCAGGCTCACTCCATCGGCATGGTCTATCAGCACTTCACGCTCGTCGAGAACATGACGGTGATGGAAAACCTGGTGCTCGCGCGCACGAAGGTGCCGGCCATCATCGACTGGGCGCGCGAGAAGGCGGGCATCGACGCGTTCATGGAGGCGATGCCGTTCGCCATCGATCCGAACCGTCTCGTCCGAAAGCTCGCCGCGGGAGAGAAGCAGAAGCTCGAGATCCTGAAGCAGCTCTACCTCGGCAGCCGCATCGTCATCCTCGACGAGCCGACGAGCGTGCTCACGCCGCAGGAGGCAGACGAGGTCCTCGGCTTGTTGCGAAGGATGACCGACGACGGCGCGATCAGCGTGCTCATGATCACCCACAAGTTCCGCGAGGTCATCGGCTTCGCCGACGTGGTGACGGTCCTCCGGCGGGGCGTCGTGGTCGGCGGCGGCGACGTGAGCGATCTGTCGCCCGCGAAGATGGCGGAGATGATGGTCGGTTCGGAACCGCCCGGCGTATCCATAGAACGCGCGCTCGGGGAACCGGGAAGCGCGGTGCTCGAAGTGAAGCGCCTCGAGGCGCTCGACGACATCGGCGTGCCGGTGCTCCGGGGCGTCGAGCTCGCGGTGCGCGCCGGTGAGATCGTCGGAATCGCCGGCGTGTCCGGAAATGGGCAGGAAGAGCTCGTCGAGGTGCTCGCGGGGCAACGCCCGGCGCACGCCGGGGACGTCGTGGTCTCGGGCAAGCCGTACTCCGCCACGCGCCGCGAGATCAACGACGCGAAGGTGCGTCTCTTGCCGGAAGCGCCGCTGCGCAACGCCTGCGTGCCGTCGATGTCGGTCGCGGAGAACATCGCGCTCCGCGTGTACGACTCCGAGCGGTTCACGTTCGCGAAGGTCGGCATCCAGCGCGGCGAGCTCCGGCGCGCCGCGCTCGCAGCGATCTCGACGTTCCACATCCGCGCGCCTTCGCCCGACGTGCCGATCCGCACGCTCTCCGGCGGGAACGTCCAGCGCGCCGTGCTCGCGCGGGAGCTTCACGGCGAGGTCGCCCTGCTCGTCGCGGCCAATCCGTGCTTCGGCCTGGATTTCGCCGCCGTCGCGGAGATCCGCACGCGCGTGCTGGAAGCGCGCAACGCCGGGACCGCGGTGCTTCTCGTGAGCGCCGACCTCGACGAGATCTTCGCGCTGTCGGACCGCATCCTGGTGATGAGCGAAGGGAAGATCGTTCACGAGACGCCCGCGGCGACGGCGGATCGCGCCGTGATCGGCCAGCACATGGCCGGGCACGCCTGAAGCGCGGCGCGGAGTTTGGCGCCGTCGTCGGCGGCTTCTCATCGAATATTTCTACGAAGTTACCGACGGTTCATGGACGGGACACGCGCTCGAAACCGAGCTTCTGCGAACAACGACCCATAGCCGATGCGGAGCGGGGCACACGAAAAAGCAGCCCGCGTCTGCACTCCACGACTTAGGAGCGAACCCTGATGAAAAATACCATCTGTGCGGCGGTCACCTTGGCAGCGCTCTCGACCGGCGCGTGCAAAGGCCCAGGCGAGGCACCTCCTGCCGAGCCGGCGGCTTCGGCGGCTCCCGCGACGCCGGCCGCCGCGACGCCGGCTCCGGCGCCGAAGGGCAAGGAGACTGGTCCGATCAAGGTCGGCATCTTGCACTCGCTGTCGGGCACGATGGCGATCAGCGAGACGTCGCTGAAGGACGTCGCGCTCATGACGATCGAGCAGATCAACAAAGCCGGCGGCGTGCTCGGACGGCAGCTCGAGCCGGTCGTCGTCGATCCGGCGTCGAACTGGCCGCTCTTCGCCGAGAAGGCGCGCGAGCTCATCCAGAAGGACGACGTCGCCGTCGTGTTCGGATGCTGGACGTCCGTATCGCGCAAATCCGTGCTGCCGGTGTTCGAAGAGCTGAACAGCCTGCTCTTCTATCCGGTGCAGTACGAAGGCGAGGAGTCGTCGTACAACGTGTTCTACACGGGCGCGGCGCCGAACCAGCAGGCGATCCCCGCCGTCGAATACCTGATGAGCCCGAAGGGCGGCGGCGCGAAGCGCTGGGTGCTCCTCGGTACGGACTACGTGTACCCGCGCACGACGAACAAGATTCTCCGGTACTTCCTGAAGGGCAAGAACGTGCCCGAAGAGAACATCATGGAGAAGTACACGCCGTTCGGGCACTCCGACTATCAGACCATCGTCGCGGACATCAAGAAGTTCGCCCAGGGCGCGCCGACGGCGGTCGTGTCGACGATCAACGGCGACTCCAACGTGCCCTTCTACAAGGAGCTCGCGAATCAGGGCCTGAAAGCGACGGACATCCCGGTGGTCGCGTTCTCCGTCGGCGAGGAAGAGCTCCGCGGCATCGACACGAAGCCGCTCGTCGGACACCTGGCGGCGTGGAACTACTTCATGTCCATCGACAACCCGACGAACAAGGATTTCATCGACATGTGGAAGTCGTACGTGAAGGAGAAGAACCTCCCGGACGCCGACAAGCGCGTGACGAACGACCCGATGGAGGCGACGTACATCGGCATTCACATGTGGGCGCAAGCCGCGGAGCAGGCGGGCACCACGGACGTGAACGCCGTGCGCCAGGCGGTCGCGGGTCAGGTCGTCCACTCGCCTTCGGGCTTCGACATCCAGATGGACTACAAGAACCATCACCTGCACAAGCCGGTGTTCATCGGCGAGATCAAAGGCGACGGTCAGTTCCAGGTCGTGTGGAAGACGGACGGTCCGATCCGCGCCGCACCCTGGAGCCCCTTCGTGCCCGACAGCGCGAAGAAGGTCGCCGACTGGACCTTCCCCTTCGTCTGCGGCAACTGCACCGAACCCAAGTTCAAAGGCGGCGTAGTCTCCACAGCCTCGCTCTAACTCCGCTCCGACCGTCTGATCTGATCTGCCCTGAAAGCCGATAGCTGAAAGCTGAAAGCTCTCAATGCGCCTCTCGGTTCTCATTCGCGTAGCTCTCAGCCTGCTCGCCTGTGCGGGAATGTCCGGCACCGCCCAGGCGAGCACGCCGTTGGAAGCCGACATTGCCGCGTTGACCGCCACGGATTCGGCGGCGGTGAGCGCGGCGATCGAGCGAATGAGCGGCGCCGCCGATCCGCGAGCGCTTCCTATCTTGGAAGCGCTCGACAGCGGCACACTGCGCATCGACGCCAGCGGACATCCCTTCATCGCCGATGAAGGCAAAGTGACGGACGCGCTCGCGGGAAACGGGGGCGTCGCGACGGCGCCCTCGGGCGCTCTCTCGACGCCGGCGGTCGATAACACCGTGCGCCGGTCGCTCCAGCCGGCGCTCGCGGCGTTGCGGCTCTCGTCGCCGGATCCGAACGTCCGCTTGACCGCCGCGAAGGAGCTCGCGAAGCGATCGAGCGAAGAAGGCATCGCGCTGCTTCGCGCCGCGCTGGCGCGCGAAAAAGACGGCGGCGTGAAGACGGCGATCGAGCTCGCGCTGGCCGAGGTGGATCTCGACGGCAAGGACGCAGACCGGAGGCTTGCCGCGATCGAAGTCATCGGCAAGTCGGGCGAGGTCAGCTACAAGTCCGCGCTCTTGCGCGTCGTCGCGAAGGACGGTTCCGGGCAATTCACCGAGCCCGACGCGCGGGTCCGTGCCGCGGCGCAGTCCGCGCTCGGCAAGATCGACAGCCGCATCCTACTCATCAACTCGCTCGGCAACCTCTTTTACGGGATCAGCCTCGGCAGCGTGCTGCTGCTCGCGTCCCTCGGGCTCGCGATCACGTTCGGCTTGATGCGCGTCATCAACATGGCCCACGGCGAGATGTTGATGCTCGGCGCCTACACCACGTTCTCGGTGCAGACGTTCTTCCATTCGCATTTCCCGAATTCGATGGGCTGGTACCTCGTCGCGGCCGTCCCCATGGCGTTCGTCGTGACCCTGCTGATCGGCATGGTGCTCGAGCGCACCGTGATCCGGCACCTCTACGGGCGGCCGCTGGAGACGATGCTCGCGACCTGGGGCGTCTCTCTCATCCTCATTCAAGTGGTGCGCATGGTGTACGGCGCGCAGAACGTCACCGTGGAGAACCCGTCGTGGCTCGCCGGCGGCGTCGAGACGCTGCCCGGGCTCGTGCTCACGTACAGCCGCCTCGCCGTCATCGCTTTCTCCGTCGCCACCATGGGGTTCACGTGGCTGGTGATGAACAAGACGAAGCTCGGCCTCGAGCTCCGCGCCGTCACGCAGAACCGTGAAATGGCGGCTGCCGTCGGCATCGCGACCCGGCGCGTGGATCTGTTCACCTTCGGCATCGGCTCCGGCATCGCGGGGCTCGGCGGCGTCGCGCTGTCGCAGCTCGGTAACGTCGGCCCGGAGCTCGGTCAGTCGTACATCGTCGACGCCTTCATGGTCGTCGTCCTCGGCGGAGTGGGTAAGCTCGCCGGGACGATCATCGGCGCGTTCGGCCTCGGCGTCATCAACAAGCTGCTCGAGCCCGTCGCCGGAGCGGTGCTCGGGAAGATCGTCATCTTGGGCTTCATCATCCTGTTCGTGCAGAGACGGCCCCAAGGCATCTTCGCCATGAAGGGGCGCGCGGCGGAGGCGACGATATGAGCGCCGTCCTTCGTCGGCTCGGCGAGATGCACGGCAAGCGCGGCTGGATCGTCTTCGTCGCCACGGTCCTGATCGCGTGCGTCGTCGTCCCGGTGCTCAGCCTGGGGGTCCCGGCGACGTCGGCGCTGCACGTGCCGGACTACGTCATCGCGCTGCTGGGCAAGTTCTTCTGCTACGCGATCGTCGCGGTCGCCATGGACCTCATCTGGGGGTTCACCGGGATCCTGAGCCTCGGTCACGGCGTCTTCTTCGCGCTCGGCGGGTACGCCATGGGCATGTACCTGCTCCTGGCGATCGGCGAGCAGGGCGTTTACCGGAGCAAGCTCCCGGACTTCATGGTGTTCCTCGACTGGAAGGAGCTTCCCTGGTTCTGGCGCGGCTTCGACGACTTCGGGTTCGCGTTGCTGTGCGTGCTCCTCGTGCCGGGTGTCGTCGCGTACGTCTTCGGCTACTTCGCGTTCCGCTCCCGCATCCGCGGCGTGTATTTCTCGATCATCACGCAGGCGCTCACTTACGCGCTCATGCTCCTCTTCTTCCGCAACGACACCGGCTTCGGCGGCAACAACGGCCTCACGAACTTCAAGCACGTCTACGGGTACCCGCTCGGCCTGTCGTCGACCAAGGTCGGGCTCTACGTGCTCTCCGCGCTCGCGCTGGCCGGTACTTATCTGCTGTGCCGCTTTCTCGTGACCGCGAAGATCGGCCGCATCCTGCGCGCGATCCGCGACGCCGAGAGCCGGCTCATGTTCTCCGGCTACGACCCGAAACGCTACAAGCTGTTCGTCTGGACGCTGTCGGCGGTCCTTTGCGGCATCGCCGGCGCGCTCTACGTACCGCAAGTCGGCATCATCAACCCGAGCGAGATGCAGCCCGCGAACTCCATCGAAATGGCCATCTGGGTTGCCGTGGGCGGCCGCGCGACGCTCATCGGCGCCGCTCTCGGCGCGCTGCTCGTCAGCGGCGCGAAGAGCTACTTCACGGTCGCGGCGCCGGAGCTGTGGCTCTACATCCTGGGCGCGCTGTTCATCGCCGTCACCCTCTTCTTCCCGCGCGGCGTGGTCGGCGTTCTGGATCTCGGTAAGAGGCGCGCCTGATGCATCCGATGGACGACGACGTCGCCGGATGGATTCGTCCGACGGACGCCGACGGCGAGGGGCCCGCGTCGGAACGGCGCCTGCTCGATCGGACGAGCGGGCCGGCGGCGAAGGGCGCCCCCCGCAAATCGAAGAAGGCCGACCCGGCCCGGCTCGACGCGATCCTGCAAGGCCGCAAGGCTTCTCTCTGTGTCGACAACATCAGCGTGAGCTTCGACGGCTTCAAGGCGCTGAACGAGCTCACCCTCATCCTCGACGAAGGCGAGCTGCGCTGTCTCATCGGACCGAACGGCGCCGGTAAGACGACGTTGATGGACGTCATCACCGGCAAGACGCGCCCCGACGAAGGCTCGGTGTTCCTGGTCGGTTACCCGCGGGATCTCACCTCGATGACCGAGTACGAGATCGCGACGCTGGGCATCGGGAGAAAATTTCAGCGGCCCACGGTGTTTCTCGGGCACACCGTCTTCGAGAACCTGGAGCTCGCGCTCGCCGGCGATCGCGGCGTCTTCAAGTCCATCTTCAAACGCCTCTCCGGCGCCGAGCGCGACACCATAGATCGCGCGCTACAGACCGTCGGTTTGAAGGACGCGCGCGATCGCGAAGCGAACGTCTTGTCGCACGGGCAGAAGCAGTGGCTCGAAATCGGCATGCTCCTCGTGCAAAGTCCGAAGATCTTGCTGGTCGACGAGCCCGTCGCCGGCATGACGCATCAGGAGATGGACAGGACGGCGGAGCTCCTCACGAGCCTCGCCGGCAAGCACACCGTCGTGGTGGTCGAGCACGACATGGACTTCGTGCGCAGCATCGCGAAGCAAGTCACCGTCTTGCACGAAGGCACCGTGCTCGCCGAAGGGAGCCTGGAAGAGGTGAAGGCCGATCCGCGCGTCGTCGAGGTCTACCTGGGAGATCCCGATGCTTGAGGTGGAGTCCGTCAATCAGTACTACGGCGAGGGCCACATCCTCCGCGACGTGAAGCTCGACGTCCCCGTCGGCTCGTGCACCTGCTTGATGGGCCGCAACGGCGTCGGCAAGACGACGCTGCTCAAGTCCATCATGGGACTTTTACCGATCCGAAGCGGCAAGATCACCTTCATGGGCGAAGACATCGCGCCGAAGCGCGCCGAGATGCGCGCCCGCAGAGGCATCGGCTACGTCCCGCAGGGTCGCGACATCTTCCCCGAGCTCACGGTGATGGAAAACCTGACGCTCGCGGCCGTCGCCGCGGGCGACGGCAAGATACCGGACCAGGTCTTCGCCCTTTTCCCGGTGCTGAAGAAGATGGCACGCCGTCGCGGCGGAGATCTCTCGGGCGGCCAGCAGCAACAGCTCGCGATCGGCAGGGCGCTCTCCATCCGTCCGAAGCTCCTCGTCCTGGACGAGCCCACCGAGGGCATTCAGCCGAACATCGTCGCGGAGATCGCGGCGATCTTGACGAAGCTGAACCGCGAGGCGGGGCTCACCTTGCTGCTCGTCGAGCAAAAGCTGCCGTTCGCGCGCAAGGTGGCGACGAGGTTCACGATCATGGATCGCGGAAGCGCGGTCGCGCAGGGGAGCATCGGGGAGCTGAACCCGGAGCTCGTGGCGAAGCACCTGACCGTGTGACGGCGCGACCGCGCACGCGGTCAGCAAATGGTCAGGCGACGGTCAGCGGCCAAAGCCCCGAGTTTGGGCCACTTTCGCTGCGTGAACGAGCTCATTTGGGGGACTCTAGGGCTGCTTCGAATCCGGGTGGGACCGATGGTCGTTCCCGCGTCGCGCGTCGCGGTCGTCGTCCTCGTCGTGTCTTGGACGCTGCGTTTGCTGGAGCGGTCGGGGCGGATCCGTGCGCTGACGAACCCGTCTCGACGTAGTCTCTGGACGGATCTCGTTTATCTATTCCTGGCGCCGGTCAGCGAGTTGTTCTCGCGACTCGTCATGATACTGGCGCTCGTCGCCGCGGCGGCCATCGGCGGTCGCGGGTTCCGTCCCGAGCTGCTCTCGGGCTTTGGCGCCGTCGTTCGGCAGCCGCGCTGGCTGATGGTCCTCGAGCTGATCGTCTTCGCCGACTTCGTCTACTACTGGGTTCACCGGTTGGCGCACACGGTTCCGGCGCTCTGGCGCTTCCACGCTGTCCATCACTCGAGCGAGCATCTGCGCTGGACGTCCGCGTTGCGCGCTCATCCCGTCGAGACGTATTGCCACGCCGTCATCGCGCTGCCGCTCTTTCTCCTCGGGTTCCCGTTCGACGCGCTCGTCGCGGTCCTCGGCTTGAGCGGACTCTACTCGTTCGTGATTCACGCGAACGTGAACGTGTCGTCGCGGCGCTTGAGCTACGTCCTCAATAGCCCGCGGTACCACGCTTGGCATCACGCGCGGGACGCGAGAGACGGCACCGTGAACTTCGCCGGGTTCTTCCCCTTCTTCGACGCGCTCTTCGGAACTTACAAGCATCCAGACCGTTTGCCGCCTGCGTTCGGCTTGGACGACCCCGCGACGCCGAGCGTCCCCGAAGATTTCCTGGGCCAACTCAAGTACCCATTTTTGGGGGCGGACGTCGGAGGAGAGGTGCAGGGTCATGTCCCTCGTCGGAATCTTCACGCGTAAAGGTCCGAGCGGGTTCGGGTATCGGTCGACCGCCGAAGAAGTCACCGACGGGCTGGATCTGCGCGGCCGTAACATCTTGGTCACGGGCGGCAACTCGGGCCTCGGGCTGGAGACGGTGCGGGTGCTCGCGCTGCGCGGCGCGTGCGTCATCGCGACCGGTCGCTCCGAAGACAAGGTGCGAAGCGCCTGCCGCGGGATGGAGGGCGAGATCGTTCCGCTCGCTTGCGAGCTGACCGATCCCCAGTCGGTGCGCGCCTGCGCGGACGCCGTGATCGCAAAACGGGGGCTGCTCGACGCGATCATCTGCAACGCGGGCGTCATCGCGTCCCCCAAGGTCGAGCGCGTCCTCGGGTACGAGCGCGTCTTCTTCACCAATCACGTCGGCCACTTCATCCTGGTGACGAACCTCCTCGGGCGTCTGGCGCAAGGCGCGCGCGTCGTCATGGTGACCAGCGGAGCGCACCGTGTGACTCCGAGCGCCGGGATCGAGCTCGATAACCTGTCCGGAAGCGAGCACTACAGCCGCTGGAGGGCTTATGGGCAATCTAAGCTCGCCAATCTGCTGTTCGCGAAGGAGCTCGCTCGCCGCCTCGGTGGTCACGGTCGCACCGCGAACGCCGTGGATCCCGGCGCGATCAACACGAACCTCGCGCGCCACACCTCGGCCCTGCTCCGGGCGGGAATGTCGCTGGCGTCGCCGGTGCTGTTCAAAAACGTCGCGCAGGGCGCGGCGACGCAGTGCTACGTGGCCACGAACCCGACGCTCGACAGCGTCTCCGGCGAATACTTTCGCGACTGCAACATCGCGCCTTCGAGCCCGCTTTCGCAGGATTCCGAGTTGGCCGCCCAGCTCTGGGCCCAATCCGAACGAATCGCCAGAAGCCTGTCTTGAGCAGTCACCGCCGCGAATGAGACGAGCCGGCCTTTTGCGGTTCGCAGAGCTGGGCGTCGATCGCCGTCGCGAGGCGTTCGATTTCTCGCATCCCGAGCTCACGGCCCAGCGCGATCGCGCGCTCGGCGGCGCCGGCGGCGCGCGCACGATCGCCGCTTTCGCCGCGGCGCGCGAAGCTCTCGGCGAGGTGCAGGTTCGCGCGCGCGGCGCTCGGGCGCGCGCCGAGCCGAGTGCTGTCGGCGAGGGCGCGTTCGCCCCAATGGATCGCCTCGTCGTAGCGCGAGCGAGCGCGCGCGCAGAGGCCGAGGTAGAGCGAGACCGGACCCAGATAGACGACCGCGGGTCCGAGCACGACGTGGAGCTCGGCGTAGGGCGCGAGCAGGGCCTGCACCTCCGCCGCTCGCGCCGCATCTCCGACCAGCGCGCACGCGGCGGCGACGTGGGCCAGCGTCGGAAACCAGGACCAATCGCGGCGTAAGCTGCCGAGGCCTTCTTTGGCGACCCTGTCCAGCAGCCGCTGCGTCGCGGCCCCGTCGCCGGCCTCGCAGTGGAGCCGCAGCCGTTCGTTGCGTGTCACGATCCCGCGCTCGTTGGTGTTCTGCTCGAGCTCCCGCGGCCTGCCCTGTTCACAGCGGAGCCAGAACATCTGCGCGACGAAGTAGATGCGCGCGTTGAGCTCGTGAATCTTGAGCCCGACCTGGAAGGTCTCCAGCGCGTTCGCTTCGGCTTCGGCGAAGCGCCCCTCGAGCAACGCCTGCATGGTTCCGAGCACGCGCGCGTTCCACATCGCCAGCGGATCGCGGAGCTTTCGCGCGAGCTCGTCGTACGCGCCGGTGGCGCGCCCGAGCGCTTCGCGAAAGCCGAGCTCGAGCAGATCGAAGATCTGGCACAAGCGCGCTTCGGGTATCGCCGGGCTTCTACTTTGACGTTCGAGCTCGATGAGCTCGTTCGAAATGGAGAGACGCTCGGCGGCGTGGCTCGGATGCCAGAGCACGAAATGACGCGACAGGAGCGAGTTCGAGAGCGCCGAAGAGTCCCCCAACGCACGCGCGAGCTCGAGCGACTCCCGCGACAGGCGCTCGGCTTCTTCCGCGTGCAGCGCAAACCACGAGCACACGCCGAGCCGCGCCAGCGCGCGCGTCAAGAGCTCGCGAATGACCGGCAGCTCCACGTCCGCGCTCTTCCGCAGCGCCGCCACCGCGCGCTCGAGGCGCTCGATCACCTCTTGATTCACGATGCCCATCTCCGGCTTCACCTGGGCAAAGCCGAGCGCGGCTTTCGCGAACGTAATCGGGTCTTCGATCTTGGCGGCGATCGAGAGCGCGCTGTCGAAGCTCTGCGCCGCGGCCGCGTAGTTGCCGGACAGGCGCTGCGCGTGACCGAGCGACAACCGGCATTCGGCGGCGAGTCTTTCCGAGCCGCGTTCGTAGCGCAGCGCATCGAGCGCGCGCTCGAAATGCAGCGCCGCTTCCTCGAAGGCGAAGGACGCCAGCGCGTGCTTGCCGGCGGCGATCGAGTACTCGGCGCCCTTGCGCGAGCCGCGGCCGAGCGCGGCACGGAGAAAGTGGTGGGCCAAGAGCGCCGCGGGTCGCTCCGCGGCGCCCGAGTCGAAGCTCTCGATCAGCTGCGCGACCTTGCCGTGAAGCTCGGCGCGACGGCCGATCTCGAGATCTTCGTAGAGCACGTCGCGGAAGAGGATGTGCGTGAACTGAAACACGCCGTCTTTGCCGGCGACCGGCGCCACGATCTTGCGCTCCAGCGCGGGTCGTAACCGTTCGAGCAGCTCGTGCTCTTCGACCGCGTCGAGGCCGTGCAAGAGCGGCAGCTCGAAGTGCCTGCCGATCACCGCCGCGGTGGCGAGCAGCTCACGCGTGGGAGCCGGCAGGCGCTCGAACCGTCCGCGCAGGGCCTCGGCGATGCGTTCGGGGATCCGCAGGTCGGTGGCGCCGCTGCTCTCCCAGAGCTCGCTCGCAAGCAGCCGCACGAGCTCGGAGACGAAGAGCGGATTGCCCTCGGTGACTCGGTGCACTCGAGCGATGACGTTCGCGTCCGCGTGATGACCGGGTAGTGCGTCTTCGATCAGCTGCCGGATGCCGGATTCGGACAACCCGGACAGCTCGATGGCCCTGGCCTCGGAGAGGAGCTTGCCGAACAGCCGAGGCGTCGAAGCTTCGCGATCGAGCTCGCCGGGGCGATACGTGCCGACCACGAAGAGCCGCGCGTCGCGGATTTCGCGCAGCAAAAAGTGCGCGAGGAGCAGCGACGCGGCGTCCGCGGTGTGTAAGTCTTCGAGGATCAACACGAGCGGGGTGCGCTGCGCCGCTTGCCGCAAGCGCTGGGCGATGGCGTGGAAGGCGAGATAGCGCTCCGGCTCGGTGCGCAGGAGCGGCCATGCGGCGTCGTCAGCGTGGCCGCGCTCCGGAAACAAGCGCGCCATCGCCTCCACCCGCGCGAGCTCGTCGGAGCCGTTCTCGAGTTGAAATAGCCGTTCCAGGATCTGGATCCATGGCCGGAGCTCGGGCGCGCCGCCCTCCTCGCAGCAGCGTCCCCACAGCACGCTCGCGCCGCGCACCTCGGCGCTGGCTGCGAGTGCTTCGGCCAAACGCGTCTTGCCGACTCCAGCGTCGCCGCCGATCAACGCCGCGCGCGTTTGTCCGGCAATGGCGCGTTCGAGCGTGCTCTCGAGCTCGACCAGCTCCCGTTCGCGATCGAAGAACGGTTCGCTCGGAGGCGGCGGTTCGCTGCGCCGGACTCCGTCGGCCGCCGGCCGCACCGCGGGTGCAGGCTCGTCCGGATGCACCTCTGCGACGAAGCGATACCCGCGACCGCGAACCGTCTTGATGACGCGCTGCGCGTCGCCGTCGTCGCCGAGGATCTGCCGCGCGATACGGATCGACTTCATCAACGAGGCTTCGGTGACGCTGACGCCCGGCCAGAGCTCCGCGAAAAGCTCCTCCTTCTGAACGACACGCTCTCGGTGCCGTACCAGGAACGAAATGGTCTCCATGACCTTGGGCGGTACCTCGACGACGCGGCCTGCCCGTTTGAGCTCCCAGCATTTCTCGTCGAGCTCGAAATCTCCGAATCTGTAGTTCATTTACCTGCGTGCAACCCGACCTCCCACAGCATAGCATCGCCGTCGCGCGTTCGGCTTAGCCGGGAGCGGACGACGAGGTGGCATGCGCAGAATCTCGAAGGCGTGCGCTCTGTGGATCGGCGTCGCGGCGGTGGGTGCTTGCAGCCGCACGGACTTGTCGCTCGACGACATCGGCGATCGTGGCGGCGGCAGCGGAGGCGCTTCTCCCGAGGCGGTGGGATCGACGGGCGGTTCGGTGATCGTCGCGCCCATGGAAGGAGCGGGCGGCGGCGTTGCGACGAGTTCCGGTGCGATCGGCGGTGTTGCAGCGAGCGGAGGTTTCGCGAACGGCGGGAGAACCTTCGTATCTGCCGGCGGCGCATCGACGATCGTCGCCGATGCCGCGACGGCACCGACGGACGCGGCATCGCCGGCCGACGCCGCGATCACCCCGACCCACGGTGGCACCTGCGCGACGCCCATCGAGCTACCTCTCGCGGACGACGTCTGGTGGGAAGCTAGATGGACGGATGACGCTCCGCTACTTCCTTCGCCCCAGTGCGGCGACGTCGCCAACAGGCCGCCGACGGCTTCCGCGGTCGTCGCCAAATGGGTGGCGGCGCACGACGGTTATTACGAGATCCGCGCCTGGAGCCGCGACTTCCAGGCCGTGATCTCGAATTCCGCCCGCTGCGGCGATGCCCGCAGTACCTGCGGAGTGCTGTATCCGATGAAGCTTCCCGCGGTCCCCTTCGACGTCAGTACTCCCCCCGAGGAAGACGAGAACGTGCAGGTCAAAGCAGGCGACGTCTTGTATCTCTGGTTCCAGAACGCGCACGTCGACGGTATGGCGCTACCCGATCGGGGCACCGCCGTCGTGAATATCCGTGCGAATTAGTGATCGGAGCCGGGGAGCGAAGTCGCTTTGGCCGGCGCCCTCCACGAACTGAAGCAACGGGTTTACGATGGCATCGCCGTCGTACGTCCCGTGATCGTCGAGCACGGCTGAGGGCAACGAGGCGCCGGTTCGCAGCCCGGCGCCTCGTCTCGTCTCGGTCGACGTTTACTTCGATTCCTTGAAGTCCCCGATCGTCGGCTGCGCAGTCATCATGTTCGTGATGGTCGTGGCGCGCTCGGGGTGGCACGTGAGAACCTCTTCGAACGCCGCCGTGGTTGCGTAGCCGACGTCCTTCACGCCCACCGTCCAGTCGAAGTTGTTCGCGCCGCAGTCGAACAGCGTCGGCAAGCCGACGACGGCGACCGAGTCGACGCCGCACCAGTGGTGATTGTGCAGCACCTGGATGGCGTTGTTGCCGTCGGAGTTCTTCTGGCAGAGGTCCGTGGGCGTCAGGTGGCCGCCGTTGGTGACGCCGACGAGGCGCTTCTCGCCGCCGCTCAGCATCGTGGAGTTGTAGGCGTCGGTGACCGCGCCGGTCGCGCCGGGACAAACGATGTTTCCGAGGCCCGAGCCAGAGGCGTAGTTGAACACGGTGTCGGACATGCCGGAGATGAACATCGCCGATTTGATCATGCCGCCCGCCGTGATCGGCGCCGCCGACGAGAGTGGAATGACGACTTGCGCGCCAACGGATGCGGCCTGCGCCGCGACGGTGCAGCCGCCCACGCTGTGACCGGCGTAGCCGACGTGGCCCATGTCGAGGTGCCCCGCGAGGAACGCGAGCTCGCCGGAAGGCGACATGAGCGCGCTCATCTGCTGCTGGAAGTCGCTCGGGTAGTCCGCGGCGCCGCTCGGCTGACATCCGCAGCCCGCGGAGCACAGCTGATCCGCGAGCATCAGACCCGGATAATCGGCGGCGACCACGACGAAGCCGCGGCTCGCCCATAGCGTCTGAATCGTTCCGGACGCGATGCGGAACGACGCGGTGCCGTGCATGAAGATGATCACGGGGTAAGGGCCGTGCGTCGCGTCGATCGGCAGACCTCGGAATAGATTTCCGCCGATGGGCGTCACCGCCGGCGATTCGCTGTCGGCGATGGGAGTGTAGTTCGAGGGCTGCGTGGGGTTCTTCGGCAGCCAGTCGCGCACGTCGTACGTCGCTTCGGGTTTGCCGGCTTCGCTGCCGGGCGCCGCCGGATACGTGATCTCGATCGTGAGATTTTCGTTCGCGTGCGCGCTGCTCCGCGGAACGTGAACGGTCTGGACGCCGACGACCCACGGCCCGCGCGCCGAGGTGTCGTCCGGCACGACGGCGAGGTTCTGCCCCTGGCAACCCATGGCCGAGGTGATCGTGCCACCGCCTGCGCCGCCGCCCGCACCCGCGCCTCCGTTTCCGGATCCGCCGTTGCCGGTGACGCTTCCGCCATTGCCGGTGATGGTCCCGCCGTTGCCGATGACGCTGCCGCCGTTGCCCACGACGGATCCACCGTTGCCGATGGCGCTTCCGCCGTTACCGACGCCGCCGTCACCGTTGCCCACGCCGCCGGCGCCGCCCGCGCCGACGGTTCCGCCGATCGGTGCACCGCCGTTCGGCAGGCCCCCTCCGTTCAAGTATCCGCCGGCGCCCGCTCCGCCACCGCCGTTCGAGTTCGAGCAAGCAAGAAGCAACGAGCCGCACAGACACGCTCTGGCAATTTTGATCATTGGTCTCCAAGAACCGCTCCGGCCAAGCGGCCGAAAACAGCTAGTGGATGCCAGGAACGGCGGCAATGTACTTTTAGCTCATTACGCCAACCAACTGATTGGTTCTGTCATCAGAGCCGAAAATAGCCTTCCGAATGACGTGTCAGGCTAATCACTGAGCGTATCTACGCCTCCCGCGGATCACCGGAAAATGACACCCGCGGGCCGCTCACGGCTTCCCGGGATCACGTGAGCCCGCGCTATCGGACGTCCAGCAGTCCCTGCCGGATCACGAAGTCCTTCACCGCATCGACCCCGTCCCCCGTCTTCAGGTTCGTGAACAGGAAAGGCCGTTCGCCCCGCTGTTTGCGCGCGTCGCGGTTCATCACTTCCAGCGACGCGCCGACGTGCGGTGCGAGATCCGTCTTGTTGATGATGAGAAGATCGCTGCGCGTGATGCCGGGGCCGCCCTTGCGGGGGATCTTGTCGCCGGCGGCGACGTCGATCACGTAAAGCGTCAGATCGGACAGCTCGGGGCTGAACGTCGCGGCGAGGTTGTCGCCCCCGCTTTCGATGATGACCAGATCGAGCGGGCCGTGACGGGTCACGAGGCCGTCGACGGCCTCCAGGTTGATCGACGCATCTTCTCGGATCGCGGTGTGCGGACATCCGCCGGTCTCGACGCCGACGACGCGATCCGGCGTCAAGGCTTGGTGACGGATCAGAAACTCCGCGTCTTCGCGCGTGTAGATGTCGTTGGTGACGACCGCCATGTTGTACCGCTCGCGGAGCTTCCTGCAGAGCCAGCCCACGAGCGCCGTCTTGCCCGAGCCCACCGGGCCACCCACGCCGACACGCAACGGTTCGCTTTTCGTTCGCATGGTTCGACATATCCTTTCATTTGGAGGCACCGGCTCGGCCCTTTGTCCCGAGCCCGTCGTGAACAGGACGACGTGTTTCTCCGCGATGGCGTTCGGCATCGCGGTCACGATTTTAGATCGTACGTATACGAACCTTCCTTCGGCGAGAACACGGCCGCGTGAACAAGCCGAAGACGGACCCCGTTCTTCTCTGCGGAGCGAATGACCACCGCACGCCCGCGTCCACGCCTCTCATCTTCTCCTCACGAGCGGAAGAGCCGGCAGTATTGGCTTTCGTGCAGCGCGCTGGCCATGGCGTGCGACGGCGCGAGCGCGCCGATCTCGTCGTCTCGAAGCGACAGGGCGACGTCCACGGCCGCGGGCATCGCTTCGATGAGCCGCGATAAGATGCGCTGGATGGCGAGCTGTCCGAGGGGCAATACGCGGCTCAGCGCGCCGGTCTGCGATTCGCTCCACGCGAAGGCATAGCCGAACAGCGCGCTGCGCGGCGGAATCGACCACCGCGCCGCCGCGAGCGCATACAACGCCGCGAAGGTCGCGTCCCCGGCGCGCGTGAAGGGCGAAGCCTCGGTCAAGCCGTGTCCTACCAGCACGCGAGCGAGCGCGCGTCCGAGGTGCACGTCCTCCTGCTCGAGCTCGGCGGACTCCCGGAACGCGAGCAGCAGCGTGCTGAGCCTGCGGACGAGAGTCTCGTCGCGGGCGATCCACGCCGCGTGCAGGCGCGACAGGAGCGGCAAGTCGGTGCGGCAGATGGGCCCCTCGAGCAGACCGCACGTCCAGTCGACGGCGCTCGCTTCGTCCGTGATCCAGCCGGCGTGCGCCGCGTATTCGATGCCCTGCGAGTAGGCGAAGGCGCCCAGCGGGAGCGCGGGGCTCGTGAGCTGGAACAGCCGGAGCAGCGAGGCGTCGCCGATTGAGATCACGCGGGCGGCTGAGAGCTGTCGCGATCGGAGGAGTGCTCCAGCGGGTGAGGGTGCTCTACGGAGTGATCTAGGGGATGCGAGTGCTCGACGGGGGAGGGGTGGGACGAAGGCGGAGACGGTTCGGTATGGCCGTAGGCGCCGGGCTCGGGGTCGAACGGGGCGGTCGCGACCGTGACCTCCAGGCCGAGGCGCTGGACCATGTCGTCGAGGACGTGGTCGTGCAGGTAGGCCACGAAGCCCTTGCCGAGCTCGGTCGGGACATGCCGGTTGCCGAGGTGATACGCGGCGCGGGCGAGGTGAAGCGGATTGCTGGACGCGATCCGCGAGATGCACTCCGGCGCCGCGCGCACTCGGACCAGGCGGCCGCCTTCGCAACGGAGGACGTCGCCGTCGCGGAGTACCGTCCCGCGCGGAAGCATCAAGGCGATGTGCTCACCGCCCTCGAGACAAGCCCGCTGGCGGGCATGAAGGCGCCGGTCGTAGCTCAGAAAAAGGAAGTCTCCGACAGTGGCGGAATCGAGGCGTTCGAGGCGTTCGCGCGCGACCAACATGTTCTCACCTCCGGTCCAAGTCAGAAGAGGAAGTATCGTTGCGCGAGGGGCAATACCTTCGCTGGCTCACATGTCAAGAGCACTCCGTCCGCGCGGACCTCGTACGTCTGCGAATCGACCGCTATAGCGGGCAAGGCCGCGTTGTGAACCATGTCTTTCTTGCCGATCCCGCGGGTATTCCGTACCGCGACGACACGCCGAGACAGACCTAATTTATCTTTAATCCCGGCGTCGAGCGCCGCGCCGGACACGAAGGTGATGCTCGTCGAGGCCGAGGCCCTGCCGTACGCACCGAACATCTCGCGGTAGTGCACGGGCTCCGGCGTCGGGATCGACGCGTTGGGATCGCCCATGGGCGCGGCCGCGATCATGCCGCCCTTGATCACCATTGCTGGCTTCACCGCGAAGAAGGCGGGGCTCCAGAGCACGACATCGGCGACCTTCCCGACCTCGATGGAGCCGACTTCGCCGGCGACGCCGTGCGTGATGGCCGGGTTGATCGTGTACTTGGCCACGTAGCGCTTGGCACGCGTGTTGTCCGAACGCGCGTCGTCGCCGGGCAGGGCGCCGCGCTGGACCTTCATCTTGTGGGCCGTCTGCCAGGTGCGCGTCACCACCTCGCCGACTCGGCCCATCGCCTGGGAGTCGGACGCGATCATGCTGAACGCGCCCAGGTCGTGGAGGATGTCCTCCGCGGCGATGGTCTCCTTGCGGATGCGCGACTCCGCGAAAGCGACATCCTCGGGGATCGACGGATCCAGGTGATGGCACACCATGAGCATGTCGAGGTGCTCGTCGATGGTGTTCTGCGTGTACGGCCGCGTCGGGTTCGTCGACGCGGGCAAGATGTTCGGCTCTCCGCACGCGCGAATGATGTCCGGCGCGTGGCCGCCGCCGGCGCCCTCGGTGTGATAGGCGTGGATGGCGCGCCCGCGGATCGCCCTGAACGTGTCCTCGACGAAGCCGGACTCGTTCAGCGTGTCGGTGTGGATCGCGACTTGTACGTCGAATCGATCCGCGACGGCGAGGCAGGCGTCGATGGCCGCCGGCGTCGTGCCCCAGTCCTCGTGCAGCTTGAACCCCATCACGCCCGCGACGGCCTGCTCCTCGAGCGCCTCGGGGAGGCTCGCGTTGCCCTTGCCGAGGAATCCGAGGTTCATCGGTAAGCCTTCGGCGGCTTCGAGCATGCGGTGGATGTTCCAGGGGCCCGGCGTGCACGTCGTCGCGTTCGTGCCCGCCGCGGGGCCGGTGCCGCCGCCGATCATCGTCGTCACGCCGCTCATCAGGGCGTGCTCGACTTGCTGGGGGCAAATGAAGTGGATGTGCGAGTCGATCGCGCCGGCCGTGGCGATGAGCCCTTCTCCGGCGATGACCTCCGTGCCCGGGCCGATGACGATGTCGACGCCGGACTGAACGTCGGGGTTGCCGGCCTTGCCGATCCCGGCGATGCGCCCGCCCTTGATCCCGATGTCCGCCTTCACGATCCCCCAGTGATCGAGGATGAGCGCGTTCGTGATCAGGACGTCGGCGGTTTCGGCGCTCGTGCGCTGGCCCTGTCCCATTCCGTCGCGGATGACCTTGCCCCCGCCGAATTTCACCTCTTCGCCGTAGATCGTTCGATCCGCCTCCACGGCGATGAAGAGCTCCGTGTCGGCGAGGCGAACGCGGTCGCCCACGGTCGGGCCGTACATCGAGGCATACGCAGCGCGGCTGATCCTCGTCATGTCACTGCTTTCCGAGCGGCCCCTGCACCTTGCCCTGGAATCCGTAGACCTCGCGCCTGCCGTCGAACGCGACGAGCTCGACGTCGCGCTCCTGGCCCGGCTCGAAGCGCACCGCCGTGCCCGCCGCGATGGCGAGCCGGTAGCCGTACGCGCTCTTGCGATCGAACGAGAGCGCGTCGTTGGTTTCGTAGAAGTGATAGTGCGACCCGACCTGGATGGGACGGTCGCCGGTGTTCGCGACGGTGACGCGAATGGTCGGACGTCCGGCGCAGAGCTCGATGTCGCCGTCCAGCGTTTCTATCTCACCCGGGATCATGCGTTGCTTTATGGGATGGGGTTGTGAACGGTGACCAGCTTCGTGCCGTCCGGGAACGTCGCCTCCACCTGGACTTCGTGAATGATGTCGGCGACGCCCTCCATGACGTCGTCGCGGCTGAGCAGGCGCGTGCCGTAGCTCATCAGCTCGGCGACGGTGCGGCCGTCGCGCGCGCCTTCCAGGATGGCGGCGGTGATGTACGCGACGGCCTCCGGGTGATTCAGCTTCACGCCTCGGGCCTTGCGGCGTTCGGCGACGAGCGCGGCGGTGAAGATGAGGAGCTTGTCTTTTTCGCGCGGTGAAAGATTCATACGGGTTCCTTCTTCGAAGCCGGACGTCGCGATCAAGTGGCCCAGATGCGTGGAAGGTGCGGCGCTCGTCCGAGCAGCGCGGCGCGCGCGACGGCCCAGGCGCGCGAGAAGCCCTCGCGCGCGCGCATCGCCGATTCACCGAGATACCGGCACACGAGCACGCGGCGTCGCGCCGTGACGGAGAACGCATCCGTCGCGCGCGGCGCGGGCAATTCGGCGCGAACGCGCTCGGCGAGATCGACGCGGTCGGTGAGCGCGACGAACGTACCCGTGACGGGGAATCCGGCGAGCGCGGTGCGTCCATGCATCACCGCGCCCCCCGCTTCGTATTCCGCGCGCTCGACGCACACCGGCTCGCCGTCCACCCGGAGCTCGAGCCGTTGCACGAAGCGCCCGGTCGCGTAACGATCGCCCGACGCGGGCCGCCCGAAGCAGCAGACGTCCCAGCCGAAGAAGTGCCCGCCGCTTTCGACGTCGGCGCGCACCCTGCTCTCGCCGTTCGCGCCGCCGAACACGATCGTCTCCTGCGGCAGCCACTCGACGACGCCGCCCTTCGCGACCGTGATCGAAACCGACTGCTCGGCGCGGGCGCCCGTGCTGCGGTAGAACTTCGTCGCCGCCGGCGTGGTCAGCAGCGCTTCGGCGCCGGCGTCCGCGGTTACTTCGAGCACCAACCGATCTCCGCCGACGAGCCCGCCCGGCGGGTGCAACACGTACACGTGACAGCCGGCGCGGCCCTCCGGATAGAACGGACGCTGGACCTGGAGCGGCCCCGAATGCGCGCGCCGGACGAGCGCTGTCCGTGAGCCCGAAACGGCGAAACCCAAGTCGAGTCGCGCGTCCCAGCGCGGTGCCGGCATTCCGTCGCGAGCCGTCTGCATCGCTCGCGCAACTGAACCCGCCGTGTGTTTCCGGTTCTTTTCGTCCGAGTTAACGTCACACGGCATTCAGAGCCCAGAGGGTTGAACCGCAGAGGACTGAGGGATTTTTTGGGGTGGTGCGACCCTCAGCGCCGCTGGAACGACGTCGGCGTCGTGAAGCGTGACCCCAAAATCCCTGCGATCTCCGCGGCTCTGCGGCCTCTGCGCTAAAAATCCGGCTTGGCGCGACTTAGCCGCAGGGTCACGCTACGCCGAATAGGTTTCATGTACCTGATCCTGTTCGACATCGACGGTACGTTGCTTCACTCGGGGGGCGTGGGCGGCAGTGCCATGGAGCGGGCGGGGCGGCGGGTGCTCGGGCCGGCGTTCAGCTTGGAGGGGATCGACTTCGGCGGCGCGCTCGACCCGTGGATCTATCGCGAAGCGGCGAGCCGCATGGGGCGTCACGACGCTCACGAATTCCACGACGCCTTCCACGCCGCCTACCTCGACGAGCTCACGCTGGCCCTCGCCGGCGCCGAACGCCTCCCCCAGCTCATTCCCGGCGTCGAAGCCGCCCTGCGTGACCTCGCCGGCCGAGCTCATCTGACCATCGGGCTGGTCACTGGAAACTACTCGAAGGCCGCGCCCATGAAGCTCCGGGCCGCGGGGCTCGATCCTTCGGTGTTCCTCGTCGGTGCCTTCGGCGAAGATGGCCCGACGCGGCCCGACCTCGTGCGCCTCGCCATCGAAAAGTGGGCGCTCCGCGGCGCAGAACCGAATCGCGAGCGCGTCGTCGTCATCGGCGACACCCCGCGCGACGTGGACTGCGCGAAGAAGAACGGATGCCGCTCCATCGCGGTCGCGACGGGCCGCCACACCTACGAGCAGCTGCGCGCGACGGACGCCGACGAAGTCGTGCGCGATCTCGCCGCTCTCGGCGCGCTGCTCGAGCGCATGTGGCGCGCGTGAAATGACCCCCACGGACTACCGCTCATTGGCCGAGCCGTATTCGATTCACCGTCGCACCCATCCCGGCGTCCTCGCTCATCTATCCGCCCAGCTGAGCGCTCTGTCGCGAGTGCTCGAGGTCGGCTGCGGAACCGGTAACTACCTCACCGCCATTTTCGAATCCGTCGGGTGTCGCGCCGTCGGTCTAGATCCTTCACCGGACATGCTCGCGAAGCTGCACGAGCGCCGCATTCCGGTCGAGACGATCCAAGCTTCGGCGGAGCACCTGAACATGTTCCACGACGAGCTCGACCTGATCTACTCCGTCGACGTCATCCATCACGTTCGGGATCGTCCGGCCGCGTTCCACGGAGCCTTTCAGGCCTTGAAGAGCGGCGGCCGTATCTGCACCGTCACGGATTCCGAATGGATCATCCGCAGTCGGCAGCCGCAATCCGTCTACTTCCCGGAAACGATCGAAGTGGAGCTGAAGCGGTACCCGCCCATTGCCGCGTTGCGCTCCGAGATGACGCGCGCCGGCTTCTCGGCGTTGCACGAAGTGCTCACCGAGCATCGCTACGAGATCACCGACGCCGCCGCGTACCGGGCGAAGGTCTTTTCATCGCTCCTCTACATCGACGATGACGCATTCGAACGCGGCTTGGCAAGGCTCGAGGCCGATCTCCGGCGCGGTCCCGTCCAGGCCGTTTCGCGCTACGTCCTCGTCTGGGGAACGAAGCCGTAGCCGCGCGAGGACCCCTACGATTCCGTGGAAACAACCACGGAACGGGGGTCCGCCGGATGGGCAGACGGTCACGTCATGGGGCCGTCGAAGCCGACGAGCGCACGCTAGCCCCTCGGCTCGTGCAGCTGCAACTTGAGCACCCGGCGGAAGTGTCGGAAATCGCCGTCGGTGGTGAAAATCGAGAGATCGCGTCGAAGCGCGGCGGCGCAGAGCAAAAAGTCGGTGTTGGAGCCTTGAATGCCGCGCTCGCGACAGCGGTTGAACGCGCTCGCGGCGTCCTCGTAGTCGCCCGTCTCGAGCAACAGGTCCGGAAAGGCCTGCAAGTGCTGTCGGAGGAGCTGGAACTGAGCCCGGTCTTTGACTCCGGAGAGGAGCTCCTGCCGGATCGGGCCGAGCAGGACCACGCGACCTTCTTCGATCAGTTCCGAAAGCTCGCGGACGGTTTCGTCGTCGACGCGTTTTGCGCGTCGAAGGGCGAGCGACCACACCGACGTGTCGACGATGACGTTCAAGCGCGTCGCCGCTGCTTCTTGTAGTCGTACGTCGGATCGACGTCGATTTTGCCGAAGAGCTCGACGAGCTTGGCCTGACGCCGCCGCTGGATGTACTCGCGGAGCGCCTCGTTGACGGTGTCCTTCTTCGTGCGATGGCCGCCGATCTTCTGTGCCTCCGTGATCAGGTCGTCGTCGATGGCGAGATTCGTCGGCATGTGTGGAGAGTTACACAGCAGGATGTGTAACGCAAGCTCGTCCCGGTTTCCGGACGGGAGTTCGTCGGGTGCGGAAGGCTGGCGGGTCGGCTTGCTCACGGCAGCCGACGCTCGGCGGCGGTGGCTCGATCGTGAACCCGCGCCAATCTGACGCCTGCGACCTCACCCCTCTTCAATCACCCGCGTCGCGAACGTCCGTAGCAGCTTCATCGTCAAATCCGGGTGCGCTTCCAGGACGACCAGGAAGTCCTCGAAGTCGATCTCGTAGGCGACGGTTTCGACGGTCGCGCGCGCTTCGAAGGTGTGGCGGCGGCCGGCGATGGCTTGGAGGCCGCCGAGCATGTGGCCCGGGCCGATCTCGACGTTGGAGCCGTCGGGTGCGGTGCACAGTATCGTGCCGGCGAGGACGCGGATTATGGTGCGCGATTTGTCGCCGGCGGAGAAGAAGACGTGGCCCGACGGGACGCGCACCTGGCCCATGATCCGCGCGACGTCGAAGATGGGGTCGAGGTTCGCGCCGATGAAGATGCCGGTCCGCGAGAGCTCGATGACGCGCTCGACCAGGGTGCGCGTCGCCATGCGATCTTCGATCGCGGGTTCGGCGGGCAGCGCCTCCTCGTCGGATGGTAGCGGGCCCCGCACGTCGAGGAGCATTCCGGCGAGCACCTTCAGCAGGTTCCGCGCGATGGAGAAGCTCTCGTCCAGGGCGGCGAAGAAGACGTCTTTCGGAATTTCGAGGGTGCGGGTCTTCACTTCGGCGACGGAGCGCAGGCCTTTGCCCTGGCTCGAGAGGATGCCGAGCACGCCGACGCCGCGTCCGCTGTCGATGACCATCGGCGCGCCGCGCGGACGCGGCACGCTGAGGCGACCCTCGAGCACGATGTAGGCGCTGTCCGGTTCCTGGTTCGCGCTCGTCACTTCTTGCTCGGGCTCGAACGTGGTGACCTTCGAGTACTCGGCGAGGAGCAAGGCCGCGTCGTCGTCGAGGCCGTCGAGGATGCCGAGCGTGCGCACGGCGAGCAGTCGATCGCGCACGCCGGAGGCGACCGTCGGGACGATCTGGAGGTCTTCGTTCATGTGGCACCCTCGATGGTCGCGTCCAGCCTTCGCAGCGCGCGCTCGACGTCGGAGCCGGCGCCGAGACCTCTCGCGGTCTCCAGAGCGCCGAGGCCGTCGATGCGGTCGCGCAGATCGGCGAGGCCGAGCTCGCCCACGTGATAAATCGCGATGCTGCGCACGGGCTCGCTCTTGCTCGCGAGCAGCTCGGAGAGGAGCGTCTCGTAGTCGCGCGGCACCGGCTCCCGGTACGGCCCCGCCGCTCCCAGGCGGAGCTCGTCCGGGATGTCGTCGACGAGCCCGATCACCGCCGTTCGGACGGGCTCGGCGAGCACGTTGCCCACGAGCTCGAGCGCGATCGCCCGCGCGTCGCGCCGGCCGCCGACGATGTCGCGATGAATCTGCACGAAGTCCTCGAGCGGATGGGCGAGGCCGAGGACGCGGAAGAGCCGATCTTCGGCGTTCTTCACCTTGTCGAGGAGCACCTTGTCGAGCAGCCTGTGCCCGGCGGTCAGAAATCGTGGGTCCTCGCGCGCGCCGCGTTCCAGATTGAGCCGCCGGCTCATGTATCGGTACGCGCGGCGCAGCGTGTGCTCGATGGTCTCTTCGAGCGGCTTCGGGTCCAGCGTGAAGTCGGGATGCCGCCGCACGAGCGCCTCGAGGCTCCGCACGATCTGGAACCTGATCGCGCCGTCCTGTTCGCGGCGCATCAGCGCGAGCAACGGCGCGGCCACCTTTTCCGGCGCGAAGAGCGGGAGCGTCTGGGCGACGCGCCACCGAACGCGCTGAGGCTGCTCGGTGTCTTCGAGCGTCGCGATCAGCGCCGGGAGGGCGTCGTCGCCGTACGTCGCGAGCAGCGCCCGCGCGAGGTGTCGTGTGTTCTCGACCGGCAGCATGCCGATGAGCGAGGGGACGAACTTGGGGTCGTGCACCGTGGCCATCGCTTCCGCCGCGGCGCGGCGCACGGTCCCCTCTTTCGCCGCCGCCAGCGCGACCAGAACGTCGCTGAAGCCGCTCGCGCCCCGCCGCCCGATCGCCTGCGCGAGCGCGACCCGCGTCTGCACGCTGCCGTCCCGGATCATCTTGTCGAGCCGGCCCTGGGCGTCTTCGCCGTAGATCTCTCCCGAGGCGATCAGGTTCATCGTGATGGTCGCGCGCACTTCGGGCGATTCCTCGAAGCTGAGGCGCATCAAGAGCGGCTGCGTGTCGGGGTCGAGCACGGAGCGCGCCGCGATCACCGCCGCGCGGATGCGAGCCGAGGGATGCTCGACGAGTCGATCGATGACCTGCACGACGTCCGTGCGCCGGGCGCGCGTGAAGATGGCGAGCGCCCGCTCGACGACGGCTTCCGCCGGGTGATGGAGGATGAGACCGGGGATGAGCCGCGCCTTGCCTTCGCGCTCGAGGACGTCGAGCGCCGCGAGGACCTCGGCGTCGGAGTGGCTGTCGAGCGCCGCGATGAGCGTCTCGAGCGACGCCAGGTCGAGCTTCGGAAATGTGACGTGCTCGAGGTGGCTCGAGCGCAGACGGCTCCTGAAGAGATCCAGATACGGACGGCGCAGCGCGAACGCGAGCGCGAGCCAACCGCCGGCGAGGCCGATCAGCATGACCGACAGCAGCGATTTGTGTCCGGTGCCGACCACGGCGAGGATCGCCGCCGAGGCGAGCGCCTGACCGCCGCGCTGACCGACGACGTCGATGAAGCCCTTCAAGCGTTGCCGAGTGGAGTCGGGGAACGCGAGAAAGAGCATCTCCGAGCTGGTCTTGTGGAGCGAATAGCGCAGCGTGCCGTCCGCTCCTTTGATGAAGAGCGCGGCGAGCAACCCGCCGGTGATCACGAGCGATGCGCCGCCGGCGAGCAGCAGCGCCGGCAAGAGCGAAAACGCGGTCGTGACCGAGAATCGACGGGTGATCCATCCGGTGAGGACGACCTGCGCGACGAGCGACGACACGTTGAGGGCGAGGTACACGCTCCCGAGCCAGGGACCGAGCTCCGCTTTCGGCACGTGCGCTGCGACCTCGCTCTTGAAGACGTAATCGCCGACGGTGACGCAGGCGGTCGCGACCGTCATGGCGAGCGCGACCAGGCGCGCGTACGGCAAGCGCGCGACGAGTCGAGTGTCCTCCATGGACACCGCGGTTCGGCGCTCGTCGTCGACGACGGGCTCCGAGCCCTGGCCGAAGAAGAACGGCGTCGCCGCCGTCAGGAAGAAACCGAAGGCCGCGGCGAAGACGAGGCGCTGCGGCGGATACGCGTTCGCGAGCGCTCGCGCGACCGCGCTGCCCGCGATCGCGCCGAGGACGCCGCCGGTGCCGATGGGACCGTACAGGCGCTTCGCCTGCGTCACCGTGAACAACGTCGAGAGATACGTCCACAGCTGAACGAGCAGGATCGTCCCGAGGACGCTTGACCAGATGTACACCGCGTAGACGCCGACCGTTCCGAGCCAGTCGACGAGGAGCCCGAGCCCGAACGTCACCGCGGCGGCCGCGAGCGTCCACACGGTGAGCGGCAGGCGTCCCGTGCGGATCCCCCAGCGCGTCTGCGCGCTCACGATCGCGAGCGACACCGCTGCGATCGCGAGATACGTGAACGGCAGCTTCGCGGCCGGCAAGCGCGCGAGGAAGAGCGCGTCCCGCGCCGTCTCCAGAATGGAGATGCTCCCGACCAGCCCGAACAGCATGAGCAGCGCCACGTGCACGTCGCGCCGCTCGTCGGGGCGAATGGCGAGACGGAGGCGGACGAGGCTCATGGCGGGAAGCCTTGCATGCGTCCCTTCTTCATGGAGATGGACGCTCGAGCCCTGCAAGCCGATAACCGCCGGTCGGCCCCAGGTCGTACAGGTGCAAATCCAGGGGACCTTCCGCCGCGCTGCGGATCCGCGCTATGGCGTAAACGCGCGAGCTTCCCGAACCTTTCGAGATGTGCGGCAGGTCCATGCAGACCTCGGCCGCGGCCGGGAGCCGTACCGTGAGCGGCAGGGGCGCGCCGCCGTCCACGCGCGTCAACTCCGCGTCGTAGCGCGTGCTCGTGCTGACGCCGCTCGCGCGGGCGAGATCCGTGACGCAGAGCTCGGCGCCGTTGACGCGAGGGTTCGCGAGCGGCGAAAGCCGCGTCAGGTAACGCGCCAGGATCTTCTTCAGACGTCCTTCGAGCACCGACGCGAGATACGTGGCGCGCGCGGGGTCTTCCCAGCGCCCCATCTCGGCGAGCGTGCGGATCATCTCCGGCGTGAAGTGGGACAGGATGCGCGCCATCCACGCGCCGTCGTGCTCCGTCATGCGGCTGAACGCCGGATTCGGATATTCGTTCACCCACGCCTCGGGATCGAAGTGCTCGACGTCGAAGTAGCCGAAGATCTCCATGCCCGGATGACGTTGCACGACGTCCCACGGACGCTGGATGAGCCCGAGCGTGACGAAATCCGCGGAGATATACCCCCAGTCGAGGAGGTACGAGTGACCGAGGCGGCGCGAGATGCCGTCCCAGTCCCACTCGCTCCCGAAGCAATCGCTGGTGTCGAGGTAGTAGTGCCGCACGAACCCCGGGAAGAGCTCCGGCTTCTTGGGGTTGCCCTCTGCAACCCAGGAATCCATGCTGTTCTGCTCGCGGGCGTCGAAGTGATTGAGCCACGCGGCCAGCAAGCGTCCTCCGCGGAGCTCGCGCCGATCTTCGTGCGGGATGACGTCGTTCGGATCGTCTTCGCGCGTCTTCTCGTAGCGGAAGGGTCCGAGCAGGTAACCCGGGAGCCACGCCGACGCCTGGAAGCGGACGTACTCTCCGCGGTGCGTCGCTTCGTCGAAGACCTTCTTCAACGCCTTCGCGTCGAACGGTCGCGTCTTCTCCGTGTTGTCGGTGACGGTGAGGCCCGGCGTCAGCGTGAACGCCGACGGCTTGATGAAGATCACTTGCTCGCACGACGTGTTGAAGCCCACGGCGTGATACACGGCGGCGCCGATGGCCGCGGCCGCGCTCGGCCGCTCCGCGACCGGCGCGTCGCTCTTGATCATGTACTTGCCCTTCACGGGCAGCTTCACGCGAAACCCAGGCGACGCGCCGTTGGATTTGCCTTGGTCGATGAGCCAGCCGCCGTCCGCGGCCGTCTCGCCGACGAGCAGCTGCTTCTCGCTACAGGCGCCGCGCCCGATCTCCTCGAGGGTCATGGGGCGCTCGCCGATGCGGTTTTCGAACCAGGCCGAGTCGGGCACCTCGTCCAGGCTGTTCACGTTCGGCGCTTCGCGCCCCGGATCGACGGCGAACACGCGGGTGAGCGGCCGGAAGATGGAGTTGTCGATGCCGTCCCAGGCCAGCGGCGACACGTACACCTCGGGCGCGCACGACACGTGCTTCGGGTCCTTCGGCGTCGGCTCGCTGTGACAAGGCAGCTTGACGGATGTCAGGTCCGTGTCGCGCGTCATCGGAGCGCGAAGGGGAAACTCGCGAACGGAGCTGCCGCAAGCGACGGCGGCGCCGACCGCGATGAGCGTCACGCGGAGGCTTCGCGGCGCAGCACGAGTCTCGAGTCCACGACGATCGTGAGCCGTTCTTCCAAGACTGCTCGAGGGGAGTCTAGAAGCCATTGGTCCCTCCGAACGCGAGGCGGAACGAGGTGACGTCGAGCCCGTCCTCTATCGTCTCCGTGCCGAACCCTATTTCCAGGCCGATCTGATGATCCGGGCTGCCCGTCGAGCGGATGCCGATGCCCCACGAAAGGCGGAGCAGCCGGGCCTCGAAATCTTCCAGGTGCGGACCGAAGACGTTGCCCACGCCGAGGTGGATCGCGCCGTCCAGCCACACCCAGATCGGCCACTCGTAGAAGAGCGAGGCCGTCGCCGAGCTCTGCCCCACGAGCCTGCCGGGACGAAACCCCGCGAAGCCACCGGAACCGCCGAGCATCGAAAGCTCGGTGAACGGCGTCGCGCCTCTCACCGCCTCCTCGAACTCCGCGTTCAGCACGAGCCCGAGGCGTCGCGCGGTGTGGTCGACGTCGACGAAGCCGCCGAGCGCGCCGCCGTAGCGCACCCACGCGCGCGGGTTATCGTAAAAACGGACGTCCGCGCCGTGGTCCACGTGCCCCATGAGGCGCACTCCGGTGCCCGGCCACGGCTTCGGTCGTCGCGAGTCGAGCGCGAGCTCCGCGCGCTCGTAGACGGCGGTGTAGCCTTCCGGAAATCCCGGCGGGAGCGGGAAGGCGCCGCGCCTCGATTCGACGGACAGCGACGGATCGTCGTCGAACGAGCCGTCGCCGATGTTCACCGTCTTCGCGCCGACGCGCGACTTGAAGTGCACCCACGGCTCCGGCGAAAGATCGTACACGAGGCCGACGTCGACGGACGCCATCCCGTAGCGCGATCGGTCCGACTCCAGCGTGCGCGGTCCGATGCCGTGGAATACGTAGTCGGGTCGCCGCAAGAAATCCGCCTGCAGCCCCACGGTGGAGAGCTTGCCGATGTGCACGCGGTCGAGCGCGCCGAACGACAGCCAATCCGAGCCGCCGATCTGCGCGTGCACCCGCACGTCGTTCTTCTTCCAGATGGCGTCGTCCCAGAAGAAGTAGAGCCCGCCGCTCGGGCGAAAGTTGAACTCGAAGAACGCCGTCGGGACGAGGCCGGACTTGTGCTCCGGATCGAACGTGAAAAAGTCGACGATCGCAGGCGCCCAGTTGTGGCGCTCCGCCGTGGTGATGAGCGCGCCGAGCGGCACGCGGATCAGGTACTCGCTGGTGAGGTACAGGGGGTAGAGCAGAACGCGCGGCACCCAGAGCGCGACTTCGCCCGCCGTGGCCGGCGGATCTTCGCGTCCGTCGTAGTCGGGGAGCGTCCGCTTCGGCGCCGGCGAGTCCGCCGATGCCCCGCGCGCGAACAAGCAGAGCGCCGCGACGAGTGCCGAAGCCGTTCGCCGGACAGCGCGCAGATCAGACACGAGGCCCCGCGAAGGACGGAAATTGCGTGGCACTTCGCATATCTACGAATCCGAAACGCCCTCGAAATGATTCCGGCGCAATCTCGGCGCGGAAGACGGATCCACGACGCCCGATACGGCGGGCTTCGGCGCCGGAGCTCGGAGCGACCCGGGCACGGCGGAGCTTCGACGACGAATCATGACGGACAGCACCACGCGGAACATATTCGAAAACGCCCATGGCTTCGAGGTGACGTGATCGGGTCGCTTCAACTCGGCGCGCTCGCCTCCCTTTATGCAGCCGACCCGAGCGCGCCGGAGCGCGTCCTCCGCGACGTTCACCGGCGCGTCCTCGAGAGCCCATCGGCGGTGTGGATCGTCCGCGCGTCGCTCGAGCGGATGCTGGGCGATCTGCGGGTCGCCGAGCAGCGCAAGGCGGAGGGGCACCCCATGCCGCTCTTCGGCGTGCCCTTCGCGGTGAAGGACAACATCGACGTCGCCGGCATGCCGACCACGGCGGCGTGTCCGGCGCTGGAAAACACGCCGTCCGAATCCGCGCACGTCGTCCAGCGCCTCGTCGATGCGGGCGCCATCGTCGTGGGCAAGACGAATCTCGATCAGCTCGCGACGGGGCTCGTCGGCGTGCGTTCGCCGTATGGCGTCTGCGAAAATCCGTTCGATCGGCGTTACATCACCGGCGGCTCGAGCTCCGGATCCGCCGTCGCCGTCGCGCTCGGCCTCGTGAGCTTCGCGCTCGGCACCGACACGGCGGGCTCGGGGCGCGTCCCCGCGGCGCTGTGCAACATCGTCGGGATCAAGCCGACGCGCGGGCTGGTGAGCACGCGCGGCGTGGTGCCGGCGTGTCGCACCCTCGATTGCGTGTCGGTGTTCGCCGCGAGCGTGACCGACGGCGCGCGCGTGCTCGACGTCTGCGCGGGCTTCGACGAAAAGGACCCCTTCTCGCGAGCCGCGCCGGCGCAGCCGCCGGAATTCCGTGGCAAGCTGCGCATCGGCGTACCGCGAGCCGCTCAGCTCGAGTTCTTCGGCGACGACGAAGCCCGGCGCATCTACGAAGAGGCGATCGCGCGTCTCGAGGCGTTCGGCGCGGAGCGCACGGACATCGACTTCGAGCCCTTCCAGCAAACTGCCGCGCTCCTTTACGGCGGTCCATGGGTCGCCGAACGTCTCGTCGCAAGTGCGAAGGTGCTGGAGGAGCAGCCGGACGCGCTCTTGCCCGTGCTCCGCGGAATTCTACGGGGCGCGGTCACCTTGAGCGCACGGAGCGCGTTCGAAGGGCAATACAGGCTCGGAGAGCTTCGTCGCGCGACGGAACGAGAATGGAAAAAGATGGACGTCCTCGTCTTGCCGACGACGCCCACGACCTACACCATCTCGGAAATCGAAGAAGAACCGATCACGCTGAACTCGCGGCTTGGTACGTATACGAACTTCACGAATCTCCTCGACCTGGCCGCCATCGCGGTGCCAGCCGGATTCAGACTGGACGGGTTGCCGCTCGGGATCACGTTGTTCGGACCGGCTCACAGCGACGCAGCGCTCGCGCGCCTCGCAGCGCGATTCCGCGCCGCGGGGCCCGCGACATTCGGCAAGACGGGCGAGCTCGTCTCGGAACGGATCTCCGAAGCTCCGACCGCGCGCTCGGTGTTGCTCGCGGTCGCCGGCGCGCACCTCTCCGGGCAGCCGCTGAATCATCAGCTGACGTCGCGCGGAGCGCGGTTGTCGCGCGCGTGCAGGACTTCGCGTCACTACCGGCTGTACGCGCTTCAAGGCACGGTGCCCCCGAAGCCGGGGCTCGTGCGCGATGCACGCTTCGAAGGCACCGGCGTCGAGGTGGAGGTGTGGGCGCTCGACGAAGCGGCGTTCGGCGCGTTCGTCGACGAGGTGCCTGCGCCGCTCGCGATCGGCACCGTCGTGCTCGAGGACGGCACCACGGTGAACGGGTTCGTTTGCGAGCCGCACGCGCTCGACGCCGCCGTCGACATCACCGCGTACGGCGGCTGGCGCGCGTATCTCGCGGCGGGCGCCGCCGCCGCCGGAACCAGTCATTAGGCACGTCAGGACGGGGTGCGTCAAACGCTACGCGGCAAAAAAAGACATTTGCCCGGCCACTCGCCCCACATTGTGCGTTACCGTCGCAGGCTGGAAACATCCCAGAAACAAACCGCGATGACACTGCGGTCGCGCCAGGGATCCGCATTCCCCAATTCCCGCCAGTGGATCGCGGGCTTTTAGGAGCGAAGAAATATGAAAGCATCGAGACTGCGACTAGGCCTTACGCTGGCAGCTGCCGGTGTCATCATTCCCACTGCCGCTATGGCGCAGGGCACCCCGCCCGGCGGGCCGACCCCACCGCCCGCGCCACAGACCGGCACGCCGGCCACGCCCACGCCCGGCACTCCGAAGGAAGAAGCGCAGCCTGCTCCCGCGCCGGTGCAGGGTGTGACGCCGCCGGCAACGACTCAGCCTCCCGAGCCCGCGCCCGCGGCTCCCTCGCCGCCGATCGCGCCGACGCCGGCGCCCGTTCCCGCCGCCGAGCCCGCGCCACCCGCTGCGGAACCCGCGCCGCCCACCGCATCCATCGCCGGCTACATCGACACCGCGTACCACGCGGATCTGAATCACAACAGCGTGCACATGCCGTCCGTGTATCGCGCGTACGACGCGAACAACGGGTTCATGCTGCATGCGGCGCACCTCGCGGTGTCGCACTCGTTCTCGCCCGAATCGAGCGCGTTCGTCTCCCTCGATTTCGGCAGCGACGCGTACATCAACACGGCGAACTACGGCGTGTTCGGCACGGGCTCGCCGCTCGGAGGATCCACCGGCATCCCGGTCGACGTGCGCGAAGGTTACTTCAAGTGGACACCGGGCGATTTGACGCTGCAAGCCGGCAAGTTCGTCACGATGAACGGCATCGAGGTCGTCGATGGTCCGCTGAACCCGACGATGACCCGCGGCTTCCTCTTCTGGCTCGCGGAGCCCGTCGGACACACCGGCGCCAAGCTCAACTACGCGCTCGGCGGCGGCGTCGCGCACATCGGCGCCGGCGTCGTCAACGGTTGGGATCGTCTGCTCGACAACAACAACCAGAAGACGATCCTCTTCAACGCCGACGTCGTCCCGAGCGCCGACTTCCACGCGCAGATCTCCGGAAGCTGGGGTGCCGAGCAGACGAACGACGACAGCCACCACAGGACCACGATCGACCTGACCGGCGCGGGCGTCCTGGGCGCCCTCACCCTGAACTTCCAGGCGCTCGTCGGCTTCGAGTCGTTCGCCGACGGCTCGGGCCTCAACAACGGCAAGAATGACACGTGGTTCGGCATCGGCATCCAGCCGGTGTTCGTCGCCGACGCCTTCAGCCTCGGCGGGCGTCTCGAGTACTTCAACGACAATCACGGGTCGCGTCTGGCGCAAACCGTGGGAACGGCCACCTTCGTACCGGACAAGGCCTCTCTCCTGAACTTCACCATCACGCCCGGCTACATGGTCGCCAAGAACCTCACCCTCCGTGCGGAGTTCCGCATCGACGCGGCGCTCTCCGCGAAGGACGCCGCGGGCGACAGCAACACGAAGCTCTTCAACGGCAAGAGCACCCAGCCGACGATCGCCATCGGCGGCACGTACACGTTCTAGCTCCCGGCTGAGCGTGCACGCACGGACGGGCGTCGCGAAAGCGGCGCCCGATTCGTTTGAGCGCTCTAATGCACGAGCGCTTCGACGCCCGAAAACAGCTGCACCTCGGTCGCGCGCGGCAGCTTCCGCAGGGCGAAGACTTCGCGGTTCTCCGCGCTCGCGGCGATGACCGGCGACGCCGTCGTGACGATCCATTGCACCCTCGGGAGCACGCCGCGCAAAACTCCGAGGACGCGGTCCTGCGCCGCCGCGTCGAGCTGCAGCTCGATCTCGTCGATCGCGACGACGCCCTCGGCGTCGAGCGGATCTTTGCCGGGGTACGCGGCGGCGAGCGTCCGCAAGGGCAGGGCGCCGAACGCGACGAGGTGTCGCGCGCGCGTGGGGAGCGCGTCGAACGCAATGACGGCGCCGTCTTCGTCGCGAAAGGTCGGCTCGAACGACGTGGGGTCCACGCCGGCGTACGAGTAGCCGGCGAGCGCGACGAGCCCGTCCACGACGTGCGCCATCGCCTCGCCGAGGCGCGCGTGGGGCGCCGCCGTCTTGCTACGCGACAGAGCGGCGGTGATGGCGGCGTAAGCGAGCGCTTGCTTCGTCTCTCGAGCGAGATCGGATCTCGTGGCGTCGTCGAGGACCGCCGGCGCGCGCACGTCGTAGCGGGCGATCGTCCGGGATGGCGCGCTCAGGACGATGGGTTGTCGCGAGAACCAGCGCGTGCTCGGAATGACGAGGAACGCGAAGCCGCCGTCCTTCGCGACGCGATCGAAGTGGGCCTGCTCGCGGCGGCGGATCGTCTCGGCCTGGTCGTCGGCGAACGCTCTTCCGGTCGGGGTAGCGAGGCGCAACGGATGCGGGCGCTCGCGGTCGTCGTCGCCGAGCGACCACTCCGTGACGACCAGCGGCGCGTCGTCTCCCATCGTCGCCAGGGCGACCGCGTAGCCCGGTCGCGTCGCGGCGATGGCGCCGAGCAACGTCGTCTTTCCGACGCCGCCTCCGCCGAACAGAACCGTCACCGCGCGCGTCGATCCGTCCTCTTCGGTGAACGGCACGGTCACCTCGCCGAACGGGCCCAAATGAACCAACCTGACGGACGCGAGCTTCACGCGTCGATTTTAACGACGGGAAGCGGCGAGCGCGAAGCTCGGAATGCGAGCGTCCGGCTTGTCGATGATTCGAGGCCCGGCGCGCCCCATTGCCGCCGTAGATACTTGGTACTATCCGTTGTCTCCATGGTGATGGAAACCACGGACAGGGTGATAGACGGCGTGCGTTGCGCCGTGTTCGATTCGGAGCCCGGCGGGCGCGCGGAAGCCGTGGTGTTCGTCCATGGAAATCCCGGGCCGATGGACGACTGGGAAGTGCTCGCGCCGGCGGCGTCGGCGTTCGCCCGCGCGATCGCGATGGACCTACCGGGCTACGGTCGAGCGGACCACCCGCGGGACTTCGACTACACGGTCCCGGGGTACGCGCGCTATCTGGGCGCGCTTCTGGATCGCCTGGGCGTTCGTCGAGCGCATCTCGTGCTCCACGACTTCGGCGGCGGTTTCGGCCTCTGGTGGGGCCTTCACAACCCCGAACGCTTCGCGAGCGTCACCTTGATCAACACCGGCGCGCTGAAGGGTTACCGCTGGCACTACCTCGCGAAGATCTGGCAGACGCCGATCCTCGGCGAGCTCTTCCAGCTGACGACGACGGCGTCGATGTTCCGCAGCGCCCTGAACCGCGACAATCCGAAGCCCATGCCCGACGCTTTCGTGGAGCGCGTCATGCGCTATGCGGATTGGGGCCACCGGCGCGCGGTTCTCGCGCTCTATCGTGCGACTCGCGACCCCGAGCGCTACTTCGGCAGCCTCCAGCCGAAGCTCCGCGAGCTCGATCGGCCGGCGTGCGTCGTGTGGGGCGCGGAAGACAAGTACTTGCCCGCTCGCTTCGCGCACCAACAGCTCGAGACGTTTCCGCGCGCGGAGATTCACGTGCTGCCCGGCCTCGGACATTGGCCGTTCGTCGACGATCCCGACGCCGTGCAGCGCATCGTCATTCCGTTCTTACAGCGGCAGGTTTCGCAGTAAGCCCGGGCGCGGCGTGGTAAGCGGCGGAAATACCGCCCAAATCCACGCAAAATTCGGGCCTCGCCGCTGCCGAAATCTCGCGGTAAGAGGAGGCTCGAAGCTTCGGCACGAGCCATGACGACGCACATCGAGATCTACGACACCACCCTGCGAGACGGCACTCAAGGTCAGGGCGTCAACCTCGGTCTCGCCGACAAGCTCGCGCTGACCCGGTCGCTCGACGCCTTCGGCGTCGATTACATCGAGGGCGGCTGGCCCGGATCCAACCCGAAGGACCTCGCCTATTTCCAGGAAGTCCGTTCGCTCGGGCTCACGCACGCGAAGATCGCCGCGTTCGGCTCGACGCGCCACGCGAAGTCACGCGCCGAGGACGACGGCAACCTGAAGCAACTCGTCGCGAGCCGCGCCGACGTCGTGTGCATCTTCGGAAAGTCCTGGGACCTCCACGTGACACACGCATTGCGTGTGTCGCTCGACGACAACCTCGCGATGATCAAGGACTCGGTCGGGTTCGTGCGGCGCGAAACGGGGCGCCCCGTCTTCTACGACGCCGAGCACTTCTTCGACGGCCTGAAAGAGAACCGCGCCTACGCGCTCTCCACCGTTCGCGCGGCGTACGAAGCGGGAGCCGAACGCATCGTCCTCTGCGACACGAACGGCGGTTCGCTCCCATCGCAGATCGCCGCTGGCGTTCGCGCCGTACGCGAGCTCTTGCCGGACGCCAAGCTCGGCATCCACGTCCACAACGACGGCGGGCTCGCCGTCGCGAACTCGCTCGCGGCGGTGGAGTGCGGCTGCGTCCAGGTCCAGGGGACGATCAACGGCGTCGGCGAGCGCTGCGGCAACGTGGACCTCACGAGCGTCATCGCCAACCTCGAGCTGAAACTCGGCTACAGCTGTCTCCCGAAGGGACACCTCGCGCGTCTCACGGAGCTGAGCCGCCTCGTCTGGGAGCGCCTCAACGCGGCGGGCCCCGTCAACCAGCCCTACGTCGGCCTCGCGGCGTTCGCGCACAAGGGCGGCGTCCACGTGAGCGCGATGCAGCGCAACGAGCGCACCTACGAGCACGTCACGCCCGAATCCGTGGGCAACACACGGCGCATCCTCGTGAGCGAGCTCGCGGGCCGCAGCAACATCCTCGCCAAGCTTTCGCACCTGCATCCGGGCCTCACCGACGAAAAAATCGTCTCCGCCGTCCTCGGCGAGATCGTCGATCGCGAGAACGAGGGCTACTCGTACGAATCCGCGGACGGCAGCTTCGATCTCCTGGTGCGCCGTCACCTCGGCACCTGGCGCCCCGCGTTCGAGCTCCTCTACTACCGCGTCCACGGCATCGGCACCGCCAGCACCGAGCGCGACCCCGTCGAAGCCACGGTGAAGCTCAACGTCCTCGGCGAGCCCCGCCTCTGCGTCGCCGAAGGCAACGGCCCTGTCGACGCCCTCAGCCACGCCCTGATGGAGGCCCTCAAACCCGCTTTCCCCGTCCTCGCGCCGCTCCAGCTCACCGACTACCGCGTGCGCGTCGTCAACTCCACCCACGGCACCGCCGCGAAGGTCCTCGTCCTCATCGAACACCGCTTGCACCAGCGCAGCTTCGGCACGGTAGGCGTCAGCGAAAACATCATCGAAGCCAGCTTCCGCGCCCTAGCCGAAGCAGTCGAGTACGTGGTGTTGACGGAGGGATAAAAGCGGGGATGGGGTTGGGGTAGGGCTGAAGCTCGAGGTAGCGGTAGAGGGAGGAGTAGGGATTGGGGTAGGGTTGGAGCTCGACGAGGTAGCGGTAGAGGGAGGAGTAGGGATTGGGGTAGGGTTGGAGCTCGACGAGGTAGCGATAGAGGGAAGGGACGGGTTGGGGTAGTAGGGTTGGAGCTCGAGGTAGCGGTAGAGGGAGGAGTAGGGATTGGGGTAGGGTTGGAGCTCGACGAGGTAGCGATAGAGGGAGGGAACGGGGTTGGGTTAGGGCTGGAGCGCGAGGTAGCGGCAGAGGGAGGGGACTGGGTGAGAGGGCGCCCCATTGGAACGAGCGCGGCGCCGCACGCGAGCACCGCAAGCGCAGCCGCTGAGCGGAGAGCTTCGGCGAAGCACCGCGCCAGCGCGTCGCGGCAACGAACAGCCCGCGACGCGTGAACAACGGACGCACCTTTTGAACCGAGAAATCGTCGAGCACCGTTCGCACGAAGTGAAGACAGCGTAGGGCGGTGCGCCGGCGCGGTGGCGAGGCGTCTCGGGTCGGTCGTGCGGCGTCTGAGCCGGCGCGGTGTCGCGGCGTCCCGGGGTTGTGCGGCGTCTGCGGTGACGCTCGCGTGCGTCGCCGCGCCGGTTGCGGTGGGGCGCCCTCCTTGCGCGAATGTACGTCGCTGCGCGAAGTATGCCGATTCAAGATTGCCGTTGGGCTGACAGTGACCAGACACAGAGGAAGCGGTGCGCCGGCGCGGTGGGGTGACGCCTGCGTCGTGCGGCGTCTGCGCGGGTGACGTTCGCGTGCGTCGCTGCGCCCGTTGCAGTGGGGCGCCGTCTTTGCGCGAATGCACGTCGCTGCGCGAGGTGTGCCGATTCGAGATTGCCGTTGGGCTGACAGTGACCAGACACAGAGGAAGCGGTGCGCCGGCGCGGTGGGGTGACGCCTGCGTCGTGCGGCGTCTGCGCGGATGACGTTCGCGTGCGTCGCCGCGCCCGTTGCAGCGGGGCGCCTTTCTTGCGCGAATGCACGTCGCTGCGCGACGTGTGCCGATTCAAGATTTGACGAGGGGCTGACGCCCGCGGCGCCTGGCGCGTAGAGCGGCAGATACGGTGCGCCGGCGCGGTATCGAGGCGTCTCGGGTCGTGCGGCGTCTGCGCGGATGACGCCCCCGTGCGTCGCCGCGCTCGTTCCAACGGGGCGCCCTCCTTACGCGAATGCACGTCGCTGCGCGAGGTGTGCCGATTCAAATTTTTGTTCGATCTCCCATTGCCATTACAGCAATGTTTGCTAATTAAGATGCGTGGCGCGTCGCGGGGGGTCTGTACAGCTCGAGCTTCCATTGCGCATGTGGGGCGGGCGGCGTCGCGGTGCGGGAAGAAAACCCTGTGGCGTCAAAGCCGGTGTCTCGCATTCACGACGACCGGAGGTGAAGGCTTGGCAGCCGGTGCACGTCACCATGAAGTTTCGTGATGGCTTGCCGAGTCTCAGGCGCGAGCCCCTGGCGCGGCTCGTGGTCTCCGTTCTTTCCACGGCGAAAGACCGGCTCGGCGTCAGGCTCGTGCACTTCTCCGTGCAGGCGAATCACGTCCATCTCATCGTCGAGGTGGACGGACCTCGGGCGCTTTCGCGGGCGATGCAGGGGCTTGCGACGCGCCTTGCGCACCGTGTGAACAGTCGCCTTGCGCGCCGCGGGCGCGTATTCGCCGATCGTTATCACGCGCGTGCGCTGCGGACGCCGCTCGAGGTGCGCCGCGCACTCGTCTACGTGCTGCACAATCATCGACACCATCAAACCGGTGTCGGGCGTCCGATCTTGTTCGATCCGCTGTCCACGGCGGCGCATTTCGTCGGGTTCACACCGCAGTTATCGCGGCTTTCGCATCGCCGCGTCGCGAGGGACGCGGAAGCTCCGGTGGCGCGAGCGAGAACCTGGCTGCTTCGTGTCGGCTGGCGCCGGCATGGGTTGCTTTCGATGCGGGACGTGCCGTCGTAGCCAATTATGCCGGCAACCTAGCCCTTGTACGTTTAGCCGTTGAGGTGTCGGTGGTCATGGCGCGAATCATGGTCGTCAGCATTTGTCCGCAGGGCAGGACTTTCATGGGTCTAGCCTCGACTTGAGCGAGGCTTGGAAGAACAGATCACGATCATCGTGGAGACACGATCATCGTGGAGACCAAGAGCCAAGAGAAAAACCGGCGAGGCCGGTGCCAGCTGGGGCTCTGGGTCACGAGAGACGTACGACTTTTGAAGCGTGCTGCATCGAACCCGAAGTCGAGAAATCCGCGCGAGGCGCGGAAAGGCGCGAGTTCTCTGCACGCGAAAAGCGCGAAACTCGAGTCTAGTGGCGTGCGGTTTCCTGACGGTCTGGTCTATCAGGGCTGTCGCTTCATCACGGCTCCCAATCGGAAACGTCGTTTTCGATTTTCACGTCGGCCGCCACGACGCCGTTCTCGAACCCCCGCGTCGGGTTCGACTACTTCGTCATCGCCGGTCTGAGCGCGGGCATGGCGCTCGGCTACGGGCTACGGAACGACGTCTCGATTAGTCAAGACGTGGAGACGACGCACATCTTCGTGTTCGCTCCGCGCGTGAAGCATGCTTACACGTTCGACGATGTCATCGGCGTCTGGCCGAGAGCCGGCGTCACGTACGGCTCGACGGGGCTCGACGCATCCGGGAACAACGGCAAGCTCGGTGAGCGCAGGTTCGGGCGCACCCTCGAAGTGCCCCTCTTCATCGCCATTGCCCCCGTAGCGCACGTTCGCTTTCTGTTGGCTCCGACGCTCGACTATGGCTTTTCCGGATCCGTCGACGCCGGGTCGGTCGTGATGCCCGGGTCGATCGCGCCCGGGTGCAGCTTCAATTCGACGCTACCAGCCGTAGCTCGGGACGCTGCGCGCGGACTGGGAAACCCAGTGCGGTTTCGCCGTACCAGGTCAAGCGGCCGCTTCGCGCTTCCGGCGTTGCCGCGAGGGAGGTGCCGATGGCCTCCATCGCTAGGTAGATTGCCTGCGCAGCGTCGACGCCCTCCGTATAACGCACTCCACCGCCGAGGAGGCCGACGATCTGATACGGGCAGTACACATCGGTCGAGTCGGGAATGGCGCGGGGCACCCCAATGAGGACGCGCACCTGGCGCCGGCCCGCACTGGTCTCGAGGTCAAGGACTCTTTCCGCGAGCAACGTTCCCACGCTGTCTAGATGCATTGCAATCCTCCAGTCGAGTGCCAGTGCGAGCCGCCCCTCACCGGACCGTTCGCCGGCGAGCCCGGCGGAAAGGCCGCGAATGCGGCGCGCCGGCGAGGACTCGGGTCGAGTGGATACAGGTACGAGAATCGGTCGGACATTTCTGAGATTCGGGTCTAAAAGAACCGATCGGTGCGCCAACACTGTCGGTGGATTTCACCGCTCCTCGGGGGGCTCCTGCTTGCTCGAGCGTCGTTCGGCGAGCCCCCTAGGAACGCGGTCGTGTTCGTCGACCCGCCCTCGGATGACCTCGATCGCTCATTGCGTGACGCGTTGACTGCTCAGCTGTCCGGCGGTCCCGTGACCGTGGTGTTCGATCGCTTCGCCGACTCGGCCACTACCTCTTCGACCACTACCCCTTCGGCCACTACCCCTTCGGCCACTGCCCCGCTCGGTCGTCGCATGTCGGAGGCGCGTGCTCTCGCCGACGCACATCACGCACGCGGCGTGTTCTGGATCGATACACAGTCGGGTAGCGATTGGCTCCTTTACCTCGCAGAGCCTGGCGGTGAACGCACGCTCGTGCGTCGAATCGAGGTGGAAGCGAATGGGACCGACGCGGCCGTCGAGGCCGTTGCGGTGATCACTCGTCAATCTTCCGAAGCGCTGCTCAGCGGCGGCACGATTGGCATGGAAGACGTGCGGCGCAGCGCTCCGAAGCCGCCGGATGTGCAACCAGCGTCAGCGAGTGAACCTGCGCCGCCACAACCACATGCGTTGCCCGCCTCGCGCGGTCACTTACGCTTTCGAGGGTTCTCGTTGTCGGCGGCTTACGCCGGAGATTTCCCCGCAAACGCTATCGGTTGGGACAGCGGGTTCGCGTTGTCCGCCGCGTATCATCTCGCGTTCGGGCTGTACTTCGCCGGCGGATACACCTTCATTCGCGACTCGGAGATCGAGGCAGACTCCATCATTTTGCGGATCACTCGCAACCCGTTCTATGTCGAAGGCGGCTATTCCTTCGGGCATGGGCCGGTAGTGTTGTCGCTCGGTGGTCGCGTTTTGCTCGAGTTCCTCGGGCGCCACGCGGTGTCCACGAGCGGATCATTCGCGGGAACGCCGGACAGCACGCGCACCACCGTTTTCCTGTCGCCACGCGCGCGAATCGACGTGGCTCTTTCGCCGACCCTTGCGGTCTATGGCTCGTTGGGTGCAGATTTTGGCTTGAATCAGTTTTCCTTCGTGAGTCGCGTGGATGGCGGGGATCGCGTGTTACTGGAACAGAACGTAGTCAGGCCGGCTCTCGAGGTGGGGTTTTCCTTTTGGCCGTGACTCGTTCGAAAGTTCCGACCGGGTTCGACGCATCGCTCCACTCCCCGGGTGACGAGCAGGCGGCGCCCAGCGCTCCGTCAGCGGCATCCGCCGTGAACGCCTGGCAGGACGATCTAAGACTCATGACCCTGGTAGCCGCCGGAAACGTCGAAGCGATGAACACCGTCGCTCGCAGGCTTTCCAGCCGGGTGCGCCGGCTCAGTCGCGGCATCTTGCGCAACGAGGCGCTAGCCGACGACGCCGCGCAGATCGCCCTGGTCGAGATCCTCCAATCCGCAAAGACGTTCGGCGGCCGTTCCTCGCTGGAGCGCTGGGCAGATCGCATTACTGCTCGCATCAGCCTGCGCCAGGCCCGCGACGAACGTCGTCGCACGAACCTCGTGGACTCTTTCGACGATCCAGAAGCGGGTGCCATGCCCATCACCGAACGCGAGCCTTCGGACGTCCGCGCAGAAACTGCGCGGCCTCTCGACGAGTATCTGATGGCGCTGCCCGCGGAGCAGCGCGAGGCGCTCGTCCTCAAACATTCACTCGGCTACACGGTGGAAGAAATAGCGGAGCTCACGGAAGTGCCGACCGGGACGGTGAAGGATCGTCTCGTGACCGCGCGCCGGCGCATTCGCCGCCTCATCCAGCGTGACATCACGATCGGACGGGGGAAGGGGCCTCTGCCATGACCACTCTCTACGATCGCTGGGCGACGCTCGCCGAGCGCGACTCCATCGGCGAGGTTCTCTCCGCCGAAGAGCGCGCTTTCTTGAGAGAGTACCCGGCTACGGATCCGCTTGCGGCAACCGAGGTTGCCATATTCGACTCGCTCGCGACCTTCGAGGCGTACCTCGATCCTTCGTCGGAGCACGGGCTCGCCGACAAGGCGGTAGAGCAGGCGCTCTCGGGTTCGGAGCGCGGGCCGGCGCTGCCCATGCCCATGAAGCCTCGCGGCGCGCGCTGGCTGGTGTGGGGCGTGGCCTCGGTAGCGGCGGCAGCTGCGGCGTTCGCCGTCTTCGTGCGGTCGCCTTCGGGCGTCCCGGGTACGCCGGCGGGCGGGAGCGTCATCGAGTACGCCGCTGCGCAGGTCGAAGTGGCGGGGCAACGGGTCGTGACCGGTGCGCACGCAGCCGTCGGCGCCGAAGTCGCCGCCCTCGGCGGTCCTGCTTGCGTCGCGGTCGAGCCGCACATCCACGCTTGCCTGGCGGACGGCGCGAAGCTGCGACTTTCCGCGGTAGGCCAGGGCAAGCGCCGGCTAGATCTGCTGGCGGGTCGCGTCGCGGTCGCGCTGAATCCGCTGCCGCCTGCGGAGCGGCTCTCCGTCGTCGCGAACGGCGTGTGGAGCACGGCCGTCGGCACCGCGTTCACCGTCGAGCTGCTGCCGAACGGCTCCGTGCGCACCATCGTGCACGAGGGCAAGGTCGCCGTCGGGGCCGAGTCCTCGACGGACGTCGTCGACTCGCACAAGATCGGGCTCACCGCCGGGGGCGGCGCCGTCCAGGTCGCGCCGCCGGTGTCGCACGAGACGCTCGAGACGCCCGACTGGGTCGCGCTCGCCCGCGTCGCGAATCGTTCGATCGAGGGACCCACGGCGGAAGTCGCGACCGCGCCTTCGCAGGCGGAGGCCGTCGTCGCACCGCAGCCGGAGACGGCGCAGCGCGCGGAACGGCTCGCGCCACACGGTGCTGCGTCGCACGCGCCGAAAGCCGAAGCGCCCCAAGAGCCCGCGGCGCCCGAGGTCACCCCGGCGTCGTTGCTCGCCGCCGCTCGTCAGGCGCTCCGCGAGCAGCGGTGGGCGGACGCGGGCGACAGCTACGGAAAGATCATCGACGGCTTCCCGTCGACGCCCGAGGCCCACACGGTCCTCGTCTCCCTCGCCAAGCTCGAGCTCGATCACTTGGGTCAGCCCGCGGCCGCCCTGCAGCACCTGGATACGTATCTGGCACACGGCGGTCCGCTCGCACTCGAGGCGAAGCTCGCCAAGGTGAAGGCGTATCGGCTGCTGGGTCGCTCCTCGGACGAAGCTGCGGCGATCGACGATGTGCTCGCCGCGCACCCGAGCGGGCTCGAAGCCGAGCAGCTCCGCCAGCGGCGCGAAGAGCTGGCCCGCTGAGCCCCAACGCACCGCGCTGCCGTGCCGGACGGCGTCCACGCGTCGGCGTTCTGCTAAGCTAAGGGCCGTGGGAACGCGTCGGTACGTTTGCGGGGGATTGATGCTCGCGAGCGCGCTCGCCCTGCTCGCGAGCGGCTGCGCGAACAAAGACGACGTCGTCGCGACGCAGCGCTCCGACGGACTCAGCTCTGACGGTGGGCTCACCACCACGCCGAGGCCGCCGGAGTGTCAGGCGGGCCAGTACAAAGGCGCGCTGAATGCCGCGCAAGGCGCTCTCTCGGCGACCGATGCCGGTATCAAGATTCAATATTCGGGGAGCATCGACTTCGCGATCACCGAGTCGCTCAGCGGCGAATTCAAGCTCAACGACGACACGGCGGCGCTCTCCGGGATGGGCAACGATGGCAGCTCGTTCAACGCCGAAATCCACGGCGGCGAATGCGACGAGGGCCAGGTGCAAGCGACGTTGGAGAACGGTACGTATACGTTCTACACGGATGCGGCAAAGACGCAGACGATGACCTACGACTTCCGAGGGTCGATAACCGGGCTCTACACCCTCCAGGTGAACAAGGGCGCCAGCGCCGATCTCTCCGGCTTCGTCGGTACGTGGAACACGGTCCTGAAGACGCCCTACGGCGACTTGGTCGTTTCGGGCACGTGGTCCGCCACGCGCACCCCGTGACTCAACCGAGCAGGCAGTCTTTGGCTTCGTTCAGCTGCGCGGCGAGATAAGTCGTGCCGCCCTGATCGGGGTGCACGCGCTTCATCAGCCGGCGATACTCCGCGACGATCTCTTCCTTCGTCGCGCCGGGCGACAGGCCGAGCACGCGATACGCTTCCTCGCGGGTCATCCTGGATTTTCCCCACCGCGCGGGCGGCGCGCCCCCGTTTTCGCTGCGCGCGGCGTCGCGCCGCAGCCCCGTGAAGCGTTGAAACGAGGTCGCCACCAGCGCGAGCGCGAGCGCGAGCCACGGCATGCCCGCTTTCGTCAGCACGAGCACGACGGCGGCGACGGTCAGCGCGCCGAGCAGCGTGTGCTCGATCTGCTTTCTGCGTCCGGCGCCGGGGCTCGGGAGCAAAAAAAGCACGATGATGGCGATGACCGCCGCAGCCAGGACCCAATGCACGCCGTCGCATTTACCGTGACGAGCGCGCTGCCGCTACTCGCCCCGCCGGGGCCTTCGATCCCGCGCCGGACAGCTGAGAAAGCCGGGGAGCGTCGCGGCGCTCGCTGCTTTCAGGCGCAGCTGCTAGACGCCGTCCCCGGAGCGCCATCGTGACCACCCATCTGCCCGAGCGTCGCGATCTTCCCATACAACGGGACAGGGTGGTCGAATGTCCACACGGCGCGGAGTGCCCGGGCTGCCCGCTCCTGCCGCTGCCGTACGGCGCGCAGCTCGCCTCGAAGCACGAGCGCGTCACGTCGGCCATCCGGCGCTTCCCGGAGCTCGCGCGAACGCCGATCGACGATGTCGCGCCCGCGGATCCCGTCGTGGCGTACCGCACGCGCGCAAAGCTCGTCGCGAACGGACCGCTGCTCGGTCTGTACGCGCGCGGCACCCATCGCGTCGTGGACATTCCGGAGTGTCGGGTGCTCGATCCCGCGCTCGCCCGGGTCGCTTCGGCGTTGCGCCGGCACCTTCCGCGCGAAGTCGCGCTCCGCGCCGTGGATTTGCAGCGCGGGGGCGAGGGCGTCTTCGTCACGCTGGTCGTGCCCGATCGCACCGACGAGGCCGCGGCGCGCGAGGCCGCCGAGGGAGTCGCGCGCGCCGTTCCGGGGATCGCCGGCGTCGCGGTGAGCTATCGCGACGAGCGTTCGCATCAGGTGCTCGGGCGCGCGCCGGTACCGCTGGTCGGCGACGCGCGCGAGAAGGTGCACGTCCTGGGCGACGACGCGCCGTTTCACTTCGTCGCTCCGGGCGGCTTCACGCAGGCACATCGGAGGCAGCAGCGCGCCATGATCGAACGCCTGCTCGCCGAAGTCGCGGCTCGGTTCGGCGACCGGCGCCCGAAGGTGCTCGACTTGTACTCCGGCGCGGGCGCCCTCGCGCTGTCGCTCGCCGCGCGCGGGGCGAGCGTGGTCGCCGTCGAATCCTACGCGCCGGCCGCGGCGCTCGCGCGCGAAGCGGCGCAAGAGCAACGGCTCGACGTTCGCGTCGAGGCCATCGACGCCGCGGACGCCGTCCACGCCGCGGTCGTCTCCTCGGAGCGCCTCGACGTCGTCATCGTCAATCCGCCGCGCCGGGGGTTGTCGCCTGCGACGCGCGCCGGCATCGCGCGATTGGCTCCGGAGCTCGTCGTGTACGTCTCTTGCGAGCCCGCGACGCTCGCGCGCGATCTCGCCGATCTCGCGCGGCACGGGCTCTCGCCGCGGTCGCTCTCGCCGTTCGACATGATGCCGCTGACCGAGGAGGTCGAGGCGCTAGCCGTGCTCGAGCCCGCGGACCGTCCGCCGCCGACCGTCCTCTACGAAGACGAACGACTCGTCGCGGTGCTCAAGGTTCCGCACGAACCGACGATTCCGCAGGGCGAGCACACCATTTCGCTGCTCGACCGCGTGCGCAAGCTCGAGGGCGCCGCCGACGCGGTTCCCGTGCATCGCCTCGACGTCGGCACCAGCGGCGTCTGTCTCATGGCTCGACGGCCCGAGCACGTCGCGGACCTCGCGGCGGCGCTCTCCGCCGGCGAGAAAGAGTACGTCGCGCTCGTCAAAGGCGTGGTGCGCGACAAGGGAAGCATTCGCCGCCCGCTGATCGAGCGCGGCCGTCCGCTCGCGGCGCGCACCCGTTACGCGCGCAGGGACGTGGTCGGCGGCCATTCCCTGGTCACCGTCCGCCCCGACGAAGGACGCAAGCACCAGATCCGTCGCCACTTCGCGTCGCTCGGGCACCCGGTCGTCGGCGACGAACGCTACGGCGACCCGCGCACGAACGACTACTTCGCGAAGAAACACTTTCTCGATCGGCCGTTCTTGCATTGCGCGCGCATCACGCTCGACCTTCCGGGGCGCGCGCTCGAACTGAGCGCGCCGCTCGCCCACGCGCCGGACCTCGAAGCCGTGCTCGAGAACCTCGGCGGACCGGAGCCGGAAGACGACTAGCGCACCGCCGTAGAAACACGTCAACCACGGGCCGCCGCTCCCGAACAGCCATCGCCGACGTGAGTAAATCGTGCTCCGACACGACGGATCGCGTCTCGCGAACGAAGAGCTCGTCCTGGAGGAACGGGTCGGTTCGTCGATTTTCCGGCGAATGACATCCTTGCGCCAACCGCGACGATGGTTCGTATACGTACCTTCGAATCCACGGCATAGGTCTTCGTTTTCGGGAATCGGTCACTGCGAGTCTCTGCAGCGGTACCACCCTCAACGAGCTCCTCACGCTGGCGTTCGAGCGCGTTGGGGCGGCCTCAGGGACAGGGCTTCGTCGGGAGCGGCGTGTCGTGACGGGGATACCAGCCGCCGATCATGATGCTCCACGTCGCGTAGCGCGCCGCGATATCCGCGCCGAGGCCGAGCCGCCACAGGTAGTCTTCGGGCCAGAGGCCGAAGACGTCCCAGCGCGCTAGCTTCAGGTCGAGGCCGACGGTGCCGTGGACGCGCGCGGAGCTCCCGTCGAAGCGCGTGGGCTCGATGTAGCTTCCGGCGCGCGCCTTGAGCAGCTTCGGCAGAACGCCGGCCTCGACGCCCGCATGAAACGATGCGACCGCGTGCTCGCCGGAGCGGTCCACCGTCTGATTCACGAGGCTCTCCACGCCCACGGCGTCGCTCACCGCTGCGGCCACCAGCATGGACGCAGAGAGCTGGATGTAGAACCGGTTCAGCTTGGCGAGCTCCGTTTCGATCCGTTGTCGGGCTGCCTTCAGGGTCTGACCGAATCGTCGATCGTCCGCCGCTTGCTCCCGATCGAAGTCGTCCTCGACCATCTTTCTTTCGTCGACCGTCTTCGTCGATCGAACGGCTTCGGCGCGCCGTTCCCGGCGGTCGAGCGCCCTGAGCTCGTGCTCCAGCGTCTGTCGCTCGACGAGCTCGTCGAGCGTGCGCCACGGCGGGTTGAAGGGCCTGCCGAACTGGAGCGCGAACCCGAAGTTCACGTCGAGGGGGAGCTCGACGGCTTTGGGCAGGTAGATGGGATTGCCCTCCGAGTCGGGTAGAACCAGATCGCCGTTGCCGTTCGGCAACAGTCCGTCGCGGTAGTTCGCTTGCGTACGGATCGCCGTGCGCAGCGCAAAACCGACGCGGAGCGGGAGATTCGCGGGCTTGTAGACGGCGCCCACTTCCAGGCCGGCCCCCGACGATTTGAACGCCAGATCGTTGCTCGCGCCCTCGCGGACGGACATCTCGAGCAAGCGCGCCCCGATGCCGATGACCCACTGATTGTGCTCGAGCCCGTGCGCGAACTGCAGGTGCGTCGTGGGGATCGTCACTCGGACTCCCCGCGCTTGCGACGTCTGCCCGAGCGCGTATTGCTGCAGCTCGACGTTCGCCCCCACGCCGAGCTCGCCCCACTGCAGGTTCGCCGCCGGCGTGAAGAAGACGAACGAATCGGGCGCGTTGGCGATGTGCGTGGGACTGCCGCTGTTGAAGAAGTCCATGTTCTTCAGGTCCGCCGGGAACGTGAGCCCGAAGCCGAGCCAATAGTCGAAGTGCGTGTACGAGAAGAACGGGCGCACGGCGGGCGCCGCGGGGTTCTGCAGATCGCCGTCGACGTCTTCGGCGATGGCGACGTACGCGCCGCCGAGGCCCGTCACCCGGGTACCCGCGAATACGGGCCCCTGGAATAGGTCCAGCGCGTAATCGCTGGTGCGGATCGGCGTGCCATTGGGGCCGAGCACGCCGCCGGCCACCGCGCGCCCGGTGAAGCTCGCGAGCGACAGCGCCGCGAGCACGAACGCGACCTCAGAACGAAACCGCAAAGGACGCCTCCGGGTACGACCCGTCGCACTGCACGATGTCGTCGCGGGCGCAGTCGAGCAGGTGCTCGTACACGAATCCGCCGCCGAAGTAGGCGCGGGCAGTCTCCGGCGCGTAGTACAGACCGACGCGCACGCCGAGTCTGTCGAGGTCTCGGTGACCGCTGACGAAAGCGTGGCCGTAGTACGCCCCCACGTACGGCTTCACCGTGTGCACGAAATGGAGCACGTACCGAAATTCCGGTGCGATCTCGTGGAGCACCGGATCGCCTATCGTCCAGGCCTGGTAGTCGATGCCCAGCTCGAGACCGTCGATCGCGTAGTAGCCGGCGCCCACGCCGACGATCGCGTAGTCGTCGACGACGGCCGATTTCAGAGCGAGGGATACGCTCATTCTGAGCGCGCCGCGCGCAAACGGCGTGAACCGTGGAGGCTCGTGATCTTCGAAGCACGGCGCCGTTTCTGTAGCGTCCATGACACTGGGCGCCGCTACGTCGGCGCGCGCGGTTCGCGGCGTGACCACGACGGAGAGCGCAATCATCACGAACGCGCGCACGGCGGCGCGACTTGCACGGTTCGTGCGCGTGCGATCGTCGTTGCGAAAGGCAGGCTCGGGGTTCGAGCGGGCCCACGCGGGAGGCGAGTGGGTTGGCGCGACTTTAGCTACGGCGTCGAGCGATGCAGGGGCGCCCTCTCGCGTTTGGGATCTTCGCCGCCTTCTGTGTGATCGTCTCCACGACCGACGCAGGCGGCGTCACCGATGTTCCACCGCCCGATATCCCCGCGCCGACGCCGCAGATCGAATCGCGCGTGCGGTCGATCGCGACGGGGAAAGGATTCTTGTTCTTCCCGTCCACCCCGCCATTCAAGTCGTTTCGAATCGGGGTCGGCGTCTCCTACGACTCCATCGACCCTCAAGTCGTGTATGGCTACAACGTGCGCGTGCCGCAAATCACCGTGGATGCGCGGTATGGGCTCGGTAAGGGGTGGTCGATGAAGGGCCACCTGAACACCGTGTGGGTGGCGAACGAGCTGCTTCTGGGCGGTAGCTACGGCTACCGCGCGGAGCCGTTCTCGATCGAAGCGTCGATCGACGCGGGTCTCTACCTCGGCCAACTCGGGAGCTTCAAGTTCGACGCCAACATGCTGTCCCCCGAATACAAGCCGGAGCTCGCGCTGGGTTACGAGTTCGGCGACGTCGCCCTCTCGCTGCGCGCGTCGCTCATCTTCATGGGACCGGTGCGCGCGCGCGTGGGCGACGTCTGGGGGGGCCTCGACAACGCGAAAGTTTTCGCAGGGCACAGCGAAATGTTGCTCGTCGAGAACGCGCTCCGGTCGGGCGCGGTTTGGTATTTCGGGTTGGGCGTGCTGACGACGCGCGCCTACTACCAGGTATGGCTCTTGTTTCCTGACTCTCCGGCGCTCTACACCTACGCGCGCGCCGTCGCTGGTTATGAATTCTAGGGCGATGCTCGTCATTTGCAGCGCCGCGCTGCTCTCTTCCGATTGCGAAGAATCGACGGACGCGACCATCCCGACTTTCGCCGACGGCGGGCTCCTTCGCACCGGCACGCCGCTCTCCCGCGCGCAGCTCCTGTCCTTCGAGGGCATGTTCGACGTGACGGCGGGTCGAGCGCTCCTCGGGAGCGCGGCCGCGATTCGTACGAGTCCGGGTACCGTGTCGGTGCTCACCGACAAGGACGCGGGCTTCTCCGTGCTCGGCGCGGCTTGCTTGCCGGACCACCGCGTCGTCGTAGAGGGCTATTGGCAATATCCCGCGCTCGTGGAAACGGGTCTCGTTCGCCTCTTCGTCGATCCGCCCGAGCTTGCCACGGCGTTCTGCGATGGACAGGCTCCCGAGCCCACGAAAGAGCTCTCGCTGAGCGGTTACTACGGGCACGGCGACGCATTCCCTCGAGATCCGCTCACGCTCGCGTGGTCGCATTCGCAGAAGCCGTGGCGAGGGACCTTCTTCACCGTCGCTCATCATGGCGCCTGCGAGATCACGGATCACTGCGGCGCGACGCCAAATAGCATCGAGTCGATCCGACTCGCCGAACGCACGGGATCGAACGCGGCCGAGATCGACATCCGTGTCACCAGCGACGGCGTGCCGATCGTATTTCACGACCCCACGCTGTCGGGCTCCGTGACGCGGGGCATCCTCTGCCACGGAAGCATCGCGGACCTCTCCCTGGTCGACATTCGCGGGAGCTGTCGGCTCAAATACGGAGAGGTGATCCCCACGCTGGAAGAAGCGCTGCAGGCGATGGTCGACGAGACGGAATACGAGGGCGTCTACCTCGACGTCAAAGTGCCGGAAGCGGTGACGCCGGCGGCGCGGCTCGCGTCGCGGATGCTCTCGACATTGCAGGAGCGGAACCAAGACGACGATCCGTCCAACGACCGTCACTTCGCCATCATCGTGGGGATCGCGAGCGAAAAGGTGCTCGAGGGCTGGCACACGGCGAAGACCGCGCTGCCGGCCGAAGGGCTCGCGCTCCCGCCTTGCCTCGTCGAATACGATCCCGACGTCGTGCTCTCGGAACATTGCGTCGCGTGGGGCCCGACCTGGACCGAGGGTCCGCAGGCCGACGAAGTCCACAGACTGCGACAAGCCGGCGCGCTCACCATCTTCTGGACCGTCAATCAATCCGATTTCATCGACGCCTTCCTGACGCAGTCCCAACCGAACGGCATCATCACCGCGCGCACAGCGCTCGTCTTCTCCAAGTACCAGGAGATCGGCACGCCGCCGCCGCCTTTGGGCGCACGAGGTTCGGCGCCATGAGTTACCGGCGTCCCCTCGCCAGCACGCTCGCATTCGTCTGTATTGCCCTGCCGGCGACCGTGCGCGCAGAAGAGACGACGACTTGGCCCCCCGGTCTCGAGCCCGTCCCGCCGCCGAGCATACCGCCGCCCCCGCCGTTCGACGCGAAGGCCGCTGCAGCGACCGGTGAAACGCGATCGTCGCGCGTCTCGTCGCTCGAGATCACCGCGACGATCGGTCCGAGCGTCGTCTTCGGCGATGCGGCGAACCCGGAGTACTCGCCGTCTCTGCGTCGCGTCGGCGTCTTCGGCGAGCTCGGCGTCGCCTACCGATCGCGCTACTTCATCGATCCATTTCTCGCCGTCTCGTACGCGCAGCTCGCCAGCGGTCAGGCCGAGATGCCGAACGGCCCGTGGGGAGCTGGGGGCATGCTGGATCAGCGTCTCGACGCTTGGCTCGTCGCTCCCGGCATCACCGCGGACCTCTGGCGTATCCGGCTGCGCGCGGCGCTCGGATTTGCCATCGTCGTCGAACGGTACCGCTATCCCGGCGAAGATCATTCGACGACGCAAGTTCCGCTGGCGCACCAGCTCGGCCTCGGCTTCAACGTCCTCGACGTCCGTCGCTTTCGCCTCGATCTCGAGGCACGCTACGTGGGCGCGCCCGGCGCCGACATCACGTTCTTGACCTTCGCCGCGGTGATGCGCGGTGATTTGATCGAATTTGGAAAGCGCTAGCTGCACAGAAATACGCTGCGAGCGCACGATACCCGACGGGCGCACGTCGCCCTCGAGCGCGAGATCTCCAGGTTCGACAACGAGAACCCTCCCTCAAGCGAGGTCTCGCCGCCCGGCAGGAAAAGCCGCACGGAACACCTCACACCTCGAAAGCATCCTTGCCCGCGGAGTCGCATGAGTTTTGATGCGCCCCGCCCTGGGGTTGCGACGCAGAGACAAAGGTACGTATGCGAACCATCAAGGTACGTATGCGAACCATCAAGGTACGTATGCGAACCATCAAGGTACGTATGCGAACCATCAGGTACGTATGCGAACCATCAAGGTACGTATACGAACCATCATTGCGGTCGCGAGTACCTCGTCGGGGCGAACGATGAACCGGGGGCGTCGCTCTGAGGCAGTGTTGTCGTCATTCTCATCGAAGACGCGTGCAACACGCCTTGCGATGTGACGCTGAGGCGGGGGCGCTATCGCCGGGCATATCGCACCGGGCCTCATTCTAAGCTGCGTATGCGCGACCGCCGGGGCCCGCGAATCTACGATTCGCGCACCGGTCGCACTTCGCCCGTCGTATCCATGCGAAAGCGCGGCCACGCCTCCGGGATGTCCAGAACGTCCTCGGCGGTCGTCATTTGCGTCTTCAGGAAATCCACCACGTCGAGCGAACCGACGACGCCGCGGATCAGCGCGTCGACGCGCTCCTTGTTCTTCCGCTGCGTCTCAGTGGGCGCGGGGCGTCCTTCGTGCTCGGTGAAGGCGGCCATGAGCCGTAGCTTCTGACACTGGTACGCGATGGCCTCGTAACGGAAGAGCGCCTGTACGTAGAGCCCGGAACACATCGTCATGCGTTCCGACAGCGACACGGCCTTGGCCGGATCCGCGACCAGCGCGTCGTAGCTCGCTCGTCCGGAACCGAGCACGTGATACGCGAACAGACGGACGTGATGCTCGGTTTTCAAGCGTGTCGGGGCGCCCGGTTTGAAGCCGAAGGCGTTCGCGAAGCCGAGTTTCGGGACGAGGACCGCGAGCTTTGCCGAGAGGAGCACGGCGTAGCGCGCGGCGATGCGCTCGAAACGATGCAACCGCGCGCGCCCATGTTTCGCGCGTGCCGCGTCGACGGCGGCGCGAAGACCGGACCACGTTTGGCGATCTGCGGCCGCGACCGCCGGAACGAATTCGTCCCAGAACCTTCGTACGTCGTCGGCGTCGAAGCCGTTCGAACGCACGAGCACCAGGTCGTGGACGTTCTCGCCGTGCTCGGCGCGTATCATCAGCTCGCCCACGTGCGATCGGCGCAGCCAGACGATGTCGTCCGGGTGCCAGAGCTCCGGCGCGGGGAGCGGCGCCTCCCAGTAGCCGTCTTCGAGTCGCATCGGTGGAAAATGCGGGCCGATGAGCGTCCGCCTCCACCACGCGCCGTCGCGCCGTCGCGCTTCGACGCTCGTCGGCTCGAGCATGTACGTCCGCACTCGCGCGACGAGGGGCCGGCCGCGGCCTCGCTCCACGGCGCGATCGTAGAAGCGCTTTCCGGGGACGTCGCCGCGAAGCACTCGGTGCACGAAGAGCAGCGCGCCGGGTACGCCGCCGTAGCCGTAGGGATCCCAGCGGCCGACGATGTTGCGCATCGTGCTCGCTTCGTTGAGCCCGATGGCCTCGTACACCACGGCCTGATCGAACCGCTCGTGGTGCGGCGCGCAGAACCGCGGGCGCGACGTCTCGACCGTCGGCGAGAACGGGTGCGACAAGGGCACGAACTCCTTCCCGTCCCAGCTCGCCTCCACGACCGGCACGATCTTCACGGACGGGGGCGTGTGCGGCGGAAACACGCCGTACGCATGCAGCCAGCGGAACGAATGCAGCGCGCGCACGAAGCGCACCGGCCAGGTGAGGAACGGCGGCCGAATTCGCTCCCACAGCGGCCACATCATCCAGGTGTGCGCGCAGAACGTATTGAACGCGAAGGAGACCAGCGCCCCGAACGAGTACGCGAGGACGAGCGCGTGCACGAACACGTGGCCGTTCGCGGAGAACAGCTCCGCAGGACGGAATGCGACCGCCGTGCGCGTGTCGAACCACGACAGCGTGAGCACGCAGGTGATCACGTTGAAGTAACCGAAGTTCCCCGTGAGCTCGATGCCCGCCATGAGCCCGAGCATGGACAGCGCCCCGATCGCGCTCCATGTTCCCGGGAAGAACACCGTCCACGGCAGCACTATCTCCACCAGGAACATCCCCCAGAGGCCGACGCGCAAAAGCCCGATGGGAAGCTTCTGCCCGAGCCACCCAGGGACCGTCGGGAGCGGCTGATTGACGAGAAATCCCTTCAGAAACCCGCTATCCGCGGGCGTCGTCCCGATGAACTTGTGCTTGCCGAAGCCGAGGATCACGCGAAAGACGAGGAGCCGATAGACCCACGCGATGGCCGGCGACGGCGCGGCGATCGCGTGGAGATCCGGCAACGAGCGCGTCGCAGGCAGCAGCATCGCCCAGAAGCCCGCCTCGAAGAGCAAGCAATCCCACGGATAAACGAGCACCACGGGCCGATCGAGCGACAGGTAGATCAAAAAAAGCGCAGCGAACGCCCACGGCGCTGCCGGCCCGCCGAACGTCACGAGCGCCGAAGCGGCCATCCCGAGCCACGGCAGCGCGCCGAGGAGCGCATCGCTGGTGCCGAGCCAGAGCAGCGTCGGAAAATAGACGAACCGCTTCCACGTCGGGAAATCCCGCTCGATGGCTCGCAGGCTCTCGGCGATGGGGGTGATGCCGTTGCGCCCCGCGATGGGCAAGACCTGCGGCGCGAGGGAAGCGAACGAAATGAAATAGGTGAGCCCGATCCCGCGGGAGACGAGGCCCCAGATCAGCTCGGGCGGTGCGTCGGCGAGCTGAGCGAGCGGATCCATCGGGAGTGAGCGAGACGAACCGGCCCAAAGCCTATGCCGCGCCGGCGCCGCAATGCAAACGTTCCACCGACGCTGACCCTGGCATATGGTGCCGCGTGCCGATGACCCGCGAAGAAATTGCGCGCGACATCGATGAGCTGTCCGGCGCGTGGAAATCAGGCGACCCGAGCGACGCGACGCTCCGCGCCAATTGCTCGAAGCGGCTCGAGCTCCTGCGGCATGCTTATCGTACGCAACCGGAGTCGTTCGCGGCCGAACAGGTGAGCATGCTGAAAGCGGTCGCCGACGGGCTACGTTCACCGCCTGCCACCGGGGCGCGGCCCTCCGCGCGGGAATCCCTGAAGGCGACCTTCGGGTACGACGCCTTCCGCCCGGGACAAGAGGCCATCGTGGAAGCCGTGCTCTCGGGGCGCGACTGCATCGGCGTCATGCCGACCGGCGCGGGGAAGTCGCTGACCTACCAGCTCCCGGCGCGGCTACTCGGCGGCACGACGCTCGTGATCTCGCCGCTCATCGCTCTGATGAAGGACCAGGTCGATGCGCTCGGCGAGCTAGGCTTGCGCGCCACGTTCCTGAATTCGACGCTCGACCCGCAAGAGCGCGCGCGCCGTGTCGAGGGCTTGCAGCGCGGCGAGTTCGAGCTCGTCTACGCGGCGCCGGAGGGGCTCGAGGCGTCCGTCGGCAGCGCGCTCCGCCGCGTCCGTCTGTCGCTCATCGCCGTGGACGAAGCGCACTGCATCAGTCAATGGGGGCACGATTTCCGTCCCGCGTACCGCAACCTCTCTGGCCTTCGCCGTCGGTTCGGTGACGTGCCCATCCTCGCGCTCACGGCCACCGCGACGAAAGAAGTGACGCGCGACATCGTCTCGCAGCTCGGCATGAAGAGCCCCGCGAGCTACCGCGGCTCGTTCTTCCGCAAGAACCTCCGCATCCACGCCTACAAGAAGGGCGGCGACTCCGGCCTGAACGTGCGCGAATCCATCGTGCGGCTCATCCGCGGGCGCCCCAACGAGAGCGGCATCGTGTATTGCCTCTCGCGAAAGTCCGTCGAGGGCCTCGCGGATTTCCTGGTGAGCAACGGCATCTCGGCGCGCGCGTACCACGCCGGCATGCCCCCCGAAGAGCGCTCCGCGGCTCAGGACGCCTTCCGTCGCGACGACGTCGACGTCATCGTCGCGACGGTCGCGTTCGGCATGGGGATCGACAAGTCGAACATCCGCTACGTCATTCACCGTGACATGCCGCGTTCCATCGAGGGCTACTACCAGGAGATCGGCCGGGCCGGCCGCGACGGCGTCGAGAGCGACTGCGTCCTCTTCTATTCGTTCGCCGACGTCATGAGCTACGACCGCTTCGCGGACGACGCAGCGGACGAAATCGCGGAGCGCCATCGGCGGCAGGTCCGGGAGATGTTCGCCTTCGCCGAGCGCGGCGGCTGCCGCCATCAGACGCTGGTCGGCTATCTCGGCGAGAGCATCGCGCCGTGCGGCACGGCGTGCGACGCCTGCACGATGAAGGACGTGCTCTCGGAAGCGCCGCGGGTTGCGGTGAGAGGACGCGGCCGAAGCCGCGCCGATCGCGAGCCGCGGCGCAGCCCGACGCCTCCCGCGGTCGAGGCGCAAGCGGCGCCCGTGCACGGCGAGCTCTTCGAGCGCCTGCGACGGCTGCGCAAGGCGATCGCCGACCAGCGCAACGTGCCCGCGTACGTGGTGTTCAGCGACGCGACGCTGCTCGAGATCGCCGCGCGAAAGCCGCGCACCGCGCCGGAGCTCCTGGAGATTTCCGGAGTCGGCCCGAAGAAGCTCGCGACCTACGGCGCAGAATTCCTCGCCCTGCTCGCAGAGGAGTAACGCGGAGCGCGCCGCGGTCGCGCGACCCACGGACAGCCCTTGGCGCTCATTGGACGAGCGCTTACCCCGTGCGTTTTGCCGGGGCAGGTTCTCTGCTCGCCGGCGTAGATCCTTCTTCCGGACCCGCGAGCACGCGGAGGCGCGCCATGAGCTCGGAGAGGCGAGCCGGATCGACGAACAGCTTCAGGCCGGAAATGCTTTGCTCCACGATCTTCGGGAGCAGCTCTTCGGTTTGCGTCCGATCGCTAACGCCGGCGGCGGCCATCGCCTTGGTCAGGATGGAGTCGACGAGGATCGGGCTCAGGTACGCCTGCATGCAGCGACGGACGAGCGCGTACCGCGAGACGCGGACGCCGGAGACGGGAGCGTGGAATCTGCGAGGAGCGCGGTCGGTCGGCATGTGCAGGGACGTTCCAGCGACAAAAACGGCCAATGTCGGTGCTTCTTTAATCTCGCTGCGCGTCAAATCAGGGCTTGTACGAGCAATCCCCGCGTAAGAACGGGCTTTTGCTCGCTCTTTCGTACCGCCAGAACTTTTCCGAGAGCTGCGCGTCAAAGGCCGAGAGCCTCGACGGGTTTCAAAGGTTCGAGAGCTGGAGGTCCACGATGTGTGCAGAGCAGGAGCTGGCGAAGACGCCGGCAAGCGAAGATCCGTCCAAGTTGTCCCACACGGTGGTGACGCGCAAGCGCCGCCTCGTCACGCGCTCGCTCACGGCGGCGCTCCTTCTTTCGTCGGCGTGCTCGAATCTCACGCCGACGAGCACGCCCGAAGGCGCTCACGTCACCACGCCGACGAGCGCGCTCGAAAGCGCTCACGTCACTACGCCGACGGACGCGCCCGAAGGCGCTCACGTCACTACGCCGGCGAGCGCACCCACGCCGGTAACGCCGATGCAATACGCGCAAGAAGGGATGACCGCCGATGGGACACGCGCGCGGCGCGAAGCCGAGGCGCCGCCCATCGCCGGCGAAGGCGCTGCTCGAGCGCCGATGAAGACGGCGCCCAAGGCGGACTCGCACGCTTTCGGCTTGAAGGGGCTCGCCGCCTCCGGACGCGCCGGAGCCATGACCGCGAGCGCCGCCGCCGGACTCGTGGGCAACGCTGCACCGGCTCCGATGACCCTGCGCAAGCAGAGGGCCATGGTCGTCGCGAGACCGGCGCCGTCGATCGGGCCGCTCGCCGTCGCGCCTCCGAGCCAGCTTTCGCCGCTCACCGAGGACGACAAGGAGTTCGACACCGAAGCGTACAAGAGCAACCCGAGCAATCCGTTCCGGCTCGTGAAGGAGGCGCCGCTCTCGACGTTCTCGGTCGACGTCGACACGGCGTCGTACTCCAACATGCGCCGCTTCGTCGAAGAGGGGCGCTTGCCGCCGCCGGATTCGATCCGCACCGAAGAGTGGATCAACTACTTCGGCTACGAAGACGCCGCGCCCACCGACGGAGAGCCGATCGCCGTGGCGAGCGAGGTGACCGAGTGTCCGTGGGCCTCGAATCACGACCTCTTGCGCGTCGCCCTCACGACGCAGCCCATCGCGCAGGAGAAAGTGCCGCCGCGCAACCTGGTGTTTTTGATCGACGTCTCGGGTTCCATGCAACCCGCGAACAAGCTGCCGCTCTTGAAGCGCGGGCTCGCGATGCTCGCCCGTCAGCTCCGTCCGGCCGACACGCTGTCCATCGTCGTCTACGCGGGCGCGTCCGGCGTGGCGCTGCCGCCCACGTCCGGAGCGGAGCAGGGCAAGATCCTCGCCGCGCTGCAGGGCCTCGAGAGCGGCGGTTCCACGAACGGCGCCGAGGGCATTCAGCTCGCGTATCGAATCGCGGAACAGCAGATGAAACGAGGCGGCATCAACCGAGTGCTGCTCGCGACGGACGGCGACTTCAACGTCGGCGTCACCAGCGAGGGCGAGCTCGTGCGGCTGATCGAGAAAGAGCGCGCGACGGGCGTGTTCTTGACGGTGCTCGGTTTCGGCGAAGGCAACCTGAAGGACTCCACGATGGAGTCGCTCGCCGACAAGGGGAACGGCAACTACGCCTACATCGATTCCATCGAAGAGGCGCGCAAGGTTCTCGTTCGCGAGGCGGGCGCGACGCTGGTCACCGTCGCGAAGGACGTGAAGCTGCAGCTCGAGTTCAATCCGGCGCGCGTCAAGGGCTATCGCCTGGTCGGCTACGAAGACCGCGTGCTCGCCGATCAAGACTTCAACGACGATACGAAGGATGCGGGCGACATGGGCGCCGGTCACCACGTGACGGCCTTCTACGAAATCGTCCCCGCGTCGGCGGCGTCGCCGGTCGCCGCGCCCGCCGTCGATGCGCTCAAGTACCAGACGGAGCGGAGGCCGGCCGAAGCGTCCGCGTCGAACGAGCTTCTGACCGTGAAGATCCGCTACAAGCCGCCGGGCAGCGACAAGAGCTTGCTCCTCTCGCGCGCCGTCGCGGATCACGTCGTGCCGCTCGCGAGCACCTCGGATGCGCTGCGCTTCGGTGCGGCCGTGGCGGAGTACTCGCTCGCGCTTCGAAACGCCGAAGGCGTGAGCCGCGCCGAGCTTCCGAAGGCGCGATCATTGGCCATCGGCGCGCTCGGCGCCGACCTTCAGCACGAGCGTAAGGAATTCATCACGCTGATGGACCGCGCGGGTCGGCTCTAGCTACCAGCCTCCGTCGCCGCCCCCGCCGTCGCTTCCGCCGAAGTCGTCTCCGCCGCCGCCCCAGTCCCCGCCGCCCCCGCTATCGTCCCAGCCGCTGGTGTCGCCGCCTTCGTCCCAGTTTCCGCCGCGATCGCGATCCGCGTCGTCGGCTCCGCCGATCATGCCGCCTTCGTGTTCGCGACCGCGCTCTTCGCGTTCGCCCATGGCCTTGCCGAGCTCGTAACCCGCGAGGCCGCCGAGTCCAGCGCCGAGGACGCCGGCGCCGAGCCCCGAGCGGCCGCTGCCGTAACCCGGACCGTAACCTGGGCCATAGCCGGGACCGGATCCGTAGCCAGGTCCGAATCCGCCGCCGGGCGGCGGGTTGGGCGGGTACATGCTGCTGCCGTTGGCGAACGCGCGGCGCAGCGCGAGAAAGCCGACCAGGATGAGACCGCCGAGGACGAACCAGCCGAACGGAAAGCCTCCGCTCGAACGGTGGTCCGTCGCGGGCGACGGCGCGCTCGACTGCGGCTGTTCGACGACGGCCGGCGCGGTCCCGACCGAATCCTTCGCGCGATTCAAGATGGCTTCGATGCCCGCGCGGAAATCACCGCTCTTGAAGTTTGCGTTCCCCGCCTGGTCGATAGCGTGAAACTCGGAGGGCGCGATGCGCGACGCCGTGCCGAAGTGCACCGAGGTATGCCGGTGCTCTTTGTCGATCCCGATGACGACCATGTTCGGCGCGCCCACCTGCTCGCCGACGTAGTGATCGAGGTCGGTGGCGTGCGCGTCGCTCGTCAACACGCGGACATCGAACGGGTAGGCCGCGGCCTCGCGCTGCAGCGTGGAGCGGTCGTCGGACGAGAGCAGGTGCTCTTCGTCGCGGATCTGCAGCGTCCCCGCGGACGCCAGCGGCGCGAGCAGCATGGAAGAAGCGACGATCGCCGGGCCGAGCGCGCTCGCAAACCATCGCCCTCTGTTCTTGAGAGTTGTCACACAGGCAACTTAGGCCCCGTCCCCCCCGAGTCAAGCGCCCCGATCCCGCCCGGAATTCTGCTCGGACACTCAGAATAGAGCGTCCCGATCCCGCCGGAATTCTGTTCGGAACGCTCAGAAGAATAGAACGGTCATCGTGGGTGTTCGTTCATGGTTCGGGCGCCGGCAATGCCGCTGCCCAGGGCGCGGTATCCGTGACACAGTGCGCCGCACCATGACCAGCAAAGAAGGCACCGGCCGCACGGCCCTCGTCACGGGAGCTTCCGCCGGGATCGGCACCGAGCTCGCGAGAGTGTTCGCCGAGCACGGCTTCGACGTCGTGCTCACCGCGCGCCGTGAAGACCGCCTCCGCACCGTCGCGTCGGCGATCGAACGCGAGTTCGGCGTCGAGACGCAAATCATCCCCGCGGACCTCGCCGATCCCTCGGCGCCGCAGGCGCTCTTCGACGAGATCGCTCGCCGGAGATTGACCATCGACGCGCTCGTCAACAACGCGGGATACGGAGTCCCGAGCACGTTTCGGAAGAACGAGTGGAAGACGCACGCCACGTTCTTGCAGGTGATGATTCACGCGGTCGCGCATCTCACACATCTGTTCGAACCAGGCATGACCGAGCGCCGTTGGGGACGCATTCTCAACGTGTCGTCGCTCGCCGGATTGGTGCCCGGAGCCGCGGGGCACACGCTGTACGGCGCCGCCAAATCGTTCCTCATCAAGTTCTCCGAGTCGCTGGCTCTCGAACATCGCCGCGACGGCGTGCACGTCACCGCGCTCTGCCCTGGATTTACGTACAGCGAGTTCCACGACGTGCTCGGCAACCGCCAGCTCGTGAGCAAGCTACCGTCGCCCATGTGGATGGACGCGAAGACCGTCGCGCGCGAAGGTTATCGCGCCGTGATGGACGGAAAGATCGTCCACGTCCCCGGCAGCGTGAACCGCGCGATCGCCGGCGCGACGCGGCTGGTTCCGGAGAACGTCGCGCTCGCCCTGGTGAAGCGAACGTCGCGACGGATCCGTGTAGGAGACTGAACGGCGGCGCCCCTTCCAGTGACGCGCTCCGCTTCGGCCGTGCTCGAAACGCACGTCGCGCGAAGCGGTCATTGGACTCGAATGGTGCGGCAATGTCACTGGTCCGACATGAGCCGGTGACAGAACTGGCGCCACACGGGGCATCGCATGAATCGCCGCTCGGCATGTGTAGGGCTCGTTTGTCTTTTGGCCGGTTGTTCGTCGGCGGGGGCGGTGAAACCGCCGCCCACGACCATCACGATAGCCGGCTCGACGGCTCTCGTGCCCCTGCTGGAAGAGGCGTCGAAGCGTTACACGAAAGAGCACCCGAACGTCGTCGTGAACATATCCGGCGGCGGCTCGCGCGTCGGGCTCGAGAAGGTGCTCAGGGGCGAAGTCACTTTCGGCGCGAGCGACGTGGTCGACAAAGACCACAAGGAGCTCACCGATCACCGCATCGCGGTGATCGGTCTCGCGGCCGTGGCCCACAAGGGATCTTACAACGCGGGGATCGATTCGCTGACGAAGGACGAGATCCGAGACATCTTCACCGGGAAAATCAAGAACTGGAGCTCGCTAGGAGGCGACGATCAACCCATCGTCGTCGTCAATCGCGAGAAGGGCTCCGGCACGCGCGCCGCTTTCGGCCAACTGACCCTCGGGGGAGATCTCTTCGTCGCCGGCGAAGAGCTGGACAGCTCGACCAAGGTGCTGAAGACACTGCAAGAGCGCCGCGGCGCCGTGTCGTATCTGGCGCTGTCTTACAAGGACGATAGCGTGCAAACGCTCCGCTACGACGGCATCGCTCCGACGACCGAGAACATCATCATTAACCGCTATCCAATCTGGGCCTACGAGCACCTGTACTCGAAGGGCAATCCCTCCGAGGCCGCCCTCGACTTCGTCGGTTTCGTCACGTCCGGCCGCTTCCAGCGCGAAGTATTGCCGAAACTCGGCTTCATCGCGCTCCACGACATGCGCGCGGTGCGCGACGGTGAGTAGCCTCGGGTTTCGCGCTTTTCGCGTGCAGAGAACTCGTACCTTTCCGCTCCGCGCCGCTCCGCGCTTTGCGCGGCTTTCTCGACTTCGGGTTCGATGCAGCACGCTTCATTCGATGCAGCACGCTTCAAGAGTCGCGCGTCTCTGGCGACCAGAGCCCAGGTGGCACCGGCCTCGCCGGTTTTTCTCGTGGCCTTGCCCTCCACGACGATCGTGATCGGTTCTTCCAAGCCTCGCTGGAGTCGAGTCGAGCGCACCGCCGTCGAGAGAGCGTCCACCACGGCCGGACGAACGCGCCGGCTCGGTCGATTACTTTCACGACGAGCTACTCGCGAGCGCACAACGATGGTTCGTATACGTACCTTCGTCGCTGACTCGCGAGCGTGCAACGATGGTTCGTATACGTACCTTCGTTCGCTGACTCGCGAGCGCGCAGACGATGGTTCGTATACGTACCTTCGTCTCTGCATCGGTACCCACCCCAACAAGCTCTACTGCGCTGGTGCTTGAGCGCGTCGTGCCGCCTGAGCGCGTCATGCCGGTCTGAGCGCGTCATGCCGGTCTGAGCGCGTCGTGCCGGCCTGAGCGCGTCGTGCCGGCCTGAGCGCGCCGTGCCGGGCCGAGCGCGCCGTGCCGCCCGAGCGCCGCGACGAACCGTTCCGTCGCGCATCAGCGCTTGAGTCCGATACAGACGCGCTCACGCTCAGGGAGCCGAACGCAGAGCGCGGTCGTGGAACAGCAGCATTTCGTAGCCGCCTGGGCCGCGGTTGAACTCGTAGCTGTGCGTGCCCGTCACCTCGTCGTAGCGATGCTCGATGTGCCGCTCCTGGAGAAGCCGTGACAAGCCGTGCGTCGGTTCGAGGAAGTAGTCTTCGTCGCTCGTCAGCAGGCGGATCGCGACGCGGGGGTTCTTGGCGCGCGCGTCCTCTGCGAAATCGGCGAAGCGGACGAGCTCCTCGTTGTCGAGCGCGGGTTGCAGCGCGCCGATGGCGCCGAACGCCTCCGGTCGCTCGAACCCGACGTAGAGCGCGGCGCGGCCGCCTAGGCTCACGCCGTCGATGCCCGTCGACGCGGCCGTGCCGAGCGCCGGGGTCTCGCGGTAGACGCGAGGGAGCAGCTCGTCCACGACGAAGCCGGCAAGGAGCCTCGCGTCGGTTTCCGCGCGGCCGTTGCGCAGGATGTCGGGCAAGAAGGGACACACGACGATGAGGCCGCGATACGGAGTCTCGGTCAGGCTCTGGTTGAGCTCGGCGAGGTGTTCGTCGGTCACGAATCCGAGGAAGTCGCTCGCGGTGAGCGGCGGCGCCGTGAGACGCCGAACCGTCTTCGGAAGCGCGTAGTCGTCGACCCAGCCGCGCGCCCCGCGCTTCGCGCCGCGCAGCGATTCGCCGCGGCCGTGGAAGGCGACGAGGACCGGCCATTTCTGATCCGGTGCTCCGCCTTCCGGGATCGCGATCACGACTTCGCTCGGGCCGAGGGGCGTCGAGTCGTAGCGCCAGGTGAGCTCGCGCAGGGCGCCCGTGGGCCGCGGCGTCGTGCTCGAAGGCGGCGCCGCGGGCGCGACGGCGGGTGGCGCTTTCGCCGCGGGCGCGACGGCGGGCGGCGCTTTCGCCGCGGGCGCGGTGATTGTCGCGGGCGGTGGCGGATCCGCGCTCGGGCGGTGGCACGCCGCGCACAGGAGCGCCGCCGCAAAGCCTCGGCTGATCGCCGCCGAGCGCCGCGATGAGTGCCCCCCCTCAAACCCCATGAGAGCTCACTTGCGTGCCTGGCTCACGACGAGCAGCTCTCGCACGCTTCCTCGATGGGTCGCCTTCGAGTTGATCGGTCGCGAGACGTCGATCTTCTTCGGCTTCCACTCTTTGAAGAGCCGATTGGTGAACTCGGTGTCCGAGTTCGACAGCACGACGGCGACGCCGCGCGCCGCGAGCCGGTCGAAGGCGTTCTTCAGACGCTCGTGGTCCTCTTTGCCGAAGTCGACGTGGTGGTACGCGGTGAAGTTCGCCGTCTTGGAGACCGGGTCGTACGGGGGGTCGAAGTAGACGGCGTCGCCGGGTTTGGCGTCGCGGCTCGTCTCATCGAAATCGTTCTCCTTGATCTTCACTCGGGCGAGCGCGCGCGACGCAGCCAGCAGGTTTTCTTCGTCGCGGAAGTTCGGCTTCTTGTAACGACCGAAGGGCACGTTGAACTCGCCCCGGCTGTTGACGCGGTAGAGGCCGTTGTATCCGGTCTTGTTCAGGAAGATCATCCGAGCCGCGCGTTCGCTCGGGTCTAGGGTTTTCGGATCGAGGCTCCGGATCCGGTAATACTCGTCCTGATTGTGGACGTAGGTTCGGAGCACCTTGATGATTCCGTCCGGATCCTTCTGCAGGTGACGGTAGAGCTCGATGAGCGCCGGGTTGCGGTCGCCCAGCACGGCCTTCTTGAAGCGCTTCTCGCTCGCGAGCGCGAAGAAGACGGCGGCGCCGCCGATGAACGGCTCGTAGTACGTCTCGATGCGCTCGGGCAGCGCGCCGAGGATGCTCGGGAGCGAGCGAGACTTGCCCCCGGCCCACTTGAGCACCGGCCGGACGAGTCGCGTCATCGAGCTTGCCGTTACCTTTCCGGCGACTTCGCGTAAAGGTGCATCACGGGCCATACGCGGCATGGACGGGACGAGATTACACTAAACAATCGCCGTGTACGGGCCCTCGATCTTCAGGCGGCGGATCATCTTCTGCAGGCCGAACCGGGATAGGCCGAGCAGCTCCGCCGCGCGCGTCTGGTTGCCTCCGGTGCGTTCGAGGGCGGCGCGGACGAGCTCGGCCTCGAGAGCGTCGACGCGCTTCTTGACGTTCAGGCCGTCGCTCTTCTCGGCCTCGGCTTTGCCGCCCTCGCGCACCGCGTCGGATAGGTGCTCCGGCAGGATGATGCCGTCGGCGAGCACCAGCGCCCGCCGGAGCTCGTTCTCGAGCTGGCGTACGTTGCCGGGCCAGGAGTACGCGGAGAGCAGGTCGGTGGCCGCGCGCGAGACGCGTATCGCGCGGCCCGCGGCGTGCTTCGCCACGAAGTGCCGGGCGAGGAGCTCGACGTCGCCCGGGCGGGCGCGCAGCGGCGGGATGTCGATGCGGATCACGTTGAGGCGGTAGAAGAGGTCGCGGCGGAACGTCCCTGCGTCCACCATGCTGGACAGGTCTCGGTGGGTCGCGGCGACGATGCGGACGTCGACCTTGCGGGCGCGCTCCGAACCGACGGGACGAACTTCGCCGTCCTCCAGGACGCGCAGCAGCTTCGTCTGCATCGAGAGGCTCATCTCGCCGATCTCGTCGAGGAAGAGCGAGCCGCCGTCGGCGATTTCGAAGAGGCCGGCGTGCGGGCGGTTGGCTCCGGTAAACGCGCCTTTGACGTGGCCGAAGAGAGTCGACTCGAGGAGCCCCTCGGGGATGGCCGAGCAGTTCTCGCTGACGAACGGACCCGCTCCGCGCGGGCCGTTCTTGTGGATCGCGCGGGCGACGAGCTCCTTGCCGCTGCCGGACTCGCCGGTGACGAGCACCGGGACCTCGCTCGCGGTGACGCGATCGACGAGCGCGAGCAGCGCGCGGACGGGTGCGCTCTCGCCGATGACCTCGTCGTAGACGAAGCGCGTCGTGCGTTCGCCCCGAGCGCGCGCGAGCTCGCGCTCCGCGACGTCGAGCTCGGCTTCGCGGCGCGCGAGGTCGTCGCCGAGGCGTGCTTCGGCGCGGGCCGCGCGCCGGGCCGCACGGCGCAGGGCGAGCTGGTCGCGCGCGTCGGCGATCGCGACGGCGGCGAGGGCGGCGACGAGGCGCACCCAGCCGAGCTCGGCCGGTCCGAACGCGCCGCGGCGCATGCGGTCGTCGAGGTAGACGACGCCCAGCGCTTCGCCCCGCGCGACGAGCGGCACCGCGAGCACGCTCCGCAGCTTGAGCGCGTGCACGCTGACGTGAACTTCGGGCAGCTCTCCGGCGGCGTCCACGGCGACGACGGGATCGCCGGTGCGCAGGGCGCGCTCGGCGAGGGAATGGCTGAGCGCGAGCTGCACGCCGTGCAGATCGCGCCGGGCGATGTTGCGCGCCGCGCGGGGCACGAGCTTGCCGCCCGGAGCGCGGAGCAAGAGCAACCCGCGCTCGACGCCGGTCCACAGCACGAGCGCGTCGAGGGCCTGGTCGAGCAGCGGGCGCAGCCGGTCACGCGTGCCGAGCGCGCGGACGAGGGACTCCACGTCCGCGATTTGATCCGGCAGAATGCTGGCTTCGCGCGGCGAGCGGACCTGGGCCGCCCACGGCAGCGCGGCGATCGCGCTGCGCAGCTCCGGCGGCGCGCCGGCGAGCATACGCCGCGCGGCTTCCGAGCTCGTGAGCGCGAAGCGGCGCGCCGACTCGCCGTCGCCGACGCGGGCCGCGAGCGCCGCGCCCGCCGCGAACGCCTCGCCGCGGCTGCTCGCCGGACACGGCGAGGTCGCGAGCGCCGCGAGCGCGCCGAGCACGCGGTCGGCGCGCTCCGGTCGCTCGGCGCGCGAGAGC
>DASZVB010000002.1:0-76871 GCA_035547195.1 Polyangiaceae bacterium
CACTCCGGCGCCGCGCCACGGTTGCTTCGAGCTAGACGACGGACGAGATCCTTTCACTCACTGAAAGCATTGCCCGCACCGCGTATCGCCGAGCGTATTGTAGCCGAAGCTGATGGACCGCACGAGGACGACCGAGAGCCCACCGGGGAGCGCCGGGTTGGCGAGCTGCTGCGCGAGCGTGTTGAAATCGGTGGTCTCCGTGCCTGCCTCGATCTGCGAACGGCACACGCCGTCAGCGGTGGTCCCGCTGCAATTCGAGCCGGAGTCGCCGCAATAGCAATCCGACACGGCGCCCGCCGCGCAACTATTCGGTGACGTGGTCCTCGGCGGGAAGATGCAAGCGAGCTCGTTGAGAGCGAGCTGCAGGTTCGAGGTGCCTGCGCCGGGGCCGGCGCTCGCAACGCCGGTGAGCGCGTCGAGTTCCAAGAGACCCGGGGCGCCGTTCGGATCGTTGGGACCACCGGGCGCGTTGTCCTGCGCGCAAGCGAGGCAATCGGCGCCGCGGTTTTGCAGGATGAGCTGCTCGGCCGTCGTGAAGCCGCCGCCGCCGCTGGACCCGCCGGAGCTCGTCGTGCCGCCCGTCGCGGTAGTGCCGCCCGAGCTGGTCGTACCACCGGTCGCAGTGGTTCCGCCGGAGCTGGTCGTGCCACCGGTTGTCGTGGTGGTTCCGCCGGAGCTCGTGGTGCCACCGGTCGTGGTGGTGGTTCCGCCGGAGCTCGTCGTCCCGCCGGTCGTGGTGGTTCCGCCGGAGCTCGTGGTGGTTCCGCCGGAGCTCGTCGTCCCGCCGGTCGTCGTGGTTCCGCCCGCGCTCGTGGTTCCGCCGGAGCTCGTGGTGGTTCCGCCGGAGCCCGTCGTGCCGCCGGTGGCACCGCCCGCGCCCGTCGAGCCGCCCGTGCCGCCGCCGGTTCCGACGTTCACGTCGATGCTCCACGTGTCCGAGCAATCTCCATCCGAGACGGTCAGAGTGAGGGTCGCCGTGCCGGGCACCGACGACGTGAACGTCGGGGACGCGCCCGTCGCGTTGCTGAAGCTGCCCGAAGTCGACGTCCAGGAATACGAGAGCGGACTCGGTCCGCCGTTCAGATCGTGCGCCACGGCCGTGATGGCGGTGCTCCCGCCCACCGTGATGGCATCCGGGCTCGCGGCGACCGAGTCGATCTGCGGGCACACGTTCACGTCACCGTTGACGATCGCCGTGCCCGTGCGGTTGTTCTGCCGGAACTGCAGATGCACGTTCACGATCGTCGTCTCGTGCGCGATGATGTTGAACGACGCCGTGGTCGACGCTTGCGACCCGTCCGAGGCCGTCGCAGAAAGCGTGATGGTGTATCCGTTGCCCGCGGGCAGGTTATCGAATTCCTTGGTGATCGTCTGAGTCGCCGAGACGTCGATGTCGCCCGTCTGCGTGGCAAAGCCGTTCGGACCGGTGAGGACGTAATGAACGCTGTTCACCGTGACGCCCCCTCCGAGCGAAAGATCCATGCCGAGCGAACCGGTCTTCGCGCCATCGACCGTGGGAGTCCCTTCGTGGGAGCTGGAGCATCCGGTTGCTATGGCCAGAGCGCCGCTCACCGCTAACGCCAATATCGAAATCTTATGCAGGGGTCTCACAATCGCACCTCGTCGCAGTAGCTCACGCCATCCTCGGCGTGAGGTTCGTCCGTCACTAAAGTGGACAGATCGACCGGCGCCTCAGCAAGCGACGAGCCAACCCGCCGTGGAAGCCGACTCTCGGTGGTGCGAGGAGCGCGGCCGAGATTTACTCCTCGATTCTCGGTGAGAAACTCTCCGATTTCCGGAGAGCTCTCCGGGGGTGAGGCTTTCATTAAACTGGACAGGGCGAGAGTTCATGAGAACGTCCAAATCGACCGCGAGGGCGCGTGTTACCAGACCGCCCGATGCCTCGTCGGCGCGGACGCCTCGCGTTGCTGGTCACCTGGTGCGTGATCCTGCTGTGGGCCGGCTGCGCCGAAGAACGTGAGCCCGGTAAGAACGGAGTACGCCGGGACTCCGCTCGAACCTCGTCGCCGGACGCGGGCGCAGACGCCTCGCTTTCGTTCGACGCCGCGGCGCCCCCCGTGACCTCCGGCGGCGGCGCGGGCGACGCCACGACGAGCTCCGCGCCGAGCGGCTTCTGCCGAGCGGCTCGTTCTTCCGAGCCCATTCCCGCCCGCGACGCGGTGATGTCGCAGACGGCGGCGTCGAGCGACGTCACGGTGTTCGTGAGCGACATCTTCGGGCTGTTCAACTCCATCTGCGGCGGCTGCCATGTCGATGGATACTCGGGAGGGCTGCACGTCGGTCCCCTCGACTTCCCCGACGACATCGACCAGAGCGTCGTGGATCGCATCACGACGTCGGATCCGAACCAGACGATGCCGCCCATTTCGTCGGGCGGCATGCTGTATTCGAAGCGCCCGCCGACGGATCAAGTCGTGCAGCTCGTCACGCTGCTGAAGGAGTGGATCGCCGCGGGCAGACCGCGGCAAGTGTTCTATCTCCCGGCCGCGAAGACGGCGAGCGGCGTGAGCCCGTACCTCCTCAGCACGAAGGTGGGTCAAGGCTACACGAACATCGGCGACTGCGTTCCGGACAAGGGGCTCGTCGCCACCGAGCAGACGGAGTCCGCCGCGCTGGACGATTTCTTCGCCAAAGCGCAGAAGAACCCGAGCTCCCCCGATCCCGCCGAGCAGCTGGGGCTCCCGCTTCACCTCGAGCAGACCGACTTGACGACGTTCGATACCGAGACGCTCGCTCGGCGCGGCGTCGTGGCGTACGCGCCGACGTACCCGCTGTGGTCCGACAACGCGCGGAAGCTCCGCCACGTGCGCGTCCCTCGCGGCCAATCGATCCAGTTCGACCCCAAGACGCAAAGCTTCACGATTCCCCCGAACACGCGGTTTTACAAGACGTTCTTCAAGAGCGTCGTCGAGTCGAGCGGGGCGGTGCGCTACCGCAAGATGGAGACGCGGTTGATCGTCGCGCGTCCGAACGTCGTTCACTCGGACGGCACGTTCGAGACGACCGCGCTGTTCGGCACCTACGAGTGGAACGACGACGAGACGGAAGCGACCCTGCTCACCGAACCCCTGCGCGACAACACGCCGTTCGGGGACAAACTGAAGACGTATTATCCGGACGAGGTGAAACAGGCGGAGATCGCGAAGACCAACCCGAAGAACCTGACGTACGCGCTGGAGCAAGCGCACGCGATTCGCAGGTACGCCATCCCCGGGCGCGATCGCTGCATCGAGTGTCACATGGGGAGCGCGACGAAGAGCTTCTCGCTCGGTTTCTTGCCCGTGCAGATGAAGCGGCGACCGGCCGGTGAAGGTGGAGTCCTCGAGCCGGCCGGTCCGGACGAGCTGACGCAGCTCCAGCGCTTCATCGACTATGGATTGATCACCGGCATCGACTCGGTCGATCAGGTGCAGCCGCTGGAAGCGCCGCAAGGCGGCCGGAGTCCCCGCAATTCATACGAGCTTCTGGCGCAAGGGTACATGCTCGGCAATTGCTCGCATTGCCACAACCCGAACGGCTACCCATCGGTGCAAAACCCGGTGCTCGCGCCCGTGCTCAACTTCTTGCCGGGTGACGACGGCGGCATCTTTCAGTTCCCCCTCGAGCTCACCAGCCCGCGAATCTTCCGCGCCGCGGATCAATCGATCCCCATCCCTTACATCACACCCTCGCTCGTCGATTTACCGCCGAGCGATCCGCTGCCTCAGTTCTATTCGGACAAGGGGCAGGTCAACGCGAACGACCAGACCCCGCTCTGGATGGTCCTCGCGCCCTGGCGAAGCCTCATCTATCGGAACGTCGATACGCCCTTCAGCTACTCCGACGACTTCGCCTTGTTCCCCCACATGCCCATGAATACGCCGGGGTACGACGGCCGCGTCGCGCGCATCCTCGGCGATTGGATGGTCAGCATCCCGGCGAAGCGAAAGAACCCCGAGCTCACCGAGTTTGCGTTCGAGGCGGGTGGGGTGACCACGGGCGGAGCGTCCACCGTGCTGGACACGAACCCGCAACCCTACGTGGAGGTCAAACCGTCCGATCCCGACTACGCGACGGCGCTCGCCGCGGCGCAGACGCGGCTCCGCGAATATCACGAGGGGATCAACTTCGGCGCGGGCGCCTATTCGCGCTACGACTACTGCCCGGATACTTCGGACATCATCGATCCACAGGTGGAGCAAGATCCGGAGTCGTATCCGGTCCCCACGTCGAAGGACACCTTCAGCGGAGATCCTCCGAAGGTGACGATGCCCGGTATCGGCGTCCCGGTGCACGCGCATTGGGTGGTGACCGATCTCACCCAGGTCAGCGGACCGTGGGCGCCCCGTCGCCCCGATTGGGAGGACGTCCTCGTCAACGGCAACTTCCCCCAGATCGCGCCGGACGATCCTCAAGTGGCCACGAAGCTTGCCGCTCAGGCTCAGGAGAAGAAGGTCGTCCAGCTGCTCAAGGGCATTCACTTCACCGAAGATTTCAGGCAATTCGCGCTGCAGAAGGTGCCGTTCGGGCTCTGGCAGGAGAAAGCGGAGTGCGCGGGAGCCCTCGCCGGCGTGCCCACCGTCGGCTCCCTCGCGCCGGCCGCGGTGCCGAGGTGGATCGCCGAGGACAAACCACCGGCGAGCGCGCATCTCTACATGCAGGCTCCCGGCGAGTCGGTGTTCGACATGATCTGCATCAACTGCCACGGGCCGAAGGCCGACGGGCAAGGGCGTCAGGCGGACACGCTGCTGCAAATGACGGGCGGCAACACGCGCGTCGCGGATCTGCGGGACGGTCTCTTCGGGCCAACCACCGCGCCCGGCGACAATCGGCAGAAGGTCTTCGGGAGCGTCGCCGAAGCTGGGGTCAGCGGGGACGATTTTGCCGCTCGTTATCTCGCGTGGATGGGATTGGGCGGCACGCAGCGGGTCATCCCGGCGAGCGTCCTGGCGGTGGTGAGCAACACGGAGGTGCTCGGGCAGAAGCGGAAGTTCCCGAGTCAGGCGATCGACGCCAACATGCTGTCGACCGCGTTCAACCTGTGCATGGAATCGTCGCCCTCGCGCGACGATTCCATCGCCTTCGACGCGAGCACGCACCTGTTTCAGCTCTCGAGCGCCTTCATTCAGGGAGCGTCGGGCACCGAAACCAATGGCGACGCGGGCCTCTGGCGCGCGTTGTGTACCTTCGACAACCCTCATCCCATCGCCGCGCTCTACAACAAATGGGACGGTACTACGGCCCCGAGCTTGGAAACTCTCGGCGTGAGCTATCTCTACGCTCGCGACGGATACCCCAAGGACGCGCCGGTCGGCGACCAGGATGGAAACGTCGTGACGGGGCTCTCGAGCGGCAACGTATTCCCCTGGTGCGTGCGCAAACCGCTCGATCCGACCTATCTCGCGAACGCGACGGCATGGACGCAAGCTCATCCCATCAACGGACAGCCATGGCCGTTTTGTCCGGAGAACGTCGTCCCGCCTGCGGACAACCCGAACAAGCCGGGCGATCCGCATTTGACGGCCGACGACCTCCGCCAATGGGCGACGCGCGGCGCGATCAACGCGGGGTTCTCGGTGTTCGCGTACGTCGACCAGCTCGATCGCGGCGCGACGGCGACGCCCGCGTACGACCACTGCGAGCAGTTGAATGCCGGCGATTGATCCCTCCCGTCGTCTCGCGAACGGCGCGGCCTCGGTCTTCCTCGAGTTCGTCGCTCCCGGGCTGCTCGCGTTCGCGGCGATACATCATTTGCTTCCGACCGAGCTCGCCAAGGACGACTTCTTCGGAGCGACCGCCGTCCGCTTCGCCGTCGAGAACCCGTTGCTCGTCGGCGTGGTGCTCTTCTTTTCGTTCGCGTGGGTGATCCGCCATTGGACCGCCCCGCTCCGCCGCCCGGACGTCGTGCTCCCGGCGTCGAATGGGGGCGGGCGCTCGAGCGCTCGACGAGCACTCATCGCGCTCGCCGCCACCGTGCTCGCCGCCGGGGCAGCGTTGCTCTTCCGGCAGGTGGGCTTCGAGGCTCGACGCGTCGTCGGCAGCTCGATGCTCCCGACGCTGGAACCGGGGGATTGCGTCGCCACGAGCAAGTCGGCGTATGCGCTCTCGATTCCGTTCACGAGCCGCCGCCTGACGACGGGCCGCCTTCGGCGAGGAGATCTGATCGTCTTCGACCGTGATTCGACGCAGGGGGTCGAGCACCTCGTGAAGCGGGTGATCGGGTTACCGGGTGATCGTGTGCGGATCCGCGCGGGTCACCCTCTGATCAACGACTGGGAAATCCCCAGCTGCGACGCAGGAACGTATTTTCGTCCCGAGCCGCACGGGGGAGTCGAAGGACGGCTCCTGGTGGAGTTCCTCGAGGATCGAGCGTATCTGACCGTCTACACGCCCCTGACCACTCCGTTCGCCGACGAGTTCGTCGTCGCGGAGGGCGAAGTCTTCGTGCTCGGCGACAACAGGAACGGCAGCGTCGACTCCCGGAGCTGGAACCAGGGCCACGGCGCGGGCGTCCCGCTCGCGGACGTCCGCGGAGAGGCGAGCCGCTTTCTCCTCGGAGCGCACCGGGACGAGTCCGTCGACTGGAGCCGCTTCCTCCGCGGCTTCGGGACGGCGTTGCATCTCGAGGGCATGGATCTGGACGCGCTCCACGCCCAGATCGCTCGATGTCTGCGACAGGCGCCGAGGGCGACCACGCCCCCCGCGCCGCGTGCAGGCGTCATCGCTCGCTCTCCATGACGGACGGCGCGCGCCGCCTGCTCTCCGATACTCGGAGAGCGGCCTCTCCGATACTCGGAGAGCGGCGCTCCCGCGCGGGCGACGGCGCCGCCGAACCCGCGTTTTCTGCGCGATAGCGCGATCCATCCCGTGGGCCCGGCTCTTGCTTAGGGCCATCGTCCACTTTACTGGACCGCAGCGTCAACAAAGAGAAGGATTCGAATGAGAGCGACGACATCCGTTCCGATTGCGACATTTTTGCTGGTAGCCGCGGGCGCTGCAGGGATTCGCGCAAAAGACAACGTGACACTGAAGGGGTCGGACACGCTGTTCAACGTCGTGCAGGACGTGCTCGCGCAGTGCCCGGGCGCGGCCGGGCTCACCTTCATCGGTGGCGGGCAAGGCTCCGGTGACACGAACGAGAAGAACGGCGTCCAGACGATCAACCCCGGGACGAACTACCCGAACACCTCGACGGTTTGCACGGCGAGCTCGAACGTCGTTCTCGCGAACGAAGAGCTCCTGGCGATAGGCCTGGACGGCTTCTCGATCATCGGATCGGCGGCGCAGACGCAGACCTCGACGTGCCACGGCGCGACGGCGACGAACGATTGCGATCCGACGACGGAACCGAACGCCGGCCTCGCCTTCAACAAAACCATCTCGCTGTCGGATGGAACGACGTACACGTTCAACGGCTGGCGCGACGTGCTGCGCGTCCTCTTCGCCGGGTTCGACCACAACGCCGGCACGGACATCACCAAACGCAGCTGCAACAGCCTCCTGCGGCAGACCCTGGCGAACAACTGGGGCGCGATCTTCCAGGATACCTGCACCAGCACGACGGCGACGCAGATCCGTCACGTGTTCCGGCGCGACGACACCGCGGGCACGACGACGTTCTTCCTCGCTTCCCTCAATCTTCCCGCGCTGAACACCACCGCCAACACCGACCCGTTCTGCAACGTCATCCAGTCGACCGACACGCTGCCGGCGGGCGTGAACCGTTATCCTGCGGACTACCAGGACAACGATCCGATCCGCCGCGCGGCGACGAGCATCAACGAGCAAGCCGTCAGCCGCAAGGGCGACCTCGGGCTGGTCATCCCGGTCAGCTCCGCGGACAACCTGTCGGTGACGGACGCGTTCCCGACGACGACGTGCGGCACGAACACCATCTTCGGCGCGGCGCCGCAGATCATTCTCCCCAACGGAAACCTGACGTCGACCCCCGGCAATTGCCCGAACGGGGACGTGAGCTTCCTCGGCGGCCTCTGCTTCGTGCCCGTCGACAATTCGGGCAACCCGAACTGCCTCTCCAGCCGTTTGACCACGCCGTCGTTCGTATTCAACAACACGGCCGTCGACGGCGTGAAGCCGTCGGCCGCGGACGGTCGCGTCTACAACCAGCACTTCCGAGTCATCGATTCGTCGGGCCACGCCGCGTACAACAAGGACAAGAGCACGCCAGCGCGCGCGATCACCGGCTCGCTGCTTCGTCTCCATCAGACGAGAACGCTCGATCCGAACGGGACGACTTGCCAGAAACAGGAAGCCGATCACCAGCTCGGGTGCTTCATCACCGCGAACCCGTCGAGCATCGGTTTCGGCGGTCACGACGCGGCCATCCAGCCCGGCGCCGTGTCTCTGAAGGTGAACGCGGTGGAACCGACGACTCAGTGCATCCAGAGCTTCACGTACCCGCTGTCACGTAAGGTGTACATCGATACGCTCATTGGCTTCTGGAACGTCACCGGTCAGGAGCTCGCGCTCGCGCGGTGCTTCAACAACACCAACCTGGTGACGAACTCGCTCACCAACGAGGGCTTCTTCCCGTTTCCGACGAACGGTGGCGCGGCGTTCGCCGAAGACTACAACGAGCACCAGTTCTGCGGCGCTGCGTCCAACACCGTCGCGTTCGTCCACAACAACGACACGGCGAGCGACGGGCAGCCGGCCGGACTTCCGACGAACGGCACGGTGTGCGGCAACGCCATCCGGGAAGCGTTCGAGGATTGTGACGAGGGCGTCGCCGGCGATCCCGGCGCTCTCCCCAATCCGTCGGGGCTCCCGGGTACGGGCAACGGCGCGCTCGGCGTGTCGGATTGCTCGACCTCTTGCCGGCTCAACAACTAGCGCGCGCAGCGTCCGCGCGAGAAGACATCGGTGCCGGCACGATCAGGAGCCGCCGATGATCCCGAGGACCTTCGTCCGCTCGTAACGGGGCGGGCGAAGGTTTTTGGCCCGTGAACGACCCTGACGCGCTTCACCCGCAGTCGAAGCGGTAGCCCATATGACGAACGGTCTGCAGACGCTCCTTCTCCGAAGCGAGCTTCAACCGCAAGCGCTTGATGTGCTGATCCACCGTCCGGGCCTCGACGCGAATGTTCGGGCCCCAGACTCCCTGGAGCAACTCGGAGCGAGTGTGCGGCACGCCGTTGCTCGACGCTAGCGTCCAGAGAAGTCGAAACTCGAGCAAGGTGAGGGGAACGTCCGCGCCGTCGACCTCCGCGGTGTGGGCGTTGGCGTCCAAGACGAGGGTGCCCACGCGGAGCCGTTTCCCCGCGGGCGCTTCGAGCACGACGTCCTTGTTCGGCAGCACCGAGCGAAGGCGCGCGACGAGCTCGCGGTTGCTGACTTGCTCGGCCAACACGTCGTCGGCGCCGGCCTCGAGCCCGGCGATGCGTTCCGCTTCGTCGGCGCGATCGTCCAGGATGATGACGCTCGCGACGGACGTGCGCGGGTCCGTCTTGATGAGCTTGCAGACGTCCAGCCCCGAGATGTCCGGGAGCAGACGTCGGATCATCACCAGATCGGGCGAGATGCAGCGCGCGAGGCGCAGCCCCTCGCGTCCCTTGTTCGTCGCGGTCACGACGAACCCCGCTTCGCGGACGTCGTTTGCGGCGGCCGCGACGTCGCCGTCGTGAACCAGGAGAACGTTTCCTAAACGAGACATGCCGACAATATATCAGAGTTAGATGAAGGTGGATGTAGGTGTCGGGGTGGGGGTGCGAGTCCCCGGCGGTCACGGAAACTTCATGGACCGTGGTCTTGTTTGGAAGAACCGCGTCGCGTAACACCGCCGGGGTGCCAGGCGCGGCGTCGAAAAACCGAATGGGCACGCGATTTTTGCGTGTCGTTGCCGTCGCGCTCGCCTTGTTGGGGCCCCTGGCGACGCCGAAGACCGCACGGGCTTACACCTGGATGATCCGGCATGGCTATACGACTTGCCAGCCGTGCCACGCCGATCCGTCCGGCAGCGGCCCGCTGACGGCCTACGGGCGGGCACAAGGGGATCTCCTGCTGCGCACCCGATACGGCGCGAGCTCCGAAGAGGAAGAGCCGAGTCGGGCCGCCGGGCTGCTCTGGGGCGCGGTGGATCTTCCGGAGAATCTGCGTTTCGGGGGCGACGTGCGCGAGGCGTTGCTCGCCACGAAGGTCGACGGCGCGCCGACCAACACGCAGCAGATCCTCATGCGGGCCGATCTTTACGGTGACGTGAAGTTCGGCAGGTTCCGAGCAGCTGGAAGCCTTGGTTACGCTCCCGTCGGCGCGCTCGGCGCGGCCCTGACACGGTCGCCTTCGGAGAACCTGGTCTCGCGCGATCACTGGGTCGGTGTGGAGCTCGACGAGGAGGGGGCGTGGCTCGCCAGAGCCGGACGGATCGCGCTGCCGTTCGGTCTCCGGCAGATCGAGCACACCCTGTGGGTGAGGCAGACGACGAGGACCGATCTGAACGACACCCAGCAAGACGGCGTCGCGCTCGCGCTCGCGAAGGGCCCGCTCCGGGCCGAGGTCATGGGGATCCTCGGGAATTACCAGATCCGGCCGGACGACTTCCGGGAACGCGGTTACAGCGCGTACGGTGAGTGGGCGTTCGATACGCGCTTCGCGCTCGGCGTGAGCAGCCTCTTCACGCGCGCTCGAAGGGACATCTATCTTCGCGTGACCGACTATCGGCAATGCCACGGAGCGTTCGCGCGCTACTCGCCGTGGGCGCCCCTCGCCCTCCTGGCGGAAGCCGATTTCCTATATCAATCGCTGACCTGGAACGGTCATCGCGCGGGCTACGCGGCGATGCTGCAGGCGGATCTCGAGCCGCTCCAGGGCTTTCACTGGATGCTCACCTTCGAAGCGAAGAACGAGGGGGGCGGTGTCTCGTCGTCGTTCGGCGCGTGGTCGTCGATCGCCTGGTTCTTCGCTCCGCACGTCGACGTCCGCGTGGACGGAATCTACCAGAGCATCTCCGCCGGCCCTGGGCCGAATATCGGCGCCGTCTCCGCGCTCGGACAGATCCATGCGTACCTTTAGGTGGCGCGAGACGTGCGCCGTTCTCGGCCTCCTCCTCGTCACGTTCGCGGCTGCGGACGCGCGGGCTTCCGACATTTTTCCACATCAGATCGCCACGACGCTGGGCCTCGCCACGGATCCCCCTTGCACGATCTGCCACCGGGACCTGAACGGCGGCACGGGGACCGTCGTCAAGCCGTTCGGAAAGACCATGCAAGGCTTCGGCTTACGCGCGGGTGACCTCGCTTCGCTGGTGTCCGCGCTACAAGAAAGCGAGCGGACTCACGCCGACAGTGACGGCGACGGCGTGTCCGACATCGACGAGCTGAAAGAAGGGAAAGATCCGAACGATCCCAACGACGAGCCCGCGTTGTCGCGGGACGGCGGCGCCGACGCCGCGCCGATCATCGTCACCACGCCCATCATTCCAGAGCCCGAGTACGGCTGCAGTGTCGGCGGACGAGCAGGGCGGGGCGGCCCAGGGCTATTGTCCACTATAATAGCCCTGGGGATGGGATGGCGAAGGCGCCGGCGCCGCCGCTGAGCAACTTGGTGCGCTCGTCCGCCGGCTGATCACACAAGCTTCACGCCGCGCGCGCGGTGCCACGAGTAATGAGGGGACACGCTTCGTCATGACGCGCGGGACGAAAGGTTCGATCAGGGGCGACTCCACGGGCGCGTCGTCCATCGGCCTCGCGTTCGCGCGAGAAAAATTGCCGGCGTTCGCGGCCGTCGTCCTCCTCGCCGCGGCTTGCACGACCGTGAGCTCGGCGTCGTCCCCGGACGCCGGGACGATCGAAACGAACCCGAGGACGGCGTCCGGAGGCTCCGCGGGCACGGAACCGACGGAGCCCACGGGACCGACCGCGGATGCGTCCAGCGGCGCCGACGCCGCGACCTCTACGAAACCCGGCGTCTCGGACGCTGCGATCACGTCGGGTGGCCGCGACGGCGGGACAATCCCAGTCCCGACCGAAGACTCCGGCACGCCGTCGCCGCCCGCTTCGAGCTGCGGTGACGGCGTCCTGCAGAGCGGCGAGCAATGCGACGACGGGAACCACGTGGAAGGAGACGGCTGCTCCGGCGCCTGCACCGACACCCGTGCTTGCGACGCGTGTCTTCAAGCGGCGATCGCCGACCCCGACAACGGGTTGAACGGCCCCGATGGAGTGCTGGCGATGACTCCGGGACTTTATCCGCCTTGCGAAGGTCTCACGGGCTACGCTCCGGCGGGACCCGCGGCGGGGGAACCGCGCATCGATCTCTGTCGGGCGGTCTACGACTGCGCGCTCCGGACGAAGTGCGGACAGCAGCCGGGGTCCGGATTCGATCCATCCAGTTGTTACTGCGGCACGACGCAGCAATTCGATTGTTTGATCGCGGGTCGAGCCAACGGTCCTTGCAAGGACGATATCGAGGCCGGTGACGAGACGAGCGACCCGTCCACGATCCTGCAGGGCTTCGCGAACCCTGCTTTTCCCGGGGGTCTCGCGATCGCGTCGCTCCGAGTGGACAGCCTGTATTGCCCGGACGTCTGCTTCACCCCGCCGGTGCCCGACGCCGGGACCACGGGCGCGGGAGGCGCGACCGGCTCGGGCGGCACGAGCAGCGGCGGAACATCCAGCAACGGCGGGACGTCGAGCAGCGGCGGCGCGCAGAGCGCGGGCGGGACGACGGCATCCGGAGGCTCGTCCGGCGCCAGCGGGGGTGGTTCGGGGGGCGCCGCGGGAGCGTCGTCGCACGCCGCCGAGGACTTGCTCCAGACGAACCGCGGCGCCGATTGTCTCACGTGCGCTCAAACGAACTGCCCGGGCGGCCCGAACGCGCCCGACGGCACGCTCGGCTTGCTCGGCTTCGATGCCCTCACCGGCAGCGATCAGCAGCTCGCGCTCGACATGCTGTCGTGCGTCTTCCCGGCGAGCGGAACGAGCTGCGCCGTGACCGACATCTCCGATTGCTACTGCGGAACCTCGGGGTCGAACTGCTTGCAGCCCAATGCAGCCAACGGCACGTGCAAGGGGGTCATCGAGAAGGCGCTCGGCACGACCGATCCGCAGAAGATCGGGCCCGCGCTCGGGGACGCCTCACTCCCTGGAGGCGTGACCACGATCCTCGCGAGGTGCCTGTTGTTCGCCGACGACACGCTCGGAGACCCGACGTGCAGCTCCTGCTTTCAGGCGCCCTGACGGAGGACGTGGAACGTGACCAGAGCTCGTGTCGCTTCTACCTTCGCGCTCGTCGGCGTTCTCCAGCTCTCGTGTACGGACGTCGGAGATTTCCCGACGACGACGACCCTACATCGCCCGACTTTGCGAGAGGCCTCCGACGCCGCCGCGCCGGCGGTCCCGGACGCGGCGGCGCCGCGGGTCGCCGACGCGGCGAACGACGCGCACGGAGAACCGGAAGCGGCGACCAAAGCCCCTTCCACCGTCCCCCGGTTCGACGCGGGCGGAAGCGAGATCGACGCCGGTCCCGTCGACCCGTACTCCGCCGGAGTCGAGCAACTCTACGCGATCTTCGGTGCTCGATCGGCGGACTGCCGCACCTGCGCGGAGGCGAACTGCCCGAGCCCGGTCGAGGCGTGTGCTCGTCTTCCCGGCAAGGCCGACGGCGGACGCGACAAGGGCGCCGAAAAAGCATCGCTCTGCACGCAAACCCTGTCGTGTGTGATCGACAGCGGTTGCGCCGCGAATCATCCGCTCGACTGCTACTGCGGCGCCGCGATCGTCGAGCAGTGCGCGAGCACGGCGAGCGGCGCGGAAGGAGCCTGCGCGGACGTCATCGCCCAGGCGCAAGAGAGCGACGATCCGCGTGTCATTCTGTCGCGGCTCGAGGATCACTCGTACGAGGGCGGATGGGCGCTCTCGATCGCGCAATGCCTGATCGACAACGCCTGCACGAGCTGCTTCGACGAGCCGGCTCGGGACGACTAGGAGATGAACGCATGGATACGCCTCTCCAGTACAAGGACACGACCTTGCTTCCTCCATTCGCTCCGTCGAGTGGAGGCTCGAGGAAGGAGAGCGCTCCGTTGAGCTCCGGCGAAGAAGACGCTCCGCGGAGCGCGCCGAACGAATCGCGGCGGGGCGGAGCCGCGTCCACCTCTCCCTCTCCGCGCGCGCGTGCGCACTCCGCCGTCATGCGAGAGGTGTACGACCTCGTCGCCCGACTGGCGTCGACGGATTTCACGGTCTTGCTCGTGGGCGAGACGGGCGCGGGCAAGGACGTCCTCGCGCGCACGATCCACGAGCAGAGCCTCCGCGCCGCGAAGCCGTTCGTCGTGTTCGACTGCGGCGCGGTCGCCCCCAATCTCGTCGAGAGCGAGCTCTTCGGGCATGAACGGGGCGCGTTCACCGGGGCGCTCGCGTCGCGGGAAGGCGCCTTCGAACGCGCCCACGGCGGCACCCTCTTCATCGACGAGATCGGCGAGCTGCCGCTCGATCTGCAGCCGCGCCTCTTGCGCGCGCTGGAGAGCCGCCGCGTGCGCCGCGTGGGCGGCGCCGAAGATCGCCTGTGGGACGTCCGGGTCATCGCGGCGACGAACCGAGATCTGCCCACCGAGGTGGCCGCGCGGGCCTTCCGGGAAGATCTCTACTTCCGCCTCGCCGCGGCCGTCGTGCGCGTGCCCCCGCTGCGCGAGCGCTTCGACGATCTGCCGCTGCTCGTCGGGGGCTTGCTGGCGAACATGGGGAGGCCGCACCTCTGCCTGTCCGAGCCGGCGCTCGCCAAGCTCCGGTCCCACCCGTGGCCGGGGAACGTCCGCGAGCTGAAGAACGCGCTCGCCTGGGCCACGACGTTCGTCGGCGAAGACGGGGTGCTCGAGCCGAGGCACTTCAAGCTCGAGGTGCCGCCGCCGAAGCGCAACAGCGAGCCCCCCGAACGACTTCCGCTCGCCGGCCAGCGCCTGGACGCCATCGAACGCGACGCGATCCTCCAGACGCTCATCCTGGTGGACGGAAACAAGGTGCACGCGGCGCGGGCGCTCGGCATCTCGGCCTCCACACTCTACGAAAAGCTGAAGAAGTACGATCTATGAAGCGCACCGATATTCTCTCCGTGCTGGCGACGGCGAGCGCCTTCGCGCTCGCTCCCGACGTATCTGCCGCCGCCCCGTGGCACCGTCTGGATCAGAGCGACGTCACGCTGGTTCGCATTCATCGACCCGAGGCCTTCGCGCTCTTGGAAAAGGGCACCGACTTGCTCGCGCGCGGGGACGTCGAGCGAGCGCTCGTCGCCTTGAAGGAGGCCTCGGCGGAGGCGCCGCGCAGCGCCGTCGCGGCTCGCAAGTGGTGCGAGGCGCTGACGGCCGCCGGGCGCCACGACGAAGCGGTCGCGGCGTGTCACCAGGCGTTGCTGCTCGGCCCGTCCCCGCTCGTCATGCGCGCGGCGGCGGCCGCCGCTATGTCGGGCCAGAAACCACCGACGGTCGAGGAAACGGCTCGAGCGATGGCATTTGCGCGCTCGGCTCGTGATTCGTTGCCCGAAGAGCCCTGGGGCTACGCCGCGGAATGCGACGTCGCCCGGCGCCTCGGTGACCGGCGCATGCTCGACGTCTGCACGAGCGAGCTCGAGACGGTCGCCCCGAAGCACTACGAGACCGAGCGCGCCCTCGCCATGAACGGCGCGACGTCCAGGGGAGTGCGCCTGGCTTGGTTGATCGTCCTTTTGCTCCACGTCGTGACGGCAGTCGACGCCGCGTTTCGGTCGCGGCGCCTGCTCCGAGCCGCGGCCGGCGCCGCGCTGATCGTCCTCGCGACCTCGCTCGTCGCCAGGAACGCAGCGGCGCATGCCGCGTCGAACGGCGACCCCCAAGCCGCCGCGGACGAGCAACCTCCGAGTCTAGAAGAGCTCAAGCGAGCGTCGCGATCCTTGAGCGACGTCGAAATCGACCCCCAGCACCCCGAGCAAAGCCTTCCCTCCGAAGCGGAGCGGGAGCGCGATCCTCTGCAATTCGGGTATCTGCTGATGGACCTGAACGATCGCGCGGCGGCCGCCACGAGAGCCGGCGATCACCGAGCGGCGGTTCGGTACCTGGAGGCGCTGACGAAGGCGGTGCCCGACGAGAGCCTCGGCTTCACGCGCCTCTGCGCCGAATACCGCGCGCTCGGCGAGCGAACGCAGGCGATCCAGAGCTGCGCGGCCGCGATCGGACGTCATGGCGCCCGCGTCAGCGATTTCCGTCACTACGCCGACGTCATCCTGGAAAAGAAGGGCGGGCTCACCCGCAAGGAAGTGGAGGCGCTCGACGCCGTCGGCGCGCATCTGAAATCCGTCCCGAGCGCCGGCACTCTGGGCCTGGAGCTCGACTGCGAGCTCGGCCTGCGCGACGACGACGTCCACCGGCTCGAGCGATGCGTTCCGGCGCTGGAGCGCGCGGCGCCTTCCGCGCCCTCGACCGCCACCTATGAATGGGCGCTCGCGCTGCTGCGCGGCGACTACGGCGGGGCAACGAGCGCGATCGAGCGCGCGCGCAAGGCCGGATTGTCGCTGGACTCCCTCCAGCGCATGGAGCGGATCACCACCGCGAGACGGCCGTTGGCGAGGACGCTCGCCGGCGTGCTGGCCCTCGCTGCGTGCGCGGCCGGTTTGGCGCTCGCCGGCGTGTACGCGTTTCGCCGGTTCCGCGTCGCGGGGCTCGGTTGATGTCTGAGCGCTGCGGCAATGTAAGTGGTCACATCGTGGGGACGGCGAGCACGTGCACGTCGTCGAACCACGCCGTGAAGGGCGGATCGCCGTAGGGCTTCAGCGCGACGAGGCGCACGAGAAGAGAGCGCGCCGAACGGGGCGCCACGACGGTGCCGCTCACGGGCGTCCAGGCGCCGACCTTGTCGGTCGGTGGAGCGTCGTACTTCAGCGCGGCCGTTCCGTTGCAGGCCGCGTCACCGAAGAACCAGCCGCCGATATTCGCTCCGCCGATCTGTTGAGCCGTGGGGATGAAGGCCAGCACGTCGAGCTCGTACGAGAGCCCGCCCGTGATCGGCACGCATTGAGTCGCCGCGGTGAAGGCCCAAGCGCCGGAGTCGTTCTGCGCGGTGTCGGTCACCGTCAGAGAGCCGGACCCGGCTTTACCGTTCGCGTCGACGGCGCGCCACGATAGAACCGCGCCGTCCTCGGCCGCGAAATTCGAGGTGTCGTCGTCGAGCGTCCAATTGACGACCAGGCTTTCCTGGCAATCGGGTTTGCCGTCGCCGTTGTCGTCGGGACATTCCCCGGCGTCCGCTCCGGCGTCGAAAGGAGGAGGGACGAGCCGCGGCCCCGCGTCGGCCTTGGCCGGTGGAGGCGGGTGGACGGTTCCGACGGGCGGAGCGCTGCTCACGGCATCGCGGACGCTCGCGTCCTCGGGCTCTCCGGGATCGCCGAGCCCCGCATCGCTGAGGCGCTGTCCAACGCCCTGGATGTCGCGGTCGTCGAGCGCGCAGCCCTGCACGACGTGCGCGAGCACGGTCGTCACCGCAACCAGCACAGGGACGTCGAGGCGCCTCAAAACGTCCCCCCGAACACAGCGCTGGCGCCTCCCGGCGTGGCGGCGACTTTTCCCGTCCACGTCGTACGGGACGAGGCGCCCGCGCGAGAGTCGTGCTCCCGCTCTCGAACGAAGAACACCGTGGCACCGAGCAGGGACGCACCGGCGACGGCCAGCCCGGCGATCCCGACGGCTCTCGACGTCCGCGCGCCATCGACGAACTCACGATGTCGCGCGAGCTCGGAGTCCGGGCAGTCCAGGCCGGAGCGGCAGATGTCTCGCGCCGCCGAGTCGTCGTGCGCGAAGAAGGCGAACGCGACGCTCGCGGTCACGGCGCCTGCACCGGCGACCCCGAGGAGGATCCACCGAGGCGTCGTCGAACGTTGCGGCGGGTCACCGGCGCGCGCGGGGGCGGGTGATGCGAGGGAGGGCTGTTTCGTATCCGCGCATTCCGACGAAGAAGAGACGGGAACAGCGGCCGAGCTCGTCGACAGCCTCGCTTCCAGAGCTTCGGCCCGGGCGCGCGCCGCGTGCTCGCGCTCCACTTCCCCGAGATCGTGCGTGACCGCCGCGACGCGCAAAAAAAGCTCGTGAGCGCTCTCGACCCTCCCGATGTGCTCCCAGCAATCGGCGACGTTGAAATCCGTGGCGATGCTCGGGCGAAGCCGACGGCTCTCTTCGAATTTCGGACAAGCGTGCTCGTAGTCGCCGGAGCGCGCGAGGTCGCGCGCTTCTCGAAAGAGAGCGTGAGCGCGAGCTCCGGAGGCGTCGGGCGCCGAGAGCTCCTCGGCGTGCGCGGGATCGACGTTGCCGAGAAGCGAGTGAACGCACCCGAAGGCGAGCACGAGATGAGCGCGAAGCGACGCCATCAGGGCAAATCGTCGAACAGATCCGTGTCTCTCGACTTCGCGGCGGCGCGCCGGTCACCGCCCTTGGTCGCCGGCGCGGAGTCGTGTCGCGCGCCGGATTCGCCGGTCGTCTCCGCTGGGTTTGCCTCGGGAGCGCTCTCTCGATTCGTGGCGCGCGGCGGTGCGTCGCTCGTCCGAGCGCTGCTCGATGCCGCCGCGCGCGTCGAGAGCGGCTGCGCCGCGGCTTCGTTCAGCGCGACCGTCGCTTTGCTGAAAGCATCGGTGTGCGCCGGTCGTGCCGCGCGCGGCGGCGTCGCCGGCGCGATGGATGGAGGAACATGGGTGTCCGAAGCTTGCGAAGCGACGGGCGGCGGCTGAACAGCGACACTTGGAGCGGGCGGGGCGGGCGCGCTTTCGGGTTGCGCGGCGACTTGGGCCGGTGCGTTACCCGATTCTCTCGTCCCGAGCACGCGCCACGCGGAAACGGTGAGCACCCCGAGCACCGCGCCGACGGCGAGCGCCAGCCCTCGATCGATCGTGCGCGGCGTGATCTTCGGCGGAGCGGTGCTCGGGGTGGTCGCGGTGACGGTTCGCGCCGTCGGTGGAAAGCTGGGGAGCGGCGGCGGTGGCAGGCGCGACGCCGGACGCGAAGGCCTCCAGCTCGCCACGGATTCCGCCTCCGGCGAAAGCGACGAGAGAGCGAGACCGAGCTCCTGGACGGAGGCATAACGCTCTGCCGGATCCTTCGCGATGCATCGATCGACGATGGCTTGAAGCGCTCCCGGCGCGTCGTGCCGCACGGAGCTCAGCTTCGGCGCGGCGTCGGCGGCGATCGCGGCGAGCATTGCGGTGGCGGTCGGCGCCGAGAAAGCGGGCGTCGCCGTGACGAGCTCGTAGAGGACGACTCCGAGCGCCCAGACGTCCGCGCGCTCTTCGTTTCCGATGCGCGCGTGACGGATGCTCTCCGGCGCGACGTAGGCGAGGAGAGACAAGTAATTCGACGCATCCCCGCCGTGGAAGAAGTCCGCGGTGAGAATCTCCTCGGCGTCCGCGCTCGCGGCGCCGAAGAGCACCGCCTTGACGATGGCCGATCCGTTGGAGGCCCGCGTCAATAGCAGGTTCTCCACGTTGGGGTTCGCGCGCCGGAGCCCGGCGGCGTGCGCATCCGCGACGGCTCGACAAGCCTGAACGACGTAGTCACACGACTCGCCGATTGGGAGCGCGCCACGGACGCGCAGCACCTCCGCAAAGGACCACCCCGCCGGCCTCTCGACGGCGGCATAAGGCGAGCCGAAGTCGAGCCGCCCCACATCCAGCACCTTCGCCGCGTGCGCGCTCGGTATTCTCGCGACGAGCTTTGCTCGCCGAAAAAAATGGTCGACTCGCGACGGATCCTCGCACGCCTCCGGCGTCAGGTACGTGAGCGTAACCGGTTGCTCGAGCTCGAGATGGCGAGCAGGGACCGTCAGGAGCGAGCCGATCCGCAGACTTTGCCCGCTCACGTAATACTTGCGCGCGACGAAATCTCCTTCGCTCAACGCTCGCCACCGAGAAAGGGCGCGCGATGGACCGCTGCTTCCGCCGGACCTGCCGTGGTCGGCTTCGAAGAACGGCGTATCCTGGTCGCCTCTCGTCGCCTCGCGGGCGGAATCATGCTCGGAGAATCGCGGCATCGGCTCCTCGGGCGCACACTTGCCATCGAACGGCTTGCGCCGACAGTGATGTTCTCGTGACGTTCCGCTGTGGATCGGGCTTGCCGATTGGGGGGCGTGAAATTTTGCCCCACTCGTCGGATTGTCTGCTACAGAAGACTACATGTCCACTACGGCGACGGTATGCACCGTCGGCGCCTCCGCTCGGACAGCGAGCGGCGTGGCCGACGAGCTTCGAATCGCGGGCTTCGAGATCACCTCCTTTTCCGCGGACCACGAGCTTCCGGCGCTCCTTGCATCGGCCGCTCCGGATCTCGTGCTGGTGGATTGGAATCCGCCGGATTGCACCGGCCTGGATATTTGTCGGGATCTCAAGACGAGCGACCGCACGCCGGGCGTCATCCTCGTCGTCCCTCGGGCAGGAGAGCGCGAACGCGTCGCGGCGTTCGAAGCGGGGGCGGACGACGTCCTCGTGGTGCCGGCGAGCGGCCGGGAGCTCGTCTTACGCGTTCGCGCCGTTCTCCGGCGACGTGCTGCAGGGAAGGCGTCGCTCACCCTCGGGTCGCTCCGGACCGGCACGCTCGTCCTGGACGCCGGGGCGCGCCGCGCCCAGCTGGCGGGCTCGGCGATCGACCTGACTTTGCTCGAGTTCCGTTTGCTCTGGACGCTGGCTTCGCGCGCTGGAGGCGTCCAACAGCGGGAGGCCTTGCTCCGCGACGTCTGGGGACCGAACGTGACGGTAGAGGCGCGTACGGTCGATCAGCACGTGAAGCGCCTGCGGCGGAAGCTCGGCGCTTCGGGCGCGTTGCTGCGTACGGTGCGGGGCGTCGGCTATCGCTTCGAGCCCTCCGCGACGGTTTGAGTAACCGCGGGTTCGTTGCTGGCGATCGCGAGCGGCGCTCCCGTCCGCAGGAAGTACATGATACTCAACGGGCATGGTGCGAAAGACGAAGAACGCCGCTGCCGTCCAGCGGGTTCCGGATGCAGGCCCGGCCTCGCCGGCCAAAGGTCGCGAACCTTCCCAACGCCAAAGGCCGCGCACCAATCTCGCCGCCGGGGACGACATCGGGGCGGCCGAGCTCGCGGGGAGGGTGGCGGGCCAGCTCGGCAAGCTACGCCGAGATCGCCATTTGTCCCTGGACGAGCTTTCTTCGCGCAGCGGGGTGAGTCGCGCCGCGCTCTCGCAGATCGAAGGTCAAAGGACCAACCCCACTCTGGCCGTATTGTGGAAGGTCGCCGTCGGTCTCGGAGTTCCGTTTCAAGACCTACTCGGTTCGAAGGAAGCCGACAGCGTGCTCGTCTTGCGCTCCGGTGACTCGACGGTGCTCCGCAGCGGAGATGGCCGCACCGAGAGCCGGCTTCTGTCGCCCGGCGGAGCGGATACGACCGTGGAGGTCTACGAGCTCAAGCTCGCTCCAAAGGCCGTACACAAGAGCGAGCCTCACGCGCGCGAGACGGCGGAGACTCTGGTCGTCCTCACCGGTTCGTTGCGGCTCGAGGTCGGCGACGCCACCTACGAGCTGAACCCCGGGGACAGCGTCTTCTTCAAGGCGGACGTGCCCCACTCGTATGTGAATCCGGGCACGCGCGAGACGCGAGTCGTCGACGTGATTCATTACCAGCGGGTGTAGGGTCGTCCCCGGTCATTCAGCCTCACAGGGCGAGCAGCAGCCCGCGGCTCGCGAATCCGACCAGCCCATCCAGGCTGTCGAGCAGCGTCGCGTAGACGGCGTCGTTCTTGCGCAGCGCCCAGAACGTCTCTCCTTGTGACCACGCCCCGGCGCGGGCTTCGACGATGCTGAAGTTCGCGACGAGATCGTCGACCTTGCCGAAGACGTGATCGACGTCGGCGACGGGTCCGGTCAGAAACTCCGTCTTGATGCGCGCTTCGACCTGGGCCAAGAGCGGATTGATGGCGCAATAGTCCGCGTACTCGGGAGTCGTGCGCGACAGCTCGATACCGGCAGCCCCGTACGTCTTCACCAGCGCGACCGGCAGATCCCGATTGATGTGCGCATTCATTCCCGCGAAGGCGAACTGGAGCGCGGCCCTGGGCTCGGAGCGCGCCAAGAAGAGAGGATACCAGGCGCGCGGTGTCTTCGGGCTGCCGTCGAGGAAGAGCCTGATCGCGTCGAAGTAGAGATTCGCGAAGTTCGCGTCCAGGCGATCCATGAACGCGGGATCGTGGAACGTCGATTGTCCGAGGGAACGACGGACCTCGTCCGTCACCACCTGGTATAGGCGCGAGAAGCAGTGAATGCCGTCGGTGGGCGGTAGCGCGTCGACGATCGCCCCGAGCACGGTCAGCGCGTCGGCGGCGGAGTTGACTGGAGTCTGCAGGATGCGCTGCAAAGCGTCCGTCGATGGGTCCATGAAAAGCTCCCTGAAGGCCGAGGCGCGAGGGTGCGACGTTTCGAGGTGGCCGGAATATATGTAATTTTTCCCTCTCCGCCACGCACCGCGGTTTTTTGGAGGCGGGGGTTCGTAAAAACGCCGCGAGCTCCCCACCAACTCGACAGCGCCGCACGTGCCGGTGCGCCTTCGACAGAGGTACACAACGGATGACGCTCTCAGCGGTTCGGGTCCTTCAGGGTGCGGTTTTCGTGGGCGTTCTCGTCGCCGTCGCGTGTTCCAGCGGCGACGGTTCCACGGGGACTACCGAGCAGTCCGCGACGGCCGGCAAAGCGGCGGGTAACGCGAGCCCGATTCCCGGTCTCGGCAACGGGAATCAGTCGACGGGTCTCGGCAATCCCGGAAAGGGTGCGCCGGCGTCGCACGGCGCCAAAGCAAACTACTGTCCCGCCTCGGGCTGTGCGTGCTCCGACGGCATCGACAACGACGGCGACGGTCTCGTCGACGCCGCGGATCCGGAGTGTGTCGGTGCCGAAGACAACGACGAGGCGACGTTCGCGACGGGCATGCCCGGCGACAATCGCGATCCGAAGTGGCAAGATTGCTTCTTCGACGGAAACTCCGGCGCGGGAGACGATCGCTGCCGGTATCCGACGGGATGCCTCACCGGTGCGATCCCGCAGACGGACCCGTCGTGCGCGATCACGCAGTATTGCCTCGACCACTGCGCCGCCTTCGCACCGAAGAATTGCGACTGCTTCGGTTGCTGTACGGTGCCGTTCGGCCCGGACACCGTCGACTCCGGCGCGGGCACCGTCGATATCGTCCTCACGAAGACGTGCACCGCGGCGAAGCTCGACGACACCACGGCGTGTCCACGCTGCGTGAAATCGACGACGTGTGAGCCGCCGACGAACCCACCGCCGACGAACCCGCCGCCGACGAATCCACCGCCCACGAGCACGACTCCGCCGCCGACGAATCCGCCCCCGACGAGCACGACTCCGCCCGAAAACCCGCCGCCGCCCACGTGCGCGGATGGCTCTCCGATCTGTTCGGACATGCAGCCGTGCGTTCAAAGCCTCGTCTGCGTATCGGGCTGTTGCGAGCCCAGCGTCCGGTAGTCGTGCGAAGGGCGAAAGCACGAGAAAGCGCATCGCGTCCAGGAACTTCAAGGGCTTCGCCCGGCTCCGTTCCGGCAGCTCCGTCACTTCGTCGAGGAAGAGCGTGCCGCCGTCGGCCATCTCGACGAGGCCGCGCCGCGTCGCGCGCGCGTCGGTGAACGCGCCCTTCTCGTGGCCGAAGAGCTCGCTCTCCACGAGCTCCGCCGGCAGCGCCGCGCAGAACACTTCGTTCCAGTCGCGATGAAAAAATGTTCCATTCCGGCCCCCATTCCTTCGGCCGCCGCGAGCGCGTTGAATTGGCCTGATGTCCGCCGCAACGGAGGGCGATAGCGTGCTTGCCGTCCCGGAGCTTTCGGTCGTCGTCCTCGATCGCGGTGCAGTCGAGCGCGCGTTCTCGGAGATCGCCTTCGAGACCACGGTGCTCTCCGTGCTCATAAAGGGCGGGACGACGGATCGCGGTAAGGCGCCCGCGCCCTCCCTCGGCACCGCGCGTCAGGTGCTGCTCGCCGGAGAGGCGTCCGGCGTGCAGGTGCAGTACACGCACGGCGGCGAGGAGTGGTGGGCCACGTTCATGCCGGCCCAAAACGCCTTTCGGTACGTGCGCGTGCGGCGTTCGGGGACCCTGGATTCTTCCATGGATGCCTCGAAGTCGCCCGGCAGACGGCGTTGAGCTAGGTTCGGGGCGTGGGCCGCCGTTCGACGCTCGAGCTGCTCCGCACCTTGCGACGGCGTGACCGAGAGCGGCAGGGGCACGTGACCGCGGCAGCCGTCCGGGCGAGCGAGTCGAGCGCGCGCGCCGAGCGTGCGGCGAGCGCCGAGCGCGCCCGGACGAACCGGACGCAACAGAACGCGCTGGCCGCGGAGCGTACGCGCGTCGAGTCGGGCCTCGCTACCGCCGGCGAGTTGATGCTGCATCATCGCACGCGCCGGATCGGCGAAGAGCGTCTGCGCGAGCTCGACGCCGAAGCGCGCCGCGCCGCGGAGCGAGCCGAAAGCGCCCGGGCCGCGCGCGAGAGCGAGGAGATCGCTCTCGCGCGCGCCGACGCCGCCGACGTCCGCGTGCGCGAGGTGATCGCCGAACGCGCCGCGAGCGAGCGGGCGCGCGCCGAGCGTCGCGACGAGGACGCCGCGAACGAGCACTTCAACTCGAACGCCGCCGGCCGGCGTTCTCGCGGAGGCACGTGAAACCGCCGCGGATCGCGCACCCGCTTCGCAACGCCGCGATTTCACCGGTCTGGGCGGCGCTCGCGGGGGTGATCGCCCTGTCGTGCTCCGGGGATCGCCGCGAGCCCGCGGAGCCCATGCCGTCGCGGCCCCTCGCGCTCGTTCGTCCGGCGCCGACGAGCGCTCCGGCCATGACGCCCGCGACCGCCGCGGCGCCGCTCGGCCTGGATGCGTTTCAGCCCTGGCTCTCGCTGCCGGAGTTGAAGACCGCCGCAGAAGCGCTCGAAGCAGGTGACCCCGCGCGAGCCGCGCGGGAGGTCGGCGCGCTGCCCGCGCGGAGGCCGCTGCAACCGGCGGAAGTTCAGAGCTACGAGATGCTGCTCGGCAGGTTGCGCGAAGCATCCGGCGACGTCATCGGCGCCGCGGCGGCGTACGAGCTCGCCGCGGCGGCGAACGGCCCGCTTTCGGGCTACGCCGCGCTCGGCGAAAGCCGGATGCTCCTTTCGTCGAATCGGCTCTCCGACGCGACGACCTGGGCGTCGCGCGTCCCGCCCGACCAGATCATCGCCGACGACGCCGAGCTCGTCGCGGCCGACGCGGCACAGAGGGCGGGGGACCTCGCGTTCGCCACGGCGATCTGGGAGCGCCACCTCGCGCGCAGCGACGACGGTCCCGAAGCGCCGCTCCTCGCGCTCAGGCTCGCCGAGACGCTCGTCGATTCGCCGCGCCCGCCGGACGCGACGCGCGACGCGGAGCTCAGCGCGTCGCTCGCTCACGTTCGCAAAGTGCTCTCGCGCACTGCCGACGGCGCCACGATGGCGCGCGCCGAAGCCGTGGAGCCCAGGCTCCTTGCCCAGCTCTCGCCGGCGATCCGCGCCGAGCGGGCGCGGCCGAGCCCGGAAGAGGAGCTTTCTCGCCTGAAGACGCTCGCGGACGCGAAGCAGTACGACGCCGCCATCGTCGTCGCGCACGCCTTGCTCGCGCGGCTCGGAGAAGTGGATCGCTGGCGCGCCACCGGGTGCGAAGCCACGTTGCTGCGCGCGCGGGCGCTGGCGGGAAAAAAGGCGTGGACGGAAGCCGAGGATAGCCTCGCGACGGCCGCGACGAAGTGTGCCGATCCCGACGCGCGCGCGCGGGCGTTGTTCTCCGCGGCCAAGTACGCGACCTCCACGAAGCGTTACGTGGAAGCCGTCGGTTTCTACGAGCGTCTCGAGACGGAGTGCGGTTCGCACCGGCTGGCCGACGACGCGCGCCTGCACCGCGCGCTCTGTTACCGCGAGATCGGCGCCGACGCCCGCTTCACCGAGCTGCTCACGCGCATGCCCGACGATTATCCCGGCGGCGACATGGTGCTCGATGGACTGTTCGAGCTCGCCCTCAGCCGGATCGAGAAGGGGGACTGGGCCTCGGCCGAGAGCGTGCTCGATCGCGCGGCCGACGTGGCGGCGCCCGCCGATGCGAAGCGGGGCCTGGAACGCGCCGGGCGTGAACGCTACTTCCGCGCGCGGGCGCGCGCCGCGCGGAGCGACACCGAGCAGGCGCTCTCCGACTACGAGGCCATCGTCCGAGAGCTGCCGCTCTCGTATTACATGCTGCAGGCCTACTCCCGGCTCTCGGCCGCGGACGACGCGCGGGCGCGCCGTGCTCTCGACGAAGGTCTGGCGCTCGCGCAAAACGACCCGTTCTCGTTCACCCACCGCCCGGAGTTCGATCTGCCGGGCTTCGTCCGAGCCCTCGAGCTCCTTCGCGTGGGCGACGTCCAGGACGCGACCCGTGAAATGTCCGCGCTCGGCGTCTCGAAATCCGACGCGGCGCCGCCGGTGCTCTGGGCGATCGCGCTGCTCTACGCGCGCGCGGGCGCGGCGAAGCTGTCGCACGACATCGCCGTGGGTCTTTCGGATTGGCTCGGTCGATGGCCGGCGGGGGATTGGTCGCGCGCGTGGGAAATCGAGTTTCCGCGTCCTTACCGGGCCGTGGTGCAGCGTGAAGCGAGGCGCAGCGGCGTCCCCGAGTCCCTCGTCTACGCCGTCATGCGCGAAGAGTCGTCCTTCGATCCGGGCGCCGAGAGCCCGGTGAAGGCTTACGGCCTCATGCAGCTCATGGAGCCGACGGCGCAGCGCTTCGCCAAGCCCCTCGGGCTCCCCTGCGATCCCGCAGCCCTGAAGCGTCCGGGCGTGAACGTCGCGCTCGGCTGCCGCGTGCTCTCGGATCTATCCCGCGTCTTCTCCGAGAGCCCGCTGCTCGCCATCCCCGGCTACAACGCGGGCGCGGCGCGGCCGCGCCGCTGGCTCGGCGAGCGCCCGGCCGTCGACTTCGACGTCTGGGTCGAGCTCATCCCGTTTCAGGAGACGCGCCGTTACACGAAGCGGGTCCTCGCGAGCCGCGCCGCGTACGCGTTCTTGTACTCCCGGGACGCCGCACAAGACGCGATGCGCCTGCCGATCACCCTGCCCGACAGCGCTCAGACGTCGCTCGTGCGGAAGTAATCCACGGTCGCGCGCAAGCCCTCGTCGAGCGGCGTGCGCGGCCGGAACCCGGCGCGGCGCTCGAGCAAGCTCGCGTCCAGGGACGAACGCATCTGCTCGCCGAGCTTCGCCGGCGCGTGCTTCGCCAGGACGTCCGAGCCGACGGCCTTGCGGATGGCGTCGTACAGCTGGACGACGGACGTCTCGACGCCGGTGCCGACGTTGAACGACCCGGTGAGGTCCTTCTCCAGCGCGAGGACGTTCGCGCGGACGACGTCGCCGACGAACACGAAGTCCCGCGTCTGCGCGCCGTCGCCGTTGACGACCGGAACCTCGCCGTTCAGGAGCTTGCGCGCGAAGATCGCGACGACGCCGGCTTCGCCGTGCGGACTTTGCCGCGGGCCGTACACGTTCGCGTAGCGCAGGCAGGTCGCCTTGAATCCGTAGACGACCGAGTAGTAGTGAAGATATTTTTCGACCGCGAGCTTCGCGACGCCGTAGGGCGACACGGGGCGCTCGGGATGCGTCTCGTCGCAGGGGTGCACGTCTTGCTCGCCGTAGATCGCGCCGCCGGTCGACGAGAACAGCACGCGCCGCGTGCCCGCCGTCCTGCAGGACTCGAATAGCCTGAGCGACCCGACGACGTTGACGTCGGCGTCGTAGGCGGGATCGGCGACGGACTTTCGCACGTCGAGCTGCGCGGCCAGATGGCAGAGCACGTCCGGACGAAACGTCGCGATGACCTTCTGTGCGCCCGGCGAGCGGATGTCGTGCTTTTCGAGGCGTGCTTGGCGCGGGACGTTCGCCTCGCGACCGGTCGAGAGATCGTCCAGGACGACGACGTCGTCGCCGCGCGCGACGAACGCATCCGCGATGTTCGACCCGATGAACCCAGCCCCTCCGGTAACCAAGATGCGCATCGATCGTCTCTCTAGTGCCGGCGCCGCCAAACTACGAGCGGTGCGCCGCCCGCCGTCGCTGTTTTCGTCGGCTCCAGCCGAAAGAGACAAAACACGACAGGCCCCGTACGGCGGATGCCCTACGAGGCCTACGTGCGCCCCACTTTTACAGAGAGCGTTGAACTACGAGCCGCTCAGGTGCCGCCGGCGCCAGCCGTGCCCGCGGATCCGGCCTCGCCGGCGCTGCCTGCGGTACCACCGGTGGAGCCATCGACGACGGCCGTCGTCCCGCCCTTACCGGAGTCCTTGCCGCTGTCCGCCGTCGCCGCGTCCGACGAAGCATCCGCCGTCGCGTCCGGTCCTGCGTCGGAACCCTTCACCGGGCCGCCGCCCGTGCCGACGACACCGCCGGTGCCCGACGTCGTGCCGCCACCACCGCCGGCGCCACCGCTGCCGCTCGTGCAGCCGTTGGTGTTCAGCGTGCAATCCGTATTGCAGGTGACTTTGCCGCTGGTCGACTTGCCCATCGTGGCGGTCGAGCACGTCGTGGTGACGGTCGCCATCGGGTCGCAGGCCTCGCCCTTCTCGACCTTGCCGTTCGCGTGGCAAGTGCCGGCGTCGCTGCCAGCGTCTCCGCTGCTCGAAGGATTGTTGTCCGAGCTACACGCGGCGATGATCGCAGCAGCAGCGAGAGCAATGACTGGGTGTTTCCAAGAAATACGCATGATTGTCACCCTCCGGGGCCGGCGAGCCCGCGAAGTTAATGGGTTGTCAGTGGGGTTCCCTGGAGCCGCCCCACTCGGGCTCCAGAGGTTTCGGCAAAGGCGGAAAAGGACAGAAAAATCAAACCGAGTAAGTCGTGGGGTAACGAGAACCGGAAGACGCGAGTGTTGCTATCATAGGCTCCGTGACAAGTAAATCCGGCTCGGGACCCGATCGGTACAGTAAGCTGGGCGCCGTGCCGACCGATTCACCTCCGGGCCGAGAAGCTCGCAAGTTGTCGAATGTTCTCGTATTTTTCCCCACGTACAACGAGGCGGGGAACGTCGAACGCCTCATTCTGACGGTCCGAGAGCACTTGCCGAGCTGCTCCATCCTCGTGGTCGACGATGCCTCGCCGGACGGCACCGGCGACGTGCTCGATCGCCTCGGTGAAACGTTGCCGCGTCTGCATGTCGTGCACCGGCCCGGCAAGCTCGGGCTCGGATCGGCGCACAAGCTCGCGATGCTTTATGCGCGCGACGCCGGTTTCGACGCGCTGGTGACGATGGACGCGGATTTTTCACATCACCCGCGTTACCTGCCGAAGTTTCTCGAGCTGCTCGAGCACGCCGATTTCGTGACGGGCTCTCGTTACATGCCCGGCGGTCGCTCGGATTACGGACTCGGTCGCACGTTCATCAGCCGAACGGCGAATCTATTCGCCAAGGCCGCGCTCGGGCTTCCGCTCGAAGAGAACACCACGATGTACCGCGCGTTCACGGCGGATCTTTTGTCACGCGTGCGCATCGAGCAGATCAAGAGCGAAGGCTATTCGTTCGCCGTCGATTCGCTGAACGAGGTCGCGAGAGTCACCGACAAGCTCGCCGAGTTTCCGATCCACTTCGAAAACCGCGCGACCGGCGCCTCGAAGATCTCCGAGGTCGAGATCTACCGCGCCATGTTCACCATCCAGCGTATCGCGCTCGGCCGTCTGCTGCCGAAGCGCGAGCGCGCCGTCGCCGAGCCGAGCGGCAAGGTCGAGTGCGTCGCTTGCGGCGGCACGCATCACGTTCAAGAGTACGCGCCGAAGGGACGCGGAACCCTGGCGAACGATCTGTCGCCGTACAGCTGCGCCACGCACTCGTCGCGCTCCCACGGGCAGATCTTGCGCTGCCTGCGGTGCGGGCTCGTCTTCATGCGTCCCGAGCTCTCGACGGAAGAGCTCGTCGGTGAATACGAGAACGCGATCGACCCCGTGTACCTCGAACACATCCGGGCCCGGCAGACGACGTTTCGAAGAAACCTGGAACAGGTTCGCAAGCATCTGCGCAGCGTCGATCGCATCCTGGAGATCGGGAGCTACTGCGGCGCGTTCTTGAAAGTGGCGCGCGACGCGGGCTTCGACATCATGGGCGTCGAGCCTTCGCGCTGGGCGGCGCACGCATCGCGCGGCATCACGTCGGCCCCGGTCGTCACCGGCACGGTCGACGACTTGCCGTCGAACCAGCGGACGTTCGACGTGGTCGTGGCCTGGGACGTCCTCGAGCATTTCGCGAACCCCGTCGCCGAGCTCCGGAAGATCAACGAGCTGCTCCCCGACGGCGGCACCTTGCTGTTCTCCACGTTGATGATCGACAACTGGTTCCCCCGCCTCGCGGGCCAGCACTGGCCCTGGCTGATGGACATGCACCTCTTCTATTTCACGGAGGCGACCATCCGTCAGGTGCTCCGCGAGACCGGGTTCGAGCTCGTGGACGAGGGGAAGTACACCCACGTCGTCACCGTCGAGTACCTGCTGTCGAAGCTCGGTACGCTCGGTGTTCCGTTCGCGGCGGCGCTCTCGCGTACGCTCGGCGATTCGAGCCTCGGTCGGCGAGAAATTCCGTTCCGCTTCGGCGATATCAAGCTCTTCGTCGCGCGCAAGGTCGCGTCCCCCGAGCCCCGGTCGGTGATCCGCTCGCACCGCGTGGGCCCGCCCGACGGCATGTCGGCGAGCGCGGAGTAGCGAGCGCCGCGCCGCGCTCTTCGGGGCTCACCGTCCGGGTCCGTCGATCGAGCAGCGATGTTCTGAGGATTTCTTAATCTCGGCGATCGCTTCATCACACACATTTGTTGCGCGCGCGGCGCGCGTCGAAGACGCGATTTGGCCGTTTGGAACCTCCATGGTTCGGGTACGCTGGGCGCGGGAGAGAAAGCAAGGGCCCATGGCTGGCTGCCTCCATTCATCCGCGCTGCGGCTTGCGAGCGGTTCCCCGCTGCTGCAGGTCGGTGCGTTCGTCGCGAGCGCGTGGAGCGCACCGTGTCCTTTGCGCGCTATCTGACCGCGGTGCTCTTCGCGATCGACCGCCGGCGGCTGGCGGCGCGCTACGCGATCGTATTCGGGCTCTTTCTCGGCATCTTCGCCGCGGACTACCTCACGAGCTGGGACGTCTCGCTGCGAGGGCTGTATTTCGCGCCGGTCGCTCTCGCGGCGTGGACCATCGGCTGGAGGACCGGCTGTGTGATGGGCGCCTTCGCGGTCGCGGCGAGCTTCTATTGCGACGTGAGGGCGCTCGGTCTCGAGCACAACGGCACGTTCCTCTTGACCGACACGACGATCCACTACGCCGTCTACACGGCGGCGGTGCTCATCGTGAGCCAGCTCCGCGCCGCGCTCACGCTCCTCGAGCGCGAGAAGGAACAGATCCTGCTCGCGGCCAGGGCGGCCGAAGACGCGAACCAGCTCGCGTTCGAGGCGAGCCCCCTGCCGCTCTTCGTGTTCGACGTCGAGACCGGCATTCCGCTCGCGGCGAACGAATCGACTCTTTCGCTGTTCGGCTACTCGCGCGAGGAGTTCCTCTCGAAACCGGTCCCGCAGCTCGCCGTCGCTTCGGACGCGGCCGCTCGCGAGCGACCGCTCGCCTCCGGCGCCGAGAGCGGCGGCGTGTCCCATTACCTTCGCAAGGACGGCACTCGCTTCGTCGGCGAGTACACGACGCGGCAGTTTTCGTTCCGAAGCCGCCGCGCGCGCATGGTCCTCATCAAGGACATCACGGAGAGGCACGCCGCCGAGCAGGCGCGCGCCTTGCTCGCCTCCGTCGTGCAGTCTTCGAGAGACGCCGTTCTCACGCAACTCGTCGATGGGACGCTCACGAGCTGGAACGAAGCGGCCGAGCGCCTCTTCGAGTACTCGTCCGCGGAAGTGCTCGGCTCGTCCGCCACCGTGATCGTCCCCTCGGACCGGCTCGAAGAACACTTCGATCTCATCCGTCGCGTCTCGGAGGGCAACCCGGCGGAGGTCGTCGAGACCGAGCGGCGGCGCAAGGACGGCAGCACGGTCGCCGTGTCCTTGTCCCTCGCGCCGGTCCACGATTCCGAAGGCGGCATCGTGGCGATCGCGCAGACGGCGCGCGATCTGACGAGCCAGCACGAGATCGAGCGCCAGCTGCTGCGGACCCAAGAGCAGCTCCGGCAATCTCAGAAAATGGAGGCCATCGGACGCCTCGCCGGCGGCGTGGCTCACGACTTCAACAACCTCTTGTCGGTCATCCTGAGCTACGGGGCGATGCTCGAAGAGCAGGCGATCTCCGAAGGACGCCCGAGCGACGAAGCTCACGAGGTACGCAAGGCCGCGGAGCGGGCCTCGGAGCTCACGAAGCAGCTGTTGCTCTTCAGCCGTCAGCGGGTCATCGAAACGACGGTCTTCGATCTGAACGCCCTGCTGTCCCGGATCGAGCGCATGCTGCTTCGCGTGCTCGGCGAGGACGTCGATCTGTCGTTCGTGCTGGCGGACGGCGCCGCGCTCGTTCGCGGCGCGGAGGCTCACCTCGAGCAGGCCATCATGAACCTCGTGGTCAACGCGCGCGACGCCATGCCACACGGCGGTACGCTCACCATCGAGACCAGCACGGTCGAGCTCGATCGGGAGTTCGTCGACGCGCACGTCGGCCTGAAGCCGGGCCCTCACATCCTGCTCGCGGTGACCGATACCGGACACGGAATGGATGAGGCGACTCAGGCTCGAATCTTCGAGCCTTTCTTCACCACGAAGGAGATGGGAAAAGGAACCGGGCTCGGCCTCTCGACGGTGTTCGGCATCGTGCAGCAGTGCGAAGGATCCATCTGGGTCGAAAGCGAACTGGGGCGAGGCACGACGTTCAAGATCTACCTGCCTCGACAGACGACTCCCTCCGAGAGCGGGGGCGTCCAGGCCGGCGCGCAGAGCGAGGCAGACCGCGGTCACGAGACGATCGTCCTCGTGGAGGACGCGCCGCGAGTGCGGGACGTGGCAAAGCGCATCCTGCAGAGAAGCGGGTACGTGGTGTACGAGATGCCCGATCCGGAAGCCGCGCTCTCTTTCTTTCGGACCCACGGCGGGCCGGTTCACCTGCTCTTGACGGACGTCGTCATGCCCCGAATGAGCGGCCCCGAGCTGATGAAGCGCGTCGCGTCGCTCCGTCCGGAGATTCGCGTGCTGTTCATGTCGGGCTACACCGACGACGCCTTCGCGGATCGAGCGTCGCTACAACGCGGCATTCCGTTCCTTCAGAAGCCGTTCACGCCGGCGTCGCTTTCCAGCAAAGTGCGCGAAGTACTGGACGCGACGTCTTCGTCGTGAGCCTGCGCGGCGTCGCCGGACTCGGGCGCCGCGCGGACGGAAGCGCGGGCGGGGGGGCTAGCTCCGCTCACCGCCCCCCCCGCAAGGCACTTTGGGCGCGACAACACGGCGCTTTTCGCGGTAACGTGAGGCACGTGGTGATGGATGGTGACCGCCCGGTTCGAGGCGGGCGGAGTCATGGACGGTGACGGTTCGCAACGAGGCGCGCCGCGCGGTCTCGCTCACGTTTCGCGTCTGCTGCTCGGCGTTGCCGACAGGCGCGCCGTGGCCATCGTCTCCGGTATCGCGCTCGCCTGGTGCGTGACGACAGCCCTTCGCTTCCACGGCTTCTTCCTCCATTACGCAGGCCCCATCGGCGCCGACGACGGTTACACGATGGCGATGGGGGAGCGTCTTCTGGACGGGCATCTTCTCCCGTACGTGGACGGCCGCAGTCACCGGGGCCCGGTCTATTACTGGGCCGCAGCGCTCGCCGAGTACGCCGGTGGCCGGCTGACGTGGGCAGGGGCGCGATGGCTGCCCGCGGTGACGAGCACCGCGTCGCTCCTCTTGGTGTTCGGTACCGGGCTCGCCGTTCGGAGGCCGCTCGGCGGCGCCATCGCCGCCGTGCTGTACGCGTGGACCGTCTTCGTCGCGTTCTTCCCGAGCCCGGGATTCGCCGTCACGGGGGAGGGCGTCGCGTCGCCGTTTTGCGTCGCCGCGCTGCTCTTCGAGACCGTCGCGTTCGAGCGAGTAACTGCTCCACGACGGCGGCGCGGCTTCCTGCTCGCCGCCGGTTTGTCTGCGGGACTCGCGGGTATGGCGAAGCAGCCGGCCCTTCCGATCCTCGTTCCCCTGGTCGCGTGGGCCGTTCTTCGCGATCGCGAGCTGACCGGAAGCTTCCGAAAGAGTCTTCGCTCCGCCTCCGTGCTCGCCCTGGGGGCGTTCCTGGTGTTCGCGGGAATCGTCGTCCTCTACGCCTGCCACCGGCAGCTCGGGACGTTCTGGTACTGGTTTTACACGTACAACGCGCACATCTACATGCAGCCGTACCGCGGGCAGAGCGCCTCCCAGGCCTTCGTGAGCTACATGCTTTACCTTCAGCCGTGGGCCGTGAGCGCGTTCCTCGTCGGTATGTCGGCGCCGCTCGCTCAGGGCGTCCTCGTCGTTCGTCGGCGAGCGGTCGCGATCGCCGGGCACTCCGCCCTCGAGGCGGTCGCGGCCTGTCTCGCCTTCGTCTGCTTCGTCTCCGCCGTCAGTCCGATGCGTTTTTGGCCGCACTATTTCCTGTGCGTGGTGCCGTTTGCCGCCCTCGCGCTCGGCCTGCGCGCCGAGAACGGCCTACGCCGTACGAGCGAATCTCCGGGCCTCCTCGCCTGTGTCGTCGTCGCGGTCTTGCCGGTCGCGCTGATGGCCGTCACCTCCGAACAGATATTGCACAACCTGAAGGAGCAGCGTCGCGCCGGCGCCTGGCCCAAGGAGGCACACGAGCAAGTGTGCGGGATAGTCGACTCTTACAGCGGGTCCCCGGCCGCGCCGCTCTTCGTGTGGGGGTTCGGGGCCGAGCTGTATCTCACGTGTCACCGCCACCCCGCGAGCCGGTTCACGTATCTCACGCTCGTCGCGGGTACCGTTCCGCCGGATTGGTACAACGTGCACGAGGAGCGGGTCGCGCGCGGCGCGCGGGAGGATCTGGTCGAAGATCTGCGCACCGAGAGGCCCCCCGTGATCATCGACGCACCCGATACGCTCGGCCACGTGACGATGACGCAGATCCCGCGCGTGCGAGAGTACCTGATCGCCAACTATTGCATGCGCGGCACCGCCGGCACGACCAACCTGGGGACGGTGTCGATCTGGGTCCGGAAGGACCGCGCGAGCTGCATTTAGCGTACCGCCGTCGAGATCGCGTCAACCACGGCCGGACGAATGTGTCGGTTCGGTCGATTTCCTCCGCCACGAGCTATCCGCGACCGCGCGACGATGGTTCGTATACGTACCTTTGTCTCTGCATCGGTACGCACCCCAACGAGCTCCGCCACCGCTGGCGCTCGAACGCGCCGTGCGGTGCACCGGTACATCAGCCCGGCTTTCGCGCGATCACCCGCTGATTCGAGGTCTCGCCGCCGAGCTTCGCGCGTGCGCTGTCGAGCGTGACGAAGATCGCGAGCAAGAGCGGGTTCTTGAAGTTCCAGAACTTGGCGAACCACGAAGGATAGCCGCGGTCGAGGAAGTAGTTGCCGAACGAGATGGTCCACGCGCTCGTGCTGATGAGGTGCTCGGCGCGATCGATGGCGAAGCCGGCCTCCTTCAACAGGCGCTCGAGCGACTCGCGCGAGAAGAGGTGGAAGTGCCGTGGGAAATGGTAGTGCCCCCACCAGCGCTTGCGGAAGAGCGCGTAGTCCCAGCCGGCGAGGTTCGGCGTCTCCACGACGAAGATGCCGCCGGGACGTAGCAGCGAGAAAACGCGCTTCGCGATGACGACGGGATCTTCGACGTGCTCGATGAGCTGCAGCATGATCACGCAGTCGAACGTGCCCTCCTCCGCGGCCATGTCCTCGACGCGCTTTGCGTACGCGGTGAAGCTGCGGGCGCGACACCGCTCGACGGCGGCGGGATCGAAATCGACGCCGACGAGCTCCCATTGCGGATCGCCGAAATCACGGAGCACCTGGAGGAAGCGGCCCTCGCCGCAGCCGACGTCGAGGATGCGCTTCGGACCCGCGCCGAGGGCGCGACGGTAGACGTCGACTTTCTTGCCCTCCCAGACGCGCCGGAGCTTCGCGACCAGGTTGCCCGTGCCGGCGAGCGTGTAGTAGTGCGCCGGGTAGATGACGCCGAGGTCCGAAGGCGCGGGGCGCGGGCTCAGGTAGAGGTGTCCGCAGCGCGCGCAACGGACGAACCGGAACGGGTTCGCCGCGGTGTTGTATTCGAAGTCGTAGCCGAAGGCTTGGGGCTCCTGCTCGTCCGCTCCGCACAGCGCGCAGCGCGCGTCGACGAGCGAAAGGCGCGCCGCTCCTTCGCCGTGCGGGTTAGACCCAGCTTCCGAAAACTCTGCGTTCGACGGGGACGCCATTCTCTCTCAGATACCCGAGCTTCTTCCGGTAAATCTGGCGGTAACGGTACCAGGGGACGGTCGGCCAGAGGTGGTGCACCGCGTGATAGTTGTGCCCGAGCACGAGCGGCGTGAACCACCACACTTCGATGATCCGCGTGCCGTGGAACCGGTGCGGCGGGAGCCCGCGGTGCGGCAAGTAATTGATGTACCAGTCCATCAACAGCTTCGCCAGGACGACGGGCAAGAACCACAACACGAGCACGTCGACGCCGTGCCCCGTCGCCACCGCGACGCCGTACACGGCGAGCACCAGGAGCGTCGTCAGAAGATCGCTCAGGCGTTCGCCCGGCGCTCGCGGGTCCACCTTGAGCAGCTTCTTCCCATAGGCGAGCGCGCGCGGATACCGGAGCGGCAAGGTGAGGAGGGGACCGTTCGTGTAAATGAAGTTCGGGTCGTCCTCGTTGTTCAGCTTGCGGTGGTGCTCGAGGTGCACCCACCGCTGCATGAAGTACGGCGTCATGTACGGCAGCATCCCGAGCACGCCGACCACGTCGTTCACGCGCTGCTTCTTCGAGACCGTGCCATGGACCGCCTCGTGCCACACCGTGAACGCGAGATGAATCGCCACGGCGCCGACGAGGACGTGCACCACGAGGGGCAGCCGGTGCGCGTAGAAGAGCACGACGTTGCCCGCGAGCAGCGCGTACATGGCCAGCAGCAGCAAAAGCGTCGGGTAGTCCGGTCTCTTCGTCGCCATGCGCTGCTCGGTCGTCGGGCGAGCCTCCTATAGCCGCGGGTCACCCGGGCTGTCGAGGAATGGGCCCGATCCGGCGCTATTTCGACGATCTACGGCCGCAGATTTTTTACAGGAAGAGGGAAGGTCGGAAGGGGGGTTTTGTCGGCGCGACGTGGTGACGGGCGGTTCGAGTTTCGGTGCCGTGCTGAGCTAGTAACCCAACAAATCCTTCTGCTCTTCCCTCTTCCTGTAAAAAATCTGCCTCGTCCGCGCCGTTCATCGCAGGGGCTCGGGGACGGGTTTGCCGTCGACTCGCAGTTCGTAGATGAGGATGTGACGGAAGTGATGCGTCTGCTTGTACATCCGCTCGCGGAGCTCCACGAACTCGGGGAAGACTTCGGCGAGCGGTACGCGGCCCATGGAACTGACGATGATGCGTGGTGGCCGCATCAGGATGTCCCGGATGAGCGCCGCGGGTACGAGCTGATCGATGCCCGCGCGGTCGAGCAGGCCGACGCTCGCGAGGTAGAAGAAGAAGTCGTAGCGACCGCCGACCGGCTCCGTATCGGAGTTGAAGTAAACGAGCCTATCCGCCGTGAGCAGGAGGATCTCCTCGTGCGGCAAGGACATGTTCTGGATGTACGCGGCGGTCTCGTCTTCGACCATGTCCCACTCGTGGTCCCAGATATCCATCGAGAGGTCGCGCACGTAGGGGCTGTGCTCGCGCCGGTAGCGCAAATGCTCGAGCTTCGGGTTGTGAAAGTCGCCGCGGCCGATGCGGAAGGTGTCCTTCGTGGGGAGCACCAGCAACGAAAGCACGTAGAAGAAGCCGAATCCGGACAAGGCGAGGCGCAGCGGAAACGGCGCGGTGACGCTGACGGCTCCGAGGAACGCGTCGATCTGCCCGATGACGATGAACAAGGCGGGCACCACGAGCACGAGCGCCTGGTAGATGTGCGTCTCGTCCGACCGCGCGTACATGACGAACGTGTGCAGCGTCATCAGCATGAACAGCGCGCTCGCCTGTCCACGCCGGCGCGGCCACTCGGCGCCGTACGCCCGCGCGCCGAGGCGTCGTCCGAGCGCGATCCAGATCGAGAACACCGCGGTGAACAGCCACGGCAGCTCTAGCCAATAATAGTCGTTGAGGCCTTTGTAACCGCCGGGCTTGCCGAGCTCCGGGAACGGCGCCGTGTAGTGGATCAGCGACAGGAGCTTCGAGAGCTCGCTCACGTACGGAAGCGCGTACTTTCCGTAGTAGCCGAAGAGAATGGCGAGGGAGAGCGCGACGGTCACGCCGAAGTACAGGCGGAAGGGCGCGAAGTAGGCGACGAGCGGCGTCGCGGTGTCTTCTTCGGTGCGGACGGTAGTCGCCGTCCAGGTGAGCGCGATGAAGAGCGGGACGACGAGGTAGAGGAAGAACCAGACGTTATAGTGCTGTCGAATCGAAAAGCAGAAGAGGAAGCCGTACGCGCCGAGGCCGGCGGTGCGCGCGAGACCGAACCACCGCCGCGCAGCCGGCCTGGTGAGGAGCGCCGAGCCTCGCTGATACCGCTCCGGTAGCTCGACCGGTATCCAGTAGAAGTACGCGAAGAGCCCCCCCGAGAGCAGGTACATCCCGGTGTTGAGCTTCGTCCAGATCGCAGCGGCCGTGATGACACCGGCGCCGATGACGTTGTACTCGAGCTTCTTGAAAGGCCGGCAGAGCAGGAGGTACCAGCCGCCCAGCGTGAGCGGCATCACCGTGATGAAGGCGTAGGCCGTCTGCAGCGATTGCCATTGCTCGCCGAGCAGCACCACGACGCCGACGTACGTCAGGGCCCCGTAGACTTTGCCGCGACGGCGAGCGCGCGGCTCCGTCGTCGCGCGATCGTCGAGGAGCCCGCGCACCAGCACGTAGGCGACCGCGACGGTGATGACCTTGAGCAGGACCATCCACATGCGGACGCCCCACACGCGGTCCCCGAACGCCTTGTAGAAGAGGACCGGGAACACCCAGTTGAAGAGACCGTAGGCGTCTGCGAAGTCGAAGAAGGGACGCTTGCCGTGCGCCATCGCCTCGATGCACTGCAAGATGAGCCCCTCGTCCGTGTGGTTCGGGCCGAGCGTCGAGGACTGGAAGAAGTAGAGCGCGGCGAGGACCGCCGCGGCGGCGTAAGCGGCAAAGGAGACGAGCTTGCGCCCGGTCACGTCACGCGCCTCGCGCCGCTGCGCCGCCCCGCGACGCCATCAAGTACATGGTGAAGGCGAGCGTATAACAAGCGACGCCGGACCAGAACGCGGCCGAGATCCCCGCGCCGAGCGCGATGACGATCGCGAGCACGGAGCACAGCACCGACGCCGCGCCGTTGATTCCCCACAACCAGGGGACGAGCCGAGGATTGTCGTTCGCCGCGGAGAGCCCCAGCGGAAAAGGCAAGCCCATGAAGAACCCCATCGGCAGCAGCATGGCGGCGGCGGCGAGGATGCGCGCCGCGGTGCCGGACGCCGCGAGGCCGTGGACCACGAACGGCGTGAGCACGCCCATGGCGATCAACACGAGCACGAGCATGAGCAGCGCGCGGCGGCCGGTCAGCGGCCCCGAGGCGCCGAGCAGGCGCTCGCTCATGAGGCTCCCCGCGCCGCTGCCGACCAGCAGCGTGAACAGGACGACCGAGAGCGCGTACGTCGGCTTGCCGAGCAGCAGCATCAGACGCTGCATCTCCGAGACCTCGACGAACATGAAGCCGAGCCCGATGGCGAAGAAGAAGCCGAGCAGCGAGCCGGCGCCGCGCAACGTACCGCCGCGCGCGCGCAACGCGAGCGGCAGTACGACGCACCCGAGCGTCAGCGTCCCCACGATGCCGAGCAGCACCACCAGCAGACGGATCGCTTCCAGGTTGGTGCGATTCGGGTCGAGCCAGCTGACGGAGAGGCTCTTCTGGACGTCGCGCAGGCGGAGCATCTGGAAGAAGAACGGGCGATCGTCCGTGGGCGGCGACACGTCGAGCGAGAACGAGTCGTAGAACGACGTCGCGTCGGGCGCGGTGAGGATCGTGCGATAGGCGGGACCTTCGAAGTACGGGGTCTTGGCGATGTACTGGAAGCCGAGCCGATCCGTCTCGCGATCGAGCGTGGCGAGATCCTCCGCGCTGAACGGATCGGGGCTGACGAGGATGGTCGCGATGCCGTTGCCGAACTGCCCCGGCATCCCCGACGCCTTCGGCGCTTTCACCATGACCACGTGGTCCGCGGGATTCGTGACGCCGGTGGCGGCGAGGGCGCCGCGCGCGAGCGACGCCACGCGGATCGCTTCGCTCGGCCGCGTCGGGTAATACCACCGGCTCACGGTGAGGATCCCGTGCGGTTTCAGGTGCCGCAGGAACGTCGTCCAGCCTTCCACCGTATAGAGCGAGTTCTCCGTCAACACGAAGGCGCCCGCCGCCGTCGCGGCCCACGTGTCGATGAGCGACAGCTGGATGATGTCGAAGCGACGATCCAGCCGCGTCAAGTAGCTCCGGGCCTCGTCGACGGCCAAGGTGACGCGCGGGTCGCGCTCGATGTGACCGGCGAAATCGCCGAAGACCTCCGTGGTCGCGCGAAGGACGTCGCGGTTCACCTCCACGCCGGTGACCGAGCGCTGATCGAAGACGAGCGCCGACAGAATGTCGCGACCGCCGCCCACGCCCACGACGAACACGTCCGCGTCGTGCCGGAGGTAGTGCGCGATGTTCGTGACGTCGTCCTTCAGGTAGGAAACGGTCGCGGGGTTGCCGTCGTAGGCCGTGATGACCGTGCCCGCCCAGGTGTCGATCGACATCCCGAGTTGTCGGATCTTCGCCGCCGAAGCGCCGGTTTTTTCCGAGAGACCCCAGCCGGCGGCCCCCGTCGGCTCGTTCGGGTTTCCGGAGACGGTGACGCGCGAGTGCGAGTTCCAGCGGGCGTAGTGATACGACGCCGTGGAATTCGAAGCCGTATCGACGATCTCGATGAGCGGCGTTCCTCTTCGGGTGAGCACGGTGCTCACTATCGACAGCACGCCGAGCCCCGCGGCGAGCGCGAGAGAGCCCGCCTTGCGCGCACCCGACGACGCCGCGGCGGCGAAGCTCGCGGCGCCGAGCGCGGCGACGGCGCCGACCACGAGCACCGCGCTCGCCGCATCGGTGAGCTCCAGCGTATAAACCAGGGCGACGCAGCCGAGCGCCGCGCCGAGCAGATCGGTCGCATACAGACTGCTCGCGTGCCGGCGAAAGGTAGACAGCACGAGCGCGACGATGACGCCGCTGCACGTGAACGGGACGGCGATGATCGTGTAGCTCAGGGAGAGGAACGCGATGCTCTTCGCGTCGGCGCCGCCGGTGAAGGGGATGTGCAGATAGACGAGGAAGCCCGTGACCAGCGTCACCGCGTAGGCGATCGCCCACCACGACAGCCGCACTGGCACGTCCGCATCGGCCGAGGGGCGAAGGAAGACGATGATCGCCCCCACCGTCATCCCCAGCATGGCGATGGAGATCGCCATGAACGCGAAATGGTACCACATGGTTACGCTGAAGATGCGCGTGAGGAGGATCTCGTGCATCAGCGTGGCGAGAGTGACGGCGAACAATCCGCGGTAAACGAAGGGGCTCGGACGCGCCTCGTCGGACATGTGGGGGTGTCTTGTACATGGCCTTCGCGCGGTTTGCGACCCGCTTGCTCCAGCCGTTGCACGGCGCCGAGCGAAGCGAGTGGCGGCCCCGGAGGGACGGAGGGCCCGCTGCGCGAAGGCGCACGAACGTGTTATGCACGGGCACCCGTGCTCCGGAAGCCGCTCTATTTCGAGATATTCACCACCTCGCTCGGGGCACTCTTGCTCGAGATCTCGTACACGAGAATCTTTTCGTTCAAGGTCTTTTACTACTTCACGTACCTGATCATCGGCCTGGGTCTGCTCGGCGTCGGATGCGGCGGCATCGCGGTCGCGACCTCGGGCCGGCTGCGCAACGCGTCGCCAGAGCGCGTCATTCCCATCGCGAGCTTCGCGGGCGGCTTGAGCGTGCTCATTTCGTACCTGTTCATCGCGCCGATCCAGCTGAACATCGCCGACAGAACGACCGGCGCGCGCGAAATCGCCGCTCTCGTCTTCGTCGCGTTGCTGCTCACGGTGTCGTTCTTCGCCGTCGGTATCGTGCTTTCCACGGTCCTGAGCCGCGATCCGGAGAAGGCGCAGAAGCTGTACGCCGCGGACCTGCTCGGCGCCGCGCTCGGATGCACGCTCGCCGTGCCGTTCATCTGGACGCTGACGCCGCCGCGCACCGTCGTGCTGTCCGGCCTGATCATCGCGCTAGGGGGACTACGCCTCGCGCGGAGCACGAAATGGCTCTTCGGCATGGGTGTGCTCGCCGTCGCCGTGCTGCTCGTTCCCGTCGCGACCGGGCTCGGGCTGCGCGACCCGGTCGTCGCCCGAAGCAAATCCTACGAGGACTACCGTGACGGCAAGTTGGTGCTCTACTCGAAGTGGAGCCCGGTCTTCCGCATCGACGTCGCGAAGCACCCGCTCTACCCGAACGACCTCTTCCTCGTCTTTCACGACGGCCAGCCGGGCTCCGGTATCCGGCGCTTCGACGGCAGCTTCGAGCGCTTCCAATATTTGAACACCGACCCGCGCGCGTTGCCGTTCAAGGTACTCCCGCCGGAGCCCAAGGTGCTCATCATCGGCTCGGCAGGCGGTCACGAAGTCGTCGCGTCGCTCTTCTTCGAGGCGAGCCACGTGACCGGCGTCGAGCTCAACCCCGCCACGTACAACCTGCTGACCCACGTGTACGCGAACCTCACGGGTCATCTCGCCGACAACCCGAAGGTCACCCTGCTGAACGGCGACGGCCGCTGGTTCATGAAGCAGACGAAGGAGAAGTACGACCTCATCTGGTTCGTCGCTCCCGACTCTTACGCGGCCATGAACGCGGCGACGTCCGGCGCGTTCGTGCTCTCCGAGAGCTACCTCTACACCGAAGAGATGATCACCGAGAGCCTGCGCCACCTCACGGACCGGGGCATCGTGTGCACCCAGTTCGGCGAGCTCGCGTACGACCGCAAGCCGAACCGAACGACGCGCTACATCACCACCGCCCGCGCGGCCTTCGCCGCCGCCGGCATCTCCGATTTCCCGAGCCACGTCATGGTGTCGAGCGCGCCCGGATTCCCGCCGTTCCGCGAGCTCGCCGTGCTGCTCGGCAAACCCGCCTTCACGCCGGAGCAGATAAAGGCGTTTTCCGACAAGAACCGGGAGATCGACGCCGGCACCGTCCACTACGTGCCCGGCATGGCGCCGGAACCGACGCCGCTCAGCAAGGTCATCCAGCTGCCGGACCGGGAGCTCACCCAGTTTCTCGCCACGTACCCTTACCAGATTGGACCCGTTCGCGACGACGCGCCGTTCTTCTGGCACTTTGCGCGCTTCCGCGACGCCTTGTTGACGAAGGTCCAAGGCAGCATCGTCGACAAAGAGGACACCGTGGCGGAGCAGGTGACGATCGCATTTCTCGCCGTCGTCGTCGTGCTCGCCGCGGTGCTGCTCCTCTTGCCGTTCGTGACCATCCGCGCCGCATTCCGCGAGATGCCGCTGAAGGGCGCTTCGTCGGTGTATTTCGCCGCGCTCGGCGTCGGCTTCATGTTCATCGAGGTCGCGGTGATGCAAAAGCTCACGCTGCTGCTCGGGTATCCGACGTATTCACTGTCGGTGACGCTCTTCGGGTTGCTCGTCTCTTCGGGCATCGGCAGCTATTTGTCGTCGCGCTACGAGGGCACTCGCCGCCGGCTATTGGTCTTCGCGCTCGGTGGGCTCGCCGCCGTGGTGCTGATGGCCATCGCGGTGCTCCCGGCGATCATCGACGCTGTCGTCGGACAGGCGCTCGTCGTGCGCATCCTGGTGGCCATGTGTTTCATCGCGCCGGCGGGGCTCTGCCTCGGCGTCTTCATGCCGCTCGGGCTCCGTACCGTGTCGCGCCTCTCCGCCCGTTCCCACGAGTACGTAGCTTGGGTGTGGGCGATCAACGGCTTCTTCTCCGTCATCGCATCCATCCTCTCGACGATCCTCGCGATGGTCGTCGGGTTTCGCGTCCTCCTGGTCGTGGCGCTCTGCGTCTATTCGATCGGCGCGCTCGCTCTCGGGAGGTTGCCGGAGGCGAAGGCCCGGGAAGCTGCGTGAGCCATGGCGGCCCGACGAATCCCGTTCGTCGCGCTGCTCGCCGTGTGCGTCGCGTACGTGTTTCGCTGCGCCCAGGTGGGTCTGCGGTTTCCAGTGCCGTGGCCCGACGAAGGGTCGTTCCTGTGGCAGGCGCTCGCGTTTCGTGATCACCTCTCTCTGTTCGCGCCGGAGATAAACCCGAACCGCGAGGCCCTCTGGATGCCGCCGGCGTTCATGGTGCTCGAGGGGCTGATCTTCCGGATCGTGCCATTCTCGCTGGGTGCAGCACGCGCTCTCTCGGGGCTCTTCGTGTGTGGCGCCGTCGTGGCGGTATATGGGTCGTTGCGCCGCATCGAGGCGCGCGCGCTCTTCCCCGTCCTCGCGGCGTGCTTTCTCTTTTGTCCCATCGCGCGAATGGCAGGGAACGTCGCGCGCATGGAAGGGCTCGAGCTCTTCGTGCTGTCGCTCGCGTTCTTCTTGCTAGAACGGCGCCGCGGCGCGGGGCTCGGTGTGCTCTTGCTCGCGCCGATGGTTCACCCGAACGGCGTGTTCGGTGTGGCGGTCGGCGTCCTTTACGTTCTATGGCGCGCGCGACGCGATCGTTTTGCCTTCCGCCGTGCGGATCTATTCGTCCTCGGGGCGACCGCTCTCCTCTGGGCAGCGTACGCTCTCCACGTCGCGCAACATTGGGCGGATTTCGTCCGCGACATGGGCGCGCAGCTCCGCTTCAAGCAGCTCGTTTCGAGCGCCGACGGCGGCACGCTCGGTCGCCTGAAGGAGCCGGTCGTGTGGGGATCCGTGCTGGTGTTCGTCATTTCGGCGGCGCTTGCGCGCGGCGCTAGAGAAGGACTCTTCGCGCCGAGAGCGCTCCTCGTGACGCTCTTGTTCCAGTCCGTCGTCGCGGCTGGGTGGCTGTACGACGTCTATCCTGCGTTCGCGGTGTTGCTCGCCGCCGCCGTCGCCGCCGAAGCCGTATTCGCCGCGTCGGCGCGCCTCGAGCTCACTGGGCGTCGAATCGCCGTCGTCGCGGGATTCACCGTGCTGCTCGTCGCGACGGACGCGCTCGCGTACCGGCACAACGCCTTCCTCGAGCGCTCGCTCGATCGATCCACCGTGCTCCGCGACACCCTCTCTCCGGCGTACATCACCCGCGGCGATCGCGCGGCGGTCGAGCATTATCTCGCGTCCATCACGCCGCCCGCGGGCTCGCGGCCGCTCTCCGTTCAATTCGTGCCGGACGCCGAGGCGCTGCTCTACGAGAAGCTCCGTGGTCCCACGCTGAAATACGTCCAGCAAACCTTCTACGAGCACCACTACGACGTGCTCGTGCTCCACGACTCGATCTGGTTTCCGCCGTACGTGCGGAATCTCGAGCTGCTCAAGCTGATCTACGGGCGCGGCGAGAAAGTGGACGAGGAGCTCATCCATCAGCGGGGGGTGACGGAGAAATGGACGGCTTATCGGTGGGGGCGTTGAGCGTGCCCGTCGCGGCCGCGCCGGCAGGACGGCTCGCCTAATCTGCCCCACTTGAGTGCCGTGCGATGGCTGAAGAAGATCCATCGCTTGCCGGTGCGGTGACGTCGTTCAACTATGGGGTGGTGTGAGAGGGCGATACACTCCGTTCGGCTTGCCTTCGATCGGGAAGATGCCGGACTGCGTGCTACAGTCATCCGGTCATGGCCGATGCAGCCCGGCGGCGCGCAACGTACGAGGATCTCGCCGCCGTTCCTGCGCCTTTGATTGCCGAGATCCTCGACGGCGAACTGGTCACGCAGCCTCGTCCGGCGGCGCGTCACGCGCTCGTTGCTTCGGCTCTCGCCGGAGAGGTGTGGGGCCCCTTCCATCGTGGACGTGGCGGTCCAGGCGGGTGGATCCTCCTGTTCGAGCCGGAGCTGCATCTTCACGGCGACGTCGTCGTGCCGGATCTCGCGGGTTGGCGGCGAGAACGAATGAACGAAGTTCCAGAGACGGCGGCGATCGAGCTGTCGCCGGATTGGGTTTGCGAGGTTCTGTCACCGGGTACCGCGGCGATGGATCGCAGCGTGAAGCGGCAGATCTACGCAAGGGAAGGGGTTCGCTGGCTCTGGCTCGTGGAGCCGGAGACGAAGACGCTCGAAGCCTTCGCGCTCGACGCAGGCGTGTGGAAGTTGCTCGGCACGTGGTACGCGGACGCGGTCATCCGAGCGGCGCCGTTCGAGGCGATCGCCATCGAGCTGGCTAGTTTCTGGCGCGCGTGAGACGCCGACTCCCGCTGACACCGATGTACTAAAACTGGCGCGCAGCTTGCTTTTCACGGACGAGTAGGATGCTCGATACGCCCGTTCACGTGCGCGCCCGGATCCAGTTGGACGACCGGACACGACGCTGGATCGCCAATCGGACGGTGCGGCGCCTCGGCAAATTCGCGCCGCGCATCCAGCGACTGACGTTTCGCTTCGAGGACGTGAACGGTCCGCGCGGCGGACGTGACATCGTGTGCCGCGGCAAGGCGGTGCTGCGCGGCCTGCCGAGCGCGATCGTCGAAAAGCGCGCATACACGCCTCGTGTTGCGTTCGATCAGGTCTCCCGGCAGCTCGCTCGCAGCGTCGAAAAAGCGGTGCGCGATCAGGGACGGCTTCCGAAGGCGAAGCGACCTCGTCGCCCCGCGGCCGCACGGCCTGCTCCGGAAGCCGTGGAGCCGTCCGGCGCGCTCATCGGACGGCGCGTCGGTCGCAGTCGTGAGCGGCTGCTGCTCGCGGCGAGTCGCCCCGAAAAGCTGCGAGGTGACGCGATCGTCGATACGGCGTTGCCCGGCGTCAGCGCGACCGACCGCAAAGTGGGCGCGAAGGCGACGGCAAAGCGCAACACGCAGCTCAGAGCGCGCCGCGCAACCGCGACGCTCGAAGACTCGGCGACCGGGCTGCCGTCGCGTAAATCGACGCGCCGCAGCGCCAACCGAGCGAAGTCCGGCGACAAGCTCGCCCGCAAGGTGAAGCGGAAGCTCCACGCGCCGAAAGCGCGCGCTCGACGCGCGAACCGAAAAGCCCCGTGATCGTCGGGGTACTACTTGGCGTGCCAGCCGGGATTGCTGGCGAACGCCGCCGCGCAGGTCAGCGAACAGAACCAGTAGTCGTTTCCGTCGTGCGAGAGCCGTCCGGCGGCCGTCCGCCGATCCACGGCCGTTTGACAGACCGGATCGATGGGCGTCTCGGTGACACCCACGACGAGCGCGAGCGAGAACAGCGAAACTTTCCCGCGCACGTTCTTGAGCGACACCGCGCCGAGCTCGGCCACGGGGAGCCCGGCGGCTCGCGCGGCATCGGCGATCGGCTGCGTGCCGAGCACTTCCCCGGCGTGCGCCTCCGCCGCGACGCGCGCCGCCAGGTTCACGACCGCACCGAATACGTCTCCGTCTTTCTCGACGGCGCTTCCGAAGTGCAGGCCTGCGCGGAGAGCGGGCAATCGCTCATCCGCGGCCGCCTCCGTGAATAGGCGCTCTACCAGGGCGACGCCGGACGCCGCGTTCGGCGACGTGACGAGCACGGCGTCGCCGATCGTCTTCACCAGTCGATCGCCCTTGCCCAGCACCGATCCGGTCAGCTTCGCGAAACGAGTTGCGATCTGCGCCGCGTCCTCGTCGCCGTGCGTCTCGGTGAGCGCGGTGAACCCTTCGAGATCGACGAACCCGAAGGCGCTTTCGATGCGACGAGGTGACTCCGAAGGACGCGCGTTGCTCAAAGTAACGACGCTTCAAAGTAGCACGGGGGCGGCGCGGGCGCTCACGACTTCAGGCGGAGCTCATGTCCCTTCACGGTTTCGAACGACGAAGCGTGAGGGCCGAGCTTCTGGCACACGAAGCGGACGAGTGCATCGACCACGTTGCTGTCGGCACGCGAGATCTTCGTTCTCGCACGTCGTTCTCAGGGATAAGCGTAAGTTACAGTCACCCCGCCGGACTCCGAGCATTGCCCGCCTGCGACACTCGGCTTCAAGCAGGCGCAGGTAGGGGTGCTCGCGCAGGACGCCGGAAACGCGACGCAGGCATACGACGGAGGATTGCAGCACGCGCCGTCCTCGCTGACCTTGCAGTACTCGGATGTGGTGTTGCACTGCACGGTGCCGCACGTGAAGGTCGTGCTGGTGTTGCACATGCCGGTGTGCGCGAGGGGCTTGCTCACGTAGCCGTCCGGTAGCCCGGTGCATGCGATGCTGATCATCGAGCCGTCGCACGCACAGCCCGGTGAGTAAGCGTTGCAGATCGCCATCGGAGCCGGGAAGCAAATGCCCTTCGCCGTGCAACCGTCTTGCATCGGGAACCCGCAGACGTCGTTCGCGGCGCAGTCGTTGCTCGAGGTGCACGACGTCCCGCCGCCGGCGCCGCCGGTTGCATGTCCGCCCGCTCCTCGACCCCCAGCACCGGAAGCGCCGCCGGATCCACCCTTGCCGCCGCTGGCGCTCGTACCGCCGGCTCCCGCTTGTCCGCTTCCACTTGCACCACCCATGGCGTCGGATGTCGTGCCGCCGTTCGCGCCCACCCCGCCCTCATCACTCGTGGCGCCGCCGTTCGCGTTGCGCCCGGACGAGCCCGCGTCACCCGTAGCGTGGAAGGTTTCGCCCCCGCACCCAACCAGTAACATGGACGCGGCGAGCGCATGTAAGAGACCCCGAACGGCGAAGAAGCGCCTCATTTATCATTTATATCACGGCTCACGTCTTCGCGCCGCGCCTGCAATACTTTGCGCGTCATCACGACGGAGTCGACGCCAACGCTCGGCGACTACTCGAAGACGTCGCTCACCCGGATCGAGACGCCCGGGAATCGAAGCGGCTCGATCGCTCCGCCGCCCTCGTGCACGCGCACGGTGCGAAACGTGCTGCCGTCGGGTTCGCGATGCACTTCGATCCGGCGCGCGACGACGTCGACGATCCAGTACTCCGGCACGCCGCGCTCTGCGTAGATGCGGAGCTTGCGCCCGCGATCGATGCGCAAGGAGCTCTCCGCGACCTCGATGACCAGGTAGGCTTCGTCAGGGTGATCCTCCGTGTAGCTGCGCAGCGGCGCGACCAAGAGATCCGGCTGTGGTTCGGAGATCTCGCTGGCGATGAAAGGGTTCTGCACGCGGATACGGGCGCGATCGCCGAGCGCCCGCACGAGCAGGAGGGTCAACTGATCGATCGCCGACGAATGGCGCGGACCGATGGGGCTCATCGGAACGAGCACGCCGTCGAGCAGCTCGATCCGTTCGTCCTGGAAGACCCCGAGCGCGACGAGCTGGTCGTATTCGACGCGCCGCAACGGCCTGTATTGCTCTGGAAGTGCGACGTCCATGGTGACTCCTGTATAGCATGCACACCGTCCCCATCGGCTGCGGTGCGGGGGAGTTGCGCCGATTCTGGTGAATGCCGGGCATGCTAGCGCCGATTCGACGACACGATCACTCGGACGACGGAGGGCATTGTGCAGGGGCTTCTGCCCCGCGAACAGTACCCCGGCCACCATGTGCTGTTGGACCAGTCGGTATCCGGAGCACCGTCGCGATCAGCGCTGCGGTGGCGGAATGAAGCCTCATAACGACAGGACCCGGCGTCGCTCGGATCCAAACACCTTACCCAGGCCGCTATTCCCGGGCTCCATTTCCGTTCGCGCGCGCTGCGTCGTGCTCCGCCCCGGCATCCTCGACGACGAATGCGAGGTCGTTGGAACACCCGCACGCGACGCAAGCTGCCAATAGATAAACTGCGCTCCTTATGTGCGGACGCTATCACGAGCGACACGTCGTGCGCCCACTGGATTGCCAGTGGCCACGTACGAGAGAACTGGTTACATGTGCCGCGCAGTGAAACGACGACACGATCCATCTGGACAGGGTTGCTGGTGGGCTTCGTGCGTGGTGTTGCTCGCGCCACGATTGGCGGCCGCACAGCAAGAAGCGCCCGCGCCCGCCGGTTCCGGAGCGTCGTTTGCGCAATTCGGTGATCCGGGCGAGGTCAGCACCGCACCGGAAGCGCCGGCGAAGCCGCCATCGGCGTCGCGATTGTCCGAACCGCAGCGATCGGCGTTGCCGTCGCAGCAGCCGTTGCGATTCGGACAGCGTGGCCAGTTCGCGCTGATCGCGGGCTCGCAAGTCGGAATTTCGTCGGCTTCGTACTCGAACAGCATGGCGACCTCATTCGACGTGACGTTCGAGCCGTCGCTCGAATACTTCGTCGTGCGAAACTTCTCGTTTGGGATCGAGCTCGACGCGTACCATTCGCACGCGCGGGGGTACTGGCCGTATGGGCTGGTCGACGTCGACTCCACGCTGCTCGGCGCGGGGCTGCACTTCGGATGGAACGTACCGCTCGTGCCCGAGCTTTCGCTCTACTCCATGCTGAGCGTGGGATTTCATCACATCGAAGAAACAGAAAGCGCGACTCGTGTCGTGGGCTCGAACGGGAGGCCACTGCCGCAGGTGACTTCGACCCGCCTCGGTCCCTGGCTCTCGGGCAACGTGTCTATTCTCTATCACCCCGTCGAGCATCTCTTCTTCGGCCTGGGGCCGGCGATCTACCAGGATTTTTCGCGAGCAACGGGCGGTGTTGAAGACCACCGGCAGCGCCTGAACGTCGGAGCGCAGGTCGCGCTCGGCGGTTACTTCGACTTTCGGCCGCAGCCGACGAGCGCCGACACCGGAACTCACGATGACGAGCCGACGTCCGTGAGGCCTCGACAATTCGGCCATGCCGGCACGGTCGTCATCACCGAGGAATCCGGGTTGTCATGGACTTCTAAGAGCTATTCCGGAAGCGATACATCGACCTTCGTGTCCATCGCCGGCGGGTTCGACTGGTTCGTCGCCGACGCGCAATCGCTCGGCGCGAGTGCCTTCTACAGGAACTCGTCTCATGTCGTGGAGTTCTACGGTGACACCGAAGACGTTCACGCCATCGGCATCAGCGGACGCTATGGCGTGGCGCTCCCCTGCTTCTCTTGGCTTTCCGTCTATCCGCGTCTCTCCTTACAGTACAGCGTAGAGGACGGCCGATACGACCAAACTGGGGAGAGCCACTCGAAGATCATCACGTTGTCGTTTTTCGTCCCGGCGCTCGTGCACCTCGCGCCCCACTTCTTCGTCGGTCTGGGCCCGTCCGTGAGCAACGACCTCATGCACACCGAACAACGCGGCGAAGACGTGCGTCGCACCGCCTTCGGCGCGGGGACGCTGATCGGTGGTTGGCTCTGACGCTGCGTTGTTCGAAGCCCCCCAACTGGACAGCCGCCCCAGCCGGTCCTGTCTCGGCGTCGGGCGCCGCAGCTGCTAGACTTCATGAGAGCATGGCTGATCCGGCGTACCGACGAGCCACGTACGACGATTTGCGGATGGTTCCGGAGAACCTCGTCGGTGAGATCGTCAACGGCAGACTCATCACGAGCCCCCGGCCTGCGCCGCCTCACGCACGCGCCGCATCGAGTCTCGGCGGAGAGCTCTATGGTCCGTTCGATCGCGGGCGTGGCGGCCCCGGCGGGTGGATCATCTTGGACGAGCCCGAGCTTCACCTTCATGGCGATGTTTTGGTTCCGGACATTGCTGGGTGGCGACGTGAGCGCATGCCCGCATTACCGGAGGCGAACGCATTCGAGCTCCCCCCGGATTGGCTGTGCGAAGTACTGTCGCCGTCGACGGCTCCCGTCGATAGGAGCGAGAAGCTTCCCATTTATGCGAGGGAACGAGTCGGGCACGTCTGGTTCGTTGATCCGCTCGTCAAGACGCTCGAAGTGTTGCGCCTCGACGGTACGGGCTATCGAATCGTCGGCGCGTGGCACGGCGATTCCGTCGTGCAATGCGAGCCGTTCGAGTCGCTTCCGATTCAACTCGCGGACTTGTGGTCCGCGTGAGTTCCTATCGGAGTGCTTCAAGCTCGATGAGGTAACGTCACGAGTTCTCATGGGCGGGCGAGCGACTCGAAGACAGGCGATTGTTTGCGAGCACGCGACGCCGAGCCGCGGGCAACCCCCTTGTGCTTCGGTGCATCGAAGCCGCCAGGCGCCGAGGGCGTCAGCTGCAGCTGTTTACCGAACCAGCTCGGCACAACGAGCCACGCTACGTGAGGTCGATCCAGCAAGGCTCCGCCTAGTGGACGAACAGCTCTATCTCATCGCATGGGCAAGAGCTCAAAGCGGGTGGCGCACGTACAAGATCATGCGCATCGACTTGTGTCGTCCCCGCGCACGTGGGCGCGAACCGCAGATGGCCACGAAGCTCATCGGAACCATTATGTCGTCGCCGCGCACCGCTTCTCGAGGTCGGCGCGGAACGTCGCACCGGCCTCGAAGGTTCATTCGTCAGCAGGAGGCGACGAAGAAGAAGCAGTGGACGGTTCGTCGCTCGCCGCGGGGCTCGTGTCGCTCGCTGCTTCATTCTTCTGCCCGTCCTTACGCCGGAGCCGTCGGTCCATCTCGTCGTTGTAGATGTTCGCGGCGTCGTACAGGTGGCTCTCCGACATGAGATGCAGGACGATGCCCGTGACGAACGAGACGCCCGACGCGATGATGAGGCCGAGTTGCGTGTCGTTCTTCACGTCGCCGGGATGCGCGGTCGCGGAGACGACGGACGCCGCGACGCCGAAGGCTTCGCCGCCGATGATGCAGAGTGAGCCGGCCGTCGACAGTCCGACGTACGTTTCGGCGTGGGACTCCGCCGAGGGCACTCCGCGAACCGCCTCCACGACGTTGCCGCCGAACCACCCGCCCGGGTAATACTGGCCGTTCTTCACGAGCCCGCGCTGGAACTCTCCGCGCACGACCGCGACGCGCGGGCTGTTCGGGTAATAGGACGTCGCGCACGCGGAAGTAAGGAGCGCGGAGAAGGAGATCACGCCGAGGACTGTCGCTCGCGAGACCTCGCGTGCTCGGGGGGATTGCATGCGGCGGGCTTATGCACTCGGAGGCGGGCAGGAGACAGTGGGAATTGCACTCAGGCGCAGGCCGGGGATGAGCAAAGGGTCGTCAGGCGCAGGCCGGGGATGAGCAAAGGGTCGTCAGGCGCAGGTCGGGGATGAGCAGGGGGTCGGGGTAGAGCTAGGGGAAGGGGCAGTGCTCGAGGACGGGTGAGGCGGGCCGAAGAAAGACGAGCCGGGGCGGCATCTGGCTGCTTTGAGGAGGGAGGGGGGAACTCAGCGCGGCGGGGGGCGGTGCGGGGCTGGGGAGGGGCGGGACGAATTTCCGCAACCGAGGCGAGGAGCGGCCGAAAGACGGGGGGAGTGACAAACGATGCGTACACGAACTTTCAGCGATTCATTCATTACGACGGGCGCGTTCGGTTACATCACTGGCGCGACTTTGTTCGGCTTGGCCTTCGGTGCGACGGGGTGCTCGGGGCTTTCGAGCGATTGCGCGACGAGTCGCGATTGTGCGGAGCAAGACGCCGGAGCCTCGGTGAAAAACGACGGCGGCACGGCGTTCTCTGCGGGCAACGCGGGGAGCACCGCATCTGCGAGTAGCGGTGGCACCGCGAGCGGCGCGGGGACGTCCACGCAGCTCGTCGCCGGCGGCAATGGGGGCGCTTCGGGGGCGAGCGGCGGCGCGCGGTCGGGTCCGGGCTCGAACGGCGGCAGCCCGAGAGGCGCGAAGACGAACGACGCAGGGGCGTCGGACCACGACAGCGGGCATATCGGCGACGCCGACGGCGGGCCTGGCGGCGACGCGGGCGACGACACCACGCCGCTCGCGTGCTCCGCCGGTCGCGCGGATTGCAATCGCGATCGAACCGACGGCTGCGAAGAAGAGCTCGCGACGAGTCTCACCAATTGCGGCACCTGTGACAGGGCGTGCAGCACCGCGGGCACGACCGGCGTCGCGTGCGTCGACGGCGTGTGCGCGCCGAAGTGCGACGCGAAGCACGCCGATTGCGACGGCAACCGCGACAACGGCTGCGAAACCGACCTCACGACGGACGCGAACAGCTGCGGCGCTTGCGGTCACTATTGCTCGAACGACAACGCCGTCGCCACGGCCTGCGTCGCCGGCGTCTGCAAACCAACGTGCGCAGCCGGTTACGCCGACTGCACCAAGCCGGCGTCCGGCAAAGCCGACGACGGCTGCGAGTCGAGCTTGACGGCCGAGACGAGCTGCGGCGCGTGCGGACACGATTGTCAGGGCGGCGCGTGTCAGGCGGGGCAGTGTCAGCCGGTGGCGGTCGCGACGGGGCTCGGCTCGCCGATGTATCTGGCGGTTGCCGGAAACGTACCGTACGTGGTCGACATCGACGAACAGGTTCAGCTCGCCCGCGTCGACGCCGGAAGCGTCGTCAGCGTGGCGGTATTCGCGGACAGCCTTCCCAGCGCGTTGGTGAGCGACGCGGAAAATGTGTACCTCGCGATGCCGAGCGCCGCAGCTGCAGGCAACCCGCCCGATGGCGGCATCCTGCGCTTCAAAGTGGGAGAGTCGGTCCACACGAGCTTGATGAGCAAGATCAATCCATATGCTCTCGCCGTCGACGGCAAGAATTTCTACTGGTCGGACAACGCGAACGGGAGCGTTTATCAGGAAGCCATCGGATCGAACGACAGCCCGATCCAGTTGAGCGCGCTGTCCGCCGCTTCGCTCGTTTCGGACGGGACCACGCTGTACGGGGTCGATGGCACCGGTAGAAATCTTTACTCCGTCCCGGTGGGGGGCGGCGCGGTGACTCAAATAACGTCCCTCGGCACCTCGATGTCGTGCAGTTCCCTCTCCGTCGGACTGGATGCGAAGCACGTCTACGCCTGGTTTTCCAGTACGTCGGATTCGCTCTCTCACTTGGAGCAGCTGGCGAAATCCGGCTTCGGCAGTCCCAGAGAGGTTGCCGTGAGCGCTACCGTCCTCAGCCTCGTCGCGCCGATAGCCACGGATGCGAACTACGTCTACTTCCGGATGAACGGCGGCCTATATCGCGCTCCGAGCTCCTCGGGCGCACCAACGTTGATCGCAAACATGACGGGACGCTTGACGGGCTTGACGGTCGCGAACGGCGTCCTCTACTGGCTCGACCAAGGCGCAAGCGATTCCGACGGCAGCCTCTACCGGCTGGTTCTTTGAAGGCTTCGCTTGCTACTCCAGCCCGCCCAGCCGCTTCACGGCCGCTAGCCTTCGTCCGTTCGGGTAGCGCTCGACGTACTCCGTCGCGCGCTCGTGCGCGAGGGTCGCTTCGCCGGCTCGTGACCAGCTTTCCACTTCCCGCGCGAGCGCGTCTTGCGAGAGCGCGCCGTGCGGGTCGAGCTTCAGAGCGGTGGCGAAGGCCTGCGCCGCTTCACGCGGACGCCCGAGCTGATCGAGCAGCGTGCGGCCGAGGGTGAACGCCGCGAGCGGCGCGCGCGAATCGCCGGCGTGCGCGTTGACCACCCGAGAGAGCAGCGTGACCGCCTTCTCCGGATGACCGCCGAGGCGCGCGACGTCGGCCGCGAGGAGTAAATCGCCGGGCTCGTCGCGGACCGCGGTCGCGCCTTCGCCGTCCATCTTAGCGAACGCGCTCCCGTACTCTCCGTCTTGGGCGAGCTCCCGCCATGAAACGGTCGCGTGCGCGGCCACGCTATGGCGCGGCGACGGGACGGGCACGCCTTCCGGCGTCGGCTTCTCCGGTGCGGATGCGCTCGCGACGGCCTCCGGTGCGGATGCGCTCGCGGCGGCCTCCGGGGCGGCCGCGCTGGCGACGGGCTCGGCTGCGGACGGGTTGGAGATGGTTTGCGGCGTCCCGGTCGCCGGAGCGCCGACGTTCGGCGGTGTCGGAGCGAGCGCCCCCGTCACGTCCGCGCCGGTCGGGACGACTATTTCTTCACCCACCGTGAGCTCGCGCTCCCCGGCGGGCCACGCGACGCGGACGCGCCCGCGCTCCACGCGGACGCGCACGTCGGAGGGCTCCAGGGCCACCGTGAAGATCGTCCCGAGGACCGTGACGCTCACGTTGCGCGACAGCACGCGGAAGGTCCGCTTCGGGTTCGGCGTCACGGAGAAGCGAGCGGCGCCCGCGCTCAGGCGCGTCGAAATGAGCTCCGGGCCTACCTCGATGGGCTCCGTGCGCGCGTCGGGCGACACCGCGGTGACGATGGACCCGTCTTCGTAATGAAGAAGCGGCAGCGCGGGTACCGCGTGCGACGCCACCGCGGCCGGGCTGCGATCCGGACCGACGGAGCGGCTCCAGGTGACGAGCGCGACGACGATGAAGATCAGCGCGGCGGACGCGGTCACCACGACTTGACGACGTTTGCGCGCGGCGATGGCATGGTCGAGACGCGCGCGCACCAGGCGTTCGCGCTCGGGCGACCAGTCCGGCGCGATGTGCTTCGCGAGCGCGTTCATCCGCTCCGTCGGGCTAGCCATCGGCGAACGCCTCCTCGATGGTGCGCGCCGCGGCGCGGATCCGCCGCTTCGCCGTCGCCAGTGAGCAACCCGACAGCGCCGCGACGGACTCCAGCGGTTCGCCCTCTACGTACCTTAGCGCCCACGCGATTCGTTCGTTCGTCGGCATGTCGTCGAGCACGCGGTATACGCGCTCGAGCAGCGCGCGTTGCTCCGGGCTTGCCGCGGGGTCGGTCACTTTGCCGTATGTAGCGGGATCGTCGAGACCGAAAAAGCTCCGCATGCGGCGCTTGCGCAACTTTCGGCGAGCGACGCGGACCGCGATGCAGGCGAGCCACGACTTGACTGCCTTCGGGTCGCGAACCGTGCGCAGACCGCGCACCGCCGCGAGGAAGACTTCTTGCACCGTGTCGTCGACGTCGTCGTCACGGCCGAGCAAACGATGTGCGACAGCGGCCACGTAGGACGAGTAGCGGCGAAATAGCGTGTCCAGATCCAGCGCGCGCGAATCCGCGTCGTCGTCCGCCGCCGGAGCGAGCGGGACGACCACGTGAAGAGCGGGCGGTTCCCGGGCCATCGTGAATCCTAAGTGTGCCCTCGCGCCGGGAACGGCTCACGAAAACCGTCTTTTGAGCCGAAATTCGGGTGCTTATGACACTCGGGGGCGTGGCTCGACCTACTCTTCCTCTTCCACCGCCCTAGCCCGGGCGGGGGCGTTCGGCGCTGGAACCATCCCGACGCCCAGCTGGCCGCTGAACCAGCCGCCCTTCAGATCTGCCTGGCCCGCGTGTCCCGACGGCAGCACCACGTAACCAGCTTCCCCGGCGATATCGAACACGAAGTGACGCGAGAGGCGAATCGAGATCGACGAAGTCCCGAGCGGCCAGCCCCACGGCGCGACCGACGACGCCGTCGAACCCACTTCCGCGATACCGGCGCGTAAGCCCACGCCAACGCGTCCCGTCACGGGACCGACGCGCGCCCACACGAGGAGCGCGCCGCCCACCGTCGCGGTCAGCAGATCGTATCTGTTCGAAGGGCTGCCCACGCTGCCGGTTTCGATGATGCCGTCCGCCGACCAGCTCATGAAGTGAAAGCGTTCCTCGCCCGCGCGCACGCCGCCTCCCCACAGGAGACCCGGCAATCGAAAGAACTTGCGACCCGACGCGACGGCGACGACGCGAAACATGCGGTCGGGCGGCGCTTCCAGGTCGTACCAGTGGCGCTGGTACGGTTCATAGGGCGCGCTCGGTACCGGAGCGCTCGCGGCTCTCGCTCCGGCCTGTGCGTGGGGAAGAGTCTGGGTCAGAGCGACGCTCGCGACGCGCCGTTCGCCTTCGCCGGGAGCGCCTCCCTCGGGCGGCACCGTGAGAGGGCGTCCTACCTGAAGCTCCGCCCAGCTCGCGAGGACCAGCTCCGTCGCCGCGATCGCGACGAGGCGTGAGCGCGCCTTCGGATCGGACAGGCCGAGGTTGAACGAGCGCTGGACCGCCTTGCGGCTCAGCGGGTCCTTCACGCGGATCACGACGCGCGGGCCGTCGCAGGTGACACCGATGTCGAGAACGTCGGGACCTTCGGCGTCCGAGGGGCGCGCTCGCAACTCCACGCTGGCGATCCGCCGGATTTCTGCGGCATCGAGGTCGGGGCATTCCCCGATCTGCACGCGCACCGGCAGGTCCGCTTCTGCGCGGAGCGCCGGGCTTCCGAGCAAGAGCGCGCACGAGAGGCTCACCGCAAAAGGCCTCGGCACATTGTCAGCATACGCCGACTGAAGCGGGAAGAAGTCCCTTTTCGTTGCGGCTCGCCGGCCGCCGTTGCGATAGTCGCGCATCGTGCGAACGTGGCTGCGCATCGTCGGGTGTTCCCTGCTCTCCATCGCGTGCGCAACGGGGGAACGTCCGCCGTCCGCCCCCGTGCACGGCACGCTCGGGCTCGTTCCGGCAGAGCGGCGCTCGGTGGACGTGGCTCCCTTCGCGGTCGTCTTCGCCGCTCCGAAGGGAAAGGCGACGTCTGCCGCGGAAATTTCGCTCGTTTTCAATCGCCCGGTGCGCGCGCTCGACGTCGCCGGCGCGGTCGCGCCACCCGTCGGCATCACGCCGAACGTCGACGGCAAATGGCTCTGGGTCGGGTCGCGAGCGTTGCGATTCGTGCCCAGCTCCGAACGCCTCACGCCTGCTTCGCGCTACACCGTGGAAGTTCCTGCTTCCGTAAGAGCGCTGGACGGCGCCGTTCTCTCGGCTCCATATCGGTTCGACTTCGAGACTCCGCGACCGGAGGTCGTGAATACCTCGCCTTATGCAGGCGACGATGCGCTCGAGCCCGGGACGGTGTTCGAGCTCGAGCTGAACCAGCGCGTCGACCCGGTCCGTTTCGAGCATGCCGCGAGCCTCTTCGCGGAGAACGGTTCGAAGCGGACCCCGATCCCCTTCACCGCGAAGCGACCCGACCCACGACTTTCGAAGAAGATGACCGTCGTGCCGCGCACGCCGCTGCCGAAGGACAGCGCGATCGTCCTCCGCGTGACAAGTGATCTGGTCGGAGAAGAGGGCCCCCTTCCGAGCGGCGCGCAGAAGGAATTCCGTTATCGCACCTACGGCCCGCTGCGCGTCGAGCAAGTGTCCTGCGACACCGAGTCGCCGCACGGCCGCTGCGCGCCGGGCAGCGCGGTCGGCCTCACGCTGTCCAACGCGGTGAGCTCGAAGGCGCTGCGCGCCGCCGTCACCGTGGAGCCGCCGGCGAGCTTGCACTTCGGGGACGAACGAGACACCGACACCACGACGTACCTGGATCTCACGGGCCTCGCGGCGGGCACGACGTACAAGGTGACGATCGCCGGGGAGCTCGTCGATCGCTACGGCCAGGCGCTCGGCAAGCCCCAGGTCCGCGTCGTCGCGATGGACGACTATTTCCCGGCGATAGACCTGGGCGTGTCCGGCGAGACGCTCCCTGTTCAGAGCGCGGGCGCCATTCAGGTCGGGGCGGTGAACTACTCGCACTACGAGCTCCTGACGGCGTCGCTGCGGCCGGAGGACGTGCCCTCGTTGCTGAGGACGCGCGATCCTCTGGAACGACTCGAGCGACTCGGGAAGTTGCCGCGCGTCGTCGTCCGTCGCGTATCGTCAGAGGGGCCGAAGAACCGGATCGTCAAGGAGACGGTCGTTCCGAAGACCGTCCTCGGCGCCGATCGCGGCGTGTTCGCGCTCGGAGCCCGCTACGCGCGAAACGACCGCGACACCCACTCGTCGGATCCCTTTCACCTCGTCAAGGTGACGGATCTCGCGGTGTCGGCGAAGGTGTCGCGGCACGGCTCCGTCGTGTGGGTCACCCGTCTCGCGACGGGGGAGCCGGTGCAGAACGCGGCCGTCGACGTCGTTCGACCGAACAAGCCGGCGCTGCGCTTCGTCACCGACGCCATGGGCCTCGCGTCGATCCCGGAGGCGTCCTTTTCGCCGGATCTCGCCGCCGATCCGGACACCGAGCCGTCGTACGTGTTCGTTCGCAGCGGCGACGATTGGACGTTCGAGAACATCGACGATCATCTGCCCGAGTGGCGCCTGCCGGTCTGGGTCGATCTGAGCGGCAAGCAGCACGCCTACGGCATGCTCTTCACCGAGCGCGGCGTCTATCGCCCCGGAGACGTGGTGAGGCTCAAGGGTATCGTCCGCGACGAGACGCCGAAGGGCAACGCGACGCCCGTGGATCGCGACGTGGCGGTGACGTTGCACGCGCCGGACGGCCAGGAGCTCGCTCGGACGACGGTGAGGACGTCGCGGTTCGGCACATTTTCCACTGCTTTCACGGTGCCGCTCACGGCATCGCTCGGCAGCTTCGAAATCCGCGCGGATCTCGGCGAGGGCGACGCTACGACCGCGGACTTCGAAGTCGCCGAGTATCGGCCCGCGGAGTTCAAGGTCGGCGTGGCGAGCGCCGAGCCTTCGTACGTGCGCGGCGATTCGGCGCGGTTCAGCGTGCACGGCGATTATCTGTTCGGCGCGCCGATGTCGGGCGCGTCGCTGCACTACTCGGTCACGCGCGCGCAGACGTCGTTCGCCGTGCCCGGCAGCGACGGCTTCGTCACCGATCCGCTCGCCTACTACGCCGACCTCGGCGAGCGCGCGCTCGGCGCGGGCGAGATCGCTTCGGGCGACGCGACCCTCGACGCGACAGGGGCGTACTCCGTGGCGACGAAGCTCGAGCTCCCCGGTCAGCGCGGGCCGGAGCTCGTCCGCGTCGACGCGGAGGTGACCGACGCTTCACGCCAAGCCGTCGCAGAGGGCTCTTCCTGCATCGTGCATCCGGCGGACTTCTACGTGGGCTTGCGTGCGCCCGACGACAGGATCGTCACGGCGCCGAGCGACGTCACGCCGGCCGTCGTCGCCTTCGCCCCGAACGGCGAGCGGCTCGCCGGCAAGAAGGTGCACGTCGAGCTCCTCGAGCGACGCTGGACGCTGGCGCGCGAGCAGCTCGGCAACGGTCGTTCGCACGCCGTCACGAAGGTCGTGGATCGCGTCGAGGCCGCTTGCGACGTGGCCTCCGGAGCGCCTTCGGGGTGCAAGCTCCACCTCGCGGGGAGCGGGTACCACGTCGTCGTCGCGCGCGGCAAGGACGCGCACGGCAGGCTCGCCGAGGCCGCTTACGGTCTGTACGCGAGCGGCGAGGCGGGGAGCGCCGGTTACGGCGACGACGACCGCGCCCGCGTCGACGTCGTCCCCGGCAAGAAGCAGTACCAGGTGGGCGAAACGGCTACGTTTCTGGTCAAATCCCCCTTCGCCAAGGCCGAGGCGCTGGTCACCGTGGAGCGCGCCGGCGTGTACCGCGCCGAGCGCGTCACGCTGAAGGGCTCCTCGCCGACGGTGACCGTGCCCGTCACCGACGATCTGCGACCCAACGCGTTCGTTTCCGTCCACCTGCTTCGGCCCGCGGGAGCCAGAGCCGCTGCCGATCCGCTCTATCGCGTCGGTTACGCGGAGCTTTCGATCGACCCGAAGTCACGGCGTCTTTCGGTGGAGGTGAAGCCGGACAAGGCGGAGGTCGCGCCGGGCGACGAAGTGACCATCGATATGGTCGCCAAGGACCTTGCGGGCAAGCCCGCGCGCGCCGAGCTCGCCGTCTATGCGGTCGACGAGGGCGTGCTGATGCTCACGAACTATCGCACTCCGGACCCGCTTCCGGTGTTCACGGCGCCCCGGCCGCTCGCGGTCGCGACCCTCGAGACTCGCGAGACGATGGCAAAGATCTCGCTCGCCGATTTCGAGGCGTCTCTCGGCCTCGAGAAAGGCAGAAGCGGAGGCGGCGGTGGAGAGGGCGCGGGCCGCCGCGATTTCAGGCAGACGGCGTTCTTCGATCCGTCGGTGCTCACCGACGAGAATGGTCGCGCGCGCGTCAAGTTCAAGCTGCCCGACGGTCTGACGACCTACCGCGTGATGGCCGTCGCCGCGACCGAAGGCGATCAGTACGGCTTCGGGTCCGCGAACGTCGTGACCAGTCTGCGCCTCATGGCCCGTCCCGCGCTGCCCCGGTTCGTGCGAGCGGGGGATCGCATCGACGCGGGCGTCGTCGTGAGCACGAAGGGCCTCCCCGCGGCTCACGTCACGGTGAAGGCCGCGGTCTCCGGAATTGTGCTCGACGGCCCGAGCGAGCGCGCCGTCGACGTCACCGAGGGCCGTCCGGTCGAGGTGCGCTTTCCGATGCACGCGGAGCAGACGGGCGTCGCGTCGCTCCGCTTCGATGCCGTCGCCGGCGATCATCGTGACCGCGTCACCGTGACCCGCCCCGTTCGAGCACCCGGGTCGACGGAATCCGTCGCCGTCTATGGGTCCACCGAATCCGCCGTCACCGAGCGGCTCGGCGACTACGGGGCGATCCGTCACGACACCGGCGGGCTTTCGCTGTCGCTCGCGCCGAGCGCTCTCGTGGGTCTGGACGGCGCAGCGGCACAGCTCGTCGAGTACCCGTACGAATGCACCGAACAGCTCTCGAGTCGCGTGCTGCCGCTGCTGCCGCTGCGGGATCTGGCGACGGCGTTCGGCTTCAGCTTGCCGCGCGACGCCGATGCGGTCACCGGCCGTGCACTCGGCGCCATCCTCGCGCGCCAGCAAGGCGACGGCGGTTTCGGCATGTGGCCGGAGTCGACGACCAGCAATCCTTGGGTGAGCATCTACGCCGCGTGGGTGCTCGACCGCGCTGCGGCTCAGCGCGCCTCGGTGCCGAAGGCCGCTCGTGAGCGCGCTCACGGTTATCTTCGCGAGCTGCTCTCGAAGCTCGGGGCGGAACCGAGCTCGCTCGCGACGGGCGCCTTTGCCGTCGACGTGCTCGCCGAGGCAGGGCAGCCCGACGCGGGATACACGACCCGACTCTTCGACGCGCGGCGGACGCTGCCGCTCTTCGCGCGCGCGTATTTGCTGCACGCCCTGGCGATCGGCAAGGGCCCGAGAGCGAGCGTCGACGCGCTCGCGACGGAGATCGCCTCCGAGCTCCGGATCACGGGCGACGCCGCCTTCGCCGCCGAGAACGTGGGTGACGAATACGCCGTGCTGCTCGATTCGACCGTCCGGAGCGGCGCGCTCGCCCTCCGCGCCTTGCTCGCCGTCGATCCGAAGCATCCGCTCGCCGCGTCGCTGGCGCGCGGATTGCTCTCGCAGCGGAGCGGCGGTGCATGGCGGACCACGCAGGAATCCGCGTACGCCTTGCTCGCGCTCGACGCCTACCGGCGCGCTCAAGAAGCGCGGCCTTCGGATTTCGTCGCCAAGGCGTGGCTCGGCGGCAATCTCGTGCGTCAGGCGGCGTTCGGCAAGTCGCTCACCGCCGATCACTCCTTCGTCGAGCTCGCGAAGCTGCCGAACGGCAAGGACGCGGCTCTCGTGCTCTCCAAGCAGGGCGCGGGGACGCTCTTCTACGAAGCACGCTTACAATACGTGCGACGCACGCTTCCGTCTGCGCCGCTCGACGAAGGCTTCACCGTCGAGAAGACGATCCGTCCGTCGACGCCCGCCGCGCTCCCGCAAGCACTGCGGGTCATTCCGCAGACCACCACGCAGCGGTTCCATGCGGGCGATCTGGTCATCGCCGATCTGGTCGTCGCGACGCCGAGCCCGCGCGATTACGTGGTCATCGACGATCCCTTGCCGGCCGGGTTCGAGGGCGTCGACGCCGGGCTCGCGACCAGTGCGACGTGGCTCGACCCGGCCGAGACGCCGCCGAGCGAGGGCGATCCCGGCGACGGCTCCGAACATTGCGAAGACTGCGAATCGCATCGCGACGCCGTCGCGCATGGGACCGCGTTTCAGACGAGCTGGTACCGGCGCGAGGTGCGCGACGATCGCGTTCTGTTCTTCGTCGATCACATGCCCGCGGGCATGTACCACTACCGGTATCTCGCGCGCGCCACGACCGCGGGGACGTTCGTGCTGCCGCCGGCGAAGATCGAAGAGATGTACACGCCGGAGACGTTCGGCCGCACCGGGGCCGACACGGTGATCGTCGAATGACCTCGCGTCTTCGAAGGGCCGCGGAGCGCGCGAAGCGCCTCCTGCGACGGCGATGGATGCGACGCGCCATCGCGTCGCTGGTCGCGACGCCGCTCGTCGTCGTTTGCGCGCTCGTGCTCACCGCCGTCGCGACGCCGCTCCCCGACGCCTTGCGCGAGAGCGCTCAGGAAGTCAGCGTCGTCGTTGCCGACCGCGACGGGCGCACTCTGCGCGAAGTGCGCACACGCGGCGGCGACATCGAGTCGCGGGTCCGTCTCGGCGAGCTCGCGCCGGCGGTCGTGCCGGCGTTGCTCGCCGCGGAGGATGCGCGCTTCTTCTCGCATCCGGGCGTGGACGTGCTCGCCATCGGGAGGGCGTCGGTAACATCGCTCCTCGCCGGTCGCGTGGTGTCCGGCGCGAGCACGATCACCCAGCAGCTCGCGCGCACCCTGGCGCCGCGTCCGCGTACGCTGCTCGGCAAGTGGAAGGAGATGGCGCTCGCGCTTCGTCTGGAATCGGCCCTCGACAAGCGCCGGATCCTGGAGGAATACCTGTCGCGCGTGCCGTTCGGCCCGGGCTTGCGCGGTATCGAAGCCGCGAGCCGACATTACCTCGACAAGCCGGCCTCGGCCCTCGACCTCGCCGAAGCCGCGGAGCTCGTCGCGCTCGTGCGCGGGCCGTCTTTGTACGATCCGCGCAAGCGCGAAGCGCTCGTCGCGCGCCGCCGCGATCGCGTGCTCGCCCGCATGGCGCGTCGCGGCCTCGCCGATCCGGAGGCCGTCGCTCGCGCGGTCGAGGAGCCGATGCACGTCCGGCGACCGTTCGTCGAAAGCGCGGCGCCCCATCTTTCGCTCGCGCTCGCCCGGCGAACGACGCCAGGTGACGGCGGCGCGGCGCTCGCGCGCGTCGACACCACGCTCGACGCGGGCCTCGAACGTGAAGTGGAAACTCTGGCGCGGCGCGCGCTCTCGGGCGTCGAGAAGGCGAATGTCACCGCGCTCGCCGCGGTGGTGCTCGACAACGAGAGCGGCGGGGTGCTCGCGTACGTCGGCTCTCCGGATTATTTCGCGGCTGCCGGCGGGGCGAACGACGGCGTCCGCGCGCTGCGACAACCCGGCTCGACGCTGAAGCCCTTCGTCTACGCCGCGGCGATGGAATCGCTGGGCCTCACCGCCGCCACGCTTCTGCCGGACGTCGACGTCGTCTTCGACACCGACGGCGGCCCCTTCGCGCCGAAGGACTACGACGGACGCACTCACGGCCCGGTGCGCCTGCGGCAAGCGCTCGGAAGCTCGCTGAACATCCCGGCGATCGCGACGGCCGCGCGCGTCGGCCCGCCGCGCCTCCTCGAGCTGCTCCATCGCGTGGGCTTCGCCTCCCTCACCGCTCCCGCGGAGCGCTACGGAGCGGCGCTCGCGCTCGGCGACGGCGAGGTGCGCCTCCTCGAGCTCGCGGAGGCTTACGCGACGCTCGCGCGCGGAGGCGTGCACTCGCCGTCGACGGCGGTGCGCCGCGCGGTGCACGCGGACGGCACGCGCGTCGAGACGCCGCGCCCCGTGCGAACGCGCGTCATCGACTCACGCACCGCCGCCGTTCTCACGGACATCCTTTCGGACGACGCCGCGCGCTCCGCCGCCTTCGGCCGCGGCAGCGCGCTCGAGCTGCCGTTTCCCGTGGCGGCGAAGACCGGCACCTCGAAGGGTTATCGCGACAACTGGACGGTGGGCTTCACGCACGAAGTGACCGTCGCGGTGTGGGCCGGCAACTTCGACGGGACGCCGATGATCGGCTCGTCCGGGATCGCCGGGGCCGCGCCGCTCTTCCACGACGTGATGCTCGCCGCGATGCGCGGTAGAGAACCGGCGCCGCTCGTCGATCGCGAAGGTCTCGTGGACGTCGAGGTCTGCGCGTTGAGCGGCGAGCGACCCGGACCCGGTTGCACGCACCGGGTGCACGAGCTGTTTCGTCCGGAGCAAGCGCCGCGCTCCGAGTGCACGATGCACGTGCGGAGGCTCGTGAATTCGGACGATGGGCTCCTCGCTTCGCCGGCCTGTACGAACGTCGAGGAGCGGACCTTCGAGGCGTACGAATCGCGCTACGTGGCGTGGGCGAAGGCCGCGCAACGACCGCTCGCGCCTGAGCGCTATTCACCGCGCTGTCCCCCTCGTGGCGCGGCGAGCTCCATCGCCGAGCCCCGCGCGACGGGCGCTCTGCTCGAGCCGGCGGTGCGCTATCCGCGCGACGGCGCGCGTTTCGTCGTCGATCGCGGAGGTCCGTCCCGGCAAGAGATAGTGCTCGCCGCCGAGCCCGGCGAAGGCGGTGGACCCGTGCGATTCGTGCTCGACGGGCGAACGCTGGGCACCGTGAGCGCGCCGTACGAGCTGCCGTGGGCGCTCGCGCCGGGCCGGCATCGTTTCGAAGTCGCGAACGCGACGGCGCGTGAGGCTCGTGCCGTCACCTTCGACGTGGAAGACGGCCGCTGAACGCGGCGGCTCGTAACATTCTTGATACGAGCGACACGAGAAGGCGTCATCGGGTCAAATCGCGTTCCAACGCGACTTGTCGCACCTCGACCGCCGCGGAAATGACTCGTCGCAGACGAATGGCCCGGTCGAACAGCTCGCGTGCGACGGCGACCAGCGTTCGTCGATTTCCCTCAACGAGCTATTCGCGACCGCGCCACGATGGTTCGTATACGTACCTTCGTTTTCCCCCAACGAGCTATTCGCGACCGCGCCACGATGGTTCGTATACGTACCTTCGTTTCTGCATCGGGACCCAGCCCCAACGAGCTCTTCCACCGCTAGCGCCCGAGCGCGCAGTGGCCGCCCGCCCTCGCGACGCTTTCGTCGCCGGTGCTACTCGCCGGTGAGTTTGCGGACGAGCTCGAGCGCTTCGCCGGGCGTCTCGGCGAAGTGCACCGAGCCGAGCGTCGTGAAGAACGCCTTCGCTTCCGGCGATGCGCCGAGCATCACCAGATGGCGATTCGATTTCAACGCGAGGGCGGCTTCCGATGCGGTGCCCGCTCCGCCTTGGCCGCACACCACCACGACGTCGCTCGACAGCACGTTGATGACGTTGCGTCCATCGCCCATGCCGGTGAACACGTGGATGTCGATGAGCCCCTCTTCGGAATCGTTCGCGCCGTCGCGGAACGGCGAAATCCCGAGCGTCACGCTGGACGGAACGCGCTTCGCGCCGCGGTTCGCCGCCGCCATGATCCCCACCTCGCGCCCACCCGTGAGCAGGACGAAGCCTTCGCGAGCGACGAGCTCGCCGAGCTCTTCTGCAAGCGCCACGTCCGAAGGCGACGCGCCGTGCCCCGTGCCCATGATCCCGATGATTTTCTTACGCGGCATCGCGCGCAAGCTTATGCCGAACGGCGAGCTAGGACAGGAAGGAGCTGAAGCAAGAAGAAGCTTTCAGATTGCGAACGGGGAGCTTCCAGGTCGCCCGGAGCGCGACGAAGTCGCGCGACCCACGAGAAAAACCTGAGCGCTCGTCAGACAGGTGCGTGGCGAAGGAACCTTCGCCGCTCGCCCGAACGGGCGGCGAAGGTTCCGAAGTGTCCACCTATGGACGAGCGCTCAATGAGCCATATTCGAGCAGTAGCTCGGATACCCGGACGGAATCATGTTCGCGTACGGCTCGGGGTTCACCTCGAAGGGGTGGTCCTTGAAGAAGCGCAGGGACAGCGGCGCGATTTGCGGATCGACTTCGTGGCCGCCGGGGTGGTGGCACATCATCGAGTACCAGCCCATCGGCTGGAAGGTCTTGTACCAGGTCTGGCTCTGCGCGTTGAAGTCGAGGATGACCACGTCGGAGCCCGGGTCGCCGTAGGTCAGGATTCCGGCAACTTTATTTGCCGGATTCTGATCCGTGCTCGGCAGGAGGTACAGACCGCCGGAGTACGAGATGAAGCTCGCGATGTAGTTGGAGCGCGCCTGCGCGACGTGCGTCGTGTGGAGAGCGCCGGCGCTCCAGCCCAGGGTATGAATGTGTGTGACGTCGATGTTCGCTTGCTGGACGGCGCAGGAGACGATCTCGTCGAGCACGACGTCGTCTTCGACGAACCAGTAACCGTCGTCGGTCGTCGTGCATCCGGAGCACGCGGTGGTTGCGGGGGCGGCGACGACGCCGCCGGCGGCCGTCACCGCGGAGATGTTCTGCTGGGTGAAGCCGCTCAGCACTTCCGCCGGATTCGACAACGTCGCGTGCCAGTAGATGATGAGCGGACCGCCGGGGGCGGGTTTGCTCTTCGCGCTCGGATCGATGTAGATCGTCACCGGGACGTTCTGACCGCTCGCGCGCGGGAACTGCGCGACGCCGCCGTTGGTGAGCGTCGGGCATTTGGAGTACATCGCCGGGAGGACGGGCATGCCGTTGGCGGTCCCGGTCGTGCCGCCCGTGCTCCCCATCTGCGTCGTGCCGCCCGCGCCCGTCGTGCCGCCGGTCGCGGTGGACGTGCCGCCGTTGCCGAAGGTCGGAAGCCCGCCGTTGCCGGTGGTCGGAAGTCCGCCGTTGCCGAAGCTCGGGAGTCCGCCGTTGCCGAACGTCGTGCCGCCGGCGCTGGGGAAGGACGTCGCGCCGCCGTTCGATTGCTGCGGATAGCCACCGGTTTCCACCGGCGTCGTGCCTCCGTTGCCGAGCGGCGTCGTGGCTCCGCTTCCGCCGGCGCCGGTGGCTCCCGCGGTGAACGCCGTGCCTCCTGTATTCTCGAGCGGCGAAGGCGGCGCTCCACTCGGGTTATCGCTAGAGCCGCACCCGACCGTCGCAACCGTGACGGCAGCAACGAACACCAACGCCAAATCCTTCTGCAGCATGATGACGCGCACTCCTCCGGTTCATCGACGTGACGTGAACCGCTCCAACCGTGGCGTACGAACTAGCACTTGCGAAGGTGAAAGACGATTGGACGAATGCTGCGCACTTCACGAATCGCGCAGGATCGTCGATTGCGAATCACGTCGACGCGCGTGTGTCGTACACAGCGCGTGTAAAATGCGATTGCCGTTGAGCGCGTGATTTACCGATTCGCTCACGAAGTATCTGCAATGAATCGGCGCGGCGCCGCGCGCGGCAGACGTACCTTCTGCGCTCGATCGCGCGGCCCTGAACGTTACCGACTTTGGCAGAACGGATCGCGATCGGCACGAGCCACGGAACGAGCCGGCGAAGCCGGAAGAGGCTGCTTTTCCGTGGCTTGATGACGCGCGACGTACTGGTCGACTCTCCAGCGGCCATCTCGGGATGGAGCGAAATTCCCAATAACTCGGTAAGTTTTCAGCAGCAGTGTTAATTGACCAGGCGTGCCAGAGCAAATGCCGCGGCTGCCGCGAGGGTCCCCACGGCCGCCGTCTGCCAGGCACTGCGCCAGCGCGGCGCTCCGGTGAAGCGCGCTTTCTGCCACCCGAATACGAACAACGCGACGAGCGTCGCAACGCCAGAGACGACGAGCGCGCGCCTCACGTCTGCGAGAAAGAAGTAGGGCAAGAGCGGGAACACGCCGCCGGCTACGTACGATGCGCCGATCACGAGCGCGCTCTTCAATGCGCGTCCCGGTTCTGGGTGCTCGAGTCCGAGCTCGAAGCGCATCATGAAATCCACCCACTGACTCGGCCGCTCGTGGAACGCCGCGAGCAGCGGCGTAATGTCGTGTCGACTCAACCCGTACTTTTCGAAGATGTCGACGATCTCGTCCTCTTCGAGCTCCGGGACGCTCGCGACCTCGCGCTTCTCTCTCGCCCGCTCGCTGACGTAATGCTCGGCTTCACCGCGCGCGGCGAGGAACCCGCCGAGCCCCATGGCGATCGAACCGGCCGCGACCTCCGCGAGCCCCGCGGCGACGATCAATCGACTGTCGAACGTCGCGCCGGAGAGTCCGGCCGCCAGCGCAAACGGCACGGTGAGGCCGTCGCTCATCCCGATGACCACGTCTCGAACGGTGGCCCCGCCCGTGAAGTGCCGTTCTACGTGCATCCTCGCGCTACCTTGCGACGAAAGCCGTCCGGCCTATACACGGTTCGCCATGCCGCTCAATCACTACGTTACACTGGGACACTCGGGCTTGCGCGTCTCGCCGCTCTGTCTGGGCGCGATGACCTTCGGGGAGGATTGGGGATGGGGCTCGTCGGTGAAAGACTCGGAGGCGATCCTGGATCGCTTCCTCGAGCGCGGTGGAAATTTCATCGACACCGCGAACGCCTACACCAAGGGGCACTCCGAAAAGATCATCGGCGACCACCTCGGCCGCTTCTCGTCGAAGCGCGATCGAGTCGTCCTCGCGACCAAGTTTTTCAGCAACCTCTACCGCGGGGATCCGAACGGCGGCGGCGCTCACCGCAAGGCCATCGTCGAGCAATGCGAGCAGTCGCTCCGGCGTCTCTCGACGAGCTACATCGATCTGTACTGGATGCATTCGTGGGATCGCACGACGCCGATCGAGGAGACGATGCGCGCTCTGGACGACCTGGTGCGTGACGGCAAGGTCCGTTATATCGGTTTCTCCGACACTCCGGCGTGGAAGTGCGCCGAAGCGCAGACCATCGCGCGCTTTCGCGGTTGGTCGCCGCTCATCGCGCTACAAATCGAATACTCGCTGCTGGAGCGCACCGTGGAAGGCGAGCTCGTCCCGATGGCCCGGGAGCTCGGGCTCGGCGTCACGCCTTGGTCGCCCCTGAAGAGCGGCGTCCTCTCCGGCAAATATTCTCGCGAAGATCACGGCAAGCACAACCCCGGTCGAGGGGCGTTCGCGACGAACGCGCTCAACGACAAGACGTACGACCTGCTCGACGAGATGAAGAAGATCGCCGGCGAGCTCCGCACGACGGTGTCGCGCGTCGCCATCGCGTGGGTGAAGGATCGGCCCGGCGTGACGTCCACCATCATCGGCGCGCGCACCATGGAGCAGCTCGATGACAACCTCGCCGCTCTCGACGTGGTCCTCGCCCCGGCGCATCTCGAACGCCTCGACGCCCTCTCGAAGCCGGCGCTGAACTTCCCCGCGGCCTTCATCGCGAACGGCGCGGCCTTCTTCCACGGAGGCACCACCATCAACGGCCGTTCCGCCGAGCCGTGGCCGGCCTCGCCGAAGAACGACGACGAGCGCTGGTGACGGATAGCGAACCGGCTACTCTAGCCGGATGACCCGGCGTTTCGGTCACCAGAGCGTCTTCCGTCCCGGCTTGTTCGAGGGCCAGGTAGCCGTCGTGACCGGCGGCGGCACCGGTATCGGGCTGTCGATCACCGAAGAGCTCGTGCAGCTCGGCGCGAAGGCCGTCATCGCGTCGCGAAAGCTGGAGCGTCTGGAGATCACGGCGAAGGGGCTCTCGGCCGACTACGGCGCCGACGTCTTCCCGGTGCGCTGCAACGTCCGGGAGCGGGCCGACGTCGAAGCGCTGTTCGAGGCGACGCTGAAGCGATTCGGCAGGGTCGATTACGTCGTCAGCAACGGCGGCGGGCAATTCCCGTCTCCGGCGGAGCTGGTCACCGAACGCGGTTGGGAAGCGGTGATCGAGACGAACCTCACCGGGACGTGGAACCTCTGTCAGGTCGCCGCGCAGCGCTACATGATGCAGCACGGCGGCAAGATCGTCTCCATCGTCGCCGACATGTGGAACGGCTTTCCGGGGATGGTCCACACCGGTGCGGCGCGCGCGGGCGTCGTGAACATGGCGAAGACGCTGGCCGTCGAATGGTCGCGCTACGGCATCCTCGTCAATTGTGTCGCTCCCGGGGTCGTCGCATCGACGGGCATGCACAACTACCCCGCGGGCATCCCCGAGCTCGCCCAGCGGCAGATCCCGCTGAAGCGCCTCGGAAGGCCGGAGGAGATCGCCGCGGCCGTCGCGTATCTGCTGTCCCCCGCAGGCGATTTCGTCACCGGAGAGACGATCCGCGTCGACGGCGGCGGATCGCTGTGGGGCAGCAACTGGCCGTGTCCGGATCGCGAGCTCATGCCGCGCATCGAGATTCAGCCGTGGCCCGAGCAGCGCTGGCCCGAATACGCGAACGGCGACAAAAGCAAGAGGGACGAATAGCGGGGGCGTAGCCCACGCCTGACGGAGCATGACCTGAATGCACTTTTCCGAGCCCGAACGCGCGATAAAGGATCAATTCCGGCGCTTCATGACCGCGGAGCTCGAGCCGCGCACGGCGGCGTTCGAGGCGGGAACCGAGCTGCCGTACGCGCTGATGAAGAAGATGATCGGCGAGCTCGGTCTCGCGATGGGCGCCGACGCGATCGAAAGAGGGACGCCGCGCGCCGAGCGAAGCGGAGAAGACTCGGAGATGCGGCGGTTCATGCGGTTCGCCGAAACCGAGCTCATGATCGAGATGTGCCGGGTGAACCCCGGCTACGCCCTGAGCTTCGGGGCGAGCGTCGGTCTCTTCGGGCGCAACGTCGCCGAGCGGGGCACGCCGGAACAGGCAAAGCGCTGGGTCCCCGCCGTGCTGCGCGGCGAGAAGATCGGCTGCTGGTGCTTGACGGAGCCGGGCGCCGGATCGGACGCCCTCGGGGCGATGCAGACGACGGCGCGTCGAAAAGGGGACGCATTCGTCCTGAACGGATCGAAGACGTTCATCACGAACGCGCCGCACGCGGACTACTTCCTGGTCTACGCGAAGAACGACGACGGTCTCGTGCAGGCGTTCCTCGTCGAACGGGGCGCGCCGGGGCTCTCGACGTCGAAGCCGTTCGCGAAGATGGGCATGAAGACCTCGCCGACCGGCGCGGTGTATCTGGAAGACGTGCACGTCCCGGCCGAGAACCTGCTCGGCGGCGGGATTGGAGATCGCGATCACGTGCGCAAGTCGCTCTCGAGCGAGCGCATCGGCCTCGCCGCGATGAGCTACGGCATCGCGGAGCGGTGCTTCGAGATCGCGGTCGCGTACGCCAAGACGCGCGTGCAAGGCGGCCGGCCCATCGCCGAGCATCAGCTCGTCGCGGCGCGCCTCGCCCGCATGTACGTCGGTCTGTCGAACGCGCGCCGCATCGTTTACGCGAGCGCCCGCGGCGAGCCGATGAGCGCCCTCGAAGCGAGCGCGGGCAAGCTGTACATCGCGGAAGTCGGAACGAGCGTCGCGCTCGACGCCATCCATGTGCTCGGCGGCAACGGTTACATGGATGAGTACGTCGTCGAGCGGCTCGCGCGCGACGCGAAGCTCGTCGAGATCGGCGGCGGCACGACCGAGATCCAGCTATTGACGATCGCGCGGCACGTTCTCGCCTAACTAGAAGCATCGCGGCTCGCCGAGCTTCGTGGTCGTTACGCGCTCGAATATACTGGAAAATTCTCCCCGTAACGGTACGCGATCCAGCTCATGCTGTGCTCCAGCAGGTTGCCTCCCTGGGGTGACTAAGGACGGGGGGAAACTCTGGAGCTCATGGAATGATCCTTTTCGCGCGCCGGATCGATTGGTTGGCCGGTCGAAGTGCTAGATTTGCGAGCATGGGACTCCCGACTCGCTTCGTCGCTACGGCTTCCACCGCTTGCTTTGCGTTCGCTTGCTCGGCTTCCACGGGCACGTCCTTCTCGCCGCAGGGCGTGCAAGGCACGGGTGGGGCGAGCTCCGCCGGTGGAGCGCCGGTGACCCCGGCGGCGGGAGGCGTCTCCGGCCTAGCTCCGACGGGTAGTCAGGGCGGGTCGCAGTTCCTCATGGTCACTACACCGAGCGGCACTGCCGGCGTAGGCGGCATGTCCTCGTGCGCGGCCACTTCTTCCGCGGCCGAGCGTGTCGTCACCACCACCATGACCCAGGTGACGATGCCCGCGCCCGTGGCCGTGTACATCATGCAAGATCAGTCGCTCAGCATGCTCGGCCCGAAGTGGCAATCGGTGCAGCAGGCGATCCAGCAATTTACGACGAACCCGATGTCCGCGGGCATGGACGTCGCGATCAAGTTCTTTGCGGGCGCGACCGCGAACCTGTTCGACTGCACCGGCGCCGATTACCAGACCCCCGACGTCCCCATCGCACCGCTCCCGATGAACGCCCAGGCGATCAACGATTCGGTGAACATGCACGGGCCCTCGTCGCTCACGCCGATCGAGCCGGCGCTCCGGGGCGGCATCGATTTCTGCGAGATGTTCGAAGCGAACCACCCGATGGAAAAGTGCGTGCTCGTCTTCATCACCGACGGCACGCCCGATCTGTGCGACGGCTCGTCCACGGATCTGGCCATGATCGCGTCCGACGGAGCGGCGAAGGGCGTCCCGACCTTCACCGTCGGCATGGACGGAGCCGATTTCAACATGCTGAACGCCATCGCCGTCGGCGGCGGGACGGACTGTACGCCGCAGACCATGGGCGGCGCCGATCAAGCGTGCGACGTCCGCGGCGGAACGCAGGCCTTCGTCGACGCGCTGAACACCATCCGCGGTACCATCAGCACCACGGTGACCCAGCAGCACGTGGAGACGACCGCGCTCGCCTGCGAATTCGAGATCCCGAAGCCGCCCGACGGCATGCAGTTCGATCGCACGAAGGTGAACGTCCGCTTGACGGTCATGGGCACGCCGACGGATTTTTCGCACGTCATGTCCGCCGCGGATTGCGCGAACTTCGGCGACCAGGGCTGGTACTACGACGACAACGACAACCCGACGAAGATCGAAGTCTGCAACTCTACCTGCGCGACGATCAAAGCCGCCACCGGCGACGACGGCACGACGACGACCGCGACGCCGGTGGGCGACGCGCCGCGTGTCGACGTCCTGCTCGGCTGCGCCACGCAAGAAGCGGTGCGGTAGATGTGAATCGCGCAGGGGGGCCCTTCTATCATCTGCGCGCGCTGCACGCGGCGCGCGCGCGCTGGCGGCCGTTCCGGGACGCCCTCGGCGCCTTTCTCGCCGAGTCATTTCCCTCCGCGACGTCGCTCATCGTCGTCGGGCCGAGCGCGGCCTACTGCATCCCCGACGAATTCCTGGCGCGATTTTCCGCGGTCACGGCGCTCGAACCGGATAGGGTCGCGCGTTTTCTCCTCGCCCGCCGGCTCGGGCGCCTCGGCGTCTCCTCGATCGACTTCGTCGCGGAAGACCGCCTCGTCGCGCCGCTCGTGAGCGGCGGCCCCGCGCTGGACGCGCTACTCGACGCGTCGCCGGGGCGAGCCGTCTTGTTCTCCAACGTGCTCGGCCAGATCCGGTTTCTGCTCTCGGACCCCGACTTCGAGAAGTGGCAAGCAGGGTGGACGCAAAGAATCGCGCCGCGGCTCGCGGGGCGTCCCTGGGCCAGCTTCCACGACCGGGTGTCGGCGGCCGTTCCGCCCCGTGTAACGATGCCTCACCGAACATTTCGTCGGCTCGAGGACGCGGAGCTCGGGCGGTTCTTCTACGCGGAGCGCGAGGGCAGGGTAGAGCTCTACGATCATCTGACCGACGGCTTGTTCCCCGTCGAAGCGCCCCACGCTTACTTTCACTGGGAGCTCGAGCCGGGAGCGCATCACCTGGTCGAAGGCGTCCGGGGTGGCGCCCCGGTATCACAAGTCATCGAGTCATAAGGCGATTTTCGAATTCGGAGAAAATCGTGCGGGCGACGTCGATCTCGGCTCCGCCCGTTTGACGTATGGCTGAGGCCTAGCCGAACCGGCAACGGCGCCGAAGCAAAAGTAGGGAGTAGAGGTCATGGTCGTCAAAGTTCTCGCTGGTCTGGCCGTCGTCGTGGTTGCCTTGGTCGTCGTCATCGCGACGCGACCGGACACGTTCCGCGTCGAGCGATCCGTCGAAATCGCCGCGCCGCCCGAGCGCGCCTACTCGCAAGTCATCGACTTTCACCGGTGGGCCACCTGGTCTCCGTGGGAGAAGCTCGATCCGGACATGAAGCGGACGTATTCCGGCGCGCCGTCCGGTCCGGGCGCGGAGTACGCCTGGCAAGGCAACGGCAAGACGGGCGAAGGGCGGATGACGATTCAGAGCGCGACCGCGTCGCGGATCGACATCAAGCTCGAGTTCCTCAAGCCCTTCGCAGCGACCAACCAGGCGGTGTTCTCGTTCACGCCGACCGCGACGGGCACGAAGGTCACGTGGTCCATGGACGGCAAGAACAACTTCCTCGCGAAGGCGTTCCATCTGGTGATGGACATGGACAAGCTCGTGGGCGGCGACTTCGAGAAGGGCCTCGCGGCGATGAAAGCGAACGCCGAACGCGCGCCGAAGGTCGCCGGCAATTGAGCGTGATATCCGCCGAGCCGAAGAAAAACGACAGGGAGCGACGATGAAGTTCTTGCTGACCTACACCGCGAGTGAAAACGCACCGCCGACGCCGGAGAAGATGGCGGCCATCGGCAAGTTCGCGCAAGAAATGTCGGCTGCGGGCATCTTGCTCATGACCGGCGGGCTAGAGCGGCCCACCAAGGGCACGCACGTTAAGCTCACCGGCGACGCCTTCAGCGTCACCGACGGCCCGTTCGCGGAGACGAAGGAAGTCATCGACGGGTTCGCGCTGGTTCGCGCCGCGTCCAGGCAAGAAGCCCTCGCGCTCGCCGAGCGGTTCATGAGGATCGCCGGCGACGGGGTAGGGGAGATCTTGCAGGTGTTCGACGCGGCGGATATGCCGTGACGTTTACCGTCGTCGGTACCCTCGATACGGCCGGCCATAGTACGGACGGTGGTAGTAATAGACGCGGTGCGGGCGGAACCACGGATGCACGTACCACGCGAAGTGGACTGGTCCGAGCCGCCCCCAGTACGGGTACGGGCCGACTCCGATGACCCACGGCGTGTGGATCCATGTCCAGCCGTAAGCCGGATAGTAAACGTACTCGTAGGCGTCGTCCTGCGCCGGAGTGACGTAGGTATACGACTGATCGTACGGCGTCCACACCCAGCCGTAGGTGTCCGTGTAAATCCATTGCCCGCTCGGCGCCGTCGGCGTGTACACGGGGCCCGGAGCCGGCGCCGCAGCAGCGGGTGCACTCGGCGGCG
>DASZVB010000003.1:0-3686 GCA_035547195.1 Polyangiaceae bacterium
GGCGCGGTCGCACCCGGCGCCGGCGCGGGAGGCAGCGCCGTCGGTTCCGGCGTGGGCGGTGGGGGAGCCTCCTGGTCGTCGGCCACCGGACCCGACGGCGACTGCACGGCGTTCGCCTGTGCGGCCGTGTTCGGTGGGGCGTCGTTGTACTCCTCACCGCCGCACGCCGCGAGCATCGGCGCAACGAGAGTCGTCGCGCACGCGATGACGCACGATCGAGACGTGAAGAACGAGCTTTCGGGCTGTTTCAAACCATCACCTCGCGCGAAATACGGGGCACTTCTATCCAATGAGACCGCGGATGCCATCCAAATATTCTCATGCCGCCGCCAGATGGAAGGCTACGCCATTACAGCGCCTCCCTATGAGGTAGAGCACCCGAAAACGTGCCCCGGTCCCTGCGAGGGCCCGTTTTCGGGTGCAAAGCCACTCGTGTGGTCGGCGCTGTTGTCATCCAGGTGTTCCGAGCGACTGAAAGTCGCTCTAGTTCCTAGCAACACGCGTTCCTTCGCGCACGGCTCCATGAATGTGGACTCTTGCCTCAGCGGCTCGATGCAATTCCGTGCGCAGTCATGGCGGCGGCCACGGCATCGAGGAGGGCGCGCTCGTCGAACGGCTTCGACACGGTGGCGTCGAACTCTTCGTCGACTTCGTCCGTACCCGTCATGAGCACGATGGGGAGATTGGGCCGAACCGCCCGCGCCGAGCGCGCGAGCACCGTTCCGGAGCCGTCGAGCAACGACACGTCCGTGACGAGCGCGTCGATCCGCTCGGCGGACAGGGCTTCGGCGGCGGTCCGCGTGCTCGCCGCCGTGACGACGTCGTAACCGGCTTGCTGCAGCAGCGACGCGGCGAACTCTCGGATGGGCGCGACGTCGTCGACGACGAGGATGCGCTTCTTGCCGGTTCGCGGAGTGGCTTCGGCCGAAGAGAGCGGGATCGAAGGCGCGCCGCCGTCCACGGTCGGCAGGTAGAGCCGGAACGTCGTTCCCGCCGACGGAGTGCTCTCGACGGTGACGAAGCCGCCGGCCTGAGCGGCGACGGTTTGCGTGATGGCGAGGCCGAGCCCGGTGCCTCTGCCTCCCTGCTTCGTGGTGAAGAAGGGATCGAAGATGCGCGCCAGCGTGCGCTCGTCCATGCCCTTGCCGTCGTCGGAGATAGCGATCACCACGAACTCGCGACCGGACGCGACGCCGTACTGGCGCGCGAGCGCGTCGTCGGGGAGCTCGACGTGCGTGCCGACGCCGATGGTCGAGCCGTGATCTCGCGTCGCGTCCGCGGCGTTGCCGACCAAATTGAGCACCGCCTGGCGCAAGCGTACGTCGTCGATCTTCACGACGGCGCCGTCGGCGTGGAGCGACGATTTGACGCCGAGGGCGCGCCCGGCCATCGCTTCGAACAGCGGCAGCGCGTTGCGCAAGAGGTCGTCGACGACGACCCGCTGAGTCGTGCTCTTCTGCTTTCGGCCGTACGTGAGCAGCGATCGCGTGAGCTCCGCCGCCTGCTGTAGCGCCGCGTTGATGGCCGCGAAGCGTTCTTCGTTTTCCTTCGAGGCGAACTGGGGTTCGAGCAGACCTACCTCGGCCATGACGATCATGAGGAGGTTGTTGAAGTCGTGGGCCACGCTCGCGGCCAGGCGGCCCAGGCTCTCCACCTTGGTCTGCTGGAGCAGCTCGGTTTCGAGCCGCCGGCGATCGGTCATGTCGATCGCGATCGTCGCGGTTCCGGCGATTTCGCCTTGGGGTTCTCGGAGCAACGTGTTCGCGCACAGCAGATGGCGCGTCTCGCCCGTGCGCGTGGCGACGGCGAGCTCGAAGCGCGGCACCACGGCGCCGTTCTGCAAGTCGTGGAGGAACCGGTCACGGACGTGATCGCGCTGCGACGGCTCGATCATCACGCCGAACCAGTCTTTGCCGAGCAGCTCTTCGCGCGAGAAGCCGCTCATGCGCACGAACGCGTCGTTGACGAAGGTCGCGCGCCCCTCGCGGTCCAGTGTCACCGCGAGGAGGTCGACGTTCTCGAGCAATGACCGGTACCGCCGCTCGAACTCAACTCGCGACAGATCCGCTTCCGCCTGCCCGCTCACGTCCGAGAGCACGCCTTGAATGGCGATGGGCTTGCCGACGTGATCGCGTACGACGCTGCACGTGTCGCGCACCCAGCGGGTCGTGCCGTTCGGCAAGCGCACGCGGTAGGTGATCTCTTCCGGGAAGCCGCGCCCGACGCCGGCGTCGAAGCGCTCGAGCACCGGGCCTCGGTCTTCGGGGTAGATTCGCCCGATCCAGCCGTTCGCCCCGCTGCGCAGCAGCTCGTCGGCGCTCGCGCCGAACTCGAACACCCGCGGGCTCACGTACTCGAGCCTGCCCGTGCGGACGTCGAACGAGTACACCACGACCGGCAGCGACTCGACGAGGTGACGGTACTTCGCTTCCGTCCCCATCGCGGCGTGCTCGGCGGCGTTGCGGCGTTCCGTCTCCAGGGCGAGCGCGACGAGGTTCCCGACGCTTCCCGCGAACTCTATCTCTTCGCGTTGCCATTGCCGCGGGCCGTTCACGTGCTCGTGGCAAACGACCCCGAGCAGGTTCCCCGGCACGACGATCGGGATGTCGAGGAGCGCGCCGACGTCGTGCTCGCGGCAGTACGCGGTCAGCTCTCGGGTCCGCGGGTCGTCGAACACGTCGCGAACGGCGACCGCGCTGTCCTGTGAGAGCGCGGCCATGTAGCTCGGATAGTCCGCCGCTTTGAGCGCGAGGCTCTCGACGATCTCCTTCCCGTTCTCGATGAGCACGACGGAACGCAAGTTCTCGTGCGAAGCGTCGAAGAGCCACACACTGGTGCGTCCAATCCCCAGAGCCTGTCCGGACAGGCGCGCGACGTCGATCAGCGTCCGCGCCAGATCCGTCCGTGAAGGGGGGCGTCGGCGAAAGAGCTGGTGCAACGATTCGGCGTAAGCGTGGAGCCGCGCTCCGAGCGTCTCCTTGTAGCCGAGGCGTTCGCGGTATTGCGCCTCGCGGCCGCGCAACTCCGAGAGCTCCCGCTCGAGCCAGGCGCGCTCGCTGTCGACCGAGTCCGTCATGCGCTCCGTCGAAAAGGATGCGCTTCGTTCGACGGCCCAGCAACACCTTCTGCCGACAGGATGGCCGTGCTACGTGATGGGTGTCGCATGTTCCGTAGGTAGCCGGGATTGCCGCTCGCGCTCTTGCCCGCGTGTTCCTCGCTGAAGGAGAAAAATGCCGGAGGCATCGCGGAAATTGCCTCATCGAGCTTCGCGCTTCGGCCGACAGCTCCGGCCGCTGCACCATCGGTCGCGGAAGCGCCTGCGAAACCGTCCGTGCCCCGACCGAAAGATTTCCGTAGATCTCATCGTCTCCGCAAGATTCCGTAGATCTCATCGTCTCCGCGGAAAAACGCGCGCGTCGAGCGCTTTCCGCCGGAAGCGCAGGCATTATCGAGCGCGCGCTAGTGCACGGCCGTCGACATAGCGTCCATCACGGCCGCACGAATGGGTGCTTCGGTCGATTACTTTCATGACGAGCTACTCGCGGCCGCGCAACGATAGTTCGTATACCCTGATGTGACGATCCGTCCGGTGCTGACGGGTCGACAAAATGACTGGAAATCACCGATTCGTTCGTGTTTGTCTTGAATCACCAAAGACAAAACGCACACGAATGAAAGGCAACTTC
>DASZVB010000004.1:0-62812 GCA_035547195.1 Polyangiaceae bacterium
CCGCTCGCGCCGCCGGCACCAGCGCCGGCGGTACCCCCCGTCGCCCCGCCCATGGAGGAAGCGCCGCCGGACGCGAGAGCGCCGCCGGCGCCGGACGTGCCGCCGCTCGACGGGACAGTCCCCGAAGAGCCCGCCGTGGAGACCGCCGGCGTCCCGCCGGACGCGCCGCCGCCGCTCGCTAACTGACCACCTATGTTGCCACTTCCGGCCGCGCCGAAGCCCGTGAAACCGCCGGCGCCGTTCGACGTATTCGTGTTCGAGCCGCACCCCACGGCGACGCACGAAACCAACAACGAAGCGCACGCGAATCGATTTGAGCTGCCCACGCGCGAAGCAAAGCGCCGACCGGCGCGTTATGCAACGAGATGCGCGCTCCTCTCTTCATCGCGCAAAACTACACCCAATCATCGCGCTCACGATTTGCCATAGCCGAGCAGCGTTGGGCCTCCCCCGTATCAAAAGAGCTCACCCGCGGGGCGCGCCTTCGAAGATTTTGAAATGCGCGAGACCGGTGCGTTCGAGCCTGTACTGGACGGCGGTCAGGCAGCAGAGCACTCCGTACCGCAAGCTCCGGCTGAAGTTGATGGACGACGCCTCTTCGAAATACTTCGTCGGGCAAGTGAGCTCGGCGATCTCGAAACCATAGTAGTGCGCTTGAATCAGAAACTGGTTGTCGAAGATGAAGTCGTCCGAGTTGTTGTCGAACGGGATGGTCTCGAGGACCCGGCGCGTGTAACCGCGATATCCGGTGTGGTACTCGGAGAGCTTCTGGCCGATCACGATGTTCTCGAAGAGCGTGATGAACCGATTCGAGACGTACTTGTAGAGCGGCATGCCGCCCTTGCGAGCGCCGGTTCCGAGGATCCGCGACCCGAGCACGATGTCGTAGACGCCCTCGGCGAGCACCGCCGCGAACGCGCGGATCAGCTTCGGCGTGTACTGGTAGTCGGGGTGGAGCATGATCGCGATGTCCGCGCCGACCTCCAGGGCCTTCTTGTAACAGGTCTTTTGGTTGCCCCCGTAGCCGCGGTTGTCGTCGTGTTGAATGACGTGCTTGATGCCGAGGCGGCGCGCGAGCAGGACCGTTTGATCCCTGCTGCCGTCGTCGACGAGGATGATTTCGTCCACCACGTCCCGCGGGATTTCCTCGAAGGTCGGTTCTAGGGTCTTCTCCGCGTTGTACGCGGGAAGAACGACGACGATCTTTTTACCGAGAAGCATGTGCGCTCTCGGCGTGATTCAGCACAAATGTCACCCAAAGGGTACAAAGAACGGCCGATCCACCGGGCTCGAAGATATGAAAGAAACCCGGAAATCGCCTCGATGGCGTTCGATCAGGCGTGGATCGCGCGGCGGCCCTTCAGGCGATACACGAAGGCCAGCACCTCGGCGACCGCGCGGTACAGGTCGGGCGGGATGGCGCGGCCGATCTTCACCCGGGACTCGAGCGCCCGCGCGAGCGCGACGTTTTCGACCAGGGGCACGTTGAACTCCTTGGCGATGGCGCGGATGTAGAGCGCGACTTCGTCGACGCCTTTCGCGACGACCACGGGCGCGCCGTCCTGCGCCCGATACCGCAGCGCGACCGAGACGTGCGTCGGGTTCACCACGACCACGTCGGCTTTCTTCAGCTGCTTGCGCAAGCCGCGGCGCAGGTTCTCGCGGGCGCGCGCACGGAGCTTGTGCTTGACGGCGGGGTCGCCGTCGCTCTGCTTCATCTCGTCCTTGATCTCCTGCCGCGACATCATGAGTCGCTTCTCGTGCGACCAGAAGCTCTGCGCGTATTCGATCGCCGCGATGACGACCAGCACCACGCTCGCCCAGATGCCGAGCCGGAACACGGAGCTCGCCGCCGCCGTCGCCGCGGTCGGCAAGCTCGCGCGCGACAGCTTCGTGAGCTTCGGGAACTCGTCCTTCAGCGTGGTGTAAGCGATGTAGCCGACGACGGTGACGCGCATGAGGAGCAGCGTGATCGTCGTCGCCATCTCCTTCGGAGAGAACATCTTGCCGAGCTTTCCGGCCGGATCGAGCCGCTCCCACTTCGGCATGACGATCTCGATGTTCGGGTGGAAGCCCGCCTCGGCGAAGCCGATCGCCAGCGCGGTGATCGTCCCGACGGCGGCCGTCGGCAAGCAGATGGTCAGGAGCGCCGGGACCAAGATGCCGGCGATCGCGTGCGGGTCGCCGCGCAGAATGCTGGCGGGGTCGGCGAACGTGCGCTGCGACAGATCGCGGAACATCTCGGTCAAGGTGCCCGCCATCCCCGCGAGACACACGAGCACGCCGACGGTCCCGACGGTCGCGCCGGCGTCCTTCGCTCTCGGAAACTGACCCTCTTCGCGCGCCTTGCGCCGCCGTTCTGGGGTCGGCGACTCTGTCTTCTCCGTCTCTTCATCCGCCATGCGTCACCCGCCCCTGGCCAGGGTGAGCACGGCTTCCATGCGCGTGCCGACGAAGGAGAGCTCGGCGGCGAGCTCGCGGGTGAAATCGGGGAGCGACAAGGCGAGCACGACGCCGCCGGTCACCAGGGTGAAGGCGAACCCGACGCTGAAGATCTGCATGGCCGGCGCCGCGCGGGAGACGAAGCCGAGGGCGATTTGCACCATGAAGAGCACCGCCATGAGCGGCAGCGCCAGGCGGACGCCGGTGGAGATCACGTTCCCGCTCGCCTCGAGGATGAGCGGGAAGATCCGCGACGGCGCGATGATCGTGCCCACCGGGACGGCCTGAAACGAAGCGAGCAGCGTGCCGATCACGACGTGGTGCAAGCCGGTGATCAGCGCGACCCACAGCGCGACCTTCTGCATGAGCGCGTTCAAGACCGTGTCTTGCGCGCCGGTCGCGGGGTTGAATATCTGCGCGACGCCGAACCCGATGAGCGGCGACACGGCGTTCGCGGTCACCTCGGCGACCGCGAGCACCAGCCTCACCACGAAGCCCATCGCCGCGCCGAGCGCGAGCTCGCCGAAGATCCCGAGCACCGCGAGCTCGGGCGCGCCGACGATGCCCGGCGCGACCTTGCCCTGACCGTGCACCAGAAACGAAAGGAGAATGACGATGGCCGCTCGCACGCGCTTCGGCGCGTCGCCCCAGAGCAGCGGACACACGACGACCAGCCCGGCGATCCGCGAGAGCTCGAGGGCGAAGGCGCCGAGCTCGCTCCGGAAGAAGGCGTCGAGCTCGATCACCGGACGACGTCCGCGATGCTCGCGATGGTGCGGCCGGTGTAGTCGACGAGCGTACGCATCGACCACGAACCGAGCGCGAGGATCGTCAGACCGATGGCGACGAGCTTCGTCAAGAAGCTCACGCTCGCCTCGTTGACCTGCGTGGCCGCCTGCAGCACGCCGATGACGATGCCGACGACCAGCGCCGCGACGAGGAGCGGCCCGGCGATCTTCCCCCAGACGATGAGCGCGTTCAAGATGAGCTCGATGGCGCCTTCGGTGCTCATGCGTAGCTCCGGAGCAGCGAGCCGCAGACGAGGTTCCAGCCGTCGACGAGGACGAAGAGCAGCAGCTTGATCGGCAGGCTCAACGTCGTCGGCGGCACCATCATCATACCCATGCTCATCAAGAGCGAAGCGACGGCGAGGTCGACCACGAGAAACGGCAAGAGGACGATGACGCCCATCTGGAAGGCGGTGGTCAGCTCGGAGACCACGAACGCCGGTACGGTCATGCGCAGCGAGACGTCGGACGCGGAGTGGGGCAGCGGCGTGTTGGTCGCGTCGTAGAACAGCTTCAAGTCGGCTTCCCGTGTTTGGCGGAGCATGAACTCACGCATCGGGGCCGCGGCCTTCTCGAGCGCCGTCATGTCGTCGAGCTGGCCCGCCATGTACGGGTCGATGGCCTGGGCCTTCACCTGGTCCATGACCGGGGCCATGACGAACATGGTGAGGAACATCGCGAGGCCGACGATGACCTGCGTCGGCGGCGTCGACGGCGTGCCGACGCCCTGGCGCACGAACGAGAGCACCACGACGGTGCGGACGAACGACGTCATCGTCAGGACGAGCGCGGGGAGCAGCCCGAGCAGCGTGAGGACGAAGAGGATCTTCAGCGAGCCGGACGCGGGATAGCCGCCGAGCAGGCGATTCGCGGTGTCGCTCATGAGCGCCTCCGCTGGCGGCGCAGGCCGGCGACCTGCTCCTCGACGAGGACGGAGGGGCTCGAGCCCATGCGCGCGGTGGTGCGCGGCGTGCCGCGCGTCTGCACGACGTCGTCGACGCGCGCGGCGAGCAAGGCGGCGACTCCGGGATTGCCGCGGAACTCCGGCGCCGGCTTCACGCCGAGCGCCCGATCGAGCACTTCGCCGAACCGCGCGGCCATCCCGCGCTCCGGCGGCGGCTCGAGGTCGGCGTCGGCCGTCTCGACGGGCTCGCTGCTGAGCAACGGCGCTCTCGCGGAGCGGCGTTCGGCGTCCGGCGTCTCCGCCGCTTTGCGCGCCAGGTCGCGATCGAGCCACGCCAGCCGCGCGACGCTCGTATCGGTGACGCCGAGCAGAAGGACGCGGCCGCCCACTTCGGCGACCACCGCGTTCGCCTTCGGGCCGACGCGCGCCGAGGAGATCACGCGGATGCGCGTCGCGGATTCGGGCAACACGGCGCGCTCCATGCGCTTCTTCCGCATCATGAGCGCCCCGCCGCACAGACCGCCGAGCACGAGCAGGACCGCGAACGCCCGCCACGGCGACGCGTGCTCCTCCGGAGGGGCGGCGATGACGGCCGAGGCGGGCTTCGTCGCGCGCAGCCAGGGCCGCAGCGTGCCCGTGGAGGAGACCGAAGCGTCGGGGGCCTGCATCGCGGCGACCTCGGCCGTCTCCGGCGCACCTCCGCCGACGGCCTGCTCCGCCGGATCGGCGAACGCGGTGCCCGCGAGGAACGCGACGGCGAAGCCGATCGTCAAAGGACCAGCGCCCGGGAGTCGGCGGCTTGTCACGAGTTACGCCGGTTCGAGAGCTCATCCATGACGAGCACCTCGGTGAGGCGGACGCCGTAGCGCTCGCCGACGACGACCGCTTCGCCGCGGGCGATGAGGCGCCCGTTCGCGAAGATGTCGAGGGGCTCGCCGCTCGCCTTGTCGAGCTCGAGGACCGAGCCCGGACCGAGGCGGAGGATCTCGCCGATTTTCATGGATTTGCGGCCGATGACCACCGTCAGCTCGACGGGGACGTCCATCACGAACCCGAGCGAGTCGATTCGATGCTGGGCGGAGTGAGAAGGCGAATCCGCCGGGCCCGCGGGCATCGGGGAGACGCCGTCGGATGGCGGTCGGGAGGGGCGGGTACTGGCTTCGCTCATGGTCTTATGAGCGTCCTATTCACTTGTCGTGCCGACCCGTGACCTGCACCGAAACCTGTCCGCGCGACAGCACCGGCACGCCGTACAGCTTCGCCAGTCCACCTACACGCACCTGGATCGGATCGTCCGTCGCCGTGGACAGACGCAACACCTCGCCGGGACGGAGGGAGAGCACGCGCCGCAAGCCGATGCTGACGCGGCCGAGCTCGGCGACCACGTCGACGGGCACTTCGGACATCGCGAGCGCCATGCGCGGGTCGCCGGTGGAGAGCCCCGACGCGCCGCGCTCGCGGGCCGCGGCTTCGAGGATCTCGCCGCTGGCGAAGAGCCAGATGGCGGCGCGCGACGGCAGCCCCTCGAACGAGCACTCCGCCGCCACGGCGTCCTTCGGCAACGGAGGCTCGTCGCCGCCGCGCAGACACTCCGCGCGCGTCACCTGCACGGCGACGCCGGTCTCGTCGCGAATCGCCTCGGCGAGATCGTTGCCGAGCGCGCGCGCGACGCGGGTGACCAGCGCTCGCTGCGCGAGAGAGATGTGCGTCATGGCGACCGGCTCGGGCTCTTCTCCCTCTTCGGGAGCGGCGCCTCCGAGCGAGCCGTCGACGATGAGCTGGATCGCGCCGGTGTCGACGCGCAGGGCGGCCCAACCGGGCTTGCCCGACGACTCCAGCGTGATCTGACAGAAAGGACCGACGCTCGGCTCCGCCAGCGCGATCTGCGCGCCTCCGACCTGTCCGGTCACGAGGCGACAGCGTCTCTTCGCGAGGAACGGCAGCGATCTGCGGGCTCCGCGGGTGAAGTGCTCCGCGATCTTCTGCATCGACGCGGTGCGCGCGCCGAGCCTGCGTTCGCTTCCGGTGATGTCTACCGGACGTACCGACGTGCGCTTGCCCGCTTCGGCCCTCATGGCGCTCGCTCCGGCGACGTCCCTTCGGTCATTGAACGACGAAGTCGGTGAGGATCACGGCCGCGATGCGTTTCTCCCCGACGGCTTCGATGATCCGCTTCGACAGCTCCGCCTTGATCTTCTCGAAGCTCCCGGGTCCGGTGGCGTCCTCGTAGGTGAGCGAGCGCAGATACCCGATGGCGGCTTCGCGGCCGCGCGGTGTCAGGTTCTGGATCTCTTCCTTGGCGAGCTCGGGCGGGACCTCGGCGGCGAGCGAGACGCGCAAGTGATGCGACTGGCCGTCCTGGCCGTGGATATCGACGACGATGGAGGCGAAATCCACCGTGCCGAGCAACTTGTCATCGGAAGCGGCCGGCGCCGGAGCGGCTTGTGGTACCGCGACCTTCATCGCGACGACGGCGCCTGCCGCCGCGGCCCCTCCCCCGAGGACCACGGCGGCGAGCAGCACCACCACGACCAATCCTTTGCTCGACTTTCCCGAGGGCGCTTCCTTGGCTTCGCCAGTTTTTTCTTCTTCTTCGGCCATTGATGCGCTCTCGGGATGAACGTTTCCTGCGGAAGTATCAGCGCTTGATGTTGATCAGCTCTTGGAGCATGTCGTCGGCGGTCGTGATCGTCTTCGAGTTCGCCGAGAACGCGCGCTGATGCTGGATGAGGCTCACGAACTCGGTCGCGAGATCGACGTTCGACGCCTCGAGAGCGCCCGCGGTCACGGCGGCGCGGCCGCCGGTGCCCGCCTTGCCGATCGCGGCGGTGCCGCTGTCGCGCGTCTCGATCCACACGTTCTGACCCGCGCGGCCGAGGCCGTCGTTCGAGCGGAACTTCGCGACCGCGAGCTGGCCGATCGCGATCTTCTGGCCGTTCGTGTAGAGGCCCTGGACGAGACCCGTGCCGTCGATGGAGACGCCGGAGAAGTCGCCCGAGGCGTAGCCGTCCTGCGACTGCGACGAGACCGACGACGGCGAGGCGAAGCCCGTCGTGCCGTCGAGGCCCGTGCCGCCGGCGGTGATCGACTTGCCGAAGTCCAGGTCGATCGCCTGAGCGCCGGTGGCGCCGTTGAACGAGACGGAGATCGGCGTCGTGGTGGTGACGTCGTTCAGCGCGCCGTTGGTGGTGAAGTTCAGCGTGCCGGTGCCGACCTCGACGTTCGTGCCGGGCGACGGGGGGTTCACGTCGTTGCCGTCGACGAGCGCGTGGTACTCGTAGGTGTTCGTGCCCGTACGACGGAAGTAGACGTCCATCGTGTGCGCGCTGCCGAGCGAGTCGTAGACGGTCATCGACGTCGAGTAGTTGGACGTCTGCGTCGGGTTCTGAGCGTCCCACGCGGCGGTGAGGATCGCGCCGTCGCTGGCGTTGGCGTTCGTGTCGAGGTTCGCGGTGATCGTCGCGGTCGTCGTCGCGTGCGGAGCGAGCGACGACGTCGGGACCTTCAGCGAGGTGACTGCGGCCTGCAGCGTGCCGTCGGCGTTGGCGGCGTAGCCCTGGACGTTGAGGCCCGTCGAGTTCACCAGGTTGCCGTTCGCGTCGATGTTCATCTGGCCGGCGCGCGTGTAGAAGTTGCCGGTGACGCCGTCGACCGTGCCGTTGACCACGAAGAAGCCGTCGCCGTTCAGCGCGACGTCGGTGGAGACGCCGGTGTTGGTGATCGAGCCCTGCGTGAACTCCTGTTGCACCGAGCCGACGCGCACGCCGCTGCCCGGGATGCTGGACGCCGTTCCGGCGAGGATCGAGTGCCCGAGGACGTCCTCGAAGATCGCGCGCTGTTCCTTGAAACCAACGGTGTCGACGTTCGCGATGTTGTCGCCGGCTACGCTGAGGGCTTGATCCTCGGCCTGTAGACCGGAGACGCCCGTGTTCATTGCTGAAAGAACCATTTGAGTCTCCTAGTTACTTGGATGTGGTCGTGGGTTTGGATTGGATGTCGAGCAGATCGGAAACTGGTGCGGACAGCCCGTTGTCGAGCTGAAGCGTCGGGGTGCCGCTCTGGAGCGAGATCGACTGGACGGTGCCGGTGCCGTTCTGAGTGACGGCCACGGGCGCGCCGTTGGAGCTCGTCGCGGCGACCGTGATGGTGTACGTCCCCGCCGGCTGCAGGACGCCCGCGTCGCTCTTGCCGTCCCAGGCGAGCTTCGTGATCCCGGCCGGGTGCGCGCCGCCGTCCATGGTGCGGACGACGGTGCCGGAGGAGTTGGTCACGGTGATGGTCGTATCCGCGGCGGCGGCCGCGAGCGAGAAGCCGTAGGGCGCCGCGGCGCCCGAGCCGTCGAGGCTGACGTTCGCGCCGTTGATCGTGACGACCTGGCCCACGAGATTCGCGGCCTGCGTGTTCTGGAGCCCGCGGCCCTGCGCGGCGAGCGTGTCGAGCCGCGAGTTGATGCCCATCACCTGTTCGAGGTTCGAGAACTGGGCGAGCTGCGCGACGAAGTCGGTGTTGTCCATCGGCTGCAGCGGGTCCTGGTTCTTCATCTGCGCGACGAGCAGCTGCAGGAAGGCGTTCTCTCCGAGCCCGCTGTCGTTCGACAGAGCCGAGGCGACGTCGGCGCTGTTCGACGATGACGACGCGGTCTGCTGCGTTGTGCTGGAGTTGACGTTGGTTATCGCCATGAAGCTTCTTTCTCAGCCGGTGACGTCGACGTTTTCGTCGTCGTCGTTTTCAGCCGGTGCGCCGTAGCGAGCTCGTCCCGATGAGACGCCCTTCGCGTGTGCGCCAGAGGTCCTCTGAGCAAGGCCGGTGCCAGATCCGCCGCGCACCAGAACCCGGAACGAGAGCACAGTGAGTCCGGCGATCCTCAATGTGCGCAGGAGTGTCATGCGCTCGGCGTCGACGGCCGCGGCGGCGGCGTCGCTAGAGACCTCCACGACGATGGACAGCCCTGCATTTGAACGATCCACGACGAAGTTCACCTTTCCGAGCGCGCCGGTGCTGACCGCGGTTTCGAGGCGGCTCGCGACGGCGATGGCCGGCTGCGACGAGGGCGCGGCGGGGCGGCCGCCGGAGCGGACGACCTCGTCGCTCATCTCCGTCATGGACACGTCGCTCGGCCGCCAAGCAGCCGTCGACATCGAGGCAGGAAGCCCCACGGCCAGCGGAGTGGTGGGAATCGAAGCGGATAATGCCGCCGCCCACGCCCGGCGCACATCGTCGTCCACGGTGCGCGGACCGCTCTCGGCGTTTTCACGGCCGCCGTCGACGGCTTCGGTGAGCCCCAGAGGACGTCCGTTCATTTGGAACCTGCCACCGCGGCGTTGCGCTGCGCGATCCGTGCCGCGGCCTCGTCGTCGCGGCGGCGCTCGCGGCGATCGGCGATCTTCTTCTCCGAAAGCTCGACGCGGGCGGCGAGCTGCTCGGCTTGCTTCAGCTTCGTGCGCGCCTCGGCGACGGCCGCCTGTACCTTGGCCACTTCGCGGCGCACCGCGACGACGGCCGTGAAGGCGCGATCGCGCCGGCGCGCCGAGGAGTAGAGCCACTCCTCGGCCTCGATGAACTCGGTGACGCCGGAGCCCTTCTCCGCGAGCCGCCGCCGCGCGTCGGTCGCTTCGGCGAGCCGAGCGTCGGCGGCGTCGGCTTCCGCGACGGCCGCCGCTTCCCGCGCTTTCACGGCCGCGAGCACCGCGACGACGTCGTCGAGCTCCTTCTTTCGGTGCTCGAGGATCCGCTCGATGCGACGCCTGCGGGGGCTCATCGCCTAGGCCCCATCTGGAGCGACGCGGGCCCGTTCAGCGACAAGAGGCGCGCGCGGGTTTCCTCGGGACGCGTCGGCTCGCCGATGGCCTGCTTCAGGAACGCTTCGATGCGCGGCATCGCGTTGACCGCGTGATCGACGCGCGGATCGGAGCCCGGCGTGTACGCGCCCACCTGGATGAGGTCCTGCGCGTCGCGGTACGTACCGAGGGCGTCGCGGACCTTCGCCGCCGCGTCGAGCACCTCCGGCTGCGCGACCTCGGCCGCGAGACGCGACACGCTCTGCAGCACGTCGACCGCGGGAAAGTGGCCTTTTCCGGCGAGCTGACGGGACAGGACGACGTGGCCGTCGAGGATACCCATCACGGCGTCGGCGACCGGGTCGGAGAGGTCGTCGCCTTCGACGAAGACGGTGTAGAGCGCGGTGATGACGCCCGTCCCGGCGTCGGTTCCCGCGCGCTCGAGGAGGCGGGGGAGCGCCGCGAACACGGACGGCGGATAGCCCTTCGTCGCCGGCGGTTCACCGGCGGCGAGCGCGCTTTCGCGGAGCGCCATGGCGTAGCGCGTGACCGAGTCCATGACCAAGAGCACGCTCTTGCCCTGGTCGCGGAAGTATTCGGCGATCGCGGTCGCCGCGTCGGCGCCGCGCGCGCGCACCAGAGGCGGCTGATCGCTCGTCGCGGCGACCACGACGGAGCGCTTCAAGCCTTCGGGGCCCAGCGTGTTGCGGATGAAGTCGTTGAGCTCACGACCACGCTCGCCGACCAGGCCGACCACGTTCACGTCGGCGGACGACGAGCGGCAGATCATGCCGAGCAGGGTGCTCTTGCCGACGCCGGCGCCGGCGAAGATGCCCACGCGCTGTCCGATGCCGAGCGTGAGGAGCCCGTCGATGACGCGCACCCCGGTGCTGAACGGCTTGCACACCGGCTTGCGGGCGAACGGCGGCGGCGGCGGCGCGTGCAGCGGGATCTGATCGTCGGTCTCGAGCGCCGGCAGTCCATCGAGGGGCGTGCCGAAGGGATCGACGACTCTCCCGAGCAACTGATTTCCAACGGGGATTTCCGAACCGCGCAGCGACGTGGTGACGGCCGCGCCGGCGCGGATGCCCTTCAGCGGCCCGAGCGGCGTCCCGAGCACCCGGCCCGACCGAAACCCGACGACCTCGACGGCGAGGCGTTCGCCGCTTTCGGACAAGACGTCGAGCGTCTCGCCGACGGCCGCGCGGATCCCGCCGATCTCGACGACGAGCCCGACGACGTCGAGCACGACGCCGGTGGGATGATGCACCGGGGCGCGTTCGCACGCCGCGAACGCGCGCTCGAGCGTGTTCGCGGCGCTCATCGACTCTCTCGTCCGGCGCGCCTGCTCCCCGCCGAGAGCGCGTCCATCAAGTTCTGAAGCCGCGTGTCGACGGATTCGTCGACCCGTCCGAGATCCGTCTCCACGACGCAACCGGCTCGCCCGAGCGACGGATCGACGATGACCTCGCACCGGAGCTTCGCGCCGCCGAGCTTCTCTTGCAGCTCGTCGCGCGTGTCGCGGAAGAACGTGCCGACGCGCACGACGAGGCGATCCCGTTCGCCGAGCGCGGCCACGCCTTCGCGCACGAGCCCGACGACGACGCCGGGATCGAGCGAGACTTCGCGCGCGATCACCCGGCGCGCCACGAGCAGCGCGAGCTCGACGAGCCGGCCCTCCGCGTCGGCGAACTGCTGCTCGCGGGTCTCTTCGACGCGCGCGACGGCCTCGCGGATCGCGACGAAGGCTTCTTCCTCGGCGCGCGGGACGATGTCGTCCACCATCGTGTCGCGACGGCGCGGCGGCGGCTCGAGCTCGAGCTGGTGCTGTCCGCTGTCGTGGGTCTTCATGCCCGCCACCGAGGGCGGCGGCGGGATCGAAGGACGCGCCACGCCCTCGAGCTCCACCGGCGACTCGCCTTGCGCCGCTTCGACGTCCATCGACGGGACGCGCGGCGGCTTCAGGCTCCCCGGGTCCGGCTCGGTGGCGGGCCTCGCCCAGGAAAGATCCGCCTTCTTGGGCGCGCTGACGTCGCGAAAGCGGGCGGCCTGCAAGAGCTCCTCGCCCTCTTCAAACCATGGCATCGGCGTCGCTCCCGAGCGAGAGCACGCCCTCGGACTCGAGCCGGAGCGCGATCTCGACGATCTCCCGCTGCGCCTCTTCGACGTCGCTGAGCCGCACGGCGCCGAGGAGGTCCAGGTCCTCCTTGACGCGGTCGGCGGCGCGTTTCGACATGCCGCTGAACAAATGGTTGCGGAGCTGTTCGCTCGCCGTCTTCAGCGCGAGCGTCAGGCGGTCTCCCGGGACCGCCTTGAGCAGCTCGCGCATCGCCCGCTGGTCGATCGCGGCGAGGTCCTCGAACGAGTACATGTTGCGCCGGATCGCGGCGACGAGCTGCGAGTCCTGGCCCTCGATCTCCGTGAGCAGACCTTCGCTGGTCTCCTTCTTGAGCTTGCGGACGAGCTGCGCCGATTTTCCGATGCCGTCGACGGAGAGCGACGCCTCGACGCCCGGCGGCGGCAGATCCTCGCTGAGCGCCGTGGCGACTTCTTCGAGCAGCCCCGCGGGGACCTCGGTCATCGAACCGAGGCGGGTGAGCGCGGCGGCGCGGGCGCCCTCGGGCAGCGCCTCGACGAGCTTCGCGGCTTTGTCGGCGGGGAGCTGCGACAGGATCGCCGCGACGACCTGCGGGTGCTCGTTCTCGAGGACGCCGCCGAGGACCGTCGGATCCATCGCGGCGATGCGGTCCATCGCCGTCGCCGGCGCCTCGTCGAAGATCTCCTGCGTGCGCGATTCACCGAGGGCGCGCGTGGCGACGCGGCGCAGGTAACGAATGCCGCCGCGCGGCACCGCGATCGCCTGGTGGGCGTCGTCGACGAACTCGGCGTAGACCCGGTCGAGCGCGCTCGCCGGCACCGCGCGCATCATCGCCGCGACTTCGCGGAGCTTGCGGACGTCGCTCGGGTCGAGCTCGCTCATGATGGGCGCGGCGGTGCTCTCGTCGAGTGACAGGAGGAGGAGCACGGCCTTCTCCGGTCCCGTCAGCTGCATGGGTTTGTCCACCACGGTCCCTCCTCGTCACGCCGCCTGCGCCGGCGCGGCCGGCGCGTTCAGCCACTTCTTCAAGATGATGGCCGCGGTGGCCGGATCGCGAGACGCGATCTGCAGCGCCTCGGCGCGCAGCTCCGCGGACGTCGGGCCGCTCGCGGCGCCCTCGGGCAGCGCGCCCGCCGCCACGTCCCCCGCGCCGAGCGCGCCGGCGAGCGGCGACTGATGCGCGGCGAGCTGGGCAGCCTCGGCCTCGGCCCTGGCGACGCGACGCCGGCGGGCGAGGAGCAACCACGTGATCGCGATGAGCGTCGCGAGCCCGAACGCCGCGCCGGCCACGATCGCGGGCGACTTCTTGGCGAACGCGACGAAGCCCCTCGGCTCGGGGACGGGCTCTTCCTCGAGGCGCGCGAACTGCGTCGCTTCGACGCGCACGGAGTCGCCGCGCTTTTCGTCGAAGCCGACCGCGTTCTTCACGATCGCGTCGAGCTGTTCGATCTGCTCCTTGGAGCGCGGCACGAATACGGATTTGCCGCCCTTCATCACGTAGGAGCCGTCGACGAGCACCGCGACCGACAAGCGTTCGGTGCCGCCGGCCGGCATGTTCGTCTTCTCGGTGACGCGGTCGACTTCCCAGTTCCGCGTCTGCGTCGTGCGAAACACGTTGCCGCCGTTGGACGCCGTCTCCGTCGTCGCCGCTCCGGGGTCGGTGTGCGGCAGGTTCGTCTGCGCGCCCGGGACGCCCGCGACCGAGGCGCCCTCGGCGCCCGTCGACTCTTCCGTCTTGTGCTCGCTGCGCAGCGCGGTCTTCGTCGGCTCGTAGTGCTCCTCGGTGCGCTCCCGCGACGCCTTCGACAGATCGATGTGAACGCGGACGTCGGTGTTGCCCGGGCCGACCATGCGCTCGAGCAGCGACCGCACGTGGTTCTCCATCGCCGCCGCCATGTCCCGCGCTTGCTCGTCCTCGCCGTCGCCGCCGGTGCCGCCGCCTTCGTCGGTGACGGGGCGGTGCAGCGTCACGCCTTCGGTGCTGACGACCGAGACGCGATCGTGCGAGAGGCCGGGCACCGCGGCCGCGACGAGGTGGACGATGCCGGCCACCTCGCGGCGTCCGAATTCCTTCGAGGGTCGCAGCTTGAGGACGACGGACGCGGAGGCTTGCTCCTTGCGCGCCGTGAACAGCCGGTTCTCCGGGAGCACCAGGTGCACGCGCGCGGACTGCACGCCGTCGATGGTCGAGATGGAGCGCGAGAGCTCGCCTTCGAGCGCGCGCCGCAGGTTGATGTGCTGCTCGAACTCCGTCTCGCCGAGGTTCGAGCGGTCGAAGATCTCGAACCCCACGCCGCCGCCGCGCGGCAGCCCCGCCGAAGCGAGCTCGAGCCGGAGCTGATGCACGCGCTCCTCGGGGACCTCGAGCGCCGTGCCGCCGGCCTGGATGCGGTACGGCACCTTCATCGCCTTGAGCTTCTCGGCGATGGCCGCGGCGTCCTCGGTGGACAGATCGGTGAAGAGGTAGGAGTACTCGATGCGCCCGCTCATCTCCGCGGCGACGAGCACACCGACGAGCACCGCCGCCGTGGCCACGACGAGCGAGACGCGCTTCACGAGCGAGAGCGTCGCCCAGAACTCCGCGAGCTGTTTCAGGAATGCGCGCAATTTATCCAAGAGCGAGATCTCCCGACATTCAGACGCTCATCCGCCAGAGCTCGTAGAAGGCGTCGATGACCTTGTTTCGGACGTTGCCCACGAGCTTGAACTCGATGTTCGCCTTCTGTGATTCAATCATCGTGCCGTGGATGTCGTCGGTTCGACCCGCGGCGAGATCCAGCGCCGCGTTGTGCGCGACGGCGTCCTGGGCGTTCGCGCGCCCGATGGCGTCGGCGAACATCGACGCGAACCCGTCGACCTCCTGCGGCTGCCCGGCGGACCCCGTCCCGAGCGGCGAGCCCGCGCCCTCGAGCGGCGAAACGCCGTCGAAGGGCTTGTGCGGCTGCGCGAGCGAAACCGCGGTGGGATCGACGGGCCCGATCGCCATCGTCAGCGACCGATGTCGATGGCGCTCTTCGCCATCCCTTTGACGGAGTCGATCGACGTGACGCCCGCCTCGTAGGCGCGCGACGCCTGGAGCATGTTGACCATTTCCTCGACGACGTTGACGTTCGGGTACTCCACGTAGCCCTGGGCGTTGGCGTCGGGGTGCCCCGGCTCGTAGACGAGCTGCCCTTGCCGGGTGTCCTGCACGATGCGCGCTACCTTCACCGTGGAGACCGCGCCCGACGCGGCGCCGCCGGCGTGCGTGCGGTCGAGGAGCTCCGCCTCGAAGACGGGATCGATGCGCTTGTAGGGGCCGCCGCTCGCGGTGCGCGTGGTGTGGGCGTTCGCGAGGTTCGACGCGATCGTGTTCATCCGGGTGCGCTCCGCGGCGAGGCCGGATGCCGAGACTTCCATTGCGCTGAAGACGCCGAGACCCATCGTATTCCTCCGTTACTTGCCGTCGTTCGCGGCCCAGAGCAGCCCTTTGAGCTCGCTCGAGACGAGCACCGAGACGATGTCGTAGCGAATCTGGTTCGTGGCGAGCTTGCCCGCTTCGCGCTCGAGAGAGACGTAGTTGCCGTCGGCGCTGCCGCCCGCGGTCGTGTCGGTGAAGACGCGACCGACGTCGTCGGCGCCGCCGTCGCCCGTAGAAGACAGATGCGCGGCGTTCGTTCGCTCCATCGCGACGCCGAGCACCTGGTCGAACGTCCCCTCGGAGACGCGCGCCAGATCCTTCGGCTTGTAGCCGGGCGTGTCTACGTGTGCGATGTTGGAAGAGAGGACGTTGTGGCGCTCCAGGTGGTAGTCGAGAGCCGCGTGAAGCGGCGCCACTCCGGAGAACAAGTCGACCACGCGCGCTGCTTCAGCACGCGTCGTGCCAGTGACGCCGGCATTCTTCGAAGATTTCTCCTCAAGGGTTTCCTCGGGGGTCCGATCCGAGGTTTGAGCGGCTTAGAAGATGAGTACGGCTTCAGGCGCGAGCTCTGGCTGGGGTGGCTTTTGACCCCCCGGGGGTGCAGGGCTACCCCGACCGTAAACGACGCTATCCGACGCTGGTTTCCGATATCGCCGTCGTAATCGCGGTCGCAATGTTCATGTCTATGGCACGAATATGTGGGTCGAGTTTGACCCTTCTTTTCTGTCGACGCTCCGGCCGGGCGCCAGCGATCCGACGCTAAAAAGCCAAGGTTTCGACGCATGGACTGCGGCTTGCACAAGGCCACCCCCGACCAGCGCAGCGGCGCCAACGTAGACGCCCACGCGGGGAGGAGCAAGCTGATGAACAACTTCAACGCGATCGAGAGCCTCAACGACCAAGCCCCCGTCCAGAGCGAGATCGCGACGGATGGAGGTGAAACGGTTGGCGAGGCGAGCGCGGTGATGGCGCTCTCGATGTCGCCGGTCGCGACGCCGATGACCGTCAGCGCGGAGTCGCTCGGAAGCCCCCGCAGCATGCGCGGCGTGATCGGAAACGCCGAGACGTTCGTCGACGTTTATCGTGTCATCGACCGCGTCGCCGACACGAACTGTACGGTCCTCGTCACCGGCGAGAGCGGCACGGGCAAGGAGCTCGTCGCCCGCGCGGTCCACTTCGCGAGCAAGCGCGCGGCGGCGCCGTTCGTCGCGGTCAACTGCGGCGCGATTCCGGAGGCGCTGCTCGAGAGCGAGCTCTTCGGTCACGCCCGCGGCGCGTTCACCGGCGCCCACGCGACGAAGACGGGACGCATCGCGCTCGCCCAGGGCGGCACGCTCTTCCTGGACGAGATCGGCGAGCTCCCCCTCTCTCTACAAGTGAAGCTCCTGCGCATCCTCCAGACGCACGAGTACTCCCCGGTCGGCGACAACCGCACGCTGAAGGCCGACGTCCGCATCGTGGCCGCGACCAACATCGATCTGGAGCAAGCGGTCGCCGCGGGCACGTTCCGCGAAGATCTGTACTACCGGCTCAACGTCATCCACCTGACCGTTCCCTCGCTGCGCGAGCGCCGCGAGGACATCCCGCTGCTCGTCCACCACTTCATGGCGAAGGCGCGCGCGAAGACGGGCCGCCCCGTCACCGAGGTCTCGCGCGCCGCGGCGGAGCTGCTCGCGACCTACGACTGGCCCGGAAACGTGCGCGAGCTGGAGAACACCATCGAGCGCGCGATGCTGCTCTGCCCGAGCGACCGCATCCAGCCGAGCGATCTGCCGACGCGCGTGCGTGGCCTCGGCAGCGAACGGCGCGTGGTCGCGAAGCTCCCCGACGCGGGCATCGATCTGCGCGCCGCCGTCGAGAGCTTCGAGAACGACCTCATCCGCCAGGCGCTCGATCGCACCGGTTGGAACAAGAACCAAGCCGCGAACCTGCTAGGCCTGAACCGCACGACCCTGGTCGAAATGCTCAAGCGCAAGCGCCTGAGCAAGACGCCGTCCGCCGCGTAATACCAGAGAGAGATTCACAGGAAGGGCGGAAGATCGGAAGGGTTTCAGGTTGGGAAAACCCCCAATCAAACCCCCTTCCGCCCTAGCAAGCCGCCCTCCGCCGCATAACGACCAGAGAGAGATTCACAGGAAGGGCGGAAGATCGGAAGGGTTTCAGGTTGGGAAAACCCCCAATCAAACCCCCTTCCGCCCTTCCCTCTTCCTGTTCAATCCCTCTGAATCGTACCGCGACGCAAAACGGGCACGCTTATTGGATAGAGCGTCCCGTCTCTTGAAACGCTCACCGTGCTCCCGCGTCGCGCGACTCACCGTCGCAATAATTGTCGCCTTCCTCACGCTCTTCGCCGCCCACTCCGCGAAGGCCCAGAGCTGGAAGATGGACGGGCAGCTCGGCATCGGGACGGGCCTCGAAGGCGGCAGCCCGGGTGACGGCGGCATCGCCTGGCACCGAGCGCGAACCCGAGCGACCGCCGGGCTCGACATGGCCGTCGACGAGGACGCGTATCAGGCGTTCGGCTTTCGCGCTTTCGTCGAGCTCGAGCGCAGGACGACCCTCGGCGCCAGCCTACATTACACGTTCTGGCCCGCGAAATCCCTCGGGCTCTTCGCGGGCTTCACCGGCGTCATCGCGCCGAAGACGCTCGTCGGCGTCGAGGCGGGCGGGACGTTCATCATCCCGCTCGGAAAAAAGCTGGGGATTTTCATCGAACCGTCGCTCGCGGCGTTGCCGCTCGGCAGCGATTTGCCGAAGGACTCCGTCGTGATCTGGGCCCTGCTCTCCGCGGGGATGAGGTTCAGCCTATGAAGAACGTGTTCCGTGTGGGAGTGCTGCTCACGCTGGCGATCGCCTCGATCGACACCGAAGGCTGTTCGACCGCGTGCATCCGACACACGGACTGCGCGAGCGGCGAGCAGTGCGTGCTCGGCACGTGCATCGTCGTCGTGACACCGGATGGCGCGACGAGCGTCGACGCAATGACGCCGGCAGCGTCATCGACCACGACACCCAGCGCGACCACCACCGCGCCGCCCGCGGCGACCGGAACGCCGTCGTCGACGATGGACGGCGGCACGAGCAATTCCTTGAAGGATGCGTCGCTCGACGCCTGGTACTCGGGTTTCTAGGGCCCGCGCCCCGCTGGCATCGGCGTTGCAACTCTGTGAAGCGGAGGTTTCTATGTTTCGCTCGTTGCACATCGCGGCATCCGGAATGGCGGCGCAAGAGTCGAACCTCGACGCCATCTCGAACAACATCGCGAACGGCAGCACCGCCGGGTACAAAAAGCAGAGAGCCGACTTCCAGGATCTCCTCTATCAAACGATCCGCGCCGCCGGCACGCAGACGTCGGCGACGGCGACGACGCCGAGCGGGCTCCAGGTCGGTAACGGTGTGCGTGTCGTCGGCATGTCTCGAAGCTTCTCGCAGGGCTCGACGACGGTGACGAACAACCCGCTCGACGTGGCCATCGAAGGAGAAGGCTTCTTCGTCGTGCAGCAAGCGGACGGCACGCCGGCGTACACCCGCGCCGGCAACTTCCAGACGAACGCCCAGGGGCAGATCGTCACCTCCGAGGGCTATCCGATCGACCCGGCCATCACCATCCCGCCGGACGCGACGAGCGTCACCATCGGCGCCGACGGCACCGTGAGCGTCACCAACGGCACGCAAACGACGCCCACGCAGGTCGGACAGATCACGACGGCGACGTTCGTCAACCCTGCTGGACTCACCGCGTTCGGCCACAACCTGTACAAGGAGTCGGCGGCGAGCGGCAACCCGCAGGTCGGCGTGGCCGGCACGGAGAGCCGCGGCAGCCTTCTCCAGGGCTCCATCGAGAACTCCAACGTCGACGTCGTCGAAGAGATGGTCGGGCTCATCAACGCCCAGCGCGGATACGAGATCAACTCGAAGGTCATCTCGGCGGCGGACGAAATGCTGCAGTCCGCGACGCAGCTCCGATGAGCACGCTCTCCCGCTTCGGCGCTAGGCTGGTCTCCGTCGCGCTCGCGGCGGTGTGCACGACGGCGCGCGCCGAAGGCCCGCTCACCGTCTCCGGCAGCCGCGTGGAGCTCTCGGAGCTCTGCCCGAACGTCCCCGACGCCATCCGCAACGTCGACCTCGGACCGGCTCCGCCGCCCGGAAGCACGACGCTGCTCGATCGCGACCGCGTCGTCGCCGCGCTCACCGCCGCGGGCGTCGACGCGAAGAGCGTCGCGCTCCCGAAGCTGTTGCGCGTCGTCGGCGCGTCGAAGCGATGGACGCCCGTCGAGGTCACGACGTTCACGCGCGGCTCGGTCGAAGCGGCGCTCCCATCGGGCGTCACGCTCACGCACCTGGAAGCGAAGCTCCCCCTGGTCGCGGCGCCCGACGCCGTCGCCGGACACGCCGAGATACCGCGGCTGCCGAAGAAGGCCGGCGTCTTCCGCACCACGGCCGTCGTGCCCATCATCGCCGACGGCGCGGTCGCCGCGCGCGTGACGCTGAGCGCGACGCTCGAGATCTCCGAGAGCGCTGCGAAGCCGGACGTCGCGCGCGGCGGGCGCGTCACGCTGGTCATCGATCGCCGCTCGGCACGCGTCGGCGCCGCCGGCATCGCGCTGAACGACATCGACGTCGGGGACGTGACGGAGTTCCGCGTCGACAAGACGGGCCGCATCGTGAAGGCCCGCCTCGATGCACCGGATCTTGCAAGCGTGGTCTCTCCGTGAGTACGCAGCCTCGCAAGAAGGCATCCGGTCGGGAGGAGCGCGACGCGAGTCGCGCGACACAGAAACCAGCTCCTGACGCGAGCCCCACGCGTGGCAAGGACGTCGGAAGGTCCGGCCCTCACCCGAGTGGGGGCCGGATCTTCCGACAGTCCCTCTTCTGGGCGAGCGTCCTCATCGCGTGCGGGCCGCCGCACATCGCGCCGTTCACACCGCGGAACCGCAAGTATCAGGAGGGCGCCTACGCGACGCGCGAAGCGAGCGCGAGACCAGCGGCGGGATCGATCTACTCGGAAGCAGTCGCCGGCTACCTCGAAGATACGCGCGCCGTCCGCACCGGCGACGTCGTGCACATCCTCATCGACGAGAACGCGAACGCGACGGGCACCGCCACGACCGAGCTCAGCCGCAATTCGACGGACACGATGGGTGTGAACAACCTGCTCGGCCTCGTCCCGGCGATCCAGAAGGCGCACCCGAACATCGACCCGGCGCATCTGCTCAACCTGGCGGCTGCGGCGGACTTCAAGGGCGACGGCCAGACGGCGCGCGCCGGTACGCTCACCGGCTCCATCGCCGTGCGCGTGAAGAAAGATCTGCCGAACGGCGACCTTTACATCGAAGGAACGAAGGTCGTCATGATCAACAACGAGGAATATCACCTCTACATCTCCGGAGTCGTGCGGCCGGCGGACATCGACGACACGAACTCCGTCGCGTCGTCCGCCATCGCCGACGCGCAGGTGGAGTTCACCGGCCGCGGCGACGTCGCGGACACGGTGGACCGCGGCTGGTTCAAGAAGATCCTCGACACCATCAACCCCTTCTGATGATAGTCGCCGTACTCGCTTCCATTCTCCTCGCACGCCAATCCCATCTGCGGGCAGCGCGACGGAGTCGCGCTGCCCGAGTAGAAGTCCGGAGCGCTCGTCAGACCCATGGCAAGGACGCCGGGAGAGCCGGCCCTCACCCGAGTGGGGGCCGGCTCTCCCGACAGTCCACACGGTGGAAGAGCGCCCTGTTCGCGAGCGCCGTCCTGGCGCTGGGCTTTTGCTTCGCCTCTCCGGTTTCGGCGGAAGGATTGCTCGATCTTTGCGACGTGGTCGGCGTCCGCGACAACCAGCTCGTCGGTTACGGCGTGGTCACGGGCTTGAACGGCACCGGCGACGACGTCATCGCCGCTCCCTTCGCCGCCCAATCGCTGCGCGCCCTCATGCGCCGCTTGGGTGTGCAGATCCCCGCCGGACAGCTCAGGCTCCGCAACGTCGCCGCGGTCGTCGTCACCGCGGATCTGCCGCCCTTCGCCCGCTCCGGCGCGCGCCTCGACGTCACCGTGTCGTCCATCGGCAACGCCAAATCGCTGCGCGGCGGCGTGCTCGTTCAGACGCCCCTCCGCGGCGCGGATCGGCGTGTGTATGCGGTGGGGCAGGGCGCGCTGCTCGTCGGTGGGTTCAGCGCGAGCGGCTCCTCGGGCTCGAGCGTCCAGGACGGCGTCACCACGACGGCGCGCATCCCCGGCGGCTCGCTCGTGGAGCGCGAAGTACCGACGGCGTACGCCAAGGACGGCGAGCTCACCCTCGCGCTCCGGAGCGAGAGCTTCGTGACCGCGAACAAGATCGTCACGGCGCTCGAAGGCGCGCTCGGCAAAGGCTCGGCGACGGCCCTCGACGGCGGCGCCGTCCGCGTCAAAGTTCCGGCGGAGTTGCGCGATCAACCCGTCGCACTTTTGGCGAAAATCAGCGAAGTGAAGGTCGATCCCGCGGCGGTCGCGCGCGTCGTCGTGAACGAGCGCACTGGCACCATCGTTGCAGGCGGTGATGTGAAGCTCATGCCCGTCGCGATCGCTCAAGGAGGCATCACCATCTCGGTGCGCGAGACGCCGACGGTGTCGCAGCCGGGCGCGTTCTCGAACGGGACGACCGCCGTCGTGAAGCAGAGCGAAGTGGATTCCGTCGAGCCGAAGACGGGGCTCACCTACGTCGACGGCGCGGCTTCGCTCGCCGACGTCGCCCAGGCGCTCTCCACGTTCGGCGTTTCGCCGCGCGAGCTCGCCAGCGTGCTACAAGCGCTGCGCGCGGCGGGCGCGCTCCGCGCGGAGGTCATCGTCCAATGAGCGCCATCATGCTCACCGGACCGGGACCGGATTTAGCCCGTTGCGAGCGAGCGGGGTTGGGGCCCCGCGAGCTGCCACGCCGTTCCGGTCTTGGAAGAACAGATCGCGATCTCCTACAGAGAGGCGAGGGCGATTTCGGGCGAGGCCGGCGCCGGCTGTTTGCGGCCGGCTCCGACGCGACCTGCCACCCGCATGGAGCGGTGCAGAACCAAAACCTTCGAAGCAGCGAGAGGTTCGACTCGCGCTGGTCGCGCGAACGGGCGGGCACGAAGGAGTACATTCACCAATGAACCCGATCGCGGCAGCGACCGGCTTCCAGCTCACCCCGAGCGGCAGGTTCGAGGCGCGCCGTCTCGCCGCGCCGGACACGGCGCAAAAGCTGGTCATCGCCAAAGACACGGCGGAGCAAAAGCTCACCGTGGGTGCGAGCGCCGCGCCGAAGCTCGTCATCGGGACACCGAGCGCGAAACCCGGGACGCCGAGCGCGAAGCTCGCGACGCCGAGCGCGAAGCCCGCGACGCCCACCGCGAGCACGCCGGACGGCGCGACCCCGATCGCCGCACCCGCCGCACAAGGTGCCCCAAACCAGAAAGTCGACCCCAAGCTCGAGAAGGTCGCTCACGAGTTCGAAGCGATCTTTTTACGCAACCTGTTGAAGCCGATGGAAGAGGCCGGTTCGATGGGCAAGCAGGCGTCCGTCTCGTCCGGTTCCAGCGTTTACGGGTCGATGATGGTCGGCGCGCTCGCCGACTCGGCCAGCCAGGGCGGCGGCATCGGTCTCGCTCACGTCGTCTTGGAAGCCCTCACCCGGGGCGCAGCGGCCCAGAAACCCTCCGAATAGTCGTGCAATCATGAAAGGTTCCCTCCTCCTACATCGTCCCTTCGACGGCGCTCGAAAATTGGCGCTCAAGTCCGTCAAGCGCGTGCCGTTCTCTTGGGCCGAGGTAGGCTCCTCGCCGAGCCTCGCACCCGACCTGTCGAAGAACGCTGCCTGGAGGAACTCATGAAAGGAATCACCGGACACTCGGCCCTCGAAGCCTATCGGAGAGTAGCCCTCTCCCCGGTGAACTCGACGAGCAAAGCCGCGGAGCAACAGGCTCCCGCCGCCGTGGAACGGCAGCCCGTCGAGGCCGCAAAAGTGAGCATTTCCAGCGAAGCTCGCGATCTGGCGTCCAAAGGAGACGCCAGCGTGAGCTCGCAGAAAGTGGAGTCGCTGAAGACGGCGATCTCCGATGGCTCGTTCAAGGTCAACTCGCACCTCGTCGCGTCTCGCTTGCTCGACACCTTGGGCTGATCCGGCTCGCGGTTTCGTGAGGCACGCGGCAGGGCGCGAAAGCGTTCTACCAGGTGGGTGTCTTGCAAAATCGCGAATCGGTTTCCATCATTCTGGACGAGCTCGAGGCGGTGCTCCGCGCGGAGCACGAAGCGCTGCGTAAGCTCGACTACGAAGGCATCGAACGCGCGTCGGAGCAGAAGCTCGCGCTCGACGCGCGGCTGCGCGCCGCGGACGCGACGAAGACGGCCGCGGACGTCCCGAAGCTCACGCGCGTGCGCAAGATGGCGCTGAACAATCAGCTCCTCATCGTGCACGCGCGCGCGTGCCTCACGAGCATCATCGGGATGGTGACGGGGGAAGCGCCGGCGACCTATCCCGGCGCGACGAGCAAGCGCATGCACGTCGCGCCCATCCGGCTGAGCGTGAGGGTGTAGCGTGGGCCTGAACGACATCCTCAATACCGCCCGCGACGCGCTCGGCGCGCAGCAGTACGCGCTCGGCGTCACCGGGCAGAACATCGCGAACGTCAACACGCCGGGCTACGCGCGCCGCGAAGCCCTGCTCTCTTCCCAGCCCCTCGGTCCGAACGGCGGCACCGTCAAGGTCGACGGCGTGCGCCAGGTCGTCGATCAGTTCACGGAAAAAAGGCTCTACTCGTCCACGGGGCTGTCGTCCGGCGCGAGCCAGCACAGCACGGATCTCGGGACGATCGAGTCGCTGTTCAACGAGAGCCAGGGCACCGGCATCGCGACGTCGATGCAGGCGATGTTCGACTCCTTCAGCTCGCTGGCGGCGAATCCCACGGACCCGACGGCGCGCTCGACGGTGCTGGCCAAGGCCGACGCTTTCGCGCAGAGCGTCTCCAGCACGGCCAACAACCTGGCGCAGTTCCAGACGGACGAGCTCAACGCCGCGAAGGACGTCGTCTCGCAGGTCAACACGAAGGCGAGCGCCATCGCCGCCCTGAGCTCGAAGATCGCGAACGCGCAGGCCCAGGGCCAGGACGCGGCGGATCTCGTCGACCAGCGGACGCAGCTCATCACCGACCTCTCCGGCCTGGTCGACGTGAACACCTTCACCGACGGCCAGGGCCAGCTCGTCATCCAGTCTTCCGGCACGACGCTCGTCGAGGGCGGCACCGCGCGCAGCCTCGCCATCGGCGTGGCCACCGACGGCTCGATGCAGGTGCTCGCGACCGAGCCCGGGGGCGCATCGAACGACGTGACGCAGTACCTGAGCGGCGGAAAGCTCGCCGGCATCCGCGAAGCGCGCGACGTCGACGCCGCCGCCGTCCTGGGCAAGCTCGATCAGCTCGCGTACGACGTCGCCAACGCGGTGAACGCGCAGCACGCTCTCGGCTACGGTCAGGACGGCGCGAGCGGCCGCAATCTCTTCACCGTGGGGACGACGGTGGCCGGCTCGGCCGCGGGTCTCGCGGTCGACCCCGGCATGGTCGGCCACCCCGAGTTCGTCGCGGCGTCGGGAAACCCGAGCGGCGCCGCCGGCGATTCCACGAACGCGACGGCGCTCGCCGAGCTCGCGGACTCGAACCTGACGAGCGGCGGCACCCGCACCGCGGTGCAGGCGTACTCCGACATCGTCGGCGACGTCGGGCTCCGCAAGCAAGCCGCCGACACCGATTCGCAGACGCGCGACGCGATGAAGGCGCAGGTGTCGCAGATGCGCGAGAGCACGAGCGGCGTGAACCTGGACGAGGAGATGGTGAACTTGACCAAGTTCCAGACCGCGTACCAGGCGGCCTCCAAGGTCCTCACCACGGCGGATCAAATGCTGGGCGATCTGATGACGAGCGTGTAGCCATGAGAATCAGCGAAAACATGCGTTACGACATGGTCGGCCGCTCGCTGAGCGACCTGTCGACGCGGCAAGCCGAGACGGCGCAGCAAGCGAGCAGCGGACAGCGGGTGTCGGCGCCGTCGGACGATCCGATCGCCGCCGCGGAGCTCACCCGCGTCGCGGCCGCGCAGGCGCACACGACGCAGTATCAACAAGCGAGCACCGCCGTCCGCAACGACGCCCAGGTCGCCGAAGGCGTGCTCGGGGAAGCCGGTGACGCGCTCGCGCAGCTCAAGGAAATCGCCGTGCAGGGCGCGAGCGATTCGCTGGGGGCGGACGAGCGCGCGACCCTCGCCGACCAGGTGGACACCATCAAGCAGCACCTCGTGGCGCTGGCGAACACGAAGGGCTCCAACGGCTATCTCTTCGGCGGCACGCAGACCGACTCGCAGCCGTTCGACAGCACCGGCGCGTTCAGCGGCAACGACGACGCGCACATGGTGGACGTGTCGCCGGGCGTGAGCGTCCGGGCGAACCCGAGCGGCGCGATGGCGTTCACCGCCGCGGGCGGCACCGACGTCTTCGCGACCATCGACGCGCTCGAGGCCGGCCTGCGCGGCAACAACCAGAGCGCCATCTCGGCGACCCTGGACACGGTGGAAGCCGCCCGCTCGCAGGTGACCAACGCGCGCGCGCAATCCGGGTTGCTCCTCGACCGGCTCGATACGACGGATTCGGTGCTGTCGCAGGCTCAGACGACGCTGAGCCAGCACAGCGTCGCGGTGGGCCAGGCCGACCCGTACACGACGTATTCGGATCTGACCCGGCTCAACACCGCGCTGCAACAAGCGATCGCCGTCGCTCGGACGACGCTGAATCCGAACGGGCAAGTGGGCGGCTGATCCCGCTCGAAACCGGTCGACGCCGACGGAGCGGCACCTGAGCGACGCCGTCGGCGCCGGCGTGACCGCCGTTGCCTCGCTCACCAACCCATCGTCGTCTTGATGGCCGCAGCGATGGCCTTCCCCATGGCGTCGTGCGTCGCGACGCTCGGGTGGTAGTCGCAACCGATGCCGTTCTTCGATTGATCCTGCGGATCGACGAGGATCTGCTTCACGCGCTTGTCGCCCGCGTCGCTGCGCGCCTTGACGACTTGATCCAGGTATCCGCGCGCCGTGGTGAGGGACGTTCCGCTGGTCATCGGTCCGATGACCAGAAAGACGTAGGCGTTCGGGTAACGCGTGCGCAGATTCGAGACGAAGGCTTCGTAGGCGTTCACGTAGGGCTGACCGGGGTCTCCCTTGGCGAAATCGTTGGTGCCCAGGTCGATGACCACGGCGTCCGGGATCCACGAGAAATTCCAGGTGCTCGTGCTGTCCGTCGGAATGGTGCGCTGGAACAGCGCCGGCATGGTCTCGGTCATGTCGCCGCCGATGTTGCGGTACATGCCCTTGCCGGACCAGCACTCGGTGAAGAGATCGGCGCCGAGCGCGCGCGCCGCGACGGAGCCGTAGGCGAGATAGTCGTTCTCGGTGTCGTACGAGAAGCTGCAGCTCGGTCCCACGCCCTCGTCGCCGTAACCGCAGGTGATCGAATCGCCGATGACCTCGAGCTTGTGCGCCGGCGGCGTGACGGGAAGAAGCGTGCCGCCCCCCAGATCGAGCCCGAAGAACTGCGTCGGCGCGGCGTTGTTCGCTTCGGTGCGTCGCCAGATCACGACGTCGTGCTCGCCGTCGGAGAGGCCGCTGACGATGGGCACCTTGCGGCGGCCGCTCGTCGTGGCGACCTTCGGCTGCGTCTGGCCGTCGACGATGACCTCGAAGTAGTTGTCGTTGCCGCCGTCCATATCCGCCTGGACGCTGGTGCCTTTGAACCGAGCCTCGATGCTCACGCCGGACCATTCGAAGCGCGGCGCTTTCGGATCGCCGTCGGTGCGACCGACAACGCGAACCTGAGCCGCCGCGCCCCCCACGCCGCCATTCGCCACGCCGCCATTCGCCGCGCCGCCGTTCGTCGCGCCGCCATTCGTCGCGCCGCCGTTCGTCGCGCCGCCGTTCGCCGCGCCGCCGTTCGCCGCGCCGCCATTCGTCGCGCCGCCGTTCGTCGCGCCGCCGTTCGTCGCGCCCCCGCTGCTAGCGCCGCCGTTGGTCACGCCGCCGGAGTTGCCAGAACCGCCGCGGGACGTCCGTCCAGCAGCGTTGCCAGAACCGCCATGGCTCGTGCCGGCCGCGCCGGACGCCGCGATCCCGGTGGAAGCGTCCAAAAGCGCACCGTCCGACGACGCGCCACCCGAGGACGACGCACCACCGCCGTTGCTCGCGCGGCCGCCCGCAGCAAGCCCAGCGTCGCTCTTTGCCGGTCCGCCGTCGACTCCGATGCGCGCACGCGAGGAATCTCCGCTGCATCCCACGAGCGAGAACGACACGATCTGCGCCCAGAGCATCACGAACTTCCCAGCCAGCGCGCCCATCTCCCCCAATCATACGACGGACATGCAGCCGCAAGCGAACGCGCCGAAATCATTGACGTCCAGAGTCAAGATTCACGGCGGAACGGAGACAGAAAGTTTTCTGGTTGGAAGTGAAACCACCCCAATAAATCCCTTCCGATCTTCCCTCCTTCCTGTTCAATCCCTCTGATCCGTTACCGAGCCGTGAAGCGCATCACCGTTATCAGCGGTGTGCCAAACAGGGATGGCGAGCGTGAAACCGAGCCGAACTTCGAGCGCGTCCTGCCCGTCGAGGCGCGCCCCGCGAACGCCGGCGTCCAGAGTGAACGATTCGCGCAACGCCCAGATCGCGCCGACCAGCGCCGACGCTTCGTCCCTCGCGTTCCACTCGTGCGAATAGAACACCTCGGCGACGGGCCGCACCGCCCATTCGTGAGGGCCTTCCGCGATGAGCCCGGTGAACACGAAAGGATTATGCGCCCGCGTGTACTCGGCCCATTCGTTGAAGTGCAGAGTCAGCGCCGGCCATTGATACGAGACGATGCAATCCGCCGACGCGCCGAACGCGTTCGTCCCGTTGATCTCCGGGAGCAACGGACCTGCTTCGACCGCGACGCTCACGCCGGAGCGACCTTGAAGGACGCCTTCTCGAAAGACGTGTTTCAAGAGCACGTCGGTGTCGAGCAGCCGCACCCGAGGGCCGTCCGGATCGGGATTGAGCGCGACGAAGTCGTTGAAATCGACCACGAGCTCGGTTTGCGGCAAGATCCCCAGGTTGAGCACCGTCGCGGGCGCGATGAGGTAGTTCTTCCGCGCGAGCCGGTAGAAGTGGGAGGGACCGAGCTCGAGCTCGAACTCGCCGCGGCCGGCGACGTCGGCGTCAGTACCGTCGAAGGGGCGGTACGCGGATGCCGGCGAGGAGCGCGCGAGCACCGCGACGAGCGCGGCCATCCCGCATGGTACCAGCGGACGCCGGAAGGGCCGCTCGGCCCGCGCGCGAGTCATTCGGCGGCATGATGCCGTCGACCGTCACCGACGCACAATGGTGAGTAGACGTGAACCCGCGCGCGCCCGAACCGGGCCCGGAGCTGCTCAGGAGGGCGTGTGACCGTAGCAGGCCGAAAGGGCGTCGTAGGCGTAATAATGGCTGCCCGGCGCGTAGCGCGCGCTTTCGCAGGCCGGCTTGAAATCCGTTTCTTTCTCGTCGTAGAGCATCTTGACGAGGAGCTTGCCGCTCGAGTCGCGGTAGACGTCCCACTGGACGTTCGCGGCCATCGGCGAGACGAGCTCGCCGCGCCACGGGTTGTCGTCGTACGTGTACGTGTTCGCTTTGGGAACGGGAGCGAAGGTGAGCGGGAGACCCAAGATGGAAGCGAAGGGACAGATGATCTCCGCGTGGGTGAATCGAAGCTTCGCGCCGTGCGACAGATCGCCACGAGCAATCGCGTCGATCTCGGTGAAGAAATCGTTCTCGAGGGCCTGCGCCATCTTGTACGTGATGGGGTTCGCTTCCTGGATACCCGGGCCCATCTGGTAAAAGTCCTGCGCGTCCTGGAGATACGCGAGGACGCGCCCTTGCGCCGACGGGATGTACCGAGCGAAGTCGACGGAGACCTCGTTCTGCATCGCCGGCGCGACGACGTACAGGTTGTAGAGCATGGAAGCGGCGTCGGTCAGGCTCTTGACCGTCGTCTTGCCGTCGCCGGCGACGGTGGCCGAGTACATGCCGTCATCGCTGGTGAACGAGTACGTCCCGGTGTTGGCGAACGTGTACGTCCCGGAGTCGATCTTGTCGACGAACGACGACGCGAACAGCCCTTCGAGGACGGCGCGCGCCGCTGCTTTGGCCGACGGGTCTGCGAGGATGGAGCTCACCTTCGCGTTGAGATCGGGATCGCTGGCGTAGGCCTGGAACGCGAGCGAGTCTTGATACGTCTGGTAATAAGGGTCGGCCGGGTTGGTGACGAGGTCCGTCTTGGCCGCGAGCTTGTGGAAATAGAGCAGGAAGCGGTTGGTCCCCGCGGGCTGCACCACGGGCGCGTTCGCGGGGTAGCCGACCGGCGCGGGCGGTCGCACGATGAGGCTCGACAGCCCCGGCGCTTGCGTGCCGAACGACTGCGAGAAGAACGCCGCGCTGTCCACCGCCCGATCCACGCCGGAGCTGACGACGACGACCTGACGCGGCGTCGCGCTGCCCGCGGTCGCGCCGATCTCGGCGAAGTAGCTCGACTGACGCGCGACCAGACGCGCCGCGAGCTGCTGCTGCTCGTGGATGCCGATCTGCGTGAGGTTTCCGTATCCCGGCGTCGAAATGCCCGGCACGCCGAAGCCGAGCAGCGCGTTGGCCTTCATCAGCTTGGTGATGTCGGCGCCGAGCGACGCGCCGAGGGCGGTGAGGGCGCCGTCGTCGGACGCCTTCTTCCACATGTTGTAGGCGGCGGCGTCGTACTTCACGCTGGAGAGACCGCGGGAACCGTGGCGCGCGACGATCTCGGTGAAGACCGTGGAGAACCCCGCCGGCGGCGGTTCGTACGTCGACGCATCCTGGCGGGGCTCGTACGGCGTCTTCGTCGTGTAGAACGTGTCGGAAGCGTCCGTGCCGCAATCGATCGACACGGCGGACGACGCGTCGCAGCTCGCCTCCCCGTCGGAGACGGTGACGGTGACCGTCGCGGTCCCGGGCGCGGTGCACGTGAAGGTGGGCGTTGGACCGCTCGTGCCGTCGAGCACGCCCGCGCTGGCGCTCCAAGCGTACGTGAGCGGTGACGGCCCGGAGTCCCCGTCGTGAGCCTCGGCGCGGAGCGCGACGGACGCACCGAGAAAGACGGAGCTCGGCAGCGCCGATAGACCGTCCACGACCGGACAGACGTCGACGGAACCCTGCACCGCGACCGACCCCGTTTTCGCCGGCTCGTGGCAGTCGACCGCGACGCCGACCGTGGTCGTCGCGCCGGCGGTCACGTCGAAGGACGCCGATCCACTGCACGACACCGGACCGCCGTCACCGCCCGCGCCGAGCGTGATCGTGTATCCGTGGGCGGCAGGAATGCCGCCGATGGTGGCCGTCGTCTTCGTCGAGTCGGAGACATCGATGGTGCCCTTCTTGTCGAACGATCCGGGACCTTCGATCTCGTAGGTGACCGTGTGGAGCGTCGATCCGTCCGAGAGCGTCAGCGAGAGGCCCACGGCTCCGGCGCGCTTTCCGCTCTCGGACGAGGACGCGGACGGCGCGGCGGTCCCGCACGCCGGAAGCAGAGGCGGGCCGCCCAGGGCGACGATGCAAAGCGGTGCAGCACGACGAAGTCTGAGCATGTTCAAGGCGCCTCCGGGACGAACGGATGGCCGAAGGTAGGAAAACGCCCGACGCCGTTGTGCAACGGCTCGGCAACAGTTTCGCGGCCCGCCGTGAACGCGCGAATGCTCACTCGACCGCGTGCGCGCCCCGAGACGATGGCGCGCTTCGATTCGTCAGAGAGCGGCGTAGACCGCGCGCAGCACGTCGTCCGCGCGTGGATCCGGAGGCGGGACTTGCGTCAGAAGCTTGACGGCACCGACGACCGTATCTCCACCCACGGTGACGCGCGCGCTTCGACGCGATGGCATTCGCCGTGCATTGGCGAGCCGCGATGCTCGTGATTTCTCGCCGAAAGGGCCAGCGCATCACCATCGGCGACGACATCGAGATCGTCGTCACCGCCGTCCACAAGAACGGCGTCAAGCTCGGGATCGCGGCCCCTCGCGGGTTCACCGTGCTCCGGGGCGAAGTGCGCGACGCGATTTTGTCCGCGAACCTGGAGGCGACGAAGAGCAGCATCGCTCAAGCAGAAGCGATAGCCGGCGCCGCACCCGGGCCCGTCGGCAAGGCTTTGCAGGCAGTGAAGCTGGTCATCGGGCGCCAGGCGCCTGACGCATCGGCGAGTCAACCGGGAGACGGTGCAGCCGCCGTCAAAGAGGTCCCATGATGGCCGCCGCTGCCACCTCCTCTCACTTCGAGCTCCGCCCCACCGGTTTTCTCGAAGAGAACCTGGAAGCGCTCGCGCTGCCGGAGCTCACGCGGCGCGAGATCCTCGCGGCCGCGCCGAAGGGACGCATCGTCCACACGCTGGACCGCACCCCGCTCATCGACTCGGAGGGACACCTCCTCGGCGCGCCGCTCCCCGACGACGAGGTCCGCGCCATCGTGCGGCGCGCGGGCGATCGCACGGTGTTCGTGGTGTTCGGCATGGGCATGGGACACGTCGCGCGCGCGCTGCGCGACGCGAGCGAGCAGCCCGTCGTCGTCCTCGAGCCCGACGTGGGCGTGCTCCGAACGATGCTGGAGCACGGACCGACGGACCTCGGCGGCGTCCACGTGATCACGAGCACCCAGGGCTTGCTCGGCGCCTGGGTGCAGATCGGGCAGAGCTACCTCGACGCGATCATCGTGCGCACGCCGGGCTATCCCAGCGCGTACGGCGACAAGCTGCTCGCGGTGCCGAACGCGATTCAGGATCTGTTTCAACGCATCGGCATCACGCAGAACACTTACGAAGCTCGTGCGCGCGTGTGGGTGGAGGACATCCTGGGGAACCTCCCCGCCATCGTCGGGACGGCGCCGATGCTCTCGCTCATCGGCAAGTACCGCGGCGTGCCGGCGTTCATCGTCGGCGCGGGTCCGTCGCTCGACAAGAACGTCCGGCTCATCGACGAAGCGGCGAAGAAGGGCATCGTCATCGCGGTGAACTCGAGCGCGAAGGCGCTCGCGCGACACGGGGTCACCCCACACGTGCTCGCCTGCATCGAATCCATGGACAGCTCGCACCTGCTGCGGGAGCTGCCGTTCATCGACGACGTCGTCAGGGCGTTCAGCCTCTGCGCCGCACCGAACATCCTCAAGACGGGCAAGGGCCCGCTCTTGCCCGTCCACGAGCACCTGCCACAGTTCGCCGGGCCTCTTTCGCAGCTGCTGGGCGTCCCCGGCGCGGCGGTCTGCGGCAGCGTCTCGACCGCTGCGTTCTCCATCGCGCACGCGCTCGGGTGCTCGCCGATCGTGCTGCTCGGGCAAGACCTCGCGTACACGAGCGGCCGCACGCACGCGAGCGGCAGCTGGTGGGACGAGTCGCGCGCCACGGTCTCGAAGGAGACCGGCGAGATGAAGCTCGAGTGGTCGGAGGCGCTCAAGAAGGTCGGCCACCGGCACGGCGCCGAGCCGATGACCGAGATCCCGGCCTGGGGCGGCGAGGGCGTCGTGTACTCGGGCATCAGCTTCTCCGGTATCCGCGGGTGGTTCGAGTCGGCGGCCTCCGTGCTGACGGAAGCGCGCGAGGAGCTGAGGCTGGTCAACGCCACGGAGGGCGGCGGTCGCATTCAAGGTTTCGAAGAGCTGCGGCTCGAAGACGTGCTGCGCGATCTGCCGGAGGTCGGCGTCACGCCGGGCTCGATCGCCGCGCTCGCGCACGAATCGGGGACGGTCATCTCTTCGGAGCGCGTGACGGAGTGGCTCCGCGAACAAGCGCGGCTCACGGAGGACGTCCGCAACGCCGCGCGCCGGATGCGCCGCCGCGGCGTGAGCGCGCTCGCCGCCGTTCGCGCGGACGAGTCGAAGCGCGTCTGGAAGAGCTTCGAGGCGCTGGAGAAGGCCGAGATCGCCATGCGCGCGGCGGTGCACGCCGCGTCCCTGGTCGATTTGTGGGCACACGAGGCGGTGACGCGGACCGCCGCGAAGGAGCTCGTCTTCGGAGCCAACGACGACGCGCGCGGCGCCGCGGCCCACGCCACCGAGAAGGGCATCCAGGTCGCCGAGGCCGTGGAGCGCGCCGCGGTGGAGTTGCGCAAGAAACTACTCGAGGCGGCCGAACGCTTCGAAAATCGATCTTCGACCTGACCTCGAAAGGAATCGCCGATGGCGCTGACCATTCCGACCAACCTGGCCTCCCTGGAAGCGCAAAAGAACCTCGCGAAGAACCAGATGGCGCTCCAGCAGAGCTTCAGCCGGCTCTCGAGCGGATACCGCATCAACAGCGCGGCCGACGACGCCGCGGGGTTGGCGATCAGCGAGAGCATGAAGTCGCAGATCCGTTCGTACGTCGTCTCGGAGCGCAACGCGAACGACGCGATCAGCATGGTGCAGACGGCGGAAGGCGCGCTCGGCAACGTGCAGGACATCGCCGCGCGCATGCGCGAGCTCGCGGTCCAGGCGTCGAACGGTTCGTTCACCAGCACCGACCGCGGCTACATGAACACGGAGTACTCCCAGCTGAAGGACGAGCTGGTGCGCATCCAGGGCTCGGCCAAGTTCAACGGCAAGGCGCTGCTCCAGACCACCGCGTCCAGCATCGTCTTCCAGGTGGGGCTGAACAACACCACCAACGATCAGCTGACCGTGACGTTCGGCGGCTTCGCCATGACGGCGCTCGTCGCGAGCACGAACAACGTCGGCGGCACGACGGCGTCCTCGGCGCTCGCGGCCCTGTCGACCATCGACAACGCGATGACGAGCATCTCCACGCAGCGCGCCAAGTACGGCGCGGCGATGAACCGCCTCGGCGTCGTCACCTCGTCGATCCAGACGATGCGCCTCAACATCAGCGCCGCGAACTCCCGCATCCGCGACGTCGACGTCGCCGAAGAGACGAGCATGATGGCCCGTAACCAGGTGCTGGCGCAGGCGGGCATCTCCGTCCTTTCCCAGGCGAACCAGATCCCGAACATGGCGATGAACCTGCTCGGTCATTGAAGCGCTCGGCCATCGAGCGCCTCGGACGTCCTCGCGCGGCGCGACTTCGTCGCGCTTCCGACGAGTCGGAACTGGGCCGCGCAGGATGTAGGCCGTGTCCTCACCCGTCGCCGCGCGAATCTCTCCATCTTTTTCGTTCAAGGGCTGCTCCTGCCTCCCGTTCACGGGTCCAAAGGGAGCAATGACGCTCCCCGCTCCCCGGCGCAATCCGGCGCCGCTCTCCATGGAAGGAGATCGTCATGCTAGCTATTCAAACCAACATCTCGTCTCTCGAAGCACAGAAGAACCTCTCGAAAAACCAGTCCGCTCTCATGTCGAGCTTCAACAAGCTCTCGAGCGGCTACCGCATCAACACGGCGGCGGACGACGCGGCGGGCCTCGCCATCAGCGAGAGCATGAAGTCGCAGATCCGCAGCTATACCGTCGACGAGCGCAACGCTTCCGACGGTATCTCGATGGCGCAGACGGCTGAAGGCGCTCTTGGAGACATCCACGACGTCCTCGGTCGTATGCGTGAGCTGGCCGTCCAGGCCTCGAACGGAAGCGTCACCAGCACGGACCGCGGCTACATGCAGACCGAGTTCGGCCTGCTGCAAGCGGAAGTTACGCGCATCCAGGGCTCGGCGAAGTTCAACGAGAAGGACCTGATCACCGCGTCGGCGCAAACCGTCGCGTTCCAGGTCGGCCTCAACAACACGCAGAGCGACCAGGTGAGCGTGACCTTCGGCGGCGTTGCCCTGACGTCGCTCACCGCGAGCTCGACGAAGATCGGCGGCACGACGGCGTCCGGCGCCCTCGCGTCTCTCTCGACGATCGACGACGCGATCGCGAGCGTTTCGACGGCGCGCTCCAAGTTCGGCGCGGCGATGAACCGCCTCCAGGTCGCGACGAGCAACATCCAGACGATGCGGCTCAACCTCTCGGCTGCGAACTCGCGTATCCGCGACGTCGACGTCGCCTCCGAGACCTCGACCATGACCCAGAACCAGGTTCTGACGCAGGCGGGCATCTCCGTCCTCGCTCAGGCCAACCAGCTCCCGCAGTCGGCCTTCAACCTCATCGGCCGGTGATCGTGGGTAGTCGGAGCCGTCCCAGTGTGAGTGCGTAGGCGGCCCCTGCATCCGCCGGCGGAGCGATCCTCCGCCGGCGGGTGTTTCTCCTAGTGATTGAGACTTTGACGATGCGGAACCCTCGCTTGCGCTCCTCGCCTTCGGCTCCGGTGCTCGCTCGCGGGACGGGCCGTCTCTGTTCGGGTGGGGGATGCCTCCCATCCCCCACTCCCCCAGAGGCGGACTCTTTGCGACTCGCGGACATTGTACGACTTGCTTGCTCAAAGGCTTACACGGCGCGGAGCGAAGAGAGGGGCGAGGTTGACGGGGCGGAGGTCTTGCTACGCGGGCGTAGGCGCATTGGAAGACTGGCAAAAGACTTGCACCAAGGAGACTGAGCGATGGCTGGTACCGTGAGTTTTGCCGGAATCGGGTCCGGTATGGATGTCGAGGGTCTGATCAGCAGCCTCACGCAGATCCAAGAGCAGCCCATCAGCCAGGAAAAGAGCAAAGCCGCGGGCTATCGCGCCGCGGAGTCCTCTTTTTCGGATGTGGGCAACCTGCTCAGCAAGCTCAAGATCGCCACCAGCGCTCTCTCGACGGCCCAGCAGGTGGGTAGCTACAAAGCGTCGAGCAGCTCGTCGGGCATCACGGTGACCGCCAACGGCTCCGCGCAGCCCGGCGCTTACGACGTGCAGGTCGAGCAGCTCGCGCAGGAGCAGCGCACGTATTCGAACACCTTCTCGGCGAACGCCCTCGGCCTCTCGGGCACGCTCAACCTCGGCGTCGGCACCACGTCGGCGCAGGTGAAAGTCGACGCGACCGACACCGTCAACACCATCGCCGACAAGATCAACGGCGCGGGACTCCGCATCTCGGCGTCGGTGTTCTACGACGGCAGCCAGTACCGCCTCCAGATCCGCGGGCTTGACACCGGAGACGGCAACGATTTGACGTTCGGCGCCAAGGGGGGCATCGGCGATCAGCTCGGCCTGCTCGATCCGGACAACACCAAGCAGAGCGCCCAGAGCGCGAAGGTGAAAATCGACGGCTACGAGGTCACCAGCACCACGAACCAGATCACCGGCGCGATACCCGGCGTGACGATGGCGCTGACCGACAAGACGGCGAGCGGCACCGTCACGATAGACCAGGACGCGCAGGGGCTCGGCACGAAGATCCAGGCGGTCGTCGACGCCTACAACGCGGTGGTCACACAGGTGCATACCCTGGCCGGATATGGTCAGACCACGGCGCAGAACCCCGCGCTCCAGGGCGACTCGTCGATGCGCAGCATCGCGTCGCGGCTGTCGTCGGTCCTCACCCAGGCGGTCGGCAACGGCACCTTCCAGTCGCTCGGCGCGCTCGGCGTGAACCTCGCCAACGACGGCACGCTGTCGCTCGACCAGGGAAAGCTCACCGCGGCGTTGCAAAAGGATCCGACGGCGGTCTCCAACGTGCTGGCCGGGACCGACGCCGTGGGGAGCACGTCCGGCACCGACGGCATCATGGACCTGCTCGGCAAGGCCGTCGACGCGCTCAACGACCCGAACGGCGGCGTCATCCAGTCGGCCCACGACAGCTGGGACTCGCGCGCGAAGTCGCTCGAAGACAACATCAGCAAAGAGGAAGATCGCGTCACCGCGTACGGCGATCAGCTCCGCAAGACCTTCACCGCCATGGACACGGCGGTCGCCGCGTACAAAGCGCAGCTCACACAGCTCGGTGGTGGTTGAGAACGTAAATGATCGGCACCGCCGTCGCGAAGTACAAGGATATCCAGGCGCAGACCTCCACGCCCGGCGAGCTGCTCCTGGCTCTCTACGACGGCGTGTTCCGGTTTTTGGCCGGCGCGCAGTACAGCTTCGCGAACGGGCACCGCGCCAAGGGCAGCGAGCTCTGCTCGAAGTCGCACGCGATCATCTCGGAGCTGCTCCTCGCGCTCGACTACAACCAGTCGCCGGAGCTCTGCGAGCGGCTGGCGAGCATTTACGACTTTTGCTTGTCGTCCCTGACCGAAGCCAACATGAAGGGCGATCCGCAGAAGGTGGCGGACGTCATCCGCGTCCTCACACCGCTTCGCGAGGCGTGGCGGGTGGCGGTGCCCAAGGCCGCCATCGAGCAGGCGCAGGGAAAGCGATAACATGTCCGTAGCCACGACAGACCACCCGAAGAACGAAACCCGCGGAGCCGCTCCGCGCTACGTCGGCAATCGTGGCGCGTCGGAGCAGTGGGCGGAGTTCGCGTCGGGCGTGTCGGTGCCCGTCGTGCGCGGCCGCGTGCGGGCTTACCCCGGCTTGCGCGGCCCGGCGCCGTCCACGACCCCGTTCTACCGCGCGTTCGCCAGCGTCGGCGGCGGCGACGGGTGCGTCATCGACGCGGGCGCCGGCGCGGGCGTCGGCAGCGCCGTGCTCGTCCCGCAATACGATCGCGTCGTGGCCGTGGACGCCGATCCGCGCGCGCTGGCCTTCGCCCGCGAGTACGCGCCAGAGGTGGAGACCGTGCAATCGAGCTTCGACGAACCGCTGCCGGGCTCGGTCTCCGACGCGGCGGTCGTCGTCGACGTCCTCGGTCTGGTGAAGGACCCGGCGCGCTTCCTCGGCTCGCTGCGCGGAAGCCTCGGGCCGCGATCTCGCCTGCTCGTCGCCGAGCCGTCGGCCTTCGTCGCGCAGCGGCTGGTCACGCCGGCGCGCCGCGCCTTCTCGCCGCGCGCGCTCGAAGCGCTCCTCGTGCGGGGCGGCTTTCACGCGACCACCTGGGTCGCCGATACGGGCACCTTCATCGGCTGCGTCGCGACCGCCGCGGACGACGGCGCGTGGGAGCACTTCGCCGCCGCGAGCCGCGTCAAGGACACGAACCCGGAGCTCGCCTTCACCGAGCTCGCCGCAGCCGGGCGCAGCGGAAGGCGCGACGTGCAGCGCGAAGCGGCGATCGCCACGGGCGAGCTCAGGATGAAGCGCAACGACGGCGACGGCGCGGCGCGGGCCTTCCTGCACGCCGCGAGCCTCGACGGGAACGATCCACGGCCCCTCGCGGGCCTCGCCGTCCTGGCGCTCGCCGGCGGGTCCATCGAGGACGCGCTCGAGCTCGCCGCCCGCGCCGCCGAGCTCGATCCCACCGAGCAGCAAGCGGCGCTGGCGCTCGCCTTGACCGCCGACCGCGTCGGGCATCGCGACGCCTTCAACGTCTGGCGCATCGCCGAGCGCCTCTTGCCCGACGATCTCGACGTCACCTCCCGCCTCGCAGCGCGCGCCGCGGAGCGAGGCGACTACGCCTTCGGGATCTCCGTCTTCGAACGGCTGCGCTCGTACGGCGATCCGCTGCCGGCTCAGTTCTACGTCACCCTGGCGCTCATGCTCACCGCCGAAGGACGTCGGAGCGACGCGCTCCTCGAGCTTCGGATCGCGCGCGCCCTCGAGCCCGACAACGAGACGGTGCTGGAGCTATGGTCGGAACTCGGAACGCTCGCGTCCTGACCTTCAACTGCCACGAAGGTTACGTCCACCTTCTCGGCAAGCTCGGTCTCGAAATGGACGTCGTCGATGGCCTCCCGGGTCGCTACACGGGCCGCTGGGACGAGCGCATGCGCCCCGTACCGCCGCGCGCCCGCCTCATCGGGCCCGGCGATCTGGCGAGCGGGGCGCGTTACGACGCGGTGATCGCGCACAACGTCCTCGATCTGCTCGACGCGCGCGGCGTCGACGCACCGAAGATCCTCGTGTTGCACGTCAACCTCGACGCGCGCGCCGTCGAGGAGCCGAACGGGCCGGCGCCCGCGGAGATGTCGCGGCAAGTGCAGCAGTACCTCTCGCTCATCGGCGGCATCGCCGTCGCCGTCTCGAAGTCCAAGCGCGACAGCTGGAAGATTCCCTGCGACGTCGTCCGGCCGGCGGTGGATCCGGACGAGTGGCGCGGCTACGAGGGCACCGAGGCGGCGCTCCTGCGCGTCGCGAACCAGGTGAACGCACGGCGCGCTCGCTTCGCCTGGAGCGCGCACGAACGCATCGTCGATGCGCTGCCGTGCAAGCTCGTCGGGCACAACCCGGACATCGCCGGCTCGGAAGCGTCGCGCGGCTGGGACCACTTGCGCGAGATGTACCGGACGCACCGCGCGTACGTGCACACCGCCGATCCGGCGCTCGAGGACGGATACAACCTCGCCTTGCTCGAGGCGATGGGGACCGGAATGCCCGTCGTGAGCACCCGAGCGCCGGAGTCGCCCGTCGTCGACGGCGAGAACGGCTTCTTGGACGCGGACCCCGCCGTGCTGCACGACAAGGCGCGAAGGCTCCTCACGGATCCCGATCTGGCGCGCCGGCTCGGTGCGCGCGCGCGGGAGTGCGTTCTGGACGAGTTCAGCGTGAGCGCTTTCGTGTCGGGCTGGCATTCGGCGATCGAGCGCGCGAAAGACACGTTCGAGGCCGTTCGGCGCGGCGTTCAGCGCGCCGGCGTGCGCGCCGCACACCGCGGAACCGCGGTGCGTTAGCATCGCGAAGCCGCCAACGAAGTTGACGATGCGCGGAGAGCCGCGCCATTTCCTTGAAAGCGTCCTCGGCTCGCGCCAGCATTCCGAGCCATGGGTCGACGAGGACTGACGGCGATCGCGTTGCTGTGGCTGCCGGGCGCGTGCGGCGGGCGCGTGCTCGAGGAATCGACGCCCGACCAACCCGCGACGAAAGAGGACGCCTCGACGCCGACGAATCAAGCCACCAAAGGCAGCTCGCCGAGCGGAAGCGGAAGCGACGCTTTCGGCACTCCCGTCGCGCTGCCCAACTGCGTCCTCGGTAAGGCCGAGAGCAAGCTGGACCCGACATCGCTCGGCACGACGTGCCAGTACGTCTACGCCGGTCGCTGCTACTCGACGAAGTTGAAGGCCTGCGCTTGCGCCTGCCCGAACAAGCCCGGCACGGTCTGCAGCAGCGGTTTTCCGTCGGACGACGGCACGACGTCCGTAGCGTGCCGCTGAACGCGCCTTTCGGCGACGCCAGCGTTGCACGGCACACCACAGAGTGTGGTGCTCCGACGACACCGGCGGCGATCGTCGCGTAGTTTTCGCGCCCTCCAGCGCGTTCGCCGGGTGGCACGTCGAGTGCTCTTTCGTGCCGCCACATGCAGCACCTCGAAAGGTCGTTCGCGACCGCCGCCTTGCTTTGTCTCTTTCATACGTCGCCTTCGTTCGCATCGCCGAAGACCTCGGACACGAAAGTGTGCGTTCGCATCGAAGAGAAAACGTGGGCGCGCGACGGCACCGCGCCGCGCGAGTCGATCCCGCCGCCGCCTCCGACCGACGCGGCGCCGAAGGCGCAGGCCAATGCGGTTCGCGACGGCGCGCTCGCGTTCGGCGGCGTTCCCGCGGCTACCGACGGCAGCCCCGACGCCGCACCGCCCCAAGGCGCGCCGCCCGCCGTGCCGGCATCCGAAGAAACACAGGAGAACCCGGCGCCGGCGCGCGCACCGGCGGAGACGCGGATCGCCGACTCCGCGAGCGCCGACTACACGGCGATCGATCCCATCCTGTATTTGAAGCGGCTCGTCGAGTACCACGTCACGCACGAGCCCGGCTTCGAGTCGGTCGAGAGCGGGTGCGCGGAGACGCTCGTCGTCGAGCTCTACTCGGTGCGCCACGGGTGGACGGCGTTCGCGCGGTACAGCGGCAACAACCGCGAAGAGAAGGTCGACGTCGTGCGCATCGACGAGCTCGGCATCTTCGCGGAGCGGGTCACGACGGCGCTGTTACGCGACGAGAGCATCTCGCAGACGCTGACGCGAACGACGGTCCTCCGCGCGGACAGCGACGAGCAGATTCGTCAGGTCAAGGTGCGCACCCACTTCCTGCTCGCGATGGGCAGCGGACTGCGCGTGGGCGAGCTTCCCACGGCGCCGAACGCCACCGACCCGGCCGTGCCCCAACTTCGCGTGGAGACGCCGCTCGGGTTCGAAATCGGCGTCCGCAACAAGTTCCGCGGCTGGGCGCTCGACGCGACCGGACGGCTCGACGTCGGCGTCGGCGAACGCGCAGCTCGGCTCTCCGAGGGCGGCGGCCACGTCGACTACTCGGTCGGCCTCGGAGCGGGGCTCGACTTCCTCGCGTACGCGGATCCGGAGGCCGTCAACACGCTCTACTACGGAGGCGGCGGCAGCTTCGAGCTCAGCCGGTATCAATCGCAGGGTGCTCGCGACAAGAACGGCGTGCAGCCCGAGCCGAGCGGCTTGTGGGGCGGCGGCCTCGATCTGGATCTGGTGCTCGGCTACGAATTCGCGCGCACGAGCACGCTGCACTTCTTCGTTCAGTCGGCGATCGCGCTCCCCGCTTATGCGTTCGACTCTCAAAACTCGCAGAGCGTGATCCACGCTTACATCCCGAGCGCGTCGTTCAAGCTCGGTCTCCTGCTGTGAGCCCCGCGGTATGGCCCGGCTCCGGCTGCTCGCAATCGCCGTCCTTCTCGTCGCGTGCGTCGCGCGTTCCGCGACGGCGGCAGGTCAGGTGACGACGTGCATCGCCGTCGAAGCCGCCCCGGAAGATCGCGACGCGCTCGCGCGGCTCGTCGACAGCGAGGTCTCGCGACACCCGAGCCACCGCGTGAGCCACGACGGTTGCGAAACGCATCTGCACGTCGAGCTCCTCGACGTGCGCGGCGATCGCTTCCTGACCGGCCGCCTCGACGGCGAGATCCCTCAGCGTGTGCCCGTCGAGGGCAAGTCCGGGCGCGCGCTCGAGAGCGCGGTGACCGAGCTCGTGCGCGTCGTCCTAGGCAACGATCCGGTCGTCCTCCACGCACCGGGCGAGCAGAGTTTTTTCTCCGCGCGCGTGCTCGAGCTCAAGAACCTTGGAAAGAACACCTTCGACGTCGCCGCCGTCGAGGCGCTGAGCCTGCTCGGCGGGCGCGCGACGTTCGAGCCCGGCATCCTCGTCGGCTTTACGCGCGAGGTTTCTTCGTGGCAACTCGGAGTCGAAGCCCTGTTCGCGCAACGCCTGAACGGACATGCCGGTCATCTGGATCTGGACACGCTGGGACGCCTCCAGGTCACGGGCGCGCTCTACTTCTCGAAGGAGGCCGACACCTCCTTCTTCGCAGGGATGTCACTCGGGCTCGGTTATCAACGGTTTACGGGTCCGCGAGGCGCGGGGCTACCGCGCGGCGACGGCGAATATTCTGTGGCGGGCCCCGGGCTCGCGATTCGAGGCGGGATCGAGGCGTTCCGGTCCACGACGACCCGCGTCACGCTCTTTGCCGAAGCTTTCGTTCCAATGTTCGTGGCGAGCGACGACCAAACCGAAATCGTGCAGAGTTATGTTCCGACGCTCACGGTCTGTGCAGGCGCCCGTTTCTAGGCGCCAACGCGAAGCCGAGACGCCCAGGTGCTCAGATCATAAGGAGGGACGACCCCGCCGCTTGACCTGAGCGAATGTGCGTGGAACGCTTACCCAATGCCGCACGCTCGAGGCATGAGGCGAGCGACGCGGAAACGGCTCACGCGGTGAGGGTGCGCCCGATCCCGGCGGAGCAGCTCGCTAGCCGACGACGTCACATGGCAACAGACAGAACCACGTCCGCGCGGGAATTCCTTTTCGCCGATAGCAGTCGCGAGCCTTCGCTCCCCCGGCTCTCGGATTGGCTCGTCGCGGATCTGAAGGGAGCGCGTCGTTCCAGCGCGCCGCCGCCGCCGGAGTCATTCCAGAGCGGCGTCGAAACGACGCCCCCCGAACCCGTCGAGGCCGAGTCGAGCAAAGCCGACGTCTCCGCGACGGCGACAGAACCCGCCGCGCACGAAGACGAAGACGCCCCGCGCGACGACGTCACAGAAGAGATCGAAGAATCGCGCGATCTCGCGGCGTCGCTTTCGTATGCCCACGAGAACGAGGCTCCCGAAGCCGCGCCCGCGCCGGAGCAAGCCGAGCCCCTTTCCGAGGAGGCGAGGGTCTACGCGAGCGCCGAAGATTGGCTCGATGACGACCGCGACTCGGAAACGACGGCGGCGTTCTACGCGCCGGTGGCGGCGGCTCTGGAGCGCGCCGACGACGTGCTCGAGCCGAACCTCGTCACCGAGGCCGGCGCGAGCTTGTCGCCACAAGTGCTGACGCCCGAGGAAGAAGATCCGGGCGCCGTCGCGATCGCCGGAGTGGGCAGCGGACGCTCGTGGCAGGTCGTCGCGGCGATCGCGGCCGCCTCGCTCCTCCTGTTCGTCGTACTGCACCGCTCGAAGCACGCGCCGCGAGCGACGGCGACCGCGGCGCATCCCGTCCTCGCGCCGGAGACGTCGCCGCTCACCAAGAGCGAAGCGGTCGCCGAGTCGCCGCCCGAGGCGACGGACACGCCCTTCGAATCGAAGGGCTCACACGCTTACGCCTACGGCGGCACGCGAAGCCATTCGTCGTCCGAGGCCGACCCGGCGCAGGATCCCGCGATTCCCGGCGGCCCTTCCGTCGCCCGCTTTCCGGATCTACCGCGCGAGATCCTCAACCAGCTCGAGCAAGCGTTCGAGGCCGGCGAACAACAGCACGCGAAGGCCTCGACGGACTCCGTAGAACGTTACTGAGCCGGATCGCGCTGCGACTTACCTGCAGGGAATCGTTGGAGCCCTCCGCGGGCGGTACTGATTCGCTCGACCGGGTTCGTGCACCGTCTAGCGCGAGCTCGCCCAGTCGGGAGAGAACCAATGAAGTTGTATGGAATCCGTGGACCATCAATTCGCGCAAGGCGCTCATGACCTTCGCCAAGCAAGACGCCGATCCCGCCCATCGGGCCCCTTCACCTTCGTGAAGGGAGCTCTGACGTTCGGATACCCTCGACGGCGACGACGTTCGCCACCCCTGCAAGACGTCACGTTGCAAGGAATCAGGCTCGAGTGCTCGTCCCGATGGACAAAGAATGCCAGACGCCTCGCACTGGAGGCGTCGCAAGGGCGACTACGCTTCAAAAAGCGTAGCTCAAAATCCTTATCACCCTACGGGTAACACTTGTTCGTACCCGAAAGAGTGAAAGCGATGGAACCATCGTCGCGCACGGCGGCTGAGCAAGTTGGAGCAACGGGATCGCAAGGGCCAAGACCACCAGGGCAACAATTAAGCCCATGATTTGTCGTCATTGTATTGGCTGTATCCTCCCAAGCGTTCGCGGGAAGATTACCTGTCCCACCGACCAAAGTGGCCAGCGTTGAATCCATTAGGAATGTATGCGCCTGGCTTAAATTGCTCGATATCGCGGGATCGTACATGTCCGCATAGTTCGAGTACGTATCGCAAGAATCAATTTCGGGCGTCTCAAAAATCCATTCTGCAGTCTTACATGGCACCTGCTTGATCCCAGTCTGCCGAAATATCTTCATAGACACAGGTGGATTCGTCGACGCATTTGACCAGTAGCTCATCTGATACCCCCCGGCTGGATTGACATTTCCGGACGCATCGGTTGCTCCAACAATGATCAAAACTTGGTCACCCGCATGCACCGGGAAGTTCACATCCCATTCACCATGAGAATTATCAGTTGGTGCGGTAAAGTACCACGTAAAATAGTGAGGCTGGATAGAGACACTTGGGTTAGCACTGCACCCACCACCCTGGTAGTAACGAAAGCCGTTTTGCAACAGATCGCCAGCCACACTGCCATTACCATCAATCCCCACCCACTCTGAAGACATATGGGTATATGTACCCCAATAGGCACCCATAAACGGCACCTTGAAGGCGCCCCAAACGCCGCCAAACTGGCCCGTAGCAAATCCCGGAGCTGCTACAATCCCACACCAGTTAAGCGTATTCTGCACCGGGACACTCAATGTGTTAGGGATCGGCTTTATCACGTCGGTCGTCTCGTACGCAGGCGGCATAGTTGGATCTAGCATCAAGTTACCGGTAGTCACATCCTTGACCCAATTACCGTAGAATGCAGATGTCTTTTCTGGCCGCAGAGGGTAACCATGCGCAGCAAGCCACGATTGACCATAAGAATCGAGAACGCCAGTAAGAGGAGGCCGCCACTGACCGTGGTTTCGGTAACGGCCAGCCAATGGCGGTGCCGCCTGCGGGCTTGAAGAGACTGCGGAATCGACGACGATATTCAACACATAACTTCCGCTTACACAATCGAACTGGAATGAGTCCATAGTTCCTGCGCTATTGGGAGCAGCCGTGGCAGCAATAAGAAGTTCACCTGTTTCATCTGCGTTATATCGTCCATGAGTATCACCCTTCTGCACGCAAACGTCGTTTGGTTGCACTTGCAGGGTGACGTCGCTGGAAGCTCCCTCAAAAATGCTATACTGAGACTGCTGGACGGCAGCGAGGGTCGACGAAGCGTAGCCGAGCAAGCTCGCGACGATAGTTACATTTTTCATTTTCCCTCCTCACTCACTGTCTGTAGCAGTCAGAACATTACCTGGTGATCCGGAATTGGGCCGCAGTGAGACTGGCAACCCGACAGGTCGTTACCGAGCGTCACTGTGTCGCTCTTAGTCCGACCGTCCTCGAACGTCACCGTAACACGACAATCTCCACTAGACACTGGATTCGGAAGCGGCACGACGTAGACAACGGCACCGTCTACACCCCCCTGCCCGTCAGGAGTGCCTGTTGCGTTACATGCGGTTCCGGCGCCAACTACAGAATGCACTGCTCCGTTGCTTTGTGACACGGATATCAGCAGTTCTGTCGGGATCTCAGGACAATGACAGATCGTTCCGCCACCGCACGCAGAGAGCCCCGTCAGAGACAGGAAGATCCACAGCCGTGTAGCTCGTTTGCCACTTGTCCTCATGAGGGCTTCCAGCTGTCGAGATGCGGTGCTTCGGATTGATGCCGTGTGAAAATGTAGCGCAACTGCCCACGTTTGATGGACAGCTATCATGTCGAAACCATTTATTCAGGTCAAGTGAGGCGATCGCGGACGGCGGTGACTGCTCGATGGCCGGCAGGGGAAGTGCCGGGGCTCGCGTGCACGCGGAGCGATCGTTTAGCCCGGAGAATCTCTAGTTCGCGATGATGACGAGGCGGCGCAGCTGCGGTCTGCAGCTGGACACCTCTTGGCATGAACCCTCGCAGAGCAGCGGTGTCGTTCGACCCTGCAATCGCGGGAGATCTAGCCGCCGACCAGAGCCGCTTCGACGACCTCGCAGATCGAATGCCAGGCGAGGATGTGCAATTCCTGGATGCGCGGCGTGTCCGCGGCCGGCGCGCGGAAGCACATGTCCGTGTGCGCGGCGAGGACGGATCCGTGAGAACCCGTGAAGCCGATGCGTACGGCGCCTTTCGCCTTGGCGTCGTCGAGGGCGCGGAGGACGTTCGGCGACTTGCCGCTCGTCGTGATGCCGACGACGAGGTCGCCCGGTCGCGCGAGCGCGCGCACCTGGCGCGCGAAGACGTCCTCGAAGGCCCAGTCGTTACCGACGGCCGTGAGGATCGACGTGTCCGTCGTCAGGGCGATGGCCGGCCACGGCTCGCGCTCGACGAGAAAACGTCCCATGAGCTCGCCGGCGACGTGCTGCGCGTCCGCGGCGCTGCCGCCGTTGCCGCAGAAGAGGACCTTGTTTCCGTTGCGAAACGCGCGCACGAACGCCGAGGCGATCTCGCCGAGCACCGCGGGCGATTCCTCGATGAAACGCCGGTGCGCGTCGAGGCTGTCCTCCGCGATGCGGCGCAGCGACGTCTCGAAGGAGCGCGCGTGGACCTCGTCGTCGAGCCGCTTCAAGAGCACGGAGACCGCGGCGGCGACGGCGCCTTCGCCGCCCTTCGCCTCGAGCACCTGGTGCGCCTCGGCGCGAGCCCTCGCCGAGCCGTCGCGCGGCGTGAGACCGAGACCGACGCAGCCGAACGCCGCCGCGTCGCGATCGGCGTCGCCGACGAAGCAGATCTGTGAAATCGAGACGCCCATGCGCTCGCTCAGCTCGTGCAGCGCCGCGTGCTTGTCCTTCCTTCCGGAGAGCACGCACTCTGGACCCACGCGCGCCGCGATGGCGTCGACCATGGGTCCTTCTTCGCCGGTGACGAGGGCGATGCGGAAGCCCTTCGAGCGCGCCACCGTGATGGCGTCCAGATCGCGAAAGAGGATGCCCTTCGATTCTTCGCCGCGCGCGCCGAGCGCGACGCGGCCGTCGGTGAGGACGCCGTCGACGTCGAGCGCGAGGACGCGCAGGGTGCCCATCGCGGCGTTTCGATCGAGCTCCGCCCGCGCGGCGTGAAGGCACGCGAGCGGTCGCACGGACGCGCGCGGAGACGAAGCCGGCTGCTTTTCCGGCGCGGCGGGCGGCGTGCTCTTGCGAAGCTCGATCATCGAGTGCTCTCCGTTCGCCTCAGCCGACGCGGCGAAGCTTCTTCATGATCGGCACTTCGTCGGCCGTCACGTGCTTCTGCCCGTCGCCGAGCGCGGTTTCGATGACTCGGATGTCGCGCACGAGGCGCATCAGGCCCTGCGGCTCGACGGACGCGGCGTGATCGCTGCCCCACATCGCGCGGTCCAGCGTGATGTGGCGCTCGACCATGCACGCCCCCAGCGCGACCGCGGCCGCCGACGGCACCAGGCCCGTCTCGTGACCGGAGTAGCCGACCGGAACGCCGAACCGCTCACGGAGCGCGGGGATCATCCGCAGATTCAGATCCTCGACCTTCGCGGGATAGGCGCTCGTCGTGTGGAGAATGATCAGATCCTTCGTGCCGAGCACCTCGACGGCGTGATCCACCTGCGCGAGCGTGCTCATGCCGGTCGAGAGGATGATGGGCTTGCCCGTCCTTCGGTGATGCTTGAGCAGGTTGTCGTCCGTCAGGCTCGCGGACGCGATCTTGTACGCCGGCGGGTTGAACTTCTCGATGAAGTCGACCGACGCCTCGTCCCAGCACGACGCGAACCAGTGCACCTTCTGCTCGCCGCAGTAGCGATCGATGGCGTGGTACTGATCGTGACCGAACTCGAGACCGCGCTTCAGGTCGCCGTTGGTCGGGCCGAACGGGTTCTCGCGCGGGCGAGCGAGCTCTTCCGCCGTGTACACCACGTCGATGGTCCGCTTCTGGAACTTCACGGCTTGGCAGCCGGAGATCGCCGCGAGGTCGATCAGCTTCCGAGCGAGGCCGAGATCGCCGTTGTGGTTGATTCCGATCTCGCCGACGACGTAGCACGGGGCTCCGTCGCCTACGGGGGTGTTGCCGATCTTGACCTGAGACATGCTTTTACTGGCTCCGCTCGTGTTGTGGGTGAATCAGAGAATCGATTGCGCGTCGCGCGACTCGTTGCTCGGGTCCGCCGCGATGCGAAGGCTGGCGCGTGCGATCTCGTCGTAGAACATGGCGGGATCGACGCTGATGTCGCGGGCCATCGACGGATCGAACGGCACGCCTTGGGCTCCCCGAAAGTCCATCGACGCGACGGGCTGGGGCTCGTAGGAGAACGACGCGGGCGTGGGGCTCCCCGGAGTGCTCACCGCGTCGAAGCCTTGCTCCAGCGCTTGCGCGGAGAGGAGCGAGACGTTGTTGCGATACGCGGTCTCGTCGCCGGTGAAGTAGCCGCGCTCTTTCAGCGCGCGGACGAACCCCGCGGGGTCGCCGGCCTTCGCGGCGTCGACGGCCTTCGGAAAGCGCCGCGCGAGCAGCGAGACGTAGTCCTTCGCGCCTTCTTCCGGCGTGCGGTACGCGCGGAACGCATCGGTGACGTGCACCTCGGTCGCTCCCGAGCCCTCTTTCGTGCCGTACGAAGCGGACAGGCCGCTCGGACCCGTGCCCTTGATGCCGCCGAAGTTGTAGTTGAGCATCGCGCGGCCGCGGTCCGTTTCGTGAGCCCATTGGGCCGTCAGCACCGCGACCGTCGATTGACTCGGGGGCTCGCCCATCACGCTGGTCCACGCGCTGCCGATCGCCTCGGCCGCCTCGCTCCCCGACAGCTGGGTGCGCTGCGGCTTCACCAGCGTGACGGTGTCGGCGCGTGTGCGTCCGAGCGCTGCCTCGAAACCGGGAGCGGCTTGCGCGGGCGCGGTGGGTAGCGTCGCGCGCGTCGTGAGCTCCGGGAGTGAGAGGATCGGCGTCATGGGAGGCGGTTCGAGGAGGACGACAGCAAGGACCGGGCCGACCTCACTTCGTCGGATTCTTGGCGCTCACTTCGGAGCTGAGCACCGTCAGATCTTCGAGCAGCTGGAGCAGCTCGGATTCGAGCCCGATGTTCCCGATGAGCGTCATCGCCTCGGGGAGCGTGCAGTTTGCCTTCGCAGGGTTGCGCTTCCTCGCGCGGCGAAGGATGCGCGCAGCGAGCACGGGGACGTTCGCCACCAGTTGACCTACACGCGCTCCGCCGGCGTAAGCGTCGTTCAACGCGCGCAGGAGCGTGTGGATCTGGTCGAGAACCTTCAGGTCTTCTTCGACGACCGCACACGGATCGGCGCGCCCTGCGGCAGGTTTCTTCGAGCCCGCCGGACCGCCGGGCTGAGTCGACGAGCGCCAGCGCGCTGACTCCTTGGCGTCAACGACCGGCCGTGGCTTGTTGCGACCGGATCCGTCATTGGCACTCATCGGCGCACCTCCGGAGTCGTGACCGAAGCCGACGACGAGAAGCTGCTAAAGGGTAGAACGCGAGGAGTCGTTCGGTATCGTGGCGTGGTCATTGCAGCGTCCACGTTGGGTATATGCAAGGCACCGGCCACCTCGATGCGCTGTCGCTCTTCCCCGTACCAACACGGGCGCGCATCCTGTTCGTGGACGATGACGAGCTGGTTCTCCGAAGTATTCGACGGCTGCTCCGCGGCAAAGAGAAGGACTGGGACCTAGTCTTCGTGTCCGACGGCCACGCCGCGCTCCGCGAGCTCTCGCAGGTGCCGGTGGACGTCGTCGTCTCCGACGTCCAGATGGCGACGATGGGCGGCAGCAAGCTGCTCTCCACCATTCAGGAACGGCACCCGGACGTCGCCCGCATCGTGCTCTCGGGCGAGACCGACCCGCGCATCGTCTATCGGATGGTGCCATTCGCGCACCAGTACCTCTCGAAGCCGTTCGACGCGTCGAACCTCACCTACACGCTGCGCCGAGCGTGCGCGCTGAGGAGCCTGCTCACGAACTCCGGCATCCGCGCCGTCGTCGGCCGCAGCAACGATCTGCCGGCCGCGCCCGCCACCTACATCGAGCTCACGCAGGCGCTGAGGAGCCCCGATACGACGACACGTCAGGTGGCGAACATCGTGGAGCGGGACGTCGGAATCTCCGCGCGAGTGCTCTCCATCGTGAGCTCTTCCTTCTTCGGCGTGCCGCGGAGCGTCTCGACGATCGCCGCGGCCGTCGGCTACCTCGGCCTCGAGACGGTCCGGACGCTCGTGCTAGCATGTGAGATCGTGCGAACCTTCGCGCCATCGGCGTCGCTCGCTGCGTTCTCCATCGACGAGCTGGAAGAGCACGGTCTTCGCACGGGCCGGCTCGCCCGCGCGATGCTCGAACCGAACGCGTTCGCGGAGGATGCCTTCGTCGCCGGCTTGCTCCACCGAGTCGGGCAGCTCGTGCTCGCTTCGCGCGTACCGCACCGGTTCGCCGAAGTGATGGATCGCGCCGCCGCCACGGGACAGAACTTGATCGACGCCGAGCTCGCGGTGATCGGCGTCACGCACGCCCAGGTCGGCGCTTATTTGCTCGGGCTCTGGGGTCTGCGCCAGCGCGTCGTCGAGGCCGTCGCGTATCATCCGCGTCCCGAGCGCCTCGATACGGCGTTCGGCATCCCGAGCGCGGTCCACGTCGCGAGCATCCTCGCGGCGAACGCCGACGCGCCCGCCGGCGCCGAACCCTCGGCGGACATGCACGCGATCCCGATGGATTATCTCGAGCGTATGGGGGTGGGTAGCCAGGTCGCGCTTTGGCGTGAGGCCGCGCACGATGCCCCGCCGGGCGAGAAGCTCGGAGACGCTTGAGCCATGGTCGCAGTCGCCACGCAACGCCGCAAGCACTCGAAGCCGCTCGCCATCGGAGCGGCGCGCATCGTCCAAGAAGCGCTGGACGACGAGGTCGAGCTCGGCACGCTCACGCGACTCGCCGAGCAGGATCCGGGCTTCGCGGTGCGCGTCGTGCTCGCGGTGAACAGCGGCGCGTTCGGCTTGTCTCGCAGCGTCGGAGACGTTCGCCAGGCGTGCTCGCTGCTCGGTATCCGCGGCCTCAGGAACCTCGCGCTCAGCCTGGTCGTGAGCGACATGGTGCCGGTCGGCCCGGACGGCACCGTCTTGCTCGTGAACTCGCTGCGTCGAGCCGTCGCCGCGCGCCTCTTGGCGGAGGCGATCCGCGAGAAGCAGCCGGACGAGTTCTTCACCGTGGGGCTCTTCCTGGAGATCGGGCTTCTTCAGAGCGCGCGGGACGACATCGCGGCGGCGGCCGACGTCGCGCGCCTGCCGGCCCAGCACCGGACCACCTACGAGCACGCGTGCGGCCGGGTCGACCACACCGTGACCGGCGCCGAGCTCGCGCAGAAGCTGAAGCTCTCGGAGAAGCACGTCGAGGCCGTCGCCCTGCACCACTCGAAAGAGCCGCCGGGCAGCGTGCTGGCGAAGATCGCGTGGTGCGCCGAGCGCGTCGCGGGTGCCTTCGAAGGCGGCGACGTCCGGGCCGGACGGCTCGACGCCCTCTCGGCGATGGCGCAAATCGGAATCCCGCAGGGCGCCACCGCGGACATCCTGGAGCGGATTCCGACGCTGCTCGGTGAAGCCGCGGCGGCGTTCGACCGCGCCATCCCGGCGCAAGAAAAACTCGACGCGCTCGTGCTCGACGCGAACCGCCGCCTCGTCGAGATGAACAACAACTACGAGCGCGTGCTCGTGCAGCTCGAGCAGCTCATTCACGAAAAGGACCAGCTCGCCGCTCAGCTCCGGCGAGCGAACGAAGAGCTCGCGACCGTCGCCGCCACGGACTCGCTGACCAGCTTGCCGAATCGGCGGGCCTTCGAGCAGGCGCTGCGTCGAGATCTCGCGCGCGCCGAGCGCTCGAAGGAGCCCTTGGCGGTCGTCATGATCGACGTCGATTTCTTCAAGAAGGTCAACGACACGTACGGCCACGCGACCGGAGACGTCGTGCTCCGCAGCGTCGCCGAGGTCCTGCGTTCGACGCTGCGCACCGGCGACATCGCCGCGCGCCTCGGCGGCGAAGAATTCGTGGCCCTCTTGCCCAACGCGAACGCCGAAGGCGGCAAGATCGTCGCCGAACGGCTCCGGACCAAGCTCGCAGCGACTCCGATGACGGGGCCGCAAGGCCCGTTCAACGTGACCGCCAGCTTCGGCGTGGCTTTCGTGCAGGGGGCCGCGTGTCGCGGCGCGGACGCGTCGTTGCTGGAGAAAGCCGACGCCGCGCTGTACGAAGCAAAGCGATCGGGACGAAACCGGGTCGTCGTATCAGGGTGAGAGCTCTCGTCCAATGGGCGGACGGTCGGAACCTTCGCCCGCCCGATCGGGCGAGCGGGCGAAGGTTCCTTTGCCTCGCACCGCTCTGACGAGACCTCTGGGTTTTCGCGTGGGTCGCGCGACTTCGTCGCGCTCCTTTCGACCCGAAACATTGTCCCGAATCGTCGAGGCGAGTGCACAACGATATACACTCCGCGGAGCATGCTGCTCCGGGACGCCGTCGTTCTCTCGCTTGCCTTCTTCGTCGCCGGGTGTCACCGGAACGACGAGGAACGCGCGCGCGCGAAGCGGGAGTTCGAGCGGGTGCGCGCGGCCTACGAAGAGCGCGTCGCCGAGCTGCGCGACAAGCAGCCGAAGACGAGCGCGGCGGCGAGGGTGCTCGCGAGCGCGACCGAGCCGACCGTCGCGCCCGAAGAGCGCACGGCCGCTCCCGCTACCTCCACCGCGCCGCCCCGGCGCGACGCGCCGTGGATCGCCGATACGCCGGTCGAGATCGCGCCGCCGGCTCAAGCGACGGCGACGGCGCGCGGGGTCGTGCTGAACACCCGCGACGGCGAGATCGTCGTCTCACGGCTCGGACGGCTCTCGCGCTCGCCGTCGCCCGGGAAAACGCCGCTCGACGAGATACCGCTGAGCTCGGGCGACTTCGGGCTCGGCTTCGGTCCGAGCGTCACGTCGGATTCCGTCTACTGGATCTCGCACGGGAGCCTGGTCCGTCGCGCGTTCCCGGCGCACGGCGCGACGGGGCCGCTCGAAGTGCTCGCGCGCGACGCCTTCGACGGCACGCGGGTGGCGACGCCGATCCCCGTTCCGGGCAAGACGCTGTCGCCGATTCCCAAGATGGTCGCGTACGTCGTGCGTCCGGAGAAGGACGACGGTCCGCTCCTCGCGAAGCTCTGGATGGAAGGGCAGCCCGCGCAGCTGCTGACGGCAGAAGGCAACTCGACGCACGGCGTCGGCCTCGTGCAGACGGACGACGGCGTGCTCGCGCTCTCGGTCCAAGCACGCATGGCGATGACGCCGGTTCACGCCCGGCGCATTCGTTTTCCGGGCGGCGGCCAGCCGTTGCTCGGCGACGACGTCGTGGTCTGGGTCGGGGGCGGCATCCAGCCCCTGACCGAGATGACGCTGTTGCCCACCGAAACGAACCTGGTCGGCCTGATCCCGCACGAACGCTCGATGAGCGAATTCGGTATCGCACGCCTCGACATCGGACTTTTGCCGACCATGGACACGAAGGCGAGCTGGATCCTCTACCCGAACGGCATCGATCCGGCGCCGGTCGCCGCCGGCCGCCTCTGTGGAGAACCCGTCTTTCTATATGCACAGCCCGTGACACCCGCTCCCGACTCACCGCAGGAGCTCGTGGTGCGCGCCCTCGAAGGCGCCTCCGGCGCCCGTTCGCTCCGCGTCGCGAGCGGCAAGGTGTTCTACTTCGCGTCCATCGCAGAAGCACCGGGCGGCGCGCTCGCCGCGTGGGTCACCGACCGGGTGACGGCGGCGTGCACGGTCCGCTGCCAAACGCGGCCGAAGTGATCTAAACATGCGCCCCGAGCGAGTGCTCTAGATCTCGCCGCCGACGTCATGCCGAAGAAAAAGAAGACGCGTCCGAAGAAGCCCGCTCTCACCGCCCGGACCGCAGACAAGCACCGCCTGTATCAAGAATCCGTGCAGGACGCGGTCGCCGAGGCGTCCTTTCTTTCCCGGACGTTCGCCAAGATCCGAGGACGACCGGCGATGAGCCTGCGCGAAGACTTCTGCGGGACCGCCCTGCTCTGCGCCGAATGGGTGAAGAAGAAGGATCGCACGGCCGTCGGCATCGATCTCGATCCGGGTGTCCTCGCGTGGGGCCTCGAGCACAACGTCGCGCCGCTCGGCGCCGCGGCCGAGCGCGTGAAGCTACGGCACGCCGACGTACGTGACAGATGTCCTGGACGTTTCGACGTCACGGTCGCGCTGAACTTCAGCTACTTCGTCTTCCGCACGCGCGACGAAATGCGCGAGTACTTCGCCGCCGTCCGGGCATCCATGCCCAAGGACGGCCTGTTCTTCGTGGACGCCTACGGCGGTTACGAGTCGTGGCAACCGATGGAAGAACCGCGACGGATGAACGGCTTCACCTACGTCTGGGATCAGGACGAGGTGTGCCCCATCGATAACGGCGTCGTGAACTACATCCATTTCGAGTTCAAGGACGGCAGCAAGCTCCGCAGGGCGTTCACGTACGAGTGGCGACTCTGGACGCTGCCGGAGATCATGGAGCTGCTCGCCGAGGCGGGCTTCTCGAAGTCGACCGTGTACTGGGAAGACGGCGACGCGAAGGGCGAAGGCACCGGCATTTTCCGCCCGAAGCTCCACGTCGCGCAAGAAGCGGCGTGGGTCGCCTACGTCGTCGCCGAACCTTGAGCGAACCGCGAGCACCTACCGTCGCTGCACGGGCGTTCTCGCGTACGGCGCCGTCGTGAAAGGTGCGCGCGCCGCGACGCGCTGCAAGCCTTCAAAATGTTTGCGGCGTCTTTCGCGCGCGGGGTCTAATTTCCGATCACGAGGCGAAATACGTGATGCGACTCCGGCACCGGAGCAGGCTCGGCGTCCGAGCCGCCGCGGCCCTGCTCTGCGCTACGGCTTTCGCCTCCGCAGAGCGGAACCCCGGCGTGGCGCTGGACCCGCTCGAGACGTCGCTCGCCGGCGATCATTTCCTCCTCTCGCCGGACGGCGGCGTTCCCCGCAAGCGCGGGTTCGCGGCGAAGCTCTTCGAAAGCTTCGCCTATTTACCCCTGCTCAAGGTGAACGCGCGCGACGGCGAGCACGACATCGTCGACTCCGAGCTGTACTTCGACGCGGGCGCTTCGTATTCGCTGCTCGGGCGCGCGGTGTTCGCCGTCGACGTCCCGTTCGTACCGTTCGAGGGCGGTGAGACGACGGAGCGAGCGGCGGTCGGCGACGTGCGCCTCGCCGCGCGACTCCGCCTCGTGAGCTCGCGCCGCGTCGACCTCGGCACGGAGACCCGCGTTTACCTGCCCACGGGAAGCCCGGACGCGTTCACGTCGGACGGGGCCTTGCGCGTCGGTCAGCTCGTCACGGCCAGCGGCTCCCCCGGCGCCTTCGTCTATTCGATCAGCGCGGGCTACCTCGCGCGCCGGCGAAGGAACTTCTACGGCACCGAAATCGGTCCATCGATCCCCTTCTCCGCCGCGTTCGCGCTCGACGTCGCGCACCGTCTGCAGATCGGCCCCGAGCTACAAGGCCTGACCGTCATCGGAGGCGGCCGCACGCCCTTCGCCGATCGCACGACGCCGCTCGTCGGCCTTCTCGCCGCGCGCTTTCGAGTCGCGAGCTTCGTCGTCAGCGCCGGCGCGGGCCCCGGCCTCTCCCACGCCCCCGGCGTCTCCCCGCACGTCGTGTTCGGCCTAGCCTGGGATCCCCCTCCCCCTCACCCGCCCGTCCCCACCAGCGTCCCTCCGACCACCCCCCTTGCCGCATCTCCCCCACCCGCGGCGTCTCCGCCACCCCCCACCCCGCCGCCTACCCCACCCCCAACCTCTCCCTCGGCCCCTTCCCCTTCCTCACCCCCAACCATTGACTCTACCCCTACCTCTAACTCTACCCCTCCCCCAGCCGATCCCCGTCCCCTGGCCCGCGCCCTCTTCCAAAAAGGCATCGCCGCCTACGACGCCGGCGACTACGACGACGCCATCGACGCCTTCAGCCGCGCCTACGAATTGAAACCGCACCCCGCCGTCCTGCGGAACATCGGGCTCTCGGAGCTCATGCAGGGCGATCGCGAAGCGGCGTGTCGGCACTTCAAGCGCTGGCGCGTCGAAGCGCGCCCTCGCCCGGCGGACGTGGCGCAGATAAAAGACTCTATTGAGGATGCGTGTCGGTGAACGCCGCGATGCTCGACGGCGGAGCGACCGAAATGCGCGCCGACGCCTCCGACGCGGCGAGCGTGACGATGATGAGATCGTGCGTGATGCGCATGCAGCGTGCGTCAGCGGACGGAACCGTGATCGCGACGTCTGCCTCGGCCTCGACGCCCTCGCCGCCGAGCCCGATGATGGTCACACCGCGGCGTCGCGCGTCCATGACCAGCGCACGCGGCGGGGGCTCGCTGCCGACCGCGAGCAGCACGTCGGTGCCGCTCGCGGAATCCGGGAGCTTCGACGACACCTCCGCGGCGACCTTCCCGGAAGCGCGGAAGATACCGACGTGCCGGCTCGCAGAATCCCCGTGGAAGAAGATGGTGCCCCCGCGGGCGATCGCTCGCCCGACCAGGCGCTCGATGCGATCGAGCTCCACGGCGCCGTCGTTCGCCAGACGCCACGCGGCGCGCCCGGAGAGCGCGAGCGCGTCCGCCGAGGCGCCTCGCTCCGGCAGCCGGGCGTAGAGCGTCATGATGTTGCCGTAGAACGGAGGCGACATCTTCGTCGAGTCGAAGAGCCGCTCCAGGTTCTCCCGCGTGAAGTAGCGCGTCTCGAAGAACGGATAATCCTCCGACTCCACCGAGAACCCGTTGTCCTCGAGCAGCCGCCGGAGCGACTCGGCGCTGAAGAGGCTGATGTGCGTCACGTCGTGGAGCAGGCGGAAGTTTTCGCCGAAGCGCCGCGCGCAGGCGGAGTCGAAATTCGGAGTGCCGACGACGAGCCAGCCGCCCGGCTTCAGAACTCGCCGGATCTCGCGGAGCTCGCGCTCCGGATCCTCCATGTGCTCGATGACGTGATAGAGCGTCACCACGTCGAAGAATCGGTCCGGATAGTTCGCGGACTCGAGATCCCCGTGGAATATCTTGCCGTACATCGCGGCCTTCTCCGCCGCGTACTCGGAGATCTCGACGCCGTAACGCTCCCATGTCGGCTCCACGCCGGAGAGCAGATGTCCGAGCCCACATCCGACATCGAGCAGACGCCCCGGCGGCAGCTTGTTGACGAACGCGAGCTCGTTCTCGAGGTCCTTCACCTTCTTGTCGCGTTCGCGAGAGAGGTCGCGGACGTTGCCGTCGGGGTCTTTGACGATGCCCCAGTAACCTTCCTCGAATTCGGTTTCAGCCGGCGGCTCGCGCCTCGTGTAGTAAATGGAGCGGGGCATGCCGCACTTCGTCGCAATAGTGATGCCAAGCCTCTCGCGGGCGGAAGCCAGCGATCCGACGGGCGCGCGCGTACAGTGGAGCGTCAAGTCGCCGGCACCTACACGCTCCGCGCCGTCAAAAACCCGGCGTCCCCTCCCGAAAGCCGATTGCGAAGACCACGCGTCCAGCTGGCTGGGTGAGGCGCGGAGGCGTGCGCGAGCACGCTGAGCCCGAGAGCAGCCAGATGGGCGCGTGCTCGAAGCAAGCGGCTTTCGGGAGCTCCGTCGGTAGATTGCTGCCGAGCCCTACGGGCAGGCTGCATCTTGGGCATGCGCGCACGTTTCTCATCGCGTACTGGCACGCGCGCTCTCGGGGCGGCCGGCTCGTGCTGCGGATCGAAGACCTCGACGCGCCGCGGGTCGTGCCCGGCGCCGCGGACGACGTCGTGCGCGACCTCGCGTGGCTCGGGATCGACTGGGACGGTCCCGTGGTTCTGCAATCGGCGCACCTCTCAGCGAGCAACGCGGCGTGCGAAGAGCTGCTCCGACGCGGCCTCGCGTATGCGTGTGTGTGCTCCCGCGGCGATCTTCGCACTGCACAGAGCGCGCCGCAGGCAGGCGTCGCCGAGCCGCGCTATCCCGGAACGTGCCGCGGCAGGTTCGCCTCCGTCGCGGAGGCGGAGCGCGTCACCGGAAAACCGGCGGGCGTCCGCTTCGCCGTCCCGCCGGGGCGCGTCGATCTCGTCGACGCGTTCGCCGGTCCTTTTTCGGTCGACGTCGCGGCGGAGATCGGCGATTTTCTGATCGCGCGCAAGGGTGGGCTGCCCGCGTATCAGCTCGCCGTCGTCGTCGACGACGCGGCGCAAGGCGTCACGGAAGTCGTCCGCGGCGACGATCTGCTCCCGAGCACCGCGCGACAGTATCTGCTCCGGCGCGCCCTCGGTCTTCCGGAGCCCGCGTATTGGCACGTTCCTTTGGTCGTCGACGGCGCCGGCAGGCGGCTCGCCAAGCGCGCCGACGACTCGAGCCTCGCGGAGCTGCGCGACCGCGGCGTCGATCCGCGCGCCGTCGCGTCATGGGTGGCGCGCACCGCTGGAATCGACGATGCAGCGCACGAAAGCGCGGCGGAGCTTTCGTCGCGTTTCTCGATGCAGCGCGTTCCACGCACGCAGGTCTCGTCGCAAGGCGTCGTGGAATCGCTCACCGCGCGCTGACGCCGTACACGGAGACGCGCGAGCGGCGCGCGACGCTCGCGCGTGTCATGCTTGGTCTATGCGTGCATCCGTGAGGTGGTGCGTCGCGCTGGGCTTTTCGGTCGTCACCACGCTGGCCTCCAGGGTGACCGCCACGGTCACCAGCGGCGCGGCGGAAGCGTCGCGGGGCAGCTTCACGCTGCTCACGTACAACGTCGCGGGCCTGCCCATGTTCGTGTCCCAGAGCGACCCCATGCACAACATGCCGAGGATCGGCGCGCTGCTCAATCTCTACGACGTCGCCCTCGTGCAGGAAGATTTCGCGTACCACGACGCGCTGAACGCGGGCGCGCACCACGGGTTCCGCTCGCAGCCGGTGGTCCCCGGCGCGAAGGTCGGGATCGGCGACGGCCTCAACGTGTTCTCGCGGCTGCCCCTGTCGCGCGTCGAACGGGTCACCTGGCGCGCGTGCAGCGGTCGCTTCACGAACGGCTCCGATTGCCTCGCGCCGAAGGGGTTCGCCTTCGGCGCGCTCGAGCTTTCACCCGGCGTCGAGGTGGACCTGTACGACTTGCACATGGATTCGGACAACGCACCCGCCGACGTCGCCGCGCGCGCCGAGCAGGCGGACCAGCTCGCGAGCTTCGTCGAGCACAGATCCGCACATCACGCGGTCATCGTCGCCGGCGACACGAACATGGGCGACGAATCCGAGTCGATCCTGGAGCGCTTCCTGAAGCGCCTCGGGTTGACCGACGCTTGCCGGTCGCTCGCGTGCGGTCGCACGGGCATGATCGACCGAGTGATGTACCGCGGCTCCGCCACCGTCGAGCTCCGCGCGAAAGACTTCGTCGTCGACTCGCGCTTCGTGCGCGACGACGGCAAGGAACTCTCGGATCACCACGCCGTCGGCGCCGTCATCGAGTGGGTACGAGAGAACCGCGTCGCGCGGCGGTAGGACGGACATCGGTGGCGGAGCGTGCGCTCGACGGAGACCGACCTGCGTGGTATGTCCAAAGCCGGGCGGTAGGGTCCGCGGTCCGCGCGCCTTCTCGAAAGCCGAGGCCAGCTCGAGAAGCTCGGGCTCGGACCAGGGCTTGCCCAGGAACTCGCGCTGCCGTCGGTGATGCCTCCGACGACACCGGAATCTTTTACGGAGCTCCGCGGGTTCCGAGACTCGTGTCGGGGAGAGCCCATCGATGGGTGGCGCGCCGCCGCGGATTATGAGCCGACCGGACGAATGCACCCGAAGCATCCGAGCTGTGTAGCGCTTCGTTTCCGTGGGGCGCCGGCGCGGTGCGGAGAATGAACGGGTCAGTCAGCGGCTGCGCTTTCGACGAGCCGCGTGCGACGCCGCGCCGCGTTTCAGTGAGGCGCTCCAATTCGAGTGCGACGCTTCGAGCAAATTACGGAGGGGATGATCACTAGACTCGACTTGAGCAGTCTTGGAAGAACAGATCACGATCGTCGAGGAGGGCAAGAGCCACGAGAAAAACCGGCGAGGCCGGAGCCAGCTCCAGGCTCTGGTCGCGAGAGACACGCGACTTTTGAAGCGTGCCGCATCGACCCCGAAGTCGAGAGATCCGCGCGAAGCGCGGAAAATCGCGAGCTCTCTGTACGCGAAAATCGCGAAACTCGAGACTAGACGCGAGCGCGTGGGGAAGCGTGCTCGCGATCGGCCGCGCCGGCGCATCGCCGCGCCGCGGTATTGACAGTAATGAATCAGTATTGTAATTACTCTTGAAGTTCGTCGCGGAACGCTCGATGGGGATTTGCGATGTTTGACGACTTCTGTCCGTCTTCGACATCGGGGACCTCGCGCACACGCTTCCGCAGCTCGTTCGCGGCGGCGATGTTGCTCTACGGAGGGTCGGGCGCCGCGATCGTCGGCACGACGGCTACGGTCCACCAGATCGCGGAAGAGAAGGAGACGCAGGTCGAGTTTGCTCCGCCACCGAAGCCGGAACCGCCGCCGCCTCCCTCTCCTCCTCCGCAGGCTGCTCCACCGGAGGCGAGCCCGCGACCGCGCGTGAAGCGACCCGAGCTCGCGCCTCCGACGAAGATCTCGGACGAGAAGCTCAAGGAATCCTCGAAGCCGCTCGCCGCAACCGGCGCGGACGGCCCGGTCGATGGCTTTCTCGACGGTGCGCCGGGCGGCAAAGGCACGGCCGCGGTTGCACCGCCGCCGCCACCAGCGCCTCCACCGCCGCCCAAGGTCGAACCGTTGATCGCGCCGGTCGACATGGCTCAAAACGGCCGGCCGAGATATCCGCCCGCCGCCAAACGGAAAGGCGTCGAAGGCACCGTCGTCGTCACGTTCGACGTGCTCGAGGACGGCACCGTGGCTAGCCCTCGGATCGTGAGCGGTCCCGAGGAGCTGCACGACTGCGTGCTCCGGGCGGTCGGGGCGTGGCGCTTCCAGCCTGCGCACCGGGGCGTCGAGAAGGTTCGATTCCGAATGAAGAAGTCCATCGTTTTTAGGCTCGAGGACGACTGAGTCCCCGGCGGAGATCGCGCACGATGCAAATCAATCTGATCGAGATCTGGCACAACATGGGCTTGCTGGTCCGGTGCGTCGTCGCGCTGCTGACCGTCCAGGCCGTCTGCTGCGTCGCTGTGACGATCGACCGACTCGTGCTGCTCTGGCGATCGTCGAGCCGCGCGCGGGCGTTCGCGGTGTCGGTTCAGGCGGCGATGGACGCAGGCACGTACGAGTCCGTCCTCGCCGACGCCGGCCAGCACCCCGACAATCATCTCGCGAGCTTTCTCGAGGCGGGGCTTCGGACGTTCCTGAATCGGAAGGCGGCGGGCGGCGACACGGCTCACGCCGCGGAGCTCGCGAGACGGGCGCTGGAGCGAAAGGGCGACGGCATCAGCCGCGATCTGAATCGTGGGATGAGTATTCTCGCGTCCACGGGGTCGACGGCGCCGTTCGTCGGTTTGCTCGGCACCGTCCTCGGCATCATCAACGCCTTCAAGCTCATGGCCGCCACCGGTTCGGGCGGCATCGGCTCCATCGGTGCGGCCATCGGCGAAGCGCTCGTGGTGACGGGGTACGGCTTGATCGTGGCTATTCCCTCCGTTCTGATCTTCAACTTCCTTTCGGGACGGATTAGCACCTACGAATCGGGTCTCGTCAACGCGGGCAGCGAGCTGGTGGACCGCCTGGAGATGAGCGACGACGCCGCTCCGCGGACGCGCTCTCAGCCCGTATCGCAGCCGCAGCCGAAGCTAGAGCCGCCGCCCTTGGCGCATCCCCAGCCGCAGCTCGCCGGACAGCCGAGCCACCTGCGCGACCGATTCCGTTGAGGGACGATGCGTTCACTTTCGCGCAGCTCGTTCCGGGCGCTACCGGTAATGAACGTCACCCCGCTGGTGGACGTCGTCTTGGTGCTGCTCATCATCTTCATGGTGGTCGTGCCGATGATGGAAAAATCGGCCGCGGTGGAGCTGCCGAGCATCTTCAACGCCGATGCGGAAGCCAAGTCGAAGACGGATCCGTTCACGCTCTCGATGACCGCCGACGGCGCGATGTATTTCGAGAACGACCGTCTCGACGAGTCCACGTTCCTCGCCCGGTTACGCGACGCCAATCGCCGTGAGCCGAACCGGCGCTTGATCCTCCGAGCCGACAGGACCGCTTCGTACGGGAGCGTCCGCAAGTTGTTCAAGGCGTGCCAGGAAGTGGGCTTCCC
>DASZVB010000005.1:0-2533 GCA_035547195.1 Polyangiaceae bacterium
CTGCAGGTCGACTTCGCGCAGAAGGTGCAGGCGGTGACCGACCTGCGCGGGGGCGAGCTCACCGCCGACGAGCTGTGGGGCGTGTTCGAGGAGCACTACCTCGCGGTCACCGGCCCGTACGAGCTCGGCGCCGTCTCCCAGAGCGGCGACCGCCTCACCGCCGAGGTCGCGGTCGACGGCGTGGCCCAGACCGTCGAGGGCGCCGGCAACGGCCCGATCGCGGCGCTCGTCGACGCGTTCGCGCACAGCTTCGGCGTCGAGATCCGCATCCGCGACTACCACGAGCACGCGATGTCGGCCGATGCGCAGGCGACCGCCGCGGCCTACATCGAGGCCGAGGTCGACGGCGATCCCGTCTGGGGCGTCGGGCTCTCGCCGAGCATCGTCAGCGCGTCGCTCCGCGCCGTCGTGAACGCGGTCGACCGGTCGCTCACCGCACGCAAGGCGGTCGAAGAGGCGGCGATGCTCTTCGACTGAGGTACGGTCACGGCATGTCGACCGAGGGGAAGTTCGCGTTCGCGGCCGCCGTCTTCGCCCTCGTCGCACTCGCGATCGCCGTCGCCACGGCGGCCGCGAGCTTCGTGATCCACCGCCACGACCGGCAGCGGATCCACTCGCTGCAGCGCGAGGTCGCGGTCCTGTGCGGCCGGCGCGTCGTGACCGGGCTCGAGACGAAGAGCCTCGGCCACATCACGGTGCAGACCCAGACCGGCTGCTGAGCGCCGCTACGGGTGCGACCCGTAGCCGTTCGCGGCGAGGAACTGCTCGAACGCGCTGTAGCTCTCGAAGAACTTCTGCGTCTTCGTGCCGGGGATGCGCGCGTAGTAGAGGTAGCCGAGCGTGGACGGCTTCGCGGCCGCGCGCATCGCCGCGAGGCCGGGATTGCAGATCGGCGTCGGCGGGAGGCCCTTGAGCTTGCGCGTGTTGTACGGGTTGTCGCTGTCGAGCTCCGCCTGGGTGATCGAGGCTGTCGGCGGGATCTTCAGGCCGTAGCGGAGCGTCGCGTCGATCTGCAGCGCCATACCGAGCCGCAGACGGTTGTAGATCACCGCCGCGACCTTGGCGCGGTCGCTCGGCCCCGCCGCCTCCTTCTCGACCATCGACGCGATCTCGAGCACGTCGTACGGCGTCAGATTCTTCGACTCGGCGTAGGTCAGGTCGAGCTTGCTCCAGGCGGCACAGAAGGCGGACACCTGGTTCGCGACGAGGTTCGCACCGGTCGTGCGGACGTCGAACGCGTACATCGCCGGGAAGAGGAAGCCCTCCATGTTCTTCTGCTTGGCGGTCCCGAAGCACGGGACGACCGCGCTGCGGCTCGCGGCGCTGTAGATCGCCTTCGTCAGCGACACGCGTTGGCCCTTCAGCTTCGAGTTCGCGATGTCGACGTCGACCCCGATCCGCTGCACCATGTCCGCGCGCGTGAACCCTTCCGGCAGCGGGGCGTGAAACTGATGCAGGTTCGGGACGGCGGCGAAGAGCGATGCCGCGACGAGGCGAAGCGCGACCCCCACGCGTTCAGCTTAGCCGCGTCTTTCGCTCCACGACCCTTGTCCGAGGCGACGCAGCAAGACGTCCCGACACCGCTCGGGCAACCAGTCTCGATTCGAGCTCCGCCATGGGCAGCAGCACACCGCGTCATTGACGTACGTCTACTCGTTCATGACGACGTCGAGTGTCGGCCACGGCGGACCAGCACGCAGGGCTCTGAGTAGCGCACGACCGGCTCTCTCACCACTGGGGAATTGATCGTCGGTATCCCAACGCCACGCCGCGACCATCGCCAACACAAGACAGCGACACTCCTGAATCAATTCGCGATCGGATCCGGCGTAGGCCTCGCCAACGGCCTCCGGTACATGGGCGAGATCAAACTCGACAGGCCCGCGACAACACGTCTCGAGATCGATGAACAACAACCCTCCCGTAGTCCTGAGCAGATTTGCTGGGTGCGGTTCGCCATGCAGCAGCTGCTCGGATGAGGATCGCTCGCCAATCCTGCCGCAGCCCACAAGCGTCCGCCTGAGAAGCTCGCGGTCAGCGTCTTCAAGCCGTGGGGTTCTCTCGCGGCTCCCGACCAGCCGTTGGGCTTCCCTGACACGATCGCTGAAGTGGGGCGCAACAACATCGAGTTCTCTCATTCCCGCATGCAGCCGCTCAAGCGCGTCTGCGTAAGCGGCTGCCGAAGTCTTGACTCCCGACGGTTCGTAGTACCGCCAGAACGTGACGGCGAACCCGTCTCGTTGATAGACGCATGGGTCAACACGCGTGTCCAGGCTCGCTATGGGGCTTCCGTTATCGGTGAGCCGCCGTGCGATCTCAATCTCGAGGTCGAACGCGTCCTGCCCTACGTACGCCACGCGGGCAAAGACATCGCAGGGAAGTAGCCGCAGCGCGAGCTTGTTCGAGCTGCAAACGATTCGCGCCTCATTGACGGCAAGTCCGAGGTCCGAGCCGAGCTTCGTCGTTGCGGCGACCGCACGTTCCTCCTCGGGCGCATCCATCACGCGCATTCTCGTCTACGTGCGTTCGTCCA
>DASZVB010000006.1:0-121504 GCA_035547195.1 Polyangiaceae bacterium
CCTCTCCTTCGAGCCCGCCCTCGCCCTCCCGCCGTAACAAGAAATCCAAACGCTCCGCGACGAAGCGGGCCGATCGCGCCGCCCGCAAGGCCGCTCGCATGGCCAAGAAGCGCGCCGCCCGGCAGGCGGAGTCTCGCGCCGCCAACACCGCGGCGAACCCTCCGCGCCCGAAGCGCGCCGAAGCGGAGACGCCGCGCGCGGTAACCCCGTCGCGCCCGGCAAAGAAGCGCGCTGCCGCCGTTCCGCAGTCCGAACCGACCCGCTCCTCGGAGCCTCAGCGCTCCGTCGCTTCTTCGCGGCCGAGCGAACGTCCCGGAAGGCCGCAACGCAACCGCGTGGCGATCGCCGTCATTCTCGCCGTCGGGCTCTTGCTCGGCTTCTGGCTACTGTTTCGTTTGCCCGGCACTCTTTCGCACGGCCAGCACTGAGCACGGCGCCGTCCGCGCTATCGCTTCCGCGACGCTGCCGAGCGCGATCCGCGCGAGCCCCGTTCGCCCTCGCGTCGCCACCACGACGAGCGCCGCCGAGAGCGCTCTGGCCTCCGCCGTGATCGCGCTCGCGGGCGAGCCCGTGACGACCTCGCACGCCCCGGCCGCTCGCGTCGCCTCGAGCAGGGAGCGCAGCGTCGATTCGGCGGCGCTCTTCAGCTCTTCACGCTCCACCTGGGGCATCTCCGGCGGCGAGATCACCACCGGACCGAGCAGCGACAGCGACGTCGTGGGCTCTTGCAGGCAATGTACGAGTCGCAGCGGCACCCCGCGCCGTTGCGACTCTTCGGCGGCAGCGGCAACCGCGGTGGTCGCTGCTTCGGAAAAATCCGTCGCGCCGATCACGACGCCGTCCGCCGGCGACGGCCGCGCGACGAGCACCGGGCAGTGCGCGTATCGCACCACTTGCTCCGCGGTGCTGCCGAACAGCACTCGGTCCAGGCTCTCGTGGCTGGCTGCGCCCACGACGAGGAGCGCCGCCCCGCGCTCGTCCGCGAGGCGCACCAGCGCGCCGTGAGGAGACCCCGCGGTGATCACGACCTCGAGCGCGGGTCCGCCCGCACCGAGGATCGATTCCACGCGCGTGCGGAGGGCGGACGTGACGCGCGGCCTTTCCAGCGCCTGGAACACCTCGTCGGGCGCGGCGTGGACGGCGACGAGCGGCGCGCTCCGGCGCAGCGCCCACGCACCGGCCTGCCTTATCGCCTCGTCCGCGGAGTGACTGAGATCGGCGCCTACGAGAATGGGTGCATGAGCCACGCCCGCGATGCTCCCACGCTCGGTCGATGGAGTCGACCCGCCTCGCGCGGCCGCGCCCACACCGGGACGAGGCGTGCGATCGAAAAGCGCTTGCGCGCTCGGCCGAGCGGCGTCATTTGGGCGGCGTCGAGCCTCATGAGCGAACGAGAGCGCGATCCCGGACGGACGAACGCGGCCGGTTCCGGCAAAGCTTTCATCTTGACCACGGCGGCGCTCGTCGTCGCCGCCGGCCTCGTCTTTTTCTCGTTGCTGCGCAAGAGCGGGCGCCCCGCCGCGGCCGGCGTGCCAGTGGGCGCGGCAGGGCCGAGCTCCGAGAGCACCGCTGCCTCCACGGCGAACGCGGCTCCGAGCGCGCTCGTCGCCCCCTCCGCCACGCACGTTGCCGTATCGCGCGCGGCCGCTCCGGCGTCCGCCGCGCCGCTTCCGGCGACGGATTTCTTCGGAAGCGATGCGCCCGCGGACCTGCGCAAGATGCACGAGGTCACTTCGAGCGGCGGTCAGCTTGCGTTGCCGCGGATGAAGGAGCTCTATCAGCTCGGCAAAGATCACCCCGGCGATCCGCGTCCGCATCTCTTGATGGCGGAGGACGCGGTGAACCGAGGCTGGGACGCCTTCGCGGTGAGCCACTACGAGCGCGCCGTGCGCGAAGATCCCCGCGCGCGTCAGGACGCGCGCATGCTCAAGGACCTCGTCGCGATCGCGTCCGGCAAGAGCGAGTCGCAGAAGGCGGCGAAGGCCATCACCGATATCTACGGAGCCGCCGCGGTACCGGCGATCGAGGATGCGCTCGCCGCCGCCGGCGACAAGGGCGACACCGACGGCGTCGAGAAGCTGTCCGCGCTGTCGCGCGCGCTCTCCGCGAAAGGGCCCTGACAAAAGTGGCTCCGCGGCTCGCTCACTTCGAGCCGCGGCGCCGGGCCGCCCCACACCCCGAGGGGAACAGTCGGCTGAAAAAGCAGCTTGCGTGCCAGACGCGCCGAAGGCGACGCCTTGAAAAATCCGCTGAAATCCGCGAGGTGCCCCCTCTTCGGGCGGCACACCTGTGCCACCGGTGCGACTCCTCGTGCTTCCGGTTCACGGATCCGTCGAGGGGCATCGTCGGGAGCTCACTGGGACGGCTTGCTCACCCGAGCTGACGGCGCGGAAGGCGTCGAACAGGAGGTACCGAAGGCGTCAATCGCGCGTTCGTCGCGGCGTCGTCCCGCGACATGCACTGCGGATGGACGGGCAAGGTCACTCGAAAGGTCGCCCCCCGACCCGGGGTCGTCTGAACGTCGATGTCGCCGCCGAGCTCGTTCAAGACCTGTCGGCACACGGCGAGGCCGAGCCCGGCGCATTCCTGAGCGGGCTTGGTCGAGAAGAACGGTTCGAACAGATGCGGCAAGCTCTCTTCGGGGATGCCCGGTCCGGAGTCCGCGATCTCGACGATGACTCCTCCGTCGCTTGCCTTGCGGGTCACCACGCGGATGAAGTTTTCTTTTTCGACGTCGCCGGCGACGGCCTGCGCGGCGTTGATGATCAGGTTCAAAAAGACGCGTCGCAGTTGTGCTTCGTTCGCGAAAAGCTGCGGGATGACGTCGAACTCCGTGATGACGCGCGCGCGATGATCGATCTCGGTGCGCGCCACTTTGATGCACGAGAGCAGTAACCGATGCAGATCGACGTGGCCCTTCGCCGATTCCGGCGCTCGCGGCGCCTGGATCGTCCGCACGATGTCGCGCACGTGCATCGCGGTCGCCGTCGCTTCGCGCAAGCATTGGCGCAGCTCCGCCACGCGGCCGTCGGGTAACTCACCCTCGTGCATCGCCAGCTGTGCATCGAGGTATTGCAGATTCGACAGGACGTAAGTGAGCGGCCCCGCCGCGTCGTGCGCCGCGGTCGCCGCGAGAAGCGCCATTTGACGTAGCCGTGCTTCGGCGCTGGACGACCCACTGCCCGAGCCGCTTTCGCGCTCATGATCCTCGCGCGTATCTCTCCTCATTGCCGTTCGGCGTTGCAGCAAGAGCCGTGCCGGTCACTTTGGGCCTGCTTTCAGCCCAATTCGTCCTACGCGGTGTCCTCTGGGGTGCACGTCCTGCCAACCCGGAGCGACATGTCGCAAAATTCGGATCAACCGGTCACGTGCGGCGTCCGAGCCCGAACGACCGGATCAAGTTGTACACATGCGAGCGAGTTACATCGAGCCGCCGCGCCGTGGCCGCGATGTTGTAGTTCGTCGCCTCCAACGTGCTCTGCAAGAGCTCGGCTTGGAATCGCCGGGTCTCTTCTTGAAACGTCAGCGGCGCGCGCTCCGTCGACGCAGCGGACGCCTCCTGATTTCCGAAGAGATGTGCGGCCTCGACCTGCGGCACGTCCTGCGCGGCAGCGCGGATCGTGCCGGCTTCGACGATGTGACCGAGCTCGCGGAGGTTCCCGCGGAAGCTGGCCGCTCGAAGCGCGCGTAGCGCGCCGAGCGAGAGCTCCACGTGCCGGAGACCGTGGCGCTGGCGCGACAGCTCGCAGAAGTGTCGCGCGAGTAGCTCGATGTCCTCGCGGCGCTCGGCGAGCGAAGGCAGCCGGATCGGTACCACGGCGAGCCGGTAGTAGAGATCCTCGCGAAAGCGTCGTTCTTCGACGGCCGCGCGGAGATCGACGTTGGTCGCCGCGATGAGCCGCACGTTGGCCAAGCGCGGCTTCGACGAGCCGAGCGGGAAGTACTCCTTCGTTTGCAGTACCTGCAAGAGCTTCGCTTGGGCGCTGATGGAGAGCTCGGTGATTTCGTCGAGCACCAGCGTCCCGCCCTCGGCGGCCGCGATGCGCCCTTCCATCTTGTGCGACGCGGTCGAGTGCGCGCCGGGCATGGCGCCGAAGAGCTCGCTTTCCATCAGCGGCTCCGGGATGGTCGCGCAATTCAGCTCGACGAGCGGTCCGTGACGTCGCGCTCCGTTGACGTGGATGACCCGAGCGAGGTGGCTCTTGCCGGTCCCCGTTTCGCCCGTCAAGAGCACGCTGACGTCGAGCGGGGCGACGAGCGCCACTTCTCGGAGCAGCCGCTCGATGGCGGCGCTGCGTCCGACGATGTCGCTCGCTTCGAGTTTGTCGCGGATCGATTGCGTCGCGTCGGGCTCTTCGCGCGCACGCAGGAAGAGCCGGTGGACGAGGGGCGCGAGGTGACGGCCGAAGATCTCGGCGCAGGCGAGGTCCTCCTCAGAATACGTTCCCGCGCGTGTCCGCCCCTGTAGGTAAAGAACGCCCGCGGGCGGCGCGCTCCCGATGGGCGCGCAAAGCACGGCCTCGATGCGTGAGCGGCGCACACTGCCCAGGTCGCGAAATCGAGGGTCGAGCAGCGCCGACGGTGTGACGACGGCGGTCTCCGACGCGATGGCTTCGGCGATGATGCCGCGCGACACCATCGAGCGAATGACGTCGAGCTCGTCGTCGGAGATGCCCGCGGCCGTCCACCACCCCGGGTCGTCGCCCTCGCTGAAAATTTCGAGATAGCCCTGTGAAGCGCCGGCGACGCCGAGCATGAGCGTCAGCGCCTCGTTCAGAAACGGCGCCAGGCTCGTACGCCCGTCGAGGGCGAGCAGACCGCGATACAAATCGCGTTCGAGTCGGAGCCGTTGCGCGTCGACCGAGGCCTTCTCATCCATCGAGCCCATCATCACAAGTTCGTGCCCGAAGCGGGAAGGGGAACGGTGTCTACTGGTTTGGACGCTCGGAACACCTGTTCCGCCGGATAGTGTCCAGTACTGACTACACTGTTCGGGGCAGTGGTCGGCAAAGCGCCGTGGCACACGAAATGCCTAAGAGTTCTTCAGGCCGCCGCCGAGACGACTGGACTGAACGGTCGCTGGCGAGCGTCCACGACGTTCCAACCCGAGCTAAGCAGTCATGGCAATCCCTATGGAAGCGCACAATCGCCTCGTTTCGAGAGCGGCGCACCAGGCTGCTGATATCGGAGCGGAGCTCGTGTCGGGGACAGGGTGCACGGGCGTTTCTGCGCCCTCGCTGCGCCGACGTAACGGGCCGGGGAACCTAGACGGATAGAGAGGGCCGCCGCCCGGGGAAAGCCCCGGTCGGCGGCGTTAGGTTGCTGCTCGGTCAGCGACTGCTTGCAGGGGCGGCCGCGGAGGGGGCCGCGCTCGGGAGCGGATCCGCGTGGCGCTCCGGCGTGGACGGCGACGGCGTGGCGCTCGCCGAGGGGGCAGCGCTCGTCGAGGGCTCGGCGAGGGGTCCGGAGGCTGCTTCCGCCGGCTGCCGGCGCGCCTCACGCGCCTCGGCTCTCGTCCACGCGCCCGCGTCCGAGAGCATCGCGCGAGCGGCCGCGACAGCGCGGAGTGCGTCGTTCGTCTCACCCGCGGGCACCGGGACCTTCGGTTGCACGCCGGGGATCGGCGTGAGCTTCGCCACCACGACGGGGCGCGATCCGTCGAGCTCCAGCCTCGCGGGGTAGAAGCCGTCACGCCGGATCTCGACGGGCACGACCTCTCCCTTCGGGACCGGTACCGTGAGCGGCATCCCACCGAGGCTCTTCCCGTTCTGAAAGACCTCGGCGTCGATGGGCGAGAACACCAGCGCGACCGCACGACGCGCAGGCTGCGGTGCTCGCGCCGGCTCGGCCCTCACGCGCACGGAAGGAACCGGCGGCGGCGGCGCGATCTCCGGGCGCGCGGGTGTTCGGAACACGAGGCTCGTCGCCAGCGCACCGAAGAAGGAAAGGAGCGCGGCCACGACGATGACGTGCCACGGCCATTTGCCCGCTCGCAGACGCTTGCGAGCGTTGCGCACGAGCGCCTCGCTGCTCTTTCTGTCCGTCTGCGCCGCGAGCCGGGCCAGCGCCGCCGGCGGTTCGCCGTTTTCGATGCGGGTCAGGTCGACGAGCAGCTCGTCCATCGACGCGTATCGGTCCGACGGCTGCTTCGCGAGGCACGTGAGCACGACCGCATCCAGGTCGACGGACAGCGGCTGCGGCGAGCTCTCACGGGAGGTGAGCGGGACCGGCGGCGTGTACAGATGCTGCGTCAGGAGCCCCATCGGGTTTTCTGCGTCGAACGGCACCTGGCCGGCGAGCATCTCGTAGAGCATGACGCCGAGAGAGTAGATGTCGGCGCGCGTGTCGACCTCCGAAGCCGCGGCCTGCTCGGGTGACATGTAATGCGGCGTGCCGAAGATCGTGCCCGCGCGCGTGAGCTTGTTCTCGCGCGCTTGCATCTTCGCGATGCCGAAATCGAGCAGCTTGACGAAGTCGCCTTCGCTGTCGCGTTTCGTGAGGAAGATGTTCTCCGGTTTCAGATCGCGATGCACGATGCCGGCGCGGTGCGCGGCGCTCATCGCCTCGGCGATCTGCCGGGCGATGGAGACGGCGGACGCTACCGGAACGAACTTCTCCGCCTTGATGCGCTGCGAGAGCGTACGCCCCTCGAGGTACTCCATGACGAAGTACGTCGATCCGTCGGGGAGCTGTCCGAAATCGACGGTGCCGACGATGTGATCGTTGCCGATCGCGGTCGCCGCGCGCGCCTCGTTCACGAAGCGCTCGACGACGTCGTTGTCCTCGGTCGGCAGCAAGATTTTTATCGCGAAGAGCTTGTCGAGCACTTCGTGGCGCGCGCGATAGACGACGCCCATGCCGCCGCGTCCGAGCACGCCGTCGATGCGATAACGTCCGTCGATGATCGAGCCCAGGTAGGACGGCCCGTGTCCCCGTACCGACGAAGGTTCCCCGGACGGCGTCGCCATTTCCAGGGTGACGTGCCGGAGCGTTCCCGAGGGACTCCGCTTCGCCGCCGGATCGAAGGACGCGAGCTGAGTCGGACGCTCCGCGAGCAGCGAGGCGTTCTCGTCGGAAGGCGCCGCCGCCGGAATCACGTGCGACGGCCCGGAGCGGGGCGGTGGCGTCGCGACCCCGGTCGTTGGCTGGCTTGCGGGCTCCGTAGTGCTCGACGGAGGCGGCGTGGCCGTGTCGGCGGGCTCGAGCGCCGGATCAGACCGCCGGCCGAGCCTTCGGCGCGCGCTCTCCGGCCGCGGACGATTCGTCCGTGGAAGGGGGGTACCGCCGTCGCGTCGGCTCTTGTCGCTCGGGTTGCTCATGTTCCGCGCGGCGGGAGCATGGTCTGCGGCGAGACCCCAGGAGCAGAACCGTCGCTGCGACGTTCCCTACAACGAGAAGCGCGGGCGCTCAATGTATCGGGACTTTGTGCGGCCTTTCGGTGGCCCGCGGCCGTCAGATGGGCACCGCGCACGTCGGCAGGACATAAGGAATCGCCGGACAGCCGCACTTGCCGTCGTTCGTACAGCAGGCAGGGCCGGACACGATGTTGCAAACCGGACATTTCGAGACGTTGCAGTTCCCGCTGCTGCCTCCGGTCCCGCTTCCGACGCAGCTGTTGCCCATCTTCGTGTAGCCGGAGAGGCAATCGAATGCGCACTGGTTGTTCGTGCACGTGACGTAGCCGTTTTGCGGGGCCTGCGTCGTACAGGCGTCGCAGCCGGTCAGCCCACAGCCCACCCGCGGTGCGGGCGGCGTGCAGAGACCGCCGCAAAACTTTTGCCCCGACTGACACGAGCCGCCGTCTCCGGTCGTGCCGCCCATGCCGGTGCTTCCGCCCGAGCTGGTGCCGCCGCTGGCCTTGTCGCCGCCCGCCGCGCTCGAGGTACCCCCGCTCGCGGACGTCGTCCCGCCGCTGCTGCTCGTCTTTCCGCCGGACGCCGAGGTCGTCCCGCCGCTCGAGGTGCCCCCGTTCGCGGACGTCGTCCCGCCGGTGTCCGTCGCGCTAGATCCGCCGTCGGCTTGGGCGCCGCCGGTGTCGTCCCCGCCGGAGGCCGAGGTCATCCCGCCGCTGCTCGTCTCTCCGGCAGCCCCGCCGGTGCCATCCATCGTGATGGGCATCGGCCCAGCGTCGACGGGGGTGACGTGAGCGCTCGGGAGATCCTCACCCGTGGCGCAAGCCACTGCTACGAGCACCGAAGCAAGCCCACCGACGTGCCGGAAGCGCATGAATTACTCGATCCTAGCGTCTCCTTCGGCTAGTCACAATGTTGCTCGCGCGCTCACGTCTCGCATCGCCGTCCCGTCTCCCTGCCGGACGGCTGACTCCGACGGTCCGCCATCCGGTGCGGCGTTCAGGTGTGGAGCACCTGGGATGTCGCGCACCTACACTCGGTAACACACCGCCGGCCTCGCGCTCGCGGAGCGCCGCCGGCGACGCAGCGCTCCGCTCCTTTCATTCCGAAAATCAGCCCTTTGCGCCCTTGCGCTTCGTCTTGCGCGCACCCTTCTTCGGCGCGGGCGATTCGTCGTCGTCGTCGTCCGCCGGCTCCTCTACTGGAGGAGTGGGTGCGGCGACGGCCTTGGCGCGGCCGCGGCCCTTCGCGGCCGGTCGCGCCTTCGGGGCCACTTCGTCCTCGTACTTGAACGAGAGATTCAGCTTGGCGCGGTACGCGAGCACCTGGCCATCGACGATGTGCATATCGAGTTGAGTCACCTCCGCGACGCGCAAGTCGCGAAGCGTTTTCGACGCGAGAGCGACGGCTGCTGCCGCTGCCTTCTCCCACGACTCGGTGCTCGTGCCGACCAGCTCCACCATCTTGTAAACACTTTCAGTCATGAACAGCTCCTTGCGGGAAGAGACCCTCTTCGAGGAAGCGCCCGCGCGCGTTCCCGAGCGCGACACAGTAGCCTTTCCGGGGTCGACGTTGGAAGAGCGGAATCGACCGCGCGCATTGTCATGAAGCGCGGACGAACGAGTCAGTCGTGCGCCCGCTCTCCATTGCCTCGCGGTCCGCTGCACGAGCAGCCCTCGCCCGCGGGCGCGCAGTACGGCTCTCCTGGATCTCGCGCGCAGCACGCGCCGCCGATCTGGCATCGAGACGTGCCGCAGGCGATGCCGTCCTCCGGGTTGGCCGCTGCGTCGGATCTGCTCGAGCGCGGGCTCGCCTCCGCGCTGCCGTCCACCGCGGTCGCGGCGTCGGATGCCTCGATCGCGACGGCTGGAGCGCAGCGCGCGACACCGGCGAAGAGCCCAGGAGAAGGCTCGCAGCGGGCCATCGGGTCCGCGCAGTCCGCGCGAGTATGGCAGGTCTCGAACCAGACGCCCCGCGCCGTCGCCTCGGCGGCGGCGCACGACGTGAAACACCCGTAAGCGTCGTACAGGCCGAAATCGGAGCGCGCGCAGCAGACGGCGCCCGAGCTGCAGTCCTCCGGGCCGTCGCACGACACCGCGACGACGCTGCGGCAGCTGTTCGATGCGTCGTAGTCACAGCGTGCAGCGGCGTCCGACGTGTCCGTCGCGATGCAGCCGGCATCGCCGAAGCGGTCGTAGGCACCACAACGCCCCGCAGGCGTGCAGCACCCCTGCGCGACGGCCCCGTTCGGCATCGCGAACGACGGGCAGGACGGGTCCACGGAGCCCGGCTGATCCGGCGCGAGGCAGCGGTTGCCGAGGAACGGCACCCGCAAGCCGCATCCGCCCGATGGCAGACAGCAAGCGAACTCGCCGAGCACCTCGCTGTTGCGGGGTGCGCCACACGCGGCATCGCCGCACGTCACGCGCGCGTCGGGCGGCGGACCACCGTCCACGACGCGCGGCGGCCGTGAAGGCGGAGCCGTAGAAGGCGCGGCGTCGGCAGCGACCCGCGCGGGTGCAGCCGTGCAGGCCATTGCGGCGAGCAATGTCACAGCCACGTGTGCGCGCCACATCACGTCATGTTGCGCCGCGTGCGTTGGACGTGTCGATGAAACCTTCGATTCCATCCGTGACGGCATCTTCGTCTCTTCTTGCGTCCCTATCTCGACAAGATGGGTAACGGTCTTCGAGCGCGCGGAGAGCCCTCTGCCGCGCAACGTCGAGGCGGCGTAGTCACCGTTGAATCGGGCGCGCTGCTGGATCGTCCGCGTCCCGCTCGAGGCTGCTTGACATGGTCTCGGAACGATCGGTATAGAACCGCGACCGCCGAAAAATTGCCGCGCAACGCGGGGGCAGTTTTGCGCCAATGCGGTCGAGCTTGTTCGCCAACTTCGGAGCACTTCTTACATGCGGTCAACGTCGAGCTTGCGTCTCCTCACCATCGGCTTCCTGAGCATCGGTCTTCACGTCGCTTGCAGCAGCGACAAGAGCCCGGCGGGGAGCAGTTCGAGCAACAGCAAGGCGGACAGCGGTTCCAAGAGCAGCTGCGTCAAGCCGGCCAAGGATGGTACCTGTTCCGGCAGTACGCCGATCCTCGACCAGCAGTCGGGGTGCTGCCTCGACCAGACCGACGCGACTTCGCAATGCGAGGCGAACTCGGCGAGCATGGCGCCGTCGGGCACGAACGTGAGCGACACGAGTTGCGGCGCCGGTTGCACGTGCACGTATTGCGCGAGCGAGATGTTCCAGTGCTCAACGCATCCGGACTGCGTGAAGATCTTGCTCTGTGCCCAGGCGCACAACTGCGTGGGCACCGATTGTTACACGAGCGGCGCCTGCACGTCGCTCATCGATCATTCCGACAACGACGCCGGTATCTCGGGCGACTCCGTCGCGCTCGCTCAGCTCGTCAACGCCTGTGCAACGAAGACCACCATCGGCACGCACGATTACACGAATCGCGACGGGAACACGTGCATGGCGGGTTGCCAGTAAGGCGATCTTTTCGACACGCACGCGCGTCGTCGTCGCGATCGCGTCCGAGAAGGCCGCGTCTTGAACTCGAGTTTTGGTTTCCATAAACTGATCGGTACATAGAAGTAGGAGATCTGGCGGATGAAACGCTTCCCCTGGCTGACGATGCGAAAGAAGACGGCCCCCGAGCTCCCCTACGAGCCGCCGATCTGGTTCGGCAACAAGAGCAACGGCGAGTACTTCCAGGCCGCCACGCCGCGCGATCGCGCGATCCGCAAGCTGGTGCTCGAGAAGGCCGCGGACAACGCGCGCCGCATCGGCATGGACCGCCGCCAGTTTCTGGCGAGCGCCATGGGCATGACGACCAGCCTGTGGGTGCTCAACTACGTGCAAGGTTGCAGCAGCTCGAGCACGCCCTCTTCAACCGGAAAAAAGCCCACCTCCATGCCGGAGGCGGGCGCGTCATCGGGGGTGGATGCAGGCTTCTGCGTGCCGGAAGAGTCGATGTACGATCCGCAATGCGCCGCGGCGGTGGTCGGCGACGGGGGCCGCAACCAGTTCATCTTCGACGTGCAAACGCACTGGTTCAACAAGGCCGATCTCGCGAACTATCCCGCGTACACCCAGTCGTTCGGGCCGCTGTTCGATATCGCCACGGAAGACAATTACATCAACACCTTCTTTTGCAACAGCGAGGTGTCGATGGTTGCGCTCACCTCGTGGCCCGGCATCAGCTGTACCGCGACGCGCGACCTCGGGTGCGGTTATCCGCTCTCGAACGAGCACATGTACATGTCGCGCGACAAGATCAACGATATGTCCGGCAACTCGCAGCGCGTCGTGAGTCACGTGCAGATCATGCCGCAGGATCCGAGCGGCATTGCCGGCCAACTCCAGATCATGCACGATTTCTATTGTGCGCACTCTCCCGCCGCGTGGAAGCTCTATCCAGGCTTCAAGCCCGGGTTCAAGCTGAACGAGTCCAACGGCGAAGCCGTGATCGAACAGGGCCTCAAGCTCGGTCTCGCGGTGTTCTGCGTGCACAAGGGGCTCCCGATCGGAAACTTCTTCGATACGGGCACGAACTACCCGGACGACATCGGCCCGGCGGCGATGAAGTATCCGGACGCGAAGATCATCGTGTATCACTCGGGGATCTTCTCGGGCAGCGCCTCGAGCGCCGGCGCGCCTCCGGAAGGCGCGTACGATCCCAACGAGGCGATGCCGAAGGGCGTGAACGCGCTCATCCGGTCGGTGCTGGATGCTGGACTGATGCCGGGCGGCAACGTCTTCGGGGAGACGGGGACCGCGTACAGCAGCATCATGAACGACGCCACGCAGTCGGCGCACTTCTTCGGCAAGCTGATGAAGTACCTCGGCACCGACAACGTCGTGTGGGGTACCGACAGCCTCGCCAGCAACGTCTCGCCGCAAGCGCAGATCGAGGCGTTCCGCGCCCTCGAAATCCCGCAGTCCATGATGGAGCAGTACGGCTATCCGGCGCTCGGTCCGAGCACCGCAGAGGGCCGAACGAACCAGGACAAGATCCTCGGTCTCAACGCTTCCAAGATCTACGGCGTGGATCCCGAGGCGAAGCGCTGCCAGGTCAACACTTGCAACATGACCGCGCTCAAGAGGCAGCTCGACGAGGAGCTCGGTCCACGTCGCTGGGTCGCGGATCAGCGTGACGCCAGCTACTCGGAGTGGCTCGAAGGTTGCGCCGAAATGGAGAGAACGCGCCGCCCGGCGTGATCGCGTTCGTGGCGGCTCGCCGGGCGCTCCTCGCCGCACTCGCGTGCTGCTCTAGCTGCTCGGACGTCTCGAGGACGGCGAAGGATGGCGCCGTCCTCGATGCCGGGCGATCGCCTGAAGCCTCGGCGGAGGCTTCGTCCGGCTACTTGCCGTCCCAGCTTCCTGCGAACTTCCACTGCGACCCGACGCTCGAGTCGCTCCGCGACACGATCTTCGTCACCTCGTGCGGCTACGATTCGTGTCACGGCGACAACAACTTCGCCTACGGCCTCTGGCTCACCGCGGACGTCGATCGCCTCACGAGCGAGCTGGTCGGGGCGCCCTCGCAGAGCTGCAAGCCCGAGGTGCTGGTCGTGCCGGGCGACTCCACTCGTTCGTTCCTGTACGACAAGCTCTCCTCTCCGAACCCGAAATGCGGGCATCAGATGCCGTACGGCATCGAGCCCCTCCCTGATTCGGCGCTCGGGTGCGTCCGCGGCTGGATCGAAAGCCTCACAGCCCCCTTGGCGGACTCGGGCGCACCGGGGCGGTGAGACTATTTCGGTGCTCCCGGCTGGAGGGACGGAGATGCTCGGCAGGAGCCGCGGAGAAATCGCTGGAACCGGCGCCGGGTGGGCGCTCGGCGCGACCAGGGCTCCATCCGCGCGCGAAACACGCTACGAGGCATGCGTGGCGAAGATGTGGGCTCGGTGGCTTCTCGGGTTGTCGCTGGTGTTGTTCCTGACCGCGGGAGCGCGCGCCGACGAGCTCGCCCCCGAGGCGTCCAGCGCCTTCGAGCTCTCCACGTTCATGACCGGCCTCGAGCTGCCGACGTCGCTCGAGTTTTTGCCCGACGGTCGCCTGGTCGTCACGGAGAAGATGGGCCGCGTCGTGGTGCGCCTGCCGAGCGGCGAGCGCGTCGTCGCGGGCAAGCTCGACGCCGACGCGAAGACGGAAAAGGGCCTGCTCAACGTCATCGCGCACCCGCAGTTCGCCGAGAACCGTCTCCTCATCTTCTACTACTCGTCGGCGAGGGCGCCGGACACGGACAAGCAGAAGATCTCGCTGATCCGCCTCGGCGACGACAATCACCTCGACATGTCGACCGAGCAGGTGCTCGTGAAGGGGCTGCGCGGACCGGACGACCACGAGATGGGAGGCGGCCTGGCGATCGACGCGACGGGCGACTTGCTCATCGGCGTCGGCGACACCGGGTGCCGCGCGAAGAAGCTGCCCGAGCCGCCGTTCACGCCGGCGAACTTCTTCGCGACGTGTCTCACCAACGGCAACGGCAAGATCCTTCGCGTCGGCCTCGACGGTTCGATCCCGAAGGACAACCCGCTCGTCAGCGTGGATGCGGTCACCGCGTGCGGCGACGCCTGCAGCGACGACCCCTTCAAGCTGTCGAAAGCCGAGCCACGGCGTGACATCTGGGCGTGGGGCCTCCGGAACCCTTGGCGTATCTGGGTCGATCCGAAGACGGGCAACGTCTGGACGGCGGACGTCGGCAACCTCGCCTACGAAGAGATTGACGTCATTCCCAAAGAGGGCGGCCGCCACTACGGCTGGCCTTTCCGCGAGGGCGCGAAAGGGCATCCGGTGTCCGAATGCCGGAACGTGACGCCGGATCGCGGTGATTGCGTCGATCCGGCGTATTACTGCCGGCACGACGACGTCCCCGGCGACGAGGACAGCGGCTGCAAGTCGATCAACGGCGGCCTCATCGTCGACGACTGTCGCTGGCCGGACGGCTTCCGCGGCCGTTACTACTTCGCCGACAACGCGAATGGTCGGATGTGGTCGCTCGAGCCGACGGCGGCGCGCGACGGCATCGTCCCCGGGAGCCGCAAGGATCTCGGCAAGGCCGACGGCTTCGTCGTGGACCTCGACGTGGGCGTCGACGGCGCGCTCTACGCCGCCGTCATGCGCATTCCGCCCGACGACAGCAAGATCCTCCGCATCGCGCCGAAGACGCCGCGTGATTGCGCGGCCGCTGCCGCCGCCGCGGCAGGTGCGGAGAGTGCCGCGACGGCCGCGCCGCCGCCCTCGAGCTCCGCGTCCCCCGCCGCGACGTACTCACCGCATTCGTCGGGGGAGGGGTACGGCGCCGGGGGCACCCGGCGTTCGCGGCGTAAGCTCGCGTTCGCGATCATCGCGGCGTTCGCGCTCCTCGTCGCGGCCGGGCTCGTGCTCACCGGGCGCAAGTGAACGGCGCCGGGGTCTGTCCGGCTTTCGTCTCGCCGCGACCGACCCGTGCACCCGCGAAGCGCCAGACGCGGCCCTGGGAAGTGGAGTCGAGCGAAATGGGCCGCTGATTCGTTCCATTGGCTGTTTCGCGTATGAGCGCCCGCAGGGCGACGACCGATAGTACGTATACGTACCATCGGTCGCGTCCGACGATAGTACGTATACGTACCATCGGTCGCGTCCGAATAAACATAACGTGCGCGGCAAGTTGCGCGGGAGCTGCGCGTGAGCCTTCGCGAAGCGCTGCGTGAAGGAACATCGCCGGCGTGCGCCCTTTCGAACGGCCCCCCCTGCTCCGAGATGGGACAGACCGTGGCGCCGAGGCGTCGTGCGGACGCCGCGCCCGCGCTCACTGCGCCGTCACGTGCTCGCGGACGAAGGCGCCGACCTCGTCGATCGCGGCCGAGCCTTGCGGGACCATGAACGCGAACAGCTGCCAGACGTGGATCATGTCTTCCCAGACGCGAAGCTTCACGTCCACGCCGGCCTCGCGCGCCCGTAGGGCGATGCGGCGCGAATCGTCGAGGAGCACCTCCGCCGAGCCCACCTGCACGAGCAGCGGCGGCAACCGGCGCAGGTCGGCGTAGAGGGGGGCCGCGAGCGGGTTTCTCACGTTTTCGTCGTCGACGAAGCGCTTCCTGTACTGGGCGAGGGCGCGGCGTGAGATGTAATCGTAACGCTCGTTCAGGTCGACGCTGTCGCCGAGCGCTTCGAGATCGACCCAGGGCGACAGACACACGGCCGCCGCGGGCAGCGGATACCCGGAGTCCCGGAGCTTCACCAAGAGCGACAGCGCGAGGCCGCCGCCGGCAGAGTCGCCGGCGACGACGATGTGCTGTGGGTCCGTGCCTCGCGCCAGAAGCCATAGGTACGCGGCAAGGGCGTCCTCGAGCTGGGCCGGGAAGCGATGCTCGGGCGCGAGCCGGTATGACAGCGAGAGCCCGTTCGCGCGGCTCGCCCGGCACATCCGGGCGACGAGGTCGCGGTGCGTGTCGATGGTGCCGAGGCCGTATCCCCCGCCGTGCAGATAGAGGATGGTCCTGTTGCCGGCGTCGCTGCGCCGGAACCATTCCGCCGGAACGCCGCCAGCGGAGATTTTTTCGAATGTCGTCTCTTGATAGAGCGGCGACGAGGGAAGCCCGAGGATCACGCTCTGCGTCGAACGACGCTGTGCTTCCAGCGGCAGGCGCGTGATGCGAAGCGAGCCCTGATGAAAGAGCTCCGCGAGCGCTTCGAAGGTCGGATCCCAGGACGGCCGGAGCGGGCCGGACATCTTGCGCCGCAGCGTCACCGCGGCGCGTACGCCCGCCACGAGCCGAAAGAATGGTGACACAGTGGCCTTCTACCAAATTCCGGCTAAGAATCGCTTACGATGCGAGCGCGTGAGGCGCGCACGCCGGCCCGCGATGCTCCACACCCAAAGAATCATCGTCCCTTTCGAGTATCCGGTCTACTTCGGGACCGGCATTTTTTCTGCTGAAAATACCGCCTTCATCGACGCCCTGGCGCGCCGGGAGCCCGAACGTCGTCACCGGGCGGCGTTCGTCGTCGAACAGCGAGTCGCGGAGTGCTTTCCCGAGCTCGTCTCGGACGTCGAGCGCTACGCCGAACGCCACGGCGCGCGGCTCGCGCTGGTCGCGCGTCCGCTCGTCGTGCCCGGCGGCGAAGCGTGCAAGAACGACGCGCGCGCGCCGCACCGGCTCGCGGCTTGGCTCGACGAGCTCCGTCTGGACCGTCAGTCGTTCGTCGTCGTGGTCGGCGGCGGCGCGCTCCAGGACATGGCGGGCTTCGCCGGCGCCATCTTCCACCGTGGCATCCGCGTCGTTCGCGTCCCGACGACGGTGCTGTCGCAGAACGACTCCGGCGTCGGAGTGAAGAACGGCGTCAACGCCCTCGGCAAAAAGAACCTCTTCGGCACGTTCGCGCCGCCGTTCGCGGTGCTGAACGATTTCGATTTCCTGGACACGCTGGATCCGCGCGACAAGGCCGCGGGGATGGCCGAGGCCGTGAAGGTCGCGCTGATAAAAGACGCGGCGTTCTTTCGCTCCCTCGAGAACAACGCCGACGCGCTCGCGCGGTTCGACCGCGCTCCCGTGGCGGAGCTCGTCGAGCGCTGCGCGTTGCTCCACCTGGATCACATCGCCCGCTCGGGGGATCCGTTCGAGCTCGGGAGCTCGCGCCCGCTGGATTTCGGGCACTGGGCGGCGCACAAGCTCGAGAGCCTCTCGAGCTACGCCCTCCGGCACGGCGAGGCGGTCGCCATCGGGATCGCGCTCGACACGCGCTACTCGGTCGAGGCGGGAATGCTCGCCGAAGCCGACGCCGATCGCGTCGTCTCGTTGCTCGAGCGGCTGCGGCTACCCACGTTCGATCGCCTGCTGGAGATGCGCGCGGCGAGCGGGCGGCGAGCGGTCCTCGCGGGCATCGACGAGTTTCGCGAGCATCTCGGTGGGGAGCTCACGCTGATGATGCTCGAGGGCATCGGGTTCGGCCGCGAGGTGCGCAAGGTCGACGAAGGCAGGTTCGTCGCCGCCATCGAGTGGCTCGCCGCGCGCGCGGAGCGGGGCGCAACGCGCGCCCGTGCGCTCGACGCGGGCGAGGCGTCGCGCGCCGCCGCCGGCGCCCTCTCCGCGGGCCGCTGAGGACGCCATGCGCATCGCGGCGCCGGGCAGCCCGCACCTGTCGTACTGCACGAACATCCATCCGGGTGAGTCGCTCGCCGAGGTGCGCCGGGCCATCGTGGACCACGTCGCGAAGGTGAAACGCGCCATGGATGTGCAACGTGGGTTCGGCGTCGGTCTTCGGCTTTCCGCGCGCGCGTCGTCCGAGCTCGCCGAGCCCGGCGCGCTCGAGGCGTTTCGAGCGCTGCTCGACGAGCAGGGCTGCTACGTCTTCACCGTGAACGGGTTTCCCTTCGGCGCTTTCCACGGCGAGAAGGTCAAGGAAGCCGTCTATCGCCCGGACTGGCTCGAACCGGAGCGCGTCGCGTACAGCGATCGCCTGGCGGCGCAGCTCGCGGCGTTGCTCCCCGACGGCGTCGACGGCTCGGTGAGCACCGTGCCCGGCGCGTTCGCCCCGCGCCTCGGCGTGACCGCGAGCGAACGCGCTCAGGGAGAAGAGCGCGTCGTCGAGCATCTGATCGCGCACGCCGCGGCGTTGTTCCGGATTCGCGAACAGACCGGCAAGCTCGTCGAGCTGTGCCTCGAGCCGGAGCCGTGCTGCTTCCTGGAGACGACGGAACAAACGGCGCGCTTCTTCGAAACGCGGGTGTTTTCGCCAGCGGCGTCGAAACGTTTCGTGACGCTGACGGGCCTCGACGCGGCGGCCTCGGAGGCGTTCCTGCGGCGGCACTTGAGCGTGTGCCTCGACGCTTGCCACCTCGCGGTGCAGTTCGAAAACGCCAAAGACGTGGTCGCTCGTCTCGACGCGGGCGGCATCCGCATCGGCAAGGTTCAAGTGACGTGCGCTCTCGCCGTCGCGCTCGCGGGGGACCCGCGGGAAGACGAGCGCGTCTACGGCGTGCTCGAACGCTTCGCCGACCCCGTGTATCTGCATCAAGTCGTCGCGCGATCCGAGAGCGGCTTCGTCCGACACCTCGACTTGCCGGATGCCCTCGCGGCCGCGCGCGGGGGCGCCGCGCGTGGCCGCTCCGAGTGGCGCGTCCACTTCCACGTCCCCGTCTTCGCGGATCACCTGGGCGTGCTCGGCAGCACGCAGCCATTTCTGCGCGATCTGCTCGAGATCGCAGCGAGGCGGAACATCTCTTCGCACTACGAGGTGGAGACGTACACCTGGGACGTCCTGCCCCCCGAGCATCGTTCGATCGACGTGAACCGTGCCATCGTGCGCGAGCTCACCTGGACGCTCGAGCGATTCGGGGCGCGGGAGGCCTCATGACCGCCGTCGCCGTGAGCCGGCCGCGCCTCTACCTGAAGCTCGGCCGCGTCTCGAATCTGCCGACGGTCTGGACCAACGTCGCCGCCGGCATCGCCCTCGCCGGCGGTTCGTTCGAGCGCGCGTCTGCCCTGCGGCTCGGCGTCGCGCTGTCGCTCTTCTACGTGGGCGGCATGTTCTTGAACGACGCGTTCGACCGCGCCATCGACGCGCGCGAACGCCCCGAGCGTCCCATCCCCTCGGGACAGATCGGCGCGACGGAAGTCTTCGCCGTGGGGTTCGGGCTGCTCGCAGCGGGGCTCGCCGGCGCCGCGGTCGTCGCCGCGGATCTGGGCGCCTCCGTCGCTCCGGTCGTTCTGTCCGGCGTCGCGCTCGCCGTGTTCATCTTGCTCTACGACTCCTGGCACAAGCAAAACCCGCTTTCACCCGTGGTGATGGGCTTGTGTCGGAGCGCGGTGTATGTGACCGCGGGGCTCGCCGCCGGCGGCATCCCGTCGCACGGACTCGTCACCGGCGCGCTTTCGGGCGGTGCGTACGTCGTGGGCCTCACCTTCGTGGCGCGCCAGGAAAATCGAAAGAGCTTCCGCGCGGGCGCGACACTCTTGCTCCTCGCGTCGCCAGCGCTCCTCGCCATCGCACATCCGACAAGGGGAGTGGTCGTTTGGATCGCCTTGGTCGTCGCGGTGGCGTGGGCGGTCGCCGCGGTCGCGCCGCTGTTCCGAAGCGGGCCGGTGAACGTACCGCGCTCGGTCGTCCGTCTCATCGCTGGCATCTCCCTCGTGGACGGTTTGCTCCTTGCCATGGCGGGAGAGCCCACGCTCGCGGCGCTCGGGGCCGTGGGTCTCGTCGCGACGCTGACACTTCAACGTTGGGTACGTGGGACATAAAGACAAAAACTCCCAGACTCGTCGAGATCCCATCGAGCATCGCCTCGCCCCGCGCCGCGCTCGCATTCGGCCGCGTGGACGGAGCATGCCGGCGGCGGCCGGTCATGGCGCGCTCGAGCGCCAGCGTTGGGAGAACTCGTTGGGAGGGGTTCCGCTGCAGAATCGGAAGGTACGTATACGAACCATCGTTGCGCGGTTCGGAAGGTACGTATGCAAACCGTCGTTGGCGCAGCTCGGAAGGACGTATGCGAACCATCGTTTGCGCGGTTCGGAAGGACGTACGCGAACCGTCGTTTGCGCGGCCGTAGTTAGAAGACTCACGCGCGCCCGAAGACGTGATCGAGCACGACCTTCTTTACGTCGACGACGCGGACCTCGGGGGGAACGAGATCCGGCTCCGACGAGATGAACACGGGGCCTTTGCTCGATTCTTCCGTTAGTCGTCCGTGCGACCCCTTCACGAGAGTCGCGTCGAGCGGGATGACATCCATCAGCGTGCGAAAGCCGAGCTTCGAGCGGGCGACCTTCAACCCCACCTTCAGCATCGGCGCGGTTATGGACGGATCTAGAAACAGCTCGACCGGATCGTATCCGGGCTTCCGATGAATATCGACGGTGCGGGCGAAGTCCGGCGCGCGCTCGTCGTCGAGCCAGTAGTAATAGGTGAACCACCGATCCGGAGCCGAGATGGCGACGAGCTCGCCGGAGCGCGGATGATTCAGCCCGAGGGCGCTCTTGTCGTCGAGCACGCGCTCGATGCCCGGCACCCGCGCGAGCAGCTGGCGCACTTCTTCGACGCGATGCGGATCCTTCACGTAGACGTGCGCGACCTGATGGTCCGCCACCGCGAAGGCGTCCGACAACCCCGTTTCCAGGAGCTCGCGCCCGAGCTCCTCGCGCACCTGGATGAGGCCGGCCTCGCGGAGGACTCGATTGATGTGGACCGGGCCCTTCACGTCGACGATGCCGTACTCGGAAAGCAGCACGACCCGCGCCCCGTCTCGCCGCGCCTGGTCGGCGATCTCGCCGACGACGGCGTCGATCGCCCGTAACTCCTTCTGCACTTCCGGGTGTGAAGTGCCGAACTTTTGCAGGCAATAATCGAGGTGCGGCAGGTAGACGAGCGATAGCGTCGGTTTGCGCGTTCGGTGAATGTGCACCGCGGAGCGCGCGATCCATTCGCTCGCGACGAGCCCGGCGCGCGGCCCCCAGAAGTTGAACAGCGGGAACGTCCCGAAGAGGCCGTTCAGCTCTTCGCGAAGGTCGAGCGGATCGGTCCACACGTCCGGCAGCTTGCGTCCGTCCGCCGGATACATCGGGCGCGGCGTGACGGCCCAGTCGGCGGTATCATACATATTGTACCACCAGAACAGCTTCGCGCAGGTGAAGCTCGGGTCGCGCTTGCGCCCCGCTTCCCAGATCCGCTCGCCGGAGTACAAGCGCGCCGACTGCCGCCACAGCCACACCTCGGACAGCTCGCGGAAGTACCAGCCGTTGCCGACGATCCCGTGATCGCGCGGTAGCGTGCCGGTCATCAACGACGCCTGCACGGAGCAGGTGACGGCGGGCGTCACCGTCTCCATCGTGCGGAAGCCGCCCGCGGCCGCGAGCGACGCGATGTACGGAGTCGACTCGCCGATCAATTCCTCGGTGAGCCCGACGACCAGGATGACGACCGTGCGGTGCATGCGGGCGCGAAGCCTCACACGATGGGGAGGGGGAGTGAAGCCCCGTTTGCGGCCAGGGCGCGGGCCTGCTCTTCTCGACGGATGGCAGTTCTGACGGAGCAAGAAGGACCCGTTACCGTTCTCGTCCTGGGCCGCCACGAGCGGCGCAACGCCGTCGACCGGGCGACCGCGGAGGCGCTGCTCGCGGCGTACCGCCGTTTCGAGCAGGACGACTCCGCGCGCGTCCTGGTCGTCGCCGGCGGCGAAGAGTCGTTCTGCGCCGGGGCGGATCTCAAGGCGCTCGACAACGACGTCGACAGCGAAGGCGGCCCGATGGGCTTCACGCGCCTGCGTGCGACCAAGCCGGTGGTCGCAGCCATCGAGGGCTGGTGCGTCGCCGGCGGCCTCGAGATGGCGCTCTTCTGCGACCTCCGCGTCGCGGGTCAGAAAGCGCGCTTCGGCTGCCTCGAGCGCCGCTTCGGTGTCCCGCTCATCGACGGCGGCACGCAGCGCCTTCCGCGTGTCGTCGGCCTCGGGCGCGCGCTCGATCTGATCCTCACCGGACGCGTCATCGACGCCGAAGAAGCCGAGCGCATCGGCCTCGTCAACCGCGTCGTCGCCGCGGGACACGCGCGCCGCGCCGCGATCGAGCTCGCGACGGAAATCGCGAGCTATCCCTGGCCGACGCTTCTCGCCGATCGCGCCTCCGTCTACGACGGGATCGGGCGTCCGCTCGAGGAAGGGTTGAAGTTTGAGGCGGAACGGGGGGCGACGGTGCTGGGAGTTGGGGCAGAGGGGGCGGAGAGATTTGGGCGTGGTCAGGGACGGCACGGGAAGCGCGAGTGAGATCTCCGGGCCCTCGGGAAGGTTACCAGGTACTCCCAGTTTGTCGCCTCCTGCGTCTGGGATCTTCGCTACCGGATGAGCCGGTCGCAGCGCGAGCAGTACGCGCCGATGGAAGGCTTTCCGAGCCTCGTTCACCCGAAGGACGCGAACAACATCCGGACGTGGTGGGACGCAGAACGAACCGTAGAGGTCTTGCTCATGGGCCATCAACACGCGAAATCCTAATGGATTCCGGGTCGGAGCCGCGTCAGCATTGGAAGCCGCGTCAGGGATTAGAGCTGCACCGGTAGCTCTCATCGGCGGTGCTTGACACTGCGGAAAGTACCATGCTACGTAACCCATCGAAGGAGGCGTGGAATGAACTTTCGAGTTTTGAACGCGAACGTGTTCGTTACAGCAACGCTGTTGCTAATTGCGGAGTTTGCACAAGCGCAGGAGTATGGGGTAGTTACGCGCTTCAACCGCACCAATGGCTCGCCTGATACGAGTCTAAATGGTACCGGCCGGATCGTTCAGACCACCGCTCAAGGTTATGATACGAGCGTGGCAGTCGACGCGAACGGCAAAATTATCGTGGGGGAAAACCTTATTGGCGGTGGTCTACTGATAGGACGCTACAATTCGAACGGAACACCAGATAGCACATTTGGTTACGGAGGTGTTACCTCAGTGGACAGCGCTCATAATTCGGAAGTACATGGTGTGGGTGTTGATAGCAGTGGACGTGTTTACGCGCTCGTTGATGGTACCAATGGCGGAACCTTAACGGGTGCATATGTCGTCAGATTTGCGACGAATGGAGCGGTCGATACAACCTACAAAAACGCAAGCAGTACGACGCCAGGGTACGTTCTCGCGGTCAATGCCAGTTTGCTCGGCACTGACCTCGACGTTGCGCCCGACGGCAGTGCCGCGGTCGTGGTCGACGCCTACCCTCATGGATTTGACGTCGCAAAAGTAGATCCAACTGGTTTCGTTCAGTACAGCAAGGGTTTTTTCTTCGAGTCGAGTTCGGGTTCGGAACACGGTAATGGTGTTAAGATCGATGCCAGCGGAAATGTGGTCGTTGTCGGCGAGTCCGCTACTGGGAAGATGGGTGTCATGAGGTACGCTGGGGGAAATCCGGATCCGAGCTTTAATAGTGGTAGACCGGTGCTGCAAAGCTTTGGATACTCGGAGCAGCGCGCCGTTGATGTCACAGTCGACGGGCTCGGACAAATCGTGACTGTCGGCTACACTCCGACAAATCAGACCGTTCAGGTGCATTTTCTGTTGTTGAGGCTGAACAGCTCGGGTGCGTTCGATGCCCAAGGCGACTTCACCCGTGGATCAACGATATCCGCCACCAGTGGTTGGACCCAATGGTCAATAGCGTCGTACGGTAGCTACTACTATGTTGGTGGCGCCATGCTTGTCAGTTCTAGTGTTGTCCAGGACAGTTTGTTTAAATTGAATCGAAGTGATCTTAGTTTCGTCTCGGGCTTTGCCCACACCGGTTGGATGGATGACGGAATTCCGGGCTATAATAATTCTGCTTTCTGGAACGTGACGATCGATCCCGTGACAACCAACCCAGTGCTCGTCGGGGTGGCCTTGAATAGGTGAATCAATAGCCCCACAATCATGAGTGAAATCATGTGGGTGCAGTCTCCCGATCTGCTGACAGAAAACAAAGCGAGATCGATCGGTTACGACCCGTGAGTTAAAAGATGGGGGCGCGAATCCGGCAGGGTATCCGGTTGTTGAAGCTGAACACCAATCGGAAAGAGCCCCAGGTGTACTATCGAGCGCGCAGAGCGCGAAGTCCAGGATGCGGCTTGAGCGGGGTGCGTAGATGCGCGGAAGCTAAGGGAACGACGACCCTCACTGCGGTGGAGCGCGAGCTGTGGACGACGCTGCTGGCGCTAGGGCGGCCCGTGATTCGGGCTGTACCTCCCGCGGCAGGCGGCGCGTCCGCGGGCGGCAATGTACCTCCATGAAGGCACACGATTCGCGTTCGAGCACGCGGCGGCGAACAGAGATCGGGAAGCGGTTTGGGAAGGTGCCGTTCGTGCGAGCTATCGGACGCCCCATTGGCAGCGGGCGTCGCACGGATCTGCCAGTCGATCGTGAGCTCGGCCTTTGCTCGGGCTTCGCCTCGGCACGGCACGCCGCCTGTTCGCCGAGTTGTACGAATGGGGGGCGCCCGAGCTCGCGCACGATATTGCGCATGGTGGACGCCGTCGGCGCAGAGGCCCGCGGCTTGCTCGACGCGAACGCTGGCCCAACGACGATGGCGAGGTCCTCGTCATCCAGGTCGACGGGCATAGCGCTCCGATGATCTCGTCGACGGAGCACTCGCGCCGCCGTCGACCAAAGCGACGCACGAAGGGCTCGCCGATGAGCTCCTCGGTGAGTCCGACGACCATGATGATGACGGTGCATGAAGCATCGTTCGTGGCCGGGGCGCGGGACTGCTCTTCTAGGATGGCAGTTCTCACGGAGCAAGAAGGTCCGGTCACCGTGCTCGTTCTCGGCCGTCACGAGCGGGGCACCCCGGGCGACCGCGGTGCCGGTTGCTCGCCGAACTTCTCGCTCCCGCTCCGCCTCGGCCTACGCGCTTCTCTACGCGTGCCTCCTTCTCGAGCACCCACTTCCAGTACGTCAGCGTGCGCGGGTTGATCCCGACTTCCGCCTGCAAACTTCGCGTCCGTGAGGCCGATATTCCGCCAGCGCTCCACCTATGCTATTCGTAACCGTGTCTGCGCCTCCCTGCGCGCGAGTCTGCAGCCGCGCGACCTCCGCCATCACGACGCAGTTGCCCGGACGGACGTTCTCTTCGCAATTCTACTCACGCGCTTTGTGTGCTCAAGGAATGAGCGCGCGGGCTATGCAAAAGAGCCGAAATCCGCTGCCCGCGTACGATTTTCGTGTTGCGGTAGTCGTGAACATTGGGCTTACGAGGTTTTTCCGACTGGTTTGTGACCGCGGCGACACCTGGAACGTATAATGGTCCACGAAGGGCGAGCATCATGAGCAATCGATTTCTCGTTGGGGCGGCAGTGTCCGTGGCCTTCCTCGTAGGGGCGTGTAGCAGCAAGGACGGCGATACAACGGGCAGCACGAGCGCGGCCTTGGATGGCGGAACCGGTAACGCAAACGTGTGCGCTGCCACGTTCGCCGCCGGACAGGCACAGGAGTTCCACCTCGGTATGAGCGCCAAGGCCACGGACGGGACAACCGTCGCTATCGACTCGACTCCACCGATACCGACCCTAGGGGACCATGCGACCTGGGAGCTGACTGTCACGGATGCTTCCGGAAACCCCGTCGCGGCTGGCACGGTCGTCAAGATAGTGTGCACCATGACTCACGTGGGGTTCTCGCATGGTTGCCCTGCAAACATCGTTGTGACCGAAAAGGGCAACGGTAAGTATGAAGCGAGCCCGGTCATCTTTAACATGCAGGGCAACTGGGTCGTCGATGTGGCTGTGGGGACCCAGCACGCTGATTTCAAGCTCTGTGTCCAATAGAGCCCTGGTTTCAGGTAACCGGCAGCCTCTCACCCCTCGCGTGGATGCCGACCGCGAGGCACAACGTTAGAAACGCACTCCAGGTTTCATCTTTTGCATCGGCCTATTGCTGAGGTGGCGGCGGAGCGGCGATGATGTTTACGATCGGCGGAAATTCGAGGCACGGCTGTCCAGTGGGCGATGACGAACTCGTCGTCGGATCGGCGGCTGCGGCCAGCGCGGCATCGACGGTCCAATCGAACGTGACAGGTGTTCCGGAAGGCGTGGGATCAGGCTGCGTCGTCGGCAGTTGGACGGCAAAGCGCGGAATCTTTGCGCGAATCGATGGATCCAAATAATTCCCAGCTGCGGCCATATCGTCGATGACGTCGAGACCGATCGGCTCGACCCAGATGGTGACAGTCACACGATCGGGCTCTGCGCCTCCGTTGAACACGTGGACATACGTATTGCCCTGCGGAGCTTGCGGAGTCGACACCGGGATGACCTTGGGCGTTTGCTTCGCAACGTCCCAGAACATGTGGGCGGGCGTGACGCCGTCCGCCTTGAATGTCTGATCGTAAAGGAGCTCCGTGCCGGAGACGCTCGTCGCGGGCGTTCCAGGTGCAACAACGCCGGATGAAAAGATCTCGGACCCTCCCTTGTAAGCATGCAGCTCGACCCAGACTCGCCGATCCTGAGCTGCCCCGCTCGGGATGTCGTGGCCGGCATTCAGGTTCTCGAGCGTCACCATAATGCCGCTCGGCGGCGCCATGGGACGATCGGCGCAAATCTGGATGCGGAAGGACGTCGAGAACTTGTCCTGCACCGCCTGCGCCGCCGCGTCCTTATCCGGAAAATCCGTGAGCGCCGTGTCCACAGCGGGAAAATCGTGTGAATGCGTCGCCCGTGTCGGCATCGTCGGATGGGGGATTGTCGGGCTTGCGATCGGCACCTGCAGTTGCCGGTCCATGTGGCAACCGCCGCCGCTGGTGCAGTTGAGAGGGTTCGTGCTGCTTGGTACTGCGAACACGGACGATTTCCATTCTTGGAACGTCTGTTCGAGCGGGATGTCCTGCGACGCGCCCGAGAAGTGTTGCGGTACGACGATGTCGTGGCAACTCCCGCAGAAGCTGGAGCTCGCAAATCCGGCGGTCGCGACGTCATCGTCGAAGAGCTGCGAGTACTCACCACTATGGCCGAACACGATGGGCGACTTCACGGGCCCACGCATGACGGCGTCGTTAGCGAGCACCAGCGGGTTGTTGTGGTCGTCAGTGACGCCCGTCGTGTTATGACAGAAGTAGCAGGTTATGCCCTGTAGTTTCTGTGGCAGGGAGTCGAGGTTCAAGCCGTCGGTCGTTGCGCCCGTCGCCACTGCCATCGGCGCGTGACACTTCACGCAAAATGCGCCGAGCGCCCCGTTCGTTTCCTTCTGTCCGCGCGCGTTCATTGCACGGAAAACGGGATCGATCGAGGCGTACGCGTGCATGCTCCCTGACCACTCGGTAAAGTGAGTTTGGTGGCATTCGTTGCAGGTGTTCGGGTCTTGCAGCTCCTCGGCGGTCTTCAGGGGCGTCGTTGGCGTAGAGCTGCCGTTGTTGCTGCACGCCGCTGCAAATCCGGAGAAGAGCGGTACGATCCAGCTCGCGAAAACTGACTGTGTTCTCATTGTCGCTTTGCTCCGTTCGCGATCCATTGGGTGATGGAACACAATGTATCGTCGTCCAGCATCTGTCCGCGCGGCATCGAGTACGGTTGGTCTTTCGTGTGAAGGCGCACGATGACCTTGCCGCACTTCACGTCGCCTGGCGTCACCCGGGGCTCGCTGGTGGTGCTCTTGGTGAGGAGGTTCGTGTACGCGTCATCCTCTACGTCGAGCGCCATGTCTCCCGTGGGCATCGAGCCGCTGTGACAGCCGGCGGCAGCGCACGTCGGCTTGAGCGTGTTGAGCCAGACGTTGTCGAATGTGGGCTCGTAAAGTGGAGTGCAGTTCGTGCTCGCGGGCTGGGGCAAGCACGCGGGTTCGTCATCGCCATTTCCGCCGCTACACGCCGCCGCGACCACGCCGACCAAGCCCGCTGCGATGACCCCGTAAATCGCGCTGTGAAAACGCATCTAAGTTCACGACTTCGTAGAGGTCTTGCGACGCGCCGTCAAGCACGGTGAAGCGCCCGCAAGGCCTCGTTAGGACGCAGTTCAGAGTGCTCTCGCGACAGCGTGACGGTCGGCGATATTTGTGTTCGAAGGACTGCGGTCCGCCTCCGCGCGTCAACCATTCGGTTCGGGCCGAGAGGCCGGGCCGCGCGCTTCTCCATGAAGCTCATTTCACCGTGCACCGCGAGCGCCCGTGCGTTCGTTGGTCGCAACATCCGTGGCAATGCGTTCGCGCCGTGAGATGGGCAGCGGGTTTTCGAGCGCCCATTTTTGCACCATGTCGCGCTCGCTCGGCCGCAAATCGAATGCTACGGCGACGATGTCGTCGAGTTGCTGTCGCTCCGCGGTAGGAATGCCGGCGTTCGCTCGCGAGAGGCTCTCGCCGAGCGCGTGAAGTTTTCCGCGTGTGGTGGCGTCCGGCACGTCGGGGAGCGCGCGCAGATGGCCAATCTTGAGCTGTGGCATGCCCTGACGAGCGTCTCGGTGACGGGCGAAGTGATAGAAGCGAACGAGGCTCGCGTTCAAATACGCCGCGAGCGCCGGCGCGGACCAGGCATGGTTCGTGAAGCCAGCGAGGACGGAGTTCCGGAAGGCCACGCCGTCGGACACGCTCGCGATCGGATAGCGCGCGGTCTGGCGGATGAGGACGCCCACGGCGCGAAAGTCGGCGGCGTCGCGCAGACGTCCGCGCAGGCCCTGTGGGTCCAGGTAAGTGCGCGGCGGCTCCGTTCTGAATTCGGCGACGTCCGCGCCTTCGTGGATGGGAACGACGAACGGCGGCGAAGGTCCAGCGAGCTTCCGCAGGTGCGCGAGGTCGTCGCCGGTCGTCTGGAATCCGCGCTCGCCGAAGAGCTCGCTCGCGAGCTTCGGAAGCGCTTCGAGGCGCTCCAAGAGTCGGGCGGCGACCGGCTCGAGATCTGTCCTTGCGAGTTGCCAGATCGAGCCCCGGGGACGTTCGGTCGAGTCCCGGGAGCGTTCGGTCGAGTCCCGGGAGCGTTCGACGGAAGCGGGCGTCGGCGCGCGCCTGCGGGTCGAGGTGAGGGCCATGCAGGGCTGGAAGACTCCCTCGAACGCGCCGTCGCCGAAGTCGATGAGCTCGGGGTCGACGTCGCAGAGGGCGTCGTGCGCGTCGCGCGTCGGTCCGTAGCCTGAAAGGTCGGCGACCGACGTCGGCAGGACGAGCCCGAGGCGTCCGCCGCTCCGGAGCAGCTCCGCCGCGCGGCGGACGAAGAGCCCGTGGAGCGTGCGGTACGCGCGGAACGCCGGGTTCGTCGTCTCGTAGTAGTCGGCGAGCGCCGGCGCGAGCGGCTGCGCGGCGCGCCCGACGTAGGCGACCCACGGCGGGTTTCCGACGCAAGCGTCGAAGCCGTCCGATTGCGCGAAGACGTCCGCGAACTCGGTGCTCCAGTGGAAGGGCGCCAGCGCGCGCGGTGGGCGAAGGGACGCGTCTTGTGCGGCGGAGGGCAGCGAGCGCCGCGCTTCGACTCGAACGGTGCCGACGAGGGCGTCGCCCGTCTTGAGGTGTCGCGAGAGGTCCGGAGGGGGGGGGCCCGGCTGCGTTACGAGGGCAGCGAGGCGCGCGCGTGCGAGGTCCGTCGCCACGGGATCCTTGTCGACGCCGTAGAGGCATTCGACGACGACGGTGCGCATTGCGTCGCGGTCGATGGACGCGTCCGGGGGCGTCGAGGCGGCCTCCGTTCGCTGCGCGCGTGCGAGCGCGGTGGCCAGAAATTGCGCCGCGGGCTCGAGGAACGCACCGGAGCCCATCGCCGGATCGCAGACGTGAAGCGTCCGGATCGCGGCGCTCGACGCGCCTTCGACGAGCGGAGCGAGCGCGCGCGCGACGACCTTCTGCGCGAGCGACGGCGGCGTGTAGTGGGAGCCGCTGCGACGGCGTTCGTGGCTCTCGTCGACGACCAGCGCGCCCGGCGCCGCTCTCCGATTTCGAAGGCAGAGCGGCGCCAGCGCCTCCGCCATTTCGTCCGGCGTCTCGGCGCGCGCGAGCGCCGAAGCGAGCTGCTCGACGGCGCTCTTCGGCAATCCGAAGGTACGCTGCAGCCACTTGGAACGAAGCATTGGTGCCTGGGCGACGACGTCGCTCGTCACGACCCAGGCCCCTCCGGGCCGCAGCGCGACGGCGACGCCGGATACCCGCCTCACGCGCAGTGACAGCAGCTCTTCGTAGAGCGAAGAGACGCGCGCGTGGTCGATGGGGGCGCTATCGACGGCGAGCGAGGAGAACACGGACGCGACCGTCTCGTCGTCGAGCCAGCGTCCGAGCGCGTCGGTGGTGTCGAGGAGCGACGTCGGCGGACCGACGAGCAGCCGCGACCGAGCGCCGGCTGCGCGGAGCCACTCTTCGCTCGCGCGAAGGGCGGCCGCGAGCTCGCTGACGGAACGGCAGCTCGCGGGTAAACCGGGTGCTGCGGCGGAACCGACCGCCGCGCTGGTCGTTCCTGCGAAGCCGGGCGCCGCGGCGGAACCGACCGCCGCGCTGGTCGTTCCCGCGACGCCGAGCGCCGCGGAGAGCGCAACCCTCAAAACGACCGCGACGAGCGAAGCTTCGACCTGCGCCGCGTCTCCCTGTACGACGCCTCTTATTCCACCGTCCGACGCGCACAACGCCCTCTGGAGGAGGGCTTCTAGAGCACCTTTTGCGCCTCCGGAGCTCGCCCGCTTCGAGCTTGCGCCCATCTGCCTGCTCCGGTGCTCGCCGTACTATCGTACGGCTGCGCTCCCTACCCAGCCAGCTGGGCACGAGGTCTGCGCGATCGAGCTCCGGAGCGTTGACTCAGCCCTTCTTCTTGCCAGCGTCCGGGGTGCTGAGGATCAAAATCAGCGGAATCGTCGAGACGAGCACGATGATGCTGCCGACGATGGCGGCGAGGTTCACGAGTCCGTTGTCGAGGGTCATGGCGTCGGGCCGGGAGGCTACAAAACCCGAACGACTTCGTGAAGGGAAAAGCCCGGGTGCCCTTGAGCGGCGCTTTCGGGGGACCGTGTTATAAGCCTAAGCGGTCGCGTCGAAGCGACGGAGGCCATCCAGATGATCGACGACATCTTGAACGAGCTCCGGCAGGGCATGGAGAAGGCGCACGCCGCGCTGAAGCGGGATCTCGCGAAATTGCGCACGGGTCGCGCGCATTCCTCGATGCTGGACGGTATCCGGGTGGACTACTACGGGACACCGACGCCGCTAGGGCAAATGGCCACGGTGAACGTCCCCGAACCGCGGCTCATCACGGTGAAACCTTGGGACAAATCCCAGGTCAAAGCCGTCGAGAAGGCCATCAAAGAGAGCGATATCGGCTTCAATCCGTCGGTGGACGGCGACCTCATCCGGATCCCGGTTCCGCCGCTTAGCGAAGAACGGCGCAAGGACCTGGTTAAAATCGCCCGAAAGAACGCCGAAGAGTGTCGTGTGGTCATCCGGAAAGCCCGGCACGAGGCGCTCGACATGCTGAACGAGGTCAAGAAGGACGGCGGCGCCAGCGAGGACGACGTCGAACGCGCCAAAAAGAAGGCGGAAGAGATCGTCGCCGAGGGTGTGCAGGGCGTGGAGACCATCGTCCACGCCAAAGAAAAGGACATTCTCGAGATATGAGCTCCGGCCGTCTCCTCGGCCGGCGGGCGGCGGGCGCGGGTATGGCGGTGGGGGACGCGGCGGTGCCGCTCCGCGCCACGGTTGTTCAGGGCTCCAAACCAGCGCTATGATAGCGTTTTGATGCGGATGCGTGCCGTAGCATACGGGATTAGCGACGTCGGTCTGCAGCGAGAGCACAACGAAGACAGCTTCGCGGTCCTCTCCGATCATGCTCTGTCCATCGTCGCCGATGGCATGGGCGGTCATCGCGCGGGCGACGTGGCGAGCCGCTTGGCGACCGAGGCCATCGGAGAGTTCTTCAAGAAGACGGCGAACGAAGACGCCACCTGGCCCTTTCACTTCGATCCGAATCTGACGGACGAAGAGAACAAGCTGCTCACCGCCATCCGCCTCGCGAACCGCAAGATCTACGAGCACAGCACGCGCTCGCAGGATCTGCGCGGGATGGGGACCACGGTCGTCGGGGCGCTCTACTCGAGCCGCAAGAACCGCATGTACCTCGGGCACGTCGGTGACAGCCGCGCGTATCGCGTGCGCGGCGGCGAGATCCAGCAGATGACCCGCGATCACTCGCTGGTGAACGACTATCTCGCCGCGATGCCGGACATGACCGACGAACAGCGCAGCGAGCTGCCGAAGAACGTCATCACGCGCGCGCTCGGCATGCAGGACAACGTCGAGGTCGATCTGCAGAGCGACGAGTGTCAGAGCGGCGACCTCTACGTCCTGTGCTCCGACGGCCTGAGCGGCATGATCACGGATCGGGAGATCCTCGACGTCATCAAGAGCTGCGGGAACGACCTCGAGGCCGTTTGCAATCGGCTCGTGACGATGGCGAACGAGCACGGCGGCGAAGACAACATCACCGCCGTGGTCGTTCGAATCGAAGACGACGCTGCCGACAGGAAGATCGAGCTGTCGAAGACGCTTCCGCTCACGCCGCGCGCCGCGGGCTCGTCCGACGAGGACACGCCGCCGGCAACTGCCGCGACGGCCGAGCAACCGCCGCCGTCACGGCGGTAGGTTTCTCACGCAGCAAGTCGCGAGGAGCGCGACTCACACGAATGTCCAGAGCGCTGGTCAGACCGGTGCGTGGCAAGGAACCTTCGCCGCACGTCCGAAGGGGCGGCGAAGGTTCCGTAGTGTCCACCGATGGACGAGCGCTCTAACTTCCGCAGTTCTCGAAGAGGAACTGGCCCGACACGTCGCAACCCGTGTCGCCGATGTTGCTCTGGTCGCGGAAGTTCGGGCAATCGAAGGAGCCCCAGACCTTTCCCTTCGCGATGAGGCCCTTCGGTGGCGCGATGGTCACCGTGCAATCCGTTTCGGAACCGCCGCCAACCGCGACGGAATTGGATTCGTTGATCGCGACCGTGCCGCCGGTGTCCGTGAGCGTGCCGCTGAGGCTGAAGTTCATCGAAACGCCGTCCACGACGTTGCTGCCGTCGACGATGAGGCTGAGCTGCACCGAATAGCTACCGCTCGAGCCGCTGACGCTGCAGGTCACGCTGGAGCCCGTATCTCGATCGACGACGACGTAGTCGTCGGGATGGCACCCCATGCTCAGATCGCAGTTCAACTCCGCGAGGACGCTCGAGTTGTACTTGGAAGGTATACCGAACCTGCCGTTCGTCGTCGTGCAGACTTTTCCAGCGGGCTGCGTCGCCTGGACCCATACCGCTGCTTGCGCGGGGGGGCTCGGCGGATCACTGCACGCGGGCGAAAGGCAGATCCAAAAGGGCAGTGCTGCAGCGCCGAGACGAGCAAGCTTCATCGAAGTTACCTCTGCCCGTGTATCTAGCGCACTCGCACGACTCCGGTCGAGCACAGCGTGTCGCTTCCCATCGAGTCCATCCGGACCGCATTGATGCAGTGACGTCGCGTTCACGCAACGCACAGCGGCCTGTGCTCGAAGTCAGCGGGCCATCCGGGGTGACTGACGGGGATCGAACCCGCGACAACAGGAGCCACAATCCTGTGCTCTACCAACTGAGCTACAGCCACCGTGAAGGGGCGAGGGATCTAGCTCACCTCGGGCATCGGCCGCAACCTACCTTGCGCGGTTCGGGCACCCCTCGCACCCCTACGATGCCGCAGAACGCGGCATCTCCCCGTGTTTTTTGCGACTATCCGGCCCCCGGTCGCCTCGTCCGCGCCCGCTCCGCGAGGCGCAGGTCGGCCTCGTGACGGGCCTCGACCTCGGTGTCGGATGGTGCGCCGGGAGTCCTCGCACCTTCGAGCGCCGCGATCGTCGCGCCGAGCGATTCCTGGAGCGCCGATAGATCGTAGCCGCCTTCCAGTACGATGCCGAGCCGGCCAGCGAAACCCTTGGGCATCGCGGCGACGAGACGGCGCGTCATCTCCGCGTATCCCCAGGCCGTCAGACGCATCGCGGCGAGGGGATCGCGCTCGTGTGCGTCGTAACCGGCGCTGAGGAGCAGCAGATCCGGCGCGAATTCGGCGACGGCGGGCGCGACGATGCGGTCCATCGCCGCGACGTATGCCGCGTCGCCCGCGCCCGGTGATAGCGGCACGTTTACGGTAGCGCCGACGCCGTCGCCCGCGCCCACTTCGCCTCGGGCACCCGTTCCGGGATACAGGGGCCACTGATGTAACGAGACGTAAAGGACCGAGGGATCGTCGTAGAACATCTCCTGCGTGCCGTTGCCGTGGTGCACGTCCCAGTCGACGATCGCGACGCGCGCGCAGCTGTTCGCGCGGGCATGAGCGGCTGCCACCGCGATGTTGTTCAATAGACAGAACCCCATCGCGGTGCCGGGGCGCGCGTGATGCCCAGGCGGCCTCACCAGCGCGACTCCGTACGCCGCGTTGCCGGCGAGGACGTCCTCGACCATCGCGATGCAGCCGCCTGCGGCTCGAACCGCAGCCGCGTGCGAACCGGGCGCATAAAAGGTGTCGGCGTCAAGGTACCCGCGCCGCCCCGAGGTCCGCGCGAGCTCCTCCACGTATCGCGGTTCGTGGACGCGGCCGAGCTCCTCCGCGGTAGCGTCCCGTGGTGAGAGTGCCTTCATCTGGCTCTCGCCCAACGCGGAAAACAGGCCCTGCCGAGCCGCCTCGAGTCGTTCTGGGCGCTCGGGATGTGCGCCAGGGGCAGACCCGGGTCCGGGCGCTTGGTGCTCGACAAAGAGCGGGTCCCATACGACGGCAATGGTGTTTTCCATCGTGTTTCGCTAACCTAGCGCACTCTACCTTCGCCAGGCGGGCGCGACTAACGGCTTTCGATTGGGCGTGCCACGGACGCCCCTCGGGCACGTCCGGTGGGAAGGGGGCTCAACAATGCGCTGGAAGATCATCATCGTCAATTCGGGCATCGTGGCCATCGTTGCGCTGCTCTCGTTCGTGCTCCTCTACACGAGCCTCCACGGCCTCGTCGCAGATCCGGCTGCGCGCAAGTCCGAGGTCGAGCACGCCATTCGGGGCGCCAACGCGCAGCTCGAGCTCGACGGTTTGCTGCTGGAGCGGTGGCTCGCCGAACAGGCGGCCCGGCCAGAGGTGAAAGGCGTCTTCGCGGGCGGGACGGAGCGCGCGCGGAACGACAGCGCCACGGCGCAAGCCGACAAGACCCGCGAGCTTGCCTTGTCGAACCCGATGTTCGCGCGGATTCCGCCGGCGCTCGTGCTGTTCGTGGACGCTCAGGGCGTCGCGCTCGGCCGCAACGGATCGGCGCTGATGCGCGGCGACAAGATCGCCGACGTGTACCCGAGTCTCGCCGAAGCGCTGAAGGCCGGCCACACGATGAGCGATGTGTGGATGAACCGCGAGCGACAGGAGCAGCTGCTCGCGAGCTACGCGCCCGTGCGCGGCGAGGACGGCGCGACGATCGGCGCGATCATCATCGGCACGCCGCTGAACGACGAACGATTGAGCCGCACGAGCGATCTCACGAGCGGTCAGGCTCTCGTCTTCGGCGTGAAGGGTCAAGGAGACAAGATCGAGCTCATCGCCAAGAGCGAGCAGGCGTCGGCGGACGTCCTCGGAATCGCGCAGTCGGGCGCCGTCATGGACGCCGCGACCGCGTCGCTCGGCAGCGGAAACGTCACCGTCGTGACCGGCGCCTCGAAGGACTACCTCGCCGCCACTGCTCCGGTGAGCGGCTACGGCGCGGCCAACAACGCCGTTCTCGTGGCGCTCGTGCCCGCGTCGCTCGTGCCCAGCATCCCGGGCCTGCTGTGGCCCATCTTCGCGGTGGCCGGCCTCGGAATCCTGCTCGTCATCGCGGGCGGCACGGTCCTTGGCAACTACATTTCCACCCCCATCTCCGAGATCGAAGAGGGCCTCTTGCAGATCATCAACGGCAAGACGGACCTGCGCTTCCAGCTCGAGCACGATGACCTCGGCGGCCTGATTTCGCGCATCAACACGCTTTTGAACGCCCTCACCGGCGTCCCCGAGACCGACGAAGAAGGTCGCACGTCGACCGCCCCCGAACAGCCCTATCAGGAATAACCGAAGCTCGTTCGCTTCGAGCACGCGCCGATCTAGGCGCTCCACCACGCTCCGTGGCCTCTCCCTGATCTCGGTGCTCGGCGTGCTTGCGTACGCCTGTGCGCTTCCCCCGCCTAATCTCGGCACGCGGTCTTCGCGATCGAGCTTCTGTTTGCGGCAATTCGGGACGATTCGAGACCGGCCGGCCGCGGGCGAATGTCGGTCGCCCCGGAATGGTGCTATCACGCCGCAGGACCTCGGACGTCCGTCCGGGAAGAAGCAAAGGCGCGATGGGATTTTTCGATTTCCTGGGCAAGAAGAAGCAAGACGAAGCGGCTCCCGCCGGCAAGAAGGTTGCTCCGAAAGACGTGCCGCGCTTGTCGCGCCTCTGCGGCGATAAAATGGCGCAGAACTACGATCGGCAAGAAGCGATCGAGGAGCTCGCGAAAGCCGGTACGGCCGAAGCCGCAGAAGGCCTGCTGCGGCGGTTCTCGTTCACGATGGAGCCGTCGATCACCGACCAGGAAGAGAAAGAGGCTGCTGCGGAGGGCATCGTCAACGCCGGTGAAGCCGCCATCGAGCCCATCCGTCGGTTCTGCGTGCGCGCGGAGAGTCTGACCTGGCCGCTGAAGATCCTGCGGCGGATCGTGCCCGGGGATCAAATCGTCAACGAGCTGCTGGCGCTGCTCGACGAGTTCGACGTCGAGTACATGCGCAACCCCGAGCCGAAGATCCAGCTCATCTCCGTGCTCGAGGAGTATCCGAGCAACGATATCCGCGTCGCGGTCGAGCCGTTCCTCACCGACGTGAACGAGACGGTCCGCTTTCACGCCGCCGCCACGGTGTTCTCGATGAACGACGAGCAGAGCGTGCCGGCCCTCGTGAAGGGGCTCGCCGAAGAAGAATCGCTCCGCGTCAAGAATCGCATCGCGACGGGTCTCGTCGACAAGGCCTGGCGCGTTCCGAAAGAGCTCGCCGAGGCCTGCCGCGGCGCCCTACCCCCCGGCTTCACCCTAGACGGAGAACGCGTCCGCCGTCTCTAAGCGGCGGCGGGCGGCCACGGGGCGCTCGCCGCTCGCCGGTGCGAGAGCTCGTTGGGGTGGGTGCCGGTGCAGGCGCTGAGAAATCCAGTCATATTGAGCGAACGGGACCCCAACCCCGCTCGGCTCGCAGCCAGTCGAATATGGCTTCATCTGAAGGGGATTTGTGAGGTGCACGACGGCGGCCTGCGGCTCGAACGCCACGCACGCGCACCCTTGGCTTCATCTGAGGGGGATTTGTGAGTCGCACGAAGGTACGTATACGAACCATCATCGCGCGGTAGAGAAATGGTTCATCGCGTGGAAATCGCGAGAGAGGCGGCCGTGGTTGACGCCATACGAAGATGGGGCTCGGCCGTTCGAACGCCTGTCGTCGGTGAGCGACGCCGTCGGCAACGCGAGCGGCTACGGGACTCGCGCTATCTCGGCGGCGGTGAGTCTGCGCTGGGCACAGCCGCCGCGAGTTGCCAGGAGCGGGACGAAGTCGCGCGACTCACGAGAAAACGGGAGCGCTCGTCCCACGCAGTGGGTCGAGCGCTCTCTGGCCGAGCGTTCTCTAGCCGAACGACTTACTCGCTGATGCGGTGCTTCGTCGGGAAGAAGAAGCCCCACGACACCGTCAGCATCTGGTTGAACTTGAACTCGCGGTCGTTGGAGTTGATCTGGTAGTCCGGGAACTTCCCGTCGGGACCACCACCGTGGTTGTCGAAACCACCGGTGTTTCGCGCAAAGGGCATGCCGCGCCACTCGAAGCCGAAAGCGTTCCAGTTGTTCACGAAGAACGTGAAACCCAGGCCGAACGTCGGAGCGATGGCCACGCGGCTCGCCATGTTGAACGAGGTCGTGCAATCGCCGGTGAGGGTCGGCTTGCAATCAGCGCGTTCTTTGACGCCCACGAAGGCGGGGCCGCCGAAGAAGTAGAGATCGGTGTCGGCGAAGATGCTCTGGAACAGAGCGATCTTTCCGCGGAAGGGGACGAGCGTCACTTGCGGCGCGAGCACCCAGTCCATGGTGCCGAGCTGCTTCGTGAAGTCGGGGCCGATGTTCTCGGCCGTGAGCCGCCGGGTGCCGGTGCCGGCCGGGTCGGCCTTGAAGCGCGAGGCGTTCACCGCTTGGATCTTGTCGGAGAGATCCGTCGTGATCTTGATGAAGCCGCCCGCGCCCCAGACGCCGAGGGCGAGCCAGTCGGTGATGTTGTAGTTGAGGCGCGCGCCGATGAAGATCTGCCGCTGGTACTCGTCGAGCAGCGTGAACGACGCTGTGGGAGCGATCTCGAAGCGCCCTTGCCGGTAGAGCTTCAGCTTTCGCACGGCAGGCGCGCCGGCGAGCGGCCCGGTCAGGAGGATTTCCTGCGCGCCGGCGTTCTGAGTCCCAGCGAGCAAGGCCAAGCCTGCCGCCAAACCGGCGACGGCGGTGCGCCGAATCCTGCTCACGATCTTGCTGGTCATGCCCATCGTTCCGTGTCCTCGGCGTTGGTCGGTCATTTCGGCAGCCGGTAGTCGAAGGAGAACGGAATGAATACCGACACGCCCAGCTGGGCTTGTACGTTGTTCGTCAGCCGCGAGTTCTTGTCGTACCAGGTGTTTTGATCAGTCGGATTGCTCTGGGACACCGTGGTCGCCTCGATCTTGTCGGCGAAGATGTAGTCGCGCACTTCCAGATCGGCGGCGAACCACCGGTTGAAGAAGATGCGGAGCCCGATGCCGGCGTTGAACGCGAGCTTCGGGTCGAAGCTGAAGGAGCGGTTGTCCGAGTCGATCGTCGGAATGGGGCGGGTGCTGATCGCGCCGACGCCGCCGAGCACGTAGGCGTCGTACTGGAAGATGAAATCGGCGAAGCCGCTGAACTTGCCGGCGATGGGCACGTACGTGAAGTTGAAGTTCGCGCCCCACTGATACTCCGTCAGCGGCACCGCCACGCGGGCTGCGCGGCGCGTCTCGAAGTTGAACGTGCTGTTCGAGTTGAACGGCTGGTAGTAGGTGCCGTTCACGCCGATCGCGAGCACCTGCGTGATCCAGTAGTTGAGGCCGACACCGGGACCGGGGTGCGAGACGAACTGATCGTTCAAGCTGAACGACCAGTACGGTTGCAGCTCGAAGCGGCGAACGCGGAGCGCGAACACCTGCTCCACCGCGTAAACCTGCTCTTTGATGTCGCGCGCCGCTTCCTTGTCGAAGTCGAGCTTCGGACACGCCTCGGGATCTACCTTGCAGATGCCCTCGAGGTCGCCGGCCTTCTCGCCTTCCGACGGCGCTTCGCCTTCGTCATTCTCGCCTTCTTCGCCCGCCGCAGCGCCTTCTTCGCCCGCGGCGCCTTCTTCGCCCCCAGCGGCGGCGCCTTCGTCACCACCCGCAGCAGGCTCGGGGCCCTGCGCGGGAGGCAGCTGTTCGGGCACTCCCGTGTCCCCTCCCTTATCGTCGGCTGGTTTATCGTCGGCGCTTGGAGCCGCCGCTGCTGCCTTGCCCTTGCCCTTCGGCTTGGCGGCAGAAGCGCCAAGTGGGTAAGTGCAGACTGCTGCAGCGACCAGAAGCGCTATGCGGACCTTATTCATACTTCTTCCGCTTTCCCCTGGGGACGGCCTACTCCGGCGCAACAGTGTAACTCTTCAGACCGAATGTAACTTATTAGAACTAAAGGAAAAAATGGCCAATCTGAATTACCGCGCGACTATATCACGCCAAATTTGAGGCGATCAACAACCAAAACCGCAGCGCTTAGCGTCATTCACGCGCGACACGACATGTCGGTCGTTGGAAGAACGGATCACGATCCGCCAACGAGACTGGACGCTGCGAGACGAGCCGGCGAGGCCGTCGCCGGTTCTGCTCGCAGACGGGGAAATCACAAGGCGATTCTGTTTCATCGGAGGCTCGCAAGAGAAGCGCTGCTTGTAGGTGAAGAGCGAACCGCGAACGCCATGACGCATCGACTCGTTCTTTGCGAGGGCGTTCCTTTGAAAAACTTTAGAGTCGGATTACGCGGCGTTTGCTTCGCTGTCTTTACCGAGCAGCGCTTCGACGAAATCTGCAGCGGAGAACTCGTGCAGATCGTCGGGTCTCTCGCCGAGGCCAACGAAGCGCACCGGGAGCGCGAGCTCGTCCGCGATGCCGAGCACCACGCCCCCTTTCGCCGTGCCATCGAGCTTCGTGAGCACGATGCCGGTGAGATCGAGCGCGGATTTGAACTCCGCCGCCTGCGCGAGCGCGTTCTGCCCGTTCGTCGCGTCGATGACGAGCAGCGTCTCGTGCGGCGCGCCATCCAACGCTTTGCCGGCGGTGCGCGCGATCTTTTGCATCTCCGACATCAAGTTCGTCTTGGTGTGAAGGCGGCCAGCCGTATCGGCCAACACCACGTCGGCGCCGGTCGCCTGCGCGCGCTGGATCGCTTCGAATACGACGCTGCCCGGGTCGGCTCCGTCCTTGCCGCGGATGACCTCGCACCCGATCCGGTTTCCCCACACAGTCAGCTGCTGCACTGCGGCAGCTCGGAACGTATCGCCCGCGGCGAGCACGCATTTGACGCCCTCGTCCTTCAAGCGCGTTGCGAGCTTGCCGATGGTCGTCGTCTTGCCGGCCCCATTGACGCCGACGAAAAGCACGACCGTCGGTTTGGCGCGGAGCTCGAGCGCGCGTGCCCTTCCGCCGACCTCCAGGATCCGACGCGCTTCTTCTCGGAGCGCAGCCCAGACCTTTTGCGGGTCGACGTGTTCGCCTTTGCCGAGCGCCTCGCGCACGCGCTCGAGGATAGTGTTCGTCGTTTTCACGCCGACGTCGGACGCGAGCAACACCTCTTCTATGGATGCGGCGACGTCGGCGTCGATTTCCGACTTGCCGCCGAAGAGGCCCTTCAGCTTGCCGAAGAAGCCGCCCGCGTCGCGCGATCGCGAGAGGCCGCGGCGCAGCGTGTCGACGTCGGCGCGGCGGGAAAACAAGGGCCGCGCGGCCGAAGGCTTCGGGGGCGGCACCGACGTGCGGCCGGCGCGCGACGGCGGCGGAGGTGCCGCCGAAGTCCGCGGCGCCGACGGCTGCTCTTTCCCCTCCGTGACGGGCGCAGGCGCTGCGCTCGGCGCCGCGGTCTGCGGAGCAGCAGCGGGCTTTTTGCCCTCTACCGCCGGAGGCGCCTTCGACGGCTCCGTCGGCGGGGGTGCTTCGACGGCCTCCTTCTTCCGCAAAAAGAGGAAGTAGATGGCCACGAGTACGATGATCGCAATGAGGACGTACAGCATGCGAGCGTGCGCCGTTCCGACAACGGAGCCCGGACTATTCAACGCGCGCTCTCGCGCGTCAATCGGCTCAACTCGCGTTTCGCCGATTCAGTTCTGCCTGGTGTGCCCTGCTGAGGTGGCCGCAACCTCCAAAGGCGGCTCACGTGCCAGGAGCTCGCTCTCGCGGCGTTCGTCGGGGGACGTCGGACCATAGGCCGCCTCCGCGACCGCGGACGCCCAGCCCGCGACGTCCGTCTGTTCGTGCCGGCGTGCGGCTTCGGCGAGCTCGAGCGGCGTCGGTTCTCTGCCGCGGCCCCACGGACGAGGGGACGCTTTTGCCCACGCCACGAGTCGATTCACCAACGTTCGACGTCTCGAAACGAGACAGATGGCGAGGGTTCCGTCGGCGGGGGCCGCGCCCGACAGCGTCGTGTGGTACGGCGCGGTGACCACGAGCCGCGCGCCGTCGTTGCGCGCCGCCTCGACGTGAGCGAGGAAGAACGAGCCGTCTTCCGCGGTGGTCTGCGCGCCGGCCACGCCTTCTCCGTCGAACACCGGCACCACGATGCTGACGCGCGCTCCGGCGATCGGGAATCCGTCGTGCGCATCCGTCACGTGGCCGCGCCACCCCGACCGGGACGAATCCGTCGACAGCACTTCGACGGCGGCGCGCCCCGTCGGCGCGTCGGTACGCGGGATCGCCTTGGTTTCGCGCCGGCTCGGCCGGAGCCAGGCACGGACCACCCAGTACGCGATCGCCGCCACGCCGAGGAGCCACGGCGTGCCCGACCACGCGCTCGGCGCGAGCAGCGGAACTTCGACGAGGAGCGGCGGTTGCGCCACGAAACCGTCACTCGCCGGGATGTAACGGAGGAACACCTGCGCCGGCTTGCCGCGCGCGGCCGCGAACACCGCGACGACGTGCGCGGCGCCGCCTTCCACCTTCGACACGCCCGCGGAGCTGCCGCCCGAGAGCGCTTCGACCCAGCCTTCGTTCACCGCGCCCAGGACGGAGCTCACGGCGACCGAAAGCTCGACGCCATCGGACGGATCCGAGGCGCGCGGCGGAGCGGCGAGAGAGAGGTGTGCCGTCGCTCGCCGGACGAAGAGCGCCGTGTCGCTCGCCGGTGCGAGCCCGTTCGTGCCGGCGAAGCGAACGACGAGCTTGCCTTGTCCCGGGCCGCCCAGCGCCCGCGTCTCGACGTCGAAGCGCGCCGTGCTGCCGAGCTGCACGTCGGTGACGCCGAGCTCGGCCTCCGGGGCATCCGGCGACGGTCTGTGGAAAAGCACGAGCCGCACCGGATCGCCGGTGCTGCCGCTCTTGACCTCCCGAGTGGTCACCCAAACGACAAACGATGGCGAGTCGAGCGACGCGACGAGCTCGCGCGACTCGAACTCCACCGCGATTCGTCGCTTTCCCGTCTCGGCCGGAACCTTCGCGACGGCCGCGGAGTGGAAGCGATCCCCCGCGTAGCGCAGCTCCCGTCCTTCGACGGCGGATCCCGCGGGGAGTCGAAGACAGAAGAACCCGAACGCGTCCGTCCGCGCGATGACCGTCCCCCCGACGACCTTCGGCGAGTCGGAGGGGCGGCAAGCGCTCGGGCGCTCTCCGGAGTCGCCGGGAAGAAGTGGCAACTCGATGGACGCTTCGGCGATCGCGTGTCCGGCGTCGTCGTGCAGCGCCCCGGAGAGCTCGACGCTGTTCTCGGATCGCGAAAGGCCGAGGTTCACGAGCTCGGCGTCGGCGCGGACGCGGAGCTCGTCGCGTGCACGAGCGCGACGGGGCAGCGCCGCGAACGTCGAAAAGAGCACCAGGGCCGATATGCACGCCGCGGCGCGAGGACAGACGCGCGGGGTTCGGCGCTCCGGGGCGCGGGACGCGAGAGTGCGCACCATGCGGTGCAGAGCCTACCTCGCGAAGCCACGAGACACCCGCCGTTAACTCGGTCCCGTTCTCCGTCGTACTAGGCCTACGAGGCTAACGAGACCAAACGAGATGGAGACGTGGATGTCGGAAGCGGCGCGCCCTTGAACACGGCCGCGAGCGCTACCGTCTCACCTTGACAACGTGCGCTGTCGAACGGATTGTGTATCGCTCGCCGTGTCGTTTCTCCCAAGCCGCCTGGGGGCGGTGGCACTCGTCCTCCAGCTGCTCGTCTCGGTGTCCTTAGGCGTGCTCGTCGCTCGGGATGCGCACGCCGACGCGCCGCCGCGCGTCGATCGCATGGCGTCGGAGCTCCGGAACAACGAGGACTTCCGCGTGCGGACGCAAGCGGCGCTCGCCCTAGGCGCTTCGAAGGATAAGCGCGCGGTCGCGCCGCTCTGCGACGGACTCGACGATTCGAGCACCACGGTTCGCGCGGCGGCGGCCGCGGCGCTCGGCAAGCTCGCGCTCGGGGGCACGGATTGCCTGAAGTCGCACCTTTCGACCGAGACGAACGCCTCGGTGAAATCCGTGCTGGTGAAGGCACTCGACTCCGTGAAGACGGGGCAGCGCCCGGTCGTGAACGCGGAGACGAAGTACTACGTGGCCGTAGGTCCGACGACGGACAAGACGGGGCGTTCCGGCACCGAAGTCGACGATCTGATCCGCAAGGCCGTCGAGGACGCGACCGCCGATCTGCCCGGTTTCGTGCTCGCGCCGCGCGAGGAGACGCCCGCCGAAGCCAAAGAACTGCTCGGAAAATGGAAGAAGGTGAAGGCCTTCTTCCTGATGCCGCTGGTGCGGGCGCCGGACTATTCCGGCGGGAATCTCACCGTTCGCATCGAGCTCACCGTGTTCACGTACCCCGGGAAGGCGATGAAGGGCACGATCGGGCGCAAGGCCACGCAGAGCGACGTCCGCCCCGGCGATAAGTCCTCGGAGAACGATCTCATCACGCAGCTCGCGAGCTCGGCCCTCTCCAATTTCGCGAGCAGCGCGGACAGGTTCGCGCAATGACCCGCTTCGAGTGCGTGAATGTGTGTGTTCGTGGGCTCGGGCGTGGCCTCGGACTGGCCGGCTCCCGAGCCGTTATCGAAGCTGGAAATGGCCTCATCCACGCCTTGCGCGTACCGCCGATGGCCTCGTACGCTTTCAGGAATCGCCGAGAGATGGAAGGGGCGGCCCCGCAGCTCTGCGCGAAAGGTGCCTCGAGACGACCATGCCGACATCAGAGATGACCAGCATTTCGGCGGGCCCCCCCACCGGGCGGCACCAGCGAAAGCTCCGAAACTACCTTTTGGATCCGCACTTCCAGCTGAAGTACGCGGGTTACCTCGTCGGGATCGCCTTCGTGCTCAGCAGCTCTCTCGGGCTCTTCCTCTGGCGGACGAGCGACGCCGTCATCGCACAGAGTCGGGAGTCGGTCGCCGTCGGTGAGCAAGTGGTGGATCGGGGGCGCGATCTCGTCAAAGAGAGCAAGAAGGTGAACGCGGTGGTTCAGATGAACATCGTCCGCGATCCCGCGTACGCCGACAATCCGGCGCTGCTCTCCGCGTTCCAATCCGACGCGAAGGAGAACGACGACAAGCTGAACGGCCAGCAGACGCGCCTCGAAGAGCAAGAGCGGCGTCTCAAGGAGCAATCCGACAAGCTCGCGACGCAGCAGCGCAACATCGGCAGAGCGCTCGTGGTGATCCTCACCTTGCTCGTGATCGGCGTCGGCCTCGCCGGCATCGTCGTCACGCACAAGATCGCCGGCCCCATCTACAAGATGAAGAAGCAGCTGCGCGACCTGCGCAAGGGCAACTACGACGTCCCCGCGCCGCTGCGCAAGGGCGACGAGCTCGTAGACTTCTTCGAAGAATTCCGTCGAATGGTCGGCGAGCTCCGCCGCCGGCAAGAAGAGGAAATCTCCATGCTCGACCGCGCGATCTTGAACTTGCGCGAGAAGACATCGGAGTCCGAGCTCACCGAGCTCAACAACCTGCGCACGCACATGCGCGGTTCGCTCGACTGAAAGCGACCGCCCGGAAATGGACGAGCGCTAACCTCGACTCGAGCGAGGCTTGGAAGAACAGCTCACGATCGTCGTGGAAGCCAAGAGCCACGAGAAAAACCGGCGAGGCCGGTGCCGGCTGGGGTTCTGGTCGCGAGAGACGCGCGACTTTTGAAGCGTGCCGCATCGACCCCGAAGTCGGAAAATCCGCGCGAAGCGCGGAAAGGCACGAGTCTTCTGCGCGCGAAAAGCGCGAAACTCCAGGCTAGAACGCGGCTTTCACGTACTCGATCCGCGGCTCGCCGCGTTCGAACGTGACGCTGGCGGCGTCGATGCGGATTCGATCCACCGTGAGGTCGTGCCGGTAGCGGCGCTGCCACAGCCGTTCTGCGGCACGACGGATGCGCGCGCGTTTCTGCGACGCCAAGCTGCCGAAGCCGCGGGTCCACGCGCCGGGACCGCGCGCGCGTACTTCCACGACCAACACGGTGCGCCCTTCGCGCGCGACGATGTCGATCTCGAGCCGACCGATCCGCAGATTCGTTGCGACGATCGCCGCGCCGGCGTGAATCAGGTACCGGACCACGAGCTCCTCGGCGCGCTTGCCGAGAGCGTGCGCGCGCGCGACTTTCTCGGCCGCGGCAGCGCACGCGACCGAGCTGCCCGAGCTCAGGGAACCAGGCCGGCGGGGTGCTTCGGGCCGCAGCCCTTCGGCGGAGGCAGGGTGGCTTGCGCGGGTGGCAGATCGCTGCACCTCGTCGTGTTCGTCAGCTGGGTCGGGTCCTGGACCTCGGTGCCGTCCTTGATGCAGTACGAGCCGGCCAGCTGCGCGCCGCCGCTCGTTCCGTAGGCATCGATCAACTTTTGGCACGAGTACCCGCTCGGACAATCACAGTACTGCGCGTTCTTGTCCGGGCCATCGCACCGGCACGAGCAATACACGGCCTTGTCGGGCGACCGCGCCACGAGTTGCGAGTCGACTGGCACGGCGATCTGGTTCGCTTGGGCTTCCTTCGTTCCCGGGAAGTAACAGCGGTCGTCCGGAGCGAGATTCGGGTCGGCGAGGATCTTCCCCGTCGAGTCGGGCATGGTCGCCGCTTTCTGCCCGAAGGGACAGCTGACGCGACCGCGGAAGTTCGCGACGAGGCAGACGCGCGTCTCGCACTGGAACGAGCGGCTCTCGACGTTGACCTCCGTCTCGGAGTACCCGCTGAAGTTCGCGTTGTACTCGTCCTCTGGAATGCACGGATCGCCGACGCCGCCCGATTGACAAGCGGAGCTTGCGATGCCCGACATAGCGGTGAGGAGCAGCAGGACCTTTGCGGAGAGACGGCTCAAGCGGGCCTCGTCGTGGTTAGCGCGTTTTCAGCCGGGAACACCGGTCTTCGCGACCGGGTTAAGCTAGCCTTTCGGCTTCAAATCCGTCAACGTCAAAACGCCCAAGCGGTTTCCGGGTCGCGTGTCCATCCACAGCGCTCCGTCTATTTCGATTGCTTGAGGTTTGCTTCGTGTCTTCGTGCATCACGGTTTTGCCGTGTCCGTGCCTTCGTCGCCTCGCAGCGTCATGAAGATCGCCCGCGCCTACATCCACGCATTCGATCTGCGTCATCGACACGACGAAGCCTCGTTCGTGCATCCGGTCAGCGGGTGTTCTTTCACAACGCATTTTTCTGATCACAGAGTCGCAGAAGGTTCGCCTCTGGGGGAAGCGAGGGATGGAAGGCATCCCCCCGCCCGACCCAATGCCGTGCGAAGCGCGAGCGAGCAGCGCAAGCGAGAGTTCCGCGCCACCCCACGACAAAACAAAAAACCACGACGTCCAAGCCGTCCGAACGAACGTGTCCGCCTCTGGGGGAGCGGGGGATGGGAGGCATCCCCCGCCCGAGCAGTGCGGAGCGGCGCGCGAGCGAGCAGCGGAGCCGAAGGCGAGCAGCGCAAGCGAGAGTTCCGCGCCGCCCCACGACAAAACAAAAAAACCTCACGACGCCCACGCCGCTTCACCAAAGCAATCTCATGACGCCCGCGCCGTCTCATCACTACTAGTAGATACGTGCACGCTTCCGACGAGATCGGCTCATCGTCTGGATCCTCGAACACGCGTGCGCGTCACACAGCGAGAGTTGGCGACACGTTTCAACTTTTCAACTTCGAGAGAACACTGCGCATTGCGGCGCAAACCGAGCTTGAATGAACCGTCACGCGCGAGGCCGCGGTCCTTGACAAATAAAGCACGGACTATTTAACATGCAGCCCTACTGCAAGTAGGTATCTGCTGATTCTGATTGGATTTTTGGCATTTTCTCGAGGGTCGGTTGCGTGTTCGAAGGAAGCGAGCCTCGGGAAGATCCCTGCCTGTCGGGATTACGAGGTGCGGTTCATCACCGCTGCGGCTGCTCGGTGAAGGAGAAAATTCATGTTGCGTAAGCGCCTTGTCGGAGCACTGCTCGTCGCTGCCACGGCCGTCGGAGGGATTTCGTTCGCTCCGCGCCATGCACGAGCCCAAGAGGTCATCGACCTGGACGCCGACGATGGCGCGCCCAAGGGCAAAGCAAAGAAGAGCGGCAAGAAGAAAGGCTCCGTCGACATCGATCTCGACGAGGGCAGCGACAAGGGCGGTGGTACCGCCGCCGCCGGCCAGATGACGGAAGAAGCCGCCGCGGCGAAGCGGCTCTTCGACAAGGATCGTTACGCCGACGCCGCGGTCGCGCTCTATCGCGTGGTCGCCGGTCAGACGGGTGACGATCCGGGCAACCAGCAGCTCGCGCAGTATTACCTGGCCGTCTCGCTCTACAAGTTGAAGTTCTACCAGGCGAGCTACGCGCTCTTCAGCCTCATCTCGATGCAGAAGGGGCACCTGAAGTTCAACGAGACGCTGCTCTGGCTCGCCAAGCTCGCGACGCAGCTGCCCGAGCCCGCCGACATCATCGAACGCGTCGGCAAGTACAGCGACGACGAGGTCGCGCGCTTCAACAATCCCCAGCAGAAGGAGCTGTTCTGGCAGCTGAACTACATGCTGGGCCGGTACAAGTACCGGAACAGGCAGTACGAGGACGCGGTGCGCCTCTTCCAGAAGGTGGACCAGGAGAGCCCGTACTACGTCCAGTCGCAGTTCTTCTCCGGCATCAGCTACGTGCAGCTCCGCAAGTCGGTGCCGGCGATCAAGTCGTTCCAGCGCGTCGAGAAGGCCATCGACGAGGGAGCCGAGGGCGTCGAGGACGAGGGACGCATGCGCGACCTCGCGTACCTCTCCATGGCCCGGACGTACTACTCGTCGTCGATCAAGCTCGACCCGGAGACGAACGCGCCGAGCGTCAACAGCGAGAAGCTCAGCGCGGCGGTCAAGTACTGGAACCAGGTCGACGAGGGCAGCGAGTACTGGCTCGACGCGCTCTTCGAGGAGTCGTGGGCGTACTTCATGGCCGGCGACTATCCGCGCGCGCTCGGCAATATCCACACGCTCGAAGCGCCGTATTTCCCGGGCTCGTTCTATCCGGAAGCGCAGATTTTGAAGGCGGTCATCTACTTCTCGAACTGCAACTACGAAGCGGCAACTACGGTGGTCGCGCGGTTCAAGAAGAGGTACGAGCCCCTGCGCAAGGAGCTCGACAAGGTGCTCGCGCGCCTGAAGGGCGACCCCGAGCAGTCGTACAAGTTCCTCCTCGCGGTGCGCGACGGCACGGCGGATCTCGATCCCAGCATCAAGGGCATCGTCGAGAACGCGATGAGCGATCGCCAGGTCCTGCGCAACATCGAGTACGTGAAGGTGCTCGACGACGAGAATGCCCACTTCACCAAGGCGCCGTCGTCGTTTCAGACGTCGGGTCTCGGGCAGCAGGTGCGCGACGCGCTCAAGCTCGCGCGCGACATCGCGGTGAAGAACGCCGGCAAGCTCGCGAAGTCGAGGTACCAGCGGAACCTCGACGACCTCGACGAGCACCTCCGCAACGGTCAAAAGATCCTGATCGACATCACGGCCGCCCAGAGAAACTTGCTCGACGAGAAGCTCCAGCAAGGGCAGGTGAGCAAGGTCGAATCGAAGATCTTCGGTGTGGTGAAGCCCGACCAAGAGCACCTGCTCTGGCCGTTCCAGGGCGAGTACTGGCGTGACGAGCTCGGCTACTACCGTCAGGTCGTCCAGTCCGCGTGCGGGAGATGATGAAGATGAGTCTCAAGCGATCGCTACCGTTCCTTGCCGCCGCCGTCGCGCTGTTGATCGCGCCGCTGGCCGGGGCAGCTGATTCATCGGACGCGCACCCGAAGGCGCCCGACAAGCTCTCCGCCGAATGCGTTTCGCCCGACGCTTACAAGTCGCTCGAGGCGTGCCCCGGCGGGCCGAAGCAGTTCGACATCCACCAGAAGCGCGGCGCCGCGTTCAAGAGCGCTCCGCCGCCGGTGGAGAAGAAGGACCGCAAGGACGACCTGAAGCCGCAGAACCCGAGCGAAGCGATGGCCGCGGGCCAGCGCGACGAGCGCACGACGCGGCTCAAGGCGCGCGCCCGCAAGCTCCTCATCACGGAGATCACCGGCCTCGAGGGGCTCTACGGCTCGACGCGCAAGAAGTCGCCGGATCGCCCGCAACTGGTTCGCCGTCTGGCGGAGGGTTACGTAGAGCTGGAGAGCGCGGCCAACCGCGACAAGATCCAGGGCGAGATCGACGCCGACGACGCGAAGAAGGCGAAAGACAAGGCCAAGTACGACAAGAGCCGCGCCGAGGCGGCGAAGGCCAAGAAGGTCCTCGATTCAGCACGTCAGAACGCCATCAAGTTCTACAACGTGATGAAGAAGGATTACCCGAACTACTCGAAGATCGACGAGGTGCTCTACTACCTCGCGTACGAGTACGAGCAGGCGCAGGATCTCGACAACGCCCGCAAGGTCTACTTCGAGCTCATCCAGAAGGCGCCGAAGTCGAAGTACATCCCGAACGCCTATCTCGCGTTCGGCGAGCTCTTCTTCCAAGAGGCGATGGGCGACCCGTCCAAGTGGGCGCTCTCGGCCGAAGCGTACAAGCAGGTGCTCAAGTACCCGCCGCCCGACAACAAGGTGTGGGGCTACGCGCACTACAAGCTCGGCTACGTCTACTGGAACACCGGCGACTACGCGAAGGCGATCCAGGAGTTCAAGGAGACGATCGAGTACGGTGACAAGTTCGCCGATCAGCCGAACGCCGCGCAGCTGCAGAAGGCCGCGCGCAAGGACATGATCCCAGTGTACGCGATCTCGGGCAAGCCCGACAAAGCGTACAACTTCTTCAAGCCGCTCAGCGGCGACAAGGGCGGCACCGACGAGAAGACGCTCAACATGCTGAACGATCTCGGCGCGGCGTACCTCGATACGGGCCACTACGACGACGCGATCGTGCTCTATCACGACCTGATGAGCCGGGACAAAGGCGACCGGTTCTGCAGCTACCAGACGAAGGTGAGCCAGGCCGTCCAGGCGATGAAGACGTCCGACAAGACGACGATCATCAAGGAGTTCGACAATCAGATCCGCGTCCGCAAGCAGTTCCTCACCGAGAACCACGCGGAGAAGGCGAAGCAGCAGTGCTCGAACGACACCGCGGAGCTCCTCGCCGAGACCGGCATGAGCTGGCACCTCGAGGCCGTCGGCACCGGCGGCGTTCGCGGAACGGGTAGCCAGGACACGATGGACAAGGCGGCGCTCCTCTACAAGAAGGTCGTCGAGAACTTCAAAGCGGACGACTTCGCGAAGTTCGAGTTCCCCCGCATCGTCAAGGAGGACTGGCCGACCCTCTACAAGATCAAGTACGCCATGGCCGACTTGCTCTACTTCCAGCAGAAGTGGGAGCTGTGTGGCCCCGCGTTCGACGCCGTCGTCGAGGAGAACCCGACGGGCTCGGAAGCGCCGGAAGCCGCGTACGCCTCCGTCCTTTGCTACCAGAAGATGTACGACCAGGTACACAAGGGTAACGAGGACAAGAAGGGCATGGGCTACGGTCCGAAGGGCGCCGACGCCAAGGACCGCGAAGCGAAGAAGGACGCCGAGAAGTTCAAGCCGAAGCCCTTCACCGACATGCAGAAGGGCATGATCCAGGCGTTCAACCGGTACGTCTGCTACATCAAGCCGCCGGACAACGACAAAGAGGCGCAAGCCCAGTACGTCGAAGTGAAGTACGCCCGCGCGCGCACCTACTTCGAAGCGCAGCACTGGGAAGAAGCGGCGATCGCCTTCCGCGACGTGGCCATCAACAACCACGACAACGACGCCGCGACCTACGCCGCGAACCTCTACCTCGAGGCCATCAACGTGCTCGGCGCGCACTCCGACCCGCCGCGCCCGACCTGCTTCGAGGACATGGAGAAGGACGTCCCGGTCTTCATCGACCTCTTCTGCGGCGGTAGCAAGGCGCAGGACAACAAGGAGCAGTGCGATCTGCTCGCGCGCATCCAGTGCGACATCCGCCGCCTGCACGCGCAGAAGATCGTCGAGCTCGCCGACGGTATGGCCGACAAGGGCCAGGACGGCGCGCTCGAGAAGTACAAAGAAGGCGGCGACGCCTACCTCGACCTGTGGCGCACCTACGGCGAGAAGCAGCTCGAGAGCGGCGAGAACGTGCAGTGCGGCAAGATGGACGAGGTGCTCTACAACGCCGCGCAGGCGTTCCAGGCAGCGCGCCTCTTGGCGAAAGCGATCAACGTCCGGCGCATCTTGTTGAACCCCAAGTACAAGCTGAACGAGACCGAGGTCGCGAAGAAGTCGATCTACCAGATCGGCGCGAACTACCAGGCCATCGCCGTGTACGACGTGGCCGCCGCTCAGTTCGAGCAGTATGCCGAGGCAACCCACTACACCGGGGAGTTCGCCGACAAGGCGATGAACGACGCGGTGGTGCTGCGGCTCGGGCTCGGTCAGGCCGACGAAGCGATCACCGACGCGCAGAACTTCAACAAATATTACGGCGCGAAGAAGCCCGAGGCGACGGCGCAGATTGCGTTCGCCATCGCCGACCACTACGCCCAGAAGGAAGACTGGGAGAACGCGCGCAAGCGTCTTTCGGGCGGGATGAGCCTGATCGACAAGAGCGCCACCCCGGACATCCAGATCCAGGCGCACACGCTGTATGCGCGATCGCTCATCAAGATGAACTCGGCTGCGGCGGGAGCGAAGGAGTACGCCAAGGTCGTCGGGCTCTGGAAGGATCCGCAGAAGGCCGTATCGGCGATCTCGAACATCCCGGGCGAGGACGAGCAGGGCAAGCAGCGGCGCATCGGTCGCGCGCTCACCGCTGTCGGCGAGGCGTTCTTCTACTTCGCCGAGCAGAAGCGCGCGAAGGTCGATGCCGTGAAGTTCCCCGAGTACAAGGGGAAGGGCACCATCGAAGAGGTCAAGAAGCACATCCAGACCAAGGTGAAGGACTGGATCACGAAGAAGCGGCCGCTCATCGAGGAAGCGACGGCCGAGTACAAGAAGGTCGTCGATCTCCAGCCGGTCCCGCCGCCGCAGTGGGTCATCGCCGCCGGTTCCCGCGTCGGGAGCATGTGGGGCCAATTCGTGAAGGAGTTCCGCGCTGCGCCGATTCCGGACAGCATCAAGAAGGACACCGAGCTCCGGCAGACCTACTACGCATCACTCGACGAAGCCTCCGAACCGCAGAAGCAGATGGCGCGCGGTGCGTTCAAGACGTGCCTCGACTACTCGGTGCAGTATCAATACTTCGACGAGTTCAGCCGCTCCTGCGAGGAGTGGCTCGCCCAGAACTACAAGTCGGAGTTCCACCTCATCGACGAGTTCCGCGGAGCTCCGACGCACGTGAACAGCGCGCTGAAGGAGAGGCCGTATCCGCTGCAGATCAGCGGCGAGCCTTACATCATCGCGACGCAGCAGCAGAAGGCCGAGCGTCCGGCGAAGAAGGACACCGCCGAGGATACGACTGCCAAGGACGAGAAGAAGGGCAAGAAGAAATGAACCGCGTTTTCACGGGTGCCGTTCTAGTTTCGTTGCTCTCGCTGGTCGGTTGTGGCGGAAGCGCCACGACCGAAGGCGGCGGCAAGGTCGTGCTTTCCGCCGCCGACAAGAGCGGGTTCAAGACGGGAACCGGCGACGAGGTCCACAAGGAAGCGGCGAAGAGCTTCGACGACGCGATCAAGGCCTTCGTCGCTCACGACAAGGCCTTCGACTGGAACGAGTCGACCTGCAAAGAAGTCGCCGGCATGTTCACGAAGGCGTCCGACGTGCAGCAATCGGCGACGAGCCACGCTTTCCCGTCGGCGCTCTACAACGCAGGTCTCTCGTACCAGCGGTGCGAGCTCCAGTCCGAGGCGCAGCAGCAGTTCCAGGCGGCTCTCTCCGCCGACAAGAACTTCCACCGCGCCGCGACGCAGCTCGCGCTCTACGACTATCAGAAGAACGGCAACCTCGACTCGACGATCGACAAGCTGAACCAGATCATCCGCGACGCGAAGTTCCAGAACGGCGACGCGCTCGTCGCCGTCGCCGCTCTTCAGATGGAGCGGCAGGGCGACCAGGCGGACTCCGACGGCAAGAACGATCTGGAGCGCGCGGTGAAGAACATTCAGCGCGCGCTGGCCATCGACGACACGTTCATGCCGGCGTTCAACCAGCTCGCCATCTACTACCTGGAGCAAGCGAAGGCGAAGGCCGGCAAGAAGAGCGGCCGCAAGGCGGGTCTCGTCGTCTCCGGCGCCGCGGGCAAAGGCGTGGATCAGCAGATGCTCGATCTCGCCGCGCTCGTGAGCGCGCAGGGTGTCGCGAAGAACCCGAAGTATGCTTCGATCTACAACACCGCGGGGCTCATCCAGGTCGAGCAGCGCAACTACAACGGCGCGGTGAAGAGCTTCAAGAAGGCGCGCGAGCTGGATCCGAAGTTCTTCGAAGCGCACATGAACTACGGCGCGGTGAACCTGTCGTTCCGCGGCTTCAAAGAGGCCGACGCGGCTTATCGCGACGCCTTGAAGCTGAAGCCGAAGGAGTACGAGGCGCACCTCGGTCTCGCGCTCGCGCTCCGCGGGGCGATCGACGACTCGAACTTCGACAAGAACATCGCGGAGGCGCAGGCCGAGCTCGATCAGTGCAAGAAGCTCAACCCCGATCGTCCGGAGGCCTACTACAACGAGGCCATTCTGACCCAGGAGTATCGGGCGAAGGGCTCTCAGGAAGCCGCTGTCCCGATGCTGAAGAAGGCGGCCGACGAATATCGGGCGTTCATCAGCAAGGCGAGCGGCGATGAGTTCGCGGCCGCGGTGAAGCGCGCGAAGGAACGCACGCAGGACATCGAGGACACGATCAAGTTCATCGAGGAAGGCGAGGCCGCGCGGAAGGCGGACGAGGAGGCGCAGAAAGCCGCCGCCGCCCAAGCGAAGTCGAACGCCCCCGCCGCGGCGACCGACGCCGCGGCAAAGACCGGCGACGCGAACGGCGCGCCGCCGGCAGACGGCGCGGCCGCGACGCCGCCCGCAGCGCCGGCGGCACCAGCTGCCCCGGCGAAGGGCGGCAAGAAATAGAAGCAATCAGCGCCCGCAGACCGACGCCGGCGGAACCCTCGCATCGCTCGCTCGCGCATTGTGCGTGGCGGGCGGACGGGGTCGAGCGGAACGCCGTGAGCGTCGTGGAGTTTTAGGTTCTTCGGTGTGGAGTGGATCGGAGCGGAACCCTCGCATGCGCGAGCTCGTGCATTGCGCGTGGCGGGCGGACGGGGTTCGAACGGAAGTCGTGAGCATCGTGGGATTTTAGGTTTTTGTGCGCGGATCGGAGGGGAACCCTCGCATCGCTCGCTCGCGCATTGTGCGTGGCGGGCGGACGGGTTCGTGCGGACGCCGTGAGCGTCGTGGGATTTTAGGTTTTTGTGCGCGGATCGGAGGGGAACCCTCGCATGCGCTCCTCGCCTTCGGCTGCGGTGCTCGCTCGAGGGAGGGTGCGTCGCGATTCGAGCGGGGGCTGCCTCCCATCCCCCGCGCCCCCAGAGGCGGACAGGGTTCGAACGGACGCCGTGAGCGTCGTGGGTTTTAGGTTCTTCGACGAGGATCGGAGCGGAACCCTCGCTTACGCTCGAGTGCGTCTCCGGCCGCGATGGCCTTTGCGCAGCGGCGCTCTGTTTCTTCGGGCTCGCTATTCGCTTAGTGCGCCTTCGCGCAGCGGGCCCCCCGTCCGGGCTCGCCACTCGCTTTCGCACACGCCGTGCAACGGCTGGAGCAAGCCAGTTCGCAAACGTCGTCGAAACGCGGATCGCTCGCTTCTGGGGGAGTGGGGGATGTGAGGCATCCCCCACACGACCCGCGACGGACCGTCCCTCGAGCGAGCAGCGCAGCCGAAGGCGAGCAGCGCAAGCGAGGGTTCCGCGTCGAAGCATGCCAACAACCAGAAAACCTCACGACGCCAAAGCCGTCTCCTCGGACAACGTCCGCCTCTGGGGGAGTGGGGGATGGGAGGCAGCCCCCACACGACCCGCGACGGACCGTCCCTCGAGCGAGCAGCGCAGCCGGAGGCGAGCAGCGCAAGCGAGGGTTCCGCGCCGCCCCACGACAAAACACTAGAAAACCCGACGACGCTCCCGCCGATGGACATCCCTCGAGCGAGCAGCGCAAGCGAGGGTTCCGCGCCGCCCCGCGACAAAACACTAGAAACCCCACGACGCTCCCGCCGACGGACATCTCTCGAGCGAGCAGCGCAAGCGAGGGTTCCGCGCCGCCCCGCGACAAAACACTAGAAACCCCACGACGCTCACGCCGACGGACATCCCTCAAGCGAGGGTTCCGCGCCGTCCCGCGACAAAACACCAGAAAACCACGACGCTCACGCCGTCAGATCGACACAGGTCGTTTCGTCGCGGTATGACGTTCGCGCCAGAAATATGCGTGCTTGCTGCACCGGTCTTGCCGTTTGAGCAATTGGATCAGACCCGCTTTGTCCGGGAACCTTTGAGTCGCGCTCGCTGTCGAAAGTAGAGCGAGATGCATACGGGGATCGGCTTGACGAAGTGGCCTGGGACTGAGTACACTATAACTGTAATTTCGCGGAAAATTCCGTGGAGGCTACAATGATGCGTAGAGTTCGGGTCGGATTGGCAGGGATCGCGATGGCTTCGGCGGTTCTCGCGTCGAGTGCCTTGGCCTTCGCGCAGGACGACAAGAAGGCCGGCGGCGAAGGGTATGGGTACGAGTTCGACGACGACCCCCTCAGCGCCGGTGGGTTCGGTCCGAACGACGCAACCATCCGCGTCCGTCCGCGGGCAGCGCGCACCACGCTGATCCGTCCGCGTACGTCCTTCGTCCCCGAGATGCTGAAGTCCGTCGAGAACCTGTAGACCTTTTCGCGCTCGCGCGTTCAGGCGGCGGCGATGAAGCCGGCGAAGCGCGAGTGCCTTTTGCGCGAGATCCAACGAGGAAGCTGAAGAAGCATGGCCAAAGCCGTTCTACACTTTGCGATCTACCGCGGCGACGCGTTCGAGCGGCGCGAAGCAATCGCCCAGGACATCGTCAAAGTCGGTAAGGATCCGAAGAGTCATTTGCGCATCGACGATGACGCGGCGTCGCGCATGCACGCCGTCATCGAGGTGGGCGGACCCGAGGACATCACCCTCATCGATCTGGGGAACGATCCCGGTACGATGGTGAACGGTGCGCGCGTCAACAAGTGCAAGCTCCACGTCGGAGATCGCATCGAGATTGGCGACACGCTCATCATGCTGGAAGCGGCCGAAGACGCGGCCGAGGCGCAGCCGGTGGCCGCCGCTCCTGCCCCGCAGATGCCGCGCGGCGCGGTCGCTTCGAATCCGTTTGCCGCCGCGGGAGGTGGCTCGAATCCGTTCGCGGCGGGTGCGGGCGCGTTCGCAGCGGCTCCGTCGAATCCGTTCGGGGGCGCGCCGCAGAATCCGTTCGGCGCCGGTCCGGGTGGGCGCTTCGGTTCGGCTCCCCCGCCGCAGCAGCAGTACTACCAGCAGCAGCCCGGGCACGGACATGGCGCCGACGATGACATGCCCGAGGGCACGTACACGTACCAGCTCCTCAAGAGCGGGCCGGATGTCGCCAGCGACGAGGTGGAGACGCACGCGCAGGCGGTCGAGGTCATGGTGCTCTGGGGCGCCAACGTGCTGCACGTTTCGCATCTCGCCCCGCCGCGCAACTTCTACGTCGGTGAGGAGCTCGGGAAGAACTTCTCCACGGACTTCTTCATCCCTTCGGAGAAGCTCGGAACGACGCGCATGCCCGTCGTCATCGCGGACGCCGCCTCCATCAGTGTGGTGATCCCGCCGGGCGCCACGGGCTCCATCGAGATCCCGGGCCACCCGCGGATGTCCCTGGACGAAGCGCGCCATCACGCGCAGGCCTGCGCCGAGATGAGCGGCGCTCAGCAGATTTCGATCGGCACGGGCGGCCGGGCGCGCATCGAGCTCAACGATTTCGTGTTCCAGATCGCCGCCGTGAACGCCGGCAAGCCGATCAAGCACGGCGTCGGCGCGGGCATCGACTGGAACGTGGCTCTGTACTTCGCCGCGTCGTTCCTCGGTGTCGGCGGCTTCATCGCCGCGATGGCGTTCTTCGTCCCGCCGCTCGGACTCACCGACGACGAGGACGTCGACAAGAACGCGCTGTACTTGATGCAGCAGTTCCTCGACGCCGCCGCCGAGCGTGAGCTCGAAGAGAAGGAGACCGAGCAGGTCACCGAGCAGGACGCCGACAACAAAGAAGGCGGTACCGGTACGCGGGCCAAGGGCGAAGAAGGCTCGATGGGCAAGCAGGACAGCAAAGCGACGAACAAGCGCTACGCGGTCCAAGGCCCGCAGGACAATCCGGACCCGCACATCGCTCGCCAAGCTGCTCTCCGCGAAGCGATGGAGTTCGGCATGATCGGCCTGCTCAATACCGGCGCAGCGGGCGACCCGAACGCACCGACCGCGCCGTGGGGCCGCGACACGTCCCTGGGCACCGATTCCGTGAGCGCGATGGGTAACATGTTCGGCGACGAGATCGGCGACGCCTACGGCGCCGGTGGTCTCGGTCTGTCGGGCATCGGTGAAGGCGGCGGTGGTCGCGGCGAGGGCATCGGCCTCGGGTCGATCGGTACTCTCGGTCACGGCGCCGGCACCGGCACCGGGCAGGGTTTCGGTTCGGGTCACGGCCGTCTCGGCGGCTCGCACGCGACCAAGGCGCCGAAGGTCCGCATGGGCGCCACGACCGTCAGCGGCCGTTTGCCGCCGGAGGTCATCCAGCGCATCGTCCGTCAGAACTACGGCCGTTTCCGTATGTGTTACGAGCAGGGCCTCGCGCGCAACCCGAACCTCGAGGGGCGCGTTCAGGTTCGTTTCGTCATCGGTCGTGACGGCTCGGTGTCGAACGTGTCGAACGGTGGCTCTGACATCCCGGATTCCGCGGTCGTGCAATGCGTGATCCGGAACTACTACGGTTTGAGCTTCCCTCAGCCCGAGGGCGGCATCGTGACCGTGGTGTATCCGATCATGTTCTCGCCCGGCTGACAGCCGTCCGCCAAGAGCGCGCTCGTTTTCGAGCGCGCGCTTCCTGGGCTGGGCGGTGGCGCTCGGTGCTCGGCGTGCTTTCAGGCTTGCGCGCCTCACCGAGCCAGCTGGACCCGCGGTCTTCGCGATTGGGGTTTGTGGCACGTCGCGTTGCGCGTCGGAACACGCGTTACAGCCATCGTCGTGGGGCGCCTGCTCCTGCTGCGCGCGCAGCTTGAAACCCCAGGAAATCTGGGGCGTTCGTGGCCACGAACGCCTTTACTTCAGCGGAGGCGGTATCTATGCTCGTCTCCCTTGTCTCGTCTTTCGCATCCAAAAAATCGGACAAGGAAGGGTGTGCTCGAGATGACGAACGGGAGCATAAAGTGGGTCACTTCGCTGGCCGTGGGCGTGTGCCTTTCTGCGACTGCCGCGTGTAGCCGCGACAACATCGAGGCGATCAATCTCGCCAACCTCGGAGACAAATCTCTGAAGGTGAACCTGGAAGGCGCGATCGAGAAGTACGAAGAAGCGACTCGCCTCGATCCGTCGAATCATCTCATCTTCTGGAAGCTCGCGAACGCGTACCAGAAGAAAGAAGACTGGGACAAGATGGCCTCGACCCTGTCGCGCGCCGAGCAGCTCGCGCCGGACTTCGCCAACTACTCTTACAAGCACGGGCTCGCGCTGATGCAGAAGGCCGCCGCGGGCAACCCGGACTCGTACGAAGAGGCGAAGCAGCCTCTGCAGAAGTGCATCCAGACGGATCCGAACTACGCCGAGTGTTATCACGAGCTCGGCGAGGCCGACCTCTGGACCGACAAGGAGCAGGACGCGCTCGACAACTACACGAAGGCGATCGAGCACGATCCCACCGTCGCGTACTTCTACCCACCTCTCGCGAACGCGCTGATTTCGCTGAAGCTGTACGATCAGGCGGCGCAGGTGCTGAAGGAAGGCACGCGCATCGTTCAGCCGACGGACGACGAGACGAAGAAGAACCTCTACTACATGTACGTCCTTCTCGCGATGGTGAACCAGGCGAAGGGCGATCAGGCCTCGCAGGTCGCCGCCCTCGAGAAGGCGAACGACGTCGCCGGCGACAAGAACCCGGAGATCGGGTTCAACCTCGGCAGCACGTACGCCGTCATGAAACCGCCTCAGAAAGAGAAGGCCGTCCGCCTGCTGAACTCCTTCTCGAAGCGCGTGTGCAAGGGCGCACAGGCGGCCGAGAAGTTCAAGGATCAGTGTGCGACCGCGAACGACCTGATCCAGAAGCTCGGCGGAACTCAGTAAATCAGTAAAAAAGCGCCGGCCACGGTGCGAGCCATGGCACCCCTCGTCCCCGCCCCGAAAAAAACAATCGGCGCGGGGACGACTCCATGGTTTTCTAGGGTTTTCGAGGAAGCATGAACCTAGACGAGCGTCTCAGTCTGCTCGAACGGAACCACGACTGGAGTGGACTCCAAGAAACTCTCGAGCAGGGCATCGCCGGCTCCGACAATCCTGCCGTTCAAGCCGAGTATCACCTTCGCCTCGGTCGCCTTCTGCGCGAGCGCTTCATGCAAGGCGTGAAGGCGCTGAAGCACTTTCAAGACGCGTTCAAGCTGAACGCCGCGTTGCTCGACGCGCTCGCGGAAGCGCGTCAGGTCTACTGGGAGCTCGGCAAGCTCAACATGGTTCAGAAGCTGCTCGAGCTCCAGCTCAAGAGCAGCGACGTCGCGACGAGCGCTCCGCTCTTCTGCCAGCTCGGCAGCCTGTTCTCGGATCTCGGCGACGACGCTCGCGCCACCGAGGCGTACTCGAAGGCGGTCCAGGTCGCGAACGGCCGTCCCACGAACGCGGCCGAGCTGCTCCGCGACGTGCAGGTGGACGAGTCGGGCTGGCAAGCGCTCGTCGCCGGGCTCATCCGCACCGCCCGGGACGCGAAATCGGGCAAAGAGAAGTCGGAGGCGTTCCTTCGCGCGTCGCGCGTCGCCCGCCGCTTCGCGCCCGAAGAGGTCGAAGCGCTGCTCACGCAGGCGTACACGGCAGATCCGACCAATGTAGTGGTCGCATGTTTGCTCGAGGACTTGCTCGCCCGCGCCGGGCGCACGGACGCGATCCTGGAACAGCAGCGCGCCATCCTCGCCACCGTCGACGATCCGGCCGAGAAGGCTCGCGTCGCTTTCACGTTCGGCACGCGCTGGGCGATGCGCCATCAGAATCACGAGCTCGGCGCGGAGTTCATCGAGCAAGCGCTCGAGGCGGATCCGACGAACGAAGCGGCGTTCGCGTACCTGCGTGAAGTCTGGGGGACGATGGGGGGCGACTGGGCCCGCGTCACCGGCCTCGCCGATCAGCTCTCGAACGTCGTGACCGACCGGGCCGGCAAGGCGTTTCTGCTGTCGAACGCCGGAATGCTCGCCTGGCACAAGATGGGCGATCTGATCCGCGCGCGGACGTACTTCGAGCGCCTGGCCGACGTCGCGCCCGACCACACCGCGCTGAAGGCCTTCGAGCTGCAGATCGGGCAGACGCTGTCGGGCAAGGGCGGCGCGGCTTCCGCCGCTGCCCCCGCCGCGGCGCCCGCTCCCGTTCCGTCGGAAGCCCCGGCGGACATCGTCGAGCCGATGGCTCCCGCTCCGGAACCGGCGCCCGCGCCGACGCCGCGCGAGAGCCCCCGCGTGCCCGAGCTACGCGCGCTGCTCGCTCAGCAAGAAGCCGCCAATCGCCACCACGAGCTGGTGAAGACGCTCGTGGCGCTCGGCGACGAGCTCCACGACCCCGCCGAGAAGGTGCCGTACTACGAGCGCGCGGCCGAGCTCTACGTGAGCAAGTTCATGAATCAGGCCGAGGCCGTGAAGGTCTTCGAGAAGATCATCGAGGCGTCGCCGGGGCACCCGCAGGCCGTCGAGTACCTGATTCAGATGTACGAGAAGCGGCGCGACTGGGAGAAGCTCATCGCGCTGCGAAAGGGCCAAGCCGAGCAGCTGCCGCACGGCGCCGCCCGCGTCGCCGCGTTGAAGGAGCTCGCCAATCTGGCCACCGAGAAGGTCAGAAAGCCGGAGGCGTGCATCGATCTCTGGGCCGAGGTCGTGGAGAACGATCCGGAGGACCTCGACGCGCTCAACGCGCTGTCGCAGCTGTACGAACGCGCGCGCGACTACGAAAAGCTCGCCGACGTGCTGTATCGCCTCGCGGACGCCACGGCGGACATCCCGAAGAAGATCGAGCTGCTGAACAAGCTCGGACAGATCGCCGGCGACCGCTTGAAGGACGAAGAGCGCGCGGTGGAAGCCTATCGCTTGCTCCTCACCTTGCAGCCCGACGATCGGCGCGCGCAAGAGCAGCTGAAGAAGCGTTACGTGACGCTCGGGCGCTGGGACGATCTCGAGGTCTTCTACGCCGACAGCGGCAAGTGGGACGAGTTCATCCGCGTGCTCGAGAGCAACGAGAGCCGCGCCGAGAACGACGCGCAGCGCATCGGCATGCTCATGAAGATCGCCGAGCTCTGGATGACCCAGAAGGGCAAGCCGGATCGCGCGGCCCGCGCCTACGAGAAGATCCTGGGCTTCGACCCGAACCACCTGGACGCGGCCGAGCGGCTCATCCCGATCTACGCGAGCATGAACAACCCGAAGGGGCTCGCGGGCGCGATCGAGGTCAAGCTCGCGCACGTGACGGATCCCGCGGAGCGCCTCGAGCTGCTCCGTCAGGTGGCCGCGCTCTACGAGACGCGCATCAAGGACCCCGGCAAGGCGTTCGAGCGGTACGCCGCGGCCTTCGAGATCGCGCCGGGCGACGAGCAGTCGCAGGCGGACGTCGAGCGCGTCGCGGAAGCGACGAAGCGGTACGACGATCTCATCGCGGCTTATCGCGGCGCCATCCAGGGCGCCGACGACGGCGGCGACGTGCAGTCGGCCTCGGCGTTGCGCTTGCGGCTCGGCCGCGTGCTCGTCGAGGAAGTGGGGCGCATCGACGACGCGCTCGTCGAGTATCGCGCGGTGTACGAGGCGGAGCCGGACAACGCCGTCGCGCTCGGCGCGCTCGAGCAACTCTACCGTCAGACCGAGCGCTGGAAGGATCTTCTCGACGTCTACGAGAAGCGGCGGGATCTCGCCTACGAGCCCGCGGATCGCAAGGCGGTCCTCTACGAGATCGCGCAGCTCTACGAAAACCAGATCGGCGATCCCTCGAAGGCGGTGGCGAGCTACCAGGCCGTCCTCGAGGACGATCCCGTCGACGCGCACGCCCTCGCCGCGCTCGATGCGCTCTATCAGAAGACCCAGGACTGGGAGGCGTACGCCGAAGTCCTCCGGCGTCGCATCGAGCTCGACGTCAACGAAGGCGAGCTCATCGATCTGAAGTACCGCCTGGCGAAGGCCGAGGAAGAGCACCTCTCGCGCCCGGCGGTGGCGCTCGAGAACTATCGGGAAATCCTGTTCCTCGACGCCGATCACGGAGGCGCTCGGGCGGCGCTCGAGGGCATGCTCGAGAACGCCGAGCTGCGCGGCGAGGCGGCGAGCATCCTCGAGAACATCTACGAGGTGCGCGAGGACTGGGAGAAGCTCGTCCGCGCGCTCGAAATCCTGGTGCTTTCGACGGACGACGCGGCCCGGAAGGTCGAGCTCCTCCGGAAGATCGCCGCGACGGCGTCGGCGCGCATCGGCGATCAGAACCGGGCCTTCGACGCGCAAGCGCGCGCCGTCCGCGAAGATCCGTCGATCCGCGAATCGCGCGAAGAGCTCGAGGCGCTCGCCGAGGTCGCGAGCGCGTGGGATCGGCTCGTCGCGCTGTACAACGAGGTCGCCGGCGGCCTTTCGGACGCGGGTCTCGCGCGCGACTACTGGCTACGGCTCGCGGGGATCGAAGAGCGCCTGGGGCGCGTCGCGGAGGCGGCGGAGAGCTACACGAAGATCCTCGAGCTCGACCCGGCGGACGCCGAGGCGCTGCTCGCGATGGATCAGCTCTATCGACGCACCGGGCGCTGGGAGGACCTCATCTCCGTGTTCCGCCGTCGCATCGAGCTCGCCGAGAGCAGCTCCGACCGCGAGGCGCTCTACGCGCAGATGGCGAACGTCTACGAAGATCAGCTCGGCAAGCCCGAGGAGGCGATCCTCGCTTACCGCGAAGTGCTGACGCTCGATCCGACGAGCCAGGTCGCCCTCGGCGCTCTCGAGTCGCTCTTCCTGCGGCAGCGTATGTGGAGCGAGCTCGCGGAGAACCTCGAGACGCGGCTCGGCCTCGCCGAGAGCGAGGAAGAGCAGATCCACCTCATGCTGCGCCTCGCGCGTCTGCGCGAGACGGAGATGGGGTACCCGGAGAACGCCATCGAGGGATACCGTCAGGTGCTCGAGCGCGATCCGGCGAACGCCGAGGCGCTCGAGGCGCTCGAACGCCTGGGGACGATGCCGGCGCACGAGCTCGCCATCAGCGAGATCCTCGAGCCGCTCTACCGGGCGCAAGGCGACTACCACAAGCTCATCGGCGTCTACGAGGTACAGGTGCGGCGCGCCGACGACGCGAACCGCAAGGTGGAGCTCCTCCACGGCATCGCGCAGCTGCACGAGGACGCCGCCGGCGACGTCAACGCCGCGTTCGAGACGCACGCCCGCGCGCTCGCCGCCGATCCCGGGAACGAAGCGACGCAAGAGTCGCTCGATCGATTGGCGCGGGCCACGAACCGCTTCCCCGATCTCGCGCACGTGTTCGAGAGCCTCGCCGCCCAGCAGGACGACCCCGAGCTCGGGAGCCGGCTCTACACGTTCGCCGCGCGCGTCGTCGAGAACGAGGTCGGCGACGTCGAGCGCGCGATCGAGCTCTACCGGCGCGTGCTCGGCATCGATCCCACGAACCTGGGCGCGGCCGAAGCGCTCCAGACGCTGTTCCAGTCGACCGAGCGCTTCGCGGACATGTCGCTCGTGCTCCAGCGCAAGGCCGAGATCCTGACGGACGTCGACGAGCAGAAGGCGGCGCTCTACCAGGCCGCGACGCTCGAAGAAGAGGTGCTCGATCGGCCCGACAACGCGATCTCGGTGTACCAGAAGGTGCTGCACCTGGATCCCGAGGACCTTCGCAGCGTCGACGCGCTGGTCAACCTGTACCTGAAGGCCCAGCGCTGGCAGGACCTGCTCGAGGTCTACTCGAAGAAGGCGGATCTCGTCGCCGATCCCGAGGAAAAGAAGCTCATCTATTACGAGGTCGGCGCGGTGTACGAGCGCGAGCTCGGCAACGTGCAGAGCTCGATCGACGTCTACCAGAAGGTCCTGGAGCTCGATCCCGACGATCTCACGGCCTTGAGCCGCCTCGACGTCCTGTACCAGACCGCACAGAACTGGAACGATCTGCTCAACGTGCTCATGCACGAGGCGGAGCTCACCGCGGATCCGGCGGAGGCGATCAGCTTTCAGTACCGGATCGCCGAGCTGTTCGAGAAGCACCTCGACGACGTGCCTCGCGCGGTCGAGCTCTATCGCGACATCCTCAGCGTGCAGCCGGACCACGCGCCGACGCTCGCGGCCCTCGAGGGCATCAAGGGCGGCGACAAGGAGCCGCTCGCCGCGTCGGCGGTGCTCGAGCCCGTCTACGAGTCGATGGGCGAGTGGGAGAAGCTCGTCAGCGTGCTCGAGGTGCAGGTGCGCGCGTCGCAGGATCCGTTCGCGCGCGTGGACCTGCTGCATCGCATCGCCGCGCTTCACGAGGACAGCCTGGGCGACGCGGGGAAGGCGTTCGACACCCACGCCCGCGCCGTGGCCGAAGACTCGCAGAACGAGGAGTCGCTCGGCGCGCTCGAGCGCCTGGCGATCGCCACGGACCGCTGGTCGTCCGTCGCCAGCCTGTACGACACCCAGCTCGAGAAGCTCGGGGATCAGCCGGAGCGCTTCGTCGAGCTCGGGCTCAGGGTCGCGCAGGTGTACGAGGTGCAGCTCGAGAACGTCGAGAGCGCGGTCTCGCGCTACCGCCGCGTGCTCGAGGTCGATCCGGAGAACCAGAGCGCGGTCCGCTCGCTGGATCGACTCTTCATGCAGACGGAGCGCTGGAGCGAGCTCGCCGAGATCCTGGCGAAGGAGTCGGAGATCGGTCAGAGCCCGGAGGAGATCCTCGAGTTCAAGTACCGCCTCGGGAACGTGTACCAGGTGCGGCTGAACGACGTCGACAAGGCGATCCAGGCTTACAGCGAGGTCATCAGCGCGGCGCCCGAGCACACCGAAGCGCTCCAGGCGCTCGAAGGCCTCTTCGAGCACGGCGTGAACCAGCTCGCCATCGGGCAGATCCTCGAGCCGCTGTATCAGTCCGCGGGTGAGTGGGAAAAGCTCATCCAGGTCCACGAAGCGCAGCTCTCGAGCATCACCGATCCCGACGAGCGCATTCAGATGTACTACCGCATCGCCGAGGACGCCGAAGAGCGGCTGAGCGATCCGGTGCAGGCGTTCCGCGTGTACGTGCGCGCCCTCAAAGAACGCCCGCTCGACGAGAAGTCGGGGGAAGACATCGAGCGGCTCGCCGGGATGATCGAAGGCGGATGGGAAGAGCTCGCGAACGCCTACGCCGACGTGATGAGCCTCGACGGCCTCGACGCGACGACGCTCTCGACGATCGGGCGAAGGCTCGCCCGCGTCTTCGAGGAAGAGCTCTCGGACGTACAAAAGGCGGAGGAGTCTTATCGCTTCGTCCTGGCGGTGGCGCCGAAGGATCCGGAGGCGCTCGCGAACCTCGATCGAATCTACTCGGCGACCGAGCAGCACACCGAGCTCGCGGGCATCCTCGAGCAGCGCGCGGAGACCGCGCAGGACGAGCGCGAGAAGGTGGAGCTCTACGGTCGCCTCGGGCAGGTGCTCGAAGAGCAGCTCGGGCGCGTCGACGAAGCCGTGGTCGCCTACAAAAAGGTGTTCGACGAGCTCGAGCCGAACAACCAGGACGCGATCACCGCGCTCGCCCGAATCTACGAGGCCAAGGAGGCGTGGAACGATCTGAAGGTCGTTTACCTGCGGCAGCTCGACAACGCCGTCGGCGACGTCGAGGAAGCCGAGATCCGCGCCAAGCTCGCGCATCTCGCGGCGGACCGGCTGGGCAACGCCGAGGACGCGATCGACGGCTGGAAGCGCGTGCTCGATCTGCGCGGCGAAGATCCGGAAGCGCTGCTCGCGCTCTCGAACCTGTACGAGGCGCAGGGCCGGTGGGCGGAGCTCTCCGACGTCCTCGAGCGGCACTTCGACATCGCCTCGTCGGACGAAGATCGGGTGAACGCGCTCACCCGGCGCGCGCGGCTCTTCACCGAGCGATTGAACCGCGATGACGAGGCCCTCGACACGTGGCATCGAGTGCTCGACATCGATTTTGCCAACGTGGTCGCGTTGCGGGCGATCGCGGACGTGTGGCGGCGCCGTCAGGATCCGACGGAGCTCGTGGGCGCGCTGCACGCGACGGTGGATCGCGCCGGCGCGCTCATCGAGCCCGAGGAGCTGAAAGCCGTCTTCCGCGAGCTCGGCAAGACCTACGGGACCGTCCTCGAGCAGCCGTATGACGCCGCCGAGGCGTGGCGGAAGCTCCTCGAGGTCGATCCGTCGGACTTCGAGGCGATGGACGAGCTCGAGAAGCTCTATCGCGCCGAAGATCGCTGGCCCGACGTCGTCTCGGTGAAGATGCAGCGCGCCGACGCGCTCACCGAGCCGGAAGAGAAGATCCGCGAGCTGCTCGAGGTCACGGACATCTGGCAGCACAAGGTCGAGGACTACGATCAGGCGACGCCGGCGTTCGAGAAGATCCTCGGCATCGACCCGACGCACGAGCTCGCGTTCAACGAGCTCGACAAGCTGCACCGCAACGCAGGCCGCTGGGAAGCGCTCGTCGAGATGTACTTGAACCGCCTCGAGACGCTGGAAGAGACGTCGCGGCGGAGCGAGCTCTTGCGGCGGATCGCGGCGGTCTTCGAGCAGCAGCTCGGCGACAACAACCAGGCCTTCGACGCCCTGGTGAACGCGTTCAGCGAAGACTACGGCGACGACGCGACGTCGGCGTACCTCGAGAAGATGGCGCAGGCGACGGGCCGCTGGGGCGAGCTCATCAACACCGCCAACGCCTGGCTCGGCGACGCGGAAGAGCCGAAGCAGAAGATCCAGCTCTGCCTGCGGCTCGGCAAGTGGTACGGCGAGGACCTCGGGCGCGCCGAGTACGCGCAGCCTTACTACGCGCAGGTCATGCAGCTCGACCCGAACAACGTGAAGGTCGTGCGGCAGATGGCCAGCATCTACCGCATCGGCGCTCAGTGGCAGAAGATGGGCGAGACGCTCACGCGCGCGCTCGACATCGCCGTCACGAACGAAGACCGGCGCGTCATCCTCTACGATCTCGGCGAGCTGCTCGAACGACAGATGAGCCAGGTCGATCAAGGGATGGCGTACTACAAGCGCTCGCTCGAGGTCGATCCGCTGTACCTGCCGGCGCTCGAGGCCCTGGAGCGCCTGTACGCCGAGCGCGGACAGACCCAGGACCTCATCCAGATCCTCACGAGCAAGGCGAAGGCGCTCACCGATTCGGAGCAGATCGTCCAGACGAACCTCCGGATGGGCGATCTGTACGAGAAGCAGCTCAAGGATCTGGAGCGCGCGGGTCAGGTCTATCGCGACGTGCTCGCCCTCGACGGTTCGAACCTGGTCGCGTTGCGCGGGCTCGAGCGCGTCAGCGAGAGCCTCTCGCGGTGGAGCGACCTCGTCGACGTGCTCGAGCGACAGCTCGACGTGGTCGGCAGCGAACGGGAGCGCGTCGAGGTCCTGTTGAAGCTCGCGACGATCCAGGAGGAGCAGTTCCTCAAGGCGGACGTCGCGGCGCAGCGGCTCGAGCAGGTGCTCGAAATCGACCACACCGAAAAGCGCGCCTACGCCGCGCTCGAGCGCTGCTATCGCCGCCTGAAGCAGTGGCAAGATCTCATCGGCGCGTACGAGCGCCACATCAGCGACGCCGCGGATCCTTCGGAGAAGCCGGAGCTCTACCGGCACATCGCCCAGGTGTACGCGGACGAGCTCGGCGACGCGGATCAGGCGATCACCGCGTACCAGAACATCGTCGACATCGACGACACCAACATCGAGGCGCTGGAAGCGCTGGCGAAGCTCTACGAGAAGCAGGGCGACACCGCGGCTTCGATCGACGCGATGATCAAGGTGGCCGACCTGACGAGCGACGGCACGCAGCGCGTCGACATGTATTACCGCATCGGTAAGGCGCTCGACGAGAAGCTCGGCGATCGGGTGCAAGCTCAGGAGCGCTTCGAGATGGCGCTCGACTTGAATCCGGCGCACCTCCCGTCGCGCGCGGCGCTCCGCACGATCGCCATCGACGAGCAGGACTGGGTGCGCGCGGCGACGCACCTCGACCAGGAACAGCAGCACACCGAGCAACCGCGGGCGCGGGCGCGCCTGCTCGTCGAGCTCGGCAAGGTCCGCGACGAGCAGCTCGCCGAGCACGACCTCGCGATTCAAGCCTACGAGCTCGCCATCCAGGCGGATCCGGACTGCGAGGAAGCGGCGCTGCCGCTGGTCGAGGAATACGTCGCCAGCGAGCGCTGGAAGGACGCCGAGCCGCTCGCCGAGATGCTCGTCCGGAAGAGCAAGAGCCGCGAGCGGACCGAGCAGCACACGCTAAACCGCATGCTCGGCAAGATCCACGCGGCGCTCGGGAACGACGAGAAGGCGATGAAGGCCTACCAGGCCGCTCATCAGCTGGACGTCACCGATCAGGAGACGGTCCGCGGCATCGCCGAGGTGTCGTTCCGGCTCAAGGATTGGCCGAGCGCCCTCACGAACTACCAGAAGGTGCTCACCGCCCTCGGCGAGGACGAAGTCGAGGAGCGCACCGAGGTCTACTACCGGCTCGGCTGCATCAAGCGCGAGCAGGGGCAGACGAAGCAGGCCATCAACAACTTCGAGAAGGCGCTGGCGCTCAACACCGAGCACCGCCCGACGCTCGAGGCGCTGGTCGATCTCTACGGCAAGAACAACGACTGGAAGCAGGTCGCGGCGTACAAGCGGCAGATCCTCGACGGCGTCATGGAAGAGGAGCCGCGGTTCCGGCTCCTGGTCGAGATCGGCGAGGTCTGGGGCGAGAAGGAGAAGAACGCGCCCAAGGCGATCGAGGCGTTCGAAGAGGCGCTCGAGTATCGCCCGCAGGATCACGTCCTGCTCCACAAGCTCCTGCAGCTCTATCAGTCGTCGGGAGACTGGCAGAAGATGGTCGACACGCTGCAGGCCATCAGCGATCTGGAGTCGGCGCCGGAGCGCAAGGCCCGTTACTTCTATACGATGGCCCAGCTCTATCGCGACAAGCTGGAGGACCCCGATCGCGCCGTCGAGCTCTTCAACGAAGCGCTGGATCAGAACCCCCAGCTCCTCGAGGGCTTCGAGCGCATCAACAAGATCCTCACGCAAGAGAGGAACTGGAAGCAGCTCGAGCGCAACTACCGCAAGATGATCCACCGCATCGCGGGGAAGGGGAACGCGGACCTCGAGTTCCAGCTGTGGCACCAGCTCGGCCTCATCTACCGCGACCGCATCGGCGAGACCGAGACGTCGATCGAGGCGTTCCGCATGGCGTCCTCGCTCCGTCCAGACGACTTGACGGAGCGGCAGATCCTCTCCGAGCTCTACGAATCGACGGAGCGCTTCGACGACGCGATCAAGGAGCAGCGATCCATTCTCGATCGCGACGCGCTCTCCATCGATCCGTACCGGGCGCTCTACCGGCTCTATCTGCACAAGCAGACCTACGACGAGGCCTGGTGCGTCGCGTCGGCGATGGCCTTCATGCACAAGGCCGACGCCGAAGAGGCGCGTTTCTTCGAAGACTACAAGCCGCAGGGCATGCTCGCGGTGCGCGGTCGCCTCACGAACGAGCACTGGGTCAAGCATCTCTTCCACGCCGAGGAGAACCTGTACGTTTCGAAGATCTTCGAGATGATCGCCTCGGCCGCGCTTCAGGCGAAGATCGCGCAGCTCAGGATGCAGAACAAGCTGCCGGTCCTGAACGCCAAGTTCAAGCAGGACCCGGCGACGTCCACGGTCACCTTCGCGAAGACCTTCGGCTGGGCGGCGCAGGTGCTGGGTATCGCGAGCCCGGAGCTCTACGTGCGCAACGACGTTCCGGGCTCGGTGGTCGCGGTGCCGGCGCTGCCGCCGGCGTCGGTCGCGGGACAGACGGTGCTCTCCGGCTTCACGCCGCAAGAGCTCGCGTTCCTGTGCGGCAAGCACTTGGCCTCCTACCGAGGAGAACATTACATCCGCACGCTGTTCCCGACGCAGGCGGAGCTCACGATCATGCTGTTCGCGGGGACGATGATCGCGCAGCCGAGCACGCCGATGCCGCCGGACATCGCCAAGCAGGTGGAGACGACGGCGCGCGAGCTCGCGAAGTACATGGAACCCGTGCAGATGGAAGGCCTGCGCACCGTGGTGAAGCGCTTCATCGAGGAGGGCGCGAAGGCGAACATCCGTCGCTGGAGCCACGCGGTGGAGCTCACGGCGTGCAGGGCGGGCCTCCTCGTGTGCGGCGATCTCGAAATCGCGAAGAAGATCCTCGCCGCCGAACCGACCCTCCCCGGCGACCTCACCGCCGCGGAGAAAATGAAAGACCTCCTCGTCTTCAGCGTCAGCGAACAATACGCCGCGCTACGCAAGGCGCTGGGCGTCGCGATTCAAACCGAGTAGCGACCAGCTGACTTGTCGCTAGCAGGGGGCGTCTCTACGTCCCGAGCGGCTCTTATTTCAGCGCAAAGGCCGCAAGGGCCGCAAAGGCCGCAAGGAGATTGGGGGTCCACTTAGCGCTCTGCGCGACGTTGTAACGTCGCGCTGGAAAAATCTTTGCGGCCTTTGCGCTCTCTGCGGCCTTTGCGCCAACATCCACCCGCTGCAGGTCGGAATCAGTGACGGGTTTCGCCACAAACGTGCCGCCGCTGCTAACGCCCCGGAGTGTCGAAGACGATTCTGCCGCCGAGCAGGAAGTGGGCGTTGAGGCCTGCGGTGCCGATGTGGCCGGGGCTTTGGCCGAAGAAGGTGCCGAGGGACATCGCCACGAAGGGACCGAAGCCGAAGTTCGCCGACGGATACCAATCGCCGCCGATCGAGAGGCGGCACCAGTCGACGCCCGTGAACGACGTGCCGGCGTCCTTCGTGTAGCGGAAGCCGAGGCCGCCGCTCACCCACGGATCGAAGGCCATCCCTTGCACCAGGTGGTAACGGATGAGCGGCCCCGCCGCGATCGTCGTGACGCTCTTGTCCGTCGCCGGGCCTTCGGCGTCCGGGAGCCCGACGTCGACGTAAGCACCGAGCATCACGGTGCGGCTGATGCCGTACCCGAGGTCGCCGCCGAGCGACAAGCCGATCCCCATCGTGCGGCTCTGCGGTTCGCCGGCGACCAGGTTGCCGAACGGCACGAGCATCGCCGCGTTCACGCCGACGTCGACGTGTCCACCCAGGGTGTCGCGCGCCGGGGGGACGGCCGCTTCGACTTCCGGCTCGGCGCGAGCCGCCTCCTTCACCGCCGGCTGGGGGCGAAGGGGGCCCGGCGGCGTCGCGGAGGCCGCGGCCCCCGCCGCCGACGAAGGTTCGCCGGATTCCGGCGCGGGCTCCGCAGGCTCGCCGCTGCCCGAAGGCGCGGGCTCCGGGGAAGGGGACGCTGACGTCGCCGGCGCCGAGGACGACGCCGCGGGGGGGACTTCGCCGGACGGAGCATCCGGCGCCGACGAGCCCGAGGGAGCGGGGGCGTCGTCCTTCGCGTCCGCCGAAGAGGACGCAGCGGGAGCGCTCTTGGAGGCCGCCCGGTGCCGCGGCGCCTTCGCCGCGGCGACCGCCGTGAACGAGAGCGCGGCCACCGACGCGAGAGCGCGGGCTTTTTCCGAAAAGCGCATGGCGCGCCTTGTTACCACACGAAGGGCGCGCCGAAACCCAGCAACTGGGCCGCGCTCGTGGCCGACGGGCAATCGGCAGCACATGGAAGAAGAAGCTCTCCCACAGCCTTCACCGGCGTCCGAGGGGCCCACGCTGGAGCTCGTCCGGGAAGCCCAGCACGGGCCGTGGGTCGTCGAAGTCGGTTCGGCGAACCGGGGCGTCGTCGTCGCCCTCAATCATGGAGGCGCCGTCACTCTGGGCAGCGCTAGCCGCGCGGACGCGGTGGTCGAGGACCGCACCGTGAGCGCCGTGCACGCGCGGCTCTCGGCGACCCCGTCCGGCATCGTCGTGGAAGATCTCGCCTCGCGCAACGGCGTCTACGTGGGGTCGGCGCGCGTGCCGGTGGCCCGCCTCACGAGCTCGCTCGCGAGCTTCGTCATCGGCCGTACCACGATCACCGTGCGCGAGGTCACGGACGGGCTGAACACCATTCCCGACGACGACCCGATCCCGACGCTAGTGGGCACCTCCCTGCCCATGCGGCGCCTCGCCGCGGAGATCCGGAAGAGCGCGACGCTCCGTGCCGCGGTCCTCCTGCAGGGTGAATCGGGGTCGGGCAAAGACGTCGTCGCGCGCGCCATCCATCAGCTTAGCCGAAGGTCCGGGCAGTACGTCCCGTTGAACGTCGGCGCCATCCCCGAATCGCTCGCCGACGCGGAGCTCTTCGGCCATGCTCGCGGCGCCTTCACCGGCGCGGTCATCGCCCGCTCGGGCGCCTTCGAGCAGGCGCACCGCGGCACGCTCTTTCTCGACGAGATCGCGGAGCTCGCGCCCAGCGTTCAGGTCAAGCTCCTGCGCGTCGTCGAAGATCAGAAGGTGCGGCCCATCGGCAGCGCGCAGCTCTCCGACGTGGACGTGCGCATCGTTTCCGCGAGCTGGGCGTCTCTCGAAGAGCGCGTCGCCGACGGCACCTTTCGGGAAGATCTGTTTCATCGCATCTCCACGTTCGTGATCCGGCTGCCTCCGCTTCGGGCCAGGAAGAGCGACATTCCGGCGCTTTCGGAGCGGCTGCTCGCGCGCATCCGCGACGAAGTGGGGGCGAAAGAACTCGGCAGCGCGGCGCTCGCGCGCCTCGTTTCGCATTCATGGCCCGGGAACGTGCGCGAGCTCGCCAGCGTGCTCTACCGGGCCGCCGTGTCCTGCGAAGGAGAGAACATCGAGGCGAGCCACGTCGAGGCGAGCCTCATCGGGCCGTCGAAGACGCGGCCGCGCGCGCTCTCGGAGCCCGAGGCGTCTCTCCTACTGCGCGAGCATGGGGGCAACGTCAGCGCAGCGGCTCGCACCGCCGGCGTCCCGCGGAGCACCTTCCGCTCGTGGCTCGACAAGGGGTGACGTCCAGCTTCGGCGTGATCGGCTTCAGAGATTGAACAGGAAGAGGGAAGGGCAGAAGGTTTTTGGGGTTTCCCCTGAGCGGCATTTCGAGACGGTGAAACGCCAATTGCCGCTCTGAGACGATCCAGAGGCGGACAGTGCCGCTGAGGGCACCCCCAAAAAATCCCTCTGCCCTTCCCTCTTCCTGTTCAATCTGCCTCGAACACAGTGGTTCAGAAGCGCCCGAGGACGACGACGCCCGCTTGTCCTTCGCCGGCGACGGGGATGACGCGAGCGCGGAAGCCGGTGTTGGCGGCCCCGGTCGGCGTCTCGCTCTTGCGATCCAGGAAGTAGTACACGACGGTGCCGGCCAGGGCGGCGCCGCCGACGATGCTGCTCACGATGGCGATCGTCTTGCCCGAGTCGCCCGCGTCGGCGCGGGACTTGTATTGCGAGCAGGCGTCCGCGTACTCCTGCGCGCGGCTGCCGATGGCCATGGCCGCGTCGCTGCTGAGGGTGCACGGCTTCTCTTTGGGCGCCTTCGACTCGTCGGTGCCGCCGGGCCTCGCCATCGTCCACTGGTCGAGGATCTGATCCTCCAGGGATCTCGCGTTGGAGTAATCGTGAGATGCGACAAGCGCCATGGTCACACCGACGCCGACCCCGACGACGCCGACGCCGGCGAGCACCCACGCCGTCGGCGTCGCGCCGAACCAGTCGAAGAAGGCTTGCTTGCCGCCGCCCGCGGGGGCGGGCTCGACGGGCTCGGGGGGGCGCGGCGCCGGCGGTGGAGGCGTCTCTTCCTCGGCCGCGGCGGGAGGCTGCTCTTCGGTCTCGGGAGCTTCGGTGGCCGGCGTCTCGGCGGCTGCCGGAGCGCCGGCCGCGGCGATGGCGCCGTGCGCGCTGATCGCCACCGTCACGGCTTGACCCGCGCCCAAGGTGACGACCTTCGACGACTTGCGGTCGCCGGCGCGAGCTTCGATGGTGTGCGAACCGGGGAGCACGTAGATCGGGTCCGCGAGAGGGGCGACGCCCTTGTCGTTGTTGTCGACGAAGATCTGGGCGCCGGCAGGATCCACCGTGAGCGTCACCTCGCCGACGCGCGACTTCGCGAGGTTGAAGCCGGCGGAGGCTTCTTGTCGTTCGGTGTCCGTCCCGGAGCTTGCGACGTGCATGTACTGCGAGAAATGCGTCGCGGCGTCGTCCGGATGCCCCGACCGTAGCTCGCTCTGAGCGAGGTTCAGCAGCACCGCGGGGTGCGGCTTCAGCGCATAGGCTTGCAGGAACGCGAGGCGCGCCTTCTCGAACTGGTGTTGATCGTAGAACTGGACGCCCTCGCGGAAGCGCTGGCGGGCCATCTCGATCGTCGCGTCGTCCTGGGCGCGGGAGGTTCTTGGAATCGCGATGGAAACGGCAACGCCGAGGGCGCAGAAAAGCCAGGCGGCGTAGCGGGACATCATGCAAGGGCCTCGTGGAGCTGAAAGGAAGCGCGCGCCCTCGCGGCGGAGCGCTCGCCGGACTAGAAAGGACTCTGGCGCACTATAGCCCCACTGCCCGGAAGCGGGGGAGAGACCGGAGCACGGCTCGCCGCTTCCGTATGCGGCCGCCGTGGCACGACGGGGGCGTGCACGGGGCGCTGCGCGTGCTTCGTCTCTTCTACGCGCTGCGGCGTCCGCGTCTTCGATGTGTCCACGGCCCTGGTTTGCGCCGACTCCGGCGACGTTCGCGTCGCGGCGAGCCTCAAGCCCGTCGAGGGCGACGCCGGCGGAGCGCTGCTCTCCGTCGTTGCTGGCGCCGGCGAGGGCTCCGCCGATGTGACCGGCGCGACGGTGCTCGCCGGCTCGGCTTGCGGGATGCTCGGGCTCGGCAACGGCGTTGCCGTTTTCTGCTCCTGTTTCTGGTCCGGAGCGAGCGCCGGCTCGGTTTTCGTCGGAGCAGTCGCGCGCGGCGCCTCCGCGCCCGCGGTCTGCCCTTTCGCCGCGTCGTCGTCCTTGAAGAACACGGTTCGGAGCACGCCTGCTCCGACCAGCACGGCGGCCAGAGAGACGATGCCGACGACGACTCGCGTACCGCGCTTCCGGCGGATCGGCAGCTCTAGATCGGGCTCGCTCGTCCGCGAAACGTCGGCGTAAGCCGGCTTGTTGACGCGAACCTCTTCGCGCGGCCGCGCCGCCGGCTCCAGGCCGATCGCGCTGGACTCTGCCACGACGTGAAGCGCAGGACGCGCGCTGCGCGGCGCCGCGATGCCGAGCGGCGTCGTCGTCGCCGACTGCGCGACTTGAACGGCAGGCGGCGGCGCGAGCCCCACCATCGTGCGCTGCGCGGCAGCGAGAGGACGCGGCGGCGCATAGTCGCTTCTTCGCGCGGGGAGCTCCGTGCTGTTCGGATCGATGTCCGGAGAGCTCCCCATGGGCGCCGCGATAGCGACCATCGCCGGGGTCGGCTCGGAGGCGACCACGGGCTCGCTTCGAGGCGCGGCTTCCGCACTTCCCGAGGTCGGCGCCGGAGCGGCTGCGGGCTCGGACGCTGCCGCTGCCGGAGCTTCGGGCTGCGGAGTCTCAGGCGTCGCGGAAGCCGCCGAGGCGCCGTTCGTCTCTTCGGGCACGTCCTCCCAAAGAGGGGTGAACTGGCTCGCGAGACGCTCTGCGTCATCCAATGACAGCGGCGGCTTCGAGCTCGGCGTCTCGTCGTTTCCGGACATCGCTTCGGCCGTCCTCGGCGGAGGCTGGCTGCAAAGAAGGAGGCTAGCACCCGCCCCGAGACGCGTGCAAACCCGCCCGCTTGTCCGGGCGGGGCTATGACGCGCCCTCGCCGATCCAGGCAAGACTGAGAGAAGCTCGCCCGCACAGCGCGCTTCGCACTAGACTCGAGTTTCGCGATTTCGCGCGCACAAAACTCGCGATTTCCGCGCTTCGCGCGGATCTCTCGACTTCGGGTCGATGCGGCACGCTTCAAAAATCGCGCGTCTCTCGCGACCAAAGCCCCAGCTGGCTCCGGCCTCGCCGGTTTTTCTCGTGGCGCTTGCCCTCCACGACGATCGTGATCTGTTCTTCCAACCCTCGCTCAAGTCGAGACTAGATCTTTTCGACGTGGGAAGAGCTCGTCTCTCGGGCATCGCGTCGTTGCTGCTCGCCATGGTCGTGGCGGGTTGCGGAGCGCGTCGAGCTCCGCCCGGCGAGTCCGGAGCGCTCGCGAGCGCGTCCATCTCCATTCCGAACGTGCCGGAGTCGGTCGCGCTGCCGAGTCGCGCCGAGGTCGTTGCGAAGGCCGATGAGCTCGCGGTCGCCGCCGCCAAGACGGGCGGCGTGGAAGGCGGAAGGCTCGCCATGCAAGCGTCTGCGCTCCGGCGTCGAATCTGGCGCGTCGAGGGCAAGAGCGCGGACGCGCTCGAGGCCGCCGAAATGCTGCGCGTCGCTGCCCGGCCGTCGTCGCCGTTCGCGTGCCAAGCCGAGATGGAGCTCGCGCTCCTCGAGGGGGAGCTGAACGCCGATCCGTCGGCGGAGTACGCGTCGCTCTACCGCGCGCGTTCGCGGCATCGAACCGAGGAGTGCGGCCGTCGCATCGAGTCGCTCCTCTCGGGTCTCGTGGCGTTCTCTCCGCCGAAGGAGACGCTCGACGCGATAGACAAGGACGCCCCGCGCGGGCCGTCCGGCAGCGAGTCGCAGAAGCCTTCGGTCGTCGAGCCGCCGCTGCCACAGGGCAAGCCGCTCGAACCGGCGGAGATCACGCGCGTCGAGGTGTACGGCGGCAAGGAGGCTTCTCGCGTCGTCGTGTTCGTCACGCGTCCCACGCTCTTCGAGGCCGCGGAGCTGCCGCCCGACGGGCAGCACGGCCCTCGCATCTTCATCGACATCAAGGAGTCGGTGCTGAAGACGAAGCACGCGTACGAAGGTGGAGGGCTCGTCGAGCGCGTTCGCCTCGGTGAAAAGGGGGCGCTCTCCCGCGTCGTTCTCGACATGAAAGCGCGCGCGTCGAGCCGCGTCTTCTACTTACCGGAGCCGTTTCGGCTCGTGATCGACGTCTCGACGGACGGCGGTCCGGCTGCCGCAGAGGGCGAAGGGCCGCGTCACGTGCGGAGGGTCGTGCTCGATCCGGGCCACGGGGGGCACGACCCGGGGGCGACCGGCGCGAGCGGGCTGCGCGAGAAAGACGTCGTGCTCGACATCGCCCACCGAGCCGCGCCCCTCGTGGCGCGCGAGCTCGGCATCGCGACGCTGCTCACGCGCGACACCGACGTGTTCGTCCCGCTCGACGAAAGGGTGGCGCGAGCAAACGCGTTCTCGTCGGATCTGTTCGTCTCCATCCACTGCAACGCGAGCGAGGTCGCGGGCAGCCGCGGCGTGATGACGTTCGTGCTGGATGCTTCTCGCGACGACCTCGCGCTCCGCATCGCAGCGCGCGAGAACGCCGCTTCTCCGGAGGCGAGCGCCGAGCTCGCGAACGCGATGAGCCACGTGCTGGACGCCGGGAGCCTTGCGCGCTCGAACCACTTCGCGGAGCTCTTGCAGCGCGCGGCCGTGGCGTCGCTCTCGCCGCGGTACTCCGAGGTGTTCGATCAAGGCGTGAAGAGCGCGGGCTTCTACGTGCTCGCGGGAGCGCGCATGCCGGCGGTGCTCTTCGAGACGTCCTTCATCTCCAACCTCACGGAGGAACGACGGCTCGACAGCGGTGACTACCGGCAGAAAATGGCCGACGCCATCGTGAACGCCGTTCGCGCCTACCGCGACGGAATCTGAGCGTCCGTCCGAGCATCGCGACGGCCACGCCGGTCCGAGCTCCGGCTATCGCGAAAGCGTGACGCTGCGCGGCGGATCGGCTGCTCGGCTGCGGGCTAGCCGGGGCAAGAGGCGGGGCACGCCCACGCACAGGGGTAACGTAAACGTTCTGAAGGCCGGCCCCGCGGCATTTTGCCCGGCCTAACCCGCGATTGACTCGCGGCGGGACGGTTCTTATGTTGCCGGGCTCCCTTCGGGGAGACCCTCAAAGGGGTGCCCGCTTGACTATGAACAAAACGCAGCTGAAGAAGTTCAAGAAACTGCTCGAGACGAAGCGCGAAGAGATCGTCAAGAAAGCGCAGCAGACGCTCGAGCAGGACATGGCGCTCGATGCGGACGATCTGCCGGACGAAATGGATTTGGCGTCGAGCGAATACCTGCAAGCGTTCACCTTCCGGCTCCGCGGCCGCGAGAAGACGTTCCTCGACAAAATTTCGAAAGCGCTCGAGCGCATCGAAGACGGCACCTTCGGCACGTGTGAAGAGTGCGGCGAACAGATCTCGGTGAAGCGCCTCGAAGCGCGCCCGGAAACGACGCTCTGCATCCGGTGCAAAGAAGACCAAGAACGCGTCGAACGCGACTTCGGCTGATTGATACGTCCGCGTCCGCCCAGGGTGGCTCCTCGCAGGCGGCGGACGGGTGCGCCACGGTGTCTTCCCAAGCTGTCACCCCGGCGGCTCGTTCGCTTCGAGCGCAACCCCATCTAGGCGCTCTCGGTGCTCAGCGTGCGTGCGCACGCTTCCGCGCCTCACCCGCCTATCTGGCCACGCGGTCGTCGCGATCGACCCACCGGGCGATATGAATCGACTCCGTGACCTGCGCTAGTGTTCGCCTCTGGGGGAGGTGGGGGATGGGAGGCATCCCCCACCCGAAAAGAGACGCGCGGTGCGCGAGCGAGCAGCGGAGCCGGAGGCGAGCAGCGCAAGCGAGGGTTCCGCGATGAACCACGCGCAAGAACCTAAAACCCCACGCCGTGCGCGTCGTGTGTATCGCAACGCGTCCGCGTCTGGGGGAGGTGGGGGATGGGAGGCATCCCCCACCCGAGAAGAGACGCACGATGCGCGAGCGAGCACCGCAGCCGAAGGCGAGGAGCGCAAGCGAGGGTTCCGCTCCGACCACGCCGAAGAACCTAAACCCCACGACGCTCGCGGCGTCCGCACGAACCCCGTCCGCCCGCCACGCGCAATGCACGAGCGAGCGCAAGCGAGGGTTCCGCTCCGACCACGCCGAAGAACCTAAAACCCCACGCCGCTCGCGGCGTCCGCACGCACGCCGCTTACGCCGTCGATCCCTCAGCGTCGTGGGGCTCTCGCGGCGCGCTTTTCTTTGGGCGCCTCGGTGCTTGCGCCGCGGGCGAGCGGCCTGTGGCGCTCCAGTACCGTCGCGAGGTGTTTGCCGGTGTGACTTCGGGCGTTGCCGGCGACGAGCTCCGGCGGGCCTGCCACGACGACCTCGCCGCCCCGCTCGCCGCCTTCGGGCCCCATGTCGATGACCCAGTCGGCGCAGGCGACGAGCTCCAGGTTGTGCTCGATGATGAGGATCGAGTTTCCGGCGTCGCGAAGGCCGAAGAGCGCCGCGGTGAGCATCTCGATGTCCGAGAAGTGCAGGCCCGTCGTCGGCTCGTCGAGCACGTACAGCGTGCGACCGGTGGCCTTGCGCGCGAGTTCCGTCGCGAGCTTCACGCGCTGCGCCTCGCCGCCGGAGAGCGTCGTCGCCGGCTGCCCGAGCTGGACGTAGCCGAGGCCCACCTGACGTAGCGCGTTCAACCGCTGCGCGATGCGGGGGATGGACTCGAACGCCGCGGACGCTTCTTCCACCGTCTGATCGAGGGCGTCGGCGATCGACAGGCCGCGGTAGCGGATTTCGAGCGTCTCGCGGTTGTAACGCCTGCCGCCGCACGTCTCGCACTGCACGTAGACGTCGGGCAGAAAGTGCATCTCGACGCGCAGGACGCCGTCGCCCTGGCACGCCTCGCAGCGCCCGCCCTTCACGTTGAACGAGAAGCGACCAGGCTTGTAGCCGCGAGCGCGCGCCTCGGGCAGCCCGGCGTAGAGATCGCGCAGGTACGTGAAGATGCCGGTGTACGTGGCGGGGTTCGAGCGCGGCGTCCGGCCGATGGGCGCCTGATCGATGCTGATGACTTTGTCGATGTTGGAGAGGCCTTCGATGCCGTCGCACGGCCCGACCCAGCCGGTGGCGCCGTACAGCTCGGCGCGCGTCGCGCTGAGCAGCGTGTCCACGATGAGGCTCGACTTGCCGGAGCCGCTGACGCCGGTGACCGCGGTGATCACGCCGAGCGGGACGTCGACCGTGACGTCTTTCAGGTTGTGCGCGCGTGCCCGCACTATCCGGAGCTTCTCCTTGCCCGGCTTCTTACGAACGGAGGGCACCGGCAGCTGTTTCTGCCCCGACAGATACGGTCCGGTGACCGACGACGGCGAGCGGATCAGGTCTTCCGGAGTGCCCTCGGCGACGATGGTTCCGCCGAGCGCGCCGGCGCCCGGGCCCATGTCGACGACGTAGTCCGCCTCCAGGATGGCGTCGCGATCGTGCTCCACGACGAGCACGCTGTTGCCCTTCTCGACAAGACGTCGCAGCGCCACCAGGAGCCGCTCGTTGTCGCGTGCATGCAAGCCGACGCTGGGCTCGTCGAGCACGTAGAGAACGCCGACGAGCGCGGCGCCGATCTGCGTCGCGAGGCGAATGCGCTGACCCTCGCCGCCGGAGAGCGTCTGCGCGGCCCGGTCGAGCGAGAGGTAATCGAGCCCGACGTCGATGAGGAAGCCGAGCCGCTCGGTGACGGCTTTGACCAGCGGCTCGGCGATGGTGCGGTTGCGCGGCGCGATGGCGTCCGACGAGAGCAGGCCGTCCAGGAATTTGCGCAGCTTCTGCAGCGGCAACCGCGAGAGCTCGGCGATGTCCGTCCCCGCGATCTTCACCGCGAGCGCCTCGCTCCGCAGGCGGCTTCCGCCGCACGTCTCGCAGATCTGCGTGACGACGAAACGGCCGAGGTCCTCGGGACCGATCGAGCCGTCCGACATTTCCTCGTCGTCGTCGGTCGCGTCGGCCTCTCCGGTTTCGAGCATGCGCTCGAGCCGAGGGATGACGCCCTCGTACGACGCGCCGCCTTTCTTCTTTTTTCGATCGACGGAAGCCGTCCCGTAGAGCAGCGCCTGACGGAGCTCTTCGGAGATGTCCTGGAAGGCGACGTCGGGGTTCACGCCGAGGCTCTTCACGGCGCGGTCCACCTCCGTCGCCGTCGCGACGGAGCCGCGGCGACCGAACGCGGCCACGGCGCCTTCGCGCAGCGTTCGTCGTGGATCCGGAACGACGCGCTCGGGATCGATGCGCGAACGGGTGCCGAGGCCGTCGCACGTCGGGCAAGCGCCGTGAGGGCTGTTGAAGGAGAAGAGCCGGGGCTCGAGCGGGGGAAGGGTGATGCCGTACTCCCAGCTCACCAGCCGTTCGCTCATGACGAGCGGCTCGCTGTCGTCCTGGAAGTCCACGAGCACCGTCCCGTCGCCGAGCTTCAGCGCGAGCTCGACGGAGTCGGTGACCCGGCCCTTCACGCCCTCTCGCACGACGATGCGATCCACCACGACGTCGAGGTCGTGCGCCTTTCCGCGCTCGAGCTCGATCTCCTCGCCGAGGTCGACCATCTGCCCGTCGATGCGGACTCGGACGAAGCCCTCGCGCCGCAGGCGCTCGAGCTCGCTCTTCAGCTCGCCCTTTCGGCCGCGAGTGACGGGGGCGAGCAGCGAGAGACGGGCCTCCGGGCCGCGATCCAGGATGGTGTCGACGATCTCCTGGACCGTGTAGGCGCGCAGCACTTTGCCGGACTTCGGGCAGTGAGGCGTGCCCGCGCGCGCGTACAGGAGGCGCAGATAGTCGGCGATTTCCGTGACCGTGCCGACCGTCGATCGCGGGCTCTTACCGAGGGCGCGCTGCTCGATGGCGATCGCGGGGGACAGCCCTTCGATGCTCTCGACGCGCGGCTTGGGTAACTGATCGAGGAACTGGCGCGCGTAGGCGGAGAGCGATTCGACGTACCGTCGCTGTCCTTCCGCGTAGATGGTATCGAACGCGAGCGACGACTTACCCGAGCCGCTCGGCCCGGTGATCACGACGAGCTGATTGCGCGGCAGCTCGCAGCTGACGTTCTTCAAGTTGTGCTGGCTTGCGCCTGTGACGACCAGCCGTTGCATGGACGGCCTGCTAAGCTAGCGTGGACGAGGCGTTTTCACCAACCATCGTGACGATCGCCGTTTCGTTCGCGGCGGCGTAGGGTTCCCGGACGTCGACCCGGGTCAGACCGCACCCACGCGTTTCGGGCCCGCGAGTCTAGTTCAGTGCGCCTTCGCGCAGCGGGCCTCCGCCGGGCCCGCCACTCGCTACGCTCGGCGCCGTGTAACGGCTAGAGCAATCAATTCGCCCCAACTCGCGCATGCGCCGCAAGCTCACGGTTCCTTCATGACGATCGGCAGGGTGCTCACGTTCGCCGCGATTCTCGGCGTTTCGCTGGCGCTTTCGTCCGTGATCGTCCGACGGCACCGGCCTCTCGTGTCGAAGGCACCCGCCGTGCGGGCCGTCGCAAGGGCACCTCGCGCTGCGCCGCGTCCGTCTCGTCCAGCGCCGGCGAGCAGCGTCGTTCAGACGCCTCCTCAAGTCGATACGTATGTCATGGAGGATCCGCTCTCGGCGTCCGTATGTCCCGAGGGAATGCTGCTCGCCGAAGGAACGACGTGCGCCGAGACGCACCGGAGATGCACGAAGCGTCACCCCGGCGACGACGAAGCGTGCGATGCCTACGAGCCCGCCCAGTGCCGGCGCGGGCTAGAGCTCCGTTTCTGCGTGGATCGATACGAATACCCGAACCGAGAGGGCATGCTGCCGGCGACGGTGGTGACGTTCGAGCAAGCGCGTTCGGCGTGCGCGGAGGAAGGCAAGCGGCTCTGCACCGAGCTCGAATGGACGTTCGCCTGCGAGGGGCCGAGGGGGCTCGCCTTCTCGTACGGCGACGAGGCGGATCCGGACGCTTGCAACGTCGGCCGGCCCGCGCCTCGGCTCGCGCACGACGCGATGTGGGAGGCGCGCGACGTGGCCCGGGCCGTCGAGCAGCACGACGGCCGGGTGGCGGCTGGCGAGCGAAAAGGCTGCGTGGGTCCCTTCGGCGCGCGCGACTTGATCGGCAACGTCGACGAGTGGGTGAAGAGCGATGTCCCGGGTTTCGAGCACGCGCTGCACGGCGGCCGCTACGAGGGCGCGCCCACCTGCCAGACCGTCCGCCAGATCAAGCAGCCTGGTTTCCGGCAGTTGCAGACGGGCTTTCGCTGCTGCCGGGACCCGTTGCGATCGCCGCGGGAGGCCTTACGGTAGCGGGCTCCTCACGAGCCGACCTCCAGGCGTTGCCCCCGGGAGGGGGTTCGACTAGGTTTTCGCGCGTGGAGATCGCAAGTTACAGCCTTTCGGTCCACGCGGGCCCATAGCTCAATCGGTCAGAGCCCCCGGCTCATAACCGGGTTGTTCCTGGTTCGAACCCAGGTGGGCCCACTTACTGGGCGCGCCGATTGAGCACTTCGACCTAGCTTGTGGCAAGGAGCCGAACCCACCCGTGAAGATAGCATCGCAGATCGAGGCACTAGAAAAGCTGGCGGAGCTGGACGCGGAGCTCTTGGGGCTCGACGGCGTCCTTTCGCAGGAACGAGAAACGCTCGACAAACGCCGGGGCCAGCTCCGGCAGCTGGAAGATCGGCTTTCCGCCTCGCGCGCGAGCATCGCGGAGATGGAACGGACTCGAAACGAGCTCATGACCGAGGCGCGACAGATGAGCGCGCAGATGGAGCGCTCTCGCGAAAAGCTCGCCCGCTGCCGGACCGAGCGCGAAGTCAACGCCGCCCAGCGCGAGGTCGAAGAGCTGAGGAAGCTCTATCGAGATCGTGAGCTGGAGGTCGAAAAGCTCTCCGGCCTGGCGGAGCAAGCGCGTCAAGAGAGCGACGCGACGGCGAAAGAGCGGGACGGCATCGCGGCCGAGCTCGGCTCGACGGAAGGCGACGTGACGACGAAGCTCGGCGAGCTCGAGCGCGACGTCGCCGGCAAGCGGAAAGTGCGGGTCGGTCTCGTCGAGAAGGTCAGCCCGGCGCTCTACCGGCGCTACGAGACCATCCGCAAGCGCCGCGGCAGCTCGATCGCCCACGTCACCGACGGCACCTGCAGCGCGTGCCATATCCGCATCCCGCCGATGATGTTCCAGAAGATGATGCGCGGAGACGATTTCGATCAGTGCCCGAGCTGCGCGCGCATCCTCTATTACCGGCCTCCCGGAACGGATTCCGCCGAGAGTCAATCGAGCAGCCCGTGACGGGTCGCAACTGGGTTGGGTGAGAGGCGAGGGTCCATGAAGGCATGTCGCGTCTGCGGACGCCTCTATCCCGACGAGGCCGGGTTCTGTCCGATCGACGGGCAGGAGCTCTACAGCGCAACGCAGGTTCCCATCGCGTCCGACGACGCGGATCCGCGAATCGGCGCGCTGCTGTGCCAGCGCTACCAGATCCGTCGCGTCGTCGCCGACGGCGGGATGGGCCGCGTCTACGAGGCGCTCGACATGGTCGGGCAGCGCAACGTCGCGGTGAAGGTCCTGCATCCCGAGGTGTCGCGGGACGGCGTCGCCGTCGAGCGCTTCAAGCGGGAATTCGAGGTTTCGAAGGAGCTCCCCCACGAGCACATCGTCGAGGTGACGGATTTCCAGGCGACGGGCGACGGCTCGTACGCCCTGGTGATGGAGTTCCTCTACGGCGAAGAGCTGCGCTCGACGCTCAAGCGACAGAAGGTCGTCAAGCCTTCGCGCCTCGTGCGCATGTTGAGCCAGGTGGCCATCGGCCTCGACGCCGCGCACGCGAAGAAGCTCGTGCATCGCGATCTCAAGCCCGACAACCTATTCTTGTGTCAGACCACCGCGGGCGACATGGTGAAGATCCTCGATTTCGGGTCGGTCAAGGACAAGACGACCGGCGCGAAGAAGCTCACGGTGATGGGCACGACGATCGGCTCGCCCTACTACATGGCTCCGGAGCAAGCGCAGGGCCTCGACACGCTGGATCAGCGCGCCGACGTGTGGGCGCTCGCGGCGATCGGCTACGAGTGCATCGCCGGCGTCGTGCCGTTCCGCGGAAACAGCGGGCCCGCCATCCTGCTCGAGATCTTGACGAAGGAACCGCAAGCGCCGAGCGTCGCGGGTAAGGGCCAGAAGTACCCCATTCCCCCGAGCGTCGACCGCGCCATCCTCGCCGCGATGAAGAAGACGGCGAGCCTGCGCACGCCGTCGGTGGGCGCTCTGGCCGATCAGGTCGGGCGCGCCTACGGTCTCGAGGGCGATCATCTGGTGTGGGCGAACGCACCCGAAGAGCAGCTCGAAGCGCAGATCAATTCGAAGATGGATGCGCTGTTGAAAGCCGCCGAACCGGAGAAACGTCCTCAGGACGCAGCCGCGGATTCGTTCTTCGGTGAGGGCGACAGCCTCGGCGTGGCGATGGACGGCGCCTTCGCCGGCGCTGCGGCGGCCGCGGTACCGGCGCCGACCCTCTCCGAGCCCATCGCCCAGTCCGTCCCGGCCGGCGGCGGTTCGTTCGCCACCGCGCCCATGTCCGCGCGCGGGACCATGCCCGACGTGGCGGCGGTACCGGCGGGCGTGCCGAGCTCGCGCCTCGGCTGGTGGCTCGTCCCCGTCGTCGTGGTCGTCGCCATCCTGCTCGGCGTGCTCATCGCATGGCTCATGTGACCGCGTGCGCGTGCGCGCTGGTCGCTCTTTTTGCCGGCGGCTGTCGTCGCGACGCGGCGCCGCCGCAGCCGACTCCCGCGGAAGAACCGTCGGCGAAGCCTGCCCCGAGCGCGGAGCTGCACGAGCCGACCTTCGACCTGGTGATGAAACCGGCGGGCGCCGTCGTCGCGGGGCAGCCCGCGACCGTCGACATCCAAGTCGACGCGAAGAGCGGGTACCACGTCAACGACAAGTATCCGTACAAGTTCAAGCCCGCCGCCTCGCCGGGGGTGACGTACGCGTCGCCGACCTTCAGCTCCGAAGCCGCGAAGCTCGAGGAGAAGCGCGCGACCATGACGGTGCGCTTCACGCCGGACGGCAAGGGCGAGAAAACCATCGCCGGCCTGTTCGCGTTCTCGCTGTGCAGCGCGGATCAGTGCCTCATCGAGAAGCGAGACGTTCTCCTGCACGTCAACGTCGATTAATCGCTCGTCCATCGCGGGGCTGCCGGGAGATTCGGGCCCCCGCTCGGGTGAGGGCGGGATCTCCCGACGTCCCGGTCACGGAGCTGAGCGCTCGGGACTCGTTCCGTGTCGCGCGACGCCGTCGCGCTGCTGGCGACTCGAGCGGCCTCCTGCCATGGTAGCCTTCATCTCATGTCCGACCGGGGAGCTCTGGCCCGTCTCGACGGCATCGCGCGTCAGGTCCAACGCGAGTTCGGCGAGGAGCGGCGCGTCCTTTCCTTCCAGGAGTACCTCGAGCTCGTCGCGACCCATCCGCCCCGGCAATGTCGCGACGCCGCGCGGTATCTGCGCGACGCCTTCGACCATTTCGGCAAGACGACGCTGAAGCGTCCCTGGGGCGAGGTCACCCGGTTCCGTCTGTTCGATCTTTCCTGGCTCGATCCGGCCGTCGCGCGCCGCCGCGCGCTCGTCGCGCAGGAAGGCGTGCAAGAAGAGCTCTATCGCACGCTCTCGAATTTCGTCCAGGAAGGGCGCTCGAACCGTATGCCGCTCCTGCACGGCCCGAACGGCTCCGCGAAGAGCACGGTCGCCGCGTGCATCATGGCCGCGCTCGAGCACTACTCCACCCTCGACGACGGTGCGCTCTATCGCTTCCACTGGGTCTTCCCGACGAAGAGCACGGTGAAGGGCTCCATCGGGTTCTCGGAGCGCCGCGTGGGCCGCTCCTCGAAGGACGGCACCTACGCGCACCTGCCCGACGAAGAGGTCGACGCCCGGCTCTTCATCGAGGTGCGCGATCACCCGCTGTTCCTGATCCCGGAGAAGCAGCGCTACGGCCTGCTCGAGTCCTTGTACGCCGACGCCAAAGCGGATTTCCGGCCGAGCGACTGGGTCCTGCGCGGGCGGCTGTCGCACAAGAACCGCCAGGTGTTCGACGCGCTGCTCGCGAGCTACGACGGTTCGCTCGACGAAGTGTTGCGTCACGTGCAGGTGGAGCGCTACTTCATCTCGAAGCGTTATCGCGTCGGCGCGGTGACGGTGGGGCCGCAGCTCACGGTGGACGCGGGCGAGCGCCAGCTCACCGCCGACAAGAACCTCGCGTCGTTGCCGCCGTCGCTCCAGTCCGTCACGCTGTTCGAGGCCTTCGGCGAGCTCGTCGAGGCGAGCGGCGGCTTGCTCGAATTCTCGGATCTCTTGAAGAGGCCGCTCGACGCCTTCAAGTACCTGCAGCTCACGATCGAGACCGGCGAAGTGCCGCTGCGTTCGCAGACCGTGCAGGTCAACTCCGTCATGATCGGCAGCGCCAACGAGGTGCAGCTCGCCGCGTTCCGCGAGCACCCGGAGTTCGAGAGCTTCCGCGGGCGTCTCGAGCTCATCCGCACGCCGTACCTCCTGCGCTGGAGCGACGAGCAAGCCATCTACGACGCGCAGATCGCGCCGCAAGCTCGGGTCCACGTCGCTCCCCACTCCACGCGCATCGCGGCGATGTTCGCGGTCCTCTCGCGGCTCCGCCGGCCGAACCCCGAACGTTACGAGCGCCCGCTCGTCGACCTCGTGCGCGATCTTTCGGCCTTCGACAAGCTGGATCTCTACGACAGCGGCAAGGTGCCCGAGCGCCTGGACGACGAGAACGCCAAGCGGCTCCGCGCCGCGATCACCATCCTGTACGAAGAGAGCGTCGCGTATCCCATCTACGAGGGAAGCATCGGCGCGAGCCCGCGCGAGATGCGCACCGTCCTGCTCGACGCCGCGCAGGACCCCCGCTACGCCTGCCTCTCGCCCTTCGCCGTGCTCGACCAGCTCGACAAGCTGTGCACGAAAGAGGCCGAATATACCTGGCTCCAGCAAGACTCGCAGCCCGGCTCGTACCACGACCACCTCGCGTTCCGAAAAGCGCTGCGCACGCGCCTGCTCGATCTCATGCAGGACGAATTCCGCATCGCGAGCGCTCTCGTGAACGAAGACAGCTATCGCGAGCTCTTCACGCGCTACATCCAGCACGTCGGCTACTGGACGAAGGGCGAAAAGCTCCGCAACCCGGTCACCGGCGCGGCCGAGGACCCCGACGAGCGGCTCATGGAAGAGGTGGAGACGCGGCTCGGCTACCCCGACAAGCCCGAGGACATCCGCAGATCGCTCGTCTCACAGATCGCGGGATGGGCGATCGAGCGCCCCGATGAACCCATCGACAACGCCAAGGTCTTCTCGTCGCAGCTGAAGCGACTGCGCGACGCCGTCTTCGCCGAAAAGCGCGTCGCGATCGCGAAGCTCTGTCGCGACATGGTCATCCTGCTCCGGAGTGAAGGGACGGGTCTCAGCGAAGCGCGCCGCACGGAGGTCAGAGCCATGCTGGACCGATTGCACGAACGCTTCGGCTACGAAGAGAGCTCCGCGGGCGACGCGGCAGCGGCGCTCATCCGAGAGCGATTCGCGGACGCGCTGGGGTAAGCACTTCGCGGCAATTTACGAGTGAGATTTTAACAGGAAGAGGGAAGATTAGAAGGGGTTGGGGGGAGCTCTAGGCGGCGCAGGCCACGCTGGATCGTCTCGGCGTGGAAGTTGACGAGTAGACCGGTGCGGATACCCGTCAGTCGCAGATAGCTGATGAGCTGCGCAGAGTGAATGGGCAGCAGATGTTCGACCGCCTTTACCTCGAGAACCAGTTCTCCCTTCATCACGAAATCCATGCGGTAGCCACATTCGAGTGGCAGGCCTTTGTAGCGGACTGGTAGGGGCTTCTGTCGCTCGAAGCTCAGGTCGCGCAACGCAAACTCGTGTGCCAAGCATGCTTCATACGCCGATTCGAGCAGTCCGGGGCCAAGCACCCGATGCACCTCGATGCACGCGCCAATGACGTCGTGTGAGCAGTCTTCAAAACCTTCTGAGCGTTCTCGTTTCTGATCCACTCTTCCACGTCGGTCGCGCCACGCGAGAGTTGCGCTGTTCGGCGCGATCTCATCGCGTGTGGAGGGCCCTGGTTCGAAAATGGACGCGAAACTGCCGCTAAGATCCGTCATCCACCCCAAAATCTTCTAATCTTCCCTCTTCCTGTTCAATCTCCTCTGCCGTCGCGCCGTCCAAGAGTTGCTGTAAAGTGGCGCGCATGGAGTCCGAGTCGCGGGTGCGCCCTCTTGGACCGCTCTCGCTGCTTGCGCTCGGTATCAACGGGATCGTCGGGGTCGGCATTTTTTTTGCCCCGGCGGAGGTGGCGGCCGAGTTGCCCGGCGTCGCGGGCGTGTGGGTGTACTTCGCGACGGCCGCGGCGATGCTCCCCATCGCTTGCGGTTTCGCCGCGCTCGGCGGGCGCTTCGACGTGGACGGCGGGCCGTACGTGTGGGCGCGGGCGGCGTTCGGCGCGCGCTTCGCGTTCTTCGTCGGGTGGGTCACCTACGTCTCGTCGCTGCTGAGCGTCGCAGCGGTCGTGTCGGGGCTCGCGCACCACGCCGCACCGCTGTTCGGGATCGAAGGCGATCTCGGCGTGCGGGCGTTCGCGGGGACGTGCGCGGTGCTGCTGGCCGGCATCGCGGCGACGGGGCTCAGGCTGAGCTCTTTCGTGTGGATGGGGGTGACCGTGCTCAAGCTGTTGCCCCTCGCGGCGCTCGTCGCGGTCGGCGTCGCCGGCCTGCACGCCGTGCCGGCCGTCGCCGTGAAGCCTCACGTCGTGACCGCGCACTCCGTGGAGCGCGCGGTGCTGGTCGTCGTGTTCGCGAGCCAGGGCTTCGAGATCGTTCCGCTGCTCGCGGGCAGCGTGCGGCGCTCCGCGGTGGCCGTTCCGTTCGCGACCGTCGCGTCGCTCTCGCTCGCGACGCTGCTCTACGCCGCGCTTCACGTCCTCGCGGCGCGGGCGGTGCCGGACCTCGGCGCGAGCCACGCGCCGCTCGCCGACGCGGCGCGCGTGTACGGCGGCGCGCCCGCGTTCGCGCTGGTCGCCGCGGGCGCAAACGTCTCCGCGCTCGGCATCGCCTTCGGCATGCTGAACACCACGCCGCGATACCTCTCCGCGCTCGCCGAGCCCGGCGCTCTCGGGCCCTGGATCGGCGTGGCCGACGATCGATTCGTGCCCCAGCGCGCGCTCTGGATCACGACGCTGGTCGTGCTCGTCCTCGTCTCCTTCCTCGGGAAGCTCACGGAGCTCTTCGTGCTGTCGAGCCTCGCCGTCCTGGCGCAGTACGCCGTGACGCTCGCGTCGCTGGCGGTCCTTTCGCTGAGGCAGCAGCACGGCCTGCGGCGCGTCCATTTGTGGCCAGTTCCGTTGTCGCTTCTCGGTATCGTGCTCGCCGCGCAGGGGGCGGAGCCCGTCGAGCTCGTCGCGGCCGCCGTCGTGGTGCTGGCGGGGGAGGGCCTGCGGAGATGCGTGAATCGAACCGCCTCGGTGTCCCCCGAGGGCGGTCTGAACCGTTGACCGAGGGCCCCGCCGTCGGGCGGGTGTCATGCGCTCCCTCCGGCACGAAAAGCGGTGCTACGGTCGAGTCATGAAGACAGCGGCGATTGTCGGAGAGCCGGAAGTGGACGGGGACACCGTGGTGGTTCGCGTGGCCGTCGATGACACGGTGGACTCCAATGCCGGAGGTATCTTCGTCTGTCGAATGACGGATTACGGCTCGATCTCGGTCGAGTCCTTTCCACCGGGCGACGCCCCCTGGCCGAGCGGGGCCGACCGCGTCGAGGCGGCGACCGCCGCTCTGCACTACGCGCTCGACAACAGCGAGCAGTTCGACGCGCTCTTCGCGTCGCTGCCCAAGGAATGACCTCGGGGATGCTGATCGACACGCACTGCCACCTCGACGGCAGGTACTGCGAGGGCGGCGTGACCGAGGTGCTCTCCCGCGCGCGCAGCGCGGGCGTCGGAGCCTTCGTCGCCATCGGCGTCGGCTCGCTCGACGCGGCCCGCGAAGTGATCGCGCTGTCCGGTTCGCGGACGGACGTGGCGTGCACCGTCGGCGTCCATCCCCACGATGCGTCCACGCTCGACGACGCTCTCTTCGACGAGCTGTCGCGGCTCGCCGCGGATCCGTCCGTCGTCGGCGTCGGCGAGATCGGCCTCGACTACCACTACGATCATTCGCCGCGCGACGTTCAGGCGGCGGTGTTCCGTCGCTTCATCGCGCTCGCCCGCGGCGTGAAGAAGCCCATCGTCGTCCACACGCGCAGCGCCGCCGCCGACACGCTCGCCTTGCTCGAGGCGGAGGGCGCGCGCGACGTCGGCGGCGTCATCCACTGCTTCAGCGAAGATCGCGATTTCGCGCGCCGCGCGTTCGACCTCGGCTTCGACGTCTCGTTCTCCGGCATCTTGACGTTCAAGAACGCGGCCGGCGTGCACGACGCCGCGCGCTTCGCGCCCGAAGATCGGATCCTCGTCGAGACGGACAGCCCGTACCTCGCGCCCATCCCCAAGCGCGGTAAACCCAACGAGCCGGCCTACATCGTCCACACCGCGCGGCGTTTGGCCGAGCTGAGGGGTGCGACCTTCGAGCACATCGAACGGGTCACCACCGAAAACGCGCTCCGGCGCTTCGGGCCGAAGCTCGACCCGGGCGCGCGATCGAGTCAAAGTTAAGGTTGGTCGGCACAAGATGAAGGATGACGGCGCTCCGCGAAGGCACAGAGCTTCGGCCCCCGCAGCGCTCGTCGCCTCGGTCGTTCTGCACGCCGTGATCATCGCCGTCAGCGCGCGTTACATCCGCGCGCTGGCGTATCGGGATCCTCGCCCCGTCCTCGTCGACGTCTCGTTGCCCGAAGGCGAGCGCCGCGATCTCGCGAATCCGCCGGGGCTTCCGGGCGCGCGCGTGCCGGAGCAGAAGGTCGAAGAGCCGGAGCCGTCGCCGCTCGCCGGCGCGCTGCGCGAGCCTCGCCCCGACACGCGGGTCACGGGCCGCGGCGGCACACGCGAAGCGTCGCAGAAGGCGCTGCATCTCTCCGACAGCGTGGACGGTCTGACGCTCGATACGGATCCGACGTTGCTCACGCCTTCGAGCCAGCTCTCGCGCATCGACACCGGCGACGTCCGCGCGTCGCGCGAAGATCGCCGCACGACCCCGAATCCGATGGAGCTCACCTTCCTCGCCGTCGGCCCCGGGACACGGCTCGCGCGCCTTCCCGCGGCTCCCCGCGACCCGTCGGTCGGCGGCGTCGGCGCGGTCCCGGCGATCGCCGGCTTCGAGCGCGGCGCGGAGCCACCGACGGAGGACGGCCAGCGGCCATTGGTGCTCGGCGCAGCCGTGGCCGGCGCGGTCAAAGTCGCCGCCCGAGGCGTCGACCACGGCGCGAAAGATCCCGATTTCCGTCGCAGCGCCGCGATCGCCGTCGCGCATCCCGCCGTGCGGCAGGGCCGCGCGTCGATCGAAACGACGGTTCACGGTCGCCCCGCGGACACGACGGACAGCCCCGAGGAAGTCGCGAGCCTCGTGCAATCGCTCATCACGGCGAGCACCGCGGGCGGCCCGCTCGGACAAGGCCCGGGCGGCTCTCGCGGTCCTTCGGATCCCGGCAGCGACGGCGCGGCGGGCATCGGCACGAAGTCCCGCGTCTCGGGCGAAGGCGGCATCGACGGTGCCGCGACGCTCGGGATCCAGAGCTACGCGCAAGCCCTGACGCGTAAGGTGTATCCATACTGGGAAGACGCGATGCCCATGTGGGCGCTCGCGGAGGGACGCGGCGGCGTCGCCGTCATCGGCGTCACCATCTCGTCCGACGGCGCCGTGCACGATCTACGCGTCGTCCGTCCGAGCGGCATCCCCGAGTTCGACATGAAGGTCGCGCGCGCGCTCGAGCAAGCGTCGCCGTACGGCCCGCTGCCGCGCGCGGTCCGCCGCGCCGGGCTCACGCTTCACATCGCGTTCGACGCGATGAATCCGGCCGTCGGTCGTTCCGGCCCGGGGCCGGGCAAACGGTAATCGACCGTCGACCGTCACGGGCCGCCGTTTCAGACCAGTTGATCGGCGAGCCATCGGACGAGCGAGTCCGTCCGCTCGCCCGCTTCGGCGCGCTCCTGCAGCTCGATCATCGCGTCTACGGCGTCGTCGAGCGTTCGCGGCCGATCGTTGTATGCGAGAAAAGTCAGCATCGCGGCGTAGCCAGTGTGCTTGTTGCCGTCCATGACTGCGTGCCCCTGCACGATATAGACGGCGTACGCCGCCGCCAGCTCGTCGACGGATTCGTAGTACGAGTTTCGAACGGCCTGCACCGCTGCTTCCGCACCGCGAGCACGCGAAGCTCACGCAAGCCGAGCTCGCGGAGCGCATGGAAAAGAGCCAAACCAGGATCAGCCAGGCCGAATCCGGGACCGCGCGCATCAGCGAGCGCTACGTGAAGGCCGTGCTCTCCGCGTGCGGTCTTCCGGAGAACTGGTCGGGCGCACGAAAGGCGCCAAGGCGGAAGACGGGGTAAAGCACGTCTTTTTCGGTGCCGAGGGAGGGACTTGAACCCCCGACCCGGCGCTTATGAAACGCCTGCTCTAACCACCTGAGCTACCTCGGCGAGCGGGGGCCGGGACTATGGCGAGCCGGGATTTGTCTGTCAAGCCGCGCGCCCCAAAGCTCGCTTGCTTCGAGCCGCAATCGAGCCGCGGGGGCTCGGACTCAGTCCTTGCCGAACAGATCTTGGATGCGCGAATCGAGGGCCACCGAGATCTTGTAGAGGCTCGAGATGGAGGGGCTCGATTCGGCGCGCTCGATCTGAGAAAGGAGCGAGATGCTGAGCCCGGTGCGCCGGCTCATCTGCTTCAGCGTGAGCTCCTTCTCCTTGCGCAAGGTCCGGATCGTGTCTCCGATGATCTTGTGGAGCTGCTCTTCCGGCGTTCGCGCGAGACCCTTCTTGCGCATCACGCGGGCGAGCACCTCGCGGAACTCGTCCGCGTTGAAGGGCTTCTTGATGTAGTCGACGGCGTCGAGCTTCATCGACGCGACGGCGGAATCGAGGTTCGGATGCGCCGTGAAGATCACCACCGCGATGTCCTTGTCGATGGCGCGTATCCGTCGGAGCACCTCGATGCCGTCGAGCTTCGGCATCATCAAATCGAGGATGATGACGTGGTATTCGCCGGTGCGAACTTCGTCCTCGACGAGCGTGGGATCGCTGGTGGTTTTGACGTGAAATCCGTCGTTCTCGAGAAGTGTCTGCATGTAGTCGCAGATCTGCTTGTCGTCGTCGACGATCAGGATTCGCACGGCGGGCAGTTCTATCGGCACGGCGTCCTCTTCTCCCGAGCGGCCACCGGTGAACCGGGCGACAGCTCTTCAAATTGCAATGTTACTATAAGGCACCTTTGATTACAGTGCGACCAAAATGGCAAGGGGTTTTGACTTTCTTGGTCTGCCAGCGATCTTCGCTTCACCGACGAACGGGCGCTCCGAGGTGCACCCCCAGTAACGAGTTGAATATACTGCATTTTCTGACAAAACTACGGCCCTGCGTCGCCGGAAAAGTGGTTAAACCTTTTCCCTCTGCTGCCTGAAATTCGGGCCGAATCGAGCGAAGAAGATACTAGGCGCAGGGGCGTGAGGCGGGGGCGTCGTTCCGGCCGGGCGCGATTTGGTAATTATTTGAACCGCCGTCCCTTGATGGCGCACGCGACAAGGTGGCCGGACGTCGCTCGAGGGTTGCACCGACCGTGCTTGCCGACGTCGATCCATGGAGGCTGCCGGCGAGTGAGGATTCGGGGACGCACCCGCGGAGGGTGCCGCGCTCGGGGACGGAGTGCTGCTCGGTCGCCGGCGGGTGAGGATTCGGAGAACGCACCGCGGATGTCCCGATGCGGTCAATCGAGTGCGGGGGGCGCGGGTAACGAACGTCGTCGAAGGGTCACGTGAGCTGGGGCGCGCAAAGGTCGCACGCGAGGGGACGACGGCGGCGACAGCGCGCCTGATGCGAAGCAATCTGCGCAACGGAGAGTATCGGGTGGCGTCGCGTGTCGTGCACGGGACGCGCGCAAACCCGAGCGCCGGCGTATCACTTGGTCACGCGATGCTGTCATCGCCGAGCGAGCGCGGCGTGCTTCACCGTCACGCGAGTCTTCTCGCCGGACGACGCGGCCCTTTGGCGGCGGATGGGCATGCTCGCGCGGGGGACACTTCTTATTGACAGTGGAAAGCGAGACGGGTACTCGTGGCGGGCGTTTGCCATCGAGGGAACACGGGGAAAGCTCGCCCAGCGACTCGATCCGCCAGCACACTCCATGAGAATCGGCAGGCCGTTAGCGGGGATCTTGACGTTGGCGGGGTTGTTCCTGTCCGCGACACGCGCGGACGCGAGACCCCCCGCTGACGATTTCCTCAACGTACAGAAGCCGGGCCCGCACCTGACGTTGATGCCGTTCATCGGTCCGGGTTTTCGGGCGACGTACGACCATCGCTTCGAGCTCGAGAAGGAAGTGACCGAGCTTCGGACTCAGGTCATCGGGACCGTGGCGGTCCCCTTCGCCGAGATCAGCGCGAACGCGGATATACGTTTTTTCTTGATGAGCTTCGGTGCGAGCGTCGGCTACCACGACGAGTGGCACATGCTCCAGTTCAACCCCGACCCGAAGACGGGACGGGATGCCGGCGGGCAGCAGGCAATCCAGAACTGCGGCGGCCAACCGTGCACGGCGAGCAACAACACCGTGGCCGGGAATCCGCAGTTACCGCTCTATCCTCTCCCGCCGCAGGTCGATCTGAATCGGGACCTGCGGTCGATCAAAGATCAGAACGTCGACGTCCAGTCGAAGACGTGGGCTTACTACGAAGGCCGCTGGGGCTTCGTGTGGCCCGGCTACAACTTCATGGGCGTCTCGAACCTGGCCGCGCGCCACGATGGCCGCCCCGACGTCACCTACGACTGGGAGAACGGAACGGTTCTGAACGGTGGCTGGAACGTACGCTGGGAGGGCTATCTCTTCTATCGCGCACGGAACTTCGGCTTCATCGGGCCGGCGCTTCGCGCAATGCTCGTCCCTCGGAACCGCACGAAGGGCGATTTCGCGACGCCGAGCGGCCTGATCCTCCCTGACCACAGCGCTTGTCAGCCTGGGGTGGTGCCGAACCTCGTCTGCTACGGCACGCACGAGTTCGAGTTCCACTACGGCATCATCGCGGGCCTGCGTCCGAACTGGGTCAGCAGCAACGACACCTTCCTGTTCCGCGCCTACACCACGTACGGCCTGAAAAACGACTTGTTCGGTACGCAGGTCTTCCGCCAGCCCATCCAGCTCCTCTTCGCGTACATGGTCGACATCGACCTGTGAGAGCCACCATGAGAGCGCACCGTCTACAGAGCTTCGCCGTTGCCGCCTTTGCCGCAGGCATGGCGTTCTGCGGATCGCGGAGCGCTTTCGCGAGCAATCCGCTCGAGTACCCGGACAACGGCAGCGCATCCTTCTCGCGCGCGGGTGCTTGGCTCGCGGTGGCGAACGAGCCCATCGCGACCCACTACAACCCCGCCGCCCTCGCGACCCAGGCCAGCGGATTCAGCATCGAGCAGCAGCTCAACTTCCAGCACGTTTGCTACGCGCGCCAGGGCCCGAACGGTGCTCCGGAAACGGCAACAGCTGGGCTCCAGTACGAACCGGCCTGCGACTCGCGCGGGACCTTCCCGAGCACGATCCCGTCGATCTCGCTCGCGTGGCGCGTCTCGAAGAAGGTCGGTGTCGGCCTCGCTGTCGTCCCGCCGGCGACGTACGGCTACTCGAAGGATGAGTGGCCTGCCTTGAAGCCCGTTCTCAATACAGGCACGAACCAAATACAGCAGGGGCCCGCTCCGTACCGCTACCAGCAGCTCAACCAGCTCTCGACGATCCTCTTCCCGACCATCGGCGTCGGCTGGGAGGTGCTGCCGAAGTTCAGGGTCGGCGCGGCGTTCATCTCCGGTATTTCGATCATCAACTTCAACGTGGCCGGGACCGAGCAAACCAAGGTGGGGCAAACGGCGGACAATGCGTCGCTCGACACGCTCTCCTATCTCCACACGAAGGATCTATTCGTCCCTGGCGGGATCCTTTCCATTCACTGGTCGCCACTGCCGAACCTCGACATAGCCGCTTGGGGGCGATGGATCAGCGACGCCTCGTCGACCAAGGGCGACCTCACCGTCTACGCACAACCCTATAATGGAACTTACACGGGCCTGAAGCCGCTCTGCCAGCTCCCAGACAGAGCCTCATGCCAAAGCGTGTCGCCTTCGGTGACCACCATCAACAACTACGGGAACGAGACGTTCCGGCATCTGGACTTCCCGTTCCCGCCCGAGGTGCGTCTCGGTGTGCGCTTCCATTCGTTGCGCAGCGCAAAGGAAATGCCGAAGTACGTGCAATCGGTGCCGACGAACGACAAGCCACCGGTTCGCGACCCGCTGCACGACGACGTGTTCGACATAGAGCTCGACGGCAGCTACTCGATCAACAAGGCCGCTAATACCGTCGAGGTCCGCTTCGCCGACGGCCCAGACCCACAGGGTGCCTTTCCCAACGGTGGAGGCATCCAGTCGGTAGTTCCTGTAGGGTACATCCCACCGAACGCAGATAAGTGGAACGGGTACGAGAATTCGTTCGGTCTGCGCCTCGGGGGTCAGTGGAACGTGGTGCCCGACAAATTCGGCATCCGCGCCGGAACTTGGTTCGAGTCGCAGTCGCAGGATGCGAAGTGGCTCTCCATCACGTCTGTCGGCGCGACACGTGGCGGGTTCGGCGGCGGATTCGTCTTTCGTCAGGACTTCATCGATATCTCGATCGGCTATCAGTATCACTGGTCGGAGGGCCTCGATAACGATGGCGTCGGAGCCATGCGCGCGATCGCCGGTTCGGTGGCAACGAACGCCATGACCCCGCCATTCAACGTGAACCGCGACGGAAACGTGACTGCCGCGAATCGGCAGCAGTTCCGCACGTTCAACACAGTGAACGACGGCCGCATCACGCAGTACGCGCACGCGTTCACGCTGGGCGGCACCGTCCGGTTCTGAGTCCTGCGTCTGGCGCCCGAGGGCGCTTCGGACGTCAATACACCGGCGTCGTTCGCATGCACGGCGGTTCGCGATGGTCCGCCTTTTGCGACGCGACGGCCGCAACGCACGCGAGCCGCAGTTCGTGAGGCCCGCATTTCACGACGGGGCGCGGTTTGCGAGAGCCGTCTTTTGTGACGGAGCCGGACAAAGCAAAACGCCGGCGGCTCTTCTCGAGCCACCGGCGTTCGTGCATTCAGACTGCTACCGGCTCAGAACGGGCAGGTGGCAGGCGCCATCGTGGACGAATCCATCTTGATGTTCGCGCCAGCGAAGGTGTGGAAGTTGGTGCTGCGCCAGGCGTCGTGGCACTTGTCCGTCGCCGGGCTGTTCGTCGCGGCGCACCAGTCGCCCTTCGGGAGACCGCTTCCGTCCGCCGAGCTCGGCTTCCAGCTCGAGCCTGTGCAGGAGTGTGTCGCCGTATTGACGAACCCGGCGGGAAGCGCAGCCTGTGTGGGATACGAGACGCACAGCGTCGACGTCAGGTCCGAGCTGTAGATCTGCTCGAGCTCGGTGATGAGGAAGTAGAGTTGTGAGCTGAAGGGCCCTTCGCCTGCGTTGCACGTGGCCTTCCCCGTCGAAGCGGTGCAGTTTCCGCCGCCCCACGGAGGCGTGGAGTTCGTCGGGTTCGTGCACGAGTTGCCCTTGTTCACCGTCGGCATGCCGGTCGACGGATCGATCACGGTGCCGTACTGGCCCATGCAGTTCGGGTGCGCAGGATCGTTCAGGTACGACTTGAACTCCGTCTCGCGTGCCGGGATCGCGATGTGCGTCGAGCCGTCCTGGTTGTAGACGATGACCCAGCCGAGCGGGCCGTACGAGTGCTGAAAACCCGTCGTCTGGTCGAAGTAGTAGACGCCGGTGAAGCCCTTCATGCCGTACTCGCCGTCCGAGGCGAGCTTAGAGATCAGGTCCGTGCGCTGGCTCTGGTCGGTGAGATCGAAATCCATCTGGAGACGCTTGGCCTTTGTCGGCGCGATATGCCACGAAAGTTCCATGCCGTTCGCGTCCTTGAGCGGCATTGGTGCCGGCAAGCCCTTGGGCCATGGGTTGCCGTTGAAATCCGTCTGCGGGCTCATGTCGCTCGGACCGAGCTCGTACATCTTGTTCGCCGTGTCGGGCTTCCAGTCCTCGGTGCCGTAGCAGAAGCCGTTCGTCAGATCGCTCACCACGTTCATGCTCGACACGAACGTGGCGAAGCCGGTCATTCCGTAGTCGTTGTCGTAGTCGGCCGCGCCGTTCGCGCCATTCGCGAAGTACAGATCGCTGAGCTGCATGTAACCGCCGTAACCGAGGGCGCCCCCGTTCATGTTGCACTGCGGGAGCCCGGCCATTGCCATCGAGCCCGAGGGGAGCGGCAGCTCCGTACGGCCGGAGAGCACCGTGTAGACGATGCCGCCGACGTTGCCCTTCGGGGCTGTCGCGTTGATCCACGTTTGTCGCATGGAGACGTGCTTCTGTCCGGTGTTGTCGCGTGTTGCGAGACACGCCGCGCCGGGCGCCGTCGTCGCTGCGCTCGACGAGTAGCACTTGGGATCCGTCGGGCAGCACTCCGCGGTGCACGCCGTGCTGTCGGGGATCACGTTGCCGGAGCTCATGCCGCTGCTACCCGCCGTGTTCCCGCTGTTTCCGGAACCGCCGGTGGTCGAGGTGCTGTTGCCCGTGCCGCTCGTGGATCCACCATTGCTGCTGCCACCCGTGCCGGTGGTCTGGCTGGGCTCTTTGATGGAGTCGCTGCACGCCGCGACGCCGATCGCCGCGCACGTTCCGGCGGCGATAAGAAGCGCTTTTCTAATTCGGATCATCTGATGCCTCCTGATTCACTCACGTGGACCGCCGAGGGAGCCCCGGTCGGTAAGGTCTGCTGCCTGAGGGCCAGCAAGCCCACTTTATCGCCCGAGCGGGTGCTCCGCTCGTCCCTCGCGGCGCTCTTTTCAAGCCGTATCAGCTAACAGCGAGACCCGCCGCGCGTCAACGTGACCTGTCGGTCATCCTCTCGCGAGCGGTTGCGTAGTTAGCGATGCAGGGCCGCCGCAGCGCATTAGAGCTACGTCGATTGACGGGCTGTCGGATTCGCCCCCCGCGAGGTGAGGGGCGAGTCGCCTATCGCCCTCGCCACAGGACTGACGAGCGCTCTGGACTTTCCCGTAGGTCGCGCGATTCCGTCGCGCTCCTGCGACTCGTCGCAAAATTGAGACTAACGGTGAGCTCGTCGTCGCGTGCGAAAGTTCCCACTGGCCTGCGAATCGCTTCGAGTCCATCCACGCGATCACACTGCATTCCCGCCCGCGTTGACACGAATGGGGGTGCGGGTAACATGACGCCGGCGTCAGGTTTCTTGGGCGGCCGACCACAATGTTGAGCAAATCGAAGCGACCGGAGGCGCGAGCGCGAAAGTCGAAGGGGGCCGTGCGGGGCGGGCCGTCGGAGCCGCAGGCCAGCGGGAAGCGCGAGAGAAACAAGGCCCAAAACCGAGCTGCCATTCTGAACGCGGCTCGCGACGTCTTCACGGAGCTCGGTTACGACGCTGCGACGGTCCGTGACGTCATTCGACGAACTCGCCTGGGTTCCGGGACCTTTTACAACTACTTTCCGGACAAGGAGTCGGTCTTCCGCGCACTTCTGGAAGAGAGCGAGAGCCGGCGCCTCCAGTGGCTGGGGAAGGTGGAGCGCGGTGGCGGCTATGAGCGCTACCTACGTGACAGTTTTCGCGCCTACTTCGAGTTCGTCGTTTCGGATCGGACGACCTTCGATTTGCTGCATCGCAACGCCGCGACGATCCGGTCGTTCGCCCGGGATCCCCTGATCGTCGACGAGCATTCGCGGCTCGCCGGTGTGCTCGAGCACGAAATGCGGAGCGGCCACTTGCCGAGCGCGAACGCGGAGTACCTCGCGAGCAGCATGATCGGCATGTGCTTCGAGATCGCCGTGCTCATGGTGAAGCGCGAGCCCGTCGACGTGGATGCCGCGACGGAGTTCGTGACGAATCTGTTTCTCGGGTTCTTCGAGCGCGCGCGGCGAGATGCGTCAGTCCGTGAACGGCGCGAGACGCCGACCGCGTAGCTCGTCACTTCCCAGCCAGCTTCTCGACCGCGACGAAGAACTCGGGATCGTCGACCAGGCGGCGGACGATCGCCCAGAGCCGCGGGTCCGAGAGCAGCTCGGTGCCTGCGTTCGGGGGCGGCGCTGCAGGGGTCTTCGGGCGGCGAACGCCCTCTGGTCCGGCTCGTCGAGCGGCTTCGAGCTTCGCCACGTGACGCTTCGTGGGGAAAAGGTCGCCCGCTTCCCACGCGAGCAGCAGGCGCGGCTCGACGCCCACCGCCTGCGCGAGCTCGCCGACGGAGCAGCCGAGCTCCTGTCTCAACGCCTTGATCTCTTCTGGGCGCATGAGGCGCAATCTAACACGCAACTGACCGTCGCACCGCGGTGGCGAACTCCGCCAGCAGAGGGAGCCTCGCCAACCTGCGGCGCCTCGTCAAGTTACATGGCCTTCACCTCGAGTCGCTGGACGGAGGCCGTGCGTTGCTAACGAGGGAGCTCTTCGATGTTCTGGAACGGAACCAGGACAGTGACGTGATCGAAATCGCTTTCGGTGATCACGATATCGGTGCCTAGCTTCATTGCCGTCGTTCTTTCGCCCGCGTTCGCAGCCAGGATCGCGTAATCGAGAACGACCTGGCAGATCGTTTCTCTGCACTTCACTTTTCGGAGCATGTCCGATGCCCCCTCGTTCTGGAAGAATTGCATCACCTGAGTCTGCCTGAATGGCGCCCAGTACCCGTCCTCTCGCTCCTCGCGCCACGCTGCTTCGAGCTCGCCGGGTTTACGCTCTGGCGCAGCAGGCTCCTCTGCAAGATCGTCCTGTTCTCGTGTCTCTGACGACACGTCCGGTCTCGGGGCATGGCTTTCTGCCGATGCTTTCTTGCCGGCCATCGATGGGTTCACTGCGTGGTGCTTCGCTCGGTTCTCAAGCGATATCGGAACAGTTGCTGGACCTGTCGGCACGAGCCGCTCGGTTGCGATCGGTTGTTGTCGCACCGAGATGGTCGCATCGCGACGACAGCCGGCAGTCACCTCATAGCCGGCAATGCCGAGCATAGGCAAGACCATCATCACGACGACATACGCCGGCAGCCTTCTCATATCACCGTCGCCGAGCAGAGTGACCGACGCACACTCAGGGGCCGACATTCAGCTGATCGAAACCGTGGCGGGAGTGTCGCTCCGCTCCCCCCAGCCCGCGGTCCGGTACAACGCTGCGCAAGCAGAGCGCATGATTTTTCCGCTGGACGTTCTCGGCAGCTCGCCTGGCCTGATCAGAATGACGTCTGCAAGTGTGAGCGCGAAGTCCGCCATGATGGTGAGGTGGATATCCCGAATGATCGCCGCACGCCGTGAGACCGCTCCAGGCTCCAGCGCCGCCGCGACACAAACGGCGTCAGTCCCTGCGGCACCGATCGCAAAAGCGACGACGTCATTCTTGCGGACGCCTTCGAGCGCACCCACCCGCTGCTCGATGTCCGAAGGTGCGTATTTCCTTCCCGCCACGATCACCAGGTCTTTCAGCCTGCCCACGACGAAGAGCTCGCCATTTGCCACGTATCCGAGGTCACCGGTGCGCAGCTCTTTCCGGTCGGGCTCCGCGTTCTCAACCTGTCCGAAGTACCCGGATGTCACCGAGGGACCCTCGACGACAATCTCGCCGACGTGCCGCTCCGGAAGACGCTCCGATCCGTCGGGGTACACGATGTGCACTCGGTGCTCCGGGATGGGGACTCCAACGCTGGTGTACGTCACGGAATGGCGTGTCGACGCCGTCGCGCTGGTTGCAGTTGCACGGCGCTGCATTAGCTCGCTGTCGACCGTGTCGACGCAGTTCGGCATGTCCGGCCGAGTAAAAGTCACCGCGAGCGTGCACTCCGCGAGACCATATGCGGGGCGAAAACTCGTGTTTCGAAAACCGTATCGTGCGTACCGGCGGGTGAAGGCTTCCATCGTCCGCGGCTGGACCGGCTCGGCACCATTGAACGCCAAGCGCCACGTCTTCAAATCGATACCGTCGAGAGCGCGGTCGGGGACGCGATTCGCCAGGATGTCGAAGGCGAAGTTCGGTCCCGCGCTGAAGGTCACGCCGAAGCTCGTGATCGCTCTCAGCCAACTCTCCGGTCGGGATATGAATGTCTTCGGAGAAGCAAGGTAGGTCTTCAACTTCGCATACAATCCAAGCGACAACCCGGCCACCAGCCCCATGTCGTGGAACAACGGAAGCCACGAATAGATCACGTCGTCACGAGCTATCGCCGCTCCGGAAAGGATTGCTCGAATGTTGGCGACGAGATTGCGATGGCGCACGACAACGCCCCTGGGCGCTCCCGTACTCCCCGACGTGTACTGTAGAAACGCGATGTCGTCGGGTGAGCGGTTTGGATCGAACGCGTCGGGCGTCGCATCTAGCGTGCCCTCGAAGCAGGAGGTCAACGGCAGCACGTCGGTGCCGGGGCATTCTTGCTCGACGGCATCTCGTGCCACGTCATCGTCGACGACCGCAACGGCAGGCGCAGCATCCTTTGCGATTGCTGCCAGCCGCAGAGCAAAGGCTTTTCTGGGCAGCTCCGAAACCGAAGGAGCGGGCACCGCGATGGCCCCCAGGCACTGCGCCCCAACCATGAACGACAAGAAGTCCGCGGCATTCGACAGCGAGAGCAGGACGCGGTCCCCGGCCTCGACGCGCTGCTTGGTGAGCACCACTGCGGCGCGTTCGACGAACGAAAACAGCTCCCGACTGGAGTACGGGGCGGCGACGGGTTCTCGATTCACGAACTTTACGATGTGAAGGCACGCCTCATCTGGGCTCAAACACGCTCGCCTTGCCAGGATTGCCGGCAGCGAGTCGCCCGCCTCTCCAGCGGATCCGAGGTTTCCAGTGGCCAATGTGGTCATTCCGCCGCTCCGGAGTTGGTAGGAAGCACACAGCTTATGACTTGCGCCACCAGCGAATCGACCGTGAAGCGCGCGCCGTTCACCCTCCCCACTTCGCGATCGTACCAGAGCTGGAGAGGAAACTCCGAAATGCCGATTTCCTCTTCCAGAGCGAACACGAGATCGATCATCTTCAACGAGTCGAACCCCAGGTCGTCCACGATGGAGCTACTTTCGTCGATGCTCCACGTTTCGATGCTTCTATTCGCCTTCCGCAAGCTGCGGATCACGGCATCGACGAAGCTTTCTCGTCGAGAGCACGACTCCTGTTCAAGCTGCACCGTCATGATTCATTCTCTCCTTTGCACGATCTGCTCGGTCGTCCCCTCGACGGTTGCCGAACTTTTACTCGGAATCGGCAATACCCCGACCGCGGCCAGCAGCCTGGCGCTGCGAGTTACATCCATTGCGAAGAAGCGTACGCCCAGGTACGCGTTCACGGTGACGAACGCCAGGGACAGGGCTACCACACTCCACAGATCCACTCTGAGCACACGATCTTGGTACGCCCGACGATTCACGAAGAGTGCCGCGCTTGCGCCGAGAGCTACGTGCACCAGCTTGTCGGGGCCGGTTACGAAGAGATAGCCGTGCAAAACGAGCTGCATGAGGACCGCCGCGCCGTGGACCGCAGCCGTCGGTGCCACCAGGGCGACGGCGATGGCGCGAAACGCCCACCGGATCCAGGCTGGACCTCGGCTGCTATCGACCAGCAGTGCGAAAGGGCCTCCCCCGACATAGATCACGAGCACGATGGCGGAAACGATCCAACAGCCGAGTCCGATGGCGCGCTGCTGCTTCAAAGCTTGGAACTCCGCGGACCATACGGTTGCGATTGCGAATGGCACGAGATTCGCGAAGTAGTCATCCAGCGTCACCAAGGGGATGGAGCCGTAGAGAATTACCGCGGTTATGTTCACTACGATCGCGGCGATCGGCGTGAGGATGGATGATGAAACGAGCAGTGAGCTCACGAAGGCGCAAAGCAGCGCCAAAAGGCCTCTATGGCTCGAATCCGCATGGAAAGCTTCGAACGCCTGTCGCAAGAAATGCAGCACCAGCGCGACACTGACAACTACGCGAAAGCCGTATGGTGCCGCGAAGCGGCGCAGCCAGAGAGATGCGACCTTTCCATCCAAGTGCGGCGAGAAGCTGGCGACCAGCGGTCGATTCATTTATTCCACCAAAGGAAGAGCGCCAAGGTGCTGCACCAGAACGCTGCTCGCGACACTTCGCGAGTGACTATCGGCCCGAGGCTTCCCGCCGGAACCGGCGTACGCTGTCGCTTTGCGACGTGCCACACCATCACTAGACCCGCGGCGATCACGAATACGATCGATCCTCGATAGTGGCTGTGCGCGTCTTCGAGGTACAGGACTCCGTCGTGCAATAGGCCAGACGTCGCGAAAGCGACGAGCAGGGCGATGGCCTTACCTCGAAGGCTCCTGAGGGAGTTTCGGTACTTTCCGAGCTCCAGTGCAAATGGCCAGAAGACGTATCGCTGGATCCACTCCCCTACGTAGAGGTTCCATCGTCTCCAAAAATCCAGGGGATCAGTCGCGAGGAGAGGTTGCTTGAAGCGCTCTGGAATATCGTGACCGAGCTGGCGCATCATGCCGATTTGCAGCTCCGCCAGGCCCGATTGCATCGAATATTCGACTGCGAAGCGTAAGACGGCAATCGATGCGATTGCAGCGAGCGTTTGCGCACCGGCCAGAGACGCCGCATGCAGTGAGCTGGCCGATCGTGTGACGTAACTCTCAAACAGTCGAGAAGCCGGGGAGATCACCGCCATCGCCAAGACCAGGCTCAGCAGTCCCTTCGAGATATGCGCGCTCCCTTTCGCCTCGAACCCGGCAGGCCGTGCTTTCGACCCACGTCGGACGTAGACGAGCACGGGATTGACGAAAAGGAAGAAGAGACAGTCTTCTACCCGTACGAACAATTTCGTTCCGGGCCGGGGGGCGCGCGACGTTTCGATGCAGTAGCTGTAGGCGGATAGCGCCGCATCCCAGCCGACGATCACTAGCGACACGCGGCATGTGCCCGGCGCATAGAGCGCGGGGAGCACGAGGAAAGCGATTGCAGAAATCGCGAACACGGCAGGAGCCGAAATGCGACCCGCGCGAAGAGCGTCGGCAATAAACGGGAATGCAGCGCCGAGACACACAAAGTAAAGGTATCCGACTGCGATGTTGGCCATGTCCAGCTGCGTCCAACGGGCTGCGAACAAGCCGATCGCTGCGAGTAGGAGTCCGATGCAACGCAGGCCCATTGTGCTGCTGGAAGCCACGACCAGCCATCCCAGCGGTACAATCGCTCTGAACACAAGGAGCGCCAGAACCTCGGTTGATACCCCGATGAAGACTTGACTTATAGCTGTAACCGGCACTCGTACAGCCTCCTGGGCCCGTCTGCGGAATTGGCACCTACGGCACGTTTTCCATGAGCTTCTCGTTGACCCATTCGTTCAAGGAAAGCTCGAATTTCGTAAACTCGCGCGGGCTCAATGTTGCCCGGATGTCTGCCACCGCCGCTCGCCACCTGTCGACCTTCGTCGACTCGACGTCGGGGTCTGCTTCGAAGGCAGTAGCCAACCGGCTAGTGGTCGCGACGAAGGCAACGCGCTGTGCCGGGGCGAGAGCGATTCGTTTTGGGAGCTCGTCGCCCATGAGGCGCGCGCTTCTCGCCAGGGAGACGCGATCGGTCCTCCGAACGAGCGCCTCGAGATCAGGAGCTGTTGGACCCGGTAGCTCGTACCGAGGTTCGGGGAGTGGCGAAGCCGAGCGTGGATCCAAACGCTGGGGAATGATGAAGGCCGATTCCCGCGGGGAGAGCACGGGTTGCTTCGCAATTTCGCCAATGCGCAGGGCAGCGATCACTGGGGTCACGCCCACGGGGCCGCGGCCGTCAGTCCACTGGACCGCTTCAGTGCAACATTGTTCCCGCAGCATCTGCTCGAACTGAAGTGGCGCTTCCATAATGGCACGCGCGAACAGCGCCGCTTCGCGTGCCGCCGCTGCTCGCGAATGGCTGGTACCTTCCGTGACGGTCGGGTCGAAGCCGAAGCGGAGGGCCCGCATGGCGTACTCTTCGCGCGAAGTAACGGGAACGCGACGAAGCACGACAAACCCCGTCGCCGTGTCAATCGGATCTGATGTCTCCCCGTCAGCGAGACTCGCCAGCCGCTCCACCTCTCTCGGTATGGATCCAGGATCGCGCACGGACCACACGCCCACGTCGCCAGCCTGCATCTTGTCGTAGTCGTCCGAATATTCCTCGACGAGCGACTCGAACGATTGCCTTCCGCTGCGCGCTACGTCGGCCACGTGCTCCGCGAGTATCCGCGCATCGGTGTGGCTTCGAGGGTTTTGGACGACACCATGTCGCCCCTCGTTGAAGTAGGCGATGAGCACTCGCTGCCCCGCCACCTTCCCTGCCGGCGGCACCGGGTTCCGTTTCAGAACATGGAACCCGAAGGGCGTAGCGACTATCCGTGATACCTGCCCAGGCTGCATTGTCGCGAGCGCGTCCACGAATTCTGGCGGCAACTGAGCGGCCGCCATGCCGCCCAGGGAGCCTCCATGGTCCTTCGTCACGATGTCGTCGGAATAGATCCGGGCCAGGGTAGTAAACGATGAGGGATCCTCCTGAGCCAGCTGCTGTACCTTATTTGCAAGGCGTAAAGCCTCTGATTTTGAGCGCTGGGCAACGGGAACGGGATCTGGCGACCAGTGACCTGTGCGAAGGGCGGTCGCCTTTGGGCTTGCCTCATCATAGGCGATGACCACGTGCGACACCCACAAGAAGGTGCGATTCAATTCCTGAAACGGCAAGGCGCGCCAAGCCGCTCGTGGGTATGGGGTTGGTGACAATGCGGATGGGCTCACGTCACCTTTCAGCAATGAACTGGACCTGGTGCATGCGGTCGCCATAAGCACGCACGCGACGCGGAGCAGGGAAGAACGTAGCTTCTTCATTGCAGTCGAACACCCATATTAAAGAAGAAAAATAATGTTACCCTCGAAAGATATCGAAAATGACACGGTGTGGGCCGCTCATGCGTCAAAGCGATGAGCGAGCCCACATGCAGTCCGTTGTCCAGTCCAGTTGCGCTAGGGATCGATTCCTGACCCCAAGGCAGTGATATCTTGGCATCCAGAGCGATGATAGACTGCGCTATACGTGCCGGAGTTCCACGCGTGTCCCGTGTTCGCCGCCACCGTGGGACCAAAGTCACTGCCATTGATGTTTTGTCCAACATACACGTCGAATATGTTCGCCGCAGCGGGACAACCTTGATCAATAGTGCTGGCTCCAGCTGATGCTGTGTAGCAGAGTATTTGACTCAAGTTACTTGACGCTTCGCCTGTTACCAGAGATTCCAGTGTTCCACCGTTGGGTCCTATGGAACACGAGCTGCCGGATCCATTGGGGTTATTGAGGTATGCAGAGACCCTGTGGGCAAACGAGTCCCGCGCCCCCACGGTCAGCGCGCTCATTGCGACTGCGCCGGTTATTAGCCAACGGACAGTTTGTTGCGATATATTGTACATCTTACTGGTCTCCTATTGCGCATACGATGCGAAAATAGTTCATATGATCAATTCAGTAGACACTGCTTCGTGAAACGCCCAGCCTTAAGCATCGCTGATGGAGGATCTAGCTGAGGTTTTTCGTTGAGCATTTTGAGTGAGCGGCAGCGGTCAAAAAAGCGGCCCTGCGTCTGCGTGTCGATGGCGCTCGTTTGGGGCAGCGATTCTAAATATCTATGCGAAGTGCCTCTGCATTCCTTTAAGACAGCCCACGAGCTGGATGCGTGTCGCGCGCCTGACGTGCTAACTCTCGCAGAGCTCCGATGCTGAGGTTTTGTGTGCCGGCTGAGTCGATTTTGCGCCGCGTCGTTGGTCTGTTATCGGTTCGAACCTCGGACGAGAATCACGCTCTAAGCACTAACTGCGTCCAGCAGGTCGTGCAATGGGGGACTTTAGTCCCCCGCAGTGACCCGGCATTCCAGCGTCATTAGTCATTCGTCTGAATCTACGCGATCGGGGTAACCCTGTGCCGTCTCGAAAGGATCAACGGACGCGACCTCTCCTGAGCTAAGATCGGTCGCACGTGATCGCGAGCTTTCGATGTGCGTCGTGCCGTTCGATGCAGAGGTGGATCCGTGCGCTTGCTCGTAGTGGCAAGGCGTCGAACGAGCGGGCATGGCAAAGGCGACCCCGAGCGCTGGTTTGGCCGCAGTTTCTTTAGCCATTTTCAGCACGTATCGCCGGTCGACCTGCAGCACGCGTGCGACAGCGTGCCGGTTCCCATTTTCAGCTAGGAGCGCTTCGCGAAACATTTCGGTGCGGACGAGACGCTGCGCGGTCTTGACCCCCAAACGTCCGAGATTTGCGCGTGCAGCATGTCGAAGTTGCCATTCGGCGCTAGCGCGTGCTCGAGCTTTCGCATTCCGGAAGGTATCCGCCGTGAAGAATTCCGCATAATGTTCGACGCCAGCACGCGCCAGTTCGAAAAGATCAGTGCGCGTAGGGGCGCCCACGAGTACGAGTGTAGGTCGACGTCGTTGTTCGAGAAACGTGGCAAGTGCGAGACGAAATGGTGGTTTCACGTCCCATTCGACGAAGATGATGTCTATCGAACTCTGCCCCGCGTTTATCTGGTCGAGTGCCGGCGCAATCCAGGTCAGGCGTACCCCTGCGGAGAAGGCCATGCGTTCGACCTCGGCAGTACGGTCCGAACGACAAACAACTCCCACTTGCATCGCTCGCTCCTTCACCCGTTCGCGCATATTGCGAAAGGCCAATGCATGTCACCCCGTGGCCGAGGCGTTAGTTGTCGCGCGAATGCACACCAAAGATCAACGGAAAATGTTGGGAGGACGTACCTAGACGATTGACGGTACTTCACGGCCATGAATCGGACGCGGGAGAACCGTAAACGGGACCCCAGACGTCGCTGTTGTTGGGATTGTGGCACTTCGGGCGCTCGGTCTAAACGTGGCGACGAAGGCGTTCAGGTGATGCAGCGAACGGCGGTCATGACCGTTACGGTCGACGTTGTGTGCGAGGAACCGAGATGCTGAAAACGAAAGCGTCAAGCGACTTCAGCGCTTCGCGGTTCGGCGCTTAGTCTCGAGTTTCGCGCTTTTCGCGTGCAGAAATTCGCGGCTTTCCGCGCTTCGCGCGGATTTCTCGACTTCGGAAATGGATCCCCCTGCTTCCAAGGCGAGGGAGCGTGCGCGCTTCGACTCCGACGGCCTAGGTCGCATGCTCGCCCACCGAGCAGCCGCGCTCGGCTCTGAGCGCCCCGCTCTCCTCAAGTATTGTCATGTAACGCGCAACCGCCGCCGCCCCTGGCCGATTACGCGGAAATGAGCAAGCTCCCGTCACGCGAAGTAATCGCCCTTTGTCTCGGGGCTGCTCTTGGCTGCACTCGGCCCTCGCCGCCAGCGCGCGCAGAAGCGCCGCGTTTTCGACTTGAGCCGCCCGAAGAAGCGAATGCCGCCGCCGAGGTCCTTCGCATTCACGCGAGCGCGCGCGACGTCGCTCCCGACAATATCGTGCTATTTCACGGCGTGCTGGATTCTTATCACGCTGCTCGCGTTCGAGCTGCCGCGCTGCCTTCCACTTTGGAAGAGCTGCGTGTCCCGGGCACGGCGTGGACGGCCCGCGTTGGCGGGTCGGAGCAGCCTGAACGAGTGTTCGCTCCCGCGCAACGCCTCTTTTCGGGAGAGACGTACAGTGTCGGGGTGCTCGGCTACGGTATACTGGGAAGCTTCGTCGTGCGCGTGCAGTCGGTAGACTACGCCGTGCGAATGTGGCCGCCGTCCTTTGCTCCGGACGGCGGTAAGCGATGGGTGTTCTGCGGAACCGGACCCCTGCCTCCGCCCGGCGAGTTCGTATACCTCGAGCCCGCATCCGTGACCTCCATCGTCGCGGCCGGCGCAGATTCGTTCAAGACGAGCTCGGACCGCTGCTTTCGACTGGAAGCTATGGACGACGCACGCACCGCCGTTGCCGATGCGAGTCGTGGGGACGAAGGGGGCGCCCTCGCATCCCAGGCGGCGAGCGACCGTATCGCTGTTCCTCCTCCGCTGCTCGACGGCATCGCTCTCGATCCGTCACCTGTAGTCATGGACGCTCCCGAAACCGCCGACGCTTCCGACGTCCATTGCGACGATGGAACCGTCGCGCTGGGGCCCGGCTGCGCCCGCGTCCTCGACGATCGCGTCATCGTTCGAAATGGGGCGTCGCCGCTCCTGTGGGTGCTCTCGGGTCCGACCACGGCGGTGGTCGTTGCGGCGCGTCCCGGCGAGGAGCTCGCGCTCGGAGGGCTCACCCCTGGGGCGCGGGTTTCGCTTCGCGGGACTGCTACGGATTTGGCTGGCGACGAACGCGTGTTCTCGGCAGTGGTTACGATGCTTCCGCCCGAGCCGCACCTCGTCCTCAACGAGGTGCTCGCGAATCCCAACGGCGCCGATCGCACCTCGGAATGGGTCGAGCTCGTGAACGACGGGACGACCGCGGTGGAAACCGGTGGATGGTCGCTCGAAGACTCGACGCGCGGATCGCCGTTGCCGCGCGGAACGCTGGCTCCGGGCGCCTATGCGCTGGTCGTGCCGGAAGAATACGACCCGAGCAGCGACGCCGACGTTCCGCCCGCCGAAGGAACGCTCATCTTGCGCGTGCACGAGCTCGGCGGCGGCGGTCTATCCAATCAGGGCGAAGCGCTCCGACTCCGCGATCCGAACGGCGCCGTCGTGTCGCAGTTTCCGGCGCTCGCCGCGACGAAGGCCGGCGTGAGCATGGCGCGTCGAGCGCCGGCGTCCGCCGACGACGACGCGACCGCGTTCGGCGCGAGCGCCCCTCCGGGTGCATCGCCCGGAGCGCCGAACGTGCTCGCCGATCCCTGAACGATGACCGAGTCACCGCGCCGCGGCGGAGCTCGGCGCGGGCTCGGCGCCTTCGTGCGGAGCTTCGGCGTTCGCGAGGACGGAGCGCATGCCGAGGCGGCTGGCGATCTCCGCGGCGTGCGCGAGCATGGCGCGGGCGTGCTTCCGATCCGGCAGCAGGCCGGCGGTACCTGCGCGCTCGATGAGCGTCCCTCGATCCCGTAGCCGAAGCTCAGGTGCCCGCGACTCGGACGCGGGGGCGACGGCGCGCGAGGTGCTGCGCGCAACGTTCCTGCGACGCCGCGAGGACGCGACCCAGTCGTTCGACCAGGAAGTCCCGCAGCAGCGCCACGCGAGACGGCACGAACGTCGAGGATGGAAGGACGACGTGCAGCGCTCCCCCTTCGACCGAATATCCCGGCAACACGAGCTCGAGCTCCCCGCGTTCGGTGGGGCTGCGCGCGTGGATCGCGGGCAGCAGCGCGATGCCGCCCCCGCCCACCGCAGCGCGCGTCAGAAATGACATGTCGTCGCCAGTGATCCTGCCGCGAAGCTCGACCGTGGCCGGTCCGCCCGGACCGGTGAGCGTCCACGTCGATCCACGCTGCTTGAAGAAGAGCATGTCGTGTTTTTCGAGGTCGCGGATGGTCTTCGGCCGGCCACGGCGCTCCAGGTACTTCGGCGAGGCGAAGAGCGCGAGGTCCGTCGAACCGATGCGCCGCGCGACGAGCGACGAATCGGTCAACCTTCCCGCGCGCACGGCGAGGTCGAAGCCTTCGGCGACCAGATCGACTTGGCGCGCGGAGAGCGTCATGTCGACGTGGATCTGCGGGTGGCGTTCGACGAACTCCGCGAGCGCTTCGCCGAGGCCGAAGATGTGTGAGTCCGGCGGCGCCGTCGCGCGGATTATGCCGCGCGGCTCGCTGCCGAGCTCGCGTACGGCGCTCGCCGCCTCTTCGACACCGCTGACGCTCGTGCGCACGCGCTCGTAGAACGCCTGACCCGCGTCGGTGAGCGCCAGCTTTCGCGTGGTGCGCTGTAGCAAGCGCACTCCGAGGTCGCTCTCCAAGCGCGCGATCGCGCGGCTGACGGACGATTTCTCTCGACCGAGCGCCTCGGCCGCCGCGGTGAAGCTGTGCGTCTCCACGACGCGCACGAAGAGGGGAATATCGTTGTAGTCCATTGTTGCGAATGATGCATCAAAGTGATGCGATGTGCCAGGCTAGTCGCCGGTCGTGCAACGACGCATGTTGAGGGCGTCAGGAGGTCGACATGACTACTTCTTCCACGAAACTCGCCACGGCGTCGCGTCTGATCCAAGGGTCCGCTTTTCTGGTCTTCGGGTTGAACGGGTTCTTTCATTTCCTGCCGATGCCCGCGCCGCCCCCCGCTGCGGGAGCGTTCTTCGGCGCGTTGCTCGCGACGGGCTACATGTTCCCGTTGATCAAGACGACCGAGATCGTCACGGCGATCCTGCTCCTGTCGAATCGGTTCGTGCCGCTCGCGCTAGCGCTGATCGCGCCGGTGATCGTGAACATCGTCGCGTTCCACGCCTTCCTGGCTCCAGCGGGCCTCGCGCTGCCGCTCGTGCTGCTCGCGACGGAGCTCACGCTGGCGTGGAACTATCGCAAGGCCTATTCCCCCATGCTACGCGCCCGCGCAACCCCCGCCCCGCTGACGAACTCGAAGGACGACGTCATCCGCGAAGCGCGCGCCACGGCGTAGTTGGATTGAACAGGAAGACGGAAGGTCGGAAGGTTTTTTGGTTCAGGGAATCGTTCCACGGACGTAGTCCGACGACCCACCCCAAAAATCCTTCTAATCTTCCCTCTTCCTGTAAATCTCCCTCCGCAATTTGCCGCTAAGCGACGTGCAAGCGACGCTTACGTACCGCTGATGGTCATCCGATCGACACGAAATGTCGGCGACGCGATCGACGTCTTCAAGTCGAGGTCGTCGGCGAGGGCGTCGATGCCCTTGAGCATGGTGTCCAGGTTGCCGGAGATGGTGATCTCGCTGACGGGGAAAGACAGCTTGCCGTCTTCGATCCAGAAGCCGCTCGCGCCACGCGAGAAATCGCCGGTGACGGCGTTGAAGCCGAAGCCCATCATGTCGGTGACGTACAGGCCGCGGGGCGTCGACGCGACGAGATCGTCGTGGCTCGTCGCGCCGTTCTTCACGACGAAGTTCGTCGTCGAGGGGCCGACCGAGGCGCCGGGACGGGACGCGCTCGCCGTCGATTCGCGTCCGAGCTTCCGCGCGCTGTAGCTGTCGAGCAGATAGGTGCGCAGCACGCCGCCTTCGACGACCAGGTTGCGGCGCGAGGCGAGCCCCTCGCCGTCGAAGACGCGCGACGACGGCCCTCTCTTGATGAGCGGGTCGTCGGTGATTTCGAGGAGCGGGCTGCCGACGGACGTGCCTTCGCGGTCCACCAGGTAGCTCGTTTTGCGCCAGATATCTCCTCCTAGGATGCACCCGGCGAACGTCGCGATGATCGAGCTCGCGGCCTCTTTGGAGAAGACGACCGGCGCCTCGCACGTCGGCACCTTGCGCGGACCGAGCTGCCGCAGCGTGCGGCGCGCCGCTTCGGCGCCGACGTCCTCGGGCGACTCCAGATCCGCGAAGTGTCGATACGACGTCCAGTAGTAGCCGCGGCGTCGCTTGTCGCCTTCGTCGATCGCGACGGGCTGTACGGCGAGGGACGCGTTCGAACCGCGTGCGATGCCCGTGAAACCGCTCGACAGCACGAGGACGCTCTGCGCCGTGCTGCGCGAGAAGGACGCACCCTCGCTCAAGGTGATGCGTGGATCGTGCGCGAACGCCGCCTTCTCGCCGCGCTTGGCGAGCTCGAGCGCCTGCCCCGCGTCGATGTTCTCCACCGTCGGATCGGACAGCTCGAGATCCGGATAAGGAGGCCGGCTCAGCAGGTGTTCGGGGGCAGGGCCGGCGAACGGATCCACCTCGCTCAGCTCGAGCAGCTCGATGGCGTCGTTCACCGTGCGGCGAAGGCCGGCCTCGGTGAGGTCGCTCGTCGACGTGACCGCGACGCGCCCGCCTTTCATCACCCGGAGATAGGCGCTCTTGTAGCCGGCCTCCTTCACGAGCTCGGGCTCGCCGAGGCGTACCTTCACCGTGAGATCCCAGCCCGACCGCGCCCTTGCTTCCGCCACTTCGGCCCCGAGTTTGCGCGCGCGCTCCACGAGCGAGCCGGCGAGCGCTTCGAGATCCGTATCTTCCGACATGGGGCAACCGTGCGTCGACGATTGACGGACGTCAATCCGCCCGCTCGCCCGACGGAGTCGCGCGACCGATGCAACCGTCCGAAGTGGCCAGGTCTCCGGACGCGAGGAGCGCGACGAAGTCGCGCGACCCACAGAAAAAGTCCCGAGCGCTGGTCACACGGGTGCGTGGCGAAGGAACCTTCGCCGCTCGCGTCCACTCATCCCGGGGCGGCTCGCGCCTCCTCGCCCCGCCGAAGTGAATTCGGCGGGGCCCCACCCTGCGGGCGGCGAAGGTTCCGAAGAGTCCACCCGTGGACGAGCGCTCACCGTTCGGATAGCCGGCGCAGCACTTGGAGGGTCCAGGCTGCCGCCGTCGCGACGATCGCGAGCATCCAGATGAGGGCGTACCCTGCGGGGCTGCCGGTCAGCGGTTCGGTGCCGAAGTCGCCGTGGAACTCGGCGTATGTTCCGAAAATGCGCAGGCGGGGGAACATCGAGATGAGGGCGAGCCCCGCGAGAAACGAAGGAATGGCGACGCCGCGTGCCAGCGCCGCCGTCCTTCGCGACGCTGCGCTTCGTGAGAACGCGGCGAGGCCGAGCGGCACGCTGAGCGCGTCGGCGACGACCAGCGCGAGGTCGAGCGCCACGGGACGCTCTCGCGCGTCGAGCCAATAAGCGTAGGACCAGTCCGGGAAAAAGGCTTGGAAGAAGCCGCACGCGGGCGCGTAGACGAGGGCGCCGAAGAGGGCGGCGATGACGAGCGAGCGGCTCGAAACGCTGCCGCCGACGCGGGCGAGCTCCTCCATGCCGGCCCAGGCGAAGAGCGCGCCGAGAGCAATACCGATGAGCGGCGCGACGGCTACGGGCATTCGAACGCCGCAAACAATCACGAATATCCGCGTCGCGAAAGGGGGCACGCCCTTGCCGTGGCGGGACGTCTCGCCGCGCGCCCGGCGACCGGTCCAGTTGCCGGCAGCCCTCTCGTCATCTACACCATCGCTCCAACATGGACCCGAAGCGGCTCGAGTCGCTGCTCTCGCGCGTGCGGAGCGGCGAAGTGGCCATCGAAGCCGCGCTCGCCGAGCTCCGCACGCTCCCTTATGCGGATCTCGGATACGCGCGCGTGGATTTGCATCGCGCGCTGCGCCAAGGCGTTCCCGAGGTCATCCTGGGGGAGGGGAAAACTCCCGAGCACATCGTCGGGGTCGCAGAGCAGCTGATTCGTGGAGGGCAGCGGGTGCTCGTGACGCGCCTTTCGGCCGACAAGGCCGACGCGGTCCGCGCGCGCCTTCCCGTTCTCGAGTATGTGCCCGCGGCGCGCATCGCCAGGTATCGGACCGACGCGCCGAAGCTCGGCGGCGGGTTCGTCGCCGTCGTCACCGCGGGCACGAGCGACATCCCCGTCGCCGAAGAGGCGGCCGAGACGCTCGGCATGTGCGACGTCCGCGTCGAGCGCGTTTACGACGCCGGGGTCGCCGGGCTCCACCGCATCACCGCGCAGGTCGAAATGCTCCGACAAGCTGCGGCGCTCATCGTGGTCGCGGGCATGGAGGGCGCGCTCGCGAGCGTCGTCGGCGGACTCGTCGCAGCTCCGGTCATCGCCGTGCCGACGTCGATCGGGTACGGCGCGTCGCTCGGCGGGTTCACGACGTTGTTCGCGATGCTGACGGGTTGCGCGTCCGGCGTGACCGTCGTCAACATCGACAACGGCTTCGGCGCCGCCATGGCCGTCATTCGTCTACTCCGCGCCCGCCTCGAGGCCCCGTGACCCCCCGTCCCCGCGCCGCCCGCGCCGCCCCGCGCGCCCCCAAAAACAAAAAATCCCCCCCGCCCAATTCCCCCGCGCATTCGCCCAAGGACTCGCACTCGCACGCGCCCAAGGACTCGCACGCGCCCAAGGACTCGCATTCGCCCAAGGGCTCGCACTCGCATTCGCCCAAGGACTCGCACTCGCCTGAGCATTCGCATTCGCCCAAGGGCTCGCACGGGCATTCGCCCAAGGACTCGCACGCGCACTCGCCTGAGCACTCGCACTCACCTGAGCATCCGCATTCGTCGAAGCACTCGTCCAAGTACTCGCACTCCCACGAACACTCCTTTCCAACGTCCGCCTCTCTCACCGAGCAAGCCGCCGCGGCTCAGTCCCACCGCGCTGCCCTCCCGCGCGACGCCGGCGCGGGCAAGCTCCTCTTCCTGGATGCGGCAAGTGGACTTGCCGGGGACATGATCATCGCGGCGCTCGTGGATCTCGGCGTGCCCCTCGAAGTGGTCCGCGAGGCCGTCTCCGGGCTGCCGTTGATCGGTGTCGAGCTGCACCTCCGCCCGGCGCACGCCGGCGCCATCGGGGCGACGCGTTTCGACGTCCTCGCCTCGGGTTCGCAATCCGAACGCAGCTACACGGAAATCGACGCGATGCTCGCCGCCTCTTCGCTCGACGCGCCCGTCGCGGCCCTGGCGCGCGCGATCTTCCGCAGGCTCGGGGAAGCCGAAGCACAGGTGCACCGCATCCCGCTCGAAGAGGTGCACTTCCACGAGGTGGGGGCGGTCGACGCCATCGTCGATATCGTCGGCGCCGCGGCGTGTTTCGTTCATCTCGGCGCCGAAGTGGAGTGCTCGCCGCTTCCGCTCGGTCGCGGCTTCGTGAGCTGCCGCCACGGGATTCTTCCGCTGCCCGCGCCCGCCGCGGTCGTCGCGCTCGGCGGAGTGCCGACCTACGCCGCGGGGATCGAAGCGGAGCTCGTGACTCCGACCGGCGCAGCCATCGTCGCGACCGTCGCGACGCGTTTCGTCGAGTGGCCCGCGGTCGCGCCCGAGCGCGTCGGTTGGGGCGCGGGAACGGCAGCGCTCCCGGATCGCCCGAACGCGTTGCGCGTCGTGCTCGGCGCGGCGACCTCGCCGCGCGAGACCGCGCGCACCGCGACGCACGTCGTCGTCGAGGCGAACGTCGACGACATGACCGGGGAAGCAGCGGGTCATGCGATCGCGTCGTTGCTCTCGGGCGGCGCGCTCGACGCCTGGGCGACTCCGGTCGTCATGAAGAAGGGGCGTCCTGGGCTCGTCGTTTCCGCGATCGCGAAGAACGCCGACGCCGAGCGCGTGGCGGAGCTCTTGCTCCGCGAGACCACGAGCATCGGCGCGCGATACGTTCCGGTGAGCCGTCTCGAGCGCCCGCGATCCATGCGCGTCGTCACCACGCGCTTCGGCGACATCCCGGTGAAGGTGAGCGGCGGTCCCTATGGCGCTCCCGTCGTCAAGCCCGAATTCGACGCTTGCGCTGCCGCCGCCGGACGCGCGGGTGTCGCCGTTCGCGTCGTCATCGAAGAGGCGATGATGCTCGCGCGATCGCTTTCGAGCGGGTAACCAGTGGCCGATCGAGGGAAGGCGCGCGGTCAACCGAGCCTTCCTTCCGCGCGATCGCTTTCGAGCGGGTAACCGGTGGCCGGGGCGTACAGCACCTCGGGATGCGCACGATGAAGTCGCTTTCGGGGGAGGGCCGCTTCTCGAGCGCAACCTTGAGAGCTCAAGGTTCCAGATTTATTCGAGTGGTTTTGCTTGTTTACGGAGCGACCTTGAGAGCTCAAGGTTCCAGATTTACTCGAGCGGTTTCGCTTGTTTATGGAGCGACTTTGAGGGCTCAAGGTTCCAGATTTTACTCGGGTGGGTTTGCTTGTGCGCCTCGAGCGTCACGAACGCCGCACGCCTTGGCTCAAGGTTCCAGATTTATTCGAGTGGTTTTGCTTGTTTACGGAGCGACCTTGAGGGCTCAAGGTTCCAAATTTAGCTGAGCGTTTTCGAGGGCTTCTAGGTAGACCTTGAGAGCTCAAGGCGGCGTTTAGCAAACGTGTGGAAAGCTGCGTGAGTTGCTTGCGGGGGGAAGGCGAGGAGAGTGTGCCAGACGCGCAACCGAAGGCGAGTGGACAACCGCGTGAGTTGCTCGCGCGGGGGGAAAGTGCAAGCACGGATCGTGATCGGCGCGCGATCCGTGATGTGGAAAGGCGCGTGAGTTGCTTGCGCAGCGGGGAATGCTGCGGTCGTGTCGCGACGGAGCTGCGTGCGCGCAATAACGGAGTCGAGGTGCACACGATGCAACGCCGTCGCATGCACCAAAGGTGACGCGCGTCGGGCATGTGCAATGCACGACGGAGTTGGTGGGGAGCAGCGCTCAATCCGACGGAGTTGGTGGGGAGCAGCGCTCAGTCCGGGCGCTCGAGGTCCAACCCGAGGCTCTCCCATCCGAGGAGCCCGCCTTCTAGGAACGCGACGGGAGTGCCTTCGCGCGCGAGGCGTTCGGCGAGCTCTTTGGTTTTGTCGCCGGAGCGACAATAGAGAACGGGGGCGCCGGGGAGCATGTGAAGCTCGGCGAGGCGGCTCGGTAGCTCTTCCAGGGGAATGCTGACGGCGGACGGTAGGTGCGCTCGTTGGAATGCCGCGGCTTCGCGGGTATCGACCGGGACGACCTGACGGCGCTTCAGGAGCTCCGAGAGCTCTTGGGGACGCAGCGCGCCTGCCGCGCGCGGCAAAAACGGTTCGATCATTTCACGGAGCTGCGCCCGGCGCAGGGCCCCGACGCGTCCGCCTGCCGGACGACCCTGGTGGAACACGACGAAGGTCGGGACCGATTGAACGCCGAGCTCGCGCGCGATCATCGGAGAACGGTCGACGTCGATGGTGACGACCTTCGCCTTGCCGGACAGCTCTTCCGCGAGCGCCCGAAGCTCGGGCGCGACCGTTTTACAGGGCCCGCACCATTCCGCCGAAAACTCTACGAGCACCGGCAGCTCGCTGAGCAAAATTTCCTGCTCGAAGGTGTTATCGGTGACCGTTCCGACAGCCATGGGCGTCTTCTATCCCCAGAGCTTGCCTGAGTCGACTCCGGGTTTCGCCCCACCCGACGGGCGAGCGGGCGAGCCACGCCGTTTCGGCAGGGCGCAGCGCCTGGTCGCTGACCGTCATCATCTCCTGCCTCATCAGGAGCGGGGCGAGCCACGCCGTTTCGGCAGGGCGCAGCGCAGCCCGCTGCGGCGCCGTCTCCGGGACGGGCGAGCCACGCCGTTTCGGCAGAGGCCCGAGCTCCGTGGGGGCTACCTGGCCATGGTCGACCCAGCGGAGCGCTCGAGTCTAATACGGCGGCCGCCCTACAGAAAGGTGCGGCCCACGCGCCATCCGTTTTCCAGGGCTCGCGCGACGACCGAAAGAGCCGCGACCGTGACCGCGACGGCGAGCGCCGGCACGAGCGCGGCCGACACGGAGGCGTCGTCGACGGCGTGCGCGAACAGCGTCCCCCATGTGCGCTCGCCGGTACCGAGGCCAGCCAGCGCGAGCGCGGCGTCGAGCGCGACGACGGCCGCGGCGGCGTGGGCGGCGTCGGCGAGCGAAGGCCCCGCGACGTGCGGCAGGAGATGGCGCCGCACGAGGCGTGTCTTGCTCGAACCGAGAGCCCGCGCCGACAGCACGAACTCGGTCGCTTCCAGCGTGAGGATCTCGGCGCGAACGACCTTGGCCGTCGACAGGCCGCGCAGGATCGCGAGCACGACGGCGATCGCCATGAGATCCGTCGCCGGAGACAGGGCGCGCACCACGATGACGGCGGCGAAGGACGGGAGCGCGCCGGCGACCTCCATGGCGCGCGACAGGAGCGCGTCGAGGAGCGACGGTCCGAGCGCGGCGAGCGCGCCGGCCGAGAGCCCGCAGACGAACGCGAGCACCATCACGATGCACGCGGCGGCGAGCGTCGAGCGCGCACCGTCCATCCAGACGAAGAGCAAGCTCGAGCGCCCGACCGCCGCGGCCGCGAGCGGCGCGCCGGCGAGCGCGAGCA
>DASZVB010000007.1:0-34785 GCA_035547195.1 Polyangiaceae bacterium
CGTCCGGCGGCCGCCACCTCGACGTCGGCTCCGGCTCCGGCGACGTGACGCGCACCATCGCGCCGCTCGCGACCACGACGGTCACGACCGAGGTGTCCAGGATGATGGCGCGCAACCTGAGGCGCGCCGGGTTCCCGTGTCTGGAAGCGGACTTGGCGCGCGAAACCGTGCCCGGCGCGCCGTATGACCTCATCACTTGTCTAAACGTGCTCGATCGCTGCGAAAGGCCACGCTCGCTGCTCTCGAATCTGGTACGGGCGCTCGCCCCCGGGGGGCGGCTCGTCCTCGCCACACCCATTCCCTTCGATGCCTTCTTCTATCAGGGCGCGACCTCGCGCGACCCCATGGAACGCCTGGAGCTGCCGCACGATGCGTGGGAGCCCTCCGTCGCACACCTCGCCACGAAGGTGCTCGAGCCGCTGGGGCTCGAGGTCGAGGCCATCACACGAGTTCCATATCTGTGCCGAGGCGACGCGGAGCGCCCCCTCTACGTCCTGGACGACGCGCTCTTCGTCTGCCGCAAATGTAAGTAACTGAAGCGGCTGTCCCGATGGACGCGACTCGACCCGGCTTCCAGGCGGCCGGCCAGAGACGGAAATGCGTCCAGTCAGGTTGACCGATCGACGGCTTCGCCGTAGTTTTTTGTTTAGGACACTCTGGCCGCGTCGAAGTACGCACCGACCGAGCCCAAAGGAAAGAAGCAATGGCGAGGAGCAAGACAGGAGCAAAGTTGAAGGTCGTCTTCGAGCAAGAGGGTTCCGGATGGCGTGCGTCCACGGGAGAGGCGGACGCCTGGGGGCGCAGCCTTTCGGAAGCGCGCCGGCGCATCAAGAAGTCGCTCGGCACCGCAGGGAAGAAGGCGGAGTTCGTCGAGGACGTGCGCCTGCCCGGGAACGCGAAGAAGGAGCTCGAGCGCTACGCCGAAGCGCGCGTCCGCGCTCAGAACGAAGTCGCCAATTTGCGCCGCGCCACTCGCAGCGTCGTCTCCACGCTGACCGGAAAGTTCGGCATCAGCCTCCGCGACGCGAGCTCGCTCCTCGGCCTGTCGCGCGAGCGCGTACGCCAGCTCACGGACTAGCGCGGTCCTTCGGGGGGCTGTCCGCCAGATTCGCCCCCCCGGAGTCTCAGCGCGACGTGCCCGTTTCTGGCTCGAGGGCGGCGAGGCGCGCGCAATGTGCCTCGATCACGGCGGGGTAGAATTTGCGCTCCTTCGCGAGCCGGCAACGGAGCTCCTGCACCTCGCGAACCGCCGGGTGCGCTTCGAACAACGGGAGCGCAATCTGCCATGCTTCACGCGCGCTCGTTTTCTCCACGGTGATCGCTTCGTCGAAGGTCTGGCGATCGTCTCTCGACATCGTCTCGAACGCCACCGCCGCGACGGGCCGCGGAGGCTCGATGACGGTCTTCGCGGCCTCGGGCTCGCGCTTTCCGTCCGCTGACTTGCCCGCGCGCGCCGCAAACTCTTCCCATTTGGCGACGAGCTCGATCTGCTCGAGCCTCTCCGATTCGACGAACCCTCCGGGGTGATCCTCCAGGAGCTTGCGAACTTCGGCGTAGCGGTTCGCGCGATCGAGACGGATCGCGAGCCCGTAACGCAGCAACGCGAGCGTCTCGGCGTCGTAGCCGCGCTCCGCCGCGGAGTACGAGGGGCTCATGATCGTATCCTTCGCGTTCCGGTGCACCGCGCCGAGCGTGTGCGCGAGCTCGTGAAGAAAAAGCGTGAGCGTCTTGTGCCGTTTGCGATCGAGTAGAGCTTCTGTCGCGTCGCCTCGTCGAGGTCGGGTAATGCCCGCGTCAGCGCTTCGAGCTCCGCGGGATCGTTCGGCGCGCGGATCGCGAGATACGGCGAGTAGGGTTGTCCGCGTCCGAGGACGTGAAAATCCGCGACGACCTTCGGCGTCGACTGCACGAGCGCGACGACCCAGTCTGCCTCCGGACCTTCGCACGACGGAAGGTCCGCGATCACCTCCGTGAGCCCGCCTTCGCCGTGCTCCGGTGCCGACAGCGCTGCGCCCCCGTTCCGCAGCGTCAAGCCGAGCGCCGGTTCGAGGACGCTGTTCGCGTTGCGGAGCAGCTCGTCGAAACGGTCTTGCCACGCGAGCGTCTCCGCCGCGTAAGCACGCGTGGCGCACGCGCGCACGCTCGCCGTCCGGCGCTCGGCGGTCTCGCCCGCGCGCGGCGTATCGAGAGCCGCGGGACGCAAATGCGCCGCGGCGTGTTTCTGCTCCGCCGTGCTTTCGCCCCACCGCGAATCATAGAACAAGCACCCCGAGCACCACCCCGCTACTACGACGAGCAGCGCCCACGTTCCGGTCTTCATTGCGTCCGCACCCCTCGCGAGCATACCAATGCCCGGCCTGCACCTGCCCACGGGTTTCGTCCCGCTCCGTCCCGCGGCCCGCCCGTTGCGCGACGAGCCTGGACAACCGCGCGACGCCCAAGTAGACGGAAACGCGAGCAGTTAGCCGAAGTGGCGGAATGGCAGACGCGGCGGATTCAAAATCCGTTTTCCTCACGGAAGTGTGGGTTCAAGTCCCACCTTCGGCACGAATTACCTGCCGTCGGCGTTCGCCGCGGCGGCGATGTTGCCCGGGATGCCGCTCGTGCACTGGCCGTTGCTGCACACGCCGGCGATGAGATTCGGATCGTCGGAGACGTAGAAGCCGGCGAGCAGGCACATCTCCGCGGTGTGCGCCTGGTTCGCGAAGTGGATCGCGGTGTCGAGGGTGTTGTCGACGTCGCACGCCCAGCGGAGCTTGTCGCCGGGCTGGAGCATGAGAAGACCGGACGCGCCGCCGTCCGTGTGCGCGACGGGATCCGGAGCCGGATTTTGCACGACGGTGTTGTAGGTGAGCATCGTCGGCTCGGCCCAGTTGAACGATTGATACACGAGATCCGTCTGGTCGCCGTGGATGCGCCACACGGTGAAGCTCAGCGAGTGCGCGTGCGAGTGCGCGTTGAACTCGAAGACGCGCGTCGAGTCGGTGAGCGGCGGCGTGTACTCTTCCGTCGTCGTCTGCTCGGTCATCGGCGGGATGTTCGTCGCCAGGTCGGCGACCATGAACACGGTCTGCAAGTGCTGCGTGACCTCCGACGCGTCCTTCTTGTAGAGGTTGACCCACGCCTCGCGCAGCTCCGGCTGCGTGGACGTGTTGACGTAGTGCAGCTGGAAGGAGGCGATGGCGCCCTCGGGCAGGAAGCGCCCAAGGCCGGCGTCTTCGGGCGCGAGCGCGTTGTCCGGAAAATCGCGCACCGGAGTCTGCGAGCCCGGGATCGTTCCGAGCGCGCCGATCGGATCGCATTGATCCGTCGGACCCTCGGCCTGCCCGGTGTCCGGCATCAGGTTGATGAGCATGTGATGCGAGCCGGCGCGCATTCGGTTCTTCTGGTTGAAGTAGTAGAAGCCGGCCTCGGGGATCTTCGCGAGATAGCACTCCACGTTCTCGTCGCCGGGAGCGATGACGTACGGCGCGAGCGCGTCCATGTCGTCGTAGCTCGTGGGCCCGACGTGGAGCTGGATGCCTTCGGACGGATCGGGCGGCGGAATGCAGAGATCGTCGCCGGGAAAGCCCGATACCTGGCTGCAAGCTTCGGGCTCCGGCGACGGCGTCGTGTGCTTGGCGACGGGCGTCTGCTTCGTTTCCTTCGGATCCGACGAGCCACAGGCGACGAGGAGCGACGTGGCGGCGAAGACGAGGGCGTGCGGGTGCTTCATGACAGGTCCTTTATGGTCGCGAGAACGGAGAGCGCGGCAGCGGCGGAAGGTGTTCGCCTTGCCCGGAGAGCGTCGCGGCGGTGATACGGATGATCGCGGCCTTGGCTCGCGCGACCGCGGCGTCGTCGACCGGATCCTGCGCGAGCATCGTGTGGACGATGCCTTCGTGCGCGAGCAAGAGTCCCCAGACGACGAACGGATCCGGATAAAGGCCGATCTGGCCCAGGTGGTCGGTGAACTCCGCCGCGAGCGTGTCGAGCAGCGCGAGCCGGCGCGCGGCGAGCGGCGACCCCGGTCGCTGCGCTTCGCCGTGCAGGACCCGAACGAGCGCCATGTTCCGGCGCGCGAATCCCACGGTCGTGTCGACCATGCTCTCGAGGTTCTTCCACGGCGGCGCCGCGACCGAGTACGCCGCCCGGCGCTCCTCCATCAGCGTCGCCGTCATCACTTCATGAAGGGCGTCGAGGGCGTCGTACTTGCTCGAGAAGAGCCGGTAGAACGTGCGGCGGCACACCTGCGCACCTTCGAGGAGATCTTCGACGGTCGCCGCCTGAATCCCCTTCTTCGCGAAGACCTTCGCCGCCGCTTCCACGATGCGGGTGCGCGCGAAATGATCCCTCAGCGGGTTCGGGGCGCGCCCTTCGGCCCGAGGACCGCGGGACGACACGGAGACGCTGCGTATACTGGCCGGCTGCACGACTGAATGGGGCTTTATAGAAGGCTTTTCTCCGCGTCAATCCGTTGCGCCGTCCTGGTAGACAGGGTGTATACTTCGAGCTCCAAAGGCTCTCCGAGACCGAAGCGAACCCTTCCGATTGCCGGCCAAGTGGCGGAAGCCTACCCGACTAGTCGGGATTTCCCGGACGAGCCGAGCGCTCTCGGCCCGCTGGGCGGCTTCATGACCGCGCGCCTGCTCGATGAGCGGCGTCCCCTCCCCGCGCACCGCGCACCGGCTTACGTTACCCTTCGAGTCGAATCATGGAAATGCGACGGACCGTCGTTGCCGTGATGAGCGTCACGGCGTTGACGCTTTGCCTGCTGCCGCGCGCGCGGGCCGGCGAGTCCCCGTGCGTCGCCATTTCCGCGCAGGTGATTTATCGCGCCTACGGCTACGACCACATCGTCCATCTGGTGAATCGGTGCGAGAACGATTCGATCTGCGACGTGTCCACGAACGTCAACCCGGAGCCCACCCGAGTGACGGTCCCTGCGAAGTCGGCCATCGACGTTCTGACGTTCCGCGGATCGCCCGCGAGGGTGTTCACGCCGCGCGCGACTTGCCGTAACGCGAGCTGAGGCGCCGCGCGCGCTCGCCGGCACGGTGAAGGTAGGCTGCTTGCGTACACACGCAGGGGATGCGCGCGCGATCGCGATGGAAAGCGCATGCGTAAGCGAGGCCAGCGAGCTAGACAGCTGGCCCAGCAGAAAAGAAAGAATCTCCGAATTGTTGGGCGTGATATGAGTGAGGATCATGGCTGAGGACCGGCGGTCAAGCCGCAGCGACGCGCCCGGGCATGACCTGAGTCAAGAGCGGGATCAGTTTCTGCGCACGTTCTCGAAGGGCGCGCAGCTCACCCGCGAATTCGTGGAAGAGTACGAAGCTCTGCAGCGTCAACTCCAGAGCCTCCAGGCCGAGAACGGGCGCCTGCGCGCGGCCATCGAAGCCGACGACGCGATCCGCGATCTGTTGAAAAAGATCGAAGCGCTCGAAGCTGAAAAACGGGAGCTTCTTTCGCACTACCGTCACGTCGAAGAAGTGACGAGCGATTTCAACGCGCGCTTTCGCGAGATGGAGGACGATTTCGCGAACCTGGCGAACCTGTTCGTGGCGAGCAGCAGCTTACATTCGAGCCTGTCACCCCGCGCGGTGACGCGGCGCCTGAAAGAGGTGCTCGAGCAGCTCGTCGGGGGCGAGCAATTCGGGGTCTACCTCGTGGGGAGAGACGGTCGTTCCCTGGATCCGATAGCAACGCAGGGCCTGCCGGTGGATCTCCCGGCGCCCGAGCGCCTCGCCGAGGGGATGCTGGTCGAGGTCGCCCGGAGCGGGGTCGCGCGCATCGATGACGAAGCCGATCCGAGCCTCGGGACGTTGGAAAAGCCCCCTGCGGTCTTTCCGTTGCAGATAGACGATAATATCGTGGGCGTCGTGGCAATCTTTCGGAGCTTCGCTCAAAAGACGAGGTTTACCACCGTCGATTTCGAGCTCTTCAAGCTGCTCGGCCAGCACGCGGCGGCCGCGTTGATGAGCTCCGGACTCTACGCTCAGGCCGAGAGAAAGCTGCCGGGGTCCGAGGCCTTCGGAGATCTGAGTCGGTAATGGCAGACTTTACGTGTTTGGTGGTCGAGGACTCGCCGATGATGCGCCAGCTCATCGTGTTCGCGCTCGGCCGAATCAAGGATCTTCACGTGACCGAGGCGGACGACGGCGTCGACGGTCTGCGGAAGCTCGCTTCGGCGCGCTACGACATCATCCTGACGGACATCAACATGCCGATCATGGATGGCCTGAAGCTCATCCAGCGCGTTCGGACGGATCCGGTGCACAAGGAAACGCCGATCGTCGTGATCACGACCGAAGGCGGCAGCGCGGATCGAGATCGCGCGCTGCGGCTCGGCGCCAACGCCTACATCACGAAGCCCATCCAGGCGCCGAAGGTCATCGCGACGGTGAAAGAGCTCCTGAAGATCGGCTGAGCCCCTCAGGTCACGCAAAGCGCGCGCAATCGCACGCCCCACGCGAACGCCATAGCCGCTCATCAGCTAGGCGCGCTGATGGCTGATAGCTGATAGCTGATAGCTCAGATCACGAACCGTTCCATCGCGTTCAACCGGAAACGTCCGCGCCGCGCAGCATGTCCTTTACGTCGCTCTAAAAGCAGCGTGCGATGCCGCGCGATGAAGCGCTCGGGCGGAAAACGGCGAGATCCTTCCACGGTCGGCGCGCTGCTCCACGCGAGCGGGCGGCTCCGCCCGCGGAACGACCGCATCGATCGCGACCGGTGGCGTTCGCTCCTCGGCGAGCGGATCGGAGAGCGGACGCGGCCCGGAATGATCCGGGACGAATGCCTCACCGTGTACGTCGCGTCGGCCGTGTGGGCCCAAGAGCTCACGTTTCTATCGCCGATGATCGTCGAGCGCCTCGCCGCCGACGGGTTCCCGGTGACGGCGCTACGGTTCCGCGTCGGCGACGTCGGCGAGCCGCTTTCGAAGCGCCCGCCGGTGACGAAGCGCGAAGCGCCGCCGAAGGCGGAGCTGCCGCCCGGCCTCACCGAACGACTCGCGCACGTCGACGATCCCGCGCTGCGGGCCGCCATCGCCGAGGCCGCGGCGTACGCGCTCGGCCGCGCGGCGGCGACTAGCGCGGAGCGACGAGCGTCTCGAGGCCTTCGATCCGCCGCACCAAAAACCGATCCGCAGGGCCCATCTCCGCCTCCGCCGAACGGAGCGCGAGGAGGTACTGGCGGAAAGCATTCGCGCTGAGCGGCGCCGCCTTCCGAACGACCTCGTAGAGCTTCTCGACGAGGGGCGCGGGCAGCGGGCGCCGGAGCACGGCGTACGTGTCGAAGGCGTAGTCGACCCACGCGCCCTTTCCGGAGACCTCCGCGATGCGCACGGCGTACGTGACGGCCTTCTCCGTCGCGCGCGGATCGACGTCGCCGCGCGCGCGCGCGCCCTGCAGCATGTTGCGCAGGTAGCTCGAGAGGATGCGCTCGGCTTCGTCGCCGCGGCCGAGCGCGAGCATCTTGTCGGCGACGCCACAGAGAAGATCGAGCGCGTCCCCGCGCCGCGTCGGACCGATGCGATCCGGCTCCGGGGAGGAGTCCGTCGAGGCGTTGCTCAGCGTTCGCGCGAACACGCGCGCGTCGGCCCGAGAAACGCTGGCCGACTGAATCGACACGGTGAAGCTCTGGTGGCCCATCACCACTCGATCGCCGTTGACGAGCGTTCGCTTCTGTTCGATGCGCTCGCCGTTGACGAGAACGCCGTTCGCGCTGCCGAGATCCTCGATGGTGACGGCGTTCTTCTGCACCACGATCTTCGCGTGGGTGCGCGAGACGAGCGCGTCGTCGAGCACCACCGTGTTCTTCGGGCCGCGACCGAGAACGGTCTCCCCCGGAGCGAGCTCGATGTCGTGATCGCCGAAGCGAAGGTACACCCTCGTGCTTTCGCCGGACGAAGGGGGAGCCGACAAGGATGGACTGCTCGCATTCATGGGACGCACGTTGGTCGCTCGTCCGAAAGTGTAGCCTGCGGACACCTTTCGTACCAATCGCTCGGCGGCGAGGCCGCGCGCCTACATGCGCCCAGAAGCGACGTGGAGGCGCACACGGGACGCCCGGTCGCTACTTGAGCACGAGCGGTTCGAGCCCTTCGAGGCGATTCAGCAGAAAGCGCTCCGCCGGGCCTTTCACTTTTGCACGGAGGAGTTCCACGTATGCACGCAAGCGCGCGACGTCGATGCCCTTCACTTTGCGCGCGCCGGCATAGAGCTCGTCGATGACTTCCGCCGGACAGGGCTGCGCGCCGATCGAATAGAGATCGAATACGTAGTCGATCCAGCGAGCTTTGCCCGTCGCGGAGCCGAGCTTCACGGCGTAGAGCGCGGCGACCTTGGCCGTGTCGGTCGCGACGGGTCGACCGTTGCGCGCGTCCTCCAGGATGTTGTTCATGTGGACGCTGAGGATGCGCTCCGCCTCTTCGCCGCGGCCCATGGCGAGCGCCTTGTCGGCGAGGCCGCCGAGCAGGCCGAAGGCGTCCGAACGGAGCGTCGGAGCCGGCTGAGCGAGCGTCGCCGTCGGCGCGCGGGTGACCCGAACGACCGCCATTTCCTGGTTGCCGATTCGGATCTTGTCGCCGTCGGCGAGCTTCCGCTTGCCCTCGATCTTTTCACCGTTGACCCACACGCCGTTGCGGCTCGCGAGGTCTTCGATTTGTAGGTCCTCGGCGCCGACGCTGAGCATCGCGTGGCGCCGCGAGACGAGCGCGTCGTCGAGCGCGAGCTGGCAATCCGAGCCGCGTCCGACCACGAACTCCCCATCGACTAGCTCGATGTCGTGGCTCTGATATCTCAAGCGATACTTCATCGCGGCGGTCCGGGCGCAGGCCGGGAGCGCATAACGCTAGCGCGTTCCACGTTCTGCCGTCAAAAGCACGACGCGTCAGCCGCGCGCCGGGCGCATTTCTCAACGCTCCGAGAGCACCCGGAGGAGCCGGCGGACCATCAGCGGGTGGGTCCACAAGCCGTAGACCGTCAAATCGCTGCGCGGGCCGAAGGCGCGCGCCCGGTGCTCGCCCAAGCCCTCCAGCGCGGAGAGCGGCCCGCGTAAGGTGATGTCCGGCACACCCACGACACCATCGTGGACGATGAGACGCCCGAAATCGAATCGGAGGGTGAGCGCCGTCGGATGATCCTCGGCGACCACCGCCACGGCGCCCCGCAGCCGGTCGAACTCCGCGCGTTTGCCCTTGTCCCGACCGACGTTGCGCCGCACGAGCTCCGCGAGCAACGTCGCGAGCGGCGAACTGTCTGCCCCCGGCGCGACGTCTATCAACGAACCCTCCATATGGGCGGTTAACTTTCGAGCGCCGGTTCGTCAAGAACTTGCACCCGCGGCGAAGCGAGCATTCGATAAGCCGGATGCTCAGCGAGGCCAAAGCGCGCGCCGGTGTGCTCGCGATTGTGGCGGCGCTGTACGGCAGAGCCGCCGTCGCGGAGCCGGCGGCTCCGGCCGCGGCTTCGAGCGCCGCCGAGCCGCTCGCACCGCCAGCGTCGGCGCCGACCGCACCGCCGACTGCCGAAGCGACGCCGGAATCGTGGGGGTCGGTCCCGAAGGCCGCTCCGACGGCGTCGCCTCCCCCGGCTGCGCCCGTCGTCGCCGCTCCGGCGGTCCCAGCGGCTTCCTTGCCCGCGACGCCACCGGGTGGCGCGGCGTGGATACACATTGCGTCGAACTATTTCGGGACCTGGCTCGAAGGGCGCAACCGCATCGACGACGAACGGTGGCGGAGCTTGTGCCTCGCCCCCTGCGATCGCCCGGTCGTCGTCGACGGCCTCGACGTGCGCGTGACGGCGCCGAAAATGACGCCCTCGAATGCTTTCACCATCGAGCCCGGCGGCGGCGCGGCAAAGCTCCGCGTCTCGGGCGGGTCGGCGAGCGCGCGCACGCTCGGCCTCATCGGTCTGGCGGGCGGACTTCCGATCACGTTCGCGGGCGTCACGCTGCTCGGAGTCGGCTCGATTCACTCCGATGCCGGCGAGCGAACGGCCGGTATCGTGACGCTCTCCATCGGCGCCGCGGCGGTGATCGCCGCGCTGCCTCTGCTCCTGTCGGGATCGACGAGCGTGACGAACGCCGAAGGGCGCCACGTCGCGAGAAGGACGGGCGCCGCTCCAGCGTTCTGAATTCGTCAGGCGAGCGAGAACGTCAACGCCTGCGTCACGTCCTTCGTCCCGCGGATCTGCTCGAGGGCGGCGCTCGGCAACGTGGAGTCGAGCGCCCAGAGCGCCGCGGCTTCACGCGCCGACTTGTCCAGGCCCATCTGCACGCTCGACACGTTGACGCCCGCGGAGCCGAGCACGGTGCCGATGGTCCCGATGACGCCGGGGCGATCGTGATTGCGCACGACCAGGACGGGACCGTCCATGTGCGCCTCCAGCTCGAATTTGCCCCAGCGTACGAGGCGCGGCGTCCGGTCGTTCGCGAGGGTGCCCGCCGCCGAGGCGCGCTTTCCGTCGGCCGAGACGAGCGTCAAGGTGACGAGCGTCGCGAACGACCCCGCCTCGCTCGTCCGCTCGTCGCGCACCTCGATGCCGCCGTCCTTCGCGAGCAGCGGCGCATTCACGGCGTTCACCGGCACGTCGAAGAACGACCCGAGCAAGCCGGCGAGCGCCGAGTTCACGAGCGGACCGGACGGGAGCGCCGCCGCATCGCCCGCGCACTCGATCTCGATGGTGCGCGGCCGCACCGAGTCGGACTGCGCCAGGAACTGACCGAGCCTTCGCGTGAGCGCCAGATACGGTTCGAGGACCGGCGCCATCTCGCGCGCGACCGACGGCACGTTGACGGAGTTCGCGATCTCCCCCGTCTGCAGGTACGAAACGACCTGCTGCGCGATCTCCACGGCGACGCGCAGCTGCGCTTCTTCCGTCGAGGCGCCGAGGTGCGGCGTGACCACGACCTTCGGGTGCTTCACGATGTCGGTCAGCCCGGGCGGCTCCTCCGGGAACACGTCCAGACCGACGCCGCCGATCTGTCCCGAGTCGAGCCCGCGGACCAGCGCGGCTTCGTCGTAGAGGCCGCCGCGCGCCGCGTTGACGAGCAGCACGCCCTTCTTCATCTTCGCGATCGACGCGTCGTTGACGATGCCCTTCGTCTCGGCGGTGAGCGGCGTGTGGATGGTGATGGCGTCGGAGCGACGGAAGAGGTCGTCGAGCGTCACCAGCTCGATGCCGAGCTCCGCGGCGCGCTCGGCGGTCATGAAGGGGTCGTATCCGATGATGCCCATCCGGAGGCCGCGCGCGCGATCGGCGACGATGCGGCCGATGTTGCCGAGCCCGATGATCCCCAGCGTCTTTCCGGCGAGCTCACGGCCCTCGAACGCCTTCTTTTCCCACTTGCCTTCTTTCATCGATTGAGAGGCTTGCGGGATCTTCCTGGCGACGGAGAAGAGAAGGCCGAGCGCGTGCTCCGCCGTGGTCACGGCGTTGCCGGTCGGCGTGTTCATCACGATGATGCCGCGCCGTGAGGCCGCCTTGACGTCGACGTTGTCGATGCCGATGCCGGCGCGCCCGATGACGCGGAGCTTGTCCGCGGCGTCGATGACCTTCGCCGTCACCTTCGAGCCGCTGCGAATGACGAGCCCCTCGACGCCGGCGAGCGCCTTCGCGAGCTCTTCTTCGTTCAAGCCGGGCTTGTATTCGACCTCGATGCCGTGCGCCTTCTTCAGGAGCTCGAGGCCTTCTTTGCTGAGCGAATCGCTGACGAGAACCTTGGTCGCCATCATGCCCCCCTGTGGAAGCTCGTCATGAGCTCGGCGAGCGCCTTCACCCATTCGACCTGCACGGCGTTGTAGATCGACGCGCGGATACCGCCGACCGAGCGGTGGCCCTTCAGCCCCTCCATGCCCTGCTTCTTCGCGGCCGCGAGGAACTCCGTCTCGAGCTCTTCCTTCGGCAGCGTGAAGACGACGTTCATCGTCGAGCGCGCGGCCTTGTCGACCGGGCACTTGTAAAAATCCGGACGCGAGTCGATGACGTCGTAGAGGAGCTTCGCCTTCTCGCGGTTGCGCTTCTCCATCGCGGCGAGGCCGCCGCCCTTCTTCACGACGTCGAGCACGTTGCGCACCAGGTAAATGGCGAACGTCGCCGGCGTGTTGTAGAGCGAGTTGTCCGCGGCTTGGGTCGAGTAGCGGAAGATCTTCGGGATGTCGGTGCGGCCGCCCTCGATCAAATCCTTTCGCGCGATGACGAGCGTCACGCCGCTCGGTCCGATGTTCTTCTGCGCGCCCGCGTAGATGAGCGCGAACTTCGACACGTCGATCGGCTTCCACAGGATGTCGCTCGACATGTCCGCGACGAGCGGCACCTTGCCGGTGTCGGGGAACTGGTGAAACTGATTGCCGCCGATCGTCTCGTTGCTGGTGAGGTGCACGTACGCGGCGTTCGGATCGAGCGTGAGCTCCGACTGCGAAGGCACGCGCGCGGGCTTCGCTTCGGCGTCGACGGCCCACGCCGACTTGACGCTGCCGACGGTCTTCGCTTCCTGGAACGCTTTCTTCCCCCACGCGCCGGTCACGATGTAGTCGGCGCTCTTGCCCGCGGGCAGCAAGTTCATCGGCACCACCGCGAATTGCTGACTCGCGCCGCCCTGCAGGAAGAGGACCTGATGCGTATCGGGAACGGCGAGCAGCTCCCGGACGAGCGACGCTGCTTCGTTGTGCACGCCTTCGTAGGCTTTGCCGCGATGGCTGTGCTCGATGATGCTCATTCCGGTGCCGGCGAAGTCGAGTAGCTCGCGCTGGGCGCGCTCGAGCGCCTCGAGCGGAAGGGCCGCCGGACCTGCGTTGAAATTCATTGCTCGAGCCATGTGTCTCCGGGGAGTTTGGTAAACGTTTTCGGGAGTGTTCGCGTAACGTCGCTGACCGCGCGGGTCAAGGAGCGGAGAGCGGCCGGTTGGGGCCGGTTCCGCCGGTATGTGCCGCGGGCTTCTGCCCGCCATTTTGACTTCATCCGACCTCGCGATCCGTGGCGAGCGTGTGAAATAGGAGCCCGCTCGGAACCTTCGGATAAAAGAAGGTCGACTTTTGCGGCATGACTTCACCGGCTTCCGCGATCTTGCGCACGGTCGCGACCGGCGTCGGGTTCATCAAGAAGAGCACATTCGCGCCGCCCTTCTCGAGCTCGCCGGCGGCTTGACGAGGATCTTGCAGGTAGCGAATGTTGGTCTTCGCCGCCTGGGCTTCCTTCGTGATGCCGAGGAGATGCTCGAGGATTCCGTCGTGCAACAACGAGACGGCGGCCGTTCGCAGGACCTCCGGACGCTGCCCGAGGACCGGGTGCTCGGCGAGCTTCGCATCTTTGTTGAGAACGAGCAGCGCCGCCGCGCCCCCTTTGGCGACCGCGCACAGGGCGGGCGCTTGCTCGGCAGCGAGCCGCGCGCGCGCCTCGTCGAGGCCGCCGGTGACGCGCTGCACGTGGAACACGGAGCCCGCCGCTCGCAGCATCGCCTCGAAGTCGAACCGCGGCAGCGAATGAACGAGGCGGTGCGTCGCGAACACGACGAGGTTCGGGTCGTCGCCGTTCGCGAGCAACGCGAAGGTGTACAGGTGCTCGCCGCGCGGCGACGGCGTCTTGCCCTGGGCCCGCGCTTCGTCGTCGAACTCCTTCGCCAGCGCGACGGCTGTTTCGTAGCGGTGGTGCCCGTCCGCGATGAGCAACGACGTCGGGCGCAAGAGAGAACCGATGCGCGCGAGAGCGCCCGGCTCGGTGATCTTCCAGAGGACGTGATCGATGCCGTCGTCGGTGCGGAAGCGGGCGAGCTCCGAGCCGGAATCCAGATCCGCGTCGAGCCGGCGCTCGGGGTCGGAGTAGAGCATGAACTGCGGCGACAGCATGGCCCGCGTGGCGCGCGACAAAGCGATGCGGTCGAGCTTCGGCCCGGTCAGCGTCCGTTCGTGCGGCAAGACTTGGCGCGCAGCGTACGGAACCGCGCGGACGAGCGCGAAGAACCCCGTGCGCGTGAGGCGCGCGCCGCCTCCCGGCGGTTCGAAGGTCTGCGCGTAGCGATAATAGGCGGGAGCCGTTTCACGCACGAGCACACCGCGCGCTTGCCACGACTGAAACAGCTCGCGCGCGTGCGCGTAGCGCGCGTCGCCTTCGCCCTCGGGCAGGTCGATGTGCACGACGTTCTCCGGGTGCCGGGCACCCAGACGAGCCCGGAGCTCCGCGTCGATCACGTCGTAAGGAGGAGCAACGACTTGCGCGAGGACCGCGGGCGCGTACCGGAGCGGCTTGAGCGGAGCGATATCGACCATGCCCGCGCTTGGCTATCACAACGGCGGATGAGTTGCTCGCGCGTCAGCGCGCGCGCGCGCCGATGTCGCGTCGATACTGCATTCCAGGGAACCGGATTCGTTCCACCGCGCGATAGGCGCGGTCCGAGGCTTCGCGGAGGGTCGCGCCCCGGCCGGTGACCCCGAGCACGCGTCCGCCCGCCGTGACGACGTCGCCGCCGCGCCGCTTCGTACCGGCGTGGAACACCGAGACTTCTTCGATGGCAGCCGCTTCGTCGAGGCCGGTGATCACGTCGCCGTTTCTCGGGGGGCCAGGGTAGCCCTCCGCCGCGATCACGACCGTCAGCGCTTGACGCTTCGAAAGACTGACGGCGGCGGCGTCGAGACGGCCGCGCGCGGCCGTGTAGAGCGCGTCGCCGAGATCGCCGTCGAGCACGCTCATTAGCACCTGCGTCTCCGGATCGCCGAAACGCACGTTGAACTCGAGCAGATAGGGCTCGCCTGCCTTCGTGATCATCAGCCCCGCGAACAAAACGCCGCGAAAAGGAGCTCCCTCTTCGGCCATCTTCGTTACGGTGCGCTCGAAAATATCGCGCTGTATTGGCGCCGCCATGGCGGACGTCACCACGGCGGCGGGCGCATACGCTCCCATGCCGCCGGTGTTCGGTCCGGTGTCGCCGTCTCCGATGCGCTTGTGATCCTGAGCGCTGGGCAGCACGAACACGCGCTCGCCGTCGCAGATCGCGTGCACGCTCGCTTCTTCGCCTTCGATGCGCTCTTCGATCACCACGGTGCGGCCCGCTTCCCCGAATGCTTCGCCGCTCAACATGGCGCGCGCGGCCGCGAGCGCTTCGTCGTGCGACGCGGCGACGACGACGCCCTTGCCCGCGCAGAGCCCGTCGGCCTTGATCACCGGCGGCGCCGCGAATCCGCGGATGATGCGCTCCGCGGAAGCGACGTCGCGCGCGACTTCGTGACGCGCGGTGAGGATGCCGGCGCGCCGCGCGAAATCTTTCATGAACGCCTTCGAGCCTTCGAGCTGCGCTGCCGAACGCGACGGGCCGAAGACGGCGATGTTCTCGGCGCGCAGTCGATCCGCGAGACCGCCGACGAGCGGCGCCTCCGGGCCGACGACGACGAGATCCGGCTTCTCGGCGCGCGCGACGTCGAAAGGGTCTCCCTCGGCGTTTCGGAGCGGCTTCGCGCTGCGCGCGGCGGTCCATTCCGTGCCGGCGTTCCCGGGGGCGACGACCACCTCGGCCACCGACTCCGACGACAGGAGGCGAGTCGCGAGCGCATGCTCGCGGCCTCCCGCGCCGACGACCAATACTTTTCTGCCCGTCGCCACGCCCGGCGGCTAGCACGGCCGCGATGCGGCGAGGAGATGGGAGCGCAGATCGTCCCAGGTCGTCCTACATGCGCGCGCTTCGCGGCGGCGGTCGCGAGGCAATGGAGATCTGGAAGCCGGCGATTTTCGCTATAGTTCGAGATCGGCCCTCCGTTTCGTCTTCGTTCGCGAGGCAAGGCATGGAAGAGCTCCCCGATCTGCACATCCAGCGACCGTACGCGACCCTCGAGGAGTATCTCGAGGGAGACTTCTGGACCGTCGACCGCAAGGAGATGTTTCTCATCGGAGCGCCGAGCTTCGACGTCGGCGTCGCGGTGAAGTTCACGATCGAGCTCGATGACGGGACGGCCGTCGTCACCGGGGAAGGGCGCGTCGTCGAATACACGGCGCCCTCCGACGAATACCCCGGCGGCTTGAAAGTGCGTTTCCGCCAGCTCGACGCGGAGGCGAAGGCGGTGCTGAAGCGCGCGCTCGAGCTACGGCGAAAGGCGTATCAAGCCGCGATGGAAGCGGCGGCGGCCGAAGGTGGCAACCCGCCGAACGGCGAAGCGGCGGCACCGAACGCCGGCGAATCCGCGCGCTCCCAGGCCGACGCGTCGAACGCCGCGGCGCCGGCGACTGCACTTCCGCCGACGGCGGCAGTCCTGCCAAACCCGCCGGCGATCTTTGCGACGGCCGCGCCCACCGCATCCATCGGTCCCGACCTGCTCGCCTCGGTGGCGCCGGGACGCCCGCCCTCGACGCTCGCGGCGCCGCCAAAGCCGCGCGCCGGCGAGCGCCATCGCGCGAACGTGGTGTCCCCTCCGCCGAACCGAGACGCGCTCCTCGGACGCCTCCGCGAGCGCGCGAGGAGCCTCCCCGTCGGAATGCTCCGCGGAACGCACGCGAAGTAGAGCATATTCGCTTCGAGATCCGCGCGCCGACCGCGTCGAGCTGGCCGACGGCCGAGCGCTGTGCCGACGAAAGCAGTCCTCGACGCTGGCGCCGATGCAGTACGGCAGAGCGGGAACAGCCGAGTCCTCGCAGCGGAGTTTCTTCTGGCTATACCGCGCGGAGTGAACCTTGAGTTCTCAAGGTGTCTCTAGAAACACCTAGAATCACGCGATTTATTTCGGGACCTTGATGCATCAAGGTCCCGCTCTGGTGGAGGGTATCCACACCATTCGTGTGTAGATGCCTCGGCGCCGGATGTGCACGGCGCCTCGTGCGCTGTTCTCGGGATGCGCTCGACATCGCGCGGCGTCATTCAATCTGCGCTCGTGGATGCACAGCGCGCTATCCGCCCCCGTCCAGTCGCTCTCAAGCTAGGCGATGCGCTTCGCGCGCTACTCCGGCATCGCGAGGCCTTCGACCACCGAGGGGCGAGGTCGCGCGAACGCGCGCCGGACCAGCCGATCGCAGAGCGCGGGGAACGAAATGCCGGCGACCCCCGCGGCTTCCGGGAACAGGCTAACGGCCGTCATCCCGGGGAGCGTGTTCACCTCCAGCACCGTGACGTCGCCGCGCTCGTCGTCCACGACGAAATCGACGCGCGAAAGATCGCGACAGCCGAGCGCCGCGTGCGCCGTGACGGCGAGCTCGGAAATGCGATCGAGCAGCGGCTTCGCGAACGGCGCCGGACATTGATGCACGCTGCCGGACGGCGCGTACTTGGAGCGGAAGTCGTACCAGCCGGCGGCCTTCGGCATGATGAGCGTCGCCGGCAACGCGCGCGGCACGCCGCGTTCGTCTTCGAGCACCGCGCAGGTCGTTTCTTTGCCGGCCTTCATTTCCTCGACGAGCACCACCGGATCGAGCGCGAGCACCCGCTTTAGCGCCGCGGCGAGCTCGCCGTCGGAGGCGCTCGCGGGGATGGGCTCGACGCCGATGGCCGAACCGCCCGCGCCGGGCTTCACCACCACCGCTGCGCCGAGCTCTTCGCGAATGCTCTTCGCCGATGCCGTGAGATCCGCGCTCGCGGTCACGACGACCTCGGCGGCGAGCGGGACGCCGAGCGGCCGTAGCTGCGCCTTGGCGTGCGGCTTGCTCATGGCGAGCGCGCTCGCGAGCACTCCGGACCCGACGTACGGCAACCCGAGGATCTCGAGGAGCCCCTGCAGACAGCCATCTTCGCCGAACCTCCCGTGAACGGCGGGGAAGACGACGTCGAAATGACCCGCGAGCAGTTTGCCGGCGAGCGCCGCGTCGAGCTCGAGCAGCACCGGGTCGTGCCCCGCTTCTTGCAGCGCTTTGAGGACGCCCGCCGCCGACGCGCGGCTGACTCCCGCTTCGTGCGACGCGCCGCCGGCCACCACCGCAACGCGGAGCGCGCTCACGGGGTCGCTCCCGAGTCCGGGAGATGCACGAGCTCGAGCCCGAGCTGGCGAGAAAAATCGAAGATGCGTTCGTCCCGGTAGAACTCGCCGAAGACGATGCGGATGAGCCCGGCGTTCGCGATCAGCTTGAAGCAGCCGAAGCACGGCGACGCGGTCACGTAGATACCCGCGCCGTCGACGCTGACTCCGTTGCGCGCGGCCTGCACGAGCGCGTTCGCCTCCGCGTGCGTCGTGCGGACGCAGTGTCCTTCTTCCATGAGGTGCCCGACGTCGTCGCAGTGGGGCAGACCGCGAATCGAGCCGTTGTAGCCCGTGGTGAGGATCATGCGATCGCGCACGATGACGGCGCCCACGTGCTTGCGGTCGCACGTCGAGCGCGTCGCGACTTGCCGCGCGATCGCCATGAAGTATTCGTCCCAGCTCGCCCGATTGGTGCTCAAATGGCGCCTCGTCTTGCTCCGCTATACCGCGGAACCGAGCGCCCCGGCACGATTTGCGCGCTCGCTCCGACCGCTGGCCGGCGCAGCATTCGCTTCGCTTGACCGCGCCTGTTTCTCGTGGCTTCTTGCCGGGCGTGTTGCGTTCGGCGCGTGTAAAAGTCCTGGCCTTCGCGGCAGTTTCCGCGTGGTCGTGCTCGGCCGTGTTCGTTCGGGCGGCTCCTTCCGACGACGAGAGCGCGGTCAACGAGCTGGCCCACGATACGGCTCACGCGATGCTCGTCCGGGGCCCGCTGCTGCGAGCCGAGGAGGCCCTCGCGCGGGCGAAGTCGATGGACCGAGCCGGCGACGCCGCGCACGCCCGCCTCGCGCGCGCGCTCGCCCACGAATGGACCCGGGTTGCGCTCGACCTCATCCGCGCCGCGTCGATGGAGGACAAGGCACTGAAAGCGGAACAGGCCCTCGACGAGGTCGCGACGAAGACGGTTCGCGGACGCGCCCTGCTCGAAGAAACGGCGGCCCGTCGAGGGCGGGCGAAGGCCGCGCTCGAACAGCTGGAGCGCGAGCCCCCGCCTCCACCGCCCGCCGCGGCGAAGCCGCAGGGAAAGAAGGCGCCCCTGCCAAAGCCCGCGCAGAGCCCCAAGGAGCACGAGTGATCCGCCCCCTGCTCGCCGTCCTGCTGTTCACCGCGGGCTGCGCGACCCTGCCGCGCCCCACCGTCCTCGCGGAAGTGGACCGCACCCGCGAGGGCGCCGCCGTCCGGCAGGCCGCGACGCTCGCGCCGCAAGCGTACTTGGTCGCGGAAAAGCTTCGTCAGGACGCGGAGGACGCCTACAAGAAGGGCGACCGCGCCGGCTCGCAGCTGCTCGGCGAGCAAGCGCTCGCGGCTTACGCGCACGCCGATGCGCTCGCTCGCCTGGCGCGCGCGGAACAACGCGTCGAAAACGCTTCGCAACAGCTCGCTCAAGAGCGGCGCGCCTTCGCAGAGCTCGACGAGGAGCAACGGCGCGTCGCCGCCGAAGCGGACGACATCGAGACGCGGGTGCGCGTGGCGCGCGACGCCGTCCCGCTGTCCCCGACCGAGCCGGCGTCTCCCGATCGCGAAGGCGCGCGCCTCGCCGCGGCGCGCGCGCTCGCCGCCGAGGCGCGGTTGCTGTGCGTCGCGGCGCAAATGCTCGCTCCACAAACCTCGAGCCCGGCGGACTCGTTCAAGGCCCTCGACGCGCTCGACGCGGAGCTCGACAAGCATCCCCTACATCCGCCGATCGACTCCGCGGTTCGGCTGCGGTCCGCGTGCCTCGCGTCCTTGACCGAGGCGCGCCGCCCCGCTGGACAGGCCGCTCCGGAAGCCGGAACGGCCGACGCGCTCCTCGACGAGCTCGGCAAGGCGTCGCTCGAGCCGAGTAGAGACGACCGGGGCGTCTCCGTCGCGGTTCGTAACGCGTTCGACGGCGGGGTCCTGTCAGCCGCGGCTCGCGACCGACTCAGCGCGCTGGGACAAGTCGCGAAGACGCATCCCGACTTTCCGGTCCTCGTGGTCATGCACGGGGCAAAGGCCCGCGCGACGCCCGCCGACGTCGATCACGCGAGCGCGGCGGCCCAGGCGCTTCGCGAGGCCGGCGCGGCCCGCATCGAAGCGAAAGCCGTCGGCGACGCGCTGCCCATCGCGGTTCCGGGCCACGACGCCAAGCGCAACGAGCGAGTCGAAGTCGTCTTCGTCGCGCCGGCGAGGTGACCGTTCGAACACAAAAGGAGTCGCTCTTCGTTTCAGCGGGGATGGAAAATAAAAGACCCCCTTTACGAATCGTAGATCTGGTCGAAACTCTAGGTATCTCACGATGAGTCGTGACACGGTCCTCGGCGAGCGAATTGTCTGGCGTGGCACCCCAAAGGTGCTGGAAGCGCCGCCCGCTCTCCGAGTCGTCGCGTTTCTGCTGTTTGCGCTCGCGGCCGTCTCGCTCTGTTTCAGCGTGGTGATCTCGCTCGCGCTGCACGTGACGCCCACGGAGTCGTTCGTCTTCGCCGCGTGGGCCACCGTCCTCGGCGTGATGGCGATCCAGGCGCCGAAGATCTGGCTCGAGAAGGTGGAGTACATCGTCACCGAGCGGCACGTGATCATGCAGCGCGGCCCGTTCCGGCGGTCGATCGAGCGGCGCGCGATCAGCTTCGTCCGGATTCGCTGGAGCACGGCGCGCCCCGGCGTGGGCGATATGGATCTCGTCCGGGCCGTGCCCGTCGGAGCGCTCCGGCGCCGGTTGTTGCTCCAGCTGCGCGGTGTAGTCGCGCCGGATCGAGTGTGGGCGATCATCCGCGGCGCGGAGACGTCGATCGATCACCACGCCGGCGACCGTCCGCTCACTCAGCGCCTCGACGACGGCGAGCGCGTCGTTTGGTCGGCGCAGCCGCGGCGCACGGCGCACACTCGGCTCCCCCGCGGCCGGCGCGAGCTCGGCCTGCTCACGCTTTCGGGTGTTCTCTTCTACACGTTCGGAGCCATGCTCATCCGCTCCGTCCCGAATGCGAAGGTGCTCTTCGCGGCCGGCCTGCGTCAAGTTCCGTTCGCGGCCCTCATGGCCGCCGAGAGCATCTCGCTCTTGCTCGTGCTCGGCGCCGCCGTCTATCTCGCGGTGGAGGGGCTCGTGCAGCCGCTCCGGCAGCTCGATCGCACGCGGTACCTCATCACCGACCGGCGCGTGCTCATCCAGCGCGGCCGCGAGGAGCTCCATCTCGATCGCGAGCGCATCGTGGACGTCATCCCCACGCCGGGCGCGAACGGCATGACCGACGTGTTCCTGGTGCTCGACGGTCCACGGGCGCGAGCGCTGGCGATCAGCGGGGCGTTCGGCGAGCAGGACACCGGCCCGCAGCTGCGCCCGGTGCTCGAATCCGTCGTGGACGCCGAAAGCGTGAGTCGCATTCTCCTCGCCGGCCCCGAAGGTCCCCCGGAGTCGCGGCAAGCGGCCTAACGCTCCCGCTAGAGTCTTTGGCGGAACAGATCACGATCGGCGCGGATCGCAACGAGTCACGGAACGAACCGGCGTAGCCGCTACCGTTTGCCGAGGCGCCGCTTGCACCAGAGCAGGTGGAGCTCGGCGTTGCTCGCCCAGTGATCGCCCGCGGGGCGCGCCTCGGCGAGGTAGCGCTGCCACTGGGCGATGGCGTATTCGAGCTCGGTCTTGCGTTCGTCCGCCTTGTCGGCGTGCTCCGCAGCGGCCATCGCCCCGAGCGCGCGATAGAAGTACACCTCGTACTCCGGGGTGTAAAAGACGCTCGGCAGCTCGAGGGCGCTGACCACGTTGCCCTGTAGATCGTGGAAGCGGAAGCTCACCGCCTCCCACGCTCGGCGTAGCGCGTCCGGCAGATCTTCGTCTCGCGCGAGCGCGACCGCCAGCCCCCACGCGGCGAGCGCGTGGGTCTCCGAGTCGTCGGTGACCGCGAGCGCCGTTTCGTAGTCGGCTCTCGCTTTCGTGAGCTGCCCGAGCGACATGCTCGCTTCGCCGCGGTTCATGAAGATGTTGGCGCGCTGATTGCGATCCCACTGCACGCGCAGCGCTTCCGTATACGCCGCGCGCTCGCCTTCGAAGTCGCGCAGGCGGTTTTCGCCGATCGCGATCTGGAACCAGGCATGCGCCGCCTCCGGAGAATCCGGCTCCGCCGCGAGCGCTCGGCGCAGGATGCGGATGCCTTCTTCGTCTTGCCCGTGATCGGCGGTGATCAACGAGTCGCCGAGGTAAAACCACACCGCCGGATCGTCGAGCGCCTCGCCGCCCGCTTCCTCGAGGATCGTCGCGGCGCGCAGCGCGAGCGACTTCTCGAAGACGGGCAGCGCGGCGAGCGCCTCCGGCGAGATCTCCCGTGGCTGCCGGGCGCGCAGCGCCTGCGTCAGCACGCGCTCCGTCGCGACGAAATGCGGATCGCGCGCGGCGTCCCAGATCCCCGGCGCCGCGAACGCCGGCACGGGCAAGAGAGCGAGCAGCGAAGCGACGAAGCGCGAAGGCGTCATCGACCTCTCCGTCTCAGTGCGTCGCGCCGTGCTCGCGCGTGCGCGGCGTAGGGGCCGTTCTTTCCGGCGGGCGAATCGAGGTAGCTCTGCCAGCGCTCCGCGGCGAGGTCGCCGTCACGCCGCTCCGCCAGCACCGCGATCATCGCGTCGAGCTCACCGGCGGGGAGCACCGGGCGCGGGCGCCCCAGCTTCGGGCCGGCGTTCCGCTCGTCCTCGAGCTGAAAAGGGCCGGAGGCCTCCGCGGCGATGCCGAGCGCCTCGCTCCGCCGTCCCTGTCGGTCGAGCGCGAGCGAAAGCGCCGAAAGCAGATAATTGTCGAGCTCGGGGACCTTCGGCATGCGCCGCGCTTCGTTCAGGTATCCGACGGCTTCGGTGAGACGTTCGGGGCCCTGCGACATCGCGACGAACGCACCCTCGATGAAGACCCGGAGCTCTTCGTCGGTGTCGTCGAAGAGCTCGGCTTGCGGCGCGAGCGCGCGGTATGCGTCCAGCGCTTCGCGCAAATGGGTGGTCTTCTGCGCGGCGATCGCGAAATCGTGCAGCGCTCCCGGCGCTTCGAGCCCCTCGCGCGAGATGGCGCGGGCGCGTCCGAACAGGGCATAGCCGTCCGCGAACTCCCCGAGCGCGACCTTCGCGCGCGCCTCGAGCAGGAGCGGCGCGGACGCGGCGGGCATCAGGCGCGACGCCTCCGTCGCGAGCGCGAGCGCCTCGGACGGCGCCGCGCGGAGCTTGCCGTAGCCGCTCGCGAGCACGTCGCAGTAACGCTCGAGCCCCGGCGACTTGGCGCGCTCCCAGCGGTTCGGCCGCGCTCGCGACGCGCCGCCGCATTCCTTCGGCCGCGCGCCGGCGTGCGCGACGGCAGAAAGATCCGGCGCCCGGTCGTCGGCGAGGCTAGCCGCGGCGAACAGCGCCGCCGAAACGAGCCAGGGCGCACCGCGCCATGTCACGGGACCGCGTGACGAGCCGACGGCTCTCTGGAGAAAGGATGATGCAGCACGATCGTCTCCTTCCGGCGCGCGCCCACGCTGACGAGATAGAGCGGCACGCCCGCTCCCCTCCGCAGGAACTCGACGTACTCTCGGGCGGCGGCGGGCAGATCGTCGAGCGCCGCGGCGCTCCCCAGCGCTTCGGTCCAGCCGGCGAGCTCTTCGTACACCGGCGTCACGCGACCGGGGACGTGCAGCTGATCGATCGGCAGATCTTCGGTGCGACCACTCGGGGTGTCGTACGCGACGCACACCTTCAAGCGCCGCAGGCCGGTGAGCACGTCGAGCTTCGTGAGCGCGATGCCGTCGATGCCGTTCACCCGCGCGGCGTAGCGCAGCGCCGGCAGATCCAGCCAACCCGTACGCCGCGGCCGGCCCGTCACCGAACCGAACTCCGCGCCCGCCTCCCGCAGATGGATGCCGTCGGCGTCGGTCAGCTCCGTCGGGAACGGACCGCCGCCCACACGCGTCGTGTACGCCTTCGCGATGCCGACGACGGTGTCGATGCGGTTTGGGCCGATGCCCACGCCCACGGCCGCGCCGCCCGACACCGGCGAGCTCGACGTGACGTAAGGGTACGTGCCGTGATCGATGTCGAGGAGCGTGCCCTGCGCGCCCTCCATCAAGATGTTCTCTTTGCGCTCGATCGCGCGGCTCACGAGCAGCGACGTGTCCGAGAGCAGCGGCGCGACGCGGCGAGCGAGCGGCTCGAGCGGCGTCACGATGGAGTCGACCGACGGCACCTTCTGCCCGAAGCTCTCGATGACCGGCGCCCAGTGCGCGAGCGCCGCTTCCACCTTCTGCGCGACGGCGGGAAAATCGAGGAGATCGCCGGTGCGGACACCGGTGCGCCGCATCTTGTCCTCGTAACAAGGACCGATGCCCTTCTTCGTCGTGCCGATGCCTTGCTTCTCTTCGCGCAGGCCGTCGACCAGGACGTGATACGGGAGCACCAGGTGCGCCCGGTTGCTGACGACGAGGCGCTCGGCGATCCCGTGGCGTCCGCGTCGCTCAAGATCGTCGATCTCGCCGAAGAGCACCGGTAGATCGAGCACCATGCCCTGCCCGATCACGCACTGGGTCCGTTCGCGCAAGATGCCGCTCGGGAGCAGACGCACGACGACCTTCTCGTCGCCCACCACCAGCGTGTGGCCGGCGTTCGGACCACCGCCCCAGCGCACGACCATGTCGGCGCCTTCCGTGTAGTAGTCGACGATCTTGCCTTTGCCCTCGTCGCCCCACTGGGCGCCGATCACTGCCACGCACGGCATTTAGGTGCCCTCGCTGTTCGCGTTTGCGGTTCGTCGGGTGAGTGCGAGCGCGGCTTCGGCCACCTCGCGGGGAGCGGATTCGTTCATCGGGTGTGTGGTCCCTGTGTCGAGCGCGGTCAACGTGGAGCCGCGCGCGGACGCTTCGACGTAGTGGGAATAGCGCCAAGCGCGCGCGTAGGCCGGGCCGGTCGCGCGATCGCCGACGGCGCACGGAACGCCGCGACGCCGGAGCTCGGCCAGCACCGCTTCCGCGAAGCCGTCTTCGCCGGGCTTCGCGGCGACGAGGATCTTCGCGCGCGATTCTCCGCTGTGGCCGGCGCGATCCAACGCCCAGACGAGGTTGCCGAGGTCGATGGCGAAGCCCGCGGCGGGTCGCGCGCTGCCGAACCGGTCGAACAGACTGTCGTACCGGCCGCCGGAGCCGACGGCTTCACCGGGCCCTTCGGCGAGCACCTGGAAGAGCATGCCGGTGTAATAGGCGAAGTTCCACGTCTCGCCGAGATCCACGACGACGTTCGGCCACAGCTCCGCGGCGACGGCGGCGTCGTAGAGAGCGCGAAGCGCGCGCGCGGGCGCTTCCGCCGACGTGCCCGCGAGCACCCGATCCGCGCGCGCCCATACGTCGTGTCCGCCGTAGAGCCCGGGCAGCGCCACGAGCGCGTCGAGCTCGCGGCCGCTCACGCCGGCGCGTTCGGCGCGCCGCCGCGTCTCTTCTTCGTCTTTCGTCGCCAGCGCTTCCACGATGCGTGCCCGCGCTTCCGGCGTGGCGGCGGCGATGAGCGAGCCGGCGACCTTCGCGTGTCCCAGGTCGAGCGTGAAAGAGCCGAGGCCCGTCGCGCGGACCGCGGACGCCGCGACGCTGAGCACCTCCAGGTCGCCGCCGGGGCCGGCCTTCCCCACGAGCTCGAAGCCCGCTTGCTGGATCTGACGTTCGCGGCGCGCGCGCTCCACGCGCCGCCGCACGACGGCGCCCTCGTAGCAAAGCCTCACCGGAGGCGGCGATTCGGAGAGCCGCGTCGCGACCAGGCGCGCGATCTGCGGCGTCATGTCCGGCCGCAGCGCGACGACCTCTCCCGTCTCCGGCTCGACGAAACGAAGGACCTGACCCGCGTCGAGCGGACCGATGTCGTGCTCGAGGACCTCGGCGTATTCGAACGGGGGAACGCTGACCGGCTCGTAGCCGAACCGCGCGAAGCTCTCCAGCACGGCCCGCGTCACGGACAGCTGACGCGACGCCTCGACCGGCAACAGATCGCGCATCCCGGCGGGCAGCGGGTGCGACAGCGCACCGTTTGCGCGGCTCCGCGCGGGGGGAGCTGCGGACGCGGGATCGACCGGGGGCGGCGTGGATATCGGCATGACGCGGCGAGCGGCCGAGCCTAGCACCACGCCCGCTCCGCGAAAGCCCCCTGGTGGCCTCGCGCTCCCATGGAAACCGTTGTATCTCCTGGTCATGAGCGGCGCTCACGGCCACCCTGCACCCAGCTCCGAAATCGACGTCTCGGAACGCGGCGCACCGCGCGACGGCGCGCCGCAGACCATGAATCGACGGGTGTTCATGCAGCTCCTGGCGTTCGAGGCGACGCCCGGAAATACGACGGCGAAAGTCGTGCCGGCCATCGGCGATGCGCTCGCTCGCCGCAACGTCGCGTCCGTCATCTACGCCGACGTCAATCACCCGTCGGGCATCGCCGTGCTCACCTTCAGCGAAGATCCGGCGACGTTCGTGAAGCGCGTGCGCCCCGCCCTGGAAGAGACCGGCAGCGCCGCGCTGCGGCTCCGGCCGGAGCTGACGATGTTCGGCCGCACGTATTCGAGCGGCTACGAGACGGATCTCGAGTACTGGCTCCTGCGCCGGCCGCGAGAAACGGCGCTGAACGAGAGCTGGCCCTGGGCGGTGTGGTATCCGCTCCGCAGAAGCGGCGCGTTCGAGCGCCTCGAGCCGCGCGAGCGCGGCGTCGTTCTGCGCGAGCACGCGGAGATCGGCAAGGCCTACGGAGCGGCCGATCTCGCGCACGACATTCGGCTCGCGTGCCATGGACTCGACGCGAACGACAACGAGTTCGTCATCGGCCTCATCGGCAAGGAGCTGCACCCCCTTTCACACGTCGTGCAGGCGATGCGCAAGACGCGCCAGACGTCCGAGTTCATCGCGCAGATGGGGCCCTTCTTCGTCGGCAACGCGGTGCACCGGACCGACGGTGAGTGAGCTCACGTCCGTGGCGACGGACGCCGCCGTCGAAGGCGTCGTATTCGATCTCGACGGAACGCTCGTCGATTCCCGACGCGACATCGTGCACGCCGTCGAGGTCGCCCTGACCTCGCACGGCGTCGCGCCGCCCGCGCCCAATGTCATCGCGACCTTCGTCGGCGACGGCGCGCGCTTGCTCGTCGCCCGCGCGCTCGCGCTCCCGCTCGACGAGCCGCGCGTGGATCCGGTGCTCGAGACCTACCTCGCCTATTACGAGGCGCATCCGGTGGAGCACACGACGCTGATGCCCGGCGCGCTTTCGGCGCTCGACGCGCTCGATCAGATGCCGCTCGCGGTGTGCACGAACAAGCCGCGGCGCATCGCGGATCTCGTGTTGTCGCGGCTCGGCCTGACGGACCGATTCGCCGTGGTCGTGGGCGGTGGAGACACGGCGCGCGGCAAGCCCGATCCGGAGCCGCTCGTCGCCGCCAGCGAGCGCCTGGGGACGCCGGCCGCACGGCTCGCCATGGTCGGCGACGGCGTCCAAGACGTGGCTTGCGGGCGCGCTGCAGGCGCTTACACCGTCGCGGTGCTCGGCGGGTTCTTCGACGCGGAAGCGTTGCGCCGCGCCCGTCCAAACGTCCTCATTTCGAATCTTTCGGAGCTGCCCCCGCTGCTGGTCGCGCGCGGTGTGTGAATCCCTAAGGACCCCCAAGTTCTCGCGCGCGGGAATCGGTGAGCGGCTACGCGACGAGGACGTGATACGCGGCGCTGATCTCCGCAAAGCGCCGCATGAGGGTCGCGCGGTCCGATTCTGCGGCCGCCGGGAAGCGATCGGGGTGCAGCGTCGCCGCCAGCTTGCGGAACGCGCGGCGCGCTTCCTCGGGAGAGGCGTTGTCGGCGAGCCCCAAGGTCGAGAGCGCGCGGGCTCGAACCGGATCCCGACGAGCCGGAGCTTCTCTTGAAGCGTCACGGGCGCGCCCGCGGCTGCGCAGGAACTGATTCGGATCGAGCGGCGGCAGAGGCGAGCTCTTCCCGGAGCGCGCGACGCGAAACGCGAGGCGCGCGTTCTCGAGACGGCAGAGACGCTCGAGTCGATACCGGCGCTGCACGCGGAGCGCGACGGTGACCTCGCGCGGGCCGATGACGCCCATATCGAGCAGAACCTCGCCGACGAGCTTCGGCGGGCTCCACGAAAGGCGCGCGGCGAGCCGACGCAGCACGCCGTCGTCGAGCAGCCCGATCTCGCGCAGGACGTCCCCGAAGCGGACTTGCGGGATCCCGGATTCGACGAGCCCCACGAGCCCGCGCTCGACGTGGATTCGATGGACGCGTCCCGCGTACGCGCCCTGCACTTCGGTAAGCTCGAGGACGCCGGTAGCGCCTTCGCGATGCAGCGCTCCGAGCACGTCACCCAACGTCTTCGGCCCGAGCCGGCCCGGCAAATTCATGCCTTGCCGAATACGGCGCGGCTTCGCGTCCGGCAAAGTTTGGAGCGGGCGAGATACCGCGCGCTTCAGTGTTCTATATCGGTGCCGACGACGATCTCCGCCGAGACGTCCTTCGTCGCCGGCAGGCAGGTCTCCGGAGCGCCCGCGGCGGCGGGCTGACAGACGACGGCGCGCGCGCGCAGCGCGACGGTGCCGCGACCGAGCGACGTCGCGACGAGCGCGACCGGGAGCCGCACGCGGTGTTCGGTGCGCGCGCGGGCGTCGGCCATGCCGATGCGCGCGCGCAGCGGCGGCGCGAAATCCGGCGCCGACGTCACGAGGACGTCCGCCCAGGCGATGCGCGCCGCGGGCGTCTCGAGCTCCACGTCGCAGAGGACGCGCCCCTTCGTCGCCTTGCGCTCGCACGACGCGCTGACGTCGAGCGGAACCTTCGTTTCGGCGAACGACGTGGTCGGAATCATCAACAGCGACGCGGCTATCAGCATGCGCGGAGCGCGACGGACGTCGCGCGACCCACGCGCAAATCCGATGCGCTCGTCGGATCGGCCCGGTGGCGGAGGAACCTTCGCCGCTCGACCGAACGGGCGGCGAGGGTTCCGGCGGTCCACCCCGTGGACGAGCGCCATCTATGCCGCGCTCGGGGGGGCGTAGAAGTCCACGAGGCGTATCGTCGTCGGAGACAGCACGGCTTGCACGCGGGTACGTTCACCGCGCGCGTCGCCGCCGATCTGAAACGGCGTCGGCGGATCCAGCTCGAACGTGACGGCTTCGACGAGGTAGTCCGACATGTACACGGCGCTCTCGTATTCACCACGCCAGATCGCCGGGAAATTTCGCACGAACGGGATCGGCGTGATCGTCGAAATACGCAGGTTCATGCGGTCGGGCCGTTCCTCGGCGTACGGAAAAGCGCGGAACCCGAAGCCGTAGTACGGGATGGTCGAGACCGCGGCGATGCGCGCGGGGCCCTCGTAGATCGTCTGGCCTTTGGGGATCGGCAGACCGACGATCGCGCCCTTCGGACCGAGGCGGTAGGCGTCCCCGCCGTCGTTCGTGACGCGACAATGCGGCACCTGGCGAAAGAAGTAGCTCGGGATGGAACGTGTCACCGACGCGATCGCGTAGCTCAGCAGGCCGGGCGCGACGCGGCGGAGCGTCGTCTGCATCAGCCGCTTCTTGACGATTTCGTAGTCCTGCAAGACCACGGCGTCGACGCCGAACCCGGCGAACGGCGCCATCAGGTCCTCCACCTCGATGAACCTCACCGGGCGGCTGCCGGCGTCCTCGCGTAGCCGCTGGATGTCCGCGGCGAGGCCTCGCTTCTGCGCGCCGCTCGCCCCGACGACCCAAGCGAGGGCGTTGCCGGTGCCGAGCTTCAGGAACCCGAACCGAGGGAGCGGCTTGCCCTGGCGCCGCGCCTCGCGGACGACGTCGGTCAGGACGGCGGTGAACGTTCCGTCGCCGCCGCCCGTGAGCACGGTGCCGTAGCCCCGATTGATGATGGTGCGCGCGAGGTCCGGGCCTTCTTCGAGGCGCCGCGACACGAAGAGGTCGCCGCCGAGCAGGATCTGGTCGAGCGTCGAGATGACCTCGTTCGTCACGCTGCGGGCGTTGCCGTTCACGACGACCGCGATGCGATCGGTGGGCGGGGGGGCGCTGCGCGGCTGGCTCTCCGGCACGATGGAACGCGGCTCTGCCATCGAGCGAAGTCTAATCCAGGCCGGGGAGCGTCTCCGGCGGCCATCTCGCGACGCCGCGAAATTTCCGGCAAAATCGGCGAATTTCTCGCGAGTAGTGCTAGAGGGGGGCGGATGCACTTCGTCGACGAATGTCTGCTGACCGTCGAGGCCGGTGACGGCGGCAACGGCGCGGTCGCCTTTCGGCGCGAGAAATCCGTCCCGTTCGGCGGACCTGCCGGCGGCGACGGCGGCGCCGGCGGAGCCGTGGTCCTCGAAGGAGACGAAGGGCTCGGCACGCTTCACGACATCACTCACCAGAGGACGGTGCGCGCCCAGCGCGGTGAAGACGGACGCGGCAAGGACTGCTATGGCCGCGGCGGCGAAGACGCGATCGTGCGCGTCCCGCTGGGCACGGTCGCTTACGACGCCGACACGAACGAGCGCCTCTTCGAGATCACGCGACACCGCGAGCGCGTCGTGGCCGCGAAAGGCGGCAAGGGCGGCCTCGGTAACAAGCACTTCGCGACGTCGATCGATCGCGCGCCGCGCCGCGCGCTGCCCGGCACCCCCGGGGAACGTCGCGAGCTCCGGCTCGAGCTCAAGGTCATGGCCGACGTCGGCTTGGTGGGGTTTCCGAACGTCGGAAAGAGCACCCTCATCAGCGCGGTGAGCCTCGCGCACCCGAAGGTCGCCGATTATCCGTTCACGACGCTCGAGCCACACCTCGGGGTGATCTCCGTTCCCGACGCCGGCGAGCACCCGAGGACCTTCGTGATGGCCGACCTCCCCGGCCTGGTCGAAGGGGCCAGCGAGGGGGTCGGCCTCGGCCACCGCTTCCTGCGGCACGTCGAGCGGACGCGGGTGCTGCTCCACCTCGTCACCGTTCACGACGAGCCCGACCGGACCCCGCTCGGCGACTACCGCGTGATCCGGCGAGAGCTCGAACGCTACAGCCCGGAGCTCCTCGAGCGACGCGAGATCGTCGCGATGACGAAGGCGGACCTGCCGCACGTGCGCGAGGCTCACGACGAGCTCGCCCGCGAGCTCGCGAAAGACGGCGTGGACGTGCATTTGATCAGCGCCGCGACGCACGAGGGCGTGGCCAAGCTGATGAGCGTCGTGGCGAGGACGCTGGAGAGCGAAAGCGCGAGAGCGCGCGCCGCTCAGGATCCGACTTCGGCGAATTCGTCGAACTCGTCGAACTCGTAATCCTCCGACGCCAGATTGTCGAAACGCGTGTACTCCGGCGTGAAGCGCACCTTCACCGTCCCGGTCGGCCCGTTCCTCTGCTTGGCGATGATGATCTCGGCGACGCCGCGATCCGGGCTTTCCTGGAAATAGTACTCGTCGCGGTAGATGAAGATGATGGTGTCCGCGTCTTGCTCGATGGCGCCGGATTCGCGCAAGTCGCTGAGCTGCGGGCGTTTGTCCTTCGTCGTTCGGGTCTCGACGGAGCGGTTGAGCTGGCTCAGCGCCATGACCGGGACGCCCATTTCCTTCGCGAGCTGCTTCAGTCCGCGGGAAAGCTCGCTGATCTCCTGTTCGCGGCTCGCGGCGTCCTTCCGACCCTGCATGAGCTGGAGGTAGTCGATGACGACGAGCCCGAGATCTTGCGCGTCCGGACCGTCCGTCATCTTCCGGCCGATCTCCGCCTTCAACCGGCGGATCTTCGCTCGCAGATCCAAGAGACCGATGGCCGGCGTGTCGTCGAGCCAGATCGGCAAGCGACCCACGCGCGCCGCCGCGTCGGTGAGCTTGTTCCAGTCGTCGGGCTTGATGGAGCCGCTGCGCAGGCGCGACACGTCCACACGCGCTTCGACCGCGAGCAGACGCGAGGCCAGCTGCTCCCGCGGCATTTCCAGCGAGAAGAACCCGACGCCCCACCCCGGCTGCTCGATCTCGGCGGAGCCGAGCGGGTCGTTCACGCTCGACTTCACGCGCCGGGGCGACGCGACGTTGACGGCGATGTTGAGGACGAACGCCGTCTTGCCCATGCCAGGTCGACCCGCGACGATGTAGAGATCGCCCTTGTGCAAGCCCGCGCACTTTCGATCCAACCGGTCGAACCCCGTGGGCACGCCGGTGATGCCCTCGCCGCGTTTGGACGCCGCGACCAGGATGTCGAACGCGCCGTGGATCGCCTCGCGCACCGGCCGCACCGCGGTATTCTCGGGAACGCGCGCGATGTCGAAGATGGCTTGCTCGGCCTGATCGATGAACTCCTGCACCTCGCCGTAGCCGCTGTAGCCTTCGGCGGCGAAGCGCTGGCACGTCGCGATGAGCTTGCGGACGCGCCATTTCTCGCGCACGACGCGTGCATGGGCCGCGACGTGCGCGACCGCGGGGATGGAATCGGTCAGCTGGGCTAGATACGGCGTGCCGCCCACTTGCTGCAGGCGCTCGTGGTCACGAAGCCAGGTCGCGACGGTGACCACGTCGACAGGGCGCCCATTGCTCTGCAGATCGACGATGGACTCGAAGATGCGACGATTGGCTTCGGAGTAAAAATGCTCCGGCTGCAGCAAGTCGCTGACGTCGTCGAATGCTTCCGTCGAGAGCAGGATTGCGCTGAGGACGGCGGCTTCCGCGTCCAGATCGTGGGGGGGGATGCGCCCCGCCGCCGGTCTCAGATCCGCGGAATCTTGCTGCTTCCCGAAACGGGAGCGGTCATTGCGATCACCGAAGGACATCCAGGTCTCCGTCCTTACCGTGAGCGCATAGCAAGCCGCGTCGCCCCGCGCCCGTGAGCCATGTCATTGAATGTCCTAGCGACTTCGTCCTCGTTCGCAGCAGTCCGGAGTTTCTCAACGGCGGCTCCACCGGTTTTCCCCAAGGGCCTAAATGCACCGCACCCCGGGGGCCATGGAGACCACCGGGGTGCGATGAACGCCGCGAAATTCTCACTTTCGCCTTCAGGTTGTCAAGATCGATTCGCGGTTTCGAGCGCAGCGCTCCTTCCGCATGTCGCGCTGTGCGCTCTCGCGTTCCGTTGCTCTACGACGCGCGCACGCGCGCACGCGCGCGCTAACCCTTGACGACTTCGACCCGAAGCTTCGCGACGACGTCGTGATGGAGCTTGATCGGCACCTCGCTCAACCCGAGCGTCTTGATCGGGTCGTCGAGCGTGATCTTCTTGCGATCCAATTCGACGCCGATCGCGGCGAACGCCTCTTCGATGTCCTTCGACGTCACGGAGCCGTACATCTTGTTTTCTTCGCCGACCGCGCGGGCGATCTTGACGGAGACGCTCTCGAGCTTCTTCGCGGTCTCTTGCGCCTGCCCGAGCTCCTTCGCCGCGCGAGCGCGCGCCTTCTGTCGCAGGTCCTCGATGCGCGCGAGGTTGCCCGCCGTCGCGGGCGCGGCGAGGCCGCGGGGGATGAGGAAGTTTCGCGCGTATCCCGGACGGACGCGCACGAGATCTCCGCTCTTGCCGAGGTTTTGCACGTCCTGCTGGAGGACGACGTGGATCTGGGTTGCCATGCTGCTGTTCCGTTAGGTTCCGTTGCAAGCAACTAGTCGTTCATCGTGAACGGGAGAAGCGCGATGTTGCGCGCGCGCTTGATGGCGAGCATGAGCTCGCGCTGATGTTTCGCGCAAGCGCCGGAGATGCGCCGCGGAACGACCTTGCCGCGCTCCGTGACGAAGTACTTGAGCGACTGCGGATCCTTGTAGTCGATGGCGGGCGCCTGACCGGTGCTGTCGCCGCTGCAGAAGGGGCAGCCGCGCCGGCGGCCGCGCCGGGGCGGCGGGACGGAATCGGGGTTGCCGGACTTGTCCATGGCGGCGTCGCGGGGTTGCTGCATTTGCGGTTTCATTCGTCGTCCTCCCCGCCCATGGCGTTCGCGGCCGCGACTTCTTCTTCACCGAGCTCGTCCGCGTCGTCGGCGTACGGATCGCGACGTTCGTGATCGCGTTCACGATCGTGACGTTCTTCGAGGCCGAGCTCGCGCGCGAGCGACTCTTCGCCCTCGGCGTCGGGCGGCGGCTCGACGTACTCGAACTTCACGTCCTCGGGCGCGACCGCGACGGCGTCGCGCGCCACTTCGTCGCGGAGCTTCACGGTCTGATACTTCAGGACGTCGTCGAGCAAACGCAGGTTGCGCTCGACCTCCGACACGAGGCCGCCGCGGCCGATGTACTTCAGGTACACGTACACGCCGCGCTTCTGCTTGCCGACCGGATACGCCAGGCGGCGCCTCCCCCAGCTCTCGATGCGCGTCAGCTTGCCGCCTTCGCGGCCGACCACGTCGCTGAGGCGAGAAGAAATGCTCTCGGAGCTCTCGCGGCTCACGTCGGAGCGAAGGATGAAGATGGTCTCGTATTCGCGGTCTCTTTGGACCGTGCTTTCTCTGGGCATTTCGTTTCTCCTTTCGGACTAGCGGCCCCCGGACACGGCCGGGAGCAAGGAGTCAGTCCATTTTTCGTCGGTTGGTCACGTTCATCGCGTGCTCGAGACCGCGCCCGACGAAGAGCGCCACCGCGTCGACGGCTCGCTCGACGATGTCGCCGAGGAGGACCCTCTCGGAAGCGGCGAAGCCTTCTAGCACAAAATCCGCCCCGCTACCCCGAAAGCCCGGCGGCGGCTTGCCGACCCCGAGCCGGAGCCGGATGTAGTCCTTCGTTCCCAGGTGCTGGCTCACCGAACGAAGGCCGTTGTGGCCGGCTTCTCCCCCGCCCTTCTTCAGGCGCACGTCTCCGAAGGCGAGATCGAGCTCGTCGTGGACCACGAGCACGTCCTTCGGCTCGATCTTGTAGAAGGTGGTCGCCGCGATGACGCTGCGCCCGGATTCGTTCATGTAAGTGCCGGGCTTGAGCACGCCGACCCGCTCACCTTCCAGAGCGACCTCGGTGAATGCGCCGAGGAACTTTTCGCGGTA
>DASZVB010000008.1:0-13489 GCA_035547195.1 Polyangiaceae bacterium
CCACACGAACCGTGACTCGCAGGGCGCGAGCGAGCAGCGCAGCCGAAGGCGAGCAGCGCAAGCGTGGGTGCCGCGTTGAACCGCGCCGAAGGACCCAAAAAACTCACGTCGCTCACGTCGTCTGCTCCAACACAGTCCGCCTCTGGGGGCGGGGATGGGAGGCATCCCCCACTCGAACAATGCCGTGCGATGCGCGAGCGAGCACCGCAGTCGAAGGCGAGCAGCGCAAGCGTGGGTTCCGCTCCGATCCACGCACAAAAACCTGAAAACTCACGACGCTCACATCGTCTCCTCGAACGAACTTCGATACGATGCCGGCATGAAGCGTCATCAGGTCTGGGTGTGTGCCGCGGTTCTGTCGGGGGTCGTCGCGTGCGGCGGCTCGGCGCCGAGCGGCGCGCCGCCGGAGACGGCTGCCACGCCGCCCACCGAAGCGAAACCCGCGGAAGCGCCGGCCGAAGCAGCGAAGCCTTCGACCGCGGATTCTTCCGCCGAGAGCACGGGCTCCGCGCCGGCCAGCGCCGACGACGCGGCGCCTGCCGGTGATCCCGACACTCGCACGATGGAAGTCATCGCCGCCACCGTGAAGGAACACCGAAAGGACGCGCGCGCCTGCTACGAGAAAGGCGCGAAGCAAGTGCCCGGGCTGAAGGGCGATCTCGTCGTGCACTTCGTGCTCACGCCGAGCGGCAAAGTGAAGAGCGCGGAGCTGAACAAAGACCGCAGCACCATCACCGAGCCGAGCGTCGTGTCGTGCGTCGTCGACGTGATCAGCGGGATCGAATTTCCGAAGTCGTCTCGCGGAATGGAAACCAGCGTGAACTACCCCTTCAACTTCACCCCGTAGCCCCGCGGCGCGTGGCACCTTCCATGGTCGATCCGATGCTGCGGACCGTCCCTCCGCTGGGCGATGGCGACGCCTACGCCGAGCTGCTCAGTCGCACGCGCGATCTCGAGAGCGGCCACCGCGCGCAGCGCGATCGATGGTTCGAAGGGCTCCCGAACGACAACAAGGAAGAGCTGCTCTTCGAGCTCGAGGTGTTGCTGAAGGCGACCGCTTGCTTCTCGAACCCGAGAAATCATCCTGGTCCGCCGAAGCGCACGTCGGTCGTCGCCCAGGATTTCCGCGAAGCGACGACCCTCCTCCGCGACGGGCTCGGGCGCGCGATCACGCTCATCCGGACGTTGCTCGGCCAGCGCGAGCGCGCTTACGTGTTCCACCGTTACCTCGAGACGGTGCTCCCCGAGGACACGCTGCGCACGCGGCTCGTTCACGAAGGCACGGCGCAGGCGTCGCCCGAGGACAGCTTGATGACCCTGCGCCACACGCTCTCGAACGCGGTGCAGGTCGCGGAAGGCCTGCTTCGCGCGCCGCGCATCCCGTTCCGGATCTTCTACGCGACTTCGAGCCTGCTGCAGCGGGAAATCGCGCACAACACGTTCTTCAATCCGCTCTCCGCTCTCGAGTTCCGCCCGGAGTTCGATCGCATCAAATCGCCCGAGGTGCTCGAGGTGATCCGCAGCGGCCCGCGGGGCAAGGCGCATCACTTCGTCGCGCTCACCTTCTTGTCGCTGTTTCGCATGCTCCGGTACCTGCGCCTGCTCGGACGCATCGTCTCGGAGACGGGCAAGCGCGACGCGGTCGCCGGGCGCTCGTATCTGGTGCTCAGCGTCCTTCGATCCGACGCGCGCGCCCTTTCGGACTATCTGCGCCGCAAGGCGGGCGTCCACCTCGCGGAGAGTTACGAGCGCGACGTGCTCTCCCTACCGGCTCGCGCGATGCGGGAGCGCGCTGCGGCGCTTCGCGCCGAAGCACATCGCCTGGTGACGATCCGCAGCGCGCTCGAGGGCATCGCCGGCAGCTTGCGGCTCGAAATGCGGCGCGTCTTCCTTCACGACTTGCCGGCGCCGGAGACGCTGCCGAGCGACAAGCAGCTCCGCGACGCGCTGCAAGTGTCCATCGACAACGTTCGTCCGGCGCTCCGCAATTCGATCCTGTTCCTCGGCCGATCCCTCGGCGTATCACTCGAGGAAGGCGGCGTCTTCGACGACCAGGCGGCGCGCCGCGAAACGAGCGAACGGCTGCGGCGCGACGTGTGGATGTTCGGGCAAATCGTTCGCGCCTTCTACACCAAGGCGCAATACACCGAAGTCGAGGATCGCTGGGCGACGCTCCACAACTTTCAGTACGTCCGCGAATTTCTCGCGTACTTCCGCGCCATGGGTTACCCGCTCTTGCGCGTCACCGATTATCCGCGCTTCGACGCGTTCATCACGGCGATGGGTCAGCTCGAGGACACGGATCTCGTCGATCCCGCGCGTCTCGAGCGCGCCATCGACGAGTGCATGGCCTTTCACGGCTACCTGCAGCAGCTCTTCGACGACATCTCGCGTCGCGACGTCCTCGAGCACGTGCCCTTCGATCGTCGCGCCGCCGCCGGCGCGCTTCGCCTCTACCTGGGCGACGCGAACGGGTAACGTCCAAAACGAGCAGCACCCGGGGATGGCCGCGATGGCCACCCGGGTGCGCCCGGCTGTCTATCCGAAGCGCGGTTCACCACGAGCAGTGCTCGCGGCGATCCGCGCTTCGCAGGGATGCTCAGCCCGTCAGCGAGGCAGCCTTGGCGGCCTTCTTGCGCCCGCCACGCTTGGCGGCCTTCTTGCGGCCACCCTTCTTGGCGCCGCGCTTCTTCGCGACTTTGCCGGCCTTCTTCGCTGCGGGCTTACGAGCCCTCTTCGTCTTCGTCTTCTTAGCGGCCATCGGAATACCTCCTGACAACCACGCCTCGACCTTTGTTCAGTCGCCAGGCGAGGTATGTTGCAAGACGTATATTGCCACCTAGTGTATGAGTCAACGACAAAACGACGAAGACTCGTTTTTCTTCATGGACTTGGACGTCAGAATGCGCTTGTTCGCCACACGGCGAGGCGGCGCGTGGCCGCGCCCGATGCCGCATGATTCCCGCGAAATCGTTCGTGGTTTCTCGATGTTGACGCAGCCGGCGAGCGACGCGATAGGGCATCCGCCGATGGGCTTGCAGCTAGCGACCATCCCAGGAGTTTCGAGGTGAAAGAGTTGTTCGTCCGCCGCTCGACACAGGTCCTCCTCTGCCTGTGCGTGTCCTTCGTGCTCAGCGCATGCGGTTACTCGCAGGAAGAGTGGGACCAGAAGGTTCGCGAGAACGAAGCGCTTCGCAGTCAGCTGTCGGCGCAGCAGAAGGCACACGAGAAGTGCGAGTCGGACTACGCCGCCGCGCTCCACGAGGTCGAGGACTTGAAGAGCAAGCTCCGCGATCGCGGCGTGAACCTCGACAACCTCTCGCAGAGCCTCGCCGAGGAACGGCGCGCGCTCGAGGAGTTCAAGAGCCGCGCCGAACAGCTCGAGCAGATCCGCAAGCGCTTCGAGACGCTGCGCGACAAGCTCGCGCAGCTCGCGAACCTCGGGTTGAAGGTCGAGGTCCGCGAGAATCGGATGGTGATCCAGCTGCCCGGCGACGTCCTGTTCGATTCCGGCAGCGACAAGCTCAAACCCCGCGGCAAGGAGATTCTCGGATCCGTCGCGACGGTGGTCCGCAACGATCCCGATCTGTCCAAGCGACAGTTCCAGGTCGCCGGACATACCGACAACAAGCCGCTGCGCGGCGGTCCATTCCAGGACAACATCGGGCTCTCTGCCATGCGGGCGCGGTCGGTGCTCGCGTTTCTGACCGCGCCGACGTCCGAAGGCGGCGGCGGCCTCGACGCGAAGCGCTGGAGCGCCGCGGGCTACGGCGACACGGATCCGGTGGCGAACAACGACACCGACGAAGGCCGGGCCAAGAACCGTCGCGTCGAGCTCGTCGTGGTGCCGAACGTCGAGGAAATGCTCAACCTGAACAGCCTCGCACAATGAGCAAGAAGGCGATGGCGGTGGCCAGCCAGCTTCGGCCCTCAGCCGACCGGGGGCCGAATCCGGCGACAGCTCGATTCCTGCCGGAAACGCCGTAATGGGGCCGGTCGCCGCCATCGACGTCGGGACGAACACGGTGCTCCTGCTGGTCGCGACCGGCGAACCGAGCTCGCCCACCGCCCGCCTGGAGCGTGCGACGATCACGAGGCTCGGCGAAGCCGTCGACCGCACCGGGCGCCTCGCGAGCGCCGCGATGGATCGCACCATCGCTTGCCTCGAGAGCTACGCGCGAACGATCGCCGAGGAACGCGTGGAGGCGGTCGACGTCGTGTGCACGAGCGCCGCGCGCGACGCGGCGAACGGCGCGGAGTTCATCGCGCGCGCCGAGGCGGTGCTCGGCACGCGGCCGCGCATCATCGGCGGCGACGAAGAGGCGCGCCTGACGTACGAAGGCGCGCTCTCCGGCCTCACCGTGACGGGCGACGTGACCGTCTTCGACGTCGGCGGCGGCAGCACGGAAATCATTCACGCGACGGTGGGCGGCGCGAGCGGCGCTCGCGCCGCCGTGAGCCTCGACATCGGCAGCGTGCGGCTGACGGAGCGCCACGTCCGCACGGACCCGCCGCTTCCGTCGGAGCTCGACGCGGTCCGGCGCGACGTCGCCGCGGCGCTCTCGCCCTTGCCGCGCCCTCCGACAAGTACACTGGTCGGAGTCGCGGGAACGATCACCACGCTCTCGGCGATCGAGCAGTCGCTCGACCAGTACGATTCGTCGCGCGTGCACGGCGCGCGCCTGCGAAGATCCACGGTGTCCGATCTCGCGCGCCGGCTCGCCGCGTTGCCGCTCGAGCAGCGGCGCGCGCTCTCCGGGCTCCCGCCGGCCCGCGCCGACGTCATCGTCGCCGGCGCGCTCATCGTCGAGGGCGTGCTCGAATGGGCTCGGGCGGACGAGCTCGTCGTGTCCGATCGCGGCGTGCGCTGGGGGCTAGCGCGAGCGCTGCTCGGTCGCGCGAAGGCTTGAGCAACGCATTGGGCCGCCGCGGACAGCCGTCGCGCGACGCGACGGCGCGCAGCTCGCTGGACGGCCATCGCCGGAAGGCGCTGGGCGCGCTGCGACGGCGCGCAGCTCGCTGGACGGCGATCGCGACGCACTCGACCGGCCGCGAAACCCGCGCCGAAGAACCAATGAGAAACGCTCACGATTGGCTCCGCTCACGCCCGCTGACGGCAGGGGGGCGCGCCGTGAAGCCGCTAACCAAAGACTCATTGGCTCCGCTCACGCCGCTGATGGGCAGGGAGGCGCGCCCTACCAAAAGCCTCATTGGCTCCGCTCGCCGTTGCGGGCAGGCCGGTTCGTCTGCCCGCGGTCGACAGCGGCGTGAGGCATGCTAGACTGAACTGCTGAACGAGCCGTTTTTGGCCGTTTTACGCGGCGACCACTGCCGCGGCGAGCAGTGCGTGTCGGACTACCAGAAAGCAGACGCGGCGCATAAATGCGCGAAATCAGCTGTAGGCATTCGTCAGCTGATTGCTCACAGACGCCCACTGTCGCCGAAGGCGCGAAGCCCCAAAAACCGGTTGACGCGGGCGGGCCTAATGATTACAGTTTCGCGCCTGGCGGGCCCCGCAATGCAAATTGCGCGACCCGGTCTCAGCAGAGTCGCCCGCTCCCGTCCCGCGGCTGTTTTTACGGGAATACAGAGCTGGCGCGCAACGTTCCGATGCAGCCGTAGAGGCTTTCGGCCTCGCACGGCGAAACCCGAGAATTCGCACGCGGCGTAAGCCGCACTGGCGTTCCTCCAAAGGAGAGGTCATGCAGAGCCCCGAAATCGAGTTCAAGGTCGGCGACAAGGCGGTCTACCCCGCACAGGGCGTGGCCGAGGTGATCAGCATCGACGAGAAGGACATTGCCGGTTCTCGTCAACGTTTCTACGTGCTGCGCATCCTCGACACGGACCGCAAGATCATGGTGCCGGTCTCGAACGCCAATGCCGTCGGGCTTCGCCAGGTGATCAGCGAGCAAGAGATCCGCGAGATCTTCGACATCCTGAAGGAGCGAACGATCGGGTTCGACACGCAGACGTGGAACCGCCGGTATCGCGGCTTCATGGACAAGATCAAGACAGGGTCGATCTACGACGTGGCCGAGGTTCTGCGCGATCTGTACCGGCTGAAGGCGAACAAGCAGCTCTCCTTCGGCGAGCGCCGGATGCTCGATACGGCCCGCACGCTCATCGTGAAGGAAATCGCGATCGCGCGCAGCCAGACCGAAGATCAGGTGAAGACGGAGATCGAAGCCATCTTCTTCGCGAACTGAGCTTCGTTTCTTCCAGCTGAACGGGCGCCCCGCGGCGCCCGTTTCCGTTTTGTGATCCGCGCGCGAGAGCTCTATCGAACGCGTATCGGCGCTGGATCCGGGATGTCCATGACGATGCGCCATCGCCCGTCTTCGCGCACACAGCGGACGTCGCGATGCTGCGTCGCCGGATCCTCACCGGTCACCGTCACGAGCGCCCAGTCTCCCGTTTTTTTCGCGACGTAGTGGCGCGGCACGAATTCCATGGAGAACCGCGAGGGCGCGAGCATTTCTTCCGGCGCGACGGCTCTGCCCGCCACGGCGCTCGCGCGCTTCGCCCGCTCCGCGATGTTCCGGCGCGCCGTCGTCCACAACAGATCGTACGCCTGCCGCGCCGGCTCGGGGTCGCCGTGCACACGCTGCATCCGGTCGATGAACGTCTCGACGGCTGCTTCCGGCGTCGTGTCCGTCGCGTGATCGCCGCAAGCGCATGCCCAGAGCCCGGCCGCCCCGGCGATGACCGACCATTTGCTGAGCGGCGAAGTTGGCCGAGGCATGAGCGCTCTCGATACCATTCGTTTCGACGATGCAAAAGCCCACCGTTTGCCTCGATTGGCCGGGAAAAGGCGCATCTCCCGCGAGGGCGGCGGCTTCACTAACCGTGACGAAGCGAGCCGACGAAGGCTCTACTCTCATACTGGGCGACAACCTCGACGCGCTGCGCGCGCTCGCGCCGCAGTACGGCGGCGGCGTGACCCTCGCTTACCTCGATCCGCCGTTCCTGACGGGTCGCCTCCACGAGCGCGTGACGCGCGTGCGAGACAGCGACACCGGCAAGCTGCGACGGACGCGCACCGCCGCGTTCGACGATCGATGGCAGGGTCTGGATCACTATCTCGAAGCGCTCGGGCCGCGCCTGGTCGCCGTTCGAGAGCTTCTCGCGCCCCACGGCTCGGTGGTGCTCCACGTCGATTCGAAGACGAGCCACTACGCGAAGGTCCTGTGCGACGAGATCTTCGGGCCGCGCGCCTTCGCCAGCGAGATCGTCTGGAGATATCGCCGCTGGCCGACCAAGACTCCGAATTTTCAGCGACTGCACGACGTGCTCCTCCGCTACGTGAAGGATCCCGACGTCCGTCCGAGGTTCCGGCAATTGTACGAGCCGCTCGCGCCGTCGACGGTGGCCACCTGGGGACGCAAGCGACAGCGCGCCGTGGTGGACGATGACGGGCGGCGCACCCGCTCGAGCACGACCGAAGAACCCACGCCCGGCGCGCCGTTGGGCGACGTTTGGGACATCGGCATCGTCGCCCCCGTCGCCCGCGAGCGCACCGGGTATCCCACGCAGAAGCCGGAGGTCCTCCTCGAACGACTGGTGGAGGCGCTGACCGATCCCGGCGAGCTCGTGGTCGATCCCTACGTCGGCAGCGGCACGACCGCCGCGGTCTGCGCGCGGCTCGGGCGCCGCGCCATCGGCATCGATTCGAACCCCGAAGCGGTCGAGATCACCCGGCGACGCCTCGCCGCTGCCTCCGTTCAGCCGACCGAGGTGCGCGTCACCGTCGGCCCCGCCGTGCGTCAGGCCTCCCGGCGCCGGCCTTCGCGCAACGCAGCCTGACGCGCACGCCTGCGACGGTCGCCCCGGAGGACGAATTGATCTACAAGCCGTGCGCATGCTCCGGCGCCTCGGCTCGGTCGTCATCGCGCTCGCGGCGCTCTCCTCTCCGGCTCGCGCCGACGCTCCGGATCCCGTCGCGATCCAGGTCGGCGCTGCGCAGATGACGGTCGGCGAGATCGAGAGCCGGCTCGCGCTGCTTCCGGCGTTCCAGCGCCGCACCCTCGGAACGACGCCCGACGAAATCCGGCGGCGTTTCGTCGAGGACGCGCTCGTGCCGGAGCTCTTGTTCTCCGAGTACGCGAGACAGAAAAAGCTCGCGGAAGTCCCGCATGTGCGCCTGCGCCTGCGGGAGGCGCTCGAACGCGCCCTGGGCGACGCGTTCCTCGAACGAGCCGCGGCGGCGCCGCTCGACGAAGGCGAGCTTCGCGCCTACTACGACGCCCATCGAGACGACTACCAGAAGCCGGAGCGCATCCGCATCGCGCGCATCCTGGTCGACGACGACGCGCTGGCCCGACGAATCTTGTCGGAGGCGTCCGGCATAAAGGCCGCCGAGCTCTGGAAACAGCTAGCCCGCGATCACTCGCTCGACGACGCGACGAAGCTCCGCGGAGGGACGCTCGGATTCGTCTACCCCGATGGTCGCACCGACGTCCCGCAGGTCGCCGTGGATCCCGCGCTGTACGCGGCCGCGGCGAAGGTCAAAGACGGCGAGCTCGTTCCGGACCCCGTGAAAGAGGGCGGTCACCTCGCCGTCGTGTGGCGGCGCGGCAGCTTGCCGGCGGTCGCGAGCTCCTTCGCCGCCGAGCGTGACGCCATCCGCGACATCCTGGTGCGAGAGAAGGCGGAGCGCGCTTTCGCCGCGCTTCGCGAAGAGCTCCGCCAGCGGGAAGTGAAGGACGAGAACCCGGCGTTGCTCGAGACGCTGAAGGACTCGCCCGCCGAGCCGTCCACGACCGCGAGCACGCTCGCGCCACCGCCACCGCTACCGCCGCCGTCGTCGTCGGACCCATCGCCCCGGATGACCGAGCGCGGCCTGCGCTGACCGCGCTCTACTTCTTCTTCTCGTCTTCCAGCGGGAAGTGGAGCTGCCGCATGATGCTCCGAAACATCTGCTCCTCGTCCCGCGCTTTGCGCTGGAACGTGACGAAGCGCATGCGCTCGCCGGCCTCCGCCGCGTCCGCCGCGCGCTCGCAGTTCTCGAGCATCAAGAGCAAGTGCGGATGCGCCTGCACGACTTCCTTCGGGATCAACATGTCTCGCGCGGCGGCGAGGCGCGCCGTGGCGAGCTTGTGAATCAGCTCCGCGAGATCTTTGTCGCCGAGCCGGTACTCGAGGTAGTCCACCTCGCCGCGCGCTTCCCGGACGAGCAGTCCGATGCGATCGAGATAGCTGCCGGCGCGGGCGAGCCGCGGTGAAAGTAGAATTGCCGAAACTGCAGCCGCCCCCAGCCACGAAAGCGCACCGCGGCGACCACACCTGTCCGTCGCGTCACCCCGGCTCATCGGGCTCCGTCGCTCCGGGCGCCGCGGAGGCCTCGCCGTCGAGCGCCGCGAGCGCCGCCGTCGCCGCCGCGCGTTCGGCGAGGCGCTTCGAGCGCCCGCGTCCCCGGCCGAGCGCCGTTCCGCCGACCTCCACGGCGACGAGGAACCACGGATCGTGCGACGAACCGCCGCTCGCCACCACTTCGTACGTCGGGGTGGCGCCGCCCGTCTTTTGCACGCGCTCCTGGAGCTCGCTCTTCGGATCCCGACCGGAATCCGCTTCCAGCAAAGCGAGCGCAGGCTCGAGCACCACCTTGCAGGCGTATCGCGCTCCCTCGATACCCGAATCGAGGTACGCGACGGCGACGAGCGCCTCGACCAGATCCGCCAGCACGTTGGTGCTGTCGCGGAGCTTGTTCGCCTCGGCGCCTCTACCCAGCCGAAGCGCTTCGCCGATGTTGAACTCGCGAGCCCACACCGCGAGCGCGTCGGCGTTGACGAGCCGCGCCCGCATGCGCGTCAGCGAGCCCTCGTCCGCGTTCGGGAATCGCTCGTACAGGACCTCGCTCGCGCACAGCCCGAGCACCGAGTCGCCGAGGAACTCGAGTCGCTGGTAGTGCCGCACGTCCCGTGCTTCGTTCGCGTAGCTCGGATGCGTCAGCGCGACCTCGAGCAGCGGCGAGGCCGGCGAAAGGCCGAGCAAGCGAGCAATCCGTTCACTCATGGGGAGGACGCGTACCAAGTATGCAAGCCCGCCGCGCGGCGAGACACCGTTTTTGCTTCCGGCCAGCCGACAATCCCGTTGCTCCCGGCGCTCGGCGGCGTCGGCCGGGTCGCGTTCCGAGCTCCACGAGGCTAACCTTCGAGGCTCTCCATGTCCCTCGTCGGGTGCCCATTTTGCCGCGAGCTCTTCACCGAAGGAGAGACGGAGACGTGCCCGGTCTGCGGCGTCCCGCTGTCGCCCATCGCCAAGCTGCCGATGTCGTACGAGGCGCGCGTCGCACTCGCGGCCGAGCTCGCCGACGTGCCGCCGGAGGACCGGACGGTACCGTGGACGTATTACCGCCGGGGGCGCGGCGCGCTGCTTCTCGTGGCCATCCTCGGCCTCACCGCGTTCTTCCTGCCGTGGGTGCGTCTCCACCAGCCCGAGGAGCTCGTTTATAGCGGCTTCGATCTCGCGCGCGGCCGCGGCACCTGGTTCTTCGGCTGCGCCATCGGCTGGTTCGTCTTGATCCCGCTCGTCGTCACGCGGCGCACCGTCTACAAGATGCGCGGCGTGCGGATCATCGCTGCGATGTTCGCCGCGCTGTCGATCGTGGAAACGACGGAGCTTCTCCTTCGTCCGCCGCACGGCAATCGCTTCATCACTCTGTCGTTCGACTGGGGATTCGGGCTGTACGCGACCCTCGTCCTCGGGCTCATCGGCGTGGTGCTCGGCGCGCGCTTCGGAGGCCGCATCGACGACATCGACGCGCGCGAGCTCCTCCCCGCTCCGCTCGCGGACCTGTCACCCGAGGAGAGCGACGAGCGCACTCTTCATTGAGAGAGAGAGAGCACAGGAAGACGGAAGGGCAGGAAAGGGGGGCGGAGAGAGGGTTTACGGGAGGGATTCCTCAAAAATCCCTTCCGGCCTTCCGTCTTCCTGTTCAATCAATCAGAACAGCACGCCGAGCTGCAGCACGAAGCTCCATTGACGGGGCACGCCGGCGAGCGCGTCTTTGTCGTTCTTCACGGTGATCTTGCCGCCGGGGCCGGGGACCTCGAACGAGCTGTTGCCGGCTTGAGCATCCGCCGGCGCGATGAGATCGGTGATGAACTCCGCTCCGAACGTCACCATCTCGTAGCGGTAGTCGAGGCCGAACATGATGCGCTGCCGCTCGAGGCGCGCCGCCGGGGAGAACACGACGTTGTTGTTGAAGTCGATCGGAGAGCCGTTCTTCGCGCACACGGGCTGACCGTCGTAGGTGTTCTTCGTCGGATCGCCGTTGCCGGGGACGTTGGGGCCCTTCGTCTGGCAGTAGCCGACGGCGTCCGTCGCCGGCGTCGTGTCGATGAGGCCCGAATCCCCGAAGATCCAGAGGTACTGATACCCGATCCAGGGGGAGAGCACCATTTGCCCCGCGATGGGCAACGGCTTCGAGATCTGCACGTCGAGCCCGACCGTCGTGAGCTGCAGCTGATCCGTCCCGGTGATCGTACGAACGCCCGCGCCCACCGAGAGATCCGGGAAGATGCCGGCGACGCCGGTTCGAAAGCCCTCGAGCAGGGCCATGCGGAGATCCGCGCCGCCGACGAGGATCGTCGAGCTCGGCATGAAACCGACTTGCGTTCCCGCTTCGAGTCCGAACCCGAAGGCTTTGCGAATGCGCAGCGAGTAAGTCTGAATGACGCCGGGCGGGCTCGCGTTGTACGCGGCCGCGCGATCGCTCGAAGGGTCCCTGTTTCCCTGCGTGCCGAGCTTCCAGTAATCGGCGCCGCTGTCGATGCTCGTGTACACGGCCTCGATGCCGAACTGAAAGCCCCCGAACCCGACGGTACGCGCGGTGTGCGCCGCGGTAGGGGCGAGCGCGAACCCGAGCTGATTCACGAGCTTCTTGAAGGCGACGATGTCCGGCACGCACGAGTCGCGACCGGTTGCGTTCGTGTACGCTTGTCGATCCACCGGGTTGTCGTTGAACACCCCGATGTTCGTCGGATTTCCCGAAAGGTATGCTTGGCTCGAGCCGTTCGGCAGATTGCTCGCGTTGCAGCGATGATCGAGCACCAGCCGCCCGAGCGCGGGGTTCAGTGAATCGCTCGCCCGCGCGACTTGCGTAGCGAGCAGGACGCCGGCCGTGGCACCCAAACCAAGCAGGTAAGAAGGCTTGACCACGGTTGACTCCGCCAGGTCGAGGCTACTTTCGCCGCGGGAGGGCCGTCAAGCTCGCGAAAAATCAAGGCTAGAGCGCTCGCGCCGGCGTGCGACGACTTTCCGCGCTCTTTCAACCACAAGGTCCTTCGGGGCCGAACTGCGAGAGCCCGAGCCCGCTATAGTCCTCCCGCTCACGACCATGCCGAGCGCGACCGAGCCCGTCCTGCCGAACCGCTTGCGAGCCAGAAAGTCCGAGCGCCTCTTTTCCGTAGTGCTCGTCGAGCCCGAGATCCCACCCAACACCGGCAACATCGCTCGACTTTGCGCCGCGACCTGCTGCCCCCTCTACTTGGTGGAACCGCTCGGCTTCTCGATCGACGCCCACGCCGTCCGCCGAGCGGGCCTCGACTATTGGCCGCTCGTGGAAGTCCACACCCACGCGAACCTCCAATCAGCCGAGGCCGCCATTAGGGAGAACGCCGCTCCGGCCAAGCCGCGGTTCTGGCTGCTGAGCGGCAAGGCCGAGCAGAGCTACCTCGACGTGGAGCTCGAACCGGGTGACGCGTTCATCTTCGGCAAAGAGAGCGTCGGCTTGCCGGAGGCGTTGATCGCCGCGCGCGCCGCGGACGTCATCGGGATTCCGACGATCGGCCCGGTGCGTTCGCTGAACCTGGCAAACTCCGTTGCCATCGTCCTCTACGAGGCGCTACGCCGGCTGGACGCGCTGCGCGTCGAATCGCGGGATCCGTGACTCATCGAACGCGTAGTACCGGCACCGGTCGCGTGAACTCCGCATGGACGGCGAGGGCCGAACCGGGCTTCGCGTCCACCGTCGCGCTGAGTCGTTCGTCCAGCTCGATGCTCACGAGGGCTACCACGTGCCGCCCCGGCGCGCGCCGAAGCCCGCGCAGCGGCGTCGTACCTTGAGGCGCGCCGTCGAGCGTCACCCGCGCCGGCAGGTCCGACGTCACCGTGATCGTCGCGTTCGTCTTCGCGACGTCGTCGCCGCTCGCGGTGCTCGTCGTTCGAACCGACGGAGCGCGCTGCACCGCGGCGTCCGGAGGCGCCGCAGCGACAAGCTCCGCCGCTCGCGGCGTGATCGGCGCCGCGACGGCGGCCTGCGCCGTCACTTTGCTCGCCGGCAGGGCGGCGTGATCCGCCGCGCGCTCCGGCGCGGCGTTGCCCCCATGGCGCGCCGCCAGCGTCCCGGCGAACGCGACGGCCACGACCGCGGCGAGCGCGGCGACCCATCGCCACGACGCGCGCGCGCCGCCCGCGTCCCTCGGCGTGTCGGCGGAGTGCGCGCCCTCGACGGAATCGGCTTGCGGGGGCACGGACGGCGCGCCGATCC
>DASZVB010000009.1:0-66981 GCA_035547195.1 Polyangiaceae bacterium
GCTCGGGAAATGAACCATCACCTGTGGCTCGGGCTCGCGGTGGTATCGGCGGCCGCCGCGTGCGCGGGCGTCGACGGCGCGAAGCACTCCGCCATCGACCGGGCGAACGACGCGGGCGTCGACGCCGCGCGAGAACCGGGCGACGCCGTCGCGCCCGCGGACGACGGCGCCGCGCTGCTGTTCGCGTCGCCGCGATGCACGAGCGGCGTGACCCGCGACCCCAACGAGAGCGAAGGCCCGGAAATGAACCCGGGCCACGCCTGCATCGCCTGCCACTCCGCGGTCATCGCCACCGGCGACGACGCACCGAGCTTCTCGTTCGCCGGCACCGCGTTCCCCACGGGACACGAGCCTGACAACTGCGCCGGCTCCGGATCCGAGGGCGCGGTCATCACCGTCACCGACGCCGCCGGTCAAACGTTCGCCGCGACCGCGAACGCCGTTGGCAATTTTTTCGTCGAAGACGCGGCGCCGAAGTTCCCGATCACCGCGACGATCGAGCTCGGGGGACGGAAGCGCCGGATGACGGCTCCGCAGATGAGCGGCGATTGCAACTCTTGCCACACCGCGGAAGGAGCCGAGGGCGCGCCGGGACGGATCACGGTCCCGTGACTTCTGGCTCGTGCATTTCGTACACCACGCGGTAGTCCCACTTTGGGTACTGCGGATTCGGCGTGTAATTCGAATCGGTGGCTCGAGCACGAACGGCAGAGGAGCAGCGCGCACGCGACTACCTTTTCGCTCCCGGCCTGCGACAGGCGTGACGCACCCGCGGCCAGCGAGCCGCGACCGGCGCGTCGCGCTCATGCCTCACCGTCGAGTCAGTGCGCTTCCAATGACCGGTGCGCCTCGCCGAGCGTGAAGTGGAAACACGCGCCTTCCCCCAGCGTGGCTTCCGCCCAGACCCGCCCGCCGTGCCGCTGTACGATGCGTTGTACGGTGGCGAGACCGATGCCGGTGCCCTCGAAATCCCGCTGCGAGTGGAGCCTCTGGAACACGCCGAAGAGACGCGCGGCGTGACGCATGTCGAACCCCGCGCCGTTGTCGCGGATGAAGTAGACCCTCTTGCCTTGCTCCACCTCGGAGCCGAACTCGATGCGGGCGTCGCGCTTCTTCCGGGTGAATTTCCAGGCGTTGCCGAGCAGGTTCTGCAACGCGGCGCCGAGCAGCGCGCGATCGCCCTCCTCGGTGAATCCTTCGTGGATCACGCACTCGACGGAGCGATTGGGCTCGACCTCTTTCAGTTGCTGCACCGTCGCACGAGCAAGCTCGCTCAGATCGACCTGCTGACTGTGGAGGCCGACTCGGGTGACGCGCGCGAGCTCCAGCAATCCGTCGATGAGGCGGCCCATTTCGTGGACGGAATCTTGCACCCGCCGGAGATAATCACGGCCGACGTCGTCGAGCGCACTATCGTAGTCTCGGACGAGCGCGACGTTGAAGCCGTCGATCCGCCGTAACGGCGCGCGCAGATCGTGCGCGACCGAGTAGCTGAACGCCTCGAGCTCGCGATTCGCCGTCTCCGCCGCTTCGCGCGCGCGGCGGATCTCGGCGTCGGCCCGCTTGCGCTCCGTTATGTCTCGCGCGACCATGGACGTGCCGACCAGGCCGCCGTGCGAGTCGACGATGGGCGAGCACGTCGCCGACAAATCGACGAGGCTACCGTCCTTGCGTCGCCTGACGATTTCGACCGGCTCGATCGCTTCGGCGCGAGAAACGCGCTCGATCAGCGCCGGGTCGTCGGCGTGATCTCGCGACGGGAGGAGCAAGGAAATGTCTTTTCCGACCATGTCGCTTGCCATATATCCGAACAGCCGCTCGGCGCCCCTGTTCCAGCTCTGGATGCGCCCGTTCAGATCCGTGGCCACGATGGCGTCGCCCGACGACTCCACGATCGCCGCGAGCCGAAGACGCTGTTCGTCGGCTTCCCGTTTGCTCTCTCGCGCGCGATCGGCCTCGCGCACGGCGCTCAGGGCGACGAGCTGACTGTGCTTCGTAACGTTGGCGAGCAGCAGGATCGTAGCCAAACCCGGGAGATAGATGGCGTGGCTGATCTGGCCTTCGACGAGAGCCGCCAGGGTGACGCACGCGAACGCGACCAACGAGAAGGCGATGACCTCGCGCCGCTCTTCCGGGCACATGCTCCCCGCGGCGAACGTGATGAAGGCGCCGATCCACCAGGTCGGAGAGCCATGATTGCCGATCAGCAAATACGAGTAGTGCGCGACCAAGACGCAAAGCCAAACGACGAACAGGCTGGACAGATGCCGTTCGACCCAGCGGCTTCGACGACTTGCCACGACGAGGACGGCGCCGAGCGCGACGACGCCGAGCCGGCTCCCGAGCGGGTTGAACGAACCCGGCAGCATCGCCTCCACCAGCACCCACCAGAGGAGATACGCGGTCGCCGCACTCGCCACGACGATGCGCAGGCGTTGCGTGTCACCTTGTTCGCTCTGAGCCATGGCAGCGTCGCCCGGATCTTCGAAGCCTTGCTACGATTTTCGATCATACCGCCCGCGGCGGAAAAAATCATCGGTTCGTAGCCGAGCTCGCACCCAAGTACACGGCCGCCGCTACAGCATCTGGGCCTTCCACTTATCGTTCGATTCCGGGGTGATCCAGGGCGATTTGCACATCTCACAATCGTCCCCCCAGAAGTAGCGCTTGGCCGCGGCGTCGCCGTTGACCCAGTAGCGGAGCCACGCCGTGATGGGCGCGATGTACCGGCCGCCGGCGGCGATCTCGGTGATGACGTCGAGATGGCCGATCGGGAGCGCCACCATGATGGCCGGTGCCGCGCTCAGCGTGCTCAAGGTCATTCTCATGTCGTCGATGACGTCCATCGTGCCGGTCATCATCAGCACCGGGCCGTGTGGATCCCCCGAGGTGTTGTGGTCGTGGATGACCACCGTCGTCATGACGGCGGGATGATTGGAGAGATTGACCGACGCGCCGGCGCCGATCGAGTAACCCATGGCGATCGCGCGATCGACGGCGAGCTTGCCCTGGAAGACGCCGGGTTGCGTGTTCTGCGCGATGATCCAGTCGAGCCCGTCTTTCATCGCTTGCAGGTTCGCCGGATCCCCGGGACCCCCGCTCAGGCTGTTCACGCAGATGGTGACGAAGCCGTGCGACGAGAGCTGATTCAGGAGCGTGGTGTAGATGTTGAGCAGGCCGCCCGGAGCACACGAGGTGAGGATCCCGGGGCCGAAGACGATCGGTGAGTGGACGAATCCGTTCGCGCCGAGCGGATCGGGTCTGTAGATCGTGTAGTTGTTGCCGGGGCCCGTGTTGCCGGTCACCGTGGTCTTGAAAGGACCGGGCTTCGTGTAGTCGTCGATCGGCGGGAGCGCCTGATTCACGGACGCGCCGCCTGCGCCCGCCGCCCCCCCCGCCCCCGCTGCGCCGCCGCTCGTGGCACCTGCTGCGCCCGTCGTGCCGCCACTCGACGTGGTGCCTGCCGCTCCCGCCGCAGCACCGGCTACCCCGCTGACGCCGCCCGACGACGACGGCATCATCGACGTCGTTTGGCCACCGCTGGCGGGCGGTGGCGCGCCGGCGCTACCGGCTTGGGCTGACGGCGGAGACGACGCCGTCGTGCCGCCGGAACCTTGCGTCGTGCTGGCGGCGGGTGGCGCCGAAGTATCGCCGCCCGCAGCGGGGACCAGCGACGTACTGCACGGCGAAACGGAGCACACAGCGCCGCTTGGATTCTTCGAGGTGCTGGAGCACGCGGCGAGCAAGCCTGCGATCGCCAGCGCGACACCGAGGGGCTCGAGTTTCATGAATCCGCCTCCGGGCTTGCAGGCCTTGCGTCGAAGGCACGGCTTGCCCGAGAAGGATACATTTCGAGTGACGAGCGCCGACGGTTGCGGGAGGCCGTTTTCTTAACCGACTTCGCCGAGCGCGCCTCCGTGCACGCGCGCATTCGAGAATCTTACGGCGTCGCTCGATTCGACCGCGTCGCGCGTCTCAGCTCGTCGATCGGTACGGCGGGGGCGACCGACAATCTAGTCCGATCGCGACGCGGTCGATGCGTCCGCGCCCTTCACGGCCGGCAGCGACGCGACGTACGCCTCGGTCGCCGGCGTTCTCCCGAGCGCGCATTCCCACTCGCAATACGGATCGTGGCGCACGGTGCTGGCGATCACCGTCGAGGAGAGCTCGAACCCGACGAGCCGCGCGTACTCTTCCAGGAAGTAACCCTGCAGGCGCACGAAGCCTTCGCTCGGAATGAAGAACTCGAACAAGCGCACCACGACGACGTTGCGTTCGGGACGGGCCCCGACGACCTCGACGCGACCGGTGTCGTGATACTCGCTCCACAGCAGCGACGCGCGGCGGAAGAAGCTCGCGGGGGTCGTCGCGACCGCGAACGCGCTGTGGACGCCGGTTGCCGGGGACATAGCGCGCGCGCCCTTCGGAGGCCTACCCCCGATGTCCAGCTGGACGCTGAAGCGCGCGAAGTAGCGAAAGACGTCTCCGCCGACCGTGTCGGGGTTCAGCGTCTTGACCAGCGCTTCGAGCAGCACCCAGTAATCGCGCTCGGGGTACCAGTGGGATACGCGGATCGGATCGTCGAGGTACCGCCACATCGACGGCGGCAAGAAGTTCCACGCGTTCGGGTTTCTCTTCAGCGCCTGCACGACCGGAAGCACCGAGGTGCCTTTTTGAGAAGGGGGCCTGCTCACGCTTCGTATTTCCTCAGGCCAGTCTCGCGACCCGGGTCGCTCGGGTACCATCAGTAACGGCCGGCAAAGCCGGACGGAATAGTTCTCGAGCGCCGTCGGGCGCTTTTCGGCTCATTCACGCCGGCGTGGCCGCGTCCATCGAGAGAAATGGGCCTTCACGGTTTCCGTTGACGCGGTGATCCATCGGCGCCGTGGCGCGCCCCCGGCCGCTGGTCCGGACGCTTCGTAAAACCCTAGAGCGAAAGGAGCGGCGGTTCGTGTCCGTGAAATCACGGGACCGACGAGGAGACCAGCCCTCGCTGCCGTCAAGTCATGTTGTCGCTTCCCGCCGGATGGCGCGGCGTGAACAAGCGTCCATGTTGGTGGTCGGAAATAGCTCGAACCGTTAGCGCCTGTCGTCCCGTTCACGGCGAGGTCTTCGTGACGCTTCGAACCGAAAGGGCTCGACCGGCTCGACCGACACGGGATCACGAGTGGATTGCTCGAGCGCTCATCGTGTCTCTGTCGCGCTCGCGCCGGATGAACGAGCACCCACGAGCGCCAGCAATTCACTTCACATGCCTTTTCACTTCCAGGAGCGCGCGCCGATCGCGCGCACCTCGACTCGATCGCTGCAGCAAACAGAGCATTTTTTGCTGTATTCCGAAGATCGCGCGCGTCTGCAATGGCACTCGTTTTCGACGCGACGATGGTCCATTTAAAAGGTGGACCGCCTCCACGAGCGGCCGACGAGGAAGGATTCGAAACATGCTTTCGAGCGCGAGGGCCGAACGTTGCAAGAGGAGTGTCGTCGCGAAGCTGCTCGAGATGGCAGTGTGTGGAGGAGCGATCGCGTTCTACGGCTGTTCGTCGGCGTCGCCGTCGGCGGCGCCGGGCGGAAGCGCTCAGTCGAGCAAGAGCACGACGTGCGGCAACGGCGTGGTCGATCCCGGTGAACCTTGCGACGGCGCGCTGCTGCAGGGAGCGACCTGCAGCAGCGTGACGAACGGCGCGTTCCCCATCGGGAACCTGGCGTGCGCGCCGGATTGCAACGGATTCAACGAGAGCGGCTGCACGAATCCTTCCGGCGAGACCGCGCCTCCGCCGCCGCCGCCTCCGTCGGGCAACGGCGGTGCGGAGGGAAACCCGCCGCCCTCCGGCGCGGGCGGCTCTCCCATTTCACCGCCGGGCGCGGGCGGCGCGCCGCCGCTCGGTGGCGGTGGAACTCCGCCGATCGGCGCGGGCGGCTTCACACCCATCGGCAACGGCGGAACACCGGTCGGCACGGGCGGCATGACGCCCGTGGGGCAGGCCGGCACGCCGCCGACGCAGGGCCCGATGGACCCGCAGATCCCCGCCGTGACCGGAGACTGCCCGCAATGGGGCAACACGACGATCACGTACATGGGTCTGTCGGGGATCCAGATCGCCGCGGGTATCAAGGCGCCCGGGCCCACGGCGCCGATGCTCATCTACTGGCACGGCACCGGCTCGACGTCGGGTGAGTTCGCGCTCATGGCGGCGCCGGTCGCCAGCGGCGTCACCGCTGCCGGCGGGGTCATCGTGTCGTTCCAGAACACGACCGGCGGTGACCTGAACTCCGGCACGTTCATCTTCGGCGCCGGCGATCTGAACATCATCGATCAGATGGTCGCGTGCGCGGTGCGCGACTACAACATCGACCCGCGAAAGATCTACAGCATGGGCTGCAGCGCCGGCGGCCTCATGGCGACGGCCACCGGAGCCTTGCGGTCCTCGTACATCGCCGCCGTCTCGCCGAACTCGGGCGGCTTCCCCGTCTTGTCGCCGGCGTTCCAGAACGGCCACACGCCGCCGCTCATGACCGTGCACGGCATGAAGGGCGAGGACGTGGTCGTGATCGACTTCTCCGACGCCAGCGCGCTCGCCGACATGATCTACAAGCAGCGCGGCGGCTTCGTGATCGACTGCGACACCGGCGGGGGCCACTGCGGCGGCGCCGGCCTCGCGGGCGACGCTTGGACGTTTCTCCAGGCGCACCCGTTCGGCGTCAGCCCGGAGCCGTGGACGAGCCTCCCCCCGGGCTTCTCGAGCCAGTGCAAGATCCAGTAGCGTGAAGACGACGAAACCTCGCGCCGCTCACGACGGAGCGGCGCAAGGTCCCGAATCGTCCTCGGAGGACGTGCGCTACGGAGCGCCGCCGTCAGCGCCGCCGGAGGTGATGCACGTCCGCGCGTCGTCGACGCATTGACGAACCTGACCACCGCCGTTGACACATTTGACGAGCTCCTCGAAGCACGCCTGAGCGGCGGGTATCGAGGGGCGCGGCGGAACGTGGACGCCGGGGAGTCCGCTCGGCAAAGGCGGGAGTCCGCTCGGCAAAGGCGGCAGACCCGACGGCAACCCGCTCGGCAAGGGCGGCAGACCCGACGGCAATCCGCTCGGCAGCGGCGGTAGCCCAGACGGCAACCCGCTCAGCAAGGGCGGTAGCCCAGACGGCAAACCCGTCGGCAGCGGCGGGAGGCCCGACGGCAATCCGCTCGGCAGCGGCGGTAGACCCGACGGCAATCCGCCCGGCAGCGACGGGAAGCCCGACGGCAAGCCGCTCGGCAGCGGCGGCAAGCCATTCGGCAATCCGCCGAGCATCGGAGGTAGCCCCTGCGGGAGCGAGGGCAGGCCCGACGGCAAGCCACTCGGCAGCGGCGGCATCACCGGGAGTCCCGACGGCAGCGACGGAAGTCCGTGGTTGCCCATCTGGATCTGCGGGAAGCCGGGCAGCGAATGCGAGCCTGACGGGAGTCCACTCGGCAGCGGCGGCAGACCCGACGGCAAGCCACTCGGCAGCGGCGGCAACCCGCTCGGCAACGGCGGCAAGCCGCTCGGAAGCCCGCTCGGCAGCGGTGGCAGACCCGACGGCAAGCCACTCGGCAGCGGCGGCAGACCCGAGGGCAATCCGCCCGGTAGCGATGGGAAGCCCGAGGGCAATCCACTCGGCAGCGGCGGCAAGCCCGAGGGCAACCCGCTCGGAATCGGCGGCAAACCGGAAGGAAGCCCCGTCGGCAAAGGCGGTAGCCCGGACGGCAAACCCGTGGGCAGCGGCGGCAAACCCGACGGCAATCCGCTCGGCAGCGGCGGCAAGCCCGACGGCAAGCCGCCCGGAATCGGCGGGAGCCCGCTCGGCAGCGGCGGCAACCCGCTCGGCAAACCCGACGGCAATCCGCTCGGCGTCGGCGGCGTGGGCAGCGAGACGCCGGCGTCCGCGGCGACGTTGCCGAGGCACTCGCGCAGCGCGGCTTCACACTGCGCGCCCTGCGTCGGCGCGCAATGCGCTCGCGTGTCGAAGCAAGCGTTGAGCGCCTTGATCAGCGCCTCCGCGCTCGCTTGCGCGGCTTGCACGCAGCTCTGTTCCTGCTTGTCGCACGCGGCGAATTTCGTGGTGTCGCCCGCGGCGCTGCGACGGCACGTCGCCGCGTCGTCGGCGCACGTTCGCGCGCTCGACGCGAACGAGGTGTACGCCTGCTGCACCGACTCGACGCTGGGGTCGACGGCAACGGCGGGCGATCCGACGGGTGCGCCGGGCGCGCTGCCTTGCACCGCCGAGCCGGTGTCCGAACCGCTGCTGCAACCTGCGGCGATGCCCAGCGCGACGCCGATGCAACCGCCGATCCCAATTGCCAGAAATTTACCCTCGCGAATTCTCATCACATGCTCCTACAGGGGTGCGCCGGCCGTACTGGGTCCACCCGCGCGGCGGAGCGATCATCCCGCTGGTATTTTTTTGGTATTTTGCACCGTCGGAGAAACTTTCCGTCTCTGGGAGATCTCTCACGAAAGTGATCGGTCCGCGGCTCTGCTAGACACATCTCCTTAGAGAAAGATGTCGCGCTGGGCCGCCGCTCCACCCTTCATGACGCCGAAGGTCGACGCGGAGGACTGCCAGGGGCTCCTTGCGCTCGCGCAGCGCGCGGCGAACGGGGACGACGGCGCGGCGCGCGAGCTGTTGCAAGCGGTCGCGCCGGCCATGCACCGCGCGATCGTCGGCGTGCTCGGGACGAACCACGCGGAAATCGACGACGTCTCGCAAGAGTCGATGATCGGCTTCTTGCGGGCCCTCGGCGCGTTCCGCGGCGAATGTCATCCGGCGGGCTACGCCGCGCGCATCGCGCTGCACACCGCGCTGCGCGCGCGAAGAAGGGCGAAGCTCGAGCGCACGCGCACCGACGAAATCGCGCGGCTCTCGCCCGAAGAGCCGTCGCTGCCGGCGGCGGAACCGAGCGCGGAACGGCGCCGCAACGCGCTTCGAGGCTTGCTCGAAGACCTGCCGCCCGAGCAGGCGGAGACGCTCGCTCTCCGCGTCGTCCTCGGATGGAGCCTCGAAGAAGTCGCGATCGCGACGGGGGCGCCGATCAACACCGTGCGCAGCCGCGTGCGGCTCGCGAAAGAAGCGCTGCGCCGCCGCCTCGAAGAAGACCCGCGTCTCGTCGAGGAGCTGGAGGTCGAGTCGTGAGCGTCGTCGACCTTCACCCCGAAGATCTGCTCGACAAGGCCGTGCACGGAGCGCTGACCGACGCCGAGCGGGCGCGGCTCGATGCCCACGTCGCCACCTGCGCGGTGTGCCGCTTCGAGCTCATGGCGCGAGACGACTTCGCGGCGCTCGCCGAGCCACGCGCGCGAGCTCCGCGCGTCGAAGCGCCGCTCGCGCCCCCGGCGCCCGAGCTCGTCGCGCGCGGCGCGGGGCGATCGCGCCGGCGCGGGCTCGTCGTGGGTCTGGCCGCGGCGCTCGTCGGAGGGATGAGCTTCGCGGCGCTGTCCGCCGGGCTCGTGCCGTTCCCGCGAGAGAAACCCGCGCCGAACGCGGAGCGCGCGACGGCCGTCGTTTCCGCGCGCGCCGCTGCCGTCCGCGCCGTCGATGCGCCCGCGCCGCCCGCTCCATCTTCGGGCGACGAGCCCGTTCGCGCCGACGCGCCGTCGGTGAACACGCGCCTCGAGAAAGAGCGCACGTCTCCGCGCGCGCGGGGACATGGCGTGCCCGCTGCGGCGGAGCTGTTCAGCGCGGCGAACGGAGCGCGGCGATCTCACGACGTCGAGCGCGCGATCTCGCTGTACCGTGAGCTCGAGTCGCGCTATCCGCAGTCGGAGGAGGCGCGGGTCTCGTACGCGACGCTCGCGACGCTCTTGCTCGACCGCGGCGACGCGCGCGACGCGCTCGACGGATTCGACCGGTATCTCTCCCGTGGAGGCAGCGCGCTCGGCGAAGAAGCGCTCGTGGGCCGCGCGCTCGCGTTCCAGAAGCTCGGCGCGGAGGACAACGAGCTCGCCGCGTGGCGAGAAGTGCTGCGCCGGTTCCCCGGATCGGTGCACGCGGCCGTTGCGAGGGCGCGGCTCGCCGCCTTGGGCCAGCGGTGATCCGGGCGGCGGCGTTCGCGTTGGCGACGACCCTCTGCGTGCTCGCGCGCTCCGCCGTCGCCGACGACCGGCGCGCCCCGTCGCTCGTGCACGTCTACGTCGCGGGGCCGCCGGAGGCCGTCCTGCGTACCCGCGCGACGGTGCGCGAGCTGCTCGCGCGCATCCAGGTCGACGCCGTCGTGGAGCCCGCGTCCGACGAGGCCGTCCTCGCCGAGCCCGCGCCGGACGGCGTGGCGCGGGCGTTCCTCGATTTTCGTTCGCTCGCCGGAACACGCGTCGCCCTGGCGCCGAGCGGCCCGGATCACGACATCGTGCGACGAACATTGCCCGCTTCTTCGCTCGAGGTGTCGGTCGAAGAAGCGGCACACATCGTCTACGCCGCGGTCGAAGCGTCGAGAGACGCGAGCACTCGCCCCGCCGCCGCGGGCAGCGGCGCGAGCGAATCCCCCGCGACCGGTGAAGCGCCGCCGGCGACATCCGCTCCGCCGCCCGGCGCCTCTTCGGACGCCACCGGTACCGGAGCCGGGAGTGTGTCTCCCTCGCCGCCGCCGAAAACGACGTCTTTGGCGCCGGCGGCGCAAGTCGTCCCGGCGCCGCAGCAAAACGCGGAGAGCCGCGCCGGCGCGAACGGCGAAGATCACGGTCCCCCGAAAACGGCGCACGCGGGAAGCTCCGCTCTCGTGTTCGACGCGGCCGTGTCCGTATTCGGAGGCATGTCGTCGTACGGAGGCGACGCGGTGCTTCCCGGCGTCGGCGGCGCCCTGGACGTCCGCTTCGGGAGCGCGTCGCTGCGACCCGGTGCCATGCTCTCCGCCGGCGTGTTCTTTCCGAGCAGCGTCTCGAGCGGAGACGTGGGCGGCTCGCTGCGCGCCGAGTCGCTGCGGCTGCTCGGGCTCGTCGAATGGACGCCTTCGCCGCGATTCGGATTCGCTCTCGCCGCGGGCGGCGGCGCGGATCACGTCACGTTCGACCCGGGTGCGTCCAGCGCGGTCGTCGTTTCCGAAGGCGCGGCCTCGCGCTACGACCCGGCCCTGCAAGGGCTGGTGTCCGCCCGCTTACGGTTCTCCAGCGCGTTCGGCGTGTTCGCGCTCGCGGCCGCCGACGTCGACCTCACGCCTCACCGTTACGTCACCGAGACCCTCGGGGACGCGACCCCGTTCTTCGCGTTGCCTCGCGTTCGCCCGACCGCGCTCGCCGGCGTGACTTACGTGTTCCACGAAGGACACCGACCCGCGGAGCCGTCGCGATGACGTTCCCCGCCGCGTGCGGACGCACGCGCCTTCACGGGTGGCTCGCGCTGGCTACGCTGCTCGCAGGCTGCGCCGCCGACGACATCGTCGTGTATCGAGGTCGCGCCACGCACACGGCGCCCGACGAGGCCGGCGGCCTTCCCGTGGAGGACGCGAGCCCGGCCGAACATGGCAACGGCGGCACGACGCACGCCAGCACGGGCGGCGCGACATCGCACATGACCGCGGGCACGGGCGGCAGCGTCGAACCGATGCACCCCCTACCTCCGCCCATGATGGCGGGCGCGGGCGGCGGCGGAGGGGGCTCCGGCGGCAGGCAAGAGTCTGCGGGCGGCGCGACCGGTGCCGGCGGTGCGTTCCCCATCGGCCTGGGCGGCATCCCGAATCTGCCGCAGCTCACCTGCACGACCGTCGCCGACTGCCCCACCAACTTCATGTGCGCGAAGATCGACTGCTCCCAGCAAATGGGGTTCTGCCAGCCGCGGCCCGTCATCTGTCCGGACCTCTCCCCGGTGCCGGTGTGCGGTTGCGACGGTGTCACGTACTGGAACGACTGCATCCGCCAGCAAAACGGCGTCGCCGCGAGTACGCTCAATCAGTGCACGATCAACGCCGCCACGTGCACGACTTCGGCCGACTGCAAAGTCCCGGGAGCTTCGTGCGCGAGGCTGAACCCCGTCGGCGGTATGGAATCGTGCGCAGCGCCGGGCCTCGGCGCGTGCTGGGTCGTGCCGTCGGACTGCGCGACGACGCCTGCCGCAGAGATGTGGGTCCCGTGCCAGGGGATGAACCCGGCGCCGACGCAGCGCCCCTCCTGCGTCGGCACGTGCGACGCGATTCAATCCGAGCAGCAGCACGTCGCGGGGACGCCGGGGCAGATGTGCCGCTGACGAGTTTCCCGGGTGCAGCCGGGGATGCGTTCAGCTCGACCCAGCTTGCTCGGCTCCGCTCGAGCGCCGTCGCTTCAACGGTCGACCTCGAGCTCGACGCCCGCATATAGCTCGTCCACGGCGAAACGCGCGGGGGGCGTCGCCAATATGATCTCTTCGCCGGACCGGATTTCTCTCTGGCTCCATCCATCAGGCGTCCGTTCGACGAGCGTGACTTGGGGACGTCGATGGGAGACGAACATCACGACCTCGAGACTTGGAAGCTGCTTGTAGTTCGCGAGCTTCTCGCCGCGATCGTAGTCCTCGGTCGAATCGCTCGTCACTTCGAGCAGCAAGGTAGGGTTGACGATCGCGTTGGGATCCTTCGGCGATACCCGCCGCTCGCCGCACACGACAGTGGCGTCCGGGAAAGTGGACAGATCGGTGGCCTCCACCCGAACCTTGAGATCCGACGACGAGACGCGGCAGCGGCCGACGAGCGAGTTGCCGAGGAGGCGAATCGCGGCGGCGGCGAGATCGGCGTGCGCCGGTGTTCCGCCTGCCCTCGCGTAAATTTCTCCGTCACAGTACTCGAGCTTCACGCCGCTCACGTCTAGCGCGCGGAGGTAATCTTCGTAGCGGTGATGAACGCGCCGGGCAGTGCTCACGAAACGCAGTGTACCAGATGCGAGAGGACGCGCAGCCGCGCCAGCACGGAGCAAACGCGACCCAACGCCCGCCGCCGCGCCTTCGACGACTGGCCCAGGTCCCTCGCGCAGTAGGCGCGCGCCGGAGCTCACGTCGCTCATGCCCGAGCCGCATGAACCTGCGAAGCCTCGTGTTGGATTCCATGGGTTCGACTTAGCGCTCTCGAACGGCGTCGCGCGTCCGGAACTCGTCCCATGGGACACCTGAACGGCGTCCACTGGGACACGCGCCCGCGAAAGCCTCCTCGACGATGGAATGGGCCTTTTTACCGCGGGGTTCGACGCGCTCGTCACTGGCACTCACCGTGCAGAAGAGCCCTCCGACTGCTTCGGAGGTCAATAACATGAATCGGCTCATCACTTGGTCCCGTCCCCTTTGGCTGCTCGTCGCCCTCGTCCCCGCGTGCGGAGGGGGAGACGACGGAACCAGCGTCAGCATGTCGGACCTGGTCTCCACCTGCAAGCAGACGTGCAGCAAAGAGAAGGGCTGCCTCGGGGCCGAAGCCAACGCCCTCGACTGCGATCAGATGTGCTCGCCGAGCAATCTTCAGAGCAACATGAAGAGCGAGTCGAAAGAGACGTGCGACTACGACAAGCTTCGCTCCAAGCTCGAGGCCTGTCTGAACGTGGAATGCAAGGACCTCGAGGCTTGCCTCGACGACGCGAGCGATGTCTGCAAAGACACGACGTCTTCGGGCGCCGGCGGCGCGGCGAACACCGGCAACGGTTCAGCGGCCTCGGGAGGCGCCGGAACGACTTCGTCCGGCAGCGGCGCCGCGACCGACGAGCCCGCGTCGGGAACCGGCAGCACGGCGTCGAACGACGACTGCAGCGTCTGCGAGCGCGCGAACGCTTGCTGCCAGGCCCTGCTCGGCTCGGCCGGCGGCGACGAGGCGAACGCCTGCAGCGCGTTTTCCAAGACCCAATGCGAGAGCGCTTCGGACGCGGCGCGCAGCCAATTCATCCAGGTCTGTACGCAGACCCTTCAAGGCGGCGCGGCGACGGGCACGGCCGCTTGCAAGTGAGGGGAACGCGGCGTCGTGCGGAGCAGGGGAGGCCTACCGCGCGGAGACCTGAGCTAAAGAAGCCAACGCATAAGCTCAACGAGCCACGGCAGCGCTCGCCGTAGTATTCACCACACGAAGGGACCGTGTAGGCCAAGCCCGCTCCCGAAATTGCGAGCGTCGCGGAATCCCGTTTCGACGTACAATGAAACCGGGGACGTTGCGGCGCTCATGATTCTTTCACCGGGTGACATCGTCGCGGACAAGTACCGCATCGAGCGTTTCATCGGCGAAGGCGGCATGGGCACCGTCTATGCAGCGGTGAACCAGCTCACGGGACGCAAGGTCGCGCTGAAGTGGCTGCGAACCGACCTGTCGACGAACGAGATGTTCGCGCAGCGTTTCATGCGCGAAGCGCGGGTGAGCGGCCGTCTCGACCACCCCAATATCGTCAACGTGTACGACGTGGGCCGCCACCGCGGGACCATTTTCATGGTCATGGAACTCCTGCGCGGCGAGCCCTTCGACGCCTGGGTGCGCCGTACGAAGCCGTCCCCCACGGAGTGCGTCGCGCGGCTCATGCCGGCGCTTCGCGCGGTCGCAGCGGCGCACGCGATGGGCGTCATCCACCGCGATCTGAAACCGGAACACATCTATCTGTGCCGCGGCGCGGACGGCAGCACGCGCCAGACGAAGGTGCTCGACTTCGGCATCGCCAAGGAGCTCGGCGCGCCCGACTCGAGCACGTCGCTCACCAGCCCCGGCTCGCTCATCGGCACGGTGCACTACATGGCGCCGGAGCAGGTCCGCAACTCGCGCCACGCGGACGTGCGCTCCGACGTCTACTCGCTGGGCGTCATCCTCTACTACGCGCTCGGCGGCAGTCTCCCCTACGACGCCGAGAGCATGGGGGAGCTCATCCTGAAAGTCGCGGAGGCGAAGCCGCAATCGCTGGCCCGGCGCAACCCGAAGGTCCCCAAAAAGCTCGCCGACGTCGTCATGCGCGCGATGTCGAAGGACCCGAACCGCCGCCATCAAACCGTCACGGAGCTCGCGCGCGCCCTCGAGCCTTACTCCGACGGCGTCTTGTTCACGGAGCCGCGCGCCGAAGCATCGTTGCCGCCGGAAGCGCTGCCCACGGAGCCGGACGCGCCCGGTCTGAAACCGACTACCACATTGGTCTCGACGATGGGCCGGCGCGCGAGCATGCCGAGCCGCGCCCCCAAGGGGACGACGCTCGCTCTGGTCGGCCTTCCGCTCGCCGTCTTCTTTCTCGTGCTCGTGGGCTCGTCGGTGTTCTCGTCGAGGGATCCGGCGCGAACGGACCCTTCGGCGGCGTCGGCGGCCCTGGAGCTTGCCACGGTGACGAAGCCCGTCCCGACGGTAGCTCGGCCGGTGCCCCCGCCATCGAATCACGCGGAGCCAACCGTGACTCCGGTTCCGGCCGCATCCGTCCCCGCACCGCACAAGGCCTCGGAAGCGGTCACCAACAAACAAGCCGCGCTCATTCAAACGAACCGCCCGAAGTCCGCGAAAGCCACACCCCTCGTGTCCACCGGCTCGTCGATCGCGGCATTCCCGCGGGCAGCGGATTCACCCGCCGCCCAGCCGACGACGACGGCACACGCCGCGGCGCCGCAACCGGAGTCCGACATCGAGAAGAACCCGTACTTACGGCACTGACGAGCGATCGATCACCGGCTTTGCGTCGTGTGGGGCGGCCGCCGATCCGCTCGTCACGGCGACGCGGCGCGATCGGTAGCCAGCTTGAGAATCGCGATCACGCTGATGGAATCGGTGATCTCGCCGGCTCGCACCATGCGAAGCGCCTCCGAAAACGCGACCCAGCGCACTTCGAGCTGTTCGGTGCCCTCGGGGTCCGCCTCGCCGTGCTCGAGCTCTTCGGCGAGAAAGTAGATGGCTTCTTCGTCGCTGACGCTGTTCGAGAGGTGGGCCCTGCCGAGTCGTGTCCAGCGCTTCGCGGTGACTCCCGTCTCTTCGAGCAACTCACGCTGGGCCGCGGCGAGCGGCTCCTCGTCGAATCGTCCCCCGCCCTCCGGAATCTCCCAGGAGTAGGCGTCCAGGGGATAACGGTACTGCCCGACGAGCAGCACGCGCTCGGCCGCGTCGATCGCCACGACGCCGATCGCGCGGTGTTTGAAGTGGACCACGCCGTAGATGCCCGGTTCGCCGTCCGGCCGCTCGACGTCGTCGTGATTCACGGCGATCCAGTCGTTCTCGTAGACGAGCGTTCGCCGCCGTCGCTTCCAGGGATTTTCGTCGAGCAGCATTCGCGGCACTTCGGACTCTTGCGGCGGCTCGGCGTCGGGCCATTCGAACACCGCGGCGTCGAAGAGCCGCTCGCCGTTCGCCCAGCGCTCGGCGGCGTCCTCATTTTCGAGCGCGACTTCCAGCGCGAGGGACAGCTCGAAGTGACGCAGGTCGAGCTTGGCGCGGGCGAGCGCGCGTCGCTGACCGAGGATCATCGCCTCGTACGCGTTCATGACGTCCGGATACCGCGGGACGCCGCGCTTCTCTTCCGGATGCAGGTAGTGCGCTTCACAGGCGGCGACGTCCAGCGAGTGATGAGCGCGGCATCGCATCGGGCGCGCGTCGTACACCGCGCATCGATTCGATTTTTCGTCGAGCATCGAACACGGCGTGCGAGCCCGGCGCCGTTCGGCGAGCGTCATCGTTCGAATCGCGTGCACGTATTGCTTGACGCGTTGAACAATCACGGCGAGATGCTCCCGCGACAGCGTCTCGCGAAACCCCCGCGCGATCGTCAGCGCCTCGGGCGCCGTGACGTCGACGGAGACGCCGTGACAACAAAAGCCGCACCCCGCCTTGCACGCCACGGACTGCATGACCGGCAAGAACGTGCGCTCGGCTCGTTGCGCCGCGCGAACGGTCAACTTCACGGACGTGTCGCGGTCACGACGCTCGGAGAGAACCGCCCGAGCGGCCGCCGTCTCCGTCGCGAAGAGCTCTCGGATCGCTTCCTTCATGATTCAGCCGCTCGGCCCGACCGAGTTTTCGCTCCGGCTCGCGAACGAGGACGCGGGGGGCATGATAGCCTCCGAGCTCAGCGATGCGCACGAGGATCGTCGGGTTTCACCAGGATGCCGAAGGCTACTGGGTGGCGGAGCTCGCCTGCGGGCATACGCAACACATGCGCCATCGCCCTCCGTGGCAGAACCGAGAGTGGGTCACGACCGAAGAAGGCCGCGCGGCGCGCATCGGCGCGGAAATCGAGTGTTCGGTGTGTGACGTGGAGCCCAGATGATCACCCGGCCAATACGGCTAGTTTGCTACCTTCCGTCCGGTGAAGCCAGGAATCGGCAGTCAGACGGCGGTGCTCGTGTGCACGGCGCGGGCGATGGCGCACGGAACCACTCCGGTCGCAAAATTCTCGGACCCCACGGCGCTCCCGCTGTTGCCCGAAGACGTCCGAGCTCGCGTGGAGCGTTTTCGAAGCGGCGCCGCGCCGAAGACGAGGCGCGAGCGCATCGAACGGGCGTTCCTTCAGAAGCGCGCGAGCATGATGGTGGCGCGCACCGTGGCCATCGATGAAGCGGTACGCGCTGCTTCGTCGACGCAACTGGTCATTCTCGGCGCGGGGTACGATGGCCGCGCTTGGCGGATGGCCGAGCTCGCCAACACGGTGGTCTTCGAGGTCGATCATCCGGACACGCAGCGCGAAAAGCGCCCGCGGACGGCCGCGCTCCAAAAGTGCGCGCGCGAGGTGCGCTTCGTGCCCGTCGACTTCAGCCGCGACGACCTCGACGAGGCGCTCGCCGCGGCTGGCCACGACGTCACCCGTCCGACGACGTGGATCTGGGAGGGCGTCGTCATGTATCTCGAGCGCGCCGACATCGAGGCGACGCTCGCGATCCTCGCGCGACGTTCGGCGACCGGGAGCCGATTGACGATCGCGTACATCAGTCCGGCGTGGATCCGCTGGCTGGCGGGCCTCGCCGTGCGACGTCTCGGCGAGCCCTTTCGCTCCGTTTTCACGCCGGGAGCGATGCGCGCGCTCCTCGCGCCGTACGGCTTCCGGATCCTCGACGACCGGGACATCCGGACCATCGCGCACGCGCTGTCCCCGGCGCTCGGTCGCGACGCGCGCGCGATGAAACACCTGCGTGTGGTGACCGCGGAGAAGCTCGGCGCGTGACGTCGCGCGCCGCACCCGTCACTCATCCTTTGCCCCGGAATCGTTCCGAGAACTCACGCCGGAAGCTCCGGCTCAGCACGACGGCGGTCCCGTCCGACAGCGTCAAGATGCCGTCCCCGCGGGCGCCCGGTTCGTAGCGCACGACGGCGTCCACGCGAACGATCTCGCCGCGGTGCACGCGCACGAACCTCGAGGCGTCGAGCTTCGCCCCGAGCTCCGCGAGCGTCCGTCGAACGCGGCGCTGGCCTTCCTTCGTATGGAGCACGACGTGTTTGCCCGACGCGCTGACGCGGTCCACGCTCTCTTCCGGTAGCGCCACGAGGCCGTTCTCCGTCCTGAGCACCAACCTCCGTTCTTGCGCCACGACGCCGAGCTCGCGTCGAGTCCCCGCGATGTGCCGTGCGGCTTTCTCCAGCGCCGCGTGGAAGCGCAGCTTGTCGTACGGCTTGAGCAAGTAGTCGAGCGCCTGAGCGTCGAAGGCTCGCAGGGCGTGCTCGTCGTGCGCGGTCGAGAAGATGACGACGAATTCGCGCGAAGCCCCGAGCGCGTCGAGCGCCTCGAAGCCGTCGAGTCCCGGCATCTGAATATCGAGGAACACGAGATCCGGTCGGAGCTCTTCGATCATGCGGATGGCTTCCACGCCGTCGCGAGCCTCGCCGGCCACCTCGAAGCGGGGATCTTCGGAGAGCAGCCGGCGGATCTTGGCGCGGGCCGGCGGTTCGTCCTCCGCTATCAGCACGCGCGCCGTCATGGGGCGGTGTACGGCACGATCCAGCGAACCCGCGCGCCGCCTCCCTCGTTCACCTCGCGTTTCAAGCTGCCGACCGATCCGTGAAGCAAACGCAGCGTCTCTTCCAGCCGCCCGAGTCCTCTTCCGAGCGGTACGGGTTCTTCGGAGAAGCCCACTCCGTCGTCGGCGACGCTCACGACGACGTCGTCGCCTTGCCGGCGCACGTCGATGTGGATGTGGAGCGGCTCTCGACGGCGCGCATTGTGCTTCACCGAGTTCTCGACCAGCGACTGCACCGCAAATCGCGGCACGAGCACCGAACCGACGGCTCCTTCCTGCGTCCAGGTCGCCCGGAGGCGATCTCCGAAGCGCGCGGTCATGAGCTCCAGATAGCGCTCGGTGTGGGCTCGCTCGTCGTCGAGCGTCCAGGTGCGGCTGCCGTCCGCGAGCGTCGCCCGCATGATCGCCGCGAGGCTCGCCAGGTAACGCTCCGTCCGCGGCAAGTCGTCGTACATCGTGGCGCTGATGGTGTTGAGCGCGTTGTAGAAGAAATGCGGATCGACCTGGGCGGCGAGCGCATCCAGACGCGCTTCGGCGAGCCTCGCTTCCAGGGCGTAGGTCCGGAGCGCCGTCTCGTCGCGCTCGTGGAAGGCGCGCATCATCGTCAAGATCGCCGCGGCGCACGCGTACACGACCATGTCGTTTTGCATCTCCCAGAGGACTCGCGCTCCGAGAGGGCCGTCCGGAGTACCGACGATCGACAGATGGAGGAGAAGCCATCTGAGACCGCGGATGCACGCGATGTGAACGGCGGAGAACGCGACGTAGCCCACCAGGTGCGCGACGAGAAATCGCGTCCATCGGATCGTCGAGCGGTAGACGGAGTCTTCTTGCGTCGAATGCGGCGGCGACGTCGGTGACGGCGCGTTCAGCGCGGTCAGCTGAGCGACGGGTATGGACGCCCACGCGGCGATGGCGCCCGTGAGCTGGAACAGCACGATGGGCTCGTGCGGCGTCGCCCCGCGGGACGCCGCGAGAAACCGGATCATGAAGCCCTGGGCCAACCCGACGAAGCTCGCGAGCGCGAGGAGGGCGACCGCGGGACGAGCGTCGATGCGAGGCCAGCGGATCGTCATCGACGAGGACGTTACCGGGCGTACCCGTAGCTCGCGACCCGTGAAGCGCGAACCGAGCCGATCGTGGCGCGAGCCGGATCGCCCGTGTCCCCCTTCGTGAATAACCTCGGGTGCATGTCTTTGCGTCATTTAGCGACCCCTCTCTTGATGTTAGTCGCGTCGGGCTGCTCGAGCGAGCCGAGAGGCGCTTCCCAGACGAGCGCGGCGGGCGAAGCGCCGAACACCCCGGAAGCACAAGGCATCGACTCGAACCAGCTCGCTTCCGTGATCGATCAGATCGTCGCGCAGCACCTCGACGTGCACAGCTTGACGGTCTTTCGCCACGGTCACGTCGTGCTCGACGCGGACTTCTTCCCCTACGACGGTCGCCGCCGCCACGATTTCGCGTCGTGCACGAAAGCCCTGACCACCACCGCCCTCGGGATCGCGCTCGACGACGGCAGCATTCCGAACCTCGACCAGGCGCTCCTCTCTTACTTTCCGGATACCGTCGTGGACAACGACTCGACGGACAAGCGCGCGATGACGCTCGCCCAGGCTGCTTCGATGACGTCGGGATTCGACTGCGTCAATCAGCCGAACGAGCTCACCCTGATACAGATGCAAGCGGCCCCGGATTGGATGAAGTTCGCGCTCGGTGTGCCGATGGCGGGTCCACCCGGAACCGAATGGCGTTACTGCAGCACGGCGATGCACATCCTGTCCGGCGTCATCGGCCACGTCACTGGACAGGCAGAAGACGACTTCCTGGCGGAACGTCTGTTCGCGCCGATCGGCGCGTCGCGGCCGGAATGGCCGCGCGACCCACAAGGCAACACGCACGGCTGGGGCGACGCTCGCCTCTGGCCGAAAGACATGCTCCGCGTCGCCCAAGTGTTTCTGGGACAAGGAACATTCGGAACGCAACGAATCGTCGATTCGTCGTTCGTCGCTGAAGCGACGAGCAATCGAGCCGGCGATCTCGGTCCTCCGAACGGCTACGGCTATGCCTGGTGGACGACCAGCGGGAAGAGTTACTACGCACAAGGCCGCGGCGGGCAGCTCGTCCTCATCGCTCCGGTGCGTGGCGCGATCCTCGTCGTGACCGGCGCGCAGTCGTCCGACCAGACTCAGTCCTTGAACGATTTGGTGAACGAGCTCGGGGCGAAGCTATCCGACTCGCCCTTGCCGCCGGATCCCGAAGCCGTCCGCAAGCTGTCGGCCGAGGTGACGAAGGTGAGCGAGCCTCCGGCGGCCGAGGCCGTACCGCCGCCGCCCGACACCGCGAGCACGGTCTCCGGGCGCACCTATGCGCTCGCTTCGAACATGTTCGGCTGGGACAGCGTCGAGCTCACCTTCGCGGAGAGCGAAGCCACCCTCACCCTGGCGATGGGCTCGACGAAGACGACGGCGAAGATCGGCCTCGACGCCGTCGCCCGCATCACGCGGGACGCGCAGTTCAGCACCGACCCGCGCTACGCCGATATCGACATCGCGATGAGCGGCAAGTGGACCGCCGACGACACCTTCGTGGTCACGTTCGACACCATCGACACGATCGACGCCGGAACGATGAGCTTCGTCTTCCAGAACGACGACCTCACCGTGAGCATCTTCGAGAAGACGTTCTTGCTCTCGACCATCACCTTCGGAGGGCAGGCGAAGCGATGAAGGACGGCGTCGCCGAGCGCGCAGAGCCGCCGTAGCTGTCGACCGTCGACTCGAGCGCGAGGCTCTGCTCGCGGGATTCGCGAGCGCCGCGGCCAGGCGTGAGGGGCTCGATGTTCGAACGGCGCCGACCCGGTGTTCGGGGAGCAACCCGAGCAGCGCTTCTCGATCCATGCGGACTCGTAACCCGGATCCCCGAACCGAGCTGAACGGAGCTGCTCGCACTCACGCGAGGATTGCGGATCGGGGAGGCCGGGTTCAGATTCGAGGGCATGAGCGGAAAAGATCGGATCCAAATCAAACGCGCGTACGAACCTCCAGCGCCGGCCGACGGCTACCGCGTGCTCGTCGATCGCCTCTGGCCCCGGGGCGTGAGCAAGACCGACGCGAAGCTCGATGCGTGGTTGAAGGACGTCGCGCCCAGTGATTCGCTCAGGAAGTGGTTCGGCCACGATCCGGAGCGCTGGACCGAGTTCGCGAAGCGCTACGGCGTGGAGCTCCGCGAACCGACGGCGGCGAGCGCGGTCCGTGAGCTCGCCGCGCGCGCTCGCAAAGGGACCGTCACGCTCGTCCACGCCGCTCGCGACAAAGAGCACAACAACGCGGTGGTCCTGCGCCGCGTGCTCGCCCGGCGAGTGAAGTGACGAACCGCGCGCCGCTATTCGATGGGTTCCATGCCGCGCATCGTGAGCACCTTGTTCACTAGGGATTTCTCGTAGGTGCCGTGCGCGAGGCCTTTGACGACCTTGCGAAGCAGCTTCTCCCATTCGTCGTGCTCGGCTTGCGTGAAGTGGCTCACCGTCATCCTTTGCGCGATGCGGCCGTAAGCCTCGTCGTCGAGCTTTCGGATGCGGCCTTGCTGGCTGGCGTTGACCCGCTTCTGCACGTCATCCCAGGTCGCCTTCAGGTCGGCCGGCAAGCTTTCGGTGACCCCCGCTTTGAAGATGAGCGCACCGAGCGCGCAGGTGACGACTTCGTCGTTGACGTGATCGAGATACGGCGTCCACTGGAGCTGCTCGGCGGCCAGCGCCGGCGCCGCGATGAGGTTCACGTTGCCCGATCGCAGCGCGGGCAACATTTCCATGGCGTCGACGGGAACGGGGACGATGTTGCCGATGGTCGCGTAGAGCGCGGGCCCCGTGGGCTCGTTGCGCCATACCGCGGGGCGCTTGTCCTTGACGTCGTCGGGACGATGGATCTCGAACCCCTTGGTGAACTGGCGAACGAGCCCGACGTCGCCCCATCCGGCGACGTCGAAGCCGGCCGTCTTGAAGTGCTCCACCATATCGGGCTCGAGCTGCTTCCTGACGCGGTCGAGGTCGTCCCATTTCGTGAGCACGCCGGGCAGCTGCAGCACGAGCACGCTCTTATAGATCATCCCGAGCCCGATCGCCGTGATGGCGGCTCCGTCGAGCTGCCCCGTGCGGATCTTGCTCACCATGGCGTCCTCGTTCCCCTGGACGCCGTTGAAGTAAATCGAAAGGTCGAGCTTGCCGTCGGTCTTCTGCTCGACGGCCTTCTGCCACACCGCGTACACCTTCCCCCAAGACGAGCTCTTCGGCGCGACCGTCGCGATCCGGATCGTACGTTTCGCGGTGTCGGCCGCGGCGACAGTCGGGACGGAAGCGCCGAGACCGACGGCGAGCGCGAGCAGGTGGCGTAGTTTCATGCCCGCGCGAGAGCAAGCGGCGCGCCATGGCGCAGTAACCTAAGATTTCCGCGCTTTTCTTGCGTCCGACGTCGCGCTTCTCGAAATCGAGACGAGCGGCGTCTCGAGAATGAGACGACGCACGGCGGATCGCCGTCGGTCAGAAGCCGATGACGTCTCGCAGCAGCGGAAAGGACCCGATGAAACTCGCCGGGTAGGGCGAAAAGGGGAACTTTCTCGACGAAAGATCCCTCAACGTGTGGACGCCGGGCACCCTTTGATACGGCGCCGGCATGACGTTCATCGCGAGACCCGGTTCGCAGCGATCTCCTTCGTCTTGCGGGGCGCTGGCCCCGCTGCAGGCGTGGGTGACGGCGCAGGTCGACGTGGCAGCTTCGGGCGGCAAGACGACCCGATTGCCCTTCGTGAGCGTCGGATCCATTTCGCGGTCGAGGTCGCTGCTGAACCGTCCGTCGCCGTCGTCTCGAAATACCTCGTGCTGCGAGCGCGGGATGTAGGCTGCCGCTTCGAACGTCGTCACTTGGAACTTACGGTCCCGAACGCGGCCGTCCGAGCCATAGTCGATGTCCAGCGTCACCTGGCTCTGAGGTTCCGCATTCAGCGGCGTGACCTTGCGGTCGACGAGATCGGAGTCCGATGCCGCCAGCGCCTGAACCGGCAAGAGCGTGTCCACGGTCGCGACCATGTTCCGTTCTTCCTGGTGCGTCACGCGTCCAGCGGTGCAAACGGTCTTGGTGACAATATCCGTCACGCCGTCGTTCCAGAGATCCGTCGACTCGGTGACACCGCATCCATCGGGGTCGTAGTCGTAGGTGACGGTATCTTGCGTTTCGAACGTCTCTCGAGTGATGCGCCCGTCGTCTCCGAACGTCCGCGTCAGTGACTGGGCCAGGCCGTTGCAGCACAAGATTTGCGCGTCGAGCACGACCTGATTGGTAGCGGGATACGTGTAATTGATCGGCGAATCCCACACGTTCTCCGTTCGCGGCGGAACCGTCACCGAGTCGGTCAACAGCCGCCCGGTACTATCTCGACCACGAAGCTGGTCTGCGATCCCCATCACGAGCGGGATGCTGCCATCGGGCATCGTGACCCCTTCCTGCTCTTGGCAACCGCGACGGCGTTCGTAAAACCCTCCCTTGTCGTCGAACGACAACGTCTCGCAGACCGGGCTCGTATTCGTCGAGCAGTCCTCCGTCGTCACGCTCCGGACGATGAGGAACCCCGGACTCGAGTAGTCTAGGTCCACGACGGTCCCGCGCGGCAAGCCGGCGACCGGCGCGGGACAGGCGTTGATCCACGGGTCCAGAGCCGCACTCCCCTCCACGCCGTACAGGTACTGCGTCGGGCGCCCCTGGTCGTCGTACGTGATGTGCACCCGCTTGCGCGGAGCGATACCGCCGTCTCCGTCCGCTCCGACGAGCTCCGCGGCGACGAGGCGGCCGCTCTGATCGAAGTAGCGCTGCTCGGTGGCGTCGACGGAGCCGTCGCGGCCGCGATCGAGACTCAGCGTGAACGATGTCGCACACTGCTCGTGGACGATGCTCGAAAGCGGCGACTCCATGTGCAACGTGCTCAGCTCGTTCAGCGTTTTCCACGTGCGAGGCGGATCTGGAAGGCCGCCTTCGGGCAACCACGGTGCGCCGGCGCCGCCGCCCCCCTGTCCACTCGATCCGACGTTGCCTGCGTTGCCCGCCCCCGGTACGCTCGATCCGACGTTGCCGGCAGACGCGCCGCTCGACGCGCCCGGTCCCGCATCGCCCGACGTCCCGCCCTGTCCACCGCCGGACGACGTGGACGAGCCCTTCGCGGCCGCCGTACCGGAGCGCGCGCCATCGCCGACGTCTTTGGGCGACGCATCGTTGCGCGCGACGCCGCCGCACGCGAAGCACGCCGCGGCCGCCGCGCCGATCATCGCGAGCACGCACGGAGAGCACGCTGTTTTCGCATTGCATGCGGGCACTTCCGTATGGATTCGCGGGCGCGTCGTCCGCGCTGAGGGGGTATTTCGTCGTGCCGGCGTCGCTCGCGATCGACGTATCGCCGCCGTTCACTGCGCCGCCGTCATTCGAAGCGCCGCCGCTCGACACGGCGCCTTGAGTCGATGCGTCGCCGACGCTCGACGACCTTCCGTCGTTCGGTGCGCCTCCGTTCATGACTCCACCGCTCTCCACGGCGCCCTTCGCTCCGCCACCATCGCTGCTCGTCAACGCTTCCCCCGCGTCGCGGCCGTCACCCGCGACCGGTACGCACACGGAAGCGACGCATTCGAGCCGCGCTGGCGCCTCGCAATCGTCGTCGTTGCTGCATGCCGCCAGGCAGATTGCGCTCGCCCTCGTGCTCCCGAGCTTGCATCGCCCCCCGGATCGAAGCGACGTCGTCTCGATGCACGTCGACGGTTTCGGAACGCCGGCGCATTGTTCACTTCCCTCGCACGATTTCGTGCAGATGCCGCATTCACAAGCGCCCCCGCGCGGGCAATCGGCGTCGGTCGTGCACGCTCTGAGCCAGCTGCTCTTTCCGTCGGAGCTGTTGCCGCCGGAATCGCAGTACGTCAAGCACAGCGCGAAGGACAACGACACGAGCAGACGCATCGCCGTATTCATGATCTTCCCTCTTCGTCGGCCTTGCCGGCGGGTGCTTCGTCGTCGGCGTCGTCGGGGCGGCGCACCGTTTGTCCGAAGTAGAACGTCACGACGGTTCGTTCGTCTTCCGGGACCGGGTGCGCGGTGTTGTGCTCCGTCACCTTCGCCCACAGCTCCTCCATCGTCTTTCGTGTGTGCGCGAGGCTTCCGAGCACTTCCGCGCGCAGCGGGTGCTCGTCGTGGATGCCGAAGTGCAGCGTCGTGCCGCCCACCTCGTCGTTCGCGGCCGCGCGCGCGTTTCGACGCCGGAGCTTCGCTGCGATCGCGGTGGTCACCGCCTGGAAGTGATCGAAGACGGCCGCTTGCCAGCCTTCGCTCGACCCCACCTCGACGATGAAGGGCTCTGCTTCGAGCACGTCTCCCGACGCGGTCGGGATGCGCCGGACGCGCCCGCTGTCGATGAGCGCCGCGAGCGCCGCGTCGAACGCCTCGTCCGCTGCTACTCGCTTTCGAAGCTCGGCCTCCGTGGAGCGCGGATTGCGAAACGCCGCGAGCCACACCAGACCGGAAAGCGCATTCAGCTCTTCTTCGTCGGTGAAGCGCCGGCGCGAAGCCTCGGGCATCGCACCGAACACGGTCGCGTCCCCTTGTCCGGCCCGATACAAGAGCCCACCGTTGACGAGATCCGCCGTGACGGCGAGCACGGCCCCCTCTTCCTGACTGCCGAAGCGGCTCAAGAGCTTCGCGCGCGTCACCGGACCCTGCGATTCGAGGTAATCGAGGACCGCCTGCCACAGCGTGCGGCTCGGCTGCGTCGTGGCCCCGAGCCGAGCGACCTTACGTTGATAGCCGCGCAGCGCGAGCCCGAACATGTCGGCGGCGACCTTCCGGCTCACGCCCTGCGACTCGATCTCCGCCGACAACGAGAGGAAGACCTGGTCGGCGACGTGCGACAAGGGCGACCGAATGCCCGACGCCGTCGAAAGCTGGGCGATGAGGACCGTGGTCTGGCGCATGATCGAGTCGATGAGGTGCCGTGCCATGCCGAGCTTTCCCTACCGTAAATCGTCGCTCCCATCGGCCGCAGATGTCCATTCGTCCATCCCCGCGGACGGTCACGCCGCGGGCAACGAAACGGCAAACGGTCGGCGTCGGGTCATCGCGCAAGACGGCCGGCTCTTCGATTTTCCGTCGTCGCTCGCGTTTTATTGCTCGTCGCCGGAATCGACGGCCTGACTAACCTGGCTGTCGTGTCGAATCAGCAGGAACGAAACTCCGATCACGAACGACGCCGTGACCGAGGACACTTTCGTCACCCCCTTCGAGGTGGCGAAGGTGCACGCGCTGAAATAGTCGGGCCGGCGGATCAATTCCCCGGCGCTTGCACCGTGTACTCGAGCCGCTCCACGGCGAATTGCTGGGCCTTGGCGCGCTCGAGCACCGCCGTCATCGTCGCGGGGGCGAGCGTCGGCGCGCGGCTGAGCACCCACAGGTATTCGCGCGACGGATGCCCGATGACGGCGTACTCGTAGTCGGAGCCGACTTCGAGGATCCAGTAATCTCCATAGAAGCCACCGATGTCGAGCGCGAGCTTCGCCGGCGTCTTCGGATCCGGAACTTTCAGGTTGGCGGTCACCGTCTTCAGCTCACCATCGAGCGCGTGCAAGTGGCACTCGCTGTTCATGTCGAGCTGGCCGTCTCCGCGCATCCGATAGGTCGCGACGGTGCCCGTGCATTCCACTTCCGTCGGCCTGGGGAGCTTCGCAATCTCGTACCACTTGCCCTGAAACCGCGCGAGGTCGACCCCCTTCGCGACGTCCGGCGGCGGCGCGCCGTCGTAGCACCCGGTCAGCGACATCGCAGCGCATACCAAGAAGCGTCCGAGACGCCGTTCTGCGGAAGCCATGGCTTCCGGCGTGTACCCGAGCGCCTGGGCCCGCATCAAGCGCCGCACGGAACCGTCACACCAACGTTCTAGATGTTACAACGTCGCGCGTCAGAGGGACGGGGGCGTACACTCGGGTTCTCATGGGTGAAGATTCGAACGATCTCGGAGGCGAGCTCGAGCGGCTACGGCACAAGTGCGATGCTCTCACGCGGGAGCTGGATGACGCTCGGCACTTTCGAAGAGCGGTCGAGAACTCGCCGCTTCCGACGATGTGTGTGTCGGGGCCGAAGGGCCGGTATCAGTTCGTCAATGCTGCTTTCGCGCACATGCTCGGGCAGAGCCTTTCCGAAGTGCAGGGGCGAGATCCTTTCCAGGTGTTCGCCGCGTCCGCGCACCCCGAGGAGTTCGAGCTCGAGCGACAGACCATCGGGCGGGTGGCGCGCGGCGAAATCGATACGTATCGACTGGAGAAGCGCCTGGTCGTCGAAGGTCGGGAGCACGTGTATCAACTCGACGCCTTCGCTACTCGGGACGCGCAGGGCCGGCTCGAGTTCATAACCGGGTTCTTCACCGACATCGAAGAGCGGCGCGCGCTCGAGAAGGCGCGGCAACGCCTCGAGAACGAGCTGCTCGAGGCGCAGAAGCTCGGCACCGTCGGCAAGCTCGCCGGCGGCATCGCTCACGACTTCAACAATCGCCTCACCATCATCATGGGCCATGCCGAGCTCTTGAAACGTGCATTGCCGCACGACAGCGCGCTGGTCGGCCATGCCGACATGGTGCTCGGGAGCGCCAGGCGCGCCGCGGACCTCACGCAGCAGCTGCTCGCTTACAGCCGCCGCCAAGTCTTGAATCCGGCGGCGTTCGATTTGAACGAGATGGCGGACCGCATGCGCCGCGTCCTCGAGACGGCGCTCGGCGAACGCGTCGAGCTATCCACGGTCCTCGAGGCGCGGCGACAAGTCGTCGCCGATCCCGGTCAAATAGAGCAGGTGATCTTGAACCTGGCGCTCAACGCACGCGACGCCATGACGGAGGGCGGGCGGCTCGTGATCGAGACGCGCGACGTCACCGTTCTGGCCGGGCAACACCCGACGCTCGGCGCGGGCGACTACGTGGCGCTCGTCGTCTCGGACACCGGCGTCGGGATCTCCGACGAAATAAGGCCGCATATCTTCGAGCCGTTCTTCACGACGAAAGAGAAGGGACATGGAACGGGTCTCGGGCTCTCCATGGTCGAAGGTATCGTCTCGCAGAGCGGCGGAGCCATCGACGTGCGAAGCACGGTCGGCAAAGGAACGACGTTTACGATCCTCTTGCCCAGGGCACACGCAACACAGGCGCCGCCTCGGCCGAAGCCCGAGAGCGCTCCGCCGAAGACGAGCCGTTTCGAGACGGTGCTCGTCTGCGACGACGAAGCCGACGTGCGCGATCTGCTCGCGCGGGTGCTCGGCCTTCGCGCATATTCCGTCCTGAGCGCGGGGAGCGGGCAGGAAGCGCTCGACATCGCGCGCCGGCACGACGGCCCCATCCATCTCTTGGTGACCGACGTCGCCATGCCCGGGATGGACGGCACAAAGCTCGCGGATGAGCTCCGCAAAATCCATCGGCACGCCGCGGTGCTGTACATCTCCGGCTACACGGAAAACGCAGAGAAGCTATCGGTGCCCCTGGGGCCGAACACGTACTACCTCGCAAAGCCTTTCGTACCCGGCGATCTCACGAGTCTGGTGTCGTCGATCCTGGAAGAACCTCACGACTCCGAGCGCCCCTGAGTCCATCGGATGCCGCGCTCGCGTAAACGCGGCGTAGCCGAGCCGGTTCCGTGGACGACCGACTTAATGTCGGCGCTGCGTTGCCGCGCTGGCGGAAGCGCACGAATCGGTTCATGGTTGGCGCGGGAGGTGGCCATGCGGCTTTCCATGGGGCACTGGCATCGTGCGGTTCTCATCCTTTCGATCTCGTCCGCGGCGTGCGGCGGTCCGGACCATCCGAATCCCGCGGCGCTGAAGGCGAACGGCGGGTCGCCATCAGGGGGCACGACGCCGAACGGTGGTGCGGCTTCCGAAAGCACGGCAGGAGGCAACGGCGGGACTAGCGCTTCTGGCGGAGTCACGAACAATTCCGGCGGAGCTGCCGCCGCGAGCAGTGGCAGCCTGCCTTCGGGGATCGACCTGCAAGGCCCCGTGGATACTCAAGACTACGCCGCTCTGAAGGCGCGCGCCGACGCCGCGTCGTCGCTCGACGCGAACGGCGTGGCCGCGACGTACGCGACGTCGTTCGCCGCGCTCGACTACGATCCGACGAAAGCGGAGTTTCTCGACCGCATTCAGCAGTCGGCGCTCGCGCTTTCGGACGGCGAGCAAGCCGCGCTCGGCAAGAACGGCTTCGTCATCTCCACGGCCCGTGAGTTCCCCACGTTCGTGAACGGGTACGCCGAGATCTACTCGGAACATCTTCCAGTCTACGTCTCGGCCGATGCGGTGCTCGAGTCCGTGCACAGCTCGTACGACACGTTGCTGATGGAGATGGAGCAATCGACGCTCATCGACGACGTGACGGCCCTGCTCAGAGACATGCGCACGCGCTTGCCCGCGTCGTCGGCGTCGAGCTCGGTCCGGGCGGATCTGGACGTCTACCTGGCCGTCGCGCAGAGCCTGATGCAAGGCTCGGTCGTCGACCCCGTCGCGGGCGGCGACGCTTCGACGATCGCGTCGCTCGTCTCGCAGGCGACCGACGCGACCGGCATCGGCAACATCGAGCTCTTCGGCGATACGCGCATGGAAGATTTCTCGGAGTTCGCTCCGCGCGGGCATTACACGGGAGCTTCGGACCTTTCGCAGTACTTCCGCGCCATGATATGGCTCGGACGCGTCGATTTCCGCCTGGTCGAGACGAATCCGGACGGGAGCCAGACGTTCCATCGCGAACAGTACGAAGCGATGCTCGCCGTGCGCGATCTCGTCGGGCCGAGCCTCGATCGATGGCAGCAGGTGGACGACGTCCTTTCGACGTTCGTGGGCAAGAGCGACAACATGGTCGTGCCGCAGATCGACCAGCTCGTCGCCGATCTGGGCGGCGAGAGCGCGGCGCTCGCGGCGTCCGACGACGCGGTGAACGCCGCTCTCGTCAAGGGCGGCTACGGACAGCAGAACATCGCCAGCTATCTGATGCTGAACGACGGCACGACGAAGACGCTGCCGCTCAACCGGTCCTTTCTGATCTTCGGACAGCGCTACATCGTCGACTCGGACGTCTTCAGCGCGGTCGTGTACGACCGCGTGCAGGGGCGCCTGATGCCGAACCCGCTCGACGCCGCGTTCGCCGCCCTGGGCAACGACCAAGCTTACGCCCTCGATCCCGACGTCGCCACCGTCCGGGAGCTCCCCGGCGCGCTCGCCCGCGTCCGCGCTCTGATCGACGCGAACGGTCCATCGTTCTGGCAATCGAGTTTCTACAATCTCTGGCTCGCGTCCTTGCGCGCGCTCTCACCCACGTCCGACCCGGCGAGCGCGACCGGCCTACCCAAGGTAGCTCGGACGGAACCCTGGGGGCGGCGCTTGCTCGACACCCAGCTCGGCTCGTGGGCGGAGCTTCGACACGACACGCTGCTCTACGCGAAGCAGTCGTACACCGGCATTCCCGGTTGCGACTTCCCCGACGCCTATGTCGACCCGTATCCAGAGTTCTTCGCGTCCATTCGCGCGTACGCCGAACAGGGCGCGCGCATCACGGCGCTGGTGCCGACCACCTACGGAACGCTCGCCCAGAACATGAGCACGTATTTCGACACGCTTCGCAGCGCGGCCGACGTCCTCGCGCAGATCGCGACGGCGGAGCGAAAAGGAGACGCGTTGACCATGGACCAGCTCGCCTTCATCAACGACGCCGTGAGGATCGAGAACCAGAGCGTCGGGTGCACGAGCATCCTCGTTCCCGACGGGTGGCTCGCGAAGCTCTTCTTCGACCCGCAGAAGTCCATCGTGTTCGATCCCACGATCGCCGACGTGCACACCCAGGCAGCCGACGAAGGCGGCAACATCGTGGGCAAGATCCTCCACATCGGGACCGGCTATCCACGACTGATGGTGGCGACGGTGGACTCCTGCGGCGGCGGCCCGCGCGCTTACGCCGGAGTCGTCTTCGCGTACCACGAACAAATCACGACGAATTTCGACCGACTCACCGACGAGCGCTGGGCGCAGCAATTCGGCTCCGGAGGCACGCGTCCCGCCGACGTCCCGTGGCTTCTGCCGGTGCTCGCCCATTGAACGGACCGCCGCGTAAAGACTCGCCGCCTCTCTCGTCCTTACAAGAGCGATTCCGGAAGGTCTCGCGGTTCGCGTCGATGTTCGTCGTCGCGCTGGGGGCCGCCGTCCTCTTCGGTTGGGCCACGGACATCGACGCGCTACTCCGAGTTCATCCGTCGTTCCACGCGATGAACGCAAACTCGGCGGTCCTCTTCGTCCTGCTCGGGATCGGCCTCTCGACCCTGCACCGGGGGGATCGAGTCGGCCTGCGGCGCGCGCTCGCGCTCGGCGTCGTCACGGTCGCGACGGCGACCGCCGTCGAGTACGCCTTCCGCGTCGATCTCGGGATCGACCAAATACTCTTCGACGACGCGGACATCGGGACCGTCGCTCCGGGGAGGATGTCTCCCGCGACGACGCTCGACTTCATGCTCCTCGGCGTCGCCCTGTTCTATTGGAAGAGCGACGCCGAGAGCCCGCGGTTCGCGCGCTCCGCCGTCGTTCTTGCGCTGCTCGTCGCCTTCGTCGCGCTCACCGGGTACGTGTTCGGAGCGGTTTCGCTGTACAGCCTGGTGCCATTTTCCTCGACCGCGCTGCACTCGGTGTTCGGATTCATCGCGGCGTGCACCGCCTTCTTCACCGCGGACCCCAGGCGTGGCTTCGCGTCCATCGCGGCGGCGGAGACGCCTGCGGGGATCCTCGTCCGCAGGCTCTTGCCGGCGCTCGTCCTCGGCCCCATCGTGCTCGGCTGGCTGCGCCTGACCGGCGAGCAGCACGGTCTGCACGACGACAAGTTCGGGATGGCCATCCTCACCGTGGGCGACGTGGTGCTCCTGAGCACGATGCTCTTCTTGGTCGCCGCGCGGCTCCACGGCTCGGACGAAGCGCTTCGCACGAACGAAGAGCGGTTTCGCATGATGGTGGATGCCATCCGCGACTACGCCATCTTCATGCTGGACGTCGACGGGCGCGTGGCGAACTGGAACGCGGGCGCGGAGCGGCTGCTCGAATTCGAGCCGGCCGAGGTGATCGGCCGCCATCACTCGATGTTCCACGTCCCGCTGGAAGGGCGCGAGACGAGCGCATCGAACGACCTCGAGGTCGCCTCGCGCGAGGGGCGTTTCGAGGATGAGGGCTTCCGTGTCCGGCGAGGCGGCGGGCGGTTCTTCGCGAGCGTCGTCATCACGCCGATCCGCGCGAGCGACGGCGCGCTGATGGGCTTCGCCATGGTGATCGCCGACCTGACGGAGAGAAAGCGGGCGGAGTCCGAACACCAGGAGCTCATGGAGCAGAGAAAGACCACCGAGCTTCTCCGCGAGCTTCGAGCAAAACAAGCTTCTCTGAGCGACAGCCTGAAGGAGCGCGAGGTCCTCCTTCAAGAGGTGCATCACCGGGTGAAGAACAACCTTCAGATCATCTCGAGCCTCGTCAACATGCAGCGGCGGCAGCTTCACGACGATGCCGCTCGCGACGCGCTCGCCGAATGCAAAGCTCGCGTCGAAGCGATCGCGTTGATTCACGAAGAGCTCTATCAGACCAAGGATTTCGCCAGCGTCCGCTTGGCTCAATACGTGAACCGCCTGGCCCACAACGTCTTTCAGACGGCGGAGGTGTCGAGCCCCGGGCTTTCGCTGGAGGTCGCGCTCGACGAAGTCGCGCTGCCGGTCGGACGAGCCATCCCCTGCGGGCTCGTCTTGAACGAGCTCATCACCAACGCGCTGAAGCACGCATTTCCGGAGCGTAAACACGGCGTAGTCAGGGTCGAGCTCCGCAGAGCCGGCGCCGAGCTCGTCCTCTCGGTGGCCGACGACGGCGTGGGCATCCCGGAGGCATTCGATCCGGGAACTTCCGCTTCCCTCGGAATGCAACTCGTGGGCATGCTGAGCAAACAGCTCGGGGGCCGATTCGACATCGTGCGTGGGCAGGGCACGCTGCTTCGCCTGACGTTTCCAGCCGAGGAATGAAGATGGACTCGACGACGGCGCCTTCGGTTCTCATCGTGGAAGACGAGCGCATCGTCGCGAAAGATCTGGAGGATACGCTGGCCGAGCTCGGCTACTCGACGTCGGCGATAGCGTCCTCCGCGGACGAAGCCGTCGCGGAAGCGTCGAAGCGCTGCCCCGACGTCGTCTTGATGGATATCCGGATCAAGGGCGAGCAGGACGGCGTGGAGACCGCCGAGCTCCTTCGACGAAGGTTCGACGTTCCGGTCGTCTACATGACCGCGCACGCCGACGAGGCCACCCTACAGCGCGCGAAGAAGACGGAGCCGTACGCCTACCTGGTGAAGCCGGTCAAATCCAACGCGCTGCGGAGCGCCATCGAGATCGCGCTCTACCGACACCGGCTGGAGAGACGGCTGCGCGAACGGGAGCGTTGGTTTTCCACCATCGTCAGGTCCATCGCCGACGCCATCGTCGCCGTGGATCTGGCGGGGAACATCACGTTGCTGAACCCCGCGGCGGAGCTCTTGCTCGGCAAGAAACTCGAGGACGTCGCGGGCCTGCCGGCTCGCGAGGTACTTCAGTGGCTTCCAGCGCGAGGAGGCGACGGCGATGATCCACCGCTCTACCGAGCTCTCAGAGAGCGAAAGCAGGTCCACCTTGCGGAAGGCACCTTGATCGGCCCGGACAGCACGCCGCGCATCGTCAGCGACAGCGCCGCGCCGGTGCTGGACGAGGAACATCTGCTCGGCGCAGTGATGGTGTTCCGTGACGTGACGGAGCAGAAACGGCTGCAAAACCAGCTCGAGCTGTCCGATCGCCTGGCATCGCTCGGGACGATGGCCGCCGGAGTCGCGCACGAGATCAACAATCCCCTCGCGGTGGTGATGGCCAACGCTTCGTTGCTGCTCGAGGAGCGCGGGGTCTCCCCCGTCCCCCGCGACGCGGCCCACGCCGGCGACGGCGCCGTCGCCGTTCCGCGCGGCGACCAAGAGCTCGAAGCGCTCACGGAGATCAGCACCGCCGCCGGACGCATCGCCAACATCGTCCGCGATTTGATGACCTTCGCTCGACCGACGCAGCGAACCGCCGGCAACGCGGACGTGCGTCGAGCCGTCGCCTGGGCGGTGCGCACGACGTCTCACGAGTTTCGACACCGCGCTCCCGTGCGCGCGGACGTCGGCGACGTGCCGCCGGTGGCGATCGACGAAGTCCGGTTGGGTCAGGTGCTCGTCAATTTGCTGGTCAACGCGGCTCAGGCGATCGCGCCGGGAGATGTGGCGAACAACGAGGTCTCCATTCGTGCGCGCGCCGAAGGCGAAGACCGCGTCGTCATCGAGGTACGCGATTCGGGCGCGGGCATGCCGAAGGAGATCGCGAAACGCGTCTTCGAGCCGTTCTTCACGACGAAGCCCGTCGGCGTCGGGACCGGCGTGGGGCTGTCGATCTCCCGGGGGATGGTGCGCTCGGCCGGCGGCGACATCGACGTGGAGAGCGCCGTCGGCCGGGGGACCACCTTCCGGATTGCCCTGCCTCGCGCGACCTTCGAGAAGCCCGTCGCCGCGGCCGCGGCCGCGCCGGCCGCCGCGCCGCGGCGCGGTCGCATCCTCGTCGTCGACGACGAGGACATCGTCCTCAGAACCCTTCAGCGAATCCTCGCGGACCACGACGTCGTGTGCGCGAACAGCGTCCGCGCGGCGACGCGCTTGATCGAACGCGGCGAACGGTTCGATCTCGTCTTATCGGACGTCATGATGCCCGACGCGACAGGGATCGCGCTCTACGAGTGGCTCCTCGCGCGCGATCCCGACCTCGCCGCGAGGGTCCTGTTCATGACCGGCGGCGCGGTGACGCCCACGGTGGACGCCTTCCTGGGCTCGATCGAAAACCCTCACATCGAGAAACCCTTCTCCGTCGAACAGCTGCGGAGCGAAGTCCGAAAGTTCCTCGAACGCCTTCAGAAGCCATAGCTCGCCTTCAGAACCGCGCCGCCAGGAACGCGAGCAATCGCAGGCGCACGCTGAGGAACGAAAAGTCGGAGTCGGGGATCCGTTCGTTCGTCTGGTCGCCGTCGAGGGTGGGATCGTCGGCGTAGTAGCGCTGTTGCAAGGTCCCGTTGAACGACCCAACGACCTGCAATTGCGCGTCGAGGCCCGCCAAGAAGTGTAAGCCCGGGAAACCCCCGAGCCCGAACGCCGGTTGTAGCTTGATGCCCGCGCCCCCACCGAACGCGTCGGCGTGCGCGAGCTTGTTGCGGAGAACGTGATCGTCCTCGTGTGAAGACCACGACGCGATCAACCGCGCCTCGCCGCTGAACAGGAATGCGTCGCTCTTTCCGAGGTTCAGTCCGACTCCGATGAACGGTTGCCGGTAGCGAACCTCGTAGTGCAGCGCGTGCGGGGACCCCGGGATCGAGGAATAGACTTTGTCGTCGTTCGAGTCGAGCTGCCACCCCGACGCGCCGTAAGCGTCGTACGTGCTCGATTCGAAACGGAACCCGGCGACGACGTGGAGCGCGGTCGTCTTTCCGATGCCGGGCTTTCCGATGCGATAGCGCACAGCGCCCTCGACGTCGAACGTGCGAAGCGTCGTCGGGGAGTTGGTGTGACTGAACTCGACTGTCTCCGAATGAGCACCGTCGCTCGCGCTGACGAAATCCTGATCGAGCAGCGTGCCCCAGGGATCGCCGATGTTCGTCAGGAACGTGCCGCTGAAGCCGAGGGCATCCAGGCCGAAGAAGACGGTGCCGCCTCCGAGCGCGCCGCTGACGGGATAGCTCAGCTTGCTCTCTACGTTAACGTCCAGCGAAAGCGAATTCGGGACGTCCGCGTGAAACTCGTACGTCTCGCTTCCGGTCTGCACGCCGATCTCCGGAGCGACGGTGAGCATCCACGAGGTCGCGCGAGGGCTCCACGGCGCGAAGTAGAGGCCCGAAGGCAGCGACGGCGACCCCTCTTCGACTTGAGCGCCGGCCGGAGCCTCCCCAAGGACGACGAGGACCCCACAAAAACCGAGACCGGTGAGCCAGCGCTCGCAAATACCCATACTGCGTGTCCACGAACATACCTCGAAGCCGGATCCGCGGACGCGCCATTCGTGACCGGCACGAAGTTCCCTACATCATCCGCGGGCAAGGTCCTGTAAAGCGAGCCCGGCGCCGGCACCACCTCGCGTGGTCTACCTGCCCCGCCTGTCGATGGAGGAGAATGCGCCCGTGCCTGAACGCACCCCCGAATCGATCGGCCGCCGCGGCCACGAGACCATCTTGCTCGTCGAAGACGAGATCCTGATCCTCCGCGTCGCCAGCGCCGCGCTGACCGCGCTCGGATACCGCGTGCTCACCGCGACGAACGCGCTCGACGCCATCGAGCTCGTGAAGAACATGACCGATCCGTTGCACCTCTTGGTGACCGACGTGATCATGCCCAAGATGGGAGGCCCGGATCTGGCGAAGCATCTCGTCGAGCTGCGCCCGGGGCTCAAGGTCCTGTTCAGCTCCGGCTATACGGAGAACGCCGTCGTCGATCACGGCGTGCTCGATCAGCGAGTGAACTTCCTTCAAAAGCCGTACACGCCGACGATCCTGGCGCGCCGCGTGCGCGAGGTCCTCGACGAGTAGCGCCGTTCTCCACGATGCCGCGAGCGTGTGACGCGAAATCGTCGTCACACGGTGATGAAGCCGAACGCGTCGAGACCGCGCTCGCCGATCACCCGGCCAAGCGCCTCGAAGACGTCCGTGGCGCCGACGAGCGCGAGCCCCGACTCGATCTCCAGGATGAGCCCGCCGACGATCTTACCGTCGGCCGGGCTCTGTAGAGCCACGAGACGACAACCGGCGGCCGTGGCGGCGGGCGCGAACATCCGCTCCCGACTCCCCGGCGTCGTACGCTGGCTCGCGCCGTCGACCGCGACGTCCAGCCAGCGGGCGAGCTCTTCGACCGAAGACGCCGGCGGCTCGTCGTTCGTGCTCGACCAGGCGAGGCGCAGCTCGCCCCCTTTCGAGACATATAGATAGGCGCTCTTCGCCTTCGTCTTTCGCATCACGAAGTCGACCGCTACTTCGAAGGGCTCGTCGGAGTGGCTCAGGATCTCGTCCACCCGGAGCGGCCCCTGGCCCGACGAGAACCGGGGTTCGGCGATGGTCGCCGCGTCGGATGAAGCGAACGGCGAGGTCCGGAAGGCCGACACGGTGGCCCCGAACGAGTGATGGTGCTCCCGAGCGGCGGACAGCGCCGCGCTGCTGCGGCTCGCGCGCTCGCAGCGAGCGACGAGCAACGGATTTTTCGTCCTGCGAAAGCAGCTCTCCATTTCCGCGCGCTGCACCATCGCCGTGACGACGTCCTTTGCGCCCTCGGCGACTTGAGCCCGCGCTTCGTGCAGGAGGCCGACGAGCAGCGCGTTGCTCTGGCCGCCGTGCTCGGCGAGCAGCTCGTCCAAGAGAGCTGCCGCGCGATCGTGATTTCCGAGCCCGGATTCGGCGAGCGCGAGCTGCCGGCGCGCCTCCAGGAAACGAACGACGTAGCCGTCGTCTGCCGGGACCATGTTCGCCACGACCTCTTCGGCGATCGCCTTGGCGCGTTCGTACTCGCCGGCGGCGTTGAGCGCCCTGGCGAAGTACGCGCGGTTCGTCTCCCAACCGACTCGCCGGCGGCAGGGAAAGCTCGGCATCAGCCGCTCGTACAGAGAGATCGCCCCGGCCAGATCCCCGCGGAGCATCAAGTACGCCGCGCGCGCCGCTTCGGCCTGAGGCTTCAGGACCGCGACTTCCTGAGCGCGGCGCTCGAGCTGGACGTAGCGCCGGCGCGCGCCGATGGAGTCTCCGGTGAGCACGTCGGCGTTCAAGAGCAGCGCAGGCCAGAACACCTCGGCTTGCCAGGTCTGAGCGCCCTGGACGACGTCCTGCTCGACGCGCTCCATGTACGTCTTCACCTCCGCCGACTCCCCGCGGAGCGCGTGATAGAGCATCCGAACCTGGTCGGCCGTGACGGCCCAGGCCTTCACTCCCAGGCTTTCCATGTGACGCGCCTCTTCGAGTGCTCGGTCGCCGAAGTGATAGCAGTCCAAGAGCCGGAGCATGAAGAGCACGCCGCCGCGAAGCGCGCGCGTGCGCGCCTCGCCGGCGCCCTCGACGACGGCGGGGTCCTCGAAGCGCGAGAGCGCGCGTTCCCAGACCGCGCGCGACTCGCTCTCGTTGCCGAGGACGTTCGCCTCGGCCACGGCGAACAGGTACATCGCGTGCGCCACGTGCTCCTCGCCGAAGAACGTGATCGGCGTGATCGCGCGGACGACACGGGCCACGGCGTCGGCGTCGAAACACGTCGCGTAGACGGCCACGCACGCCGGCACCATGCCGATGGTCGCGGCGAGCGCCGTCCTCGAGTCGTAACCGATGGCGTCCGCGGCGTGCTCCGCGAAACCCTTCGCACCGAAGGCGAGACCGCGCTTCAACGCTTCTCGACGGCCGAGCTCCGGCGCAAGCTCCGCGGCGCGCGCAAGGCCGGTGATGCGGATCCCGATCTCGATGGCCCGCTCGCCGTATTCGAGCATGAACTGCCAGTTTCCCGAATAGTACGCGAGCGGCATCAACGGAAAGAGCAGCGCTCCGAGCTCGTAATCCGACCGACCTTGCTCGTCGTACGCGCGCACCAGCCGGCACAGCGCGCGCACGAGACGGTCCGCGTTGCGATGCGTACCCGCGCCCGCGGCGAAATCGCGAGCCGCGCCGACGAGTATGCGCGCCCCGAGCTGCTCTTCTCCGGCGTTCACCAGATGAAGCGCGGCCTCGACCCGCTCGACCACGCCGCTCGCCTCCGATTCGAGCAGGGCTTCCGCCGCGCGTAGCCGGTTCTTCCGGAGCACATCGGGATCGGTCCGCGACAGGACGGCCTCGCGGATGGCGTCGTGACGGAAGCGGTACCCGTCGCCTTCGCTCACCAGCACCTGCTCGGCGAGCAGCTCGTCGAGAGCCGCGTGGGTGCGTCCTTCGCCGGCGAGCTCGCTCAGCGAAAGGATGCGCGCGAGCGATACGGCGCCGGAGTGGACCGCCAGGCTCTCCGCCAGCGCGATCGCGTCGGGACCGAGATCCGACAGCCGCGCGGCGAGGATTTCCTCGGAGCGAGCGGGGAGCTCGTCTTCGGCGACGTCGAGCGGCAAGACCCAGCTGCCGGCCTCGTACTTCGCGATCTTTCGCTTCACCATGAGCTGCGCGAGCTCGATGAACTGGCGTGGAACTCCGCCGCTGCGCTGCCACAAGAGGCTCCCGACGCGCCCGGCGTTGGCGGCTCCTCCGAAGAGTCCGTTCGAGAGCTGCTCGCAGGCGTTCGCGTCGAGGCTCGGAAGCTTCAGGCGCTGCGCCTGTTCTCGAAGCATTCGCACCGTCTCCGGCGCGGTCACGCTCGCCCCCGTCCGCAGCGTCGTGAGCACGAGCAAGCGCGAAGCGCGGCTCCTTTGCCCGAGAGCGAGGAGAAACGACGCCGAGTCGTCGTCGGCCGCGTGGACGTTGTCCACCCATATGAACATCGCCCGCTCGCGGCTCGCCGCGAGGAACCACTCTCGGAGCGCCGCGTGGGCTCGAACTCGGTCGTCGCCGGCGTCGCTCGGTTGCACGCCGGAGGTGGCGCCGCCGAGCGAGTCGGCGAGCTCCGGAGCGAGCTTGCGGAGGACGCCGGCGTGCGGTTCCGCGGCGCGCCGGGCGATCTCCGGGCACGCCTCGAAGAGCCGGCGCGTGAGCGCGGTCGCCGCGCCGAAGCTCTCGTGCGTGGACTCGGCGTCGGCCCGGAGCGTAACCGCGCCCTTCAAGGTCGCCGTGAGGCCCAGCTCGTTCGCGAGTCGGGTCTTGCCGATTCCGATGGGCCCCTCGACCAGCACCTCACCGCCCTTGCCTTCCAGCGCTTGCTCGATGCGCCGGACCGCCCAATCGATCTGCGCGGCGCGTCCGACCATTGGACTGGACAGAAAATAGCTCTGCTCCGCTCGCTCGTGCGCTTCGGGCGGAAGGTTCCCGATCACCGTGAGCTGGTCGATGACCGCCGCGGCCGTCTCCGGGCGTCCGAGCGGATCTTGGCTCAGCATCGAGAGGAGCAGGCGCTCGAGCTCCTCGGGGACGTGCGGGACGAGCTCGGACGGCGGCACCGGAGGCGTCTGCCAGAGCCCCGGCAGCTCGCTGACGTCCCGCGCCGAAAACGCGGGACGCCCCGTCAGGCAAAAGTAGCCGACGGCGCCGAGCGAGTAGAGATCCGTCCGCGGATCCAGCGGCCACTGGTGCAAGATCTCCGGCGCCATGAACGCCGGCGTCCCGATGATCTCCGTGTTCACGCCGAACGACGCCAGGGCCCCGAAGTCGAGCAAGCGCGCGGTGCCGTCGGCGGTGACGCGCACGTTGCGCGGGCTCACGTCGCGGTGCACGAGCCGTTGTGCGTGCAGCAACGCGAGCGACGACGCCACGTCGCGGAGGTGCCGGCACACGTCCGCGTACGGCAGCTGCTGGAGCTGCACGAGGTCGCTCCCTTCGAGGAGCTCCATCGTGTAGTAAGGCCCCTCGGCGGTGACGCCGTAGTCGTACACCTCGATGATGCGCGGGTGCTTCAGCCGGACCAGGGTGTGATATTCGCGCTCGAAGAGCGCCTCCAGAGTCTTTGCGCGCTTGCCGGCCTTGGCCGAGAGCAGCTGCTTGAACGCAACGACTCGCCCGGTCACCTGGTCGCGCGCGCGATATACGACGCCGACGCCGCCCGCGCCGAGGCGATCGAGCATCGCGTATCGATCGGCCATCAAACGCGAATCGGACGAATCGGCTTCGGTCATCGGCTCAGAACGCAATCGCGTCCCCCGCGGTGAGCAGAACGTCGGCGAGCACGTTCAGAACCGGAGCCTCGACGACGCGCGCGCGCTCGTTCTTGCAGTCCAGCACCGCTACTCCCGCGACCACCGGCTCGTCGCCGCGCGAGGTCATCAAGCCGACGAGGGCGAAGCGATGACCGAACAGCGCCGAGGCGCCGTCGGTCGTGGTCTCGTCCTCCGATCCTCCCCAGAACGAACGCACCCACTTGTCCAGGTACTCTTCCGTCTCGGGGGGCGGCGGCTCGTTCGAGCGCGACGCGGCGAGCAAGGGGCCGTCGGACTGGTTCACGTACAGGTAGCCCTTCGAAACGCCGGAGTGCTGGAGCATCGTGGCGAGCACGCGCTTCGCCCGTTCGTCGGCGCCCCGGCAGAGCTCGAGCTCCGTGCGCAACCTGGGATCGAGCTCCGGCGCCCGCGGCCGTATGCGAATGGTCCCGATCGCCGCGTCGACGGGTTCGAACCCCGCCCCGAGAGAGAGGCGCAGGAGCGACGAGAGCTTCGTCGCGAACGCGACGCTGTCGACCTTCACCGCGAGGTCGCCGACCTTCTTCGCCGCTAGCTCGAACGCCGCTCCATCCTCGAGCACCTGCGCGACCTGCGCGCGTTCGGCGTAGATTTCCATCAAGAGGATGCCGGCCATCCGCCGTTCGCCGGCGCGAGCTACCACGTCGTCGGCTCGCCGTACCGCGACGTCGCGCGCGCCGGATCGCGCTTCCGCGATGGCGAGCGCCATCTCGAGCAGGTCCATGTAAGGCGGAAGCTGGGGGTGCTCCTCGCACTGGGCGAGCGCTTCGCGGCAAAGCGCCTTCGACTCATCGACGCGATCCAGCGAAAGGAGCAGCCGAGCGACGCGATTGACCGCCAGGATCCAGGCCCCGTGCCGGCCCGGCGAAACGAGCGCGAGCGCCTGTCGACAGAGGTCGAGCCCCTTTTCGAGATCGCCGCGGATCGAGTGGTACGTGCCGGCGACGATCAGGGAGTACGGCTTCCAGTCGGGCCAGCGCTCGGCGCGTACCTCCATCTCCGGCATCAGGCGCTTGAGCGCCATCAGGTCGCCGAGGATGACGTAGGCCACGGATTCCATCACCATTCCGGATTCGATCTGGCGATCCACGTCGGATCGATCGACGCGCGCGAGGTCGCGCCTCCGCCGACACGCCTCGGCCCGCTTCTCGGCGCCCTGGAAGAGGTGCGCGATCATCTGCACCTGATACGCGAGCGGCGCGTAGGTCGCGCTCTGCGCGAGCGGCTCGATGCGCTCGAACACCACGGCCGGCTCGGCGACGGCGTCCTGGGTCCCCTGGTGGAACAGCAACGTCAACCGGAACGCGTTGCGATACACGTCGTCCAGGCCTTCGACCGGCGCGGCGAGGCGTTCGAGGGCGCGGAGCCGGATCTCGGCGGGCGCCGTGGTGCGGCGGGCCGCCGCCACGCAGGAAACGATGTCGGCTACGACCGCCATCGCCGGCGACAGCGGCCGCAGCCGATCGATGTTCGGGCCGAGGGCGGCGATGGCGGCCGCGTCGTACGCACAACCGTACGCAGCGCACAGCAGGGTGGTGGAGGTGGCGAGCTCGCGCGCCGCTTGTCCCGGAGGCAACCCGCGGTCCTCCGGCGGCGTCGCCTCGTGGACCGCGATCGCTCGTCCTATGCAACGCAGGATCCGTTCGCGCGGATCGGCGACGTCGTGGAAGTCGTCCCAGTACACGAGCCCCGTGTCCTTCTGAAGGCGACCGAGCACCGTCGGCGCGTGGCGGATCAAGCGTGGATCGACGCTGGCCCCCAGGCCGAGCAGCGTCCTTCCCACGAGGATCAGCTGGGCCGGAGAGGCGTCGTGCGCGACCGCCCAGTCGAAGAGCTCGTCGAAGAACGCAGCGCCGGATTTCGACCGCAAAAAGCTCCAGCCTCGAACCTCGAGCTCGCGCCGGTTCGAGACGAACGCCGCGAACGTCGCGAACGCGCGCCGTGGATCGCCGGCCAAGTACTCGTGATACGCCGCGACGGCGGTGGCTGGAGTTCTCCCCGACACGTAGGCGCGCGCGAGGCGATCGTGCAACTCGGAAACGCGCGCAGCCGGGATCCCGCGCGTCACGGCGCGCCTCAGGGCGTCGTGCGAGAAGCGGTACGTCGCGCCGCGCGCCGTGAGGACCGAGGCCGCGACGAGCTCCCGGAGGCCGTCGAAGACGCGCGGCGCGTCCGAGCGATCGACGAGCTCGGGGTACTCTTCGACGAACAGCGGCTCCTCCGACATGAGGGCCAGCGCTTGGGCGAGGGCGCGTCCGATGGGACTCAACGCGGCGACGGATTGATCGAGCGCCTGATCGAGACTGCTCGGCAGATCCAGGCCTTGCAGCGACGCCGGCAATACCCAACCGCCGTGCTCGTAACGGGCCACGCCTCGATCGACCAGGTGGTGCGCGAGCGAAAGCGCGATACGCGGACTGCCTTCCGCCAGCGAATGGACCCAGCCGGCGACGTCCTCGACGTGCGGCACGTCGCCGAACACCGACTTCAAGAGCTCGTACGTGTGAGTCGGCCGCAGCGCCCTGAGCAAGTGCGAGCTGCCGAATTGCCGGAACCGCTGAACGGCGGATATCGACGAGTCCGGCTCGGCCGTCAACAGGACGAGAAGACGTCGCGTCGGCGCCGCCTCGGAGAGCTTCGCGAGCACGGAGAGCGACGCATCGTCGCATTGCTCGACGTCGTCGACGCCGACCGCGAGCGGAACCTCCGACGTGACCTCCATGAGCCACGACGATACCGCCTCGACGATCTCCGGCCATTGCTCGCGCGGCGCCGTTTTAGTATCCGCGCCCTCCCCGCCGAGGCGCGCGAGCACGCCGGAAGCACGCTGGCTTCCGTTCGCGAGCGCGCCGCTCGTCTCGAGCAAACGGCGGACGAGAGCGCGCACCACGGCGAAGGGACCAGCCCGACCCTGCTCGCCCTCGGCGTAGAGCGCGACCATGCCTTCGAGCTTCGCTTCCGTCAGGAAGGTCGAGAGCAACCGCGAGCGTCCGTAGCCGCTGCTGCCCTCGACGAGCAAGCTCGAGCCCTCGCGCCGCATCGCGCGAAGCAAGCGTCTGCGAAAGCGCAGCACGGCGTCGTCTCTTCCGACCAGGGTCGGCGTGACCAGATACGCTTGCGCGATGTCCGGCGCGTCGGCGACCTCGAGGTCCGCGATGGCCGTGAGGCGATCGAACACCTCCGCGGCGCTGCCGGCGCGCGCGAGCGGATTCAGCGACAGGAGCGAGAGCACGAGCTCGTCGAGCGCGCGGGGGATCTCCGGAACGTAGCTCGAAGGCGCTTCGAGCCGCAGACTCCACAAGCCGTACAGGTCGGAAAACGACGTCGCGGGAAAGGCGTGTCGCCCGGTCACGAGCCAATACGAGAGGGCCCCGAGCGAGAACAGATCCGATCGCGCGTCGAGCGGCTGTCCGGCGAGGCTCTCGGGCGAGACGAACGGCGCCGTGCCGACGACTTCGTGCGCGACGCCCATCGGGCACAGCGCTCCGAAGTCGAGCAGCTTCGCCTTGCCGTCGAGCGTGCGGCGCACGTTCCGCGCGGTGACGTCACGATGCACGAGACGTCGCGAATGCACCAGCGCGAGCGCGGAGGCGACGTCGCGCAAGAGCGAGCACGCTTCTTTCCAGGCGATCGGCCCGAGCGCCACGAGGTCGTCGCCCGAGAGCAGATCCATCGTGTAGTAGGGCAGCTCGCCGTCGACGGCGTAGTCGTGCGCGCGGATGATGAGCGGGTGCGTGAGCTGCGCGAGCGAAGCGTACTCACGCCGGAAGCGCGACGTCGCGCCGGGTTTGTCGACGACCGACGGCAAGAGCCGCTTCAGCGCCAGTGTGCGCCCCTGCGTGACGTCGACGACCTCGTACACCGACGCCGTTCCGCCGGAGCCGATCAGACGAACGACGCGATATCGACCAGCAACGTGTTCCCCGACGCACGAGTCGTTCGTCCGTGAATGCATGGATTGCGGCGCGCTCGAGAGAGACCTCCGGCAAGAGGCTCGACCGAGTCTCTCTTCGCAACACGGCAAGACGCGCGTGCGCTTAATGTAAGTATGGCTTTCGCGATAGCGGGCGACTCAGGAGCCGCCGTCACTCTTTCCGCAGGGCCAGTCGTCGGGAACGGGCCTCGTCGGATCCAGCGTGAAATCGCGCTCGAGCGGGCCCGCATACACATCCGGGTGCAGGTGGTCCCGAGCCGGGGATCGCTCGCCCAAACTACCCGGGAGATGGCCATTCGGTCACCAGGCGCGGGATGCGCGGAGAGGGCCGATGGCCAGGGCCGAAATGCCACGCGTGCCGCAAACCCTGGCGCGACGTCGCAACCGGTTGGCGGCGCCAACTTTCGCTCGTCGCGGTTTTGCGCGCTTCCACGAGCTCGTCTGACTAGAAAGACCGTTCACCGACGGCTCGGCACATCATATGCAACTGAGAGGAGCCGTGATCCATCGCTCAGAGCTCCTGGAGCACGTGCGCGAAGGCGGCGACTTCGCAGCGGGTCACGCCGAAGCGGCCGTCACGGCGACGCTGGACGCGCTCGGCGCGGCGCTCTTGCAAAGCGAGAAGCGGACCTTCGCCGAGGCGCTGTCGTCCGATCTGGCGAGCATCGTTCTTTCGGCGCACGCCCCCAAAGCGCCGCTCGATCTCGATGGGTTTTACCGGCGCGTTCAGCGACACGAAGCGGTACGTCCAGGTCGCGCCCGAGAGCACGCGCAGATCGTCTGTCGAGCGCTCGCGGAGCTCCTTCCGGCAGAGCGCGTCGCGCTTCTCACGAAGCACGTGCCGTGGCTCGAACCGTTGCTGGAGGTGGATGAAATCGCGCCGTCGCCCCCCGCGCCGGACGTCCTCAGACGTCCTTCTCCGACCAACACACTTGCCGTAGGAAAACCCGGAAGCCAAACGCCGTTGTCGGCTGGCGTTCCGGATCGCGCGCAATCGGGATCCATCGCGGCGTCGAACGATCCGCACGGCGACACGAAGCTCTCGTCCAGCCGAGGCACGACGCAGGAACGCGAGAACGAAACGCTCGCCACGGGTCACCCCGGATCGAAGCGTCCGCTCTCGGGTTAGATTTCCGACTATCCTGCGGCCGCCGCTTGCTCGATCAACCTGCCTGCTCCCGCGATCTTCGCGGTGAGCTCCGGCGACAATCCGTGCCGTGCGCCGGCGTGCGCCGGATCGTTCGACGACAGCCAGACGGCGCCGTCGGCGTCCTGCCAGGCCAGATCATGAAGACGCCATCGCGCCGGCGTCAGTCGTCCAGTCCGTCGAGCTCCATCATCAGCTTGCGATAGGCAATCTGATCGCCATACATGCGTTGAAAGACGCGGTGCTTGCGGTCGTGGTACGCGCGTAGCGCCGCGCCGGGCGGCGGGATTTCGACGCCGGGGCCGCTCATCGCCGCCATGGCCGCGATGACGGAGGGGTGATCGCCCGACGCGACGGCGCCGAGGATCGCCGCGCCGAGCAGGACGGCTTCCGGCTCACGCGGCAGCACCATGCGACAACCGGTGACGTCGGCGTGCTCGCGGACGAAGAGCGGGTTCTTCGTGTCGCCGCCGCAGGCGACGATGGTCGAGATGTGGAACCCGGCGGCGTTCATGGTGTCGATGATGTGCCGAGTGCCGTGGGCGATGGCCTGGATGGTCGCGAGATACACGAGCGCGAGCGCTTCCACGCTGTCGGTCATCTTCAGACCGGAGATCATGCCGCGCAGGGTGGGATCGGCGCGCGGGCTGCGATTGCCGTGGAAGTACGGCAAGACGTGGATCTGCTCCGTCAGCGCCGCGGGGAATGGGCGCGTCTCGGCGAGCCGATCGAGGACGGAGTTGAGCACGCCGTGCACGGTGGTGCCTTCGCGGCGCGCCGTCGCGCGCAGCTCCGCGCCGCGCGCGTGGATGTCGATGACGTGCTCGATGAGCGCGCCAGTGGCGGATTGACCGCCCTCGGTGAGCCAGAGACCCGGGATCATCGCCGAGTAGTACGGCCCCCAGATCCCCGGAGGGAACTTCGGGTCGCGGCTGACGGCCATGTGACAACTCGACGTGCCGCCGATGAGCGCGAGTCGCGACTCGAGCTCCGTCTCGGTCAGCGTAGCGCCCGCCGTCGTGACGCCGAGGAGCCCGAGGCCGCCGGCGTGCGCGTCGATGATCGAGACACCGACGCAAGTGGCCGGCGACAAGCCGAGCTCCGCCGCCGCGCGCGGCGAAAGCGTCCCGAGCCGCTCGCCCATCGGACGGATCTTCGTGCCGATGCGGACGTAGCCTTCGTCGACGAGATCGCCGAGCCCTATCGCGCGGAAGTAGTCGTCCCGCCAGCCGTCGACGCCTCCCGCGGACTTCTCACCGAGGTAGGTCCACTTGCAGGTCGTCGAGCAGAGCGAGCGCACGTCGCTGCCCGTCGCGCGATACGTCAGGAAATCCGGCAGATCCAGGAAACGCCGTGCGCTCTTCCAGGACTCGGGCAAATGTTCCTTGAGCCACGCGAGCTTCGGCGTCTCCATTTCCGGCGAGATGGTGCCGCCGACGTACCTCAGCACTTCGTGCCCGCGATCGCTGATGCGCTGAGCGTACGCGATGGCGCGGTGATCCATCCACATGACGACGTTCTGCTCGGGCGCGCCGGTGACGCTGACGGTGACCGGCGCGTCGCCGTCGCCCAGAACGACCAGCGAGCAGGTCGCGTCGAACCCGATCCCGGCGATCGCCTGCGCGTCCCCGCCCCACTCGGCGAGCGCGGCACGTGTCGCGTGCGCTGCGGCTTGCCAGATATCCTCGGACGACTGCTCGACGTGATCTTCCTGCGGGCGGAAGATCGACAGAGGGTGCGCGCCCATGCCGACGCGAACGCCCCCGGCGTCGAAGATCGCCGCGCGAGCGCTGGCCGTGCCGACGTCGATGCCGAGGTAGTAGCGTTCAGCCATCGCTCGACGTCACCCGCGCCTTTCGAGAATCCTTACGCGAAAGCCGAGCTCCTGGGAGAGCGCGACCATCTCGTCGAAGATGTCCCCGTACGCGACCGCGACGTGATTCGAGAGATAGTGCGCCATCAACGTGTCACGACCGATCCCCAGATCCGCCGCCATGAACGGCCACTGACGCGTCGTCCCTTCCCACCAGGCGTCGCGCGTCGCCTCGGGCAACTTCACGACCTCGCCTCTACCGACGTCCATCCAGAGCACGTCTTCTTTGATGTACGCGCGTGCCCACGTGATGTTCCCGGGGAGGCTCTCGCCGGCGAACGTCCCGCCCGCGATCGGGAAATACAATGACGGCTGGCGGTAGCTGTGAACGCCCTTCAGCGTCGCGGGATCGTGGGTCATCGCGTACGCGCCGCACGATCCGGAGTTGAGCAGCACCCACAAGAAGCGCCCCTCGTGCTCCGCGCCCCAGCGCACGTCGTGGAACATCACGGCCTCGTGCAGGCCCTTCGCCGCGAGCAGGCGCTTCATCATTTCCATGGGCAGAGCGTTGCCCTGGTCGGCCTCCGTCGCGGTGGCGATGGGAGCACCGTTACTCTCCGGACGGCAGGCGGAGTTGAAGAGGCCTTCGGCGAAGTCGCTCGGTGGACGCAGCGGAATGAGGCCGAGCTGGTACTGCCACCCGAGGCAATCCGCCTTGTACTCGGCGATGAGATCCAGCACGACGAGGTAGTCGCGCAGCTGTTCGCGCGTCGACTCTTCGGTGAAGTCCTCGGCCCCGGCTTCCTTCCAGTGGAACGTGACTCCCCTGTCGCGAACGAAGCGGAAAGCGTCGTCGATGCGCGCTTTTTCGATGCGACGCCCGCGATCGATGATCCACGCCTGGTCGACTTTGTGCTCGGCGAAGCCGTAGCGGCCGAGGAGGCGCGGGCCGAAGTAGCCGTTGATCATGCCCATGGAGGTGTCGCCGAGCATGAGCAACAGGGCGCGTCGATCGCGGAAGCTCTGCGCGACGCGGCGAGCTCGCGCCGCGGCGTCCGTGGAGATCGGCGCGTGATGAGCGATGTCGTCCTCGGCGTACGCGATGCGCCCGCTGGCGCACCACTCGTCGAGGTGAGCCATGAACGCCTCGTCGTCCGTGAACGTCGGTTGGTCGGTCCAGATCCTGGAAAAAGGGCGATTGAGGCTCTCGAGGCACGCGCCGGTGTTCAAGAGGCCGACGAGACCAGGCCACTGGCCGGAAAAATTGCTCGCGAGTAGCAGCGGATTGTCCTTCCCCACGACTCCCTCCGTCGTGTGCGGCCCGTAAAGCCAGTGCACGCACACGCCCACGAGCGGATCGTCGATGGGCCCGAGGCGCTCGATGGCCTCGTGGGGTTTCGTGAGGAACCCTGGGACGCGATAGGTGGTGCGGCCCAGCCGCGCGAACGCGCGCTCGAGCTGGCGCGTCGCCTCTTCCACGTTGGATTCTGCCAGCTCGTTCGGTTTCGATCTGGCATCACCGGGCCAGAAGAGAGCGACTCTCGATGACATGGCTGCCCTTTCTCGGTCGAGAGAAGTATTGTACACGCGCTTCGTAAGGGGCAATGCCAACAGGAACTCGATGACGGCTCGCGCGGCAATGCTCTTTTTCGTCGGCGCCGCCCTCCTCGCCGCGCCCGCGTGCAAGAGACGCGAAGCGGCGGGCGGTAGCGGCGCCGCGCACCGCCAGATCGCGGTCATTCCGAAGGGCACCACGCACGAGTTCTGGAAGAGCGTTCACGCCGGCGCGGTGAAGGCGAGCCGGCAGCTCGGCGTGGACATCGTCTGGAAGGGCCCCGTCCGCGAGGACGACCGCTCGGAGCAGGTGCGCGTGGTGGAAGATTTCATCTCCAAGCACGTCGACGGCATCGTGCTCGCGCCCCTCGACGACACGGCGCTCGTCCCCCCGGTGAAGGAAGCCGCAGGCGAGAAGATCCCCGTCGTGATCATCGACTCGGACATCGACTGGACGGGCCGCGTCAGCTTCGTCGCGACGGACAACGAGCAGGCGGGCGTCGCCGCAGCGCGCCATCTCGGGAATCTCCTGGGCGGCAAGGGCAACGTGCTGGTCCTCCGCTATCAAGAGGGCTCCGCGAGCACCATGCAGCGCGAGAAGGGATTCCTCGAGACGCTCTCGAAGGAGTTCCCCGGCGCGAAGGTCGTCTCGGACAATCAATACGGCGGCGCGACGACCGAGAGCGCGTACAAGACGTCCGAGAGCTTGCTGGTGAAGTTCGCCGACCTCGACGGCGTGTTCTGCCCGAACGAATCGACGACCTTCGGGATGCTGCGCGCGCTGGAAGACGCGAAACGCGCGGGGAAGGTCCGGTTCGTGGGCTTCGACGCCAGCGAGAAGCTCGTGCAGGCGCTCGGCAGCGGCGAAATCGACGGCCTCGTCGTCCAAGATCCGTTCGCGATGGGCGAGCGCAGCGTCACCGCGCTCGTCGCGCATCTCGACGGAAAACCCGTCGACGCGCGCATCGACACCGGCGTGACGATCGCGACGAAGGCGAACATGGACGACCCGAAGATCCGAGCGCTGCTCCACCCCGACCTTTCGGCATGGCTGAATTGACCGAGAGCGCACCGCTGCTCTCGATGCAGGGCGTGGCCAAGCGGTTCGGCAACGTACAGGCGCTCTCGGGAGTCGATTTTTCGGTGCGCGAAGGCGAGGTCCACGCGCTGCTCGGCGAGAACGGCGCCGGCAAGAGCACGCTGATGAAGATCCTCGCCGGCGCCGTCGTACCCGACTCCGGCACGACGACCGTCGCGTCGTCGCCCTTCAGCCCGCGCGGCCCGCGCGCTGCGCTCGCGCACGGCATCGCGATGATCTACCAGGAGACGAGCCTCGCGCCGGATCTCACCATCGCCGAGAACGTCGTCCTCGGACGGGAACCGCGCACGCTCGGCGTCGTGCGGCGCGCAAGGGCCCGCGAGATCGCCTCGGCCGCGCTCGAACGGCTAGGGCACTCCGAGCTGTCGCCGGATCGCCGCGTCGCGAGCCTCGGCCCCGGCGAGCGGCAGCTCGTCGAGATCGCGCGGGCGCTCTCGCAGAACGCGCGCTTGCTGGTCATGGATGAGCCGACCAGCTCGCTGTCGCGGGACGACGCCGAGCGCCTGTTCGACGTCGTGAAGCGGCTCGCGAAGAGCGGCGTGGCCATCGTCTACATCAGCCATTTTCTGGAAGAGGTCGTGCGCGTCGCGGACCGATACACCGTGCTGCGCGACGGCAGGAACGTCGCGACCGGCGACGCTCCCGCCGCGACGCCGCGCGAGCTCTCGGAGCGGATGATCGGCCGGAATCTTGGGGAGTTGTTCGTCCGGCAGCCTCGGACACCACACGACGTCGCGCTCACCGTCGACGGATTGTCCGGTAAGGCGCTGCCGGAATCCGCGAGCTTCACGTTGCGTCGCGGAGAAGTGCTCGGCATCGCCGGCCTGGTCGGCGCCGGACAGACGGAGATGCTGCGCGCCCTCTTCGGCCTCGACCCGACGCGCGGCGGCACGGTGAAGCTCGGCGCTGCAAAAGACGAAGCGGCAAAACCGTGGACCCGCCTCGCGCAAGGTTTGGGCCTGCTCTCGAGCGACCGCGCGCACGAGGGCTTGGCACTCGGGATGAGCATCGCCGACAACATGACGCTGTCGCACCTGGACCGGCTGTCCCGGCGCGGTCTCGTGGATCGCCGAGAACAAACGGCGCGCGCCGCGCGCTGGATAGAATCGCTCGGCATCCGCTGTCCGGGACCGGACGCGGCGGTCGGCGCGCTCTCCGGCGGCGGTCAGCAGAAAGTCGCGCTCGCTCGCTTGCTCGACCGCGGCCTCGACATACTGCTCCTCGACGAGCCGACGCGCGGCATCGACGTCGGCAGCCGCGCGGAAATCTATCGCTTGATCGACGCGCTCGCGCGCGAAGGCAAAGCCATCGTGCTCGTCAGCTCGTACTTGCCGGAGCTGCTCGGTCTCGCGGATCGCATCGCCGTCATGCACCGCGGGCGACTCTCGCCACCTCGCGACGCCGCGACCTTCACCGAAGCGAGCCTCCTCGAAGCGACGACGAGCGGAGCTGACTCGTGACCGCGACGACGAAAGAGGCGGTGCAAATCACGGCGGCGCGGCGCGTGCTCTCCGCCGCCGGCCCTTTCTTGGCGCTCGCGATCGTCGTCGTCCTGTTCGCGCTCGTCGCGCCGGATCGCTTTCTGACCGCGTACAACTTGAAGACCGTCGCGACTCAGACCGTCATCGTCGGGCTCGGCGCGACGGGAATGACGCTCGTCATCGTCAGCGGCGGCATCGATTTATCCGTGGGCTCCGTCATCGCGCTCGCGTCGGTGATCACGGCGGTGATGCTGCGCGGCGGTCTCGGCCCAGTCGCGTCGGCGCTCGGCGGAGTCGCCTCCGGCGCCGCGTTCGGCGCGGTGAACGGCCTGCTCGTGACGCGCCTCCGCGTCGTGCCGTTCATCGTCACGCTGGGCACGATGGGCGTCGCGCGGGGCCTCGCGAAATATCTGGCGGACGAACAGAAGGTGGACGCGCCGGCGCGCGGCCTCTCGGCGCTGATGGCGAAGACGCCGGATCCTCCGTGGTTGCTCCTCGCCCCGGGTGTGTGGCTCATGCTCGCGCTCGCCGTCCTGGTCGGCGTCGTGCTCCGGCAGAGCGTGTTCGGTGTGCACGCGACGGCCGTGGGATCGAGCGAAGCGACCGCGCGGCTCTGCGGCATCCGCGTCGAGCGCGTCAAGGTCGCGGTCTACACCCTCGGCGGGCTCTTCGCCGGGTTCGCCGGCGTGCTGCAATTCTGCCGGCTGACCGTCGGAGACCCGACCACCGCGCTCGGGAAGGAGCTCGACGTCATCGCCGCGGTCGTCATCGGCGGCGGGAGCCTCGCCGGCGGCAGCGGCAGCATTCTCGGATCCATGGTCGGCGCATTTCTCATGTCGTTCCTGTCGAACGGCTGCACACTCACCGGCGTCCCCAACTACGTCCAGGAAATCATGGTGGGCATCATCATCGTCGCGGCCGTCGCGGCGGATGGAATCAGGCGTCGCGGGACGCTGCGCGAGGAGACATGAAAGTCATGCAAGCATTGTTCGGCGCGCTCGCGTGCGCGGCCTGCGCCGGAAGCGCCACACCCAACGCCGCCGCGCCGTCGGCAAGCGGCGCCCCCGCGCCGCCTGCGAACGGCACCTTCGCCGACGACGTCGCGTTCCTTCGCCAATACACCCGCGTCATCGTCCTCGGCGATCCCGCGAGCGGCGAACCCGCCGTCGCCGTCGCGCCCGACTATCAAGGCAGAGTGATGACCAGCACCGCTGCCGGCAACGGCGGCGTGAGCTTCGGCTTCATCAACCGCGAAGTCGTCGCATCGAAACAACGGCAGCCGCACATCACCGTCGTCGGCGGCGAAGATCGCTTCTGGCTCGGCCCCGAAGGCGGCCAATTCGGCCTCTATTTCCCGCCCGGCGCGCCCTACGACTTCGACCACTGGCAAGTGCCCGAGGCCATCGACTGGGGCGCCTGGGACATCGCCAGCGCCGGGACCGAGGTCCGCTTCGCCAAAGACATCGTCGTGAAAAATCACTCCGGCACCGAATTCCGGATGCACGTCGACCGGACGATCCGGCGCCTCACCCCGTCTCAGATCGAAGCGCACCTCGGCGCGGCCGTGCCGAAAGGGACCTCCGCCGTCGGCTACGAATCGGAAAACTCCATCACCAACACGGGCGCCGCGCCATGGACCCGCGAAACGGGTCTCCCGTCGGTGTGGATCCTCGGCATGTACCGTCCTTCTCCGACTACCACTGTGGTCATTCCTTTCAAACCCGGCGACGAGAGCACCCTCGGCAAAATCGTCAACGACGCTTACTTCGGGAAAATCCCCGCCGATCGCCTGCGGATCGGAGACGGCGTTCTCTTCTTCTCCGGCGACGGCAAACAGCGCGGCAAAATTGGCATCCCCGCGCCCCGCGCGTTGCCGGTCGCCGGCAGCTACGACAGCGCGACGCACACGCTCACCATCGTGCAATACACGCAGCCCGAGCAAGGCGCGTACGTGAACTCCATGTGGGAAGAGCAAAAAGATCCGTACGGCGGCGACGTCGTCAACAGCTACAACGACGGACCGCCCGCGCCCGGAAAGAAGCCGCTCGGCCCGTTCTACGAGATCGAGACGTCATCGCCGGGAGCGGAGCTCGCGCCGGGCAAGACGCTCACGCACGTGCATCGCACCGTGCACTTGCAGGGGCCCGCGGAGAGCATCGATCCGATTGCGCGGAAACAGCTTGGGGTGGGAATAAGTGAGATCGCGCGGTGAGCTATCTCGGGAACACGCGCGTGTCCCGCTGACGGTTCGAAGTGAACGACGGTGCTTCCAAGCCGTGCAGCTTCAATGACGTAGAGCGTGTCTACACCTGATCGCACGAGACCGAGAACGGGCGGCGACGGTTCCACGCGGTGCTCGGGCAGCCACCGGAGACGGATGCGACGATGGCGGTCAGGACGGCGGTCCTGAGCGAGAGCTAGGAATTTCTTGAACGATAATGGTGAGTTAGTCGCCTCCGGGGAAGCGACAACGGGTGATGATTACGGGAGCACTCAAGTCAAGCCGTCGCTTTACGATTGCATCAAGAGCGGAACGTACGAGCAGTCTTTTCGTTTATAGTTTTGCATAATGCTATAAACAAGCTAGATGCGATTCCCAGCTCGCCCCCCGCCATTCTGGCCGATCATCGTCAACAGCGCGGATCTTCAGCGTATTTTACCCCACGTTTCTCCCGTACTTCCTGACGGCCGGTATCTGCATTGGGACGACCTGAGGAGGCGCCCAAGCCCGCCCGCGCTCACAAGCGAACACTGGTGGGCGGCGCACAAGGTGGGGCGAATGGGTGGCCGAGTCGTGGTCCCTGGCTTCGTCGACGAACGCGGCACCCCGTTTTGGTTTTGTCGGCTTCACAGCATCGACCGCGCAACCCACCAGCTAGACAGGCGAGACGCTGTTCGAGAGATGATCCAGGCTATCGGGGACGAATCGGTCCGAACGCAATATCGCATCGATCAGCTAATCGAGGAGGCGATCAACTCTTCCCTCGTCGAGGGCGCGAAGCTCACGACGCGTGCGCTGGCAAAAGCGATGCTCCGCGATGGCCGAACGCCTGCGTCTAAAGGCGAGCGCATGGTCTCCAACAACTATCAGGCGATGAACCGACTTCTCGAGCTCTCCGGGAAGTCGCTAGATCTGGATGATCTGCTCGAGATTCACGCGATTTTAGGAGCTGACGCGCTCGACGCCCCGAAGGCGGAAGGGCGGCTCCGGCTCGCGTCCGAAAATGTGCGTGTAGAGGATAGCGCTACCGGCGAGACATGGTTCACCCCGCCGCCGGCGCATGAATTGAAGCAGAGACTTGAGGCACTTCTCGCCTTTGCCAACCAGGGGCCAGATGTGGATGGTTCCTTTTTCCACCCGCTCATTCGAGCGATCATTCTCCACTTCTGGGTCGCGTATTTACATCCCTTCGTGGACGGTAACGGCCGAATGGCGCGCGCGCTCTTCTACTGGCAAATGCTTCGAAGCGGCTACGACTTCGCGCAGTATCTCTCGATATCTGGCCCAATCGATCGCTCGAAGCGAGCGTACTATCGCTCGTTCGTATACACGGAGACCGACGACGGAGATCTCACATATTTCCTCTTGAATCAGCTTGCCGTTCTCAGTCGCGCGACGGACGAGCTCCTGCACCATCTCCGCGATCGATCACAACGATTGCAGGAGATCGCCCGCGCGCTGTCATCATCGGACACACTGAACCATCGCCAGCAGGCGGTGCTTTCTCATCTTGTCCGACACCCCCATCCGGGCGTGACCATCACCGGACACTCCAAGAGTCACACCGTGAGCTATCTTACGGCGCGAAAAGACCTGCAGCAGATGGTCCCGGAACTTCTTCAGCGTCGCCGAATCGGTAAGACCGATTACTACGTTCCGACGGAACACCTGCTACGAAAACTTGTGACGGAAAGCAAAAATTCCTCGTAGAGAGCACACCAAACATGCGCGCTCTCAATGCGCTGCGCTCGGGCTGCGCGCAATCTGAAGGCACCCGTGAGGCGACGCCCCGACATACCCTTCGCCACCGAAGTGGGATTCCTCGCGCCCGCTCCCCTCACCGCAACACGACGACGAAATCCCGATAATCCGCGGAGCTCTGGCTCTTCGTCTGATCCCCGTCGCTCATGATCCCGACGCCGACGAGGTCGGGCACGCTGGCCTTCGGATCGCCGCCCTCGAAGTGGTTGCGGAATTCGTCGTCGGGGACGATGTGCACGGTGCGCCATTGTCCGACGGGTTCGCCGCTGTCGACGATGATGGTGTCTTGGGCAACGAAGGGGTTGCGCTTGGAGTCGCAGGTGCGGCCCTTCGGGCCCGTGGCGCTCCAGACGTATTTCAAGGTGTACCAGCGCAAGCCGCGCTTCCAGGTGACGTAGACGACGGCGGCAGAGTCGCCCTTGCCCGATTCGCACTCGTTGCCGCCCTTCGGCAGCACGACGGCTCGCCAGCTCCATCGCAAGCCGGCGACCGCGCGACGCGCGTCGTCGGGGAATTGATAGCCGAGGACGGCGGTCTTGAACGGCGGCTTGTATTCGGCGTGGATGTGCGCGTCGGGCGGCGGCGTCACCGAGTAGTAGTTGTCGGGGCCGGATTTCTTTTCGACGATCTTGAACGCGCCGAGCGCGATGGGGCTCTCTCGCGGCGCCTCGGCTGTTGCGTCGCGGCTCAAGCTCCACGACGTCGCGAGACAGAACACGGCGAGCGCGTACGGATGATGTTTCATCGGCCGGCGATCGCGTACCCTCGATCCCGCGCCCGCGCCAGGGTGAGCGATCCATGTGCGACCGAACGGCCGTGGCGTTGGGATTTCGCCCTGAACTCCGCGGGCTCGCGCCGGTCCACGGCCCCTACGGTTTCATTTTGCCGCATTCCTCGTGGAAGTGAATGTTATGGCGTCGAAAGTGATCTGGAGAAGAGTGGTCCGATTCGAATCGACCAGCGAAGTAGGTTATTGGCCGTACTGCAGCTCTCTGAAGTCCGACGGCCTCCAGCTGCCGTCGAACGCGGAGGGCTGCGGGCCGTAGATGCGAAGGTGCGCAAACCAGCCCTTTCCCGGGATCGTCTTGATCCATTGCCCTTCTTTGCCGACCGGCGCCGCCGGACCGAAGTAGAGCGATAGGCTGCTTCCGCGGAGCTTGTTCCGGAGCTCGAACAGCGACCGCAGGACGGCTTTGCCTTGCGACGTGCGCAGCTGGCTGCGCGTCTCGGCGTCGTACACGGTCACCGACCAGAACAACCGGGCCGGCAGCGGCTGCGGTAACGTCAGCTCGTACGTCTTCGCGCCGTCCAGGTAACCGGCGTTCTCGTCGCGAACCCCGAGCCAAGAGACCTGCGCCGCGCGCGTCGTCCTGCGGAACATCACCGGAGACGCGCCGACCGCCTGATAAAACCACTTCTCTCGCGCTTCGAGGTCGGTCGACGTCAGCGTGTCGAAGTCGCCGTCCTCGAAGCGAAGCGAAACCCACTCCCACCGGCGATCCGACCACACGATGCGGTCCGCCCTTCGATCGCTCAACGATTGCACGCGCATGCGCGCATTCGCGCTGCGCGCGGCGCGCTCGAGAATGGGCCGCAGGCGCGCGTCGGGCGAAAACGGCCTGCCCTTCTGGATTCCGAGCGCGGCGAGCTCGCCGTAGTGAGTTCGGTAGCCGTCGTACGGCGGCTCCGCGTCGACGACTTCGTGCAGCTCTCGCCAATACTGAAGGCCGTTTTCCCACGCGAGCGGCGTCGTGTCGTGCGGCAAAGGCGTCAGATCGAGCCAGGTGGGCTTCGTGAACGTGGCGGGTGGCTCGAGCGGACGCACGCGAATGCTCCGCAGGCGCTCGACCGCGCCCGGTACGTCGCCCCCGAGGGGGATCGAGCGAGCGCAGACGAACACTCGATTGGACGTGGAGGTCCACACGTAGAGACCCGGTGGGAGCTTCTGATCGTAGCCGGGCGGCACGAACACGTGCTTCGCACCGTGACCCTCTTCCGGACCGTTGAGACCCATGTCCGCCACCCAGCGCTGGTTGACGTCGCTCGCGGCGATCATCAACGGACCCGGCGGCACGTCGACGACCATGGGCCCGTGCTTCAAGTCCAACAGCAGCGGCGCACACGGCGTATCCGAACAGGCGCCGAAGCCGACGTGCCGCGGATGGACGTCGAGCGTTCCGAACACCTTGTTCGGAACGAGCCCCACGTTCGTGAAGCCCTTGAACAGCGTCGCGCCGGAAACGGTGGGATAGAAGAAACGATACGCCTCGACGGCTCGCTCGAGATCCGTGGCGTCGTAAGCGCGCGCGGCGGTGTCGTCCGCGGGATAGCCCCGTTCGAACACGAGCTCGCGGACGACGGGCAACGGCTCGCGTTGCTCCGCGTCCGCCCTCGTCCACGTCTCGCGCTTGCCGAGCTCGCGGACCGTATCGAAGAGTCCTCGCATCCGAGACGGCTGCGTCCTCATCATCGACGTGAAACCTCCGCTCCGCCTCAAGCAAGTCGCGCGCCGGCCCGAGGAGTCCGCCCCGGAGGTAGGAGCGCTCGACTACGCGGGCGAGGCAGTGAGATTTTTGGTCGTCACGTGCGTTTTTCCGCACTCGGAACGATGCATCAGCGATGTAGAACGCGCCGCAGCCACATTTCGGCCGCGTCGAGACGCCGCGCGAGCCGCGCCGATTGCGCGGCGAGCAGGGCCGCCGTCAGAGCAAAGAACACGACGGCGGGCCCCGGAATGAACGCGAGCACGACACCGACGACGAACGAAGCGGCGGCCACGGCGATGTAGAGCGCGCGCACCCAGGGCGGCGATTTGCCTCCCTGCTCGTCATGAAAGCGCTGGAAGCGAGTCCCGGGTTCTGCGCGACGGAACTCGTCCCAGCGCTCCCGGATTTTTCGAGAGCCGGAATTCACGCGGGCGACGATCGTGCAACCGGTGTGCCTCTATCGTCCGCTTGCTCGGACGACGCCTTCCGGCGGCGCGCTCGTGAGCTCCGGCCAGATGCGCAAGTGATCGACGGCGATGAATCCGTGCGTGTCCGTGTCGGAAAGGACCAGGCGAGCGGTCTTGCCGCGGACCGAATGCAGATCCCAGAGCACGGGGAAGAAGAAATAGTGTGAACGCGGACCGGTGGCGTGGAGAGCGGCTTTCCCGTCCACGACGAGGTCGACGTTGAGCTTGGCGCTCCCGTCGCCCGCCACGAGAAAGCTGAGCATGCGACCATTCACCACGAACGGGGGCGACGCCGCTCGCCCGGTCGCGGCGCGCCCGCCGTTGTCCGAAGAAAAATAACCTTCGCCGTCGACGCCCCAGATCTTCGTGCTCTTCACGGCGTCGAACGCGACGCCCTCTCGCTCCCATCCGAGCGGTTCGCCTTCGAAATCCGACGCGACGCCCGGTATCGGAATGGCGCGAGCGGCGCTCGGCTCCGTATCGGATGAAGGGCGGCCCTGAACCAGCCGACGCGCGTGCGAGAGCTCGCGCGTCCACTCCGCGTCCGGCGTCTCCGCTCGGCTCGACGGCAGTCGATCCGCGAAGTATCGCGCTTTGTCCCAGAGCCCGACGCCGGCGTAGAAGTACGTGAGGTCGAGCTGCACGAGCGGGTCTTTCGACGCGTAGAAGGCGCCGAGCAACGCGCGCTCTTCGAGAAAGGGGGCACGCCGGCCGATGGGGCGCAGCGCGGCGATGCGCCGGTAGACGAGACGAACCAGATCCGGATCTGCCTGGACGGCCCAGACGAGCGCCAGGTACGCGTCCGACGCGGCGCCGCTCTTCTCCGCGCGATCCGCGACGTCGACGAGCTTTCGGCCCAAGGCCGGATCCGACAAGGTGTGATCGCCGCGCTCGCGCCGCTCGCCGACGAGCTCCCGCAGCCGCGCGCCGAGCGAAAGCAGCCCGGCGTCGTTCGTTCCGGGAAGGTTGTTCGGAAACGGCAACGGCGGAGGCTCCGTGCCGACGGCGTCCACGGGCACGCGACCCAGCGGAACGACGGTCGTCTTCGTCGCGTTTTCGACGGAGACGTCGACGGAGGGCGTGCCGTGCGTCCCGGGCGGCAGCGGCAAGCGCAGGACGAGCGGCTCGCCGGAGAAGAAACGGACGCCGAGCTCCGGCTGCTCGCCGAACAGCTTCACCGCCGCGCCCGGAGCGCCGTCGGCGCGCGCCCGAAGGACCGCCGCGTCCGACGACGGCGCGCGCTGGCCGAGCGCGACGACGACGGACGCCGCGCCGCCCGACGAGCGAAACACGCCCGCGCCGACCAGGATGAATCGGTCGTCAACGTCGCGAAATACGAAGCGATCCACGGCCGGGAAGTAGTCCACGAACGCGGCGCGAGCGAGACGCGTGCGCGCAATCAAGCGCCCGTCGCCGCGCTCGGGAATGTTCACGTCGATGTAGGCGAGCTGCGACTCGGGCATCGACGGGAACGCGAGCCAGAAATTCTCCGGAAAGTACAGGAACGTCGGATAGGAGTCCTGCTCGTGGAAGAAGTACTGCGCGCGCTGGAAGTCGAAGCGCGACAAGTTCCGCGTCTTCTGCTGGAAGCGAAGGTACGCGAGCGGCTGGTCGCACAATCCGAGCATGTCGAGGGGCGTGAAGCTCGGCGATGACGCGAAGGACGGGCCGCCGAAATCGTGCGTGAGCATGCTCGCCCAGCGCAGGTGCAGCCGGTCGCGATACTTGATGTGGTTCTGCGCGTCCTCGGTTCTGCTGCAGAAGTGACACCAGCGCAGGAATCGCGTCGTCCCGAACCGCGGCGCGTTGGACGAATAGGTCGTCCACGAGCACGCGAGCGACGCGGCTCCGACGAACCACGGCGCGAGGCTGCCCCAAAGAAATATTCGAGCCGCCCACCCGGCGACGCGCGCGACGCCGACCGCCGCCAGCGTGAAGAGCGGTGGAATCGCGAACCCCATGAAACGGTAGTGAGGCATCCAGTCGCCGCCGCTGAACAGCGCGAACCACGCCGCCGCGAACACGCACCCGAGCGCCGGCAATGTCCGGCGCAGACCGGCGGTGCACGCGACGAGGGCGAACGGCGCCGCGGGCCAGAGCCGCAGCTCGAGGACGGCGGCCTTGACGTATTCCTTGCCTGTCTTCCAAGGATCGACGCCCGGCGCCTTCGCGTAATACGTGTTCGGAACGAAGCTCCGGAATATGGCGTAGTGGATGGCGTGATACACGCCGAGTACGACGGCGAAAGCCGCGACGAACACGATGAGCTGCCGCCGCGACTCCTTCGTCCGTATCGCGTCGACGAGCTTCGCGGCGAGGACCACCGCGACGTAAAGAACGCCTTCGGGACGCGTGACCGAGATCGCCGCGGCGGCGACGACGGAAAGCGGCGCGAGCGCAGGTCGCTCCGCTTCACGGACATCGAGCCACAAGAGCGCCATCATCAGCATCCAATACAGGGCGTTTTCGAGCCCGCTCGGCGCCCACACGACGAACTCCGGACAGAGCGCCATGAAGACGGCCGGCAGCGCCTCCGGCCAATCGATGCCTCGCCCTCGCGGTCGCGTCAGCCGCCGCACGAACGCGCCGGCGATGACGCACGCCGCGACGAAGCACGCCGCGCCGATCACCTTGGCGATGCTCGGCGTGTCGAACCCGAGCTTCGTGGCGACGGCCAGCACCATCACCCAGAGAAAATCGGAATACCCCTCGACGATCGGCCCGCCGACCACGGCGCGCGGTCCCTGACCCGACGCGATGTGTTTCGCGTACGCGTAGACGATCCCGGAGTCGTCGACGGTGAACGGCCAGACGCGGGAAAGGCCGAACCAGATGCCGTACGCCGCGAGCCCAATCACCGCCGCCGAACGAAGCAGCTCTCGGCTTCGGCCCGAGACGTTCATGAGAGCTTGCCAGGTAACACATGACGCGGCAAAGGCTCGCTTTTCTTTCGACAGCGTCAGGGTTTACGGTGACAATGTACCGGCTGGTCTCCGTCGGGGACGACCGTGAGCACGACGCGCGCGAAATCCGCCGTGCGTCGGGCGGCAGAGTCGTGACGCTCCTTGCGGCGACGCGCTCGACTCGACGCCGCGCTCGATCGCCAGGTCCGAAGATCTGACAATCTCAGTTGCCATATCTGTGTGTGATCTGCACGCGCACGAAGTCGACTTCAGACGTGAACGCGGCGTCGTTCGAGAGCGCGCAGCGCACGTCGAATGTGGAGCCATGTGCCTGTTCCGGGTGTCGCCGGAAGGCCATGGCCGAGTCGTTCGGAGGCAGCGAACGACGCTCGAAAACGGCGACAATTCAGCGACAATGCACGCCGGAGAGCCCGCGCGCCTGCGCACGCTTCGTACTGATCGCAAGAGCGCCTACTCTTTCGCGCTCTCGGTCCGATCATTTCCAGTTAACGAGGCGCCAACCCTGCACGCTTTCACTGAAGGCGGCAATCGCGACAACGCAGTTCCTACAGCCAATCAGCTATTTTTTCCTGTGTATCGAAGAACTATCTTTTGACGAATTGCCCTCCTCTTTCCCCTTCCGATGCGTCATTTGATTGGGGCAGGTCTGTGGGACGAACAGGTTGGAGAGAAAGATGCTTTCGAACATGAGAATGTGGGCCAACACGGAAAGTGCGCGATCGAAGTTCACGTTACTCGGGAGCCTGTCTGTGTGCGGGGGCGTGGTGCTGTCACTCGCAGTCGGATGCGGCTCGTCCTCGTCATCGCCGCCTCCTGGCAAGGCCAACGCCGTGTCGACGACGTGCGGCAACGGAACCGTCGACTCCGGTGAGGACTGCGACGGCGCGAACTTGAATGGACAGACCTGCGACTCGGCCACGCTGGGCGCGTTCACGACGGGTACGCTCAAGTGCTCCCCGACGTGTCAGTTCGACATGAGCGGGTGCATGCAAGCGCCCGGCGGGTCGCCGACCTCGACGCCCACGTCCACGCCGACCTCGACGCCCACCAGCACACCGGGAGGCGCCGGCAGCACCGGTACGATCGACATGGGCACCGGTGGCGGACCCGGCGGCGGCTCGGGCGGCGACACCGGCACGATCATGCCCATCACCGGCGGCAGCGGCGGCTCGACGGGCACAGCCCCTCCCGGTGGCACCTCCACCGGTGGCGCAGCCCCGGGCGGTACGGCAGCGCCTCCAGGCAATATGGATCCGCAGATCCCGGCGGATCCCGGCGATTGCCCCACCTGGACGAACGGCACGATCACGTATGAAGGCCTGGGCGGCATCCAGATCGCCGCCGGTACGAAGCCGGCGAGCGCGACTGCGCCGATGCTCGTCTACTGGCACGGCACCGGCTCGACGTCGGGCGAGTACGCGTTCATGGCGGCGCCGGTCGCGAACGGCGTCACCGCCGCAGGTGGTGTCATCGTGTCGTTCCAGAACACGACGGGCGGCGACCTGTACTCGGGCACGAGCATCTTCGGTCAGGGCGACCTGAAGCTCGTCGACGGTCTCGTCGCGTGCGCCGTGAAGGATCACAACATCGACCCGCGCAAGATCTACGCGATGGGTTGCAGCGCCGGCGGCCTCTTCTCCACGGCGATGGGCGCCCTGCGCTCGGCGTACGTCGCGGCAGTGTCGCCGAACTCCGGCGGCGTCACCGTGGCGCCCGCGTTCGAGAACGCGCACGTCCCGGCGCTCATGACGGTGCACGGCGCGATGGGCTCCGACGTCGTCGTCGTCGACTTCTCGCAAACGAGCGCTACGGCCGACATGCTCTTCAAGAGCAAGGGCGGCTTCGTCATCGACTGCAACACCGGCGGCGGTCACTGCGGCGGCTCCGGCCTCGCGGGCGACGCGTGGACGTTCCTCCAGGCTCACACCTTCGGCGTGAGCCCCGAGCCGTGGGCGAGCGGCCTCCCCTCGGGCTTCTCGAGCCAGTGCAAGATCCAGTAATGCGCTGCTAGCGGCCTCCTCGTAGCTGCGGAACCGACGCGCCCCGACGTTGCGGCGCGCCGGGACTGCAGCTACGCGGGCGGCCATGAGCAGCGACGATTCCCCTGAGCCCGACGTCCGCCCCGACCTCGCGGAGCTCCGGGAGCGGCTAGCGGCGACGACCGACGAAGGCCGCCCAGAAGCGGTCGCGAAGCGGCGCGCGACGGGGCAGCGAACGGCGCGCGAGAACATCGCCGACCTCGTCGACGCGGGGACGTTCATCGAGTACGGCGCGCTCGCGCTCGCCGCTCAGCGGCAGCGTCATTCCGTCGAGCATCTCGTGCGCGCGAGCCCCGCGGACGGCGTCGTGTGCGGCATCGGGACGGTCAACGGCAGGCTCTTCGACGAGCGCCGGGCGCGCGCCATGGTCCTCGCCTACGACTACACCGTGTTCGCCGGCACGCAGGGCATCATGGGCCATCGCAAGCTGGACCGGATGTTCGCGATCGCCGGCGACGAGCGCATCCCCATCGTGCTCTTCGCCGAAGGCGCGGGCGGGCGCCCGAACGACGTCGACGTCCCCACCGTCGCCGGCCTCGACACGCCGAGCTTCCTCGGATTCGCGGCGCTCTCGGGCTCCATGCCGCGCGTCGCCATCGCCTCCGGGCGGTGCTTCGCCGGCAACGCCGCGTTGCTCGGCTCCGCCGACGTCGTCATCGCCACCGAAGACAGCTCCATCGGCATGGCCGGCCCCGCGATGATCGAGGGGGGCGGTCTCGGCGTGTTCAAGCCGGAAGAAATAGGACCCATCGACGTGCAAGCGAAGAACGGCGTCGTCGACGTTCGGGTGAAGGACGAGGCGGAAGCCGTCGAGGTCGCGAAGCGTTACCTCGCGTTCTTCCAGGGCAAGCTCGAGCATTTCACGTGCGCGGACCAGACTTCGCTCCGCACCGCGCTCCCGGAGCGGCGGCGCGCCGCATACAAGATCCGCCCCATCGTCGACACCATCGCCGACACGGGGTCGGTGCTGGAGCTGCGGCGCGACTTCGGCCGCAGCGTCGTCACGGCGCTCGCGCGCATCGAAGGCGAGCCCGTCGGCGTCCTCGCCAACGATTGCCATCACCTCGCCGGCGCCGTCGACTCCGACGCGGCGGACAAAGCGACGCGCTTCATGCAGCTGTGCGACGCCTTCGGGCTCCCGCTGATCTCGCTCTGCGACACGCCAGGGTTCATGGTGGGACCGAAGACGGAAGCGACGGCAGCGGTGCGCCACGTGTCGCGTATGTTCATCGCCGCGGCGAGCCTCTCCGTGCCCTACTTCACCGTCGTGCTCCGCCGCGGGTACGGTCTCGGAGCGCAGGCCATGTCCGGCGGCCACTTTCACGCGCCGTTCTTCACCGTTTCGTGGCCCGGCGGCGAGTTCGGCGGCATGAACCTCGAGGGCGCGGTCAAGCTCGCGATGAAGAAAGAGCTCGCCGCCATCGAGAACGAAGCCGATCGCGAACAGATGTTCCGGACGATGGTCGCCTTCGCTTACGAACGCGGCAAGGCGATCAACATGGCGTCGCTGCTCGAGCTCGACGCGGTGATCGATCCGGCCGATACGCGGGCATGGCTCGTGCGCGGCTTACGGTCCGCGGCGACACGAACGCGCGACGCGCGGCGGCGCTTCGTCGACGCTTGGTGAAAACGCCTTCAGCGAGGGACCATCGCGTCCGGTGTCCCGTCTCCACACGGACAAGGCTCCCAAGAACGGCCATCCGGAGCGCACACCTGGGCCGTCTGATGCGTGTCCGGGCAATAGCAGAGCTCGGTCGAACCCGGGGCGCAGACCCGACCACACGGATAGCCGGAATCGGGCACCGGCGCCGTGGTCGAGGCGCTCGCCGCGGGGAGCGGCGTGACTTGATCCTGACCGCAGCCGCACACAAATAGGACGCAAAGGACGAATCGCGAGACGGTGTGCATGCGCGCTACTCTAGCCTCGAGTTTCGCGCTTTTCGCGTGCGGAAAACTCGCGGTTTTCCGCGCTTCGCGCGGATTTATCGACTTCGGGGTCGACGCAGCACGCTTCAAAAGTCGGCGCCCGAGCGAGCGAAATGGGTAACAGCCGCTCTCTGCCGCGGCGCGGTCGCACCTTTGTTACCGACAAATCGATTGATCGAGAAGCGCGCGCGGGCGAGTCTCACGCACCTCGGACCGGCACACGGATCCGGTGTGGGAGGTATTCAAATGTTTACACGCGCAAAAATCACGCAATTCGCAGGGGTGTCCGCGGTCGTCTCTGCGCTCTTCTCGTCCACGGCATTTGCCACTACTCCGCCCGCGCACGAAGATCT
>DASZVB010000010.1:0-1725 GCA_035547195.1 Polyangiaceae bacterium
ACGGAGTACCAGTAGGCCGAGGCGCCGATCCCCTCGTAGGCGTCGACGGTGCGGTCCTTGACGATCGTGCCGAGCCGCTTCAGCAGGAAGCCCGGGCTCTTCAGGAGCTCCTTCGGCGCTCTCACTGCCTGCGCGATCACCATGTCGTCCCGAAGTGTAGCGCGTTCAACAGTGGTGATGTGATATCGTTTGTTGAGTCAACGATTTGGAAGGATGATGAATGAGCACTACCTCTGTTGACCGGCGCTACGGCGCACTCGCATTGATCGTCATCGCCCAGTTCATGGTCGTCCTCGACGTCTCCATCGTGAACGTCGCACTGGACGCCCTCAAGCGGTCGCTCCACTTCTCGGAGGGCGGGCTGCAGTGGGTGATCACCTCCTACGCGATCGTCTTCGGCGGCTTCCTGCTGCTCGGCGGCCGCATCGCGGATCTCTACGGCCGCCGCCGGCTGTTCACGATCGGCGTCGGCGTCTTCACCGCCGGCTCCGCCCTCTGCGCGCTCGCGTGGTCGTCGGGCTCGCTGATCGCGTTCCGCGGGCTCGAGGGCCTCGGCGGCGCGCTCTTCGCCCCCGCCGGCCTCTCGCTGCTGATGACCGCGTTCCCCGAGGGCGCCGGCCGCGCGCGGGCGATCGCCTTCTGGGGCGCCGCGTCCGGCTCCGGCGGCGCGACGGGCGTGCTGCTCGGCGGCGTGCTCGTCTCGTACCTCGGCTGGCCGTGGATCTTCCTGATCAACGTGCCCGTGGGGATCGCCGTGATGGCGCTCGCGTCGCGCTACCTGACCGAGGCGAAGCGGCTCGACCTCGCCCGCCACTTCGACGTCGCGGGGGCGATCGCCGTCACCTCGTCGCTGATGCTGTTCGTGTACGCGCTGACCTCCGGAAGCGAGCACGGCTGGAGCTCGGGTCTGACGTCGGTGTCGCTCGCCGCCTCGGCCGCTCTGCTGACGCTGTTCGTCGGCATCGAGCGCCGGGCCGCGTCGCCGCTGATGCCGCTCGGGATCTTCCGGGTCCGCTCGCTCGCCGCCGGCAATGCGGTGGTGGTCGTCGTGTCGTCGATCGCGTTCTCGAACTTCTTCCTGCTCGCGCTGTACCTGCAGCAGGTGCTCGGGTACTCGGCGGCGCAGAACGGCCTCGCGTTCCTGGCGGTGGCGGGAACGGTCGCGATCGTCTCGAACGTGGCTGGGCCGTTCGTCCGCCGCGTCGGCGCGCAGCCCGTGCTGGCACTCGGCGTCTCGCTGCTCCTGCTCTCGGAGGGCTGGCTGCTGCGGCTCCCGGTGCACGGCCACTACGGCGTCGACCTGCTGCCCGCCTTCGTGGTCATGGGGTTCGGGATGGCGTTCTCGTTCGTCGCGGGGACGATCGCAGCCCTCGCCGGAGTCTCCCCCGCCGATGCCGGAATCGCGTCCGGGATCACGAACACGGCACGCCAGATCGGCGGCGCGCTCGGGCTCGCGGTCGTGACGACGATCGCCTCCGTCCGGTCGGGCGAGTCGGAAGCCGTGCTGAGCCACGACTTCCACCAGGCGTTCGTCGTCCTGTTCGCGACGCTCTTCGCCGCGCTCGGGATCACCGTGTTCCTGCTCGGCCCGCGCCGCTCGCCGGTCGCCGAGGCCGACGAGATCGTCGAGGTCGAGGAGCACCCCGTGCTCGCCGAGGCGGCGTAAGGCTCAGGGAACGAGCAGGAGCTTGCCGGTGGTGCGCCGGGCCGCGAGATCCTCGTGTG
>DASZVB010000011.1:0-64021 GCA_035547195.1 Polyangiaceae bacterium
TATCGGCGGCCCCCGAAGGCAGCGCAGCCCCTGCCGGCTCCAACGCCGCGCCGGCCGCGTCAGCGGCGGCGGGTGGCGGGGCGACAGCGGCGGCATCGGCCCCCGCTGCGACCCCGACACCGGCGGCCGCGCCGGTCCAGCCGAAGCCCGCGCAGCAGCCGGCGGCGACTCCCAAGGCGCCCGCGGCGGCCGAGCCCGCAGCCACGGATGGGCCCGAGTTCAACAAGGACGCGGCGATGGCGGCGCTCGCAACGGCGGCAGCGAACTCCGAGAGTCAGTGCGCCTCGGAAGAGGGGACGCACGGCACCGGCAAAGTGACCGTCACCTTCGCGAACAGCGGCCGCGCCACCAACGCCCTCGTCTCCGGCGACTTCGCCGGAAGCGCTCTCGGCGGATGCATCGCCCGCGTCTTCCGCAGCGCCAAGGTGCCGGCCTTCGGGGGCGACCAGGTCCGCGTCTCGAAGACCGTCCGGATCCCGTGACGTGAGCACGATTTCCGAGATCGCGCTCGCGGCCAGCGCGCTGGTCGTCGTCGCCGTGCTCGTCTTGCTCGGCCGCAATCGCTGACGACGTCGCGCCAGACCGGCTACGGATGGATGTTCACGAGCGTCCCGTTGCCGAAGGTGTTGCCGGCGTACGCGGCGTGCCAGTGCTCCGGCACCGGCGGATCGGCCCAGAAGAAGACGTAACGCGCGTCGATCGGCGACAGGTTCACGCAGCCGTGCGAGCGCGCGCGCCCGAAGGCGTCGTGCCAGTACGCGCCGTGGAGAGCGTAGCCGCTGTTGAAGTACATGACCCACGGCACGTCGCGCAGCTCGAACTCGTGATCGGCCATGTCCGAGTCCATCGTGGTGGTCACGTGCTTCTGATAAATGCGGAAGAGCCCCGTCGGCGTGCTGTGCGTCGTCTTCGGATCGCCGAGCCCGTCCTTGCCGGTGGACACCAGCGTCGCGTAGACCGGCGTCGCGCCCTCCCAGAGCACCAGCGTCTGCTGCAGGATGGAAACGTCCACCCACTTGGTCGTTCCTTTGGCGAACCACGGCAAATCGCCGGGCTTCGCGGCGGTGCGGACGTCGTCGCTCCTCACCCAGTGACCGTCCTTCGTTTCCGCGAATCGATCGCCGCCCATCATGCGCACGCGCCCGGTCAGCGGGATCATCCGCCGGTGCGCGAGCGCCGCGCCGGGCTCGACTCCCGCGCCGCTCGCGTTCCACTGCTTCGCGTCCTCGGCGTAGACGAACGCCACCGGCAGGCCGACGCCATGGAGATCCGAACCGTGAAACGGCGACCCCGAGTCGGCCTTGAGCTTGTCGGCCGGAATGAGGCGGGCGTCCGTGGTCACCGCGAAACGACGATTCTGCGCGTCCGGGCCGGCGACGAAGCTGCCGACCAGAGCGACGCCGGCGTGGCGCCTGATCCGGCTCGCCATGACCGCGTACGTGGGCGCCTTGAACGACGAAATGTTGGGGATCTGTCGCCCTCCGGACAGCCACCACGGAACCGCGTCGTCGCCGTCACCGCCGAAGCGGTGGTTCATGTCGAGCGCCACGGCCTGCTCGGGGATCTCCGCCGCGGCGAGCCCGCGGTCGTCGAGCGGCACGTCGTTCGCGCCGACGTCGAGCGCGTCCCACTTCTTCGCGAGCTTCGTCCAGCTGCGCAGGTGCCGCTCGAGGCGCGCTTCGTACTTGAATTGCTCGTCCTTGTTCGGGATGCGCAGGTAGTTCGGCGCGATGGCGCGCACGAACGCGTAGTTGTACGGCATCGGTCTCGCGCGGTTCGGCTCGACGGCGATCGCGCGGACCAGAGGGTGATCGAGCTTCGTCGTCGCGCCGTCGTTCGCGCACACGAAGCCGGCGGGGCGCACGGCGTACCAGCCGTCCTGACAGCCGTCGCGGCCGACGGGATCCTGCGAGCGCGCGACCTTGGCGCCGAGTCTCAGGTATCCGATGACCGGCGAACCCTTCGCCGGCGCGGCGAGGATCGGAACCACCATCGCCGTCGGCGCGAGCTTCGGACCGTCCGCCGGCGGCACCGGAATGGCCGCGGCCGCGGTACCGACCGCCGCGCCGCCGTTCTCCGGTTTCGCGTGGATGAGCGCCGGCCCTTCCGAGCCGAGCGACGCTTTCGTTCCACAAGCCGACGACAGCGCGCCGATGAAGAGAGCGAGCGCCTGATCGCGGCCAAGACCCGAGCGAAGCATGAAGGACGATTGCCAAACGACCCTCGGTCGGGCCCAGAAACCGACGAATCAGCCCCGTGACTGGAAGTCGCCGCCCTCGATTCGCGGGCAACCCCGGACTCGGGCGGCGGTCATCGAGTACGCCTCCGCCCGGCTCCCGTCCTCGAGGACGATGGACTCGCGCTGATAGAGCTCCGGACACCCTTCGTACCGGTCGAGCGCGTCGAGGTGCTCCGCGTCGACCCAGTACACCTCGCCGATTACCGTCCCCTCGGTCGCCGTAACGAGCGCCGGGTAGGCGCCCAGATCATGAAGGGCATAGCCGCACTGCGTCGTCGCGCATCGTTCGAAGGTCGCGCCCGCCATCAGATCTGCACGGACGAACCCCCGTTTGAGGGTCCCGTAGACGAAGAGGCGAACGCGGTCCTTCTCCATGATGCGCCTTTGTTATCGCGGAAGAACGTCGACCGTCCCTCGCCGTGCAGCGCGTCGCGTCATCACTTTGTTGAACATGTGGGTTGATTGTCCAACAAGCCTTTCGTAAAACGCGAGCCGTGCGGGCGAGGACGGCGAAGCAAACGCTGGCGGATCGAGTCGCCGAACAACTTCGCCTCGAAATCCTCTCCGGGCGATATGCGCCCGGCGAAAAGCTTCGTCCAGAGCTGGAGCTCGCGAAGCGCTTCGACGTGAACCGTTTCACGGTGCGCGAGGCGATGAACAAGCTCGAGCAGATGCGCCTCATCAAGCGCCATCCCGGCACGGGCACGGTGGTGCTCGACTACAACGAGCACGCGAGCATCGACGTCCTCGGCGACCTCGTCGTCGGGCCCGACGGACGGGTGAATCCGTTCGTCGTCAGTCACCTCTTGGAAGCGGCGCGCGTGCTCGGCGTCGAGGTGTCCGCGCTCGCGGCCGAGCGCCGCAACGACAGCGATCTGCGCAAGCTCTGCGCCGTCGTCGCAGAGATGCGCGTGGAAAAGCGGCTCTCGAAGATCCTCGCGCTCGACTACGAGTTTCACGCCGCTCTCGCGGACGCGGCCGGGAACATCGTCGCGCGCCTCGTGCTCAACTCGGTGCGCGGGCTTCTCGTGAAGTACTCCCCGCTGCTCGAGACGCTCTACATCGCCACGGATTCGATGGTGGAGTGCTACGACCACGTCGTCGACGCCATCAAAGCGCGCGACGCGGAGCGGGCGCGTTCGCTCGCCCGGTGGATCTGGCACTTCCGCCACCAGCGCTTCGTCGAGCTCTTGGAGCAGCACGGACGCGCGGAGTCGCTCCAAGCTTAACGCCGACTCACCTGAAGGCATTCTCGCCGGACGGTGTCGCCCGGGTCCCTGGACCCCTCTCGAAAACAGAAATAGGAGCAAGCAAATGGCAACAGCCAAAGAACTGATGGACACCGCGAAGCAGAAGATCGAGTCGAACAAGGCCCAGGCGAGCCAGATTGGCGCCATCTACAAGTTCGTGCTCGACGGAGACGGGGGCGGCACCTTCATCATGAACCTGAAGGACAACCCGGGCGTCACGGAGGGCGACGGAACCGCCCAGTGTACGATCAAGATGGCGGCGAAGGACTATGTCGACATGGTCGAGGGTCGCGCGAACGGCCAGCAGCTGTTCTTCACGGGCAAGCTCAAGATCGAAGGGGACATGGGGCTCGCGATGAAGCTCCAGAAGCTCACCGACATGATCAAGTGAAGCCGCCAGCGGGACTGCTGTAAACGGCTTCGAAACGAATGGCGGGCGCTTCGGGTTGGTCCCGGGCGCCCGCGTGCTTTTTCGGGGATCCTATGTAAGCGCGCTCGGCCCGCTGGTTTCTCGCGCGCTGTCCCGGTGTATGCTGGCCGTTGCCGCGGCCACGGCGCGTGCGGAAATCATGTCCGAGTTCAGAAAAACGCTCCAGCAGGGCACGCCCGATGGGGCGACGAGCGAGCCGGGCGAGCAGCCGAGCACCGTCGGAGGACAAGGCGTCGGGAGAGACTACGAGCCGCCGCCGCCCGGGAGCCAGGAGCTCAAGCGCACGCGGCCGCCCGAGGGCAAGCGCACTCCGAAGCCCGGTGGCCGCGCCTTCGCCGCGACGCCCGCGTTGCCGGAAAACGCGCCCGGCTGGATGGTGCGCGCCCGCAGCATGACGCTCGCGCTCGAGGAGGCGATTCGCGCAGGCAAGGTGACGCCCAACATGGAGGCCTGCATCGAGCGCGCGTATGCGGCCTGGGAGCTCGGCGGCGCGGGCGACAAGCGCATCGCGCGCGTGGCGCGGCTCGTCGAGCAGGCGCACGGCGCGATCCGCGCGGCCGCGGCTCAAGATTTGGAGCGCGCCTACGGCGCGTGCGCCATGGTCCTCTGGGCGGGGCTTCCGCGGAGCGTGAAAGCCCGTCAAGAGCCGGCCGCCATCGCCCAAATCGTTCGCCGCCTTCGCGGCGAGGCCGACGGGTGGGCAGCCGTGGTAGATGCCACCGCGGAGCTGCTGGGCTGGTGCGACGCCGCGCGCGGGCACTCGGCTCAAGCCGTAAGGATGGCGATTCTTGCCGAACGACAAGGCTGAGGGAAAAAGCGGGAGCGTCGACGAGCTCCGCGCGCGCATCGACGCGATCGACGACGACTTGCTCGACCTGCTCGACAAGCGAGCCAAGCTCGTGCGCGACGTCTTCAAGAAGAAGAAGGACAACGCGCAGGCGATGCACGACCCCGAGCGCGAGCAGAAGATCTACGAGCGCCTCGAGCACCGGCTCACGAAGCTCCGCGGCGCGGCGTTCCCGGTGGCGAGCGTGCGCCCCGTCTTTCGCGAAGTGATCAGCGCGTGCCTGTCGCTCGAAGAGAAGCTCAGCGTGTCGTACTTCGGGCCTCAGGGGACGTTCACGCACATGGCGGCGCAGAGCGCCTTCGGCACGGCGGCGCGCTACGTCGAAGCCGCCACCATCCCCGCCGTCTTCGACGCCGTCTCGCAGGGCGCGACGACGTACGGCGTCGTCCCGTTCGAGAACTCGACCGAAGGCGGGGTCACGTTCACGCTGGACAGCTTCCTCGAGACCGACGTCATGATCCGCCGCCAGGTCGTCCTCGACGTGTCCCAGTGCCTGGTCGGACGGCACGACGATCTCGGCCGCATCGAGCGCGTCTATTCGCACCCGCAGGCGATCGCGCAGTGCCGCGAGTGGCTCTTCAAGCACCTGCCGCGCGCTCAGCTCGTCGTGTCGCTCTCCACCAGCAGCGCGGCGCGCGAGGCCGCGAGCGACGACGGCTCCGCGGCGATCGCCAGCCGTCTCGCCGCGGAGCTCGCGGGCCTCACCATCTTGCGAGAGGGCATCCAGGATCGAAAAGAGAACGCCACGCGCTTCGTCGTGCTCTCGAAGACGGACGCGCCGCCGACGGGCAACGATCGCACCTCGCTGCTCTTCTCGACCCGCGACGAACGCGGAGCGCTCCGTCGCGCGCTGGAGATCTTCGACGCCGAGGGCATCAACCTGTCGCGCATCGAATCGAGGCCCCGCCCGGGCGAGCGCTGGCAGTACGTCTTCTTCACGGATCTCGAGGGACACCGCCTCGACGCGAACGTCACGCGCGCGCTCGCGCGCCTCGAGACGAAGTGCGACATGGTGCGGGTGCTCGGGAGCTACCCGCGGATCGAGTAGCTACTTACCGTTGATCGCGAGCAGCTCGATGTCGAAGACCAGGGTCGAGTTCGGTGGGATCTTCGGCGGCGACCCCGCGGCTCCGTAGCCGAGCTCGGGCGGAATCGTGAGCTTGCGCTTTCCGCCTTTGCGCATGCCGACCACGCCCTGGTCCCAGCCCTTGATGACCTGCCCCCCGCCCAGCGCAAACTCGAACGGCTCGTTGCGATCCAGCGAGCTGTCGAACTTCGTGCCGTCGGTCAGCGTGCCCGTGTAGTGCACGCTGACGTGATCCCCCGTCTTCGCCTCCGGACCCGTGCCGACCTTGATGTCCTCCTTCACGAGCCCGGCCGCCTTCGCCGGCGGAGGCGCGGAGGCCGAGGCCTGCGTCGATTCGCTCGAGGGGACGGGCACGACGACGCGCGACTCCGGTTCTTCCACCTTGCGCTGACACGCTGAGCCGGCCAAGCCGAAGGCCAACACGAAGATCGCCGATGGAGACGCGAGGAGCGGTTTCATGGGCCACACCGTGTACCAAACAGGGCGGGCGCCTGGCTATCGCATCGAACGGGGGCGCGGAGTAAAGTCCGCGGCGTGGGCTCGTCTCGAACGATCCGTGCGGCATTGATGAGCCTCTTGCTCGCGGTGCTCGTCGTCGGCGCCCTGGCCGCTGGACGCCAGAGCAAGAAAGGCGCGACCGCGCCCGCTCCCAGCGCGACCGGCTCCGCCCGCGTGCCGATGATCGACATGCACGTGCACCTCTCGGCGGGGGGCTCCACGCGCTTGCTCGAGCTGATGAAGCGCTACGGCGTCGATCACGTGGTGAACCTCTCCGGCGGCCACCCGCTCGGAAACCTCCGGGGTCAAATCGCCGAAGCGCGCTCTACCGGCGGCAAGATCACCGTCTTCACCGGGTTCCCCTACGAGCAGGCCGAGTCCCCCGGTTACGGCCCGCGCATGGCGAAGCTCATCCGCATGGGCCACGACATGGGCGCGAAGGGGCTGAAGATCTTCAAAGCCCTCGGCCTCGCCGTGCCCGGCCCCGACGGAAAGCTCCTCGCGGTCGACGACCCGGGGCTCGATCCCGCCTTCGAGACGGCGGGCGAGCTCAACATGCCCATCGCGATCCACTCGGGAGATCCGCGTGCGTTCTGGCTCCCGGTCGACGCGAAGAACGAGCGCTTCGCGGAGCTCTCCGCGCACCCGGGCTGGGCGCTCTACGGGCGCAAGGTCCCGTCGTTCGACGAGATCCTGTCGCAGCTCGAGCGGCGCATCGCGCGGCACCCGAAGACGACGTTCATCTCCGTCCACTTCGGCAATTGCGCCGAGGACATCGATCGCGTCGCGAACACGATGCGGCGCTATCCGAACATGTACATCGACACCGCGGCGCGCATCCCGGAAATGGGACGTCACCCGCCGGAAAAGCTGCGCGCGTTCTTCACCGAGTTTCAAGACCGCATCGTCTACGGCTCGGATCTGGGCGTGGGCCCCGAACCGGAGCCGCTGTTCCTCGGTTCGTCGGGCCCGAACCCGCCGACACCCGACGAGCAGGAGCTCTTCTTCAGCGCCACGCGTCGCTTCTTCGAAACGTCGGACAAGAACTTCGCCCATCCGACGCCGATCCAGGGAAGCTGGACCATCAACGGCATCGCCTTACCGCGCCCCATCTTGGAGAAAGTCTATTATAAGAACGCGATGCGGTTGCTCGGGCTCTCGAAGCTTTAAGGCGTTGGTTTAGGCTCAGAAATATAAATATAGAACTGGGAATATAGAATATAGAATTATGGTGAAGCGGAGAGTTTGTATCGTAGGCGGCGGGGTGGCGGGGCTCGGGGCGGCATGGGGGCTCAGCCAGCATCCGGAGCGGTTCGACTTCGTCGTGCTCGAAAAGAACGACCGGCTCGGCGGCAACGCGATGACCGTCGACATCCCGCAACACGATGGCTCGACCATCCCGGTGGACATCTCGGTCACCGCGTTCATCCCCTCCGTGTACCACCACTACGTGAAGCTCATGGAGCGCTTCGGCATCGCCCAGCTCGCCACGCGCTTCAGCTACACGGTGCACTACGACGGCGGCGTCTACGCGCACGATTTCGACTCGCCGCTCAAGGCCGAGCTGCGAAAAGACATCGACCGCTTCCAGGAGCTGCTCCGGTTCCTGAAGCGCTTCAACGTCCTGAATTCGCGCCCGTCCATGCTGCTCGCGTCGACGAACCCCTTCAACTACGTCTCCATGGGACAGATGCTCGATCGCTGGGGCATCTCCATGGCCTTCCGCGTGAAGGTGCTGAAACCGCTCTTCGTGAATTTCGTCCTCGCGACCGCGGTCTTCGACATGCCGGCGTCGATGTTCTCCCGCTACCTGGATTTCTTCGACGTCGAGCGCGCGACGCCGATGGTCACCTGGGACGGCGGCACGCGTCGCATCTACGAGAACCTCTCACGGGGCTTCCGCGACAAGCTCCGGCTCGGCACCGCAGCGACGCGCATCGAACGCGACAGCACCGGCGTCATCGTCCAGACCTCCCACGGCGATACGGAGCATTTCGACGAGGTCGTGCTCGCGTGCAACGCGAACCAGGCCTTGATGCTCCTCGCCGATCCCACGAACGCGGAGCGGCGTGCCCTCGGCCGAGTGCGGTACGAAAGCGAGCTACACAACCACGCCATCGTGCACACCGACGGATCCATCCTGCCGGACGACGCGACGAAGATCGTGGACACCCGCAGCAACTATGTCCTGCACTACGGCGCGCGTCCGGACAACTACGAGATCACGTACATCATGCACAACCAGCAGCCGTGGGCGAAGCGCTCGGACCGCCCGTGCCTGGTGACGTACAACCCCATCCAGAAAATCGACGAGTCCAAGGTCGTGACCCGCTGGTGGTTTCAGCACGTGGTACACGACGTGTTTCACACCGTCGTCCTCTTGAACCTATTTCCGTTGCTCCAGGGCAAGCACCACACCTGGCACTGCGGCGCGCACACCACCGTCAACAGCCAGGAGCATTGCTTCCTCTCCGGCCTGGCCGTCGCGCGCCAGCTCGGCGCCGAATATCCTTTCGCCGACGACCCGGACGCAAAGTCCTGGTTCAATTTCTACGGCCGCCTCACCCACGGCGTCCGATTCCGTGCGGCGTGACGTTGCCACGTCAGGGGCGTCGCTGACGGGTCGGAGGGATTGAACAGGAAGAGGGAAGATTAGAAGGGGATTTTGTTGGGCCGACGTTGAAACGGCGAATGCCCACGTTGCACGATTCTGCTCTTTAAACCCCAATACCTTCTAATCTTCTGTCTTCCTGTTCAACTCTGGATCGTATCGTGCCGTACGGGCGCGTCAGTGCCGGATCTCGCCGACGACGAATTCGTGGACGGTTGCGTGGTCGTGTAGGGAGAGGCGCGCTTCGAGGTCCGTGTCGCGGGCGACGCGGGCGGCGTGCTCGGGCGCGAGCGGCTTGTGGAAGATGTTCGACCGGGAACAGAGGCGCGCGCCAGGGCGCGCCGACGAGAGCACGAGCTCGAACAAGCGGTAGTTCGGCTCCGCGTCCAGGTACGAGCAGATGTCCGAGATGGAGAAGGCGTCGTATCCGCCGCGGTCCGCCTCGAGCGCGTCCTGCACCGTCGCGGTGTGGATGTCGATCTTCGTGTTGGCGAGCGCGGCCTTCAGCTGATCGAAGGTCCTCGCGTTCAAATAGATCGGCAGGACGTCTTCGTAGACGTAGCGGCCGTGGAGCACGAGCTGCAAGAACGAGTTCTCGCGTAGCAAGTTGTGCTTCAGGTGGCGGTGCACGCGGTCGTAGAGCACCTCGTGGAGCGGCGGCTTCGGCGGCAAGTTCCGGTAGAAACCCGGATCTCCCGAGAGCTTCGCGATGAGGTGCTTGTTGCCGACCAGGTGAGCGACGCCCTTCCAGAACGGCGTCTCCCAGCGAGCCATCGCCTTCCTCTGCTCGTCCAGGTTCGTGGCGTCGAGCAGGTTCTTCAAGCCGAAGGGGTGCCCGAGCTTCAGCACCTTCGCTCCGATGCGAAGGTATCGCTCCATCTTGCCTTGAAACAGAATGCCCGCGCCGACGGACTTCGGGATGCTGTCGAAGAAACGCCCCGCGCCGAACGAGAGCTGCGCGCGGAGCTTCTGCTCGTAAATCTGGAGGCGGTCGTCGCCGCCGCGCACGCCGAGGAAACGCAGGTACTCGTCGTGCGAAAGGCTACGCAGCGCCGCGATCTTCAGCTCGAGCAGCGCGTTCTGAGCCGGGTTCAGATCGACGGCGGTGATCGCGCTCGGCTTCTGCACGAGCAAGTTCAAGACGCGCCCGCCGCCGGCCGTGACGGCGAACACCCGCTTCCCTTCCAGCGGACCCAGGGCGGCGAGCTCGGAACGGGTGTCCTCCTGGCACGCGGAAAAGAGAATGGACTCCTTGTTCCAGGCGACGGATGCGGTGGGCATCTGCGCCGGGGCGATCGGGGCAACGTTCATCGAGCGGAGCCTACCCTCGGATCCACCCCGTTGCGCCAGCGATTTTCGCGACCGAAACGCCGGTTTTACGGCGAAGATTCACTCGAGCGCGAACCTGCCCGACGACACCAGGGTCGACCCCCCGTCCACGACGAGCGTCGTGCCGGTAATGAACGACGCTGCGGGCGACACCAAGTAGAGCACCGCGTCGGCGATCTCGTCGATCTTGCCCCAGCGCCCGAGCGGCAGTCGCTTCTGCATCTTCGCCCGGGTCTCCGCATCCTCCGGCGCGAGGCGGCGCATCCCCTCGGTATCCTCGATGGGGCCCGGCACGACCGTGTTCACCCGGATGCCCGCAACACCCCACTCCAGCGCCAAATCCCGAGTCATTTTCTCGATCCCCGCCTTCGCCGCGCCCACGTGCACCTGCAACGGCGTCGGCTGGAACGCCTGCGGCGCGGAGATACTCACGATGCTACCGCCCTGCTTCGAAAGGTGTGCGAACGCCGCGCGGCACACGTTGAAGGTGCCGAGCAAGTCGATGCCCACGACCGCCTTGAACCCGTTGGCGCTGAGCGTCGCCGCCGGCGACAGGAAATTCCCTGCCGCCGAGCACACCACGATGTCGAGCCTCCCGAGCTCGCTCGCCGTCCGCTCCACGGCCTTCTCCACGTCCGCGTACTCGCGCACGTCCGTGGACTGTCCGATCGCGACGCCACCCTTCGCGCGAATCTCGCTGCCCACCGCGTCGAGCATCTCCGGTCGCCGCCCCAGCAACATCACCTTCGCACCTTGCTGCGCAAGCCGTTTCGCAATGCCTGCCCCGATACCGCTCCCGCCTCCCGTAACGAGCGCGACGCGCCCCTGAAGAATGTTCTCCCGGAAAATGCTCATCTTCGTTCGACCTCGGCCGCGAATATAGAACACCCCCGCCCTTCCCGAGCGCCATTCGGCTGCATCGCCCCCCGAAGTCGAGAAAGCCGCGCGGAGCGCGGAAAGCCGCGCATTTTCTGCACGCGAACAGCGCGAAACTCGAGGCTAGGTACTGCGCAGCAACGCCTCTTCATCGACGACGTGCGCATGCCGCCGGCTCGATCGATTCCTTTCGATCGATTCCTTTCAGTCGATTCCTTTCAGTCGATTCCTTTCGGTCAATTCCCTTTGCGACGAGCTACTCGCGACCGCAAAACGATGGTTCGTATACGTACCTTCGTCTTTTGCATCGGTACCCATCCCCAACAAGCTCTCTGACACTACTGCTAGAGACTTTGGCAGAACAGATCACGACTGCGCGGATCGCCCCGAGCCACGGAACGAACCGGCGAAGCCGGAGAAGGCTGCTTTTTCCCTGGCTGATGACGCGCGACGTACCGGTCGACTCTGTCTCTGGCGGCTATCTCGCGACGGAGCGAAATTCCCGGAAAATCGGCGAGTTTCCTACAACCATCCCCGGCGTTTCAAAAACGCGACCAACTCGGCGTCGTCCTTCGAAATGGGACGGAGATATTCGCCCACCAGCTCGCGTTCCCAATACGCTGGAGACGAACGCGGCGCAAACCAGTAGCGATAGCGCAGGGCGCGTACGAAGCGTGGGGGACGGCCACGGAAAGGGTCGTGCGCGAGGAGCGCGGTGACGGCGGAGTTTTCGCGCAAGAGTTCGTAGACGAGTTTCAGGAACCACGCATCTTGTGCTTGCTCCGGAAAGCCGGCAAACCACATCTGCCAATCGAGCCGGTAGTGATACGGACTGGCAACGCAATGCGGGCGCATCGGATCGCCGGGTTTGCACGGGAAATCGTACTCTTGCCACCGCGCTTCGCCGGACAGCGGATCGTCCCACGTTCCCTCCAGGATGACTTCGTGCCGCTGGTGGCCGACGCTGCCGAACGCGCCGTACGTGTTGACGAGGTTCAGCGGGTCGTAGCTCGCGTTCATGGCCTGCTCGGGGGACAGCATGTTCACGACGGGGAAGATGCTCAGAAAAGCGATGATCGCGACGAGCACCCGCAGCGTGACGCGCCGCGCGCGCGAGGGGGAGATGCCTTCGCCGAGAGCGGCGAAGCGACGGCGAACGCGCTCGCGCAGCGACGCCGGCAAGATTCGCTCGAACGCCGCGTCGTCGAAGGCGCTCAGCGCGACGGCGATGGTGAGCCAGTTCAAGAAAGCGAGATTGCCGCTCGAGATGAGGACCGTCTGAAAAACGACGATGAGCGTCCCGGCGACGATCCTCGCTCGCCGCGGGCCGAAGAGTCCCCATGGCGCTACGAGCTCGACCAGATGATTGAAGAGCGCGCCGAGCTTGTGCCCGAACAGGGGCAGCGCGTTGAAGTACGGGCTCAGCGGGTTCGGGCTCGGCTGTGTCTGATAGTGATCGGCGAGACAGGTGAGCGCGGTCCAGCACGGGTCGCCGCGCAGCTTGATGAGACCGGCGCCGAACATGACCCGGAACGTGAGCCACCGAAAGAGCCACACCACGCTCTTCGGCGGCTGCTCGCGGGAATCGACGCGGAAGCCTCTCGCGGGAACCAGAAAGATGGCGAGAAAGCCCGCCTCGATCATCAGAAGCTCCCAGCCGTAGCCGTAGAAGATCTGCCCCGCGTGCACGAACGAGGAATAGATTGCCCAGATCGCAAATAGACTCCAGGCGTTGGCGAACCCAGCCAGGGCCAGGAGCGAGAGAAGAAGTCCGACGAGACAGAGGGCGTGGAGCACGCGATCCGAGCTCGAAAGCCAAAGTAAGGTCGGCAGCTCCAGATACGCCTTAGCGCCGAGCATCTGCGGGAGCCGCGACAAGAACTGCGCGATCGGCAAGATGCCGCGGCTGCCGAGCAGTCCGTCCATCTGCCGCCACAAACACCAGAACGCGACCGCGTCGACGAAGCCGAGCGCCCTGACGAGCGCGCTACGCGTGACGAAATGGGGCGAGCGGTCTTCCCAGAATCGCGGCGAGAGTGCGAGCGCGTCGTCGGCGGCGCCGCCGTCTCGGTCGCCCGCTACTCCCACGACTTCGGTTCGACGGCGAGGTCCGTCACCAGGCCGAAGTGGTCCGACGGCCACACGTCCCCGCTCTCGCCTTCCGTCTTCGTCGCGAACGCGAGCCGTGTCCGGAGCGGCTCGCCGCGGAGCTTCGTGTCGGGGCCGCGCACGTAGATGTAGTCGATCCGCCGCGGCGGCTCGTGCGCGAGCGCGGCGAACCGGTTCTTGCGATCGAACGTGTACCCCGCGCTGCCGTCGCCGCCGTAGATCCAGGCATCGGCGAAGTAGACGGTGCGTCCTTCGATGCTCGTCAGTCCGCGCATGTAGCGCATCTCGTCCGAGTCGGGATCGGCGTTGAAATCGCCGAGCAGCACCGGCGGCAATCGATCTCCCTCGTCGATCGGCGCAAGGTCCTTGATGCACTCGCAGATCGCGACGATTTGCCGCGTGCGCACCGCTCCGTGGTGGAGCTTCCAGTTCAAATGCGTGACGAAGAGCGGGAGCTTGCCCTTCGGATGATCCACCAGGGTGTAGAGCAACGCCCTCGCCTCGCCGGTCTCCTTACCGGGCAGCTCGAAGGCCTTCGTCTCGAGGATGGGATGCTTCGACGCAACCGCGTTGCCGAACAATAGACCGTTTCCGTAGTCCATCGCCGCGGCGTAGGCGATGTGAGGATGCGTCCCCGCCGCGATGGCGCTCGCTTGATCCGCCGCGAGATCGTGGTTCGCCGCGGGCTTCGCGAGCCACGTGCCGTGAGGCTCTTCGCCCGCCGAGATGGTGCGCAGGACCTCTTGCAGGCCGAGCACGTCGGGGTCGAGCGCGCGGAGCTGTTCGCGGATCAGCTGGAGGCGCTCGAGCCACGGCCCGGAGCGATTCCAGATGTTCAATGTCGCTACTCGCAGATGACTCGACGTCATGGGGCGTTCCCTCGTCATTGCTGTTTACCAAAAAGCGAGCGGCCGCGCTCTCGGCGTGCGAGCGCGGCCCGGCGGTTCAGAGACCGAGCGCGCCCGAGACGCCGAGGGAAAGAGCGGTGCCCGAGCTCGGAAACAGCTGCAGCACGCGCAGATCGGCCACGAGCCCCGCGCGCGCCCCGAACGGAATGAAGAGGCCCGCGCCGGCTCCCGCGAACCCCGCGCCCGCCTTCTGGTACGCGTCGAGCGATTGCTGCGGCGGGTTGTCGAGCTGACTCACGGGCGGCGGCGCGCTCGTATCTTCGCGCACGGTGACCTTGGAATGGCCGTCGATCTCCGCGAGCCCCCCGGAGAGCTCGACGAACGGACCGATGCCGTTCGTCGAAAAGGCCTGCTGCGAGAACCAATACGCGCCTTGCACCTCGGCGGAGAACGCCAAAAACTCGTTGCCGCCATCGGGTCGCGGTCCTTGCCCGAGCACGGCATAGCCGAGGCGAATGCCGGCGCTGATCTTCTGCGCGAGGCGCGCGGAGACTCCGACGGTTACACGCAGCGGCGCGAAGGAGATGCCGGACACTTTACCGCCCGAACCGGCGAGCGGCGTGCCGTGATACTGCGAGCCCGAACCGCGGGTGCACGTGAACCCGCCGCTCACCTGGCTCTTTTCCGTGCAGACGTCCGATCCCGAGATGAACATCGCGTCGCCGATCAGGCCGAGCGACAGCCACACCGCGGGGCCTAGATCTCCGTCCGCTCCTGCTTCCGTCCGAAGGGCGGGGTTCGGATGCTTTTTTTTCGGCGCGGCTTCCGCGTCGTCGGAGTCCTCGTCCAGCGTCACGTCCTGTTCCTGTACGTGACTCGCCGCTTTCGGCGCCGCCGTCGCGAACACACCGAGAAAGGCGATCGCGAGCGACGTGAGCAGGGGAAGGAGCGGTTTCGGAAACGTCATCGGCGTGGAATTGCAGCTACATGGTCGAAGGCGGGGCGCCGTCGGTCGGCGCGCTTTCGGACGGCATCGGCTCCTCCGGCTTCATGAGCATCGCGGATCGCATGCACGCGTCCATGTCGACGGCGCCGATCACCCACGACCGAATGCAGGTGTACGTCGCGTCGCCCTTCATCATCCGCTGGCCCCCTTTGTGAACCTCGGCGTTGGTGCCTTTCAGGATGAGCTCCCATTTGTCGAACCCCTGGCCGTGATTCGCGACGATGGCCGAAAGATTCTCGGGCTCGATGGAGACCACGGACGCGTAGTTGGCCTGGTATTCATCCGGCGTCGTCGGATCCCGTCCGGGGACCAGCTTGGAGTTGATGCGCACGCCGTAGATGCCGAAGATGCGCATGTTGCGATAGATGCTGCCGTGGCAATCGAGCGTCCCGCAATTGATCTCGAGCGCGTCGCTCACCGGCGGAAACGTCGTGCTGTCGGGGAAAGTAAACGAGGCCGTCTCCTCGCTCGGCCCCGAACACGACGCGAGCAGGCCTGCACCGCACGCGAGCGCCGCCACGGCGAGACACTCCCCGCGCAACCGGCCTGAACGTGATCGCGATTTTTGGTTCATGGGCAGTCGTTGGGCGGCGGCACCGGGAGCGGCGACGGTGCAAAGTAGACGTGGACGACGTGCTGGGTTGGGTCTTGGTCGTCCGCGTGGCACATCGCGCACGACCCCTCGCGATAGATGGGCGACTCCATTGGAACCTCTACGGGCTGTCCATCGGCCACCCCGAAGATCACCGACGTCCAGACGGGCCACGCCGGGTGGTAGTCGGCGTCCATGACGAAGAAATTGCCGGTGCAGTTCGCGCCGGTGTCGTACGTCTTGCCGCTCGCGTCGATGAAGTGGATGCGCGCGTCCGGGAGCGGCTTGGTGTTCATGGCGTCCTCGTAGACGGTGCCCGCGAGCGAGAAGACGGTATCCGCCGGACCGCTTTCTTGGTGGCATGCCACGCAGGGTTGCCCCGCCCGATGCAGCGGGCCCTTCGGCACTCCCGGAGTCTCGCCCCCGAGCGACTCGATGAGGTGCGACTTCACCGGATCGGAGCTGCACGAAGGCAAGCACACGACGAGAGCGACGAGAGCGACGAGAGCGACGCGCAAGCGCGACATCAGAACTCCGCCTCCAGCTGCAGGACGCCGAGGTACCCCTGGCGATTTTGAATGTAGAGGGTATCCGTGAACACCGTCTCGATGAGATCGGCCTGGGCGACGAAGCTCAACTTGTCCATGCGCGTCTGCGGGCCGATGTTCCACCGCATGCCGGCGCCGAACGTCCCCGCGGAGAGCGGGCTCAGCTCGCGGTCCCCCGTACGCCACTTCGCGAACGTCGCCGGCGAGCCGTTGGGATCGCCCACGTAGGCGCGGCGCCAGAAGCTCACGCCGTTCTGGAAGTGTCCCCGCAAATGCGCCCAGATGAACACGCGCCGGGCCGCGTCGACGACGAAACGCAGATCCGTCGTGCTCGCCTTCAGACCCCAGTCGTCCGCGTAGAAACGCTCGGTGAGGATGAGCGTCGAGCCCGAGAGGCGCTGCGCGATGCGGCCGGTCAGCGCGAAACGATCTCGACTTTTCGGCGTGTTCTCGTGCGTCGCCGACGACATGCTGCGCTTCACCTGATCCACGGACGCGCCGCGCGGGATCTGCGGCGCCTCCGACGCGGAGAACACCGGCACGTAACGATACGGCTTTTCTTGTGCACCGCGCTCGAGGATGCCGTCGAGTGTGAACGAGACGACGGTGAGCGGATCCAGAATGAGCTCGAGCGATCCGTTCAGCGAGTGCCGCTGGAGCTTCTCGGAGAAGACGGAGAACGGCGTGGTCTTGTAGCCCGCCGTGTCGCTCGAGTAGCTGTAGCCGAACGTCGGATTCGCCGTCTTGTTGGCGAGCTCGAGCGCGACGACGCCTCCGCCCGTCCACGAGAGGTAGTCCGGCTCGCGCGAGATGGAGCCCGCCGCGGTGACGCCGACGGTGTCCGGCTTGTAACCGCCGCTCACCGTCGCGGCGTGCCGCGTCTCGGTCCAGTGATTGCTCGCCGTCGATACGATGTCGACCGACGCCGCCGAGACGATGTCGATGAGGTAACTGCCGCTCGCGCTCCAGCCGGAGACCGGGTTCTCCACCGACGCCTCGACCGCCGGCGTGAAGACGTTCACCGCGTCGGTGTCGCTGTAACCGGAGACCTCCGTCTTCACCTTGACCACGGTGTCGCTCGGCGCGCTCGGCGGCGTCGCTTTGCTGGACGCCGGCGCCTGATCGTTCCCTGCCGTGGGTAGCTGCTCGGCGCCGCCGCGTCCATGCGGGTTGTCGTCGGCGCGCGCCGACCGCGGCGCGAGGATCGACAGCACCGCCAGCGCGAGTACGCCGGAGGAGAAGCGAACGCGAGGAATCAGTTGCACCCGCAGCCGCTGGCGACGCCGATGGAGCCGCCCATTGCCCCTTCTTGAATGGAATACACGTGCTCCCGGGCGACGCTGGACGCGTCCGAGGGAGACATCGTCGGATGCGCGAGTCTCCCGCGCTCGTACGCGGCGACGTTCGCGCAGCCCGCTGAAGCGGCCGAAAGCGCGAGCGCGACGGCTAGCGACGCGACCGAACGTAAAGTTCCATTGGACGGATTCATGGGTCTGCGTTCACTCCGAGCCTTTCCATCCTGCCTCTGCTCGCGGGATCATGTCTCTTGTCCCGTGAAGCTCGTTGCAAGGTGGAATTTTTCGACCACGCGCGGATCGAAGGCCATCTCACGATGCTCCGCGCCGATCGTCGATGAGAGTCGTCACGCGCGTGTAGTACCCACGCACTCACTCATCAGGCAGCGTACGCGCTCAAAAACCCGAGCGCGATCGCGGCTTGCCTGAACGCCGAACGCGAAGGAAACTCTGCGTCAGGGTGGAGGCTTGGCGATCGCGATGAATACTCTTCTGCGCTGCACTTCGTTCTCCATGGTCGGGCTCACCGTCGTAGCGTGCGGCGTCTCCAACACCGATCCTTCCTTGTGGACCCAATCGAAGGACATCGGCGGAACGAGCTACTCGCCCGTCCCCGGTGCGGCCGGCGAGGCGCAGGGCGCGGCTGGCGAGAGCACCATGTCTCCCACGCAAGGTGAAGGTGGCGTGCAGCAAGGCACGGGCAACGCGCCGCCCGCCGGCAACGGCGGCGTCCCCATGCAGGGCAGCGGCGGGACGACTGGGTTCCCTCCGCCCGGAATGGGTGGCGCGCCGCAAGCTACCGGCGGGATCGTCCAGAGTGTGGGTGGCACCACGACGATCGGCGCCGGCGGCATGCAGATCGGCTCGGGCGGCACGACGACGACAGGCTCGGGCGGCACGACGACGAGCGCCGGCGGCGTGACGGTGACCGGCGGCAACTCCGGCAAGTGCACGTTCAAGTTCGACGTCACGACGGTGACGGCTCACGGCACTTACGCGCCGGCCAACGTCGGCGCGATCTGGATCACGGATTCATCGAACAAGTTCGTGAAGACGCTCATGGTCTGGGGCACGATCCGGCTCAGCAATGCGACGTCGTGGACGTCGTCTTCGGGCAGCAACCGGACGGACGCGGTGTCGTCCGCCACGCGCCGGAGCCACGGTCCGCTGTCGGCGACGTGGGACTGCACCAACACGTCGGAGGCCGCGGTGCCCGACGGGATGTACACGGTCAACGTCACGTTCGCGGAGAGCGACTCGCTCCCGTTCTTCGGCGGCTCGTCCCCCAAGGCGTCGGTGAACTTCACGAAGAGCGCCGCCGGCGACACCGAGAAGGGCACGGACACGGCGAATTTTACGGGAATGCAAGTCAGCTTGACCATTCCCTGAGCTCGACCGCGAAGCATCTCTAGCCGACGGGACCCGAACGCCGTCGGCTGGCATCCGGTTACCCAGTCGTCGCGACGTCTCGGTCTTCGTCGAGACGCGCGTTCACGACGTCTGCGACGAGGTAGAGCGGACGGCGTTTGACCTCTTCGTAGATGCGGCCGATGTACTCGCCGAGGATGCCGGTCATGAGCAGCTGCGCGCTCGACGCGAGCGAGACGGCGAGCATCACCGTCGTCCAGCCCGGCACGGCGAACGCACCCGAGAGCTTCGCCCACGCCGCCCACATGGCGGTCACGACGCCGACGAACCCCGCGAACACGCCGAGGTACGTGGCGAGGCGCAGCGGCACGGGTGAAAACGAGGTGATGGCGTCGACCGCGAAGCGGAGCATCTTGCGGAACGGATAGTGCGTCTCGCCCGCGTGCCGGCCGGCGCGGTCGTAGTACACCGCGGTCTGACGAAAGCCGATCCACGCGACCATGCCGCGGACGAACCGGTGCGTCTCGCGAAGCGACCGGAGCGCGATGACGACCCGGCGGCTCATCAACCGGAAATCGCCGGCGTCGACCGGGATGGGGACGCCCACCATCGCCCGCAGGATGCGATAGAACGCCGACGCGGTGACGCGTTTGAACCAGGTCTCGTCGTGCCGCTTGCGCCGCACGCCGTACACGACCTCGAACCCGTCGCGATAGCGCGCGAGCATCTCGGCCACGACCTCGGGCGGGTCCTGCAGATCCGCGTCCATGACGACGACGGCTTCGCCCGCCGCGTAGTCGATACCCGCGGTGATCGCCAGCTGGTGCCCGAAGTTCCGCGAGAGCGCGACGAGCTTGAAGCGCGGGTCGGCCACGCACAGCTCCTTCAGCATTTCGCGCGAGCGATCCGTCGAGCCGTCGTCGATGAACACGACCTCCCAGGTGACGCCGACCTGGTTCAAGAACTCGATGATGCGCCGCGAGAGCTCGCCGATGACGGCCTCTTCGTTGAGAACGGGGATGACCAGAGAAAGGACCGGCCGTGTCATCGCGCGCGAGAGCCTACCTATCGCCCGTCAAAGTTCCTAGCCGCTTGCACACATCAAAGAAGAAGGAAGGCCAAAAGCTCAGATCAAAAAAATCCCTTCCGACCTTCCCTCCTTCCTGTTCAATCTCTCTCTCGCCCCCCGCCCGCTCAGTACCGATACAGATCCGCCTTGTACGGTCCATCGACGTGAACGCCGAGATACTCGGCCTGCTTCGTCGACAGCTTGTCGAGCTTCACGCCCAGCTTACCGAGGTGCAGGCGCGCCACCTTCTCGTCGAGCTTCTTCGGGAGCAGGTGCACGCCGGGCGACAGCTTCTCGTTGAAGAGCGCGATCTGCGCGAGGACCTGGTTCGTGAAGCTCGTGCTCATGACGAAGCTCGGGTGACCGGTGGCGCAGCCGAGGTTCACGAGCCGCCCGCGCGCGAGCACGATGAGCTTCTTGCCGTCGGGGAAGATGAAGTGATCGACCTGAGGCTTGATGTTCTCTTCGCGGATGCCCGGCGTGTTCTCCAGGTACCGCATGTCGATCTCCATGTCGAAGTGGCCGATGTTGCACAGGATGGCCTCGTTCTTCATGGCGCGGAGATGCTCGCCGCGGACCACGTCGAGGCAGCCGGTCGCCGTGATGACGATGTCGGCCAGCGGCGCGGCCTCGTCCATGGTGACGACCTGGTAGCCTTCCATCGCCGCCTGCAGCGCGCAAATAGGGTCGATCTCCGTGATGAGCACGCGAGCGCCCTGTCCGCGGAGCGCCTGCGCACACCCTTTGCCGACGTCGCCGTACCCCGCGACGACCGCGACCTTACCGGCGAACATCACGTCGGTCGCCCGCTTGATGCCGTCGATGCCGGACTCACGGCAGCCGTAGAGGTTGTCGAACTTGCTCTTCGTGACCGAGTCGTTCACGTTCATCGCCGGGCAGCGGAGCGTCCCTTTTCGGTACATCTCGTACAGGCGATGCACGCCGGTGGTCGTCTCCTCGCTGATGCCGCGGATGGGGTCCGACCCTTCGAACAGGTGATGATGCTTGTCGTGCACGACCGCGGTGAGGTCGCCGCCGTCGTCGAGGATCATGTTCGGGCCCTTGCCGTTCTTGAACGCCTTGAGCTGCCGCTCGATGCATTCGTAGTACTCCGTCTCGGTCTCACCCTTCCAGGCGAACACCGGGATGCCGGCCTTCGCGATGGCGGCCGCAGCATGGTCCTGCGTCGAGTAGATGTTGCAGGTCGTCCAGGTCACCTCGGCGCCGAGCTTGTGCAGCGTCTCGATGAGCACCGCCGTCTGGATCGTCATGTGCAGGCAGCCGGCGATGCGCGCGCCCTTGAGCGGTTGCTTCGCGGCGTACTCCTCGCGAAGCGCCATGAGGCCGGGCATCTCCGTCTCGGCGATCTCGATTTCCTTGCGGCCCCAATCCGCGAGCCCGATGTCGGCGACGTGATAGGACCCGCCGTCTTGCGTGGGGACTGCCGTTCTCGACTTCGTGGTCTTCGCGGCGCTGCTTTCGGTCATGATGTTTCTTCCTTTCGATCCACGCGAAGCTTCGCGTGTCTGAGCCGAACGGGATAGCGGCGTATCCCGTTTTCCGAGAACCTCAACTTCTTTGAACGCGCGCCCGCGCGGGCGCTCCGCCGTCTGCCGGCGGCTTCATCGCCGTCAGAGCCAGCCAGGGTACCCTTTCGGCGCGTCCCCGGCGCGAGGCCGTCCAGAAGCCGGCGGGGACGTCGAAAACCCTCGCTGAAACCAGGCCCGCGCCGGTGGCGAACCGAACGAGCTCCGCGGGCGCGAAGCCGAGCCAGACGTCCGCCTGAGCCTCGCGCATCGCCTCGTTCGTGTGCGACGCATAGTCGACCACGAGCAGCCGTCCGCCCGGGGCGAGTAAATCGGCCAGCGCGGCGACGGTGCGCTCCGGGACCGGAGCGTGGTGGAGCATGCGCCCGGCGACGACGAGATCCGCCGCGGCGTGCGCGGCGACGCGCACCGCTTCGCTATCGATCTCGCCGGTGACGAACTCCACGTTGTCGTAACCGCGCGCGGTTGCGCGCCGCCGAGCCCGCTCGAGACGCGCCTCGCTGCGGTCCACCGCGAGCACCCGGTCGAAGAACGGCGCGACCGCCTCGAGCACGGTGCCGTCGCCGGTGCCGGCGTCGACGAGCAAGCCGTGCCGCGGCAGCACGGCGCCGAGCGCGAAGAGATACGCGGCGAGGTCGCCCGACTCGGGCTCGGCGTCGATGTGATCCGACGCGAAATACTCCCGCGTCTTCTCGTCCCGCGCACGAATGAGCTCCGCCACGCGCGTCAAGCTGCCCTCCGCGTCGCAGAGCCTTCGTCCTTCGACCAGCGCGTCGGCGACCACCGGATCGTTCGATGCGCCGGGCGCGAGGCGCAGGAGCGTGCGCGTCCCGTCGCGCCGATCCGTGAGCAGGCCCGCTTGCCGCAGCGGCGCGGTGTGCCGCGACACGTTCGGCTGCGTCTGTTCGAGCACCTCGGCGAGCTCACCGACCGAGAGCTCCGCTTCCGCGGACAGCGCGAGCAAGCGCAGCCGCACCGGATCGGCGAGCAGTCGGTAGAGATGCCAGCGAGGATCACCGGCCACCGAGGTGGACATGACCCAGGAAATATATACGTCTATTCGCATAGATGCAAGAACAAGGAAAATGCAGGCGACACAGGCACTTAACGAAGGGCTTTCGCATGCGCCGCGAGCGACGTCGAACCGCGGGAGTCGCTCCGCCGAGGCGATTCAGTTGGGCACTCGGCTATCGGCTTCGGGATAGACTCCGCGGCATGGACCGGTTTCGCCGCTTCGACGAAGCCTACTATCACCGCTTCTACGAAAACCCCGCCACCCGCGTGCACTCGGCGGACGAGCACGCGAACCTCGCGCAGTTCGTCTTCGCGTTCTCGCGGTGGAACAAGCTCGAGGTCAAATCCGTGCTCGACATCGGCGCGGGGATCGGACTTTGGCAGGACTACATCGCGAAGTACGAAAAGGGCGTCAAGTACACGGGGACGGAAGTCAGCCAGGTGATGTGCAAGAAGCGCGGCTACGAGCACCGCGACATCGCGCGCTGGCGAGACCGGAAGAAGTACGACCTCATCATCTGCCAGGGCGTGCTGCAGTACCTGCCGGACCCGGACGTCGCGCCCGCCGTCGCGAACATCGCGGCGATGGCGAAGGGCCTCGTCTACATGGAGATCACGACGCGCGCGGATCTGCGGGAGAACACGGACCGCGTCCGCACCGACTCGGATATCTTCGTGCGCAACGGGTCGTACTACCGCGGGCTCCTCGCGAAGCATCTCCTCATCATCGGCGCGGGGCTGTACTGGCCGAAGGACCGCGAACCGCCGTTCTACGAGCTCGAAATCGGGGGAGCGAAGTAGTGGCAGATTTCGGCGTCGTACGCCGCGTGATCCTCCCGGTCGTCCTGCTCGGCCTGACCGCCGCGGGTCTCGTCAACACGTACGGCGACTCCACCGGAGTCGAGCAAGCCGCGGCGCGAGCGGCGTGCGGAGGCGAGCCGTGTCCGGCTCAGATGCGCGAGTTCACGCGCTCGCCCTTCTCGCACGAGTACGTGTTCGAAGTGGGAAAGTCGGGCACGCGCACTGAAGTTCGGTGTCAGAGATCGGCGATATTTTTCGGCGATTATTCGTGCGCGAAGAAGTAATCGCAGAGAGAATTTACAGGAAGTCTCGGAATGGCTGGGAAGCCCCCGCCACTCTGAAGCATGAAACGGAGTAGGCTCGGGGCGCTGGCATAGAGGTCGGTTCCGTCTTTGGTGCAGTGAAGCCCGCCAGGAAGTCGGACCCGGAGCCCAACGAGCACCCTGAACTGTTGCGACGGCTCCGTTTGGCGGAGTCGAGAGCACGCTTCCTAGAATTCGAACGACGTGGGCTCCTCGCCGGCACTGAAAGGAGGAGCAAGAGTGGAGACGTTATATCCGCGCTGCGCGGGGCTGGACGTGCACAAGGACACGGTCGTGGCCTGCGTACGCATTCAGGAAGGTGGTGGTCGAGCTCGATCGGAGATTCGGTCGTTCAAGACGCATACCGCGGCGCTGCTGGAGTTACTGAGCTGGCTCGAGCAGAACGAGTGCACGCACGTCGTGATGGAGGCTACGGGGGTTTACTGGAAGCCGGTGTGGCACATCTTGTCGGGAGCTTTCGAGCTGGTGCTGGCAAACGCCAAACACGTACGAAACGTGCCGGGCCGCAAGAGCGACGTAAAAGATGCGGAGTGGCTCGCCAACCTACTCGCACATGGCCTGATCAGCGCGAGCTTCGTGCCGGAGCCGCCCGTGCAGGAGCTGCGCGATCTGACGCGAACGCGTCAGCAATTCGTGCGACAGCGAGCTCAGCATGTGAATCGGGTCCAGAAAGTGCTGGAGGACGCGAACATCAAGCTCGGGTCGTACATTTCGGACATTACCGGAGTCAGCGGCCGGGCCATTCTGGAGGCGTTGATTGCTGGTGAAACCGACCCGCAAAAGCTCGTTGAGCTGGCGCACTCACGATTGAAGACGCCTCGCGCGACGTTAGCTTTGGCGCTGGAAGGCAAGTTGACGGGACATCATCGATTCCTGCTCCGAACACACCTGGATCAGATCGACGTGACCGATCGAAGCATCGTCCAGCTCGACGTGCGCATCGAGGAGGTTGCCCGCCCTTTCGCTGAAGTGGTCGATCGGCTCAGAGAAATGCCGGGAATGAGCACGACCGCCGCACAGATCGTGCTCGCCGAGATCGGTCCTGACATGTCGCGATTTCCTACCGCAGGTCACCTCGTATCTTTCGCCGGCCTCTGTCCGCGGCTGGACGAAAGCGCGGGGAAACGTCGAACGACCCGAGTCCGAAAAGGAAGCAACTGGTTGAAAGGTGCATTGGTCAGCTGCACCTGGGCGGCGGCGCGCAGCAAGAACACCTATGCTCGCGCGCAATATCACCGCATCAAGACACGTCGGGGGGCAAAAAAAGCCGTGGTGGCCGTCGCCGCCTCGATGCTAACGGCCATCTATCACATGCTGCGCCAGAGGGTGCCCTATCGCGACCTCGGCGCGCAGCATTTCGACCTGCGCGATCGAAACCGCATCGCTACTCGACTGCGCCGCCGTCTCGAAGAACTCGGCTTCGCCGTCCAAATCGCTCCCGCCGCATGAACTTCTCGCCCAGCACTCGCTCTGCGGTCTCCCCCGCGGCCGCGCGCAGCGCGAAGCGCGAGCACGGACGCTTGGGGGAGACCGCCGCGCGGCCCGGCCCGCGGCGAGTGGGGGCAGCCCTGCTACCTACCGCCTGAGTTTCTTCCTAGACGGAAGGGCGGGAAGGCTTATTTGGGTGAAGACGGCGCGTGAATAGCTCCTTCTTCAAACCCAAAAGTCTTCCTATCTTCCTGTTCAATCAAATCAGTTGAACGCCGTGGTCTGCTCCCGAAGACGGCCGACTATCCTACGAATCTCCGCGACGTCCGCGGCTTCGGGCTCCAGCGCAAGGTAGCGCGCGAGATCTTCTTCGGCGACTCGAGGGGAGCCGAGGCGCAAGGCGATGAGACCGCGATCTCGCACGTCCGCGGCGGAGTCGGGGGATAGCTCGAGCAAGCGGCTCGTCACGACGAGCAAGCGCGACAGCTCGCCGCGCGCCGCGTAGACGCCCTTCAGGTTGCCCAGCATCCGCGCGAGGACGGTCCGCGGATTGGCGGGAGCGAGTAGCATTCGGGAAGTGCGCTTGGGCGTCGGACCGCGCTCGAGGAGCGACTCCAGCGTGCCCCGCCCGACGACCCGACCAGCGCCGAACGGGTCGATCATCAAAGGCTCGCCGGACTCCGTCTCGATGCGAACCAGGAAATGACCCGGAAATCCGACGCCGCTCGCGGGCACGCCCGCGCGCCGCGCGACCTCCGTGTACACGAGCGAGAGCGTGATCGGAATACCGAGCCGTCGATCCAGCACCGCGTTCACGTAGGAGTTCCGCGGGTCGTAATAGTCGTCCGCGTTGCCACGAAAGCCGCAATCCCCGAAGAGCCGCTCGGACAAGAGCGTCGCCTGATCCGCGGCGTCGAGACCGTCGAGCCTGCCCAGGGGCGCCGCGATCTCGTCGATACGACGCTTCTCGTGCAGAAGATCTAGGCTCGGATACTCGTCCTTGGCGATGAGCAGTGCGCCCGTGAGAACGTCGATGCGTTCGTCGGGCAGCGCGGCGAGGCTCGCGAAATCCATGTGGGTGAGGCGTAACCGTATCATCGAGCCCAGCGCCACGCTCGCGTGTTTCACGCGTCTTCGGACAGCCGTTCGCCTTCAGTGTAGACGGTTTTCGCTTATAGGCAGGCCATCAAGCTACCGCCCCGATGATGCGTGACGCGGCGACGGAGGCCGCCTACTCTTCCCCGAAGCGTAGCTCATGGTTGCCACGGAGGGATTTCATGGAAAGCTTGATCGAGCGCTTGACGCTGGTCGAACGGCACGTCACGCGCGCCATCGAAACGGTAAGGTCCGATTCCGCGGCTTCACCGGTCTTGCTGGCCGTCGTCCTCGAGTTCCAGCGTAAGGCGCAGAAGGCGCACGCGGCGCTGTCGTCCGGGGTCGACACGCGCGCCGCTCGCGAAGCGGTGGTCGAGGTCGAGCAAGCCGCGGATAGCGCCAACGTCGCGGCCGCGGCGGATCCGTCCGCGAGCGAAGCGACGCGAAAGGCCATCGAGGTCGCGCACAAGGCGATGTGTCTCATCAAGGTCGAAGGCTCTTGAGGCGTCCGCCGCCCGGCCTCACGACGGAGCTTCGGCTGACCAGATAGACTCGAAGCGAACGTTCGCGGAGCGATGCGCGTTGCGGACGCTTTCGGCGTCGGCGGCGTCGAAGACGCTGATCCGACGCGTGCCGTCGCGCGACACGTACGTCGCCACGAGGCGCGCCTCCCGGACCTCGAGGCAATCGGCGAGCCGCGGCGCGTCGCGCGCGTACTGCTCGGCGGTGAGCGGCTCTGCGTACCGATACTCGGCGACGACCTTGGCCATCTATCGATCCCCTTCGCGAGCGATGATGCGCGCCCGGGCTCGCTCGATGGCGGCGCGGGCGCGGGCGGATAATACGTCGTCTCGGTGCGAATGAATGCACGCCTCGGCGAGCCACGCGCGCGCCGTTTCCCGATCGCCCTTCTCCCAAGCCACTTCACAGGAAAGGGCGCGCGCGAACGCGGCTTCGTCCTCGTTGTGAAGCAGAAGCGCCATCTGGAGAGCCTCGGCTGCTCGGTGTGCCGCTCGATCTACGGCCTTCGAGTCGAGCTCGATGCGGCCGACGGTGTCGAGAGCGTATGCGAGCATCCCCTTCGTGTCGATGGCGCGGAGCAGCGCGAGCGCAGCCTCGACCATCCGACCTGCATCCGGCGCGCGAGTCCCGAGAGCGATCAACGCTTCGAGCGCCGTCGCGACCTGCGGCTCCGTCGCGCCCTCGCCCATTTTCACGGCGACGTGACCCAAATCTTTCACGAACGTCGCCGCCTCGGACCACGCGCCGCGATCGATGGCGCCGACCGTGAGCCGCACGAGGCATTCGCACTCGCGCCAGTGGTCCATCGCGCTCCGCAGCGGCGGCAGCGCCAGGCGGAAGAGGTGCTCCGCCAGCCGGTCGTCGCCGTCGAACTGCGCGAGGCACGCCTCCCCGATCAGAATCTCCGTTTCGACGATGCCGTGCTGCTCGGCGAGAGAACGCGCCTCGACGAGCAACTCGCGCGCGCGCGCGATCTCGCGACCGACCATCGCGTAGCAACGCCCCGCGCTCGCCACGGCGCCGACCACCGTTTGCATCGGCGCCGCGCGGCCCGCTTCCGCCGCGCGATCGAGGCTCTCGGTGCCGGCGACGACGTCGCCGACCTGGTGCTGAAGCATCGCCAGCACGCGGTACGCCTCCGTCACGAGCTCGTATTTCGCGATCGCGTGGGCGTCGGTGATCGCTTGCACGAGCGCCCGCTGTAGCTCCGCGGAGCGCCGCAACGGCTCGGCCTCCGCGAGAACGCGGAGCAGCTCGACCTCCGTCGTGAGGCGCTCGACGACGCCGAGCTTCGCGGCGTGATGCCTCCCGCGATCGGCGATCTCCGCGGCTTCGGCGTAAGCGAACAGACGCAGACACCGCCGCGCCGCGCGCCGGGACGCGCGCGCCGCGAGCGCGTCGTCGCCGCCCCGCGCGGCGTGCCGCAGGACCTCGCCGGCCACCGCGTCGTCCGTGTCGAGCGACCGCGCGAGCACGTTCGCGATGTGCGCGTGATAGAGCTTGCGGCGCGGCTCGGAGATGCGGTCGTAAGCCGCGCGCCGGACCAGGTCGTGCGAGAAGTCGTAACCGAACTGGGTCGTACCCGCGGCGGCCGGACAGAAGATGCCGCGACGCTCGAGATCGTCCGTGGCGGCGAGCACGTCGGGCGGCGCCCGCCCGAGCACGTCGACGAGCACTCCGAGCCGGAAGCTGCGCCCGAGCGCCGCCGCCCACGCGACCACGGACTGCGATTGTGGATCGAGTTTCTCGAGCCGTTCGCGGAGAAGGCCGCTCAACGTCGACGGCATCTCGGCTTCTCCTGGCTCTTGCCGCCGCGCCCGCACGAGCTCGATGGTGAACAGCGGGTGACCTTCCGACTCCGCGAAGATCCCGGTCGAATCAGCCAGCGGATCGAGCTGCTCCACGAGCCGCGTCGTTTCGCCCGGCGAGAGCGGGCCGAGCGACAGCTCGCGGGCGCGCGCGTCGCGTCGCAGCGCGCGGAAGAGGCGCACGGCGGCGGCGTTGTCGTCGAGCTCGCCCGGACGCGCGGCGACGGCTACGACGAGCCCCGGTATCGCGGCGCGCGCGACGTAGTGAACGAGCGCCGCGCTCGCCTCGTCGATCCACTGCAAGTCGTCGAGCGTCAAGACGAGGGGACGCTGCGGCGCCGTGAGCGACGACAGCAAATGCACGACTGCATCGAACAGGCGCGTCCTGTCGACGCTCTCGACCGGCGCCTCGGCGAGCTCCGGGAGGAGCACGGCGACCTCGCGCCGCAGCGGAGCAACGGCGTGTCCGAGGGGCACCGAGCGGAGCGCGTCGATCCACGATCCGTACGGCCGCACCATCTCCGCCTCGAAGGCGCGCCCGGTGAGCGCGAGCCCGGACTGCTCGCGGGCGCGCGCGACGAGATCGGAGAGCAATCGCGTCTTGCCGACACCGGGCTCGCCCATCAGGAGGATCGTTTCCGACGCCTGGCCGGCCATTGCACGGGCGAGCGCGTGTCCGAGCATCGCCCGCTCCGTTTCGCGTCCGACCAGCGCCGGCTCACGCGGCGTGGTCGTTTGCGCCGCGAGCTCGGCCAGCCGCGGCGCCAGCTCGACGGCGCGCATGGTCTCGCGGGGCGGCGCGGTCGGCGCGCCGAGCGAAACGCGGGCGCGCTCCATGACCGCGGACGGCTTCGCGCCGAGCTCCGTCTCCAGTAGATGACGGCAGCGCTCGTATTGCTGCATCCCTTCCCGCCGCCGTCCGAGGAGTCCGAGACAGCTCACGACGGCGGCATGAGCGGCTTCGGCGATCGGCTCGATCTGCGCCCAGGTCCTCGCGTGAACGAGCGCCCGCTCCGGCGCGTCGCGCAGCCGCTCGACGAGCGTCGCCAGGATCGCGACGCGCTCGCGCCGCAACGCCTCCCGTTCGCCGACGCACCACTCGTGGAACCGATAGCAATCGGGTAGCTCGAGCCCTTCCAGGAAGTCGCCACGGAACCGTGCGGCGGCGCGCTCCAGCGTGTCGACCGGCAGCTCGTCGATCGAGCCCGCCATGTCCGCGCGGTGCTCCAGCAGATCGACGGCCGCGGCGTCGGCGACGAACTCGACGCGCGCGGGCGACGCGCGAATCGGTCCCTTCGGCTCGTCGCCACCGAGATCGGACGGCGGAGGAGCCGCCTCGTCGAATACTGCCCGGAGCTTGCTCAGGCTCCACCGCAGACCGGCACGCGGGTCGTCGGGCCCCTCCCACAGGAGATCGCAGAGCCGGGCGCGAAGCTGGGGCTGGCGGCTCGCGACCAGGTAAGACAGCAGGGCGCGCGTCTTCTTCGACGGCGGCAACTTGGCGAGCCGGCCGCAGACGACCACCTGTAGCTCCCCAAGCAATCGGATCTCGAGCGCTTTGTCCAACGGACGACCCTGCCGGGGCCATTGTGGCACGGCGCCGATCCGGACGCGCCCGCGTCGACGAAATTACAACGCCGGCTCCAACGCCGCGCCCCACGGCGAAGGCGGAGAGTGGTCTTCGTTCGCGGCGCAGCGCCGCTTCACACGAAGAAAGAACGACGACATGACCACTCTGCAAACCGTCGACGAAAAGAAGCTGCTCGATTTCGTGTACCGGGTCGTAGGCGACGTGGGCGCCGCCATGAGCGGGACCCTCGTGCTGATCGGTGAAAAGCTCGGTCTTTACAAAGCGATGGCCGATGCAGGCCCGGTCACGTCCGCCGAGCTCGCCAAACTCACCGGCACGGCCGAACGCTACGTCCGCGAATGGCTGGGCAACCAGACCGCCGGTGGATACGTCGCCTACGATCCGGCGACGGGAAAGTACGCTCTGCCGGCAGAGCACGCGCTCTGCCTCGTGGACGAACGGAGCCCCGTTTTTCTGCTGGGCGCCTTCGGGATCATGAAGGCGATGCAGAAGTCCGAGGACCGCGCCGTCGAGAACTTCCGCACGGGCGCGGGGCTCGAGTGGGGCGCGCACCATCCCTGCCTGTTCGACGGCACCGAGCGGTTCTTTCGCTCCGCGTACAACGGGCACCTCGTGAAGGATTGGATTCCCGCCCTGCAGGGCGTTCGTGAGAAGCTCGAACGCGGCGCAAAAGTCGCCGACATCGGCTGCGGTCACGGTGCGTCCACGATTATCCTGGCGCAAGCCTTTCCGAAGTCGACGTTCGTCGGGTTCGACTACCACGAAGCGTCCATCGCCAGCGCCCGCGAGCGCGCGAAGACCGCGGGCGTGGACGGGCGCGTCGCGTTCCAAGTCGCCAGATCGACGGACTTCGGCGGCGGTCCTTACGATCTGGTGTGCAGCTTCGATTGTCTGCACGACATGGAGGACCCCGTGGGCGCCGCGAAGCACGTCCGCGCGATGCTGGCCGAAGGAGGGACGTGGATGGTCGTCGAGCCCATCGCCGGCGATCACGTCGAGGACAACGTCAATCCGGTCTCCCGCGTTTACTACGCGGCGTCGACGATGCTGTGCGTGCCGCACTCGCTCTCGGCCGGCGGCCCCGCGCTGGGCGCACAAGCCGGCGAAACGCGCTTGAGAAAGGTCATCGTCGACGAAGGCGGTCTGTCCTCGGTGCGCCGCGCGACGGAGACGCCGTTCAACATCGTGCTCGAGGCGAGGCGCTAGCGCTCCACGGCCCGGGCGAACGTCGCGCGCCGTTCGCCCGCCCGCCGGCGCGCGCTCGCAACCGAGGCGCTTCGTCCCTTCTTGCGACGATCGCCCGCGGTCAGCGGACTCGATTCGCCATCGAGCGCGGGTACAACCAGACCGAGATCGCGAAGCGACGATCGCCCGCGGTCAGCGGACTCGATTCGCCAGACGGTACTCCGCGGGGGTGCAGCCGAGCCAGCGCTTGAACGCGCGATAGAACGCGGTCTTCTGCGAGAACCCGGCGCGCCGCCCGATCTCGTCGATGGACAGCGACGATTGCGATAAACAGGTGACGGCGATGTCCTTGCGGATGTCACTCAGGATGTTCGTATATCGGATATGGTGCTCCTGCTCGAGCTTGCGGCGCAGGGTCGCGGAGCTCATCCCGAGGCGCTTCGCGACGCGCGACTGATCGCCGTAAGACGTAGCGAGCTCTTCACGCGCGACGGTGCGCACGCGATCGATCAGCGTGCGATGGGCGCGCCGGGTGGGCAGCATGGCCGCCGCTTGCCGCTGCAGGAGCGAGTGGAGCACCGGGTCGGCGGTCGGCATCGGCGTGTCGAGCGCGCTGGTCTGGAATACCAGCGCGTTCTCGCCGTGAGCGAAGTCCGTGTGCACGCGGAACACCGGCTGGTACTCCTTTTCGTACGAGGGCGCCGAATGCGCGAAGTACGCGCGCAAGAGGCCTGGAATCGAACCGCCGCCGAACGCGTTCCTGAGCTCGACGATGATCTTACCCAGGGTGTTTTCCGCGTACCAGTGGTGCTGGGCGACGTCGTCGTGCAGCTCGCAGGTGACCAGCGTGACGTCGTCCTCTTCCCGCATCGAGACGCGAATGCCGTCGTGCAGGAGCGAGATGTGCTTCGTCACCGTGTCGAGCATCTCGCCGACGGTGGAGCACGTCGCGTTCAGGTAGTCGCCGATGCCGTGGTCGCCCATGCGCCAATAAGAGAGCGCGCGCAGAGTGATGGCGCCGGACCCCAGCACCCAGGCCGAGCGCTCGAGGATCTCGAGCGACATGTCGTGCGGCATGCGCGCGTTCTCGGCCGTGAGAGAGTCCTCGGTGATTTCGTAACGGTTCGCGAGCGCGTGAAGGGTACGGGTTCGCTCCTCCAGCGCTTCGCGGCCTTGCGCCGTGAGAAGTCGGATGAAAGGAGTCGAGGTCGCCACGGCAACCGTCGCACGCTCGGGAGCAAGCTCAACTGCCCTAGCCATTAACTTGCAGTTTAGGCCAACTGGATAACCCAGAGAAGACACACCTGCGCTCACACGCGGAAATCAATCTCCCTCGCGCTCCTTTGTTGTCCATGCACGCGCAATTCACTTCAAAAATTCAACACGGCAAAAAGCTTTCGAGAACAGCGCACGGATCGAGAGCAATTCCGCTCCAGCGCGCTGCCGCAGCTGGATTCGAGCCAGAGCGCTGCATATTCGCTCGCGGCAAAATTATCCAACACACGCAGAACACAGCGCGTCCCGCGAAACATCGGATCTCCGTAGTCCCTCGGCCCGGAGGCGCTCCCCGCCAGTCACCCATCCCCTCGACGATCGGCCCGCACCCGGCAACCTTAGTTGTCGCATCCATCGCCCCCCCCGCATCACCCTCCAAGCTCCAGGATCGTGAGCCGTCACGAAACCCTCCAAGCTCCAGGATCGTGAGCCGTCACGAAGACCCTCGGCGACTACTCGGGCGACATGGAGAACACCTCGCCCCCCCGCCACGCAGCGAACGGCTTCGACATCAGCGCTACCGCGCGCTTCCGGCGCGTCGCGCGCCACGTCTTGCGCGGCGGACCGTCCCTCGGTTCCGCGATCGCGTTGCTGGCCCTCGCCGCCTGCTCGTCGAACAGCGACGGCTCTCCGGCCGACGCCACGGGCGGCAGCGCGGGTTTCGGCAACCCCGGCGCGGCGGCAAGCTCCGGCAGCGGGAGCGCCGGCAACGGCTTGTCGGGCTCCGGCGGCGCGTCGACGAGCGCCACCGGCAGCGGTGCGACGCCGAACGGCGCCGGAAACACCGGACCCACCGGCTCGGCGGGCAACGGCGGTCCCGGCGGAACCTTCGGCGGCGGAACCGGCGCGACCACCGGCGGACCAGCCTCGATCGGCGGCACGGGCACGAGCAGCGGCGGAACCGGTGGCATCAGCACGGGCACGAGCAGTGGCGGCACGAGCGCCGGCACGGGCGGCGGCAGCGGCGCCGGCGGCACGACGAGCTCCGGTGGCTCGACCGGCACGAACAACGCGCAGCACGTCGATAACCCCTTCGATGGCGCAAAAGGCTACGTGAACCCGGAGTGGCAAGCGAAGGCGAACGCAGAACAAGGCGGCAGCCGAGTCGCGAATACGCCGACGGCGGTGTGGCTCGATCGCATCGCGGCGATCCGGGGGACGACGATGAGCACGTCGAACGGCTCGATGGGCCTCGCCGACCATCTCGACGCCGCTTTGAAGCAGGGCGCGGGCTACATCCAGTTCGTCATCTACGATCTGCCCGGGCGCGATTGCGCGGCGCTCGCGTCGAACGGCGAGCTCTCCGCGACGGACCTGCCCAAATACAAATCCGATTACATCGATCCGATCGCGACCATCGAGGGCGACCCGAAATATCAGACTCTGCGCATCGTCAACATCATCGAGCCGGATTCGCTGCCCAACCTGGTGACGAACACCGACGTCACGCAGTGCGCGACGATGAAATCGAACGGCGGTTACGTGCAAGGCGTCGCCTACGCGCTGCAGAAGCTCGGCGCGATCCCCAACGTGTACAACTATCTCGACGCCGGACACCACGGCTGGCTCGGTTGGGACTCGAACCTCGGCCCCTGCGCGGATCTCTTCGCCCAGGTGGCGAACATGGCCGGCATGAACACCGTCGCCGGCTTCATCACGAACACCGCGAACTACTCGGCGCTGACCGAGCCGTTCTTCACCGCCGCCACCATGGTGAACGGGCAGAGCGTGAAGAATTCGAAGTGGGTCAACTACAACGACTACGTCGACGAAACGTCGTACGCCGCCGGCCTGAAGCAGAAGCTCGTCGGCGCCGGCTTCAGCTCGAAGATAGGCATGCTCATCGACACGTCCCGCAACGGCTGGGGCGGCCCCCAGCGCCCGACGGCCGCGAGCACGTCGACCGACGTGGACACGTTCGTGGACGCTTCGCGCGTCGATCGGCGCATCCACGCGGGCAACTGGTGCAATCAATCCGGCGCCGGGCTCGGTGAGCGCCCGCGGGCCAACCCCACCGCGGACATTCAAGCCTACGTCTGGATCAAGCCGCCCGGTGAATCCGACGGATCGAGCATGGCCATCCAGAACAACGACGGCAAAGGCTTCGACCAGATGTGCGACCCGACGTACACCGGCAACGAGCGCAACGGAAACAACCTGACCGGCGCGCTGGCGAACGCGCCGATCTCCGGCGCGTGGTTCTCCGCTCAGTTCCAGCAGCTGATGACGAACGCCTACCCGCCGCTCTAGTCCGGAGCGTCGCGCTCTTTGCGTGGTTAGGGCGCTCGTCCATCGGGTGAACCTCGGGATACAATCCGTGGATGGACCTCGTGGTCAATCCACCGCTGCTCCCGATGCTCGCCAAGCGCGTCTCCGAGCTGCCGAGCGGCGACGGCTGGACGTACGAACCGAAGTGGGACGGCTTTCGCACGATCGTCTTCAAGGACCGCGACGAGGTGTTCCTGCAAAGCCGCGACGAGAAGCCGCTGAACCGGTATTTTCCGGAGCTGCTCGCGCCGCTCGCCGCAGCGCTTCCGGAGCGCTGCGTGCTCGACGGGGAAATCGTCATCGCCAGGGGCGGCGCGCTCGACTTCGAGGCGCTGCAGCTTCGCCTCCATCCGGCGGCGTCGCGCGCGAAGCTGCTCTCCGAGCAGATCCCCGCGTCCATCGCCTTCTTCGATCTGCTCTGTGAAGGCGACGAGGATTTGCGGCCGCTCCCCTTCGCGGAGCGCAGGCGGCGGCTCGAAGCGGCCGTTGGAGGGGTAAAGCCGCCGCTCCACGTGACGCCCGCGACGGTGGATCGCGCGCTCGCCGAGGATTGGTTCCGCCGCTTCGAAGGCGCGGGTTTCGACGGCGTCATGGCGAAAGCCGCCTCCGGCGCGTACGCGCCGAACAAGCGCGAATGGTTCAAGGTCAAGCACGAGCGCGAGTGCGACTGCGTCGTCGCTGGCTTCCGGTGGCACAAGAAGGGCGGCAAGACGCGGGTCGGTTCGCTGCTTCTCGGCCTGTTCGACGACTCCGGAAAGCTCGACCACGTCGGGGTGTGCGCGAGCTTCAGCGACGCCAAGCGCACGGAGCTCGTGTCCTTTCTCTCGGCGTATCGGGAGAACGCGCTCGCCGCGCATCCGTGGCGCGCCTGGGCGGCGCACGACGTCGAAGGCGGTGACGCGCACCGCATGCCGGGTGGCCAGAGCCGCTGGAGCCAGGGCAAGGATCTCTCGTGGGAGCCGCTGCGCCCCGAGCTCGTCGTCGAGGTCGCCTACGATCACATGGAGGGAAATCGGTTCCGTCACACCGCGCAGTTCCGGCGTTTTCGTCCCGACAAGCGGCCGGAGGAGTGCACCTTCGCGCAGCTCGAGGTCGTGCCGCCGGAAGAGGTGAGCCGCATCTTCGGGTCGGGCCGCTGACGGCGAGTCGTCAACCCGACTCTTTGCGGCGGCGCATGGCGTCGCGCCACGCCCGCGTCGGATCGTCGTCCGGATCGGGCGTCTCTTGCGGCGGCCTGAGCGCCTCGGGGACGTGACGGAGGTTCACGCGGATGCGCGTCCAGGTCGACGAGCGGCCGCGCATGGCGTCGACGAGCACGTCGTCGGCGGCGAGGTGCTCGGCCGCGCCGGCGTGTCGCGTCTTCCAGCGGGCGAGCCCCGCGAGCGCCGCCTCCTTGTCCGGCGAGTTGGCGACGGTGACGAGCGGCATCTTCTCGCGCGGCTTCTTGGACGCTCCCTTGGCACGTGACGGCGCGACGCGCACGCCCTCGCCCGCCGTCTTTCTGTGGTGCGGCGGCCACGGCGCGTCGGCGAGCCCGCTCGCCTGGTCCCGGGCGGCGAGCTCGAGCAGCTTCTCGAGGGAGCCCGCGTGTGCGTCCATATCGCTTGCCGGATCGCCGATCTCGCGGAGTCGCGCCGGCATGGTGGCGACCGTGAAGTCCGCGGGGTCGCAGTCGGCGACCTCTTCCCAGCGGAGCGGCGCGGACACGCGCGCGTCGGGCAACGGACGGATCGAGTAGGCGCTGCACGTCGTTCGGTCCTTGGCGTTCTGGTTGTAGTCGATGAACACGCCGTGCCGCTCTTCCTTCCACCACTTCGACGTCGCGATGCCCGGCGCCCGTCGTTCGATCTCGCGGGAGAGCGCCAGCGCCGCGCGGCGCACCTCGCCGAAGGTCCAGCGCGGCTCGACGCGCACGTTCACGTGCATGCCCCGCGAGCCGCTGGTCTTCGGAAAACCACGGAGCCCGAGCTCCTCGAGCAGCGCCTTCACTTCCAGCGTCACGCGCCGCACGTCGGCCCACGCGACACCGGGACCGGGATCGAGATCGACGCGGAGCTCGTCGGGGTGTTCCAGATCGCGCGACCGCACCGGGTGCGGATGCAGCTCGAGGCACCCGAGGTTCACGATCCACGCGAGCCCCGCGGCGTCGTCCACCACGACTTCTTCCGCGGTGCGTCCCGATGGAAACGAAAGCGTTACGGTTCTGATGAAGGACGGTCGCTTTTCTGGGGCGCGCTTCTGATAGAACGGCTGGCTCTCGGCGCCGCCGACGAACCGTTTGAGGACGACGGGACGATCGCGAATACCCCGGATCGCCGCGTCGGCGACGTCGAGGTAATACTTCACGACGTCGAGCTTCGTCAGTCGCCGCTCCTTCGTGAAGTAGAGCTTCGACGGGTGCGTGATGGAGACTTCGTGCCCGGCGAGCGACAGCACTTCGGCGGGTTCGTCGCTCATGGGCTCTTATCGGCGCATCGTAGACAGGTTCGGCAGGGTTCGGCACGGTTCCTCTGGCATTCAGCCATCAGCGGTCAGCCGTCAGCCTGAGAGGCCAGATTCACCGCCGCGACGCCCCCCGGACAGGCAGACTAACCCCAACGCCCGAAACCCGACGCCCAATAGGCTGATGACTGATAGCTGATGGCTGATGGCTGATAGCTGATAGCTGATGGTTGCCAGCTCCCCCCCGCGCTACGCTGCGACATGCTTTCTTTCGGTTCGGGGTGGTACGGCCTTCCATCCGTTCTCGCGCTTTCGGTCCTGGCAGTGGCCTGCTCGAAGGACGAGGACCACGGGAAGCCTCCCCCGAGCGGCGACGGCGGTGGTTCCGACGCAGGCGGCACGGCGTGCGGTCTCTCCGCGACGCTCGTCGAACAGCGTTCGAACTGCAAGTTCACCGCCGGAGCGCTCCCCGAGGACACGCTCGGCAGCTGCGCCACCGCGAAGAACCCGATCGAGCACGTCATCGTGCTCATGCAAGAGAATCGGTCGTTCGACCAGTACTATGGTCACTTGAAGGGCCACGGACAGGACGACGTCGACGTGCCGCCCGAATCGACGTCGAACCCCGGCTCCCCCGCCGACGGCGGGACGGGCGCCGTCATTCCCTGGCACCACGAGCCCCAGTACTGCGTGACGGACACCGATCACGGCTGGCCGGCGAGCCATCGCCAGTACGACGACGGCAAGAACGACGGCTTCGCCCTGTCCAACTCCGTCGCCAGCGACCCCACGGGCTCGCGAGCCATGGGCTACTACGACCAGACGGACATCCCGTTCTACTACGACCTCGCTTCCACCTTCGCGATGTCGGATCGGTACTTCTGCTCCGTGCTCGGGCCGACCTACCCGAACCGCATGTACCTGATGGGCGGCACCTCGTTCGGCATCGTGACCACCGACTTGAATACGCTCGCGCCACCTGGCGCCAATCAGATCTTCAAGGCGCTGAACGACAAGAACGTCGACTGGAAGGATTACCACGAGTCCATCGCGTCGGGCTTGCTCTACCCGGACTTCGCGACGGACTCGGCGCAGGCGGCGCACTTCGTCGACATCAGTGAGTTCGCGAAAGACGCTGCGGCGGGTACGCTCCCGCCGTTCGCGTTGATCGATCCGAACTTCAGCAGCGCGAACATCGTGCAAGAGGACGACGAGCACCCGCCGTCCGATATCCAGATGGGACAGAAGTTCGTGTACGACCAGGTGCAGGCCCTGATGCACAGCCCGGAATGGAAGTCCTCCGTGCTGTTCATCACGTACGACGAGCACGGCGGGCTCTACGATCACGTGGCGCCGCCCGCCGCGTGCGCGCCGGACGACACGCCGCCGCGCCTGAACCCCGAGCTCGGCAATTTCGATCGCCTCGGGTTCCGCGTTCCCCTCATCGTCGTGTCACCGTATGCGAAGCGGCATTTCGTGAGCCACGTCGTGCACAGCCACACGTCCATCTTGCGGTTCATCGAAGCGAAGTTCGGAATCGGGGCGCTCACCAATCGCGACGCCAACTCGGACGCCATGTTCGACTTGTTGGACTTCGAATCGCCGCCGAACCTCGACGTCCCGAGCTTCACCGAGCCCGCGGTCTCCGACGCGCAGGCGGGGACTTGCGCGCAGAACTTTTAGTGCGGTTGGAGCGCCTACCCCGAACAGACGAAGCTCGCGCTGCACGTCTCGGCGCCCGGGCAACCGGCGTTGGTGAGCGGATCGCAGACCCGGCAACGACCGGTGCCACCGCCGTCCGCCCCGAGGCCGGTGCAGATGCGGTGAATGCCGTCGGTGCAATCGGCGTTCTTCGTGCAGGGCGAGTCCGGAACGCACGCGCCGGTCACGGAGCACAATGGGCCGGCGACGCCGGAGGCCGACGCGCATTGCGCGTCCGACGAGCACGCCGTGCACACGCTGGCGACGCAGACGGGCGTCGTCGGGACGTCGCCGCAGCCTCCCGTCGCGTCGCAGTCGACGCACTTGTGCGTGCTCGTGTTGCAGCGGTCGAGCGTCCCGGAACAGCCGCCGTTGTCGACGCAATCGACGCACGTCGCGGTCGCCGGATCGCACTGGTTCAGCGTGCTGTCGGTGCAGCCCGCGTTCGAGCCGGGGTCGCAGCTCGAACACCGCCCGGAGCGCGCGCCGGTCGTCGCGCAGGCGGTGTTCGCTTGCTTCGCGGCGCAGCGCGCGTTCGATGAAGCGGCCTGGTTGCAGGCGACGCAGGCGGCGTTCTCGCACAGCGGAGCCGCGGCGTTGGTGCAATCGGCGTCGTTGCGGCACTCGGCGCAACCGGACGCGACGCAGAAGCGCGCCGTCCCCGACCCGGAACAGGCGCCGCTCGAACCGCAGCCGCAAGCGCGGTTCGTGCATGTGTTCGTGAGCGCCGGATCGCACCCGCCGCTCGCGCACGCGGTGCACTGGGCGGCGCTCGTCGGGGTGCACCGGGCGACGCCGCCGCTCTCGCAGCACAGCTGGTCGTTCGTACACCCGCTCGAGTCGCCGGGATCGCAAGCCCCACATTGACCTTTCTGGGTGCCGCTGTGGATGCACGTCGGCTGGCCGTTGACCTTCAGAGCGCAACGCAAGTCCGCCGCGAGCGCGATGAACGGCGCCACGTCGCACGCGACGCAGGCGTTGTTCACGCAGAACGGCGCCTTCGCGTTCGTGCAATCGTTGTCCGACGCGCAGGCGACGCAACGTCCGCTGAGCGCGTCGCACACCGGCGTCGCCGGACGGTGAGTGCAGTTCCGATCGCTGGTGCACGCCTGGCAGGAGAAGCCGCCCGTCGTATCCTCGCGGCAATCGGGTTTCGCCGCGTCGTTGCAGCCCGTTTCGGTGTTCGGATCGCAGCTGCTACAGGTCTGATTGACGCAGTACGGAACCTTCGGACCGGAGATACACTCCGCGTCGGACGCGCACGGACGACACTGCGTGGTCGATGAATCGCAGATCGGCGAGGTGCGCGTGGTACAGTCGGCGGCGCTCGTGCAACTTCCGCACGCGCCCGACGTCGTACAGCGGAGGGGTTTGATGCAATCGTCCGGCGACGACGTACAGGCCTTGCACGTCTTCGTCGTGGCGTCGCAAATCGGCGTGTTGCCGTCGCATCCGGCGTTCGCCTGGGTCGGATCGCACTCCGCGCATTGACCGGCAACGCAACGCAGCTTGCCGTCGGTGCGTCCGGCGCAATCCGTCGAATCCCTGCACGCGACGCAGGCAGCGGGCGGACCCATCGCGCAGAACCGCTCCGCATTCTGACCACTGCACACGCGCATCGAGCCGGAGGCGCATTCGCATTGACGCGCAGTACACGCCGCCGCGACGCCCGACGGGCAGGCGACGCCGCACTGCTCGCACTCCTTCAACGACGTTTTGCGACAGGTCGCGCCCTGCCCGACTTTGCAGCAGAGCTCGTCCGCGGCGCACCCGGCGTTGGTCCCGACGTCGCACGCCGGCGCCGTGCCGCCGCCCGCTCCGCCTCCGCCGCCCGCGCCGCCGCCCATCGATCCGCCCGCACCAACGGCTCCGCCCGTCCCGGCGTCGCGCGGCCCTTGGACGTCCGTTCCCACCCCGCCCGCTCCGCCGGCGATCGCACCCCCCATGGCAGTCAGAGTCGTGCCGCCGTTGCCGGCCCCGCTGCCGCCGGCGGCGAACGGGACGCCGCCCCCACCGGATTGGCCCGCGGCCGCGTCCGCGCCCCGCGTGCCGTCTTTCGGAAGCTTGCTCGCGTCGAAGTCCGCGATGACGGAGCAACCGACGAACAGCGCGACCGCGACGAGCGCAACGACGCCGCGCGCGAGCCTAGAACCGAACATGGCCGACCAGGCCTGCGCTATCGCGCGAGACTGAAGGCACGATGACGACGCCGTGCTCGGGTGGCTCGTCGCCGCTCTTGGAAGTGAAGTAGAACACGCCGGCGGTCACGGCCGCCGCGAGCGTGACGCCGAGCGAGATGTCGGCGATGAGCGCGTCGCGTTTTCCGTCGTCGTAGAGCGAACGGCTGGGCTTCTCGTTGTACTTGGTGTGCTTGTCGAGCGCCATGACCCCGAACGTCGTCCAGACGGCTGCGCCGGCCACGGTGGCGCCCGCGGCGACCCAGAACCCTGGAGACAGACTGCGCCCGTTCGACGTCGTCACGGGATAGTCGGTGACGGGAGTCGTCGTCTTCAGTCCCGGTTCCGTCGTTGGCGTGGCCGGCGCCGCGAGCGTCAGGTCGAGCGTCTTCCGCGACGCGAAATCCACGGTGATGGTCTGCTGGACGGTCTCGTACGGCGGCAGCTGCACGGAGATGGTGTGATCCCCGGGCGCGAGCTTCAGATCCGTGGGCGTCACCTGCCCCGAATCCGAGCCGTCCACGAAGACCGAAGCGCCCACCGGCGTCGTCGTGACGGAAACGACGCCGGGCTTCTGCTTGATCGCATTGATCCGGGACTCGATGTCCGTGCGGTCCGCCGCCTTCGGCTTTTCGGCGAGGTACTGTTCGAGTGCCTCGACGGTGCCGTGGTCGTTAGAAAGCCGGCTCCGGCAATCGGCGATTTTCAGCAGCACCGCTGCGTTCGGGAGCGTCTGGTACGCCTCCTCGAAGTCTTTCTCCGCGGTCTGTACGTCGCCCGCGTCGAGCGCCTTCTGACCGTCGGCGAATAGGGTCCTCGCCTTCATGCGCAGCGCGGCTTTCGACGCGTCCGGAGCCGCCAGACCCGAAGCCGCGAACAGCCCGACGCATATCCCCAAGCGAGCCCAAAGCAAATTCGATCGCAACATCTGCGTTCCCGCTGTGTCACACCCCCGTGGCGCGCGCACTCGACGTTTTCGGCGAACGACCTTTCGCTGAAACACGAGACGCGGCAACCGCGTCCATCCCGGAAATCACCTTTCTCCGAGGCAGGCGTACATCAAACATCCGGGGGGCGCACGGAGGAACCGTCCAGCGACCGCGGGGAGAGCTCGAATCACCGACCGGGATTATGGACCCGCGCAGCGACGGCGAGCGCCGATTTCGAGAAGCGGCAGGGACTCGGAAGATTCGAGCACCGAGCGCGCAATCTCTATTGTAATAGTATTTGGTCTGTTATAATAGACACAGATATGGAACAGCGTTTTGCGAACGCGCGCGGTGCGGCGGCCCCCTGTCGCCGGCCCGGACCGGCGGGGAACCCACACCGTGAGAGGAAAAACGATGTCCATGTCACGCTCGAGCCGCGCCGCGCGCGGCGTATTCGGAACGATCGCGCTGCTCAGCGCCGCGGCGACCGCAAAATCGACCACTCCGCTTGCCACTTCACCGGGTGATCTGACGCCGCCCGTAATCAAGGTCATCCAAGCCGCCGGCGACACGGCGCCGGGGCTCGTCTTCGTCGGGCCGAAGTACACGACCGCGACGAGCGGCGTCCAAGGTCCGGAGATCGTCGACGACAAGGGTCGTCCCGTCTTCTTCCACGCTCTCGCCGGCAAGAATCAGGCGGCGGACTTCCACGTCCAGACGTATCGCGGCGAGCCCGTGCTGACGTGGTCGGAGGGCCAGGGACTCGGCGGCGTTCAGACGACCCCGACGGTCGACTACATCGTCGATCGCTCGTATCACGTCGTCGCCGAAGTGCGCGCGGGCAACGGCCTGAACGCGGACTCGCACGAGTTCAAGCTGACGAAAGAAGGGACGGCGCTCATCACCGTGTACCATCCGGTCCCGTACGATCTGTCGCCCTTCGGCGGCCCGAAGGACGGAACCGTCGTCGACGGGATCGTGCAGGAGATCGACGTGGCGACGGGGCGCGTCCTCTTCGAGTGGCACAGCCTCGATCACGTGTCGATCGACGAGAGCGAGGTCGCGGTGCCCACCGACACCAGCACGCAGCCGTTCGACTACTTCCACGTGAACGGCATCAGCGTGAACACCGACGGCAATCTCGTCGTCTCCGCGCGCGAGACCTGGACCATCTACGAGATCGATCGGCACACCGGAGCCGTGCGCTTCCGTCTCGGAGGCAAGAAGAGCAATTTTGCGCTCGGCGAGGGCGTCGCGTTCGCTTGGCAGCACGATCCCGAGCCGGTCGACGCGAACACCATCCGCATCTTCGACAACGAAGCGGCGCCCGCGGTGCTGCCTGCTTCGCGGGTCATCTGGGTGCATCGCGACGCGGCGTCGCATACGGCGACGCTCTCCCGCTTCATCGAGCATCCCGACGCCATTTCCGCGCCGTCGCAGGGCAACTCGCAAGCGCTGCCGAACGGCGACACCTTCGTCGGGTTCGGACAGACGGGACGCTTCTCGGAATTCAACGAAGCGGGAGATCTCGTCTTCGACGCGAGCGTGCCGGACGGCTACGACACCTATCGTGCCTACCGCAAGGTGTGGCACGCGCGCCCCGATTTTCCGCCGACCGCGACGGCGACGCGCAACGCAGACGGCTCCGTCACCGTCCACGCCATCTGGAACGGCGCGACGGACATCGCGCGGTGGATCGTCGTCGGCGGCGCTCGCTCGCCCCAGCTCTGGCCGGTGGGATCCGGCGATTGGAACGGCCTCGACACGGCGCTCACGTTGCACACCAACGTGAAGAGCGTGGCCGTGGTCGCGCAAGATGCGCTCGGGCGCATCGTCGGCCGTTCACAGCCGGTCGCGGTCGAGTAACAGAGGGGCGAAGGCGCGGCTGCAGCGGCGTCCGGGAGTGCTCCGGCACCCATCACCGGACTCCGTCTGCAGCCGCGCCCCGTGCCAGCGGGGCGCCCATTCAAGTACGCCACGACGAGGTGCCCGCGCACCGCGTCGATTTCCTGATAATCGAACCGCGTCGCGCCTCCGGACAGCGCGACGTCGGCGACCTTCGCGAGCGGGAAATGCTTCGACGCAGCCGTCGTTGCCGTGTTGCCCGCGGCGGGCGGCGGGATTCGAACCCACGACCCTCAGACCCCCAGGCGGCTCGAAGAAGCGAAAACTGCGCCCAATCGGGCCATTCGCGCAAGGTGGTGCAGAAAGCGCGCAGAAACGGCCGCTGCTCCCGCTCTCGTACCGGCGGCCCCGAAGCCGCGCCCGACGAAGGCGGCTTGGGAGCACATCGTAGAGAATGACGAGTAGCGGCCCGGGACCGTGATTGATGCATTGTTGGCACTTGATGTAGCGTCAATCTGAGCTACGCTACTGTCATGCTCGATGAACCGCTGGATCCCCCGCGGGTGAAGCAGCTCATCCGAGAAATCCTGGAAGACGGCTCCGTGTCGTTCTCCGGACACGCCGAGCGCGAGCTGGCGAAGACAACTTGACGATGGTCGATGCGATGAACGTGCTCCGAGGCAGAATCGTCGAACCCGGCGAGTTCGAGAACGGCTCGTGGCGGTACCGCGTTCGGACCCAGAGGATGTACGTCGTCGTTGCGTTCCGCTCCGAGACCGAGCTTCGCGTCGTGACCGCGTGGAGGTTCCAGCAATGAAGTGCGAGCAGTGCGGTGGCCCGGTAACCGTCGGCCACGAGAACTACAGCTACACGGCGTCCGGCTTGCCGAACGTCACCCTCGTCGGGGTCGAAGTCCGCCGGTGCACGGAGTGCGGCGAGCACGAGGTCGTGATCCCCAAGATCGAGAAGCTCCATCGCGCCATCGCGATGGCCGTCGTCGGTAAGAAGACGCGGCTCACGGCGGAAGAGATCCGCTTCCTCCGGAAGTACCTCGGCTGGTCCGGCGCCGACTTCGCGCGGCACATGGGGGTCACGCCGGAGAGCATCTCCCGGTGGGAGAACGAGAAGGAACGCATGAACCCCGTCGCCGATCGGCTGATTCGCCTGATGGTCGTCACGAAGGCGCCGGTCGCGGACTACTCCCTCGACGCCCTCGCCGATCTCCAAGACAAGTCCACGCCGACGAGGATGAAGCTGTACGCGAGCCCGAAGGACTGGCGTGCGGAAGTGGCGGCGTGAGTGCGGCGAATGCGACTGGGGCGGAGTGAGGTCCCAGGGCGAATCACGATCACGAACCGACTGCGAGTAGGAACGCAAAGTGCCGACGATGGCGCTCTTCACGATCGAGTTCTCACGCGCTCCATCGAAGAAGGAGTCCCCGCCCATCCTGTCGCTCTTGCGCGGTCTGCATGCCGCCAATAGTACTACTCGAACAGCGAGCCAATTTTCGTCGGCTTCTCGCTTCCGGCAGATGCGAGGTCTCTCGTTCGAGCAACGATAAGACTTGACGACACGCATAATATGCGTATTTTATGCGTAGCCATCGGATTCGCCGATGGTTGCGATTTCATGCGAACCGGAGGCCCGATGCCAGGCGTGTCTGAGCCGGAAACTGCCCCCAGGGTAGCCTTGTTCAGAAACGCAGAAAGGAACGCCCTGCGTGCGACTTAGTCACCCGCGCTGGGCGGAATACGATGGTGGCTTCCGGTTTGAAGGGCGGTCGCAGAGAACTCGGAGTGACATAATCCCGAGGGACGCCAATCGGATGTCTGCGTGTTCTAGAAATAGGGTAAGGGGATCACGCCATAGGACACGGTGACGGCAACCCGCAGGGCACGGAAGGAAGACATCAAATGATAATGTTGAACCTCCAGTGCTACTGCGGCCGAACTTCGCGGAGACGCGAGGTCGGCCGTGGAGCAACAGAAGAGTAATTCTAGCATCGATACTGGAACGGTTAAGGCCCAGCTGCAAACTGATCTCTACTCGGGCCTGGAGGTAAAGGAACCGTCATCGCTGCATGGCGTGATGCGGTATTTCGTTCACGTCGCATCGAGATCAGGTGAACTTGTCACTGTGACCGCAATGGGTAGTCTCACGGCTATCGCTCGTTGGGTTGGGGCTTCTTGTTGGTTTCCCTACGCAGCGGTCGTAGCCGTGATGGTGCTGTCGACGGTCAATAGGCAGAATGCCCAGACCCGCAAATACTGAGCCAAAAGTTCGGCTCAGTTTGGAACTGACCGAACGAGTACGCGACCGCTTGGAGCGGCTCCGTCAGCAGACGGAAGCCGATAGCCTGACGGAGGTGATTCGTCGCGCGCTCACGCTGTACGACATGGTGGTGAACGACTCAAACGGGAGGGTTGTGATCCGCTCGAAGGAAGGAGTCGAGCAGGAGATCGTGGTTCTATAGAACACCACATCGACTGCTTGCTATGATCTTGGCTCGCGCCGCCGCTCGCACGTCGTGAGGCTCGAATCCTCCGTCGAGAGCAGTCGCACACCGCGCGTTCGTTGAGGTGACAGGACGGCTTCAAGCGCGCTTCTGGGCACTCCTCAGCGGCCGCAGCCGGTACCGCGCGCACGCCGACGGTGCCGGGCAACGAGCAAAGCCGCGATGACAAGGCGCATGGTCGAAGGCTCCCACGAACGCCCTGCGGTTGCCACTTCACGTTCCACGGCTCCCCAGCCGTCGCGAGAGCTCCTGAATGCGCGCCTGAGAGCAACCGGCATCTCCAACGAGCACTCTCTACCATCGCGTCCTCACGAAAGGTCTTTCAATGGCCGATGCGATCGCGCTCGATTCAGGCGGCCACGGCAGGGTCCTCCCTGCGGCAAGCGGTACGAGGGTCATCCGCTCGAATTGCCGCACCGGTGCCGCAGCATGGCACACCCGAGCGTCCCCTCCGTCACCCGCTCCAGCAGCAATTCACCGAGAAAAATGGTCGGGGCGGCGGGATTTGCAAAGACCCCTTCTGAAGGGCGGCGTTTCACGGACGATCCGCAAAAACCTCGGGGAATCTGCAAAGTCGACGTAACACGGTGCAACGCTGAAGGACGGAGAGTGATGGGGAGCTGGGCAACTGGTGGGCAACGGAAACGGGTGCCTCTTGGGTTCGGGGCAGTGCGCCCCGAACCCGCCCCGCAGAAACGAGAAGCGCGAAGCGTGTTGCTTTTCAGCGAACTGCGTCCTGCGTCGGCGCACGCAGCGCCGACAGAAACGCGCGGACGGGCTCAGCGCTTCACGTAACCCGGTCAACGGGGCGCTCATCGGAAGCGGGCAAGGTGAGGGCGCTTTCCCGTGGGGTTCCGCGCGGTTGACAGTTTTCCCCGAGCATGGGATAATTCTCGAAGATCACTGAGGAAATCACCCATGGCCCGCCCCATCGACCCCCGCGAAATTCCCGAAGAGGTTGCCCGCTTCGCCGAAGCGCAGGTCGCCGCCGGGCGCTTCGCGAGCGTCGCGGATGTGCTCCTCGCCGGCAAGCAGGCTCTCGAGGAGCGCGAGGAGCGCGTGCGTGCGCTCCGCCGCGCCGGTGAAGAAGGGCTCGCATCGCTTCGTGAACATGGACCGCAACTCGAATCCGATGAGGAGTTCGAGGCGTTCATGGACGAAGCCGCCGCCGAGATTCCGCATGATTGGACGGACTATCTGCGTTACCGGTTTGAGGAAGGCCGCAAGGCGATCGAGCGCGGCGAGTATTTCTCGGGTCCGCCTGCCGAGCTGATTGCCCGCATCCGCGAGCGCGTCGAAGCTAAGCACCGCTGACCGTATGCCGGGCTATCGCCTCATTCCGGCCGTCGAGGCCGATATTGAGGAGGCTCTCACTGAAACGCTGATCACGTACGGCTTCGCGAAGTACGCGGACTACGCCCTCCTGATCCAGGAGGCGCTCGAAGCCCTCGCCGCCGACCCGCGCGCGGGCAAACGGCGCGAGTACATCCATCCGGACGCGTGGACACTCCGTATCGCCAAGCGCGGCCGCCGCGCGCGCCATGTTTTCCTGTACGAGATTGTGGACGACGTGGCATGTATCTACGGTCTCTTCTACGACGGTATGGATCTACCGACGCGCTGGCACGACCGCACGGATCTCTGAGGACATCACCAAGGCGCGCCTGATCGAGCCCCGCGAACGAAGAGGTCGCCCGCTTCGCCGAAGCGCAGGTCGCCGCTGGGCGCTTCGTATCCGTGGCGCTTCACTCGTGGCGCTCACGGAAGCCGCGCTGCTTATTCTCCCCGAGCTTCACAGGCTCTCGGTGGAGCTTCTAAAGTGGATTGCGACGACGATGCTTCAGCGTGCATCGTCGTCGCGCGGGGGTGTATGGTTGTATTCAGCTCGCACATCCCGGCCGTCCACGCTCAACAATCGCGGCAAGCGCCGACACGTTCCATACAAAACCAAGGTCGGACTCGCTGCTGATTCGCCCCGAATACACACCGAGCAGAAGCGAAAATGGATTGTGAATCATATACGGTCTGCCATTCATCAAGGTGATCCAGCCGTTGCGTTTGTAAAAGACGACCGGCGATCCTGATTGCCCGGGGCGCGTTCGGCTATCGATCAGGAAACGCGGAAGACCTCTGAACGGAATGTCCGGCTCCGTCGCAACAGCACCCTGAACCCAGATCGCAAGGGCTCCGCCGCCGGTCAATCCAAAGGGAAAACCGACAATGTTCACGAAGTCGCTCGGGCCCCACTTCATCGGCGCCGGGAGCGTTGCGGCGTCGTGGCCGACGGCACCTGCATAAGAGTAGGGAAGCATCCGGATGCCGTCCACATCGCGCAGCGGCAGGGCGATCACATCAACCTTTGATCCGTGTTCAGGATGCTCGAGCCACCGCGGAGCTCCGCCGTCGTAGAGCTGTTCGCTCTTAGGTGTCCAATCCCCCACGCTGCCTTCAAGGTTGTGGAGGATAACCAGCCGATTCGGTACGCCGGCCGAAGAATGCAATGGTTCCCGCGTCTCGACGTGCCTCCCGCTAACGACGTGCCAATTGGTAATGAGGAAATTCTGTCCCGTCGACGAGGTCACCACAAACCCCGTTGCTGTGCTGAGCGGCACATCCTCGAACCGCGCCTCGACATACAGCGACTGACAGGACGGTTGATCAAGAAGAATCATGTTGTTCACATTTATGTCCCCGCGCGACCCTGATATGGCTTTCACATTCTCTACGTATCGCTCAAGAAGAAGCCTTTCAGTCCATGGAGCATCGCAATGGCGTTTTGCAGTAGCTCCGTGAATACCTCCTGGGTCGAGCGGCTCTCCAATCCGAGCTTCCGTGCGATCTTCTTGTAGCCGTCTCCCTTGCGGTGCGCCGCGCCCCCCGAGCGCGCTTCCTGGAGCAGCCGCAGAAATTCGATGTCGCGACGGGTATCGGGATAGCCCTCGCCGGTCAGAAACCGCTCAAGTTTGCCGATGCTTTTCTCGTCGGGAATCTTGCTCCCAAGCGTCTCGACGATCTTCGTATCATTCAGCGAATCAACGAGCACCTTGGTGAGCAGGAGGAGCTGGTCCTCGAATTCGGCGACGCTCGACGTGGTCGGCGCATGGAGCTTTTTGAGCACGTGCGCATCGTCGGCGCTCATAGGTCGTATCAGCGGCCATCCAAAGCGCTTTTCCCACGCCTCCGCGAGCTCCGTGAGCTCGCGCTTGAAGATGAGCTCCGGTGATGTCGGCTCGGCGAACTCCCCGAGAAACGAACGCCGAATGTTCGTCTCGCTCAAATCTCCGCGTCCACCCTCTGGCGTCTTGTTGAAGCTCCTCCAGTAGAGCTGTTCCTCGTACTCGAGCGTTTCGCCGAGATCGCCGAGGAATACCGTGACGCGATCGGGCGCGTCGTTGTCCATCCGCAACCCCCAGAGGCTCCCGCAGCGCAGATAGCCATCCTCCACCTCATACTTCTCCGGATGCTCGTAGTATTTTTTCAGCACCTCGCGCCGAAAAACAACGGGCGTCAGAAAGTTTGGCGCGTCGGGGTTCCTGCCGAAGTAGTTGGCCAATTGTTCTGGGTCGCACGTGTGCCGGACAGGATTGCCGTGTTCGTCCAGACCGATGACAAAGTCGGCGTATTCACGCTTCGTCTCGTCGTAGGGCCAGATTCCGCATTGCTCGAGCGGCAATGGCGGCACCGCGACCTTCCCCAAAAGTCGCGAGATGGGCAGCCCCGAAGTCGTTGCGCTCCCGTTCGCCGCGTGGAACGAAAACCGCACCGACGCAGTCGCGTCGTCTACTACTCGCTCCGCGGGCGGAATGTCTTCAACGTTCACGTCGGCCTCGACAACGTCGTCGAAGAACACGAGCAAGTGCATGTTCTTGACAGCCAGAAACTGCCGGATGGCGCGCGTCCTGATGCGGACGCTGTTCACCGTCACCTCAGCGACGATTTCCTCCTCGCCGCTGTCGAGGATGCGGATGTAACGACCGTTGTGCTGGTCGTGGTACAGATGGTGGAAGTGCCGGAATTCTTCGAGCAACTCGATGGTCTCCGGCTTGATGCCATGAAAGTGACGCTTGAACACAAGCGGCTCAATGCCGTGGTCCGTGACGAACCGATGGTACCGCGTCACCGGCTCGCCGCTGCTCGGGTAGCTCTCGGTGAATCCCGGTTCGCCGTCACCAATACTGAGGTCCCAGGACGCCCGGGACATCGCAGCTTCAAGCCGTTCGCTCGGAATGAGCGCGCAGAAGAATCCCCTTCGCGAGACGCCGCTGGTTCCGTACGAATAGACGGTGATCCAAGGCTCCGTTCCGATGCGGCTCAGGCCCTCTCGCCTATCGAGCTGGAGAAACTGCCGGAGTGTCGTGGCTCGCGCGGCGCTAGACATCCAGCCCTCCTGCTTCCGCTTTCACGCATCCGAAACGCGCGATGAAGTCGGTTTCCGCGGCTTCGTTCTCTGTTAGCACCGTCGGATGGACGCGCAGCCCGAAGAGGCGGCGCAGGTCGGAAAACGCCGGCTCAAGCGCATCATAGATGGAGCAGGGCGGTATGCACCCGGCATCATAGACAACGAGTACGTCGAGATCGTTCGGCGATGGCGATGAAGTTACCGAACCGAAGAAATAGAGCTGCGTGCCCTCAGGAACTGCGATACTCATAGACGGGCTTTCCGTTGTTATCTTTGCGCACGTAGCCGTTCGCCACCTTGCTTGCGAGCGCGCCTACCATGTCGCTGATGATGAACACTCCGACATTATGCTGCCTGCCATATTCCTTCGCGTCCCTGGTGTATCCGCACCAGGAGCCATAGGCGGTGATGCACGTGATCGCCGGAAACTCGACCTGGGCGCGCATCACGTCGGCGATGCCGATCGTGTAGCGATTGACGAGCAAGGCATTGATAGCCGAGTAGCCGCCACCGCGCGCGATGCGGAAGAAGATGTCCTGCTCCCGCGTGAACGAAATCACGCGCTTGTGACCCTTCAGGATACGCTCGAAGAATTCAATCATCGGCAGGGTTACTTCCCAGTTATTGAGCAGCTGCATTGCGCATCACCTCCTCGAATGCGACAGGGAAGCGCGGCACGCCTTCCATCCGGTCGTATGTGCTCGCCTCGAATCCCTCGGCGTGCTCAATAAACGTGCAACAGGTAGCGTACTCGCCGGCATCGAACATGCCAGCATGCGCCCTCACAAGGTGAATGATGCGCCGGTTCTTTGGCAGCATATCGCCGAGCTTGCGCAGCACCCAGAGCCTCGCGGTATTGCTAAGCGGGTTGCGCTGCGCTTCGGAGCTATCTGGACCATAGGCCTGCCACGTTGCGCGGTTTTCGATGAGCAATTTCAGAATGGCCGCGCACAGGTCCGGCTTACTCTCGTAGTGCGGTGCTTCAAGCGCTCTGCGTACCCGCGTTTCGTGCTCCGACTTCCAGCGATGGAGCAGTTCCTCGGGGAAGCGCGTTGGGGCCTTGTCCACCACGCGATGATGGGTCGGGCATAGCAGGACGAGGTTTTCGTAGGTGTCCTCGCCGCCGCCCTTCCTGCCCCGCGGTCCTTTCGCTTCCTTGGCGATCACGTGAGCCATCTCGCCGATCAGCAGCGGGTCGTCGGTTTCCACGAACTGGATGCAGTCGGTGGTGCAGGAGGGCTCCGAGCACTTGCCTGCCGCCAGTCCCCATAGGCGCTTGATGTCTTTCTCGGAGATTGCCATCGCCTACAGCTGCACCCGTTCCACTTCCGCCCGCGCCACTTTGCGCATCTTCCTATTGTAGAGCTGCGCGGTGCGCATGTCAGCGTGTCCCGCGATGGCCTGCGCGTCCTGGAGCCTGCCACCGTTCTGCTGATGAATCGTGATTCCCGTTGCCCTGAAGCTGTGGTTGCTGATGGAGGCGGCAGGGCGGCAGCACTCGCGCCGCTTCACCATGGCGAGTGCGTCCGTCCTCCGCGTCGGGTTCCCCGTGAGCTCTTCCGTCCTCCCGCGCGCCGTCGGGAACAGCAGCTCCTTGCTCTTGTCAACCCGCGCCAAGTAATCGTGCACCGGAAGGTGCCCCACGTCCTCAGGCGCTTCCAGAACAAGAGGGGCCTCAAGAAGCGCTGGTCCACTCGCTGCGCCACTACTTCGTGACGGCGAATGCCGAACGTTGGAGGCGTCGAGGCGGCGCGCGTGCCTGCGGCCCACTCGAAGCTCGAGGATACGCAGCGGTACGCGCACGTCGTGACCGCTGACCTACGTGCGGCGATCGACCGGCACGGCTAATAGGCGCGCCGGCTGCCCAGATCCAAGCTGGGCAACTGGCAGGCAACGAACCCTCCGTCCTTCGCGAATGTGCCGTTTTTCCCGCTGAATTGGCGTAAATGGTCGGGGCGGCGGGATTCGAACCCACGACCCTCAGACCCCCAGTCTGATGCGCTACCAGGCTGCGCTACGCCCCGTGACCAGCCCGATTACCGGGGGGCCGGCTCGAGCGCGCGTGAACCTAGCCGTTCGCGCGGTGAATGCAAGGATGTTCGTCACGACGAGGCGGACGACGACGCGAGAGCCGTAAATAATGCTCGCTCGAAGGGCCGCGAGCCGTCGGCGTGCGCTGGAGTAGACGATGTCGAGCTTGTCTCGGGCGCGCTTCCGGCGTCGCGAAAGCCGAGCTGTACGAGGCTTCCGCTAGGAACGTTGCCCAGTTGCGGAAGAAAGTGGGCGGCTTCAGCGTCGGCACTCAACGTCTCTGGCCGAAGTCGGCGTTCGTGACGTTGATTCGGTGCGGCAGGGCACTCGCGTACGCGAACATTTCGCTGGCCGCGGAGTCGTCGTCAACCCTTCCAGGGATTCAGAATCGTGAGTCCGATCCCGGCGAAGTCATCGACGTTGCGCGTCGCGATGCTCGCACCCGAGACCTGGGCGATGGCGGCTATCTGCGCATCGAAGTGCGAGATGGGCTGCCCGACTCTCCTTCTTTCGCTCGCGATCCGCGCATACGCTGGCGCCGCTTCGATCCCGAACCCGAGTACTCGACCGGCGAAATCTTCCGCGAACATGCCCTCCGCCGCTTGCCGGAGCAGGTTGCGTCGCTTGCCTGCAGGCAAAAGCTGGATCCCATAGAGAATCTCCGCCTGGGTGATGCTCGTCGTGTAGTGATCCGCCGCCGGGCGCGCACCAATCCACCGGACGACCGCCGCATCGGGGGTCGCCTTCATGAACTCGGAAACGACGTTTGTATGGAGGACGATCATCGGTGCTGCTTGGGCGGCGTGCGGATCCGTTCCCGCGCTGGCAGCTCGAGGTCGATGCCGCCGACTGCGCGGAACCGTCGGTTGATGGCGACGGCGAGCGACTCCTGACGCGGTTCTGGCGTGGCGAGCACCTGCCGCAGCATGGTGCGGGCTTCTTCTTCCATGGACCGCCCGTGGCGTGCTGCGCGCACCCGGAGCCTCGCCTTGGTCTCGTCGTCGAGGTTACGGATGGTGAGGCTTGCCATGCAATCAATGATTGCACTGCATGCACTGCTCCGCAAGGCACCGGGGAGTCGCGTGCCGCTCGGGGCCGAATGAGCCGAGAAGCTGGCCTGATCGGGCGCTTGCGAGCGCAGCGCATCGCGGTGCGCGTTCGTGGTCCGATACCTCAGGCGGCATTGCTGCGATCTCGGTCTTCTTCACCACGATCGCCGATCATCGGGCCGTGCCGACCGACTACGCATCCATTCATCTCGTCTCTTCGCGCGCGAATCGTCTTCGCGCGCGAAGAACTCGGTGAGTCAAATTGGCGTCCTTTGATGTCCCGTGCGGCTAATCTCCTGGAAGCGCTGGCGAAGTGGCCGCCGTTGTCCCCGATATTGGCCGGAATGGTGCCGTCGCGAACGCTTGGACCGCTGTACGCAATGGTCGGTACGGGAATCTGTCATGATATCAATGATGGTCGAGCAGACCGAGGATTGCGGCTCCCTGAAAGGGAACGACGTCATGTGGAACCTGTTGTCGCGCGTTGCTATCGCTTCGTTGCTCTTGGGTGTTCCCGCGTGTAGCGCGAACGGGAATAACAACGGTCCACAGTCGATCGCGCTGGGGCCGGGCGGGGCCGGCGCCGGCGCCACAGGCGGCGTCGGCTCGGGTGGCATCTCGGCCGTCGGCAGCGGCGGCGGCGTGAGCCCTGCCTCGGGGGGCGGAACGGGCGTCTCGGGAGACACGCTTCCGTGCGACATCGACACGCTCGTGCAGGCTCATTGTCAGACGTGCCACGGTGCAAAGCCGATCGGCGGCGCTCCGATGTCTCTCGTGACGGAACAGGACTTCACGCAGAACTACACCGTGCACACGTCGCCCGGTCTCGTGGGTCAGACAATGCCGCTCTATCAGCTCGCGCGGATGCGCATCAACGGCACGAACAACCTGCCCAAGATGCCGCAGGGAAATCCGCTCGCGCCGGCCGACTTCTCGACGCTGGACTCGTGGCTCGCAGCCGGAGCGCCCCCAGGCACGGCGTGCACGCCGACGTCGGGCGCTGGCGGAGCTTCGCCCGGCGGCGGCGGAGCCATCGGCGCGGGCGGGAGCATCAACGGAGGCGCCACCACGGGAGCCGGCGGCACCACTTCCGGAACCGTCACCACGACCGGCGATGTCATCACGCCGACCACGACCGACCAGTGCGCGAATGACCCCACTCAGTTCCAGCCGCTCGTCGCGGAGCCGGGTGAGACTTGTTACGAGTTCCAAGTTCACGGCGTCTCTTCGCCAACGGACACGACGAAGTTCACCGTGCAGCCCGGGCAAAGCTATAACCAATTCTACTACAGCATTCCGTGGCCGGCGGGCACCGTCGTCACGCGTTTCGGCGCGAAGTTCGACAACATCTCCGTCCTGCACCACTGGCTCGCGTTCTCGATCTCCTCCGGCGGCCAGCCCGTGGGCACGGTGCAGCCGAACGTCTCCGGGACCACGCTTGGCCAGGGCGCGGAGCTCATCGGTGGTTGGGCTGTCGGCGGCTGCAACATCGTGTTCCCCAAGGACATGGGTGTGAAGCTCGCGGATACGGGTCAGATCATGGTGCAATGGCACCACTACAACAGCACCGGCGCTCCGGCGCAGGACGGGACCAGCGTTCAGTTCTGTACCGTGCCCGCGGCGATGCGTCAGAACATCGGCGGTATCACGTGGCTCGGCACCGAGAACCTCAACGGCCTCGCTGGCATGCCGCCGGGTCAAGTGAGCAAATACTCGGGAACGTGCACGAACAACTCGGGCAAGCCGATCACCATCGTCGGCTACTTTCCGCACATGCACCTGCTCGGCACGGAGATGACCTCCGTGGTGACGCACTCCAGCGGCATGCAAGAGACGGTGTTCGATCACCCATTCCAGTTCGATCACCAAGTGAACTACATACTGGGCACGCCCTACGTCCTGCAACCGGGGGACAAGATCACCTCGACCTGCACCTTCGACAACACGACGAGCGCGCCGGTCGCGTTCGGCCAGTCGACGATGCAGGAGATGTGCTACCAGTTCACCTTCGCCTATCCATACGACGCGCTGAACAACCACGTCATCAGTCTGATCGGCGCGACGGACACCTGCTGGTAACCGGCAATACGACGCAGGGTGCGCTAAGAACGGGTCGTTCGAGGGGCGAGGTCGGACGACGGCGCGCTGGGCAAACAGCTCTATTGCATCCAGACCGCGGGCTCGGCGTTCTGCGAACAGAAGGCCGCGCAGAAGGGTCCGCGGTCAGACGCGCAGCACCCGGACTCCTGGGAAATACTCACGTAGGCGATCGAGATCGTCCAGGTCCGACGTGTAGACGACGTCTCCGCGACGAGCGGCGGACGCCATGACGATCGCGTCGACGGCAGTTGCGCCTTCGATGGCGGCGAGCGCCTCCCCCGCGAGCTTCCCGAGCTCAGCGTCCACGAGCTCGATCCGCAGGCCGCGCAGGAGCGTTTCCGCTACGTCGGTGCGCCCGCGCCACCATTCGGTCAAGACGACGGCGGGAACCGTGACGAGGAGACCGTCCGAAACGGCTGTCGTGTAAATGCGCGCCATCCGTGGTCGGCGTCGCTCGATGGCGATCAGCGCGCCCGTATCGAAGGTCAGTCCGAAGCTCATCTCGGCCCGCGCTTCGCTCGACGCCGCTTTTCCGGAAGGCTCCATTCGGCCCGGATCGCATCACGTTGTTCCGGTGTTGCCTGCCCCGCCTCGCCCAACCAAGCGACCAGCGCTTCTCGACCTTCCTCTTCGCGAACGCGCCGGATTCCTTCGGCGACGACGGCGGAGAGGTTCCCGCCGTACAATCGGCGCGCCCGCGCGCGGATCGCGACAAGATCCTTCCGGTCGAGGGAAACACTGATCTTGTCCGTGCGTCCGGCTCGCGCTGCTCTGGAAGTCGCCATTGTGCTACCATGGTAGCACAATGGCGTGCCGGCACGGTATGACCCAGCGGAAGAACCCGAATGCTCTGGCAACAATTCGCATCTGTCGCTCCAGGCAAATGCGCGTATCCGCGGCATTCAAGGCGTGACGCTTTCAGCGTAGGAGGTCACGGTCATCGGGCGCGCTTCGAACAGTGCTCGACGCAATGGCCGGTCGTTCCGCTCGCGTTTCGAACGGCGCTCGTGTTGAAATCGCCCTTTTCTCCGAGCCGAACGTCGATTCGGCGGGCGCGCTGGCCCGGCCGCAGGTCACGTCTTGGGATCGAGCAGGATCTGCATCTGCGCCGTGACGATTCCGCCGACGCCGGCGTTGTCACCGCTCAGACTCGCTTTGGCATGCAGCTGGCTGTTGTCGGGCTCGTTGGCCGCGAGCGCTCCCATGTACGCCGATAGAGTCGTGCGCCGGAGGTACGGTTGATTCTTTTCGTGGATCGACCTGGCGAAGGCCGGATCGAAGTAGAACTGAGTCGTGAAGAGCCACTTACCGCTGCTGTTGGAGGCGTTGTAGCTGACGCGACCCGCTGACATGGATCCCTGTTTGAGGGCCATGAAATGTATGTGTAGACAGCGGCCGTTGTACCAACCTGGGAAGATGCTGCGAAAAGAGACGACGCCGTCGGCGTCGGTGGTCTGGACACCGCGCAAGAAGCGGTCGGCGTTGTCGAGCTGCTGCGTGCTCGGCACACCCGCATAGGGATTGTCCGGCTTTTGTTCGTCCGCTCCGCCTCTCGTCCCGAAGCCGCTGTAATAGCCTTGGGCGTCCGTGTGCCAGATGTAGACGTCGACACCTGCCACGGGCGCCATGTTGCAAGAAGTGCTCGTGCTGGCGAGGACCCGCAGGTGAAGGTGCATTTCGACCCCCGGCTCCGCGTCCATGTTGTAGCGGCCGCGGATGTCCTGGCGATAGAGCGAGATATCGTCGTTCTTCTCGGCGTCGTGAATGAAGAAGGGCCCCTGCCCTGCCGCGTCGGTCCTGCTCGCGGTGCACACCGGTACGTCGTCGAACGGTGGTGCGACCAACGTGTCGCCCGTCGCGCCACCCGCGCCCGCGGCACCTGCTTCGCCGCCGCTCCCGCCCACGCCGCCCGACGCGGCGCCGCCACTTGCAGCGCCCGCGGAAGTGCCACCGCTCGCGCTGCCGCCGCTCGCGACGGTGCCGCCGTTTGCGCTCGCACCGACCACCGGAGTGCCACCGCTCGCGCCGACTGACGGAGTGCCACCGCCCGCGGTCGCGCCGCCCGACGCCGTAACGACGCTCGCGGTTGCGCCACCTGAAGCGGAAACGCCGCCTGAACCGGCGCCGCCGGCACCGGCGCCTTCGGCGGCGGCTCCATGGAAAGAGTCGTCGTTCGAGCCGCACGCGCTCGTCGCCGCAAGAGCGCTCAGCCCTTCGAGCAATCGTCGGCGGCTCAGAGATGTTGCGAGTGTCGTGTCAGTCGTGTCCTTGCGCTTCGTGGACATGGACGCTCCTTGCTTCGCTTCGCGAGCCGGTACAGTGTGCCGACGAACAGCGAGTTGCACGGCCAAATCCAAGCCGGATGACCTTTCACGCCGGCCGCTTCAATTTTCCATTTTCGCGATCGAACACCGCCGGCGCGTGGTGCTGAGATGTCACTCTCGTGGCAGATGCGGCTAACTCATCTCGCTGCGTAGTGTGCTCGCGTCATGGACACCACGCTGGATTGGTTCGGACGCGCCACGTTCCGACTCGCGATCCGCGAGTTCGTCGGCATTCAGCCGCGTCCTTCTCGATACGCTTGATACGCGCAGCAGAAGGCGTCGCGAACTGGTCCGCGCCTCGAGGAAGTCCCGCGGACAGTAGGATGAACGGGTAGGCTCGCGTGGCGCCGCGATAGCCGCCACACGCCCATTCCGGCCGATCTCCGCGCCGTGCATGCCGACCCCGGAACGAGGTTCGGTAGCGCCGAGCGGAACAGAGACGAACACCGCGTGCCCCTCCGGCATGGGAAGCGACTCGAGCCGGCGCGCGTCGTTAAGGGGAGCGAGCGCACGTGGTCCGCCGGCGTGTGTCGGCACGGCCTTGCTCGCGAGCAGTCTGTCGGCACGGCCTTGCTCTCGAACAGTCTGTCGGCGCCGGCAACGCTGCGGCCACAACTCGCGGTTTCACAGTCGGCGCGGCCTTGCTCGCGAGCAGTCTGTCGGCGCGGCCTTGCTCGCGAGCAGGATGGGCGCGGTGAACGGCGCGCACATTGGGCTCGGCAATTCTTCTCCGCTTCTTCTTTCCGGATCATGAAGCCTTCATCACGATCTCATTCGAACACGCTGATACGATTTTCTGCCTGACCGCGCGGGGCGGTCGTTACCGTTCTGTACATAGTTGGTCACTCGCAGCTGCTGTCAGCGCGATGAGTGGCTCAATGGAGGTTTCATGTACTCACGGATCAGGACCGTGCGGTGGATGCTGCTTGGAACATTGACGCTTTCCGCGTGTGGCGGCTCGACCGACGAAAGCGGGCTCACTGGGGCCGGCGGGAGCGGCGGCAGTCCGGACGGGGGCATCGGCGCCGGCGGCAGCAGCGCCGCGGGCGGTGCGGCTTCGGGGAGCGGCGGGGCCAATGTTTCGGGAACGAGTTCGGGAACCGGCAACACGACCAGTAGCGGAGACGGCGGTTCTCCAGCGGGCGCCGGAGGATCATCGAGCGACACGGGCGGCGTTCCCGCGAGCGGTGGCGTTTCTACGAATGGCGGCGCTTCGAGCGACGGCGGCGCTTCGAGCGATGGCGGTGCGACGTCGAACGGCGGGAACACGTCGAGCGCCGGCGCCGCGGGCGCAGGCGGGGCCGGCGGGAGCGCCGGTGAAGGGGGCACGGCCGGCGACGGCGCCGGCGGCCGTCCTGCCAGTTGTCCGACGCGACAGCCCGTGAACGCGACCACCTGCACCATGGCGGAACAAGCGGCAGCCTGCGACTACGGCGCCGAAACGTGTACGTGCGAGCTCGTGGCAGGTCGTCGCGACTGGCGCTGCGCGCGCAGCACGGGCGGAGCCGGCGGCGTGGGCGGAACCGCTGGAGCGGGTGGGACGAGCGGCAACGCGTCCAACTGCCCGATGAGCGCTCCGATGTCCGGCGGTACGTGCACGCGCGCGACGCGTGTCGGCGAGAGCGACACGTGTCTATACGGCGACGACGAATGCACGTGCGGCGGCACGGGCGCGAAGGCAACCTGGACTTGCGTCACTTGTCCAACCACGGAGCCGACGACCGGCGCGATGTGTTCGAGCGCCGGCACCTGCACTTACACGGATCGCGGGCGCGCTGCTCTCTGCGAATGTCGCGCCCGGACCGGCGGCGTCGGCGGCGCGTCGATGACTTGGACCTGCCTCTGACGCCTACGGACAGTCCGGAGGACGCGCGCGGAGTGCTTTGCGCCCGGCGTGCAGCGTGAACGTTCGCGACCAGACGGGTCGATCGTCGAGCGCGACGACCCGGTCGCGAAATCGCGCGAAGCGCTCCGGATTCATCGCCGGGCCGACGAAGGAGATGGAACGAAGCACGCGCTCGAGCGTCGCGCTGTCCATCGGCGTCTCGTCGTGGTACTTGCTCGTCGTTCTCGACGGGACACGCGCGAGGGCGAAGAGCTGAGAAACGGCGCCCGCCTTTCGCCGCAAACGCCGCTGTGATTCTTCTTCGACGATGCGCGCCACCCGCTGCATGTACGGCGTCTCGGCGAACTCCACGGTGACCACCGCGAGCGCGCCGCGCCGAACGAGCACGCGAAAGAGCTCGTGAGCGGCGCGCTCCACGTCGAGGAAGTGCAGCGCGTCGGCGACGACGGCGAGGTCGAGGCTCGCCGCCCGTAGCGGGAGCGCTTCCGCCAGCGCCTGCAAGGACCGGAGCTTCACACCGCCGGCCAGGGCCGTGGAACGAAGGCGATTAAGCATCGCTTCGGCCGGTTCCACGGCGACCACGTCGTAGCCGCGTTCGGCAAGCGGGATGGACAGATTACCGGTACCCGCACCGACGTCGCCGATGGTCCCCCCGGGCGGCGCGAGGCGCGCCAGATCGTCCACGAGCGCTTTCGGGTAAGCGGGGCGAGCGGAGTACACGTCCGCCATCCGATTGAACACCCACCGCGACGTGTCTTCGGGCCTCACGCCGCGACGGCTGCGACGGCGCGTCGATAGAGTGGAGGATCCGGTGGTGTTCGCCATTGGCACTGGAGCTCATTGCTGGCAGAAGCCCGCGGCGTGCGCGGGGCACGTCGATCGATACGATAGGGACGACCTGGCGCGCTCAGGGGAAATTATCCCTGTAGTAAGCGCCGATGCTCGTGGGTGTGCCGTCGTCGTTGTAGAGCGCGGTGGTCCACGAGCTGAAGGCTTGGATGTTCCTCGGTCCGCCGTAGAACCAGCAGTACGCAGCGATCCGCGGCTCGAGCTCGAGCGCGGGGATCAGCGCATCCCAGAGATCTTCGGTCTGTTGCGGGGTCGGATGGGACCCGATTCCGAGCTCCGTGATCATGACGGGAAACCCGGGATGCTGTGCCATCAAGGTCCTTACGCCACGCAGGATATCCGCGGCGCCTTGTTCGGCGGGCACGGAGTCGCCAGTGTACAGGTGCACCGATAGCACGTCCGGCTTTCGTGTGATGTTGGCCCAGAACCTTTCGTGCCAGCTCGGGGCGTTGCCGCCGTTCGTCCACCCGGGTGCGACGAGCCGGATGTCGTTCGCGATCACGTCCGGATGCGATGCAAGCTGCTCCCAAGCCTTTGCCGCTTCGACCGGGTCCACCGCGCCTGCATCCACGCCGGGTGTCCCGTTGTACGGCTCGTTGAGGAACATGATGTATCCGTCGGGACCGGCGATCGACGCGGCGATTGAAATGTGCGCGTCGTCGAACACCGGCGCGTCTCTATACTGGCGCCCCAACAAATCCCAAAACATGGGCATGTACACTCCACCGTTCGGCGCGACAGGTGGGGAGATCGACTCGCTGAATGTGTAGTCGTACCAGAAGTGGGGCTTGGCGTCGTCGAGGACGGCCTGCCCCTGCGACAGTGTGTAATGTGCCCCCGAGCTCCCGGGATAGAGCTGATATCCTACGGCGGCGATCCCCTTCTTGGTGCCAGGGGCAAAGGACGTCGTCGCAAAAGGAGGGGACGATTCCGCTGAGGTCGGGTCTTCCGTAGAGGTCGCTTCAAAGGACGAGGGAGGTCTCTCGACGCGCGTCGGTTCCTCCGTCGGCGGCCGGATTTTCGGCGCCTCCCCCGGAACGGATCGCGGTTGACAGGACGCGAGCAGAAGGGTCGAAAGAGAAAATCGAACCACCGAGGACGGCACTGTCAAACCCGTGTCTCTCCGTCAGGAACGCTCGATTCTGACACGGAATCCCGCCGTTGGGCGATCACTGATCCTAGGCGTTTTGCGTTTTTGCCGAAGAGGCGCGCCCGCAGCGACGTCAGGTGCTCAACGTATCGACTTCGGCCGTGCAGGCGGGAACGCCGCGTTTCTCGGCGTACATCGCGAGCAAGGCTGCGCTTCGACGCTTTCACTGCTCTCGTCGACGCGGAGGCTCGCGCCGGCGGCGTGCGCTTCAGCACATGCACATGCCGCCTCGCTCCTTCGCGCTCCCGATCCGACCATCGTCTGGTCCGGTGACGACGCATCCAATCCGGACTCGGGTAATCCCATCGCGTCCAACGTGGTCCAGTGTGCGCGCGCCGTACGTCACGCACGTAGACGACGCGATGGACGCCGCGCATCTGCGCGGGTGATAATGACTGGATCTGGAACCCTCCAACCGACGAGGTATGAGCAACATGGCGGACGCGGCTTCCGGTCATGCCGCTGCTGGCGACTTCGGATTTGTATCGACCTTGGCCGAAGGCACTCAGCGCTTCCTCGCTCGTGCGATCGCGCACGGCCTCGCGCGGGGCCGGCGCTCCCCCGCCGATTTCCTGCGGCATTTCCCGCCCTCGGTGCTCATGAAGGGCCTCGAGCACAACGCCGAGCTGCGCGCGTTCATCCTGGCGTCGACGACCGGAATCAAGGAAAAAATCGCGCTGAAGAAGTCGTGGGAGGACGCGGCGGCGGATCTCGAGCTCGCCTTGGAGGAGGGGGAAACGGACGCGGAAGCCATCGTCCAGCTATTCGCCGCCGACGACTGCACCCGGTACGTCGACGCGCGAAAGATCTGGCAATTCTTGACCGAAGGCGAGTTCTGGAACGCCGCGACGAGCGACGAGGCAGCCGCCCGCGTGGCCCGAGAGCACGTCGCCTACCTCCTCCAGAGCGCGCTCGACGAGGAGTTGATCGACCAGCGCGACATCGTCGAGGCGATCACCGTCTCCGAGCTCGCGAACCGCTTGCCGCGAGAACAGCTCGGCGTCTTGCTTCGGTGTGCCTTGGAGGGCGGGAAGAACCGGCGGACCTTCACGGCCGTGGACTTGCTCGCGAGCACGGGCCCGCGTGTCCTGGTTCACCACGTACCGCTTCCACACATTTGGAACGCCCTCGTGAGGCCGCGCATCGCCCGGCGTCACGGCTACGAAGCGTCGCAGGAATCTTCGGCCCGGAGCACCCCCGAGAATCCGACTCCGCCGCGAAGCAACGGTGCATTCTTGGCGCCGGACGAGCCCGATGAAGTCACCCGGGTCATGCCGGGGCAGGATCTCTTCGACGTGGAAGAGACCGACGGCTTCATGGTGCCGATCGAAGACACGGCGAAAGCGATGTGATCGGAGGTCCATCAAACCCTCTTCACACGGAAACCGCATCCTCGTAGAGTACGGCCGCATGCGCGCACTCTCCGCTTACTGTCTGGTGTCCGTTCTCTCCGTGGGTGTCGTCGGTTGCGGGTATTCGGAGGACGAATGGCAAGCTCAGCTCGCCAAGTACAACAACCTGAAGGCCCAAGACGACGCGAAGCTGAAGGACGCTCAGGATAAGATCGATCAGCTCACGCTGGAGCTGAAGAACATGGGCGTCGAAGTCTCCTCGACGAAGGCGAGTCTCGCGGAACAACAGAAAGCCCTCGCGGAGTACGAAGCGCGCGCCCATCAGCTCGAGGTCATCAAAGAGCGGTTCGAGAAGCTGAAGAGCAAGCTCGACGAGCTCACGAAGCTCGGCCTCGCGGTGAACGTCCGGCACAACCGCATGGTGATCTCGCTGCCAGGCGACGTGCTCTTCGA
>DASZVB010000012.1:0-72134 GCA_035547195.1 Polyangiaceae bacterium
CGAGCATGGTGACGAGGTGGAGCACGAGGAGCCCCGAAACACACGCCAGCTCGAAATTGCGCAGCGTCCCCGGCCTGGCGTGGAGCACCGCGATGTTCAACCCGCAAAGGTAGACGAAGACGATGAAATCCTGCGGCGCGAGCTCGCGGAAGAATCGACGAGCGGCTCCGCTGAAGGTCGTATCGACCGCCCGGGATGCAACGTAGAGCTCGTGTTGATCGACGGTCATGTCACTCGTCAGCCAGACAACCTAGATACCAATTTCGTGCCACTCGTGCCATCCCGCGGCCCGGGCCCCGTCACCGTTGTCACCCGCGTAGAGGGAACTTGGGGTGCGTCGTGGAGTGCGCTGGTTTCTGCGTAAGTTGTTACGCGGCCGTGTCGAAAGGGTCAAAGCTGCCGGCGTCTGTTCAACGCCGGTGAGCACGGTCCTGCGAAAGCGACCCGTTTTCGGTCGCCTCGTCGTCGTCGGTCTGCACGCGCACGCGCTCGATGGGGACGCCACCCGCGGGATCGAGAAGACGCTCTACTTCGGCCTGGCCGAACATCTCTTCAGCTCGTCCGGCGGGCAGGTGCATCAGTTGCGCGAGTGATGACGCATCTCGTGCGCTGCCGCTCGCGATGAGCTCCTTTGCCACGACCAGCTGTGCTTCCGAAAGCGTTTCATGAATGCTCCGTGACGTCCGTCGCGCAGCCAGGAAGAAGCCGAGCGCCGTCGCGAGCGGCGCGGCGGCGGCGACGGCGAAGACGATCCCTTTCGCGCCCGCGGCGCCGAAGATGAGGGCGACGACCGAGCCGAAGGCGAGGGAAACGAACCCGAACGCCGCCGCCAGCGCTGCGACCACCGAATACGCCGCGTGCCGAACCTTCATCGATTTGGCGAGCAAGAGCAGCGGCTTCTCGGTGCCGCGTCGCTGCACGATTCCATCGACGAGGACGCGAGGCGCGCCGCACATCAGGCAGCGATACGAGCCGGCTTGTCCGATGACACCGCTCGTCGAGCCGCAAACGGGGCAACGGTCGCCCTCGCCGAGTCGCGGCGGTCGGTGGAAAAAACTGAATCGGGGCGCTCTCACGGGTCCGCCTACACGCGACTCACTTCGAATCGGAATAGCTCTCCCGAGATCGGCCGTCGAGCGCCGCGAGCAACGCGCCGAGCATTCGATGCGTCATGCCCCAGACCACGCGCCCGCCGACGTCGAAACCGGGAAGCTCGACCGTCTGTCCACCGAGCTGATAGCCGTATTTCGTGTCGAGCTTGCCCTGGGCGAGCGCCGAGAGCTGCGCCCAGACGACTTCTTCCACCTCCTCGACGCGCGGCACGAGCACCGGCTCACGCTCCACGGCGAACACGAACGGCGCGATGACCAGGCCGACGCGGTTGCCGCGAACGATCGCTGGCAGATCGTCGAGCCTTCCGATGAGGTGTTGCTCCGGGACGAGCCTGAGACCCACCTCTTCTTCCGTCTCTCGCAGCGCGGTGTGGAGCAGATCGGCGTCCTTCGGATCCTGACGCCCGCCGGGGAAGGCCATGTGATGCGACCAAGGGTCGCCTTCTTTGTTCGCGCGGCGGATGAGGAGGACCTCGGCCTCGCCGTTGCGATCGTGAAGTATTGCGGCGACGGCGGCGAACCGCTCGTCGCCGCGAAGCGTCGCAGGGCGATGCGCGCGCCCGCGGAAGGCGGCTCGGACGAGATCGACGTCGATTGGCATGGGCCAGCGGAGTTCAGCACTTTTCGAGTCCGAGCGCTCGGGATAGCCTGCCGCCCCCATGAAATATCGCGGAGTAGTCAAGGCGTGCCTGGTCGCGGCCGTGTTCGGTTCTTTCGCCTCGCCGGCAGCGGCCTTTCCGGGCTTCTTCGCGTACAAAGGGGGCAGGCCCGTCAATCGCTCGACGCACGTCGTGCTGATGATGAAGGACTCCACCACCGTCGTCACGGTGATGCCCGACTATGAAGGCGACCTGAAGCCGTTCGTCGTGGTCATGCCCGTGCCCGACGACGTGAAGGTCGATCAGGTGCGCACGCTACGCCGCGATTTCGTCGATCGCGTCGATCAGGTCAGCGCGCCCCGCTTCCACGAGTTCTGGGAGATGGATCCTTGCGAGCCGGGTAAGCAAGAGCAGGAGTGGGAGCGCGACCTCACCGTGCACGGCGGCGGGTTCCTCGGCATGGACTTCAGCGGGGGTGCGGCGGACGCGCCGAAGTTCAAACCGTCGAAAGAAATGAGCCTCACCGTGGATCCCGATTTCAAGGAAGGCGACGAGACGTATCAGCTCGTCTCCGCCGCGGACGCCGCGGACATCGCGGGTTACTTGAAGAAGAAGGGGTTCACCGCGCCCGACGGCGCGAACGCGGCGGTGGCTCCCTACGTCAAGGCCGGCATGTCCATGCTCGTCACCGAGGTCGATACGAAGAAGGTCGAGCTCGTCGGCGGCGATCGCGCGATCGTGTCGCCGATCCGCTACGTGACGAACAAGCCGGTCACCGTCGCTTCCACCCTCGGTCTCTTGAACCTGGGCGACAAGCAGGAGCTCTTCGTCTACGTGATCCATCCGGAGCAGCGCTTCGAGGTGAAGAACTACGCGAACGCGTTCCCGCCGACGAACATCGAGGTCGATTTCAAGGTGAAGGAGCGCATGGGCGAGTTTTACGCCGGCCTCCACGACTTGATGCTGAAGAAGGATCCGATGACTATTTTGTCCGAGTTCGCGTGGCCGACGAAGGGCTGCGGCGAGCCGTGTCCGAACGAGCCGCTCCAGATCCACGAGCTCCTGTCGCTCGGCGGCGACGTCTTCGAACAGAGCGTCCCGAAGGACGAGGCGCACCCCAAGGCGCCCGAGATGACGGACGACGAGAAGGCTATCTTCAAGGATATCAAAGACAAGAAGATGAAGAAGGAGATCGAGAAGATGCGGACCGAAACGGCCCGCAGGAAGGCGCTCCTCTCGCGGCATCACTACGTGCTGTCGCGGATGCATCATCGCTACGACAAGTCGACGTTGCCGAAGGACCTGGAGCTCGGACCCGCGCAGCACGTGCATGGCGGCATCGACATCCCGCAAGGCGAGAAGGGGACGCTCCCGACGGACGTGAAGCCCGCCGCCGACAGCAAGTTCCAGGTGCGGTTCGTGTCGTTCCACCCGAGTCCCGCGGTCCCCCACTGCGAGAAGCCGGAGCGCTATCGTTGGGGCAAGGCGCCGATCACGTACCGCGGCTTGCGCAAGATCTGGACGGCGCAGGACATGGCGACGAAGAACCGCACCAGCTACAAGCCGACCGAGCTCGTCTTCACGCCGATCCCCGCGCTCGCGCTCGCAGGCCAGCCCAACATGCTCGGCGGGCAGCAAGAGATAAAGAGCTTCGCGCCGGTTCCTTCGGCTTCCGCGGCGCCGGGCGACGGCACGGAGGCGACCCCGAAGAAGGGGTGTGGTTGCCGGGTGCCCTCGGGCTCCTCGGGCGGGGGCTCGGGCGCGGCGCTCGTCGCGCTCGCGGCGTTCGTCGCGGCCGTTCGCCGGCGGGTCAGATCCCGTCGGGCATCGTGACGCCGCGATAGCCTCGGCTCGCGAAGTAGACACGGAACAGATCGCGTCCCACTTCGTTGGCTTTGCGTCGCCAGACCGGCCCGTTCTCGAGCAGCACGCTGAGGACGAGCCGCGGCCGCCGGCTCGGCGCGAATCCGACGAACCAGCTCGTCGTCGGGTCGTCGTCGTCGGGCTGCAGGGTGCCGGTCTTGCCCGCCGCGCGCACGTCTCCGAGATAGCTCTTGCCCGCCTCGTCGGTGAAAGCGCCGACGGAGGTGCCGGTGTGCACCGTCACCTCCATCATGCGCGCGAGCCTTCGAGCCGTCTCTTCGTCCATCACCCGGCCGGCGAACCGTCGGCGCTTCGGCGGCTCGAAGCCGCCGGCGCGCTTCACGAGGTGCAGCCGCAGCAAGCGACCTTTTGTGGCAACTATCGTGGCCAGATCTGCGGCGCCGACCGGCGACAGCCGGCTGCCGACGAACCCGGTGGCGGCGCGCGCGACGGGGAGCTCGCCGTCGGGCATCGTCAGCGTGCCGAAGATCGCCGGCACGTCCAGCGCGACGTTGCCGTTGAACCCGAAGCGCTCCGCCGTGCGGAGGATGTCGTCCTTGTGGAGGAACCGCGTCACCAGCTGCGCGAAGACCGCGTTGCGGCTCCGTCCGAGCGCCTCGCGGAACGGACCGCACAGCGCGCGGCCGCTCGTCGGGCGGTGCAGGTGCTCGGCGAAGATCCCCGACGAGCCGCCTTCGACGCAGACGGTGCGGTTCGGGTCGACGTGCTTCTCGAGCAGCGCCGTCGTCGTGACGATCTTGAAGAGGCTCGCCGCGGGAGCGAGCGTCGTGGTCACCACCGAGGGCGAAGGCACGCCGGCGCGGATCCCCGCCCAAGCGACGACCTGCCCGTGAGTCGGATCGATCGCGACGATGGCGCCCGAGTCCGGGTGCGCCGCGGCGAGCAGGCGCTCCGCCGCGCGCTGCAGCCCGGCGTCCAGCGTGAGCTCCGCGACGCCGCCGTCCAGCGTCGGCGCGGTGGCCACGTCACCGACGAATCGCAGCTCGTCGAGGTTCGGCTCCGGCGGCTCGATGGACGCGCCGCGGGCGGGCTCTGGAAGCGCTCCGAGCAACGCTAGCACCACGGCCACGACGCTGCCCAGCGTCCACGCCGTCGAACGCGACTCGGAGCGCGGGACCACGAGCGCTTGCCTACGCGCTCGGGCCCGCTCCCACCAAATTTCGCGACGATCCGGCGCGCGAGCGCCGCGAACGGAATCGCGGCGCTCGCGAAGTAGTTCCATAGGCGCGGGCAGGCGAACTTGGCCCCCGAGAGCGCCGCTCCCGTACGATTTCAATCGCGACCGGAGGTGCCCATGAAACGAAGGTTGAACCAGCGCGCGCGGACCAACTTACGCGTGAAGACCGAGCAAGGCAGCTTGGTGTCGTTCTACAAGGGAGTCGAGGTGTCGCCCACCGGCATCGTCGTCGACCTCGGACGTCCGGTCGCCCCGCGCGATCAGCGCATCTACGTGAAAATGGAGATCGTGCTCCCCGAGCGCATGCGTCCGCTGCGCGCGCTGGCGCGCCCGGTGTGGTTCTCGGGGACGCGGCAGGCGTACAAATTCGTACGGATGTCGGACGTGGACCGGTTGAACCTGGCGGAGCACGTGGATCTGGCGGAGATGCGAGACATGATCTTGAATTGACGAGACGTCAATGATCACCCTCCGCCGGGCAAATGGCGACGACGCGCAAACCCTGGCCGTCCTGGCGCAGAGCGTTCACGAGCTGCACGTGGCGGCGGTGCCTCATCACTTCAAGCCGGTCGACTCGGCACCCTTTGCGGATTGGTATCGGGCGCTGATCGCGCGTGACGACGTGCGCGCCTGGATAGCGTTTTCCGGCGACGTCGCGGTCGGTTACGCGGTCGCCATCGCGTATTGTCGTCCGGAGAATTTGCTCGCGTCGGCACGTTCTTACAGCGAGCTCGACCAGATCGGCGTGCTGCCTTCGTTTCGGAAGAAGGGCGTCGCCCGCGCGCTGGTCGAAACGGTGCTCGACGACGCGCGAGCCCGCGGCATCCGGGACGTGGAGCTGTCCTCGTGGTCATTCAACCAGGACGCGCACAAGGCGTTCACGGCGCTCGGATTCGTTCCGAAGTTGGTGCGTTTCGAGCGCTCCAGCTCACGTGACGACGCATCAGATTCAGATTTCACAGGAAGAGGGAAGGTGTGAAATCTCATCAGAGCTCACAGGAAGGCGGAAGTTCATCCGATCTCTCCCCCCCAAATCCTTCCGCCCCTTCCCTCTTCCTGTAAAATCTCTGATCCGTCCCCATCACGTCAGATTTCGCCCGCCGTCCACGAGGATCTCATGACCGGTGATGAACGGCGATCGCGCCAAAAATAAGACGGCGTCCGCGACGTCTTCCGGGGAGCCGATTGGACCGAGCGGGATGCGTTTTCCGATTCGCTCGGCGAGCGCAGCGTCGAAGCCGTCGGGCGAGAGCACCATGCCCGGGGCCACGGCGTTGACGCGCACGTCGGGGGCGAGCTCCAGCGCGAGCGTGCGCATCAGTTGGCGCAGGCCGCCCTTCGCGACGACGTAGGGCAGGTGGTTCGCGTACGGCGCCGTCGCGCTCGCGCACGTGACGAACACGATGGAGCCCTTGGCCCTTGCCAGGCACGGGGCCGCACGCGAAGCGAGCGCGAACTGCGCGCTCAGGTTCAGCTCGACCATGCGATCCCACGCGGCGTCGTCGACGTCGGAGAACGCGCGGCGCTCGTAGCCCGCCGCATTTCCGACGAGCAAGTCGAGGCCGCCGAGCGCGCCTTCGGCGTCGTCGACGAGCTTGCGAGCCGCGGCGCGGTCACGCAGATCGGCGGACAGCGCGACGGCTCGGCCGCCTGCTGCGGCGACGCGCCTGCAGGTCTCCGCGGCGTCGTTCGCGCTGTCCTTGTAGTGCACCGCGACGCGCATGCCCGCGCCGCCGAGCGCGACGGCGATCGCGCGACCGACGCGCTTCGCCGCGCCGGTCACGAGCGCGCTGCGACCGCGAAGCTCGACGGCGGCCATCGAGCCTCAGAGCTCGAAGGTGACCTTCGCGGGCCAGCTACCCGGAGAAGGATACTTCGCGCCCTTGAGCACACCGACGACGCAATCGGCCGCCTCTTCGCCCGAGTCGTCGCTGGAGGCCACGCCGGCGGTGACGGCGGCTCCTTCGGGATCGACGTACACGGTCGCCGTCATGCTCCCCGAGACGCCGCGCTTGCACTGATCGAGCTTGCTCGCGAGGCTCGACTTGGCGCTCGCGACGCGATCGGCGTCCCAGTCGGTCGGCGGTCGTTCGTCGTTCGGCATGTCGAAGCCGAAAGAGTTGCGGGCGATCCCGACGTCGCCGCCTTCCGGCGCGGGCCAGTCGCGATTGTGGAGCGCCTTCAACATGCATTTTTCGGTGTCGCGATCGCCGATGGTCGACTTTTCGGCGTGCGCGTGGACGACCCGCCCGCCGGCGCCGATCTTCACGAGGAACGCGATGTCGCCGCCCTCGAGCTCGTTGCGCTTCGCGCCGTCGGCGAGACACGCCTGTAGATCCTTCTGCGATCCGCGGAATGCTTGCGACACCTTCGCCTCGTCGAGCGCGCCGATGTCTGCGGACGCCTTCATGGCCGGCGCCGAATGGTGCGGCTGCTCGTCCGCTTCGTGCACCGGCGCCTGCGGTTCCGGCGTTTCCCCGCCGCAGGCGACGGCGCTCCCGGCGAGACCCAAAAGAACCAACGGCGTTCTGAGAGAGCTGGCGAACGAAAGACCCATTCTCTTCATGACTCCCCGAGCATGCGGCTCGCGATGTCGTCGATTTGCTCCGCTTCGGCGCCGTCGTAAAGCTCTAGATGGCGCGCATCGAGGTACGCACGCCGGAGCGCATCGTCGTAGCCGGCTTCGCCGCAGACGCCGAGGGCGCCGTGGCAAATCTGGGTCGCCGCGCGCGTGGCGAGGAGCTTCGCGGTCGCGCCGCCCTCGCCGGCGTCGTCGCCTGCATCGCGCCGGAACGCGGCTTGGGCCGTCGCCAGGCGCGCGGCGTCGTATGCCGTCGAAAGATCGCTCACGACGAATTCGGTGCTCTGAGCCACCTTGCCGCGAGCTCGTACGTGCGACAGGGTGCGATCGAGCGCGCGCCCCGCGACGCCGACGGCGACGGCCGCCGACAAGATGGAGCGCGTTCCGTAGAGCGCTCCGAGGGTGAGTCCGGCCTCGTATCCGCGCGCCAGGACCTGTTCGGTGGCGACCTGTACGCCGCGCAGCTCGAGCGCGCCTCGCGGAGCGCCTTCGAGGCCCAGTGACGGCAGGGGCCGACCTTTGGACACGCCCTTCGCAGAGAGCTCGACGCATGCGAGCAGGTCGTCGCCGTTCTCGAGGCGAGCGACGACCAGAGCGTCGCTCGCGACCGGAACGAACGCCGCGGGAGCGCTGATTCCCGCCAGCGTGAGCGCGCCCGCGGCTCCGGAAGCGACGATGCCGCCCTCCGTATTTTCCTTGCGCGACGGCAGCACGACGGCCGCGATGCGGACACCGGCTTCCACGCTCGCTGCCACGCTGCCGAGCGTCGTATCGCCGTAGCGCCGGAGCGCGTCGAGGAAGAGCCAGCCCGACGCGAATGCGGCGCCGAGCGCGGCGGAGGCGCGCGCCAGCGTCATGGTCACGAGCGCGGCGTCGAGCGCGGGCCGAGTCGAGAACAGGCCGCATCCGCCGAGGCCTGCGCTCGCCTTTGCCGGAAAACTTTCGGCGTCGGTCGCCGGGAGGGCCCCTCCTTCGGTCGCGAACGCGCTCGCGAGATCGAGGAGCCTCAGCTGCTCGGGCGTGGGCTCGAAGTTCATTGGGTCGAGCGGCGAGCGTGCCACCGCCTTCACTCGAGGACCACGACGTTCGACAGCTCTCCGAGGCGAGCGACGAGCGCCGGCTTCGGATGAACGGCGACGCCGATTCTCGCTGCTTTCAACATTTCCACATCGAAGGCGTTGTCACCGAAGCTCCCGAGCCAGTCGCATCCCGCGAGCAGCTCGCGCCCCGCGACGGGCTTCTGCGGCCCGTAAGGGACCCGACCCGCGAGCCGCGGCTCGATCACGCCGTCATTCACCACCGACCACGCGCCTTTCAGCGCGGCGACCCGAATGCCGGCCATCGCCAGCGCCTTCGCCACGATGACCTCGGGCGACGCCGAGACGACCACGGTGCGGATGCCTTCGCGCGCGGCATACTCGAATACGGGCTCGAGCGCGCGGCGGACGCGCCCCTTCAGCTTTCGCGCCGAAAGCGCGTCCTCGGCGAATCGAACGAGCGCGTCGACGGAGTGCCCGGCGTACGCCCACGTCATGACCTCGCAGGTGAGCAGCTCGGCGACACGGCCGGCGCGATACGCGCCGTAGATGCGCTGCGCGAGCTCCGACGGCGAACCGCTCGTCGAAAGGCCGTGCGACGCGCACACGCTCTCCAGCGATGTCCGCGCTTCCTCGCGCAGGAAACCCGCCTCGCACGCGGTCTCGAACACGTCTTCGCCGACGTCGCCGGCCCAAAGCGTGCCGTCGGCGTCGAACGCGATCCCCGAAGGGTCCGGCACGCGAGCTCGCGCGAGGCGATCCACCGCGCCGGGGCCGTCGACCCGCTCCGTCATCGCTCGGTCCACCACCGTTCCGCCGCCGCCAGATCCTCGAGCGTGTCGAGCTCCATGTAACCGCCGGGTGTGTCTTCGCGATGCATTTCGACGCCCTGCTCGAGCATGTCCGCGAGCAGATCGATGAGGTAAGCGCGTTCGAAGGATCTTCCCTCGCGGTAGGTGCGGCCTTCGAAGCCGGCGCGAGCGCGGTCGAAGGCTTCGGCGAGCTGCCGGGCCCCGGTCGCGGTGGCCTTCATCACGCCGATGAACTCGCCGCTCGCGCGCTCGCTCGGGATGGTGCGGCTGAGCTCGACGACGCGTGTGCCGTCGGCGCGGAGCTTCTCGGCGTCGGATTCGGGGTGCTGCGAACGATCCACGTACCTTCTGCGCCAGCGCGTGTCGCAGCCGAGCGCCAGGTCCGAAGGGCTCCCGAGCAGCCGCCGCACGATGTCGCTCTCGTAGATGATGTCCGCGTACGTCGAGAGGAATCCGTCCTTTAGGTGCGCGCGCGCTTTGAAGAGCGACAATAGAATGTTGTTGTTCGCCCAATCCTCGTTGCGAACGTACGTGAGATCCGGATACCGCGAGCGAACCGCCGCTTCGGCGTAGCCCGCGATGAAGACGATGTCTTTGCGCGCGACACCGCCCTCGACGAGGGCGTCGAGGATGAAGTCGAGCATGGGACGGCCCATGACTTCGACGAGCGTCTTCGGGACTCGTTCCGTTCTCGGTCCCAGGCGGCTGCCACGGCCGGCGCCAATGATGATCGCCTTCATGGAGGGGCAGCCGTCATTTCAGCACGGCTCAGTTGCCGTAAGCGACGGTGCAGTATTCGGCGTACACGCCCAGGATGTCCGAAGCCGTTGAATCTACATGTGAAATCTTGGTGATGCCCCCCGCCTTGGCGGCCGAGGAAACCGAGGCGTCCCCGGTGGCGACCCAGCCCAGGATCGACGTGGCGCAGGCTTCGCCCCGCTTCGCGCCGAGGTCGTTGCTCGAGACGGTCTCGCCTTGCTGCGTGCTCAGGTAGATGAAGCCGGTGACCGGTGCGCGCGTCACGTAAGCGCAGCCCGTCGCGCTGAAGGCGAGAGCGACGACTCCGACGAGAGAAGCAAGCTTTTTCATTTTTCCTCCTGATGAGCGCGGCCATCCCGCATAACCGTGGTGCTCGCGTCGCGTCAAGCGACGTTGACGAAACGTATGCTCGTTGCATCTCGAGTCATCGCCACTCGGCGGGGCCGATGCCGACGGTGAGTCCGAGGTAAGCAGCCGTTGCGCGGGTCGGTCCGGCAGCGCCGGCGAGCGTGGCGCGAATCCCCGACACGCGCAGGCAGATGTTGGGTCGCGCGAGCGCTCCGCACAGCAGCGCCTCCAGGCTCTCCACCGGCCCTTCGGGTCCTGGATCGAGCCGGACGCGGCTCGCCTCGACGTCCAGTCGTACGGGGCGCGCGCCGAGAGCGACGTAGCCGCCGAGCTCGAACGAACCGCCGAGGCTCGTCGTGGTGCCTCCTTCGACTCCGTAGCGTCCCGTGAGCACCGGTCCGGTACGAGCGCCCGCCTCCAGCTGCAGCGCGTGACGGATGTACGAATAGCCGAGCTGCATCTGCGGCAGCTCCAGCACCGACGTGTGAAAGTGCTGACCGTAAAGAGTGTGCGCCCGGATCCCGACGCGAGCGAAGGGGCCGTGACGATCGCCGAAGAGCGGCTCGTACCCGATGGCCGCGTCGATGCCGAGCCCGCCGTCGAAGCCGCCGCTGCCGCCGCCGAGCGCGAGGAAATCCGTGTAGCGCGCGTTCACTTTGCCGAGCGACAGATACGCGAGCGCGCGCTCTTCGACGCCCGCGCCGCCCGCGGAGCGATCGCCGTCGCCGATGTGCGTGCGCTCCTCGGAGAATCGGAGCGACAGTGTGCGCATCGCGAAGCCCGGTCCCCAGCGTCCTTTTGCGTTCGGGCTGACGTGCTCGGGGACGTGCGGCACGGGACACCACGGCGGGCAGCCTTCCGTCTCCGGGTCCGCCGCCGCGATCGACGTCGAAGCAAGGGCCGCGGACGCCGCGAGCCAGCGCACGGTTCGTCTCATGAGCCCGCGTGCGCGCCGTCGCGCCGCGAAACCGTTCCGCAACGGAAGAAAGACACGGCGCGAGTCTCGCGCCGGCCTGCTCCGTTCTGCAAGGCTGGATCGTCTACAGCGGCGCTTGTCGCCCCTCGACGGGAGTCGCGACGATGAGCTTCAGAGCGCGATCCGCGACGAAGACCATGGGGCACGAAATTCGTCGGCGCTGCTCGAAGCGTTATCTAGTCACGGAGTCTCTCACGCGACCATCGCCGCGTCATTTCTCTTGCGGCTCCGACCCATGATTAATGCAAAATCTCATGGCTCCGGCTCGCGTGAGGCTCAGGCCGAGCAGCAGGGCTCCGAGCAGCGCGACCGCCGTCGCGCTGACGAAGAGCGCGACGAATCCAACTTTCCCGGCGATCTCGCCCCAGGCGAGCGTCGCGAGCGCGACCCCGACGTTGAAAGCGCCCCCGTAGAGCGCGAACGCTCGGCCGCGGGTGCCTTCCGGCGTCGCATGCACGCCCTCGACGCTGAGCGTGGGGTAAACCACCCCATGGGCTGCGCCGAAGGCGAGGCCGTAGGCCCACAGATACTCGACGTGCAGCCACGCGGTCGCGAACGCGACGGCGCCATAAACGATCATCGCGAGCGCGGACACGCGCAGATGCCCGAAGCGATCCCCGAGGTGCCCGAAGAAGACGCGCACGCCGACTACGGTCACGGTGAATCCGACGAAGAACGGTGAGACGCTCTTGCCGCCCAGACGGAGCACATAGGGCTGGTGAAAGGTGAACATCGCCGCGAACACGGCGCCCATGAGCGCGGAGACGACGAGGACCGTGCCGAAGTGGCCTCGCAACGAAGACGCGATGGCCGGCGGCTTTCCGCCGGGGTGAACGATGCGACGTTCCTCGATCCGCGTCGACAGGAGCAAGGCGGCGACCGACAGCGCCGCGGAGGTCATGAACGCCGCGTGCCAGCCGTACGCCTTGGCGATGTTCTCGGCGGCGGTCGTGGCGATCGCGTTGGTCACGACGTTCGACGCGCCGAGCAGGCCGATCGCTTCGCCGAGACGCTCGCGCGGCGCTTCGTCGGCGACCTGCGCGGCCGAGGCGTTGAACGCGAGCGAGTAGCTCGCGCCCACCGCGCCCTGGAGCACGAACAGCAGCGGCGTGAGGTCGTGCACCGTCGTGTAACCGATGGAGCCGCCGAGCAAGAGCAGGAGCCCGGCGCGGAATATCCAAACGCGGCTCACGCGATCGAGCAGCGAGACCGTGACCGGGATCGTCGCGATGGCCGCGAACGGGCTCATCGTCATGATGTGGGCCATCTGCTCCGGATTCGCGCCGAGCGCGCCGGAGAGAAACTTCGGCTGCACCAGGTACGCGCTCCAGCCGAGCCCGAACGCGAACTGCGCGCCGAGCAGCGTGACGACTCGGCGAGTCCAGAGAGGTCTCTCCGGCGGTAGATCGTGGGCGATGGCGACCGAGGATTACAGCGAAATCGCGGCGGCGGACACTGCTACTCTTCGTCTACTCGCAGCTTGGCCAGCACCGTCAGGTCTTCCAGCGTCGACGTATCGCCCGTCGATTCTCTGCCGGCGGCGACGTCCTTCAAGAGCCGCCGCATGATCTTGCCGCTGCGTGTCTTCGGTAGGCCGCCGTTGGCGAAGCGGACGTCGTCCGGTCGCGCGAACTTGCCGATCTCGTTCCCGACGTGGTTCGCGAGCGCGCTCTTCATTTCCGGGCCCGCTTCGTTTCCCGGTTTCAGCGTCACGAAGACGACCAGGGCCTGCCCCTTCAGATCGTCCGGGCGCCCCACGGCGGCGGCTTCCGCGACGGCGGGATGCGACACCATCGCGCTCTCGATCTCCGCGGTGCCGATGCGGTGCCCGGCGACGTTCAGCACGTCGTCGATCCGGCCGACGACGGTGTAGTAGCCGTCGGCGTCGTGCCGCGCGCCGTCGCCGGTGAAGTACACGCCGGGGACGTCGCTGAAGTATTGCTTCACGTAGCGCGCGTCGTCGCCCCAGACCGTGCGCAGCATGCTCGGCCACGGACGCTTCAGGACGAGCATGCCGCCCGCGCCGGCGCCGACGCTCTTGCCGTCCCTGGTGACGACGTCCGGTTCCACGCCGAAGAACGGGAGGCCCGTGGAGCCCGGCTTCGCCGGCATCGCGCCGGGGAGCGTGGTGAGCAAAATGCTTCCCGTTTCGGTTTGCCACCAGGTATCGACGATCGGGCACCGCCCGCGCCCGACGTGCTCGTGGTACCAGACCCACGCTTCGGGGTTGATGGGCTCGCCGACGCTGCCGAGCAGGCGGAGGCTCGAGAGATCTCTCTTGTCGACCCAGTCGTTGCCCGCGCGGATGAACGCGCGGATCGCCGTCGGCGCGGTGTAGAAGATGGTGACGCGGTGCCGGTCGATCATCCGGAACAGCCGGCCCCAGTCCGGCGTGGCCGGCGCGCCCTCGTACATCAGGCACGTCGCGCCGTTCGAGAGGGGCCCGTACACGATGTAGCTGTGTCCGGTGACCCAGCCCACGTCCGCGGTGCACCAGTAGACGTCGTCTTCTCGCAGATCGAAGACGTACTTCGTCGTGACGTGAGCGCCGGCGAGGTACCCGAGCGTCGTGTGCAAAACGCCCTTCGGCTTCCCCGTGGAGCCCGAGGTGTACAGGATGAAGAGCGGGTGCTCGGCGTCGACGGCGGTCGCCGGCTGTGGCCCGCGCGCGCGTCCGGCCTTCACGGCGTCGTTCCAGTCGATGTCGCGCCCGGGGTGCATCGTCACTTTGACGTGAGCGTCGCCGAGACGCCGCAGCACCACGACGTGCTGCACCGTCGGCGTCTGCTGCACGGCTTGATCCACGGTGGCCTTCAGCGGAACGACGTTGCCGCGCCGCCATCCGCCGTCCTGGGTCACGATGACCTTCGCGCCGCAGTCGTTCACGCGATCGCGCAGCGAATCGGCGGCGAAGCCGCCGAACACGACGCTGTGAGGCGCGCCGAGCCGCGCGCACGCGAGCATCGCGACGACGACCTCGGGGACCATGCCCATGTAAATCATGACCCGGTCGCCCTTCGCCACGCCGAGCTCGGCGAGCGCCGCGGCGAAGGCCACGACCTGGGCGTGGAGCTCGCCGTAGGTGACCGTGCGCGATTCGCCCGGCTGCCCCTCGGGTTCGCCTTCCCACACGATCGCCGGCTTCTTCTCGACGTTCGTACCGAGGAAGCGATCGAGGCAGCTCTCGGTGACGTTCAACGTCGCGCCCTCGAACCAGCGCGCGTGCGAGTCGTTCCACTCCACGAGCTTCGTCCACGGCGTCCGGAGCGTCAGATCCGAAAGCTCGCGCTTCCAGAACGTACCGGGAGAGTCGAGGCTCTCCCGGTAGAGTTTCTCGTACTGTTCACGCGAGCGGATGCGCGCTTTGGCGACGAAATCCTTCGGAGGCTCGTACCGTCGCTTCTCTTCGAGGAACGTTGAAAGCTCGGTTTTGTCGGCCATGGCCGAGCATATTATCCCGCCGTCGGGGTCCGATGCTATGCGCCGCCGTCCTTGTGGGTCGTGACCGTGCCGCTGGCCGAGCCCGAAGCGGTGCCCGAACCCGTCGCGGTGCCCGAGGCGTTGCCCGACGCCGTACCCGAGCCGGTCGTCGTGCTGCCCGACGCGGTGCCCGAGGCATTACCCGACGCGCTGCCCGAATTTCCGGACGCCGTCGCCGAAGCACTCGCCTTCACGTCGATGTCCAGCGACTGCTGCTGATCGGTCGGCGTGCCGTCGTGCTTGTAGAGCTGGCAGATGAGCTTGTGGTGTCCTTCCGGCGTCTTCGGCGGAATGGTGACGGTCACCGCCGTCGACGCCGTCGCCACGAGCTCCGTGCTGCTCGTGTCGTCGAGGAACACCTTGAAGTAGACGGCGGACTCGGCTTGTGCCGACGAGACCGTCTGATCCGGGGCGACCAGCGTCGCTCCGTCGGCGTTCAGCTTGAGGGGCACGGCCTGTCCCGGGGTGATGTCATTCACGTCGACGTCGGCGCTCGCGGCGATACTCACGGTCGCGTCGACGTTGACGGTGTTTCCGTGAATGTTCGCGGAGCAAGCGACGATACCGCCCGAAGCGGCGGCGAGGGACAGCGCAAAGATAGTGGCAATGTGACGCATGAAAATCGACTCCTTCTGAAGCGACCGCCACCGTGCGGTGCCGGTCTGCGCGGTCCTTCTCAAGAGTCGTGCCGGCTCGCGCGCGACTGACTCACCGATCGCTTAACTTCCGATGGCACACGGAAATTTCACGCGCGCGGCGCGAGCGCGTCGCGATGAGGCGGCGCGGGGCGCGTTGTCTCGAACGAGGCCAGATGAGGCGCACGCGCGTGCGGCAACCCCGGTGGCCGCTGAGTCAAGCCGTGGCAGAACCGCTCAGTACGTCGAGATACTCGCGCACGACGCGATCCAGCCCGACGAAGATCGCTCGGCTCACGATGGCGTGACCGATGGACACTTCGTCGAGGTGCGGCAGCGCGCGGAACAGCGGCAGGTTGTCGAGATCCAGGTCGTGCCCGGCGTTGACGCCGAGCCCCAGCGAGTGCGCGACGCCTGCCGCCTCGGCGTAGGCGTCGAAGCTCCGTCGCGCCGCCTCCGGGCCGCGTTCGAACTCGCGGGCGAAAGGCTCCGTGTAGAGCTCGATCCGGTCGGCGCCGCGCGCCTTCGCCCACTCGATCGCGGTCGCGTCGGGGTCGACGAACAAGCTCACGCGAATACCGGCGTCGTGAAGGCGCTCGAGGGCGGGAGCGACGAGCGCGTCATCACGTCCCGGGCGCCATCCGGCGTTGCTGGTCACCTCGCCCGGCGTGACGGGCACCAGCGTCGCTTGCGCGGGCTTCACCGCGACGACGAGATCCAGCCAGCGCGGCCGCGGATCCCCCTCGATGTTGTATTCCAGGGCCGGGCCCCACTGTCCGGCGAAGGCTTCCGCGAGCTCGCGGACGTCGCTGTGGCGGATGTGTCGCTCGTCCTCACGCGGGTGCACGGTGATGCCGCCCGCGCCCGCGCGCACACACACGCGCGCTGCGTCGAGAACGCTCGGCACCCGCCCACCCCGCGAGTTGCGGACCGTGGCGACCTTGTTCACGTTGACGCTGAGGCGGACCACTTTTAGCGGCTCCCACTTGAGTTGACTGTCGCCCGATTCGGCTCCCGATCGGGCGAGAGCCGAATCGGGCTGGCAACTGCGCGAGATCTGGTCGCCGCTTCTGACTTCTCAATCAGCTCAACGGAGTTTCGCTGTAAGCCTAGGGTAGGGGGCGCCCCCCTTGGCGTCAGCTGGACGTCGAGGCGCGCTTGTGGAGCGCGGCGCGGATACGCGCCGTCGTCCGGGACGCGGCGTTCGCGTGAATGACGCCGGCGCTCGCGGCGCGGGCGAGCGCGACGGTCGCTTGCTCGACCTTGTCCTTCGCTTCGTTCCCGCCGGCGGCCACGGCGACGCGCGCCTTCTTCACGGCCGTGCGCACGGCGGCACGGAGAGTCTTGTTTCGCGCGGTGCGCTTGATGCGCTGACGGTTGCGCTTCGCTGCTGACGGATGATTCGCCATTCGAGGTGCTCTTCTTCGACGCTGCGCGGAGCTCAGGAGCCCGACGCAGCCTTCTTCGCGTCGGGGGCGTTCTTGTCGTAGCCTTCGGGGTGGATCGGGAAGGCCGGCGTCTTCGCGTGACTCTTGTTCCAGCGCCCGCGCTGCGCAGCGCGGGTACGGCGGCGCCGTGTTGTCTGCTTCGTCGACGAAACCACTCGAATTTCCTTCTGCTGCTCGGGGGACGCGAAGGTGCACCCCGTTACTACCGGGCCGCGCAATATATCGAAGGGTCGTGCCTTGTCAACGGCGGGGGGGCGGGCGCCGGAGCAGAGATTTACAGGAAGAGGGAAGGGGGGAAGATTTATTGGGGGTTGGACCTAAGCCTTCTGTCTTCCTGTTCAAATCTCCCCCCGCACCGGGGGACCCTGCGGCGTTACAGGGGGCGGACGGTGATGCTTGCTGTGAACGAAGGCTCGGAGAACGGCGGTAAGCGGGCGCCCATGAGGGCCGAACGGACGCAGCTTTCCGCGGGCGATCCCGGTTCGGCGCCGGCGACGGTGACGGATTTCACGCGGCCGGTGCGCCCTTCGAACGTGACCAGAGCGCGTGCCCCCGTGTCCTGGCCGGCCAGGCACCCCCGTGCGCTCGTGAGCACCGACCCGAGCGCCGCCTGTACCGCGCCCGTGCTCGGCGTCTCCGACGTCGGGGCTTGCGCCGCGGTCGCCGAGCGCGCGGCGCCCCCTGCCGTCGATGGCGCGGCGTTCTGCGCCGGGGCGTCGTTCTGCTCCTCGAGGACCAGCTTGCCGGCGTTCGGCGCGCTCTCTTTCTTCACGTGGAACGAGAGCGTCTTCTCTTTCGGCGGCAGCGCCGTCGCCGCCGAGGGACGTGACTTCGCGGCGAGCGGCACATCGTCCAACCTCGCGACGGGCTGCTCGACCGCGCTGCTGTTCGGCGCGACCTCGGCCTCGGCGTTCTGCGATTTCGGCTCGGGCGTCGGCGGCTCGGTCTTCGCAACGGTCGCCGGCGCTTCGGCGGAGGCGGTGAGCGGCGCTTCGGGCGCCTCGTGTCGCGCGAACGACAAATAGAGCGCCGCTGCGGCGGCGAACGCGAGCACGGAGCTGCCGAGGATCGCGCCGATTCTTCGTCGCTCTCGCGACGGCGGCGCGGGGAGCTCGGAGTGAGCCGTCGCTTCGGCGACCTGCACCGCGGCGGGCTCGGCGTGCTTCGCGATCTTCGGCGGCGGTGGAGGGCGGTCCACTCTGGCCGGCGAGGGCTCGGGGACGCGCGCGACGCGCCCCTGCAAGCTCGCGGCGTCCACCAAGGCGCGCGGAGCCGGCGCCGCTTCGCGCGGCGGATTCTTGCGCCCGAGCTCCGCGGCGATGAGCCCTTCGCGCGCGACCTCTCTGGTGGTCGCTTCTCGCGCCGACAGCGCGGCCCGCGCGATCTCGGCGAGCGACGGCTCCGCCGGACGCGCCTCCGACGCCACTATTTCCGGGGCGCCGCGACCGCGTTCGTCGGGCTCTTCCGGGAGCGGGGCTCCGAGCAAATCGTCCGGCGTCGAGCCGATCTCCGTCCGGCGAACCCGGTTCACGACCGAGCTCGCGCTCTCTTCCCACTCGAGCGCGCCGCGCGACGGCGCGGGCCAGCCCTCGAGCAGCTCTTCGGCTCGCTTCGGCAGGCGCGGTTCTCGGCGGTTCGACGTCATGTTTCGGACTCGTCGTCGGAGGCGTGGCCCCTTCCGTTCAGGAACTCCTTCAGTTTCCTACGTGCTTCGTGCACGCGCCAGGCGACGGTGCCCTCCGGACAGCCGAGCACCTGGCTCACTTCAGCGTGGCTCAATCCATCCACCGCCACCAGCACCAGCGTGGTGCGCAGCGTTTCGCTGAGGGCGTCGATGCCGTCGCAGAGCGCCAGCGCGAGCTCGCGGTCCGTCGCGTGCCGCGCCGGGTCGGCGAGCCCGGGGCGCCGTTCGATCAGGGCCGCTTCGATACGCGGATCGTCCATCGCCGCTCCGGGGCGCCGCGTCTTGCGCGATCGGATGGCGTTCAACGACAGATTCACGGCGATACGATAAAGCCAGGTAAACGGCTCGCTCCTCCCGTCGAAGCGATCGAGCGCGCCGTAAGCGCGCACGAAGGCTTCCTGCGTCACGTCCTCCGCTTCCGCGCTGTTGTGGAGCAGATGCACCGCCAGGCGGAACACGCGGCGTTGATGGCGGCGCACGAAGGCGCCGAACGCTTCCGAGTCGCCGCCTCTGGCGGCCTCGACGAGGTCGCGATCGGATTTCTGCGGCGGCATCTCACCCGAGCGCGAAGGACCGTTCCCCTTGGGACCGCGTCCTTCGCCCGCGGGAAGATAATCGAGCACGCCCCGATTCGACAGACGACGTACGGCCGGCTTGGGTCAGGCCGTCGATTACGACGAACCGCCCTGATATCGCCTACTTGGTGCGGCTGCGCAGGAGGTCGCCCAGGGTGCCGAAGCTGCTCTCCCGCGCCACTTGCTGGCGGTATTCGCGGTGCGCGCGGCGCTCTTCGTCCTCGGCGGCGCGGGTGATGCTGAGCTTCGGCTCACCGCGGCGTGGATCGACGTCGAGCACCTTCACGTCGAGCACCTGGCCCGGCGGGAACTTCTTGCGCAGATCCGTGCCGCGCGGCGTTCCGGTCTGCCCCGCGGGGATGAAGCCCCGAGCGCCGCGCCCGGTGACGCCGAGCAAGCGCACGACGACGCCGGCCGCCTCACCGCGGACCACTTCCACCTTCACGACGCCGCCCTTCGTCACCTTCTGCGGCGTCTCGTTCGCCTGCTCCGGCGGGGGCGCGGGATGGAGAGAGATCTTGTGGGTTCGCAGATCGAACTGGTGGACGATGACGTCGATCTCGTCGCCGACCTTCACGAGCTGATCGGGGTGGTCGATCTTCTTGAGCGTCAGATCGCTCACGTGGATGAGGCCGTCGATGCCGGGGGCGATCTCCACGAACACGCCGAACTTTTCGACGCGCGTGACCTTGCCCTTGTGACGCGAGCCCTGAGGATGTTCGTTGCGCGCGTCCTGCCAAGGATCGCTGATGAGCGCCTTGCGGCTGAGCCAGATCTTCCCGCGCTCGTCGATCTTCGTGATCTTGACTTCTATTTCGTCGCCGGGATGAAAGAGCTCGGCGAGGCGCGCGTGCGGATCGTGCGAGGCTTCCGACACGTGCACCAGGCCTTCGAGGTTCTCCGCCTCCGGAAGCGCGACGAACGCGCCCCACTCGACGACGGTGCGCACGACGCCCTTCATGACCTGGCCCTCGGTCAAGAGCTCGAGCGCCTTCTTGCGGCGCTCGTGCGCCTCGTGTTCGAGCATCGGCCGGCGCGTGACCACGAGATCTCGCCCGGTTCCGTCGTATTCCACGACCTTGAAGTCGAGCACCTGCCCGAGGAGCTCCGCGAAATTCGCGTTGTGAGGGTGGAGATCCATCCCCGACGCCGGCGCGAAGGCGCGCAGGCCGCGGATGTCCACCTCTACGCCGCCCTTGATGACGCCGGTCACGAGGCCCTTCACCAGCGTGCCGTCCTTCGCGGCCTGCGCGACGAACGGCTTTGCTTCTTCTTCGCGCAGCGGCTTGCGCGTGAGCACGACCAGCCCGCCGCGCGAGCCGTCCTGATGCACGCGCGCGACGAATCGATCCCCGACCGCGGGAACGAGATCGTCCGTTTCCATCTCCGACCGATCGAAGATCGCCAGCGCTTTGCCGGACAGGTCCACCATGATGGCCGCGTCGAGCACGGACGTGACCTTGCCGAAGACCTCTTCCCCGACGTGGAACGGCGCGCGTTCCGAGGGCGGGCGATGCTTCGGCGGACGCTTGCCGCGCGGCGGCTTCGACGGCGAAGTGTTCGGCGGGCGCGCTTCGCCCGACGCCGACTCTTCGCCTTCGGGCGCGCCTTCCGCCGCGGCGCCGTCGGGTCGCTTCTTCTTCCGGCGTCGCTTGCGCTTGCGCTTCGGCTTGCCGTCGCCGTCGGCGGCTGCTTGCTCGCCGGCAGGTTCCGCGGCGTCCCCGTCGCCCTCTCCGGATGCGCTTGGCGCCGGCGCGTCGCTCGCGGACGCGTCGCTCGCCGGCGTCGCGCTTTCGGAAGTAGGAGGCGCTGCTTCGGCGCTGTGCGCGGCCGCGGGTGCGTCGTTCGGATGAGACGCGCTCGCGTCCGCCGCTGGAGCGAACAGCTCCGCGTCGTGCGCCTTTTGCGGGACGGCCTCGCCGATGGTTTCTTGAGAGGGCATGAAGGGTTCTCCATCCGTGGGACGGCGGAGCGGCTTTGCCTATATCGCGCCTCTACGCGCCTGCCAACCGCGGCCGGCAGAATGCCCGGCGTCTTTCGGTGCGCGAGCGTTCAGCGGGCGATGGGAAGATGCTTGTTCACGCCGCCGCTCCGGTCGATGGAGACGGCGGAAGGGCCCGAAAGCTCGTTGATCCTCTCGACCAGCCGCTCCGCGATGGACGCGAACGCGCGCGCGCTCGCCGAGCTGGGCGCGGCCTCCACCACCGGAGTTCCGGCGTCACCCCACTCGCGCACCGAGAGCTCCAGGGGCACCTGGCCGAGCAGGGGGGCCTGCGCGTATTCAGCCGCTTTTTCCCCGCCGCCCTTGCCGAATATCTCGTGCCGCTTCTCACAACCGTCACACAGGAAGTAGCTCTCGTTCTCGACGATGCCGAGCACCGGGATACCGACTTTGGCGGCCATGGAGAGGCTCTTGTAGACGTCCTGCAGGGCCACCTCTTGAGGAGTGGTGACCACGACGGCGCCGCTCGAGCGGACGCGCTGCGCCAGCGTGAGCGCGATGTCCCCCGTGCCCGGCGGCAAGTCCAGGATGAGGAAATCGAGGTCCCCCCAGTCGACGTCCTTCAAGAACTGCAGCAGCGCCCCCTGGAGCATCGGGCCGCGCCAGACGACCGCCGCCTTCTCGTCGTCCAGCAGAAAACCGATGCTCATGAGCTTCACGTCGAACCGCACGAGCGGTTGGATGCGATTGCCGGTGCTCATCGGCCGGCCGGCGATGCCGAACATCGTCGGGACGCTCGGCCCGTACATATCCGAGTCGAGCAGCCCGACGGACTTCCCCATCTTGCGCAGCGAGAGCGCGAGGTTCGCCGCGACCGTGCTCTTTCCCACGCCCCCCTTGCCGCTCATGACGAGGACGATGTCTTTGACGCCGGGCACCGGATCATCTTCGGCGATGGCTCGCATGCCGGCGTCCGTAAGCCTTGCTCAGGTCCGCGTCAACGGAGGGGCAAGGATGGGCTCGCGCTCGAGGGAGCGAAAGAGGAGGAGGGCGCCACATTGGAACGGGGCGCGGCGCGAGACTGGGTGCGGAGCCAGGCTGCGCGAAAGACGCGCGTCGACGCTGCAGCCGCGCCGGCGCGACGAAAGACGAGCGAGCGTCGGGTTTCGGCCGTTGCTCGCGAATGCGGATCGGGCTGCGGTTTCGGTCGGGGCTGCGCTGCGCGGGCTTCGGCTTGCGGCAGTGCTGTGCGGGCTTCGGCTTGCGGCAGTGCTGCACGGGCTCCCCGGCTTGTGGCTGCGCTGCGCAGGCTGCGTGCTGCGCGGGCTGCGGCAGTGCTGCGCGGGCTGCGGCAGTGCTGCGCGGGGGCTGCGGCAGTGCTGCGCGGCTCCGGCTTGCGGCTGTGTTGCGCGGGCTCCCGGCTTGCGGCAGCGCTGCGCGGGCTATGGGCTGCGGCTGTGTTGCGTGGGCTCCCGGCTTGCGGCTGTGTTGCGCGGCTCCGATGTGCGGCTTGGCACTTGGACCTTGAGCTATCAAGGTCGCCTTCGAAACCACGAGAATCGTTGGTGATTACTTTTGACCTTGAGCGTTCAAGGTTTCGCGCTGCGCGAGAGGCGATCAGGCTCCTTGCAGCGCGCGCTTGTGCCGATGGGCAGCGCGCGCTTGTGCCGATGGGCAGCGCGCGCTTGCGCCGATGGGCAGCGCGCGCTTGCGCCGATGGGCAGCGCGCGCAAATCGCTGACGCTCGTCGTGCGCCGACTTCGAGCTCGTTCACGGCTCGTGGGAGTGCGCGACTTCGCGTTCGCTCGCGGCGAGCTATCTCGAGTTAGCTCGCGGCGCGCGAGTTAGATCACACGTGGGGGGTCACCCGAGCCGGTAGAGCCACGCGAGGATCGCGCCGACTCCGACTCCGAACGCAGCGGCCCAGGCGCCGCGATTCCACGGAGGGCCTTCGACGGCCGCGGGCTTCACGTCGCTCGACGGCGCGGAATCGAAGACGGGATCGTGATCGCGCGTCACGGTGACGGGGGTTACCGCGGGTTCCTCCGCCGCTTTCTCCGGTGGCGTCGAAGCCTCGACGGGCTCGAGCTCGCCCGGCGGCGCCGTGGACCACATCTCCACGTCGCGGATGGCCGAGGAGATTTGGATCTTCGGGGCCGTGGGCGCCTTCGGGATGATCGGACTTTGCAAGAGCGAGTCGGCGAGGGGTTCGCCCTTGGGCTTGCCGGCGACGCGCGCCAGATGGAGCGACGGGAAGTCGCGCGGCGGCCTGCTCGGATCGGGGAGCTCGGAGTTCGTCATCAGCTTGATTTCGGCGGCGGCCGAGGTGGCGCCCAGGATTAGATCCGCGGCGTTGCCCTGCGGCGCCGAGTGCGTGCGCGCGTGCGACAGATACGGCGCGAGCTGCTTCGCGAACACGCGCGCCGAGGCGATGCGCCGGCTCGGATCAGTCGCCATGGCGGCGGATACCGCGAGCGTCAGGAGACGCGGGACGGCGGGGTTCACGCTGGACAGCGGCTTCCATTGACCCGCGACGACGCGCTTCAGGATGTCGCCGTGATCTCCGGTGAAAGGCGGCTCGCCGGCGAGCAGCTCGTAAAGGATGACGCCGGCGGCGTACACGTCGGCGAGCGGCCCCGCGTCGGTCGCGCGGACTTGCTCCGGCGCGAGATACGTCGGATCGTTCATGATCGCCTCGTAGCCGCGCGCGCCGATGACGTTCTTCACCGCGCCGAACTCGAGGAGCTTCACGACCGGCGCGTCGGGCTCCGGATACGTGACGAAAATGTTCGAAGGCTCGAGCCCGCGGTGCACGATGCCGAGTCGGTGCGCGGCGGTGAGCCCGGAGAGCACCTGCACCATGATCTCGCAGGCGTGCGCCGGCGGCAGCGCGCCACGCCGCGTCAGCAGCATGTCGAGCGTCTCCCCCTTCAGGAGCTCCATCACGATGTAGGGAGAGCCCGTCCCGGTGACCCCGAAGTCGTAGACGGGCACGATGTTCGTGTGGTTCATCTGCGACAGCGCGCGAGCCCCCGCGGCGAATTGCGGACGCAGCGTGTCGGCCTCGCCGAGCTCGGTGTAGGGGATCTTGATCGCGACTCTTCGGCCAGTGGCGATCTCTTCCGCCTCGTGCACGCTGCTGTCGTTCCCCCGGCGGAGGAGCTTCGTGAGGCGGTATTTCCCGGCGAATTCTTCGGGCTCCCCGCCGAAGGCCGGCGTTTCTCGTGCAGAAGGCTTCAGCGGGGCTCTGCGGACGATCATGATACCTACTCGTCTTCGGGAACGGTCGCGGCCGGACGGCCTTTAGCCACTTTGTGGCGCTCCGATGAAAGGGCCGGAGCGGACGGCGAAAAAACTTGAGACCGGTGTCGATCCTGGCGAGCGTCGAGCGACCTTGGCGTGTCGGTCGCAAGGGACCGGTAGGAGCACAAGGAGACCAACATGCAATATTTGCTGATGATTTACGTGTCCGAGGCGCAGTGGGGGACGCAAAGCGAGGCCGAGCGCACGAAAATGACGGGGGAGTACATGGAATTCACCAAGGGCATCATGGCCAGCAAGCACCACGTCGGGGGCAATCGTCTTCAGCCCGTCTCCACGGCGACCACCGTGCGGGTCCGCGACGGCAAGACCACCAAGACCCACGGGCCCTTCGCGGAAACGCGGGAGCAGCTCGGCGGCTACTACCTCATCGAGGCGAAGGACCTCGACGAGGCCTGCGCGATCGCGGCGCGCATCCCCGGCGCGCGCACCGGGTCCATCGAAGTGCGGCCGATTCATCCGATGTGAGTCGCGAAGTCGTCCGAATCCGAGGTGCGCTCCGGGCGTACCTCGGATTCGTGCGATATGGAGCTCGCGATGACGACGCTTTCCAGCTCGCTGCTCGGACGAACGTATCGCGAGCACGGCGCGCGCATCCACGCCGCGCTCGTCCGCAAGTTCGCCGACCTGGATCTCGCGGAGGACGCCGTACAGGAGGCGCTCGTCGCGGCGCTCGAGCAATGGGGAGACGGCGCGCCGAACGATCCCGCGGCGTGGCTGGTTCGCACGGCGTATCACAAGGCCGTCGATCGCATTCGCCGTTCGAAGACCGCGCGCGACAAGCAGAACGCCGTCGCCGAGCTCGCAGAAGCGTCGGTCGACGGCCCCGTCGAGGACCTGTTTCGGCACGACGACCCGCTCCGGCTGATTTTTTTGTGTTGTCACCCGGCGCTGCCCTTCGAGTCGCAGGTGGCCCTCACGTTGCGAACGGTGTCGTGCCTGACCACGGCCGAGATCGCGCGCGCCTTCCTGGTCCCCGAATCGACGATGGCGCAGCGGATCGTGCGCGCGAAGGCGAAGATCCGCGACGCGAAGATCCCGTTTCGAACGCCCGACGAATCGGAGATCGAGGACCGGATAGACGCGGTGTTGTCGGTCGTCTACCTCGTGTTCAACGAGGGCTACGCCGTCACCGCGGGCGAGCGGCTCGTTCGCGACGATCTGTGCACCGAGGCGCTGCGGCTCGCGCGGCTCCTGGTCGATCTCGCGCCGTCGAGCGGCCCGTGCGCGGGACTGCGCGCGCTGCTCTTGCTGACCGACGCGCGGCGCGCGGCGCGTCTCGACGCGAACGGCGACGTCGTGCTCCTCGAGGACCAGGACCGCTCGCTGTGGAACCGCGAGCAGACGGAACGGGGGCTGTCCGAGGTAGAGCGGGCGATCCGGCTCGGCTCGCCGCGCCATCCGTACACCTTGCAAGCCGCGATCGCCGCGGTGCACGCGCGCGCCGCGACCGCGAGCGACACAAACTGGAACGACATCGCGTCCCTCTACGAGCTTCTCCTTCAGTCCTCTCCGTCGCCCATAGTGGAGCTGAATCACGCCGTGGCCGTCGCGATGGCCCGCGGACCGCAAGCGGGGCTATCGCTGCTCGACGCGCTCGCTCTGCGCGGCGAGCTCGACGGCGAGCATCTCTTCCACGCCGCGCGCGGCGATTTGCTCGATCGCGCCGGGCGGCGTGATGACGCGCGCGCCGCGTATGCACGCGCCGCGCGGCTCGTCACCAACGAACCGGAGCGGCGATTCATCGAGAAGCGACTGAGAGAGCTCGCGTAACGACGCTCAGTCCCGTCGGATCACCCATTGCTCGAGCGTCGCTCTTTCGCCGTTGCGCGCGGCGCCGTCCTTGTCGCCGCGCACGTCGAACGCCGCCTCGAGCGTTCTCCACGGACGCGTGTACGCCTCGCGCGCGCCGCGGCTCCAGGGGCGGGCGACGTCGAGGACCGCGCCTTCGATGTGATAGGTCGCGAACAGCGCGAGGTTCTGTTGCTCGAGCTCGGCGGGGGAGGGAACCAACGCTCCTTTCGGCAGCACCTCGATCAGTGTGCCGATCGGATACGTTGGATAGTCACGGGGGATCGCGTCGCTGAGCACGTTGGTCAGAAAGACCCGCCGTCCCGTGCCGAGAACGAGCGCCGCGAGCGCCGCCGTATCGACCGAGCCGTGGACCGGTGCGGGCAGGGGAAGCTCGAGCGCAGCGCCGGCGCGCCGGCGATACCAGTCGTAGTTGAGCAAGATGGGGTTCACGAAGACGACGTCCGTGCGGATATCCCGGGCCAGCTGCTCGTAGAGCACGCCGAACAGGCGCGCGTCCCCGCTGCCGAGCAGCACGGCGCCCGGCGGCGCGGTCCGGAGCGTATCGAGGAGATAGGCTTCGAGCATCGGCTCGTGCTCTCGCAGGATCGGGCCGGCTCCCAGCAGAGATCCGACAAATAGAGTAGTCAATACCGCCGCGGCTCGATATGCGGCTCGCGCGCGCCGAAAGAGCGCGTCGACGCCGAGCGCGAAGGGGACGACCAAGAGCAGCATCGGCAAGAGGTGAAAACGCCGCACGATGGCCGTCCCCTCGGGCGACAGCTCGACGTTCATCAGCGCGGCGAAGAAGGGGCCCGCGAGCAAGAACGACGCGGCGAGCGCCGTGAGCGCGCGCCATCGCCGGTCGAGAGGCTCGTGGAACACGCGCACGACGCCCCAGCCGAGGACGCCGATTCCCCCCACGCCCCCGACGCCGCGCAGATCGACGAACACCGTTCGCGCGAGCGCGGCCACGTTCGCGGCGATCGACGGCCGTGCGTCGCGGACCGCGAGCTCCGTCGTGCCGAAGTCGCGCCGCAGGAAATGAGCGACGATCCCCGCCGGCGTCGTGACGTCGCCCCACACCCACCCGCCGGATCGCGCCGCGAAGGGGAGCGTCGCGTACGGCAAGAGGCCGATCACGAAGCCGCCGAGCAGCGCGGCGAGGGCGCGCCGCCTCCGAGGCGACTCCCGGATCGCTTCGAAGCCGGCCCACCCGAAGAGCGGGGCGAGCAGCACGACGCTGTGATGGTTCGAGAGCCCGAGTCCCACCACGAGCCCGAGCAGCGCGGCGCGCCCGACGCCGCGAAGCGGGCACGACGGCGATCCGACCACCAAGATGGCCGCAGCGATCGCCGCGTTGAGCGCGAACACCTCCGCCTCCGTCGAAAGGCTCCACGCGAGCGGCGACGTCGCATAAAGGATGCAAGCGAGGACGGACGCCGCGCGGCCGGCGCCCCACGAGCGACAAGCGGCGTATGAAAGCGCGAGCCCGGCCAAGCCGATTCCCACGGTGACCAGCGCCGCGCCGCGCGCGGGCGTCGCTGCCGGTAGCCACGAAAACGCGCGCAGCAGCAGCGTGTAGAGCGGATATCCGCTCGGATGCGCGATGCCGCCCGCGGCATACAGCGCGCAGAACTCGCCGTTGTCCTCGCCGAGCACGGTCCACGCGGCGCTCTTCACGTAGAGGAAGGCGATGGGCGTGAGCATGCAGGCGAGCGCGACGGCGTCACGCCGCGTCGGACGCCACGTCACGCCGTAAGAGCCGAGCTCGAGCCGGCGAGGTTCACGAGTCAGAGGCGCAGACATGGTCTTCCGGACGGGCCTGATTCGTCTAAGATTAATGCCCAGAATGTCAGAATTCGAGCTGCATCGATCCTTGGAAAAGGCGGCCGCCCGCGTCGGAAGGCGTCGGCCGCGCGCGGACCGCGGACGTTCTCGGCTGCCCCCGGCCGTCGACGCCCAGCTCACGAAGCTCCTCGCCCGTCCCGAAATCCCGCGCATCGCGGAGGTGCACGCGGCGATGAAGGCGTTCTGCGGGTCCCGCGGCCTCGAGTGTCCATCGCGCGCGACCATCTACAACGCCCTTCGTCGGGTGACGCCGCCCTTCTACCGACTCGAAGAGCTCCCGAAGGAGGTCCAGCGTTGCCTGCACAACGTGGATTCGAAGCACATTCCGGGGCACCAGGTCGTTCTCGCCGCTTTCAACCACGGCGACGCGCGCGCCTTGTCTTACGCCGCTGGCATGCCATGGGCATGTTTGCTGCGTGCTTACGAATCGCCCGGTTCGCGTCCGAAGAGCCGCGCGCTGCTCCGCGCCGTGCTCGAGTTCCGCGGTATCGCGCATGGCTCGTGAACATTCACCATTGGAGGTGATGCCGCAGGGCCTCGCGAAGGTCGTCGCCCGCGAACGGATCTGGTTCGTCATCGGCGGGCACGCCGTTCGGTGCTTCTGTCCCTATCGGCCGAGCGACGACGTCGACTTCGGAGTCACGACGGCAAAGGATCTGGCGGCGCTCATGCGCCGGCTTCGGCGGCGCGCAGCGGTGTCGGTCATCGAGCAAACGAACGACACCGTGCATGCGCAAGTGAACGACACCGACGTCTCCATCTTCGTGCTTCCCAAGCTGAAGAAATACACGGAAGGCCAGGTCCTCACGGTCGACGGCATTCTCGCCACGAAGCTCCACGCGATTCTGGATCGGGGAACGCGGCGCGATTTCTTCGACCTTTATGTGATGATGGAGCGCGAGCGCCTCGGCTTCGTCGATTGCTTTCGAGCGATTCGCGAAGTGTACGCGACAAAAGTCAACGAGGGACTGTTGCTCCGCGCCATCACCTATTTCGCCGACGCCGACGCCGAAGCCAAGCTACCGGGCGAGGGCCCCGCTGACTGGAAGCGCGTCAAAGCGTTCTTCGTCTCGGCAGCCGGTACGCTTCTCACGCCGCCTTCCACGCCGCTGGTGATCCAGGCGCGACGGGTCGCCGTCCACGCCGCAGCGGCTTCCCAAAAAAAGGCGCCGCGAAGCCGCTCCTCCCGCGTTGCGCGCACGAAAACTGCCGGCTGTCGCAAACGCGCTCGGTGAATGTCGCCGACGCCTCATCGCGATCTTCGAATTCAGAAGCCGAGAAGGGCGTCTGTCCAGCGTGCCGCGAAACCGTACGTTTCCCTACATGCCGAGCGCTGCGGTTTGCCACAGTCTCGCGGATCCTGGAATCCGCCGTTAAGAAACAGCACCGTGCCAGCGCCGCGGCAGTCGCGCGATTTCCCGATTGCCGTCCGATTTCCGGAAATGTTGGCCACGCGCGTATCGTAGCGCTCGCTACGCGACAGGCCGGCACCGCGACAGCGATGTCATGGTCACACGCAGCGCGAATAGCGCATGTCCCGATCGCCCGGGCATGACGGTACCGCGCGAGGACGAGGAGGAGGCGCGTAAAAATTGCCAAAAAAATAGGCGAGTGCCGTCGAAGTTACGAGAGAACGTCGGAACCTGCTGACAAGCGGAAGAAGGGTTGTCTAGTATCCGACGCTGCGGTTTTGGCCGAAGTTGGCACGGAGCCGCGTTGCCCTGGAGCCCGCTTGCATCACCCAGCGGGCACCAACGTCGAACGCGAGCGGGGCACCGTGTGGCCGCCGCCTGATAGAAAAGTAAGAAGGAGCGCTTCGTATGAATAGGAAACTACGCGGACTGATCTTCACGATTCCCGGCATCATCATCGGTGCAGCGGGCGCGACGAGCTGCAACAAGATTGCCGATGCGGCGAGCTCTGTCAGCGACGCAGCCTGCGGCCCCTGTGGTACCCTCGCAAGCGGCGACTTCAGCGTGTCCGGGGACGCGCATCTAGATGGATTCTTCCAGGCTGTCGGCAACCTGCAGAATGCGACGGCGAGTATCCAGGGCGACTTCCAGGCGAACATTTTGGCGCTGGCAAACGTCTACGGCGTGGACACCACCGGAGGGTATAGCGCGTCGATGGTCGACAGCGTCATCGCGAAAATCAAGTCGGACGTCTCGGCGAATCTGAGTGGCGGCTTGAAGGTCGTTTACAAGTCGCCGTCGTGCCAGGCGGACGTGAACGTTTCGGTGCAAGCGCAGGCGCAGTGCGAAGCGAAGGCGGGCTGCACCGGAATGGTGAACCCGGGCAATGTTTCGGTGAAGTGCAATGGACAATGCTCGGGCGGTTGCTCCGGCAAGTGTTCGGGAGATCTGTCGTGCACCGTCACGGCGCCTACGGTGAACTGCAACGGCAACTGCGAAGGCACCTGTGAGTTCTCGGCGGCGGCGAGCTGCGACGGCACCTGCAACGGCAAGTGCTCGGGTACCTGCAGCGCGACCGATGCGAACGGGAATTGCCAGGGCACGTGCAGCGGCATGTGCACGGGGTCATGCGATCTGAAGGCGGCGGGCAAGTGCACGGGTACCTGCCACGGCAGCTGCCACGTGAACCAGGGCGACGCGCAGTGCACGGGCAGCGTGCAGTGCAATGGTTCGTGCGACGCCCAGTGCAGTGGCGGGTGCCAAGGTGACTTCGATCCGCCGAGCGCTCACGTGAACTGCAATGCTTCAGCGGACTGCCAAGCCCAGGCGAAGGCCCAGGCCAAGGCGAGTCTGACGTGCCAGCCGCCGCGCCTGGACATCGCCTACAATTTCAACGCGGGTGTGAGCGCGTCGGCGCAAGCCGACTTCGTCGCGCGACTCGATCAGGTGAAGGTTCGTGCGGCGGCAATCGTGCAGGGCGCGGCACGGATGTCGGCGCTCGTGACCGGCAAGGTTGATGGACAGGTCGTCTTCGATCCGTCGCCAGTGAACGACATCACCAACTCGGTCAAAGGTTTCTTCTCGGCGGACGCTTTCGCCGACCTGAAGATTCCGCTGGGCCGCCTGGACTGCGTCGTTCCCGCGTTCAAGGAAGCGGCTGACGACCTCGCCAGTGTCGCTACGGGGACGGCCGACACCATCTCCGCACAGGCAAAGTTCGTAACGTACATCACGACCGGATCCTGAACCGAAAATTCGGAGCCCAGCGTCGGACGACGGCCGTCAGTCCTGCTGACGGCCGTCGGCATTTGGTGCGTGCTGCGTTCGTGCTGACGGTGTCTTGTCGAACATCGGCTCGTGACGTACATGGCGGGCTTCGTGACTTCGGACTCGAGACCCCGGTTCACTCGATGGCTGGTAGTGCTGCTCGCCGCTATCGGGCTGCTTTGCTCCGCCGCGCTTGAGCTCGCGCACTACCAGGCGTACGTCGATCCCTCTCAGGCCGGCTTTTGCCGCCTCGGAGGCCAGTTCGATTGCACGACCGTCGCGCTGTCTTCGTGGTCGGTGTTCTTATCCGTACCCCTTCCCATGTGGGGAGTCGCTGGTTTTCTCACCATCGCGGTCCTCGCCTGGTGGCGCTCGAAGTGGCTCTTGCGGGTCAGCGCGGCTGCGGCGCTCGCGTCGGTCCCACTTCTCGCCGCAGAGCTCATTTCGATCCACAGCATTTGCATCCTCTGCGAGGGGGTTCACATGATTGCTCTCGCTTGCTTCGGTCTTGCGTGGCGGGGCAGACACGAGCTGGTGGCAACGGACCGACTCGCGCTGGCGCAGCTCGCGACCGTGGTCGTGTCAATCCCGCTCTGCTCGCGGCTCATGATGGCACCTTATTGGGCAATCTATTCGTGGCGCAGCGGCGTGCATCTGCCCACCGGAGAAGACGAACAGGGGCATCACTGGATCGGTGCAGAGAACCCGAAAATCGTCCTACACGAGTATGTCGACTACGGTTGTCCGCATTGTGCGGTAGTCACGCATCGCACACAGCAGATTCTCGCGAGGTACCCGCGCGCTGTGCGCCTCGTTCGTCATCAATACCCGCGAATGAACTGCAAGAAGACTCCGGATCTATTGCTGGCTTGCGATTACGCGCGGACGGCCATCTGCGCCGGCGACCAAGGGGCGTTTTGGCGCGCGGATTCGTGGCTGTTCGAGCATGCTCCAGGTCATCTCCTCGTCGATCTTCACAAAGCGGCGAACGACTTGCACCTCGACTACGGAAAGCTCGCGTCATGCGTCGAGTCGGATGCGGCCTTCGCCCGCGCGCAGGCTGAAATGGACGACGCTACCGCGCACCACGTGAACGAAGCTCCGTCGTTCGTGATCGACGGCAAACTGTATTCGGCTCGCGACGCTTTCGTCGAGATCGGTAAACGACTCTGACGCGGGGCACGACGATAACCTCCTGCGACGAGCGTTTTGGGTGCGGGGTCATAGTCGCGTTGCGCGTGCATGCGAGAATTTGAGGAAATGCTGAGCACCGTCACGCAGATCGAGATGCATCAAGCGCGTACTGGAATCGTTGTCGAGGGGCCCTCGCTCGCAACAGACGGGCCGCCTATGTTGTCGCCCTTGGGAAGATTGCGGGCCCTGTGAATGCCTTACCCGGTATCCGCGGGCGCTTCGCATCGTTCGTCATCAATATCCGCGGATGCCCTGCCCGAAGACGACGGACATGATGGCCTACGCCTACGCGCGGACGGCCACCTGCGCTGGCGACTAGAGCGCGTTCTGGCACGCGGATTCGAGGCTCTTTGAGCACGGGTATCCGCTGCACGGACCCCGTCTTTCATGCATGAGCTGACGTTCGTTCAGCTCGAAGCCGTCTGCTCTTCCGAGAGCGGCGGCGGAATGGCGAGGGGGCCAATTTCGAGAGCGAGCGCAACGAGGTCGAGGCGAGCGCGGGTCGCGGACCAGAACTTGGGCGCGAGCTCGAGGTAGCGGTCCTTCGGCCAGTGGGCGAGGCCGCGGAAGAGGTCTCGGAGATAGACTTCAGGATCGAGTCCGTGCAGACGCGCCGAGGCGATGAGCGTGAAGAGGTTGTCCGGCGCTCTCGGCGTGGTCGTCGCCACCGGCGAACAACCACACCTTTCTTCCATTCGCGATCCGCCTGAGCTCACGTTCGGAACGGTTGTTCTCCAGAGCAAGGCGGCCGCCTTCGAGCACGCGAGTGAGGGTGCCCTTCTGGCGAACAGCGTAGCCGAAGGCCGATCGAAGCGAGCCGCGCTGATGCTGAACGAGCGCGTACTGACCTTGAGCCCACGAGAAGAATGCGTCGAGATGGGGTCGCAGATGGGCCTGACGAAGGCGGAAGATTTCCGATGGCGGTTTGCTCTTCCAGGTCTCCTGGAGATCGAAGAACCGCCCGATGCGAACGAGTGCTTCACGAGCGACGGCGTTTTTGGCCGCCGCGGCCTGCCAGAACTTGCGCTGCGCATGAGCCTTATCCCGAGCTCGATAAGGCTCATTATCTGGAGCGGCGCGTTATCCGGCGCGCGGTGCAATTCGGCGAGCTTCTGCGCGAACTCGAGCTCGAGCTGCGCCGTGTCGACCCGCTCCGCCTTGGCCACGAAGATGCGTCGCCGGAGCATCTCGAGCTCGAGCCGGAGCCGCTCGTGCGCGGCACGCAGTTGCTCACGCTCGACGATGAGCTTCGACACGAGCGCCTGCGATGCAGCAAGCGCCGTGCGCTCGGCGATGAGCGCAGCTTCGAGCGTGGCGATTCGCCCTTCGGCAGTTGCACTCGTCACGGTCTGCATCCAGGCCAATTGCCTAGCGACTCGCGATCGATCTGTCGATAGTTGTCGTGCCTCAGTGCACGCGCGGGCGCCGCTGCTTTCGCGGCTTCGCCTCGACGTCGATGCCATCGAGCAAATCATCGAGAGTATCCTCGTCGATCACGATGCTCGTCGCCGACGCGTCGCTCGACTCGAGCTGTCGAAATGTGCCCTCGTCGAGTTGCTTGTAGAACAGGCAAAGCCCGGACCTATCCGCGAACAACACCTTCATCGCCGAGCGTCGCTTTCCAAAGAAGACGAAGAGTGCACCACTGCGGGCTTCACGCCCGATGGGCTCGGAAACCCCCCCCGCAAGGCGGTCGAAACCCACCGCAGATCGATGGGCTCCAGCACAACGAACACCTCAACCCTCGAGGAATCATCGCGTGCCACCCAGCACATCGACGACCTTGCGCAGGACGGTCTCGTCGAAGCCGGCGTGAACCTTGACGCGCGCGTTTCCAACCAGCACGAGAACCGGCGCGTCCGTGCTCGCTTCACGCGCACCAGTCGGACGCTGCTGCCGGCAGCCTCGCTCTCCGCGACATCGGCGTGCTTCAATCGGCTCGCCCAGTACCTCAGGTTGTGCGAAATCCTCCGCAGTCTTCCCGCTGGCGCGCCATTGCCACACCCGCTCCGTCCACTTCGCTTCCCTCTTCGTCATGCACGCAGGATGCGAGCGTCAGGTCGAACCGGAAAGACGGGGTCCGTGCAGCGGATACGAGCACGGCGCAGGTCGCATTCTCGTCGATCTCCATAAAACAGCGAAGGACCTGTATCTCGAGTCCGGGGAGCTCGCTTCATATGTCGAGTCCGATGCCGCGTTCGCACAGGCTCAATCGGAGATGAACGACGCCGACAAAACATCAGTTGAACGAGGCGGCCCTCGTACGTGCTCGATCGGAAGCTTCATTCGGCGGAACGACGCTTTCGTCGGAGTTCGGGAAGCGACTCTGATGTCTAACGACCGCGTGGCCGCACGACGGCGGCCAGGCTTATCGACTCCCGAAGCTTCAGCGCACCTCAAAAGCCTAGAACGGCACCTGTTGCCCACGAGCCCACAGCGTAGCCACACGAAGGAGTCCCACCGTAGACTGTATCGGTCCAACACGGAGAACCCGTCAGGGCACAGTCACCGTTGAACGTGGTCTGCACAAGTGCATTGTAGTTACTCCCGGATGGCTGATATAGCGCCACGTCATCAAACGTCAGTTGGCCGGATGATCCGCCTGGCAAGTTTGAGCAACTCGTCACATTGTATGCTTCCAGAACGCCGGCGAATGCCCAGCGCATTGGAACATTCAAGTTCACGTACTCGACCGTATTTGTGCTCGTCGTCAAATTTGTCGCAGAAATTTCCCAATCGCAGTGTCCGGCGGAATTGCACGAACCCAAGCCCCAAGAAAATCCTTGTACACTGTCTCCGGGGTGGGCTGCAATTGGCGTTGAGTGGTAGTAGTTGCCGCCAAACAGCGATCCACCGTACCAACTCGCGAGCTGCCAACCATTCACTCCATCTTGCCCAAATTGCAATACGGGTTGAATGATGACGGTTGATGGTGATCGGTCCTCAAGTCCATTAAAGAAATATATAGTCTCCCCCCAGACTGCGGGTTTCACCGGAACCGTCCAATCTCCTGCCATCTCCGTCGCCCAATCGTGCCCATTTATGTTGGGAACGAAAGAATTTGAGCTTTCGATCCAACCATTGATAGTTGGAGCTGTGCCTTGGACTGCTGCTTTCACTGGAAATGGACACGGTTCGGCCTGCATAATGGTTGCACCATTGTGCTTGACCGTCTTGAAATCATCTATTGATGCGCCACTTGGGATTTCATGTACGCAGGATCGATGGACTCTCCCGGCCGGAGTGGTTACGTAGTCAGCGTCTGAAGTTGTGGCCTGCGTCACTTGTGCCTTCTCTTCGACGGTACCTAAATCCGACCCGCCCCCAACTGCCTCCGATGCACTGTTGTCTGCGTCTGAGCACGCGATGCAAGTACCCGCACCGACAACAACGAAAATGCCTATGGACAAAACATTAGTGTTCATTGTGACGAATCCCTCTTAACTGGCACCCGCTCTGTACTGGGGACACACTAAACGAGATTCGTTGGGAGAGATATAGTCAAATATACGGATTCATAGCGCCGTCACGCAAAGCGCAGGATCGTGAAGGGCAATGTGGTCATTACACTTGCCGGCTTTATACAACGGAGGCATCATCTTTCGTTGCGAATTACAAACTCGGCCAGCAGCCTTCGCGCGACGCGGACTGTCCCGGATCGGTGTTCGCGCCGAAGCAGATGTCGTACAACGGGCTGCCCTTGTAGCCGTCGCCGCCGAAGCAGGTGAGGGGAGCGCTGGAGGGAGCGTTGGGGCAGCCGCCGCCGGTGCAGGTCTGGTCGGTGCCGTCGGGGCAGCTGCACGTCGTGCGGAAGTCGACGCAGTAGCGTTCGCCGGTGAAGGTCGCTTGCTTGCAGATGCCGCCAGGGCAGTCTTTTTCGTCGCGGCACGGGTCGCAGCCGGCGCCGGTGCCGTGACAGCTGCCGAAGCGATGCGCGCACGTGGAGACGCCGCGATCCTTGTCCCACTTGCCGCAGACCGCGGCGCTGCCCCACGGGCACGAGTTCAGGTTCGGATCGCAGAGGACCGTGCAAACTTTTTCGCCGGACTGATCGGCGGCGCAGATCTGGTTCGGGACGCCGAAGCAATCGCTGTCGGTGGTGCACGAGTCGCAGAACTCGCGGTGACGGCAGGTGTTCACGACGAGCGTCGCGGTGCCGCATTGGTAATGATTGCCGTCTCCCACCTCGCTCGACGGAATGCAACCGGTGACGTTGTCGCCCATGAGGTTGCACACGTTGTCGCACGGCGGGGTGTCGACGCGGTCCGTCGCGCAGAAGAAGCCGGACGGACAATCGTCGTCGGTGCCGCAATAGCGTTGCGTGCAGTAGGCGTCGGCGTCGCCCGGACCACGGCCGATGCAGACGAAATTGTTGCTCGCGTCGCAGCCGTCGCTCGCGCCGCCGTCGGTGCCGGTGATGTTCGGGCACAACGTGCCGTACTGACCCGGGCCGTGGGGGAATTTGTCCATCTGACAGACGTGGACGGCGTCGCCCTCGACGTCCTTCGCCGAGCCGGTGCAGCTGCCGGCGCTGCCGCACTGCGAATGGAGCTCGCAAGTGAGCTCGCAGGCATTCTTGATGCAACGAAACCCGAAGTCCGTCTTGCAATCCGTGCTCGCCTTGCACGGCTGTCCCGTGGTGCCGGCCTGGGGCGTCGGTTCACCAATGCAGAAGTTTCCTTTGGTGCCGTAGTCCGTTACGGCTGCATGGCACTTCTCGCCTTGCGGGCAATCTGCAGTCGTCTTGCACGCGAGACGACACGCATTCTGGAAACATTTCGCGCCGCTCACGCACAGCGAGTCTTTGCACTTCGTCTGGCATTCGCCGTTGATCAGCTCGCCGTCGCAGCTCGAGCTGCAGCCCGGAAAGGCCGCGAAAGCCGCGCTCGCGGTGAGCGCTAGGGACAGCATCCAGCGGCTCAGCCCTCTGCGTCTCTTCTCGTTCGTTACCAACTGCCCGCCCGAGAATGGCTTTTGCACGACGCCAGGGTCACACGAACGACGGTGATTGGGGAAGAGGTTCGCGAAGCCGGGAGTGCGATTGACGCTCCCGCCGCGCGAGCTAGTCTCCTCCGCGACATGGGCTCCAAGGTCTTCCTGGTTCCGCCATTCGCCCGTGCCGCCTTTGCGACCTTTGCGCTCGCGGCCTGCTCCTCGTCGGACAAGCAGGTTCCGTTCGACACGGGCAAGGGCGAGATCGTCTCGCAGCTCGGCGAACCGCGCGTGGACTACCCCGCTGCGCCGTACGGCTCGCGCGCGGGCGCGACGATCCAGAACTTCGAGTTTCTCGGTTGGGATGCGCCCCAGGCCGTCGCGTATGACACGTCGAAGCTACAGACGGTCAGCATGGGGCAGTTCTACGACCCCGCGGGCACGCAAGGCATCAAGCTGCTCGTCGTGACTTCGACGGCGGTCTGGTGCTCGGCGTGCAAGCAAGAGTACCACGACATGACCGGTAACATCGCGACGTACGAATCGAAGGGCGTGCGCTTTCTCGGCGCGCTCTTCGAAGACGACATGAGCAACCCCGCGCAGCCGTCGGACCTCGTGCTCTGGGCCAAGTCCTTCAACGTCGCGTTTCCGTTCGCTCTCGATCCGGATCTGAAGCTCGGCGCCTTCTTCGACGTGGAAGCCACGCCGATGGAGATGATCATCGACACGAAGACGATGAAGATCCTGAAGATCAGCGAGGGATGGGTCACGCAGGGAGACGGCTCGCTATGGTCGGATCTCGACGCGCTGCTCGCGTCGCGTTAGCCGCCGTCGTCTCGGCTTCGCCTTGTCTCGTCGCCTGTGGCGGCGCGGCGGGCTCGACCGGCGGCGCCGAGACAGCGGCATCGACGTCCGGAGCGACGCCGCCGGATTTCGAGCTCGAGGCGCTCGATGGCGAATCGGTGCGGCTCGCCGATCACCTGGGCAAGGAAGTGGTGCTCATCGATTTCTGGGCGACCTTCTGCGAGCCGTGCCTCGCGTCCATGCCGCATCTGGACGAGCTCTATCGCAAGTACAAAGGCCACGGGTTCGCGGTCTTCGGCGTCTCGATCGACGGACCGGAATCGGTCGCGCAAGTGCGGAGCGTGGTCGGCAAGCTCGGCGTCACCTTTCCGATCCTGCTCGACCAAGAGACGCGCGTCGTCGCGCTATACAACCCGAAGACGAGCGCGCCCTACAGCGTGCTCATCGGCAAAGACGGACGCATCCGCGCGAAGCGCGAGGGCTATTCGACGGGCAACGCCGCGGCGCTCGAGGCGGATATCGTCGCCGCGCTAGGCGGCAGCTGACGCTCCGTCGCGTGTCGGAGCTCAGAAGAAAACGCCCAAGTACAACCGCAGGATCTGCGCCGCCGACGTATTCACGTCGTGGAGCGACTTCTCGACGGACTGGTAGCCGAGGCCAGCGAGGGGGAAGAGCACGCCGTACTCGAGCATCGCGTAGAAGCCGCCCATTTTGCCGGGCTCGTCGTTGAGCGAGCCGTCTTTCGACTGGAAGTAGAGTTTGCCGTCGAGCTCGATGCCGAGGTCGCTCGCGTGGCCCGGCGTCTGAACGAATTCGCTCGCGCGCGTCCAGACGACGTTGGCGCCGCCGCCGAGCCGCTGGCCGCTCGCCTTGCGCATGAAGTCGTACTCGACGCTGGGGTTGAAGTAGTACGTGCCCTGGACGCGTCCCAGGATGTTGCGATTCAGGATCAAGTCGACGCGGTACGACGGGTTGAAGCGGAACGTCGAGATGGTGTTGCTGTTCACCTCGGTCTGATTCACCTCGGGGACCAGGTTGTTCGTGCTGTTCGGGTTGAACGCCGCCGAATCACCCGACGCCCAGCCGAAGCGGAAGAGCAGCTTGAGCTTGTCCTCCACGAGGCGCTGTTCGATCTCCGTCGCGAGGCCGTATTCGCGGAGGTTGCGCTCGAGGTTGCCCGCAGCGAACTTGGCTGACGTCCCGCCCGGCGTGGTGTCGACGTTCTGCATCGAACCGACGACGGCCGCGCCCTCCAGCTCGAAGCGGAACTTCCGATACTTCATCTGGAACCAGATGTCCGGGAGCCAGATCGTCGAGTCGACGCGCGAAAAGCCGTTGGAGATCTGACTCGGCGTTGCGTTCGGGACGTTGGCGCCGCTGCTAGCGGCCGCCTGCGTCCCGGTGGTGGTCGCGGCGTTCTGATCATCGGCGAGTAGCTGCTTGCGCAGCGTGACGTACGCGCCGCCGTTGAGGACGACGTTGCCGTGCGAAAGCTCCGTCTTGGTCAGCTCCGCGCTCTGCTTGCGCACGAGGATGAGTGACCACTGATTGACGTCGTCGAGCTGATCGGCGTCGTAGGGCTGGCCTCCCGCGAGCGTCGGCTGCCGGAGCGGGCCCTCGTTCGGAAAATCCCACGATCCGCCGATGTATAGATCCAGCGGCTTTATCGCGGTGATGAACTGCAGGCGATCGATGGTCGACTGATAGTCGTCGTCGTAGCCGTCGCCGGAGTTGTGGACGATGCCGAGACCGAAGTGATCCGGCATGCGGCCGAAGCGGAGCTCGCCGACGGGAGTCGTGTACTCGGCCCAGACGCGCTTCACGGCGATGCTGCTCGCGAGCGAGTTCACGCCGGACTGCGGCGCAACGATCGTGTCGTCGAGGACCCCGTTCGGGGCGTAGCCGTTGCGCGCCGAAACCTGGTAGCCGCCGGTGGTGGACGTGGGCCCGGCTGGTTGAAACGCGTAGCCGGACGGCGTCGAGCCGAGGACGACGTCATCCAGGATGTCGACCTGCGACATGATGCGCAGGTTGTCCGAGATGTGCAGCTCGGGATTGAGGCGGAACCGCATGTTCGCGTCCGCCTGGGTCTTGTCCTTACAACCGACGAGACCGAGCGCCGGGTTGTTGGAGCCGCCGCCCGCTTCTGACGGCGTGCAGAGCGCCGGACCGTACGGTGTCCCCGTCGTCGACGAATAGGCATTATCGGCGGGCTGCGGCCAGACCGCGTAGTCCGGGTTGTCGATACGACCGAGCGAGAAGTTATGGAAGAGCTCGGCGCGGGTGCGGAAGTAGCCGTGGATCTCGAAGACGGGGCGCGCGTGCGACCACCAATCCTCGGCGAGCACGCTTTCCGTCGCCTTCGGCGCGGCGGGTACGGCCATCTGCGCGCTCGGCGCCGGTGCGGTCCGCGACTGCTCGGGGAATAGCCCTATCGGGCCGAAGCCCGTGGCGGCGCGCGCCCCATTCGGGTTGGGCGCGGGGCGTGGTTGCGCGGGTGCCCCTTCTGGCGGGGCCGCAGCAGGGCCTCCTTCGTCGGAGGACTCGCCGGAGGTGTCCGTCGGTTTCGCGGAGTCCTCACGAGAAGGCGCGGGAGTCGTCGCGCCCGCCGTGTCTTTCGGCGCGGTGACCGTCGTGCCCTTCGTCGTGGGCGGCACTTCCGGCTCGGACGTGCCGCTGGGTGGCGCGGCGCCTCTCGACGGCGCGCCCTTCGCAGGCGACGCGGCTTTCGGCGCGGGCGCGCCGGCATCCGGGCTCGCCGTGCCCTGTGGCGCTTGTTTCGGTGCCGCCGGATCTGCCGCGAACGCGAATCCGTGGAAGGACACGAGGCCCGTGAGCGCGGTGACGGCAAGCGAGCCTTTTCGCATTTTTTCGCAGATCTCTCGGGCGGGCGTTCGTAGGCGGTCGACGTTTTGCACGGCAGGGGAAACAGTGTCAATCGCGACCGTCATCCACGGTCACGGGGACGCCTGCGGGGCCGCTCCATGCGGGAAATCGGCCTAGACGCGCCGTGCGCCAGCTGCCCTGACCTCCAAGGTCGATCGCGCGGACCGCGAGTCGACGGGCGCTCGGCGCTCGGTGAAAGGAGCGCTTCCTGAACGGTACACACATGTCTCGCGGGCAAAGCACCAGGGGCGGACAGGACGAGGAAGCGGAGCGGCGACGCGGACGGCGCCAAGTGCCTACACCTGCGCGCCCGAGCAAATGCGGGGCTTCGCACGAGCACACGAGCGCGCGCTCCACGCGCGAACAAAAACGCGTCGAGGCGAAAGGGCTTCGCTTGCGGAAAATGGTCCGAGTGTGCGAGCCTAACGTGGGGATCTCCCTTGAGCGAAGGCAGTTCTTGATGAAGCAGGCAACGAGCGATGTGGACACGAAGGCAGGGTCGAGGCGTCGGCAAGAGCGGCGCGCGGCCCGGAATGGACGCTTCGGGCGCATCGAATGGGCGCTTCCCATAGCGCTCTCGGCGTTGCTCGCGGCGCCCGCGGCGCGCGCGCAGTACACGAACGGCGAGTTCAACGCTCAGCGGTTCGATCCGGCGCCGGGTCCTCGCAACTTCATCACGACGCGCGGCGCGCGCGTCGACGGAAACATGGCCTGGAGCGCCGGTCTCGTCATCAACTACTCGGCGGATCCGTTCATCATCAAGAGCTGCGCGACGAAGACGGACTGCGACAACCCGAGCGCCGCTCCCGGCAGGGCTCAGGATCTCCACCTCATCGACAAGATGATCACGGGGGATTTCATCGGGACCTTGTCGCTCATCAATCGTGTGCAGCTCAGCTTGAAGGTGCCGGTTTCGTACGTCCACGGCGACGGTCTCGGGCCCAACGGCTTCGCGGCGCCCGGCGGGCTCAGCGGAGCGGGCCTCGGCGATCTCCAGCTCGAGGGCAAGGTGCGGCTCTACGGCGAGCTGAAGGATCCCGTCGTGATGGGCGCGTCGCTGTTCTTCACCGCGCCCACCGGACACGCGACCGCCGAGAATCACTACATCGGCGATCAAACGCCGAGCGTCGGCATTCGCGGTATCTTCGACGGCCACGAGGGTCCGTTCTCGTTCGGCGCGAACCTCGCGGGCGTCTTCCGCGGCAGCGGCACGGTCGGCTCGGTCACGCTCGGCCACGAGTTTCGCTACGGCGCCGCCTTCGGTTACGAAGCGAGCCCGATCATCCGCGTCATGGCCGACGGCTTCGGCGCGACGAAGTTCAGCGCCGAGAACGGAACCAATTCGCTGGAAATAGATTTCGCCGGCGTCCTCACGCCGCTCTCGTCGCCCATCAGCGTGCTCGCGGGCGCCGGCCCCGGCGTGCTTCAAGGCGTCGGCGTGCCGACGTTCCGCGCCTTCGTCGGCGTCTCGTACACCGCGGAAGCGCGGGATCGCGACGGCGACGGCATCATGGACAACGTCGACCAGTGCCCCACGGAGCCGGAAGACAAGGACGGCTTCGAAGACACCGACGGCTGTCCGGATCGCGACAACGACGGCGACGGCATCCCCGACAAGGACGACAAGTGTCCGAACCAAGCCGAGGACCAGGACGGCTTCCAGGACACCGACGGCTGCCCCGATCCCGACAACGACGCCGACGGCGTCGACGACGCGCACGACCAGTGCCCCGACAAGAAAGAAACGATGAACGGCTTCAAGGACGACGACGGTTGTCCCGACGAGCCCGACCGAGACGGCGACGGCGTGCCCGATTCGAGAGATCAATGTCCGGATCAGGCTGAAGACACCGACGGCTTCCAAGACACCGACGGCTGCCCCGATCCCGACAACGACGGCGACGGCATCCCCGACGAAGACGACGAGTGCGTCGACGAGCCGGAGACGAAGAACGGCTTCCAGGACGAAGACGGGTGCCCGGACGATCCGAAGACCGGAAAGAAAGGCAAAGCCGTCGCTCCGAAGAAAGCGGGCGAGGCCGCGCCCCCCGCCCCCAAGAAGTAGCGCACGCGCGTGCGCGCGCCGATGTATGCGTCGGTGCGCGTGCGATGTCGGAGGTGCGAACCTCGCTCATGAGCGCTCACGAATCTTTCGAGGTTCGCGAATGCCGAGGAGCGCGCGTTCGATAAAGCCGGTAAGCTGTTCAGTGATCGCCGACATGAAGAAGAGCCCCCTTCGCACTGCTCTCGTCACGCTGGCCCTTTCGCTGTCCGTGATACCCGCCGGCGCGCAACCGACGTCCGAGCTCATCCAGAAGCTCGGGGACAGCGCCGATTTCCGGGTGCGCGTGCAGGCCGCGCTCGAGCTCGGCAAGACGCACGGCACCGCGTCGCGCCTGGCGCTCGAAGACGCGCTCGACGACGAGAACGCGGCGGTCCGCGCGGCGGCCGCGGCGGGGCTGAAGGTGATGCGCGATCCGGCGGCGCTGCGGGCCCTTCAGCGTCACGAGGACGACGCGTCGGCCGCGGTGCGCGCGCAGATCAAGACGTCGGAAGAAGCGCTCGCCGGCGGGAGCGCGCCGCGCGCCGCGGCGAAGCCCGACGTCATCGTGCAGGTCGGCAAGATCCACTGCGGCGCCAGCGCGACCTCGGGCCAGGTGCTGGAAGACGTCGCGAGGACGTCGAAGCAGAAGCTGCGTGAGCTGCCGGGCGTCGCCGTGGTGGAAGAATCGAAAGAGCCTGCCTCTCGGCGCGACGTTCCGGTCGTGATGGTCACCGGCCGGGTCAAGCAGCTCGAGGAGTCGCGCGAGGGCTCGAGCGTCGTTTACCTCGCCAGCGTCGAGTTCGTGCTCCACAAGATGCCGGGTCAGAGCATCAAGGGCGTCGTGTCCGGGAGCGCGCGAGCGAGCGGAGCCGCCGGAGAAATGACGAGCGCGCGGATGGCCGACCTGCGCAAGAGCGCGCTCGACGCCGCGATCGACAGCGCCGTCCGCCGCGCGCCGCAAGCGCTGCGCGCCGCCGCTCAGTGAGCGCTCGTCCAGCTGGTGGACATTTCGGACCTTCCTTTAGCCCCGAGAGCTTCGGGTGCGCTTGCCAGCATCTCCGCCTTCGGGTAGCGGCGGGCGATGCGCCGGCGCGTGCTGTTCGTCTCGAAGCCCATCGGGCCGCCTTTTTACGACGGGACCAAGTGCCTCGTGCGCGACGTCGCGCTGAACCTCACGCGCTACGAGTCCGTCGTCATGGTGCCCCCGGGCGTGACGAGCCTCGGGTACCCGCCCCGCGCGGGTAACCCCGGTGTCTCCGCGGCGCGCGTCTACGCCGGCGCGGGGAGCTACGCACCGGCTCTCGCCGACAACGCACGCGCCGCGGCGTTCTTGGCGTTCGGCGCGCGCGCGTCGCTCTTCCATTTCGTGTTCGCGCCGAACGCGCGGTCTTCCGCGGTGGGGCGCGCGACGAGCGCTCTGCGGCGCGTGAAGGTCGTCCAGACGGTCGCGTCCGCGCCCCGGGCCTTCTCGGCGAACCTCTTCTTCGGCGATGCCGTCGTCGTGCAGAGCAACTGGGCCGCGACCCGCGTCGTTCGGGCCTTCGACGCCGAAGGACGCGAGCGCGTGCCGCTCCTGCGCGTCGTGCCGCCGCCGGTGGGCCCGATGCGGCGACGGCTCCCCGCGGAGCTCGAGGCCATCGCGCGACAACTGAGCTTGCCGCACGGCGCGCCGGTGTTCGTCTATCCGGGCGATCTCGAGGTCAGCTCCGGCGCGGAGACGGTCGCGCGCGCCGTCGCGCCCATCGCCCGGGCGCTGCCTTCCGCGGTCGTCGTGTTCGCCTGCCGGCCGAAGACGCCGGAGGCGCCGCGCATCGAGGCGGTCTTGCGCGCGCGGCTCGACGGAAGAGCGGTACGGTTCGTTCGCGAAATCGATCTGCCGGCGCTCCTCGCGCTCGCGTCGTGCGTTCTCTTTCCGGTCGACGACCTCTACGGCAAGGTCGACCTGCCGATTTCGCTGCTCGAGGCGATGCGGCTCGGCGTGCCCGTCGTGGCGCTCGACTCGGGGCCGCTCGCCGACTTGCGCGAGGCCGTGCAGGTGCCCGCGGGCGACGCCGACGCGCTCGCCCAGTGCGCCGTGCGGCTCGTGAAGGAGCCACGATTTCGTGACGCCGTCGTCGACGCTGGCCGCCGCGCCGTGACCGAACGCTACGACGCCCCGGTCGTAGCCGCCGCCTATGAGCGCGTGTACGACGAAGTGCTGAACGGCCCGGCCTGAGGGTTTCCTTATGGACGGGCTTGCGATGGATTTCAGCTGGCCAGGAGCGCGACGGTAGTCGCGCGACCAGCGCTACTATCGCGTGGGCCCTCGGGCTATTCTCGGACGTTACGAGGGCATGGCGGACGACCTCTTCGGAATCATCGGGACGATCCAAGGTGGGGCGTTCCGCGTCGAGGAAGTCGTCGCCGAGGGCGGCTTCGCCGTCGTTTACCGCGCGTATCACTCCGCCTTCCGCTCCAACGTGGCGCTCAAATGCTTGAAGATCCCGCGCACCTTCTCGGAGTCGGAACAAGCGGAGTTCCTCGAGAAGTTCCGGGAAGAGGCGGAGCTCCTGTTCCGTTTGTCCTCGGCGATTCCGAGCGTCGTGCGGCCGCTGCAGGTCGGCACGCTATCCGAGACGCAGGGGCGGTTCGTACCCTTCCTCGCGCTCGAGTGGCTCGACGGCGAGACCCTGGACAAGACGATCTCGAACCGCGTGCTCGCCGGCGAGCCGCCGCTCGATTTGGGGCCCGCGGTCCGGCTGCTCACGCCGGTCGCCGACGCGCTCTGCCGCGCGCATCGACTTCCGACCCGCGACGGCATCGTGACGATCATCCACCGCGATCTGAAGCCGGAGAATATTTTCCTCGCCGAGGTCGCCGGCAAGAAGGTCACCAAGGTCCTCGACTTCGGCATCGCCAAGGTGAAAAATGCGGCCACACAGGTGGTCGGAAAACAGTCGGCGAGCGAATCGCCGCTCGCGGCCTTCACGCCGGCTTACGGCGCTCCGGAGCAGTGGCTGCCGAAGCGTTTCGGGCAGACGGGGCCCTGGACCGACGTCTGGGGTCTGGCGCTGACGGCCGTCGAGACGCTGTGCGGCCACACGCCGCTCGACGGCGACCAAGCGGCGATGATGGGTCAGGCCATCGATCCCGCGCGCCGGCCGACGCCGCGCAACGAGGGCGTCCGGGTCGCGGATCGGGTCGAAGCCATCTTCGCGCGCGCGCTCGCCGTCGACCCGAGGCAGCGCTACGCCGACGTCGCCACGTTCTGGAACGAGCTGTGCGAAGCCGCGGGGATGCCCCAGGTCGTCGGCGACCGTTCGCCGAGCCTCGCTCCCCCCGTCGTTCCCGTTCTCGAGGCGTCGCCCGTATCGAGCGCGCGCGGCGCGGCGCCGCCGAGCAGCGCGGGGGGCGCGCCGCCTTCCGCGGCCGGCGCTGCCGAGCGCGCGAAGCGCCGCGCGCCGGAGCCGAAACACGTCGTCTCCACCACCGACGATCGGCTCTTCGGCGCAACGCTGGAGGCTCCCGACGACGTCGGGCCGGCGCTTCGTCTGAAGACGAGCGCACCTCCCGCCGTACGCGCGCGCGGCCCGGCCTCCCTCGCGCGCCCCATCGTGGCGCGCACGACGTCGGAGCTCGTCCGACCCGGTTATGGCAAAAAGCAGCTGGGGCTCGCGGGGCCGTTGAAGTTGCTCGCCGTCGCCATGGCGATGATGGCCGGCGACTACGCCTACGCGGCTGCCTATGGAGAGCATTTGCGGTTCGGGCCGGCGCGCGTCTTCTGGGTCGCCGGCCCGATCGCCGCGATCGGGACCGTTTTGCTCCTCGTGCGCTTGCTCGGCGCCGAAGACTGACGGCACCGAAAACTGACGGCGCCGAGCGCCTCCCGGCTTTTCTGCCGGTAACGGAACTCATCTGCGTGGGAAGGGTCACCGCGCCGTCTCGCGCTCCTCGCAACCGGTGAGCTGGTTCCGAAAGCCGGATGCTATAGAGGTACCTCTTCGCAAATGAGCCGCACTTCCCAGCAAATCAGGCAAGCCTTCCTCGACTTCTTCCGAGAGCGCGGACACGAGGTCGTCGCGAGCGGTCCGCTCGTCCCCCCCAACGATCCGACCCTTCTGTTCGCGAACGCCGGCATGGTCCAGTTCAAGGACGTGTTCACCGGCCGCGAGCGGCGTTCGTACAAGCGCGCGACTTCGTCGCAAAAGTGCATTCGCATCAGCGGCAAGCACAACGATCTCGAGAACGTCGGACCTTCGCCGCGTCATCACACGTTCTTCGAGATGCTCGGCAACTTCAGCTTCGGCGACTACTTCAAGGAAGAAGCGATCGTCTACGCCTGGGATCTTCTCACGAAGACCTTGGATCTTCCGAAGGACCGGCTCGTTTGCACGTACTTCAAGGGCGAGGCGGGCATTCCCCCCGACGAGACCGCACGCGACCTGTGGAAGAAGATCACGGGCTTCGGCGACGACCGTGTCATCGGGCTCGGGATGGCCGACAACTTCTGGCAAATGGGCGACACCGGTCCGTGCGGTCCCTGTAGCGAGATCCACTGGTTCCACGGTCCCGGCGTCGACCCGTCCCGCTTTGGTCAGGAGCAGACGCCCGAAGGCTACGGATGGATGGAGATCTGGAACCTGGTTTTCATGCAGTTCGAGCGCGACGCGAGCGGCAAGCTCGATCCATTGCCGGCGCCGAGCATCGATACCGGCGCCGGCCTCGAGCGTCTCGCCGGCGTCATTCAGGGAAAGCTGAGCAACTACGACACCGACCTCTTGCGCGCGATCATCGATCGCACGGCGAGCATCGCCGGCAAGCCGTACGGCGGCTCGATGGCGCCCGACGACGTCAGCATGCGGGTCATCGCCGATCACGCGCGCACCACGGCGTTCCTCATCGCCGAAGGGGTGCTGCCGGATCGGACGGGGCGCGAGTACGTGCTCCGGCGCGTGATGCGGCGGGCGATCCGCCACGGACATCGGCTGGGGATCGAACAGCTCTTTTTGCACCAGGTCGCGCTCGAGGTCGTTCGTTTGATGGGGGAGCAGTACCCGGAGCTCCGCGAGCGTCACGACCTCATCGCTTCGGTCGCCGAACAAGAAGAGTCGCGCTTCCGCCAGACGATCGAGCGCGGCCTCGGGCTCCTCGACGAGCGCTTCGAGCGCATGGCCAAGGAATCGCAGACGACGCTCCCGGGCGCCGACGCTTTCCAGCTGTACGATACGTACGGCTTTCCGCTGGATCTGACGCAAGTCATCTGCGCGGAGCGCGGCTACGGCGTCGATGTCGCGGGCTACGAAGCCGCGCTCGAGGAAGCGCGACAGCGCTCGGAGTTCAAGGGCGAAGGCCAGGCGATCGAGTCGGTGTACCGCGACGCGCTCGACGCGCTACGCGCCACCTTCACGGACGCCCAGGTGCGCTTCACGGGCTACGAACGGACGGACGACACGTCGACGATCGCCGTGCTGCTCGCCGACGGCGCGCCCACGCCGTCGGCCGGCGAGGGCGCCGCGGTGGAAGTCGTCACGCCGAAGACGCCGTTCTACGGCGAGGCGGGCGGCCAGGTCGGCGATCGCGGCACCATCACGACCGAGACGGGTACGGTCGACGTCGAGGACACGCAGAAGCCCGTGCAGGGGCTGGTCGTGCACCGCGGCCGTGTGCGGTCGGGTCGTGTTTCGGTGGGGCAGACCGCGACGCTGCGGGTCGACGAAAAGCTCCGCGACGCCACCCGGCGGAACCACTCCGCGACGCACCTGCTTCACCTCGCGCTGCGCACGGTGCTCGGCGCTCACGTGCAGCAAAAGGGCTCGCTCGTCGGCCCCGACCGCCTGAGGTTCGACTTCACGCACGGCAAGCCGCTCACCGCGGACGAGATCCGGCGCATCGAAGACCACGTCAATTCGCGTGTGCTCGGCAATTCGCCGGTGCAAACGGAGGTCCTTGCCATCGACGCGGCGCGCGGTCGCGGCGCGATGATGATCTTCGAAGAGAAGTACGGCGACGTGGTGCGGATGCTCACCATGGCGGACTCGGTCGAGCTCTGCGGCGGCACTCACGCGCGCGCGACCGGCGACATCGGGCTTTTCAAGATCGTGTCCGAGCAAGGCGTCGCCGCGGGGGTGCGCCGCATCTTCGCCACCACCGGCGACAACTCGCTCGCGTACCTGCGCGAGATCGAGGAACGCATGAATCGAGCGGCGCGCGCGGCCAAGGCGACGCCTTCGGATCTGGCGGAAAAAATCGACAAGATCGTCCAGCGGGAGCGCGTCCTCGAGAAGCAGATCGAGGAGCTCGAGCGCAAGCTCTTGTCCGGCGCCGGCGGCGGCATCGACGCTCTTCTGTCGAAGGCGCGCGACGTCGGCGGCGTCAAAGTGCTCGGCGTCCGCAGCGACGTCTCGGATCGCGGCGCGCTGCGCGAGCTCGCGGAGCAGCTCCGAGACAAGCTCGGGCAGGCCATCGTGCTCGTGGGCTCGGTCGCGGACGACAAGGCGCAGCTCGTCCTCACCGTTTCGAAGCCGCTCACGGACCGGTACCGCGCCGGCGATCTCATCCGCGGGCCCGCGGGGATCGTGGGCGGCTCGGGTGGCGGGCGCCCCGACATGGCGCAGGCCGGCGGCACCGAAGCGAGCAAGCTCGACGAAGCCGTCGACTCCATCTACGCCCGCGTCGAAAGCGCCGCCGCCCCCGCGACCGTGTAGCGCCTGCTACGACATTTTCGTACGGCCGCAGAGGATTGAACAGGAAGAGGGAAGGTCGGAAGGAGTTTTTGGTTTGAGCAGACCATCCCCGGAGATCCTAAAATCAAATATCTCTGTCCTTCCGCCCTTCCGTCTTCCTGTTCAATCTCTCTCTCTCTCTCTCTCTTTCTCTCTCCGTCAAACGCCGTCGCGAAAGCCCCACAACGTGGGCTCCGCGACGAGCTGCACACCGAAGCGGTCGCGCACTCGGTCTCGGATTTCGCGGGCGAACGCGATGAGCGTGCTCGCGCGCGCGCCTTCGTGGCACACGAGCGCGAGCGCGTGCTTCGTCGAGATACCGACCTGGCCCCGCCGGAGCCCTTTCGCAAAACCGGCGCGCTCGATGAGCCACGCCGCCGACAGCTTCACCTGGCCGTCGGGCTGCGGAAACTGAGGCATCCCCGACGCCGTGCCGGTGCGTCGCTCGATGCGCGGCAGCTCTTCCGGCGACACGATGGGGTTCACGAAGAAAGACCCGCAGCTTCGTCGATTCGGATCGTCGGGGTCGAGGATCATCGACTTGGAACGTCGCAGCGCGAGCACGGCGCGCCGGACGTCCACGAGGCTCGGGCTCCGGATTCCGTCGCGTTCGAGGCGCAACGCGAGCTCGGCGTAGCGCACCGTCGGCGCGCCTCCTCTTCTCAGTCGGAACGTCACGTCGAGGATGACGTATCGATCCGGCGCAGCGCTCTTGAACATGCTGTCGCGATAAGCGAACGCGCAGTCCTCCGGCAGGAGAGTGGCGATGGAACGCGAGATGCGGTCATACGCCCGGACACGCGAGACGGTCTCCGCGACTTCCTGCCCGTAAGCCCCCACATTTTGGATGGGCGCCGCCCCCACGAGCCCCGGGATGCCGCTCAGGCATTCGAGGCCGGACCAACCCCGGTTCACCGCATAATCGACGACGTCGTCCCATGGCTCGCCCGCCGCGACGGTGAGCTCGACCCGTTCATCGTCTTCCTCGCGAACGCGGCGGCCGCGGAGCCCGACGCGCACGACGAGCGCGTCGAGGCCTTCGTCGGCGATCACGACGTTGCTGCCGCCGCCCAGCATGCGCACGACGACGCCGCCTTGATCGGCCCACTCGAGCGCTTGGATTAGGGTTTTTTCGTCCTGCGCGCGCACGAAGAAGCGCGCCGCCCCACCGACCCCGAGCGTACAACGCGCCGCGAGCGGTACGTAGTGCTCGACGTTCAAGGATTCGTTCTCCGAGACTGCACTCGTCTGTGGCCGCGGCGACTGCGTGATGCTGCGCTGGCGGCGCTGCAGCATAAGCATTCTCCGGCTCCGCGGGCACGTTCCCGGCTTCGCCGGGCTTCGCTACTCTGCTCGACGCCGGGAGGCGGGGCTCTCGTCCCTTTCTGACCGGGGCGAAACAGAAACCCTTGTTGGAGCCCTCTTCCAGCCATGCTAGGGTGCGCCCCGAGATCGGGTTTTAGGGCATGCCGGTCGTGGGAGCTCGAGTAGACGCTTCCCCGGTGTGCGGGGCCGGATCGAGGCGGGAGACGCCCCGCCGAAACGTCAAGAACAAGATGGAAGGTTATGACTTTTACCGAAGCTGCGGCGCAAGTGTTGCGCCTCGTTGGAAAGCCTCTGCATTATAAGGAGATCACTGACGTCGCGATCGAGAAAGACCTCCTGAGCCACGTGGGCAAGAGCCCGGAGGTCACCATGGGCGCCCGTCTCGCGGCGCTCGTGAAGAAGGGGGACAAGGAGAACCCGCTCGTTCGCGTCAAGCCAGGTGTGTTCGCGCTGCGCGAGTGGGACTCCGGCACGATCGAACGCGGCCTGTCGGATCGCACGCCGGCGCTGAAGATGCTGGAGGACAACGGTTCGTCGCCGGCGGCGCCCGAAAGCGCCGAACGCTCCGAGCCCGAAGCCAAGTCGCGTCCCCAGGCGTCCCTGTTCGCGGTGGATGACCAAGAGCCGCCGGACATGGACGAAGAAGAGCGCGAGCGCGCCGAGCTCGCCGCGAATGCGAGCGAGCTCTTCGCGGCGGAAGAAGACGACGACGAGCCGATTCTCGGCGGCGAAGACGAGGCCGAAGAAGGCGCGCGTCCCGCGGGCGCCGTGGCCCCTGCCGCCGGTGAAGAATCGGCTCAGGGGCGAAGGCGCCGCCGCCGTCGACGTCGCGGCGGCCGCGGCGTCGGTGGGGACGATCTCCCGACGTACACGGTGTCCGACGCCGTCGTCGACGCGGCTCCGGAAGAGGGGGACGAGCCGCTCGAGGCGCGGTCCATCGGCGAGCCGCGAGAGCAACGGGAACCGCGTGAGGCCCGCGAAGCGCGCGAAGCGCGAGAGCCGCGTGACGCGCGCGAGCCGCGAGAGCCTCGCGAAGCGCGAGAGCCGCGAGAAGCGCGCGGAGAGCCGCGTGAAGCGCGCGAAGCGCGAGAGCCCCGCGAAGCGCGCGAGGGCGGCGCGGCGCTCGACGATCTCGAAGGCGTCGCCCTCGCCGATGCAGCTGTCGAGCTGCTCGCGCAGTTCGAGCGGCAGGGGATGGTGGCGCTCCGACAGGTGCTCGACGCGGCCCGCCGTCGGGGCCGGCTGATGGGCGATCCCGTGCAGGCGCAGAGCGCGCTGTCCGCGGCGCTGCGGGCGGACAACGCTCGCCGGTCGTCCCTCGGACAGCGGCCTCGGTTTCGCTTCTCCAGCGGCCGTGTCGGGCTTTCCGACTGGCTGCTCGATCCCGAGCTCCGCAGGCTCGAGCGCGATCTGTTCGCCGCGGTAGAGCGGTATCGCGATGCCGTGCGCCGGTCGCTCGTGCGGCGCGTCCAGGGGCTTCCGCCTCGGGCCATCGGAGAGCTCGCGATGATCCTCCTCGAGCGCCTCGGTCTCGAAGAGCTGCAGCCGGTGCGAAGGCCGAACGCGTCCGGCGCGGAGCTCTACCTCAGCGGCAAAGCGCCCGGGCCGGTATCGCCGATCCCGACTGCCCTCGTCGTACGGCGCGACGGTCGCGACGTCGGCCGCGAACAGGTCACGGAGCTCCGTGGCACTCTCCATCACTTCGGTCCAGCCTTCGCAGGGTGGATCATCACGACGGGGCAGGTGCTGAGCGGCGCTCGAGAGGAAGCCGCGGCTCCGGGCGCGTCGCCGGTGAAGCTCATCGACGGCGCCACGTTCGCGCGGCTCTGCGAGGAGCACCGGCTGGCCGTCACCGAGACGCAGGTGAGCGTTCCGCTACCCGACGCGGAGCTCTTCGAGTCGCTCCGGAACGGCAACGGCGGCTGACCGTGTGGCGCATGCGGCCCCGAGCTCCGGCGAGGGGCCCGCGCGCGTTCGTCGGACTGCTCGCGCTGGCGGCCGTGGCCTGCTCGCGCGCCGCTCCGCCGTCGCAGTTTCCGACGGCGAATGACGCCATCGGAAGGATGCGCGCCACGTACGCCTGCAGCCGCGGGGTGACCGGCGACGCGAAAATCGATTACTTCGGCGAGCGGGGACGCATTCGCGGCAGCATGCTGTTCGTGACATCGCGGCCCGATCGCGTGCGCTTCGACGTCGTGAGCCCGTTCGGCGTCACCGTCTCGACGTTGACGTCCGACGGACGTCGATTTTCGCTCCTGGATTTCACGAACAAACAATTCTTCTTCGGCCCCGCGACGCCGTGCAACGTCGAGCGATTCCTGCACGTGCCCGTGCCGCCTTTCGCGCTGGTCTCGTTGCTCTCGGGCGAAGCGCCGGTGCTGGTTCACGAGCCGTCCGGCGCGCAGCTGTCGTGGGATTCGGGCGCGTACCTCGTTTCGATCGCGAGCCTCCACGGGTCGACCGAACGGATCCGGCTCGAACCGCGGCCAGAGGATTGGCTCTTGCCATGGAGCGAGCAGCGCTTGCGGGTGCGCGAGGTGTCGGTCGTCCAGCAAGGTGTCGAGCTCTACAGGGCCGAGCTCGGCGCCTTCGAAGAGGCGCACACGGCGGCGCCGCGGAAGGACCCCGACGGTATCGATCCCGACGTGATGCCCAGCGGACCGGTGTGCAACGCGGAAATCCCGCGGCGCGTGCGGATCGTCTCGGAAGCCTCGGCGCAGGACGTGGTGATCGTGCAGCGGGACATCGCGCACAACCCGCCGCTGACGCCGGGCCTATTTCGGCAAGCGCCGCCGGCCGGGGTGAAGGTCCGCGAATCCTCGTGCAACTGAGGAGATCAACGTGATGCGACGCGTCCGTCCACCCGAAAGCAAACGCGAGGGCACCGCCGCGGCGGCGTCGACGGACGCATCGCGCCGCCGGGCCGTGCCGAGCGATCGTCCCTCGACGCCACCCTCGCCGGTCGAACCGTGGTTCGTGCGACCGCAGACGTTCTTCGGCTTGCCGGCGCACCCCGTGACGGGGCCGGTGCCCGCCGTCGACGTCTTGCTCACCGGCGTGCCGTACGACGGCGGCGCGCTCGAGCGCACGGGCGCCCGCTTCGCGCCGCGCGCCGTCCGCGAGGCGTCGCTGCGCCTCGGCGGCTATTCGGAGGCCCTGGGCATCCACGTCTGGGACGAGATCACGTCGGCGGACGGCGGCGACGTCGCGGCCGTCGACGACAGCGCGCACGCGCTCGACCGCATCGCCGAGCGCGCCGAGGCGGCGGCGCGTTCGGGCGTCGTCGGCGGTTTCGTCGGTGGCGACCAAACCGTCACGCTCGGCGTGCTGCGCGGCATCCATCGAGCGAAGCTGAAGAGCGTCGCGATGCTCCACATCGACGCGTCGACGGACACGCTCGGCAAAGCCGGCGCCCGCGAAGTGCACCACAAGAGCGTCCTGCGCATCGCGCGCGAAGAAGGCCTGGTGCGCGCGGATTCGGTGCTGCAGGTCGGCGTGCGCGGTCCGTACTCCTCCGACCGTGAAATAGGGAACGCCATCGGCGCGGGCTTCGAGATCGTCAAGGCCGACGACGTGAAGTGGGATCTTCACGCCGCCGTGAGTCAGATCCGGCGCGTCGTGCGCCAGGGCAGCCTCTACGTCTCCGTCGACGTCTCGGTGCTGGATCCGGCGTACGCGCCCGGCGCCCTCGGGACGCGTCCGGGCGGGCTCAGCACGTGGGAGCTGCAGCAGGTGCTCCGGGCCCTGGTCGGCGCGCAAATCGTCGGTTTCGACGTGGTGGAGATAGCGCCGCAATCGGATCCGTCGGGCATCACCGCGCTCGCCGGCGCGAGCGTCGTCCACGAGCTGCTCGCGGTCATCGCCGACACGCATCGAAGCGCCGGTCCGGCGCCGTCCACCACGGGTCGCCGCCGCGGCCGCCGCGTCTCGCCGTGATCCGCTTCACGGCGTCCGGCTGGAAAGAGCGGCGAGGATCTTCCCGGGTTCGTCGGTGATGATGGAGTCCACGCCGAGCGCGTCGAGGCGACGCGCTTCGTCGGGCGCGTTCACCGTCCACACGTTCACCGGCATCTTGGCGCGCCGCCAGGGCAAGATGGCGCGTTCGCTGACCATGGACGCGTTCGGATGAACGGCGGCGGCCCCGAGAAGGAGCTTCGAGGCCCGTGCTCCGAGCGTGAAGCGGCGCTCGACCAGGTAGCCCACCGGTACCCACGGTAAAAGCCGCGCCGACGCGAGCACGAGCTTCGGATCGAACGAAGACAAGATGAGGCGCTCGGCCGCGTGCGGCTCGCGCACCAAAAGGGCCGCGACCTTCAGCGCCAGCCAGGCGCGCCGGCGCAGATCGGACTTCAGCTCGATGTTCACGCGCGCCCCTCGCGTTCGCGACCACGAGAGCACCTCGGCGAGGCGCGGCACGCGCTCTCCGCGCCCCACGTCCACGCGCGCGAGCTCCGCGCGCCCGAGCCGGTCGACGTCGCGTGTGTCCGCGCCGCCGGTGACGCGCGCTAGCGTGGCGTCGTGGATCACGACGACGTCGCCGTCGCGGTCGAGCCGCACGTCGAGCTCGACGCCGTCCGCGCCTTCCCGGAGCGCGAGCTCGAACGCCGCCATCGTGTTCTCGGGGGCGGTGTGGCGCGCGCCACGGTGCCCGAGCACCCAGGGGCGCTCGGCCTTGCGACGCCAGTGCTTCGCTCGCCCTCGGACGAGTCGGTCCATGGCGCGGCTCAGCCGGCGAGCTCCGTCGCGATTTCGAGCGCGACGCTTCGAGCCCGCTCGATCTCGTGCCGGCCGAACTGCACTGCCCCGACGAACGGATGCCCTCCGCCCCCGTAGCGCGCGCAGATCGCGCTGATGTCCGCGTCGCAGGGCGCGCCGGACCACGGGTTATACCCGACGGAGATCTTCGTCGCGTTCTTCATGAGCCCGACGATGACCGAGTACACGGCGCGGGGGTAAAGCGCGTAGGTGACGAATTTTCCGATCGTCTCGAGCACCTCGTCGGTCAGGTCCACCATCACGACGCGACCGCGTTGCACGGCCCGCGCGCGGACGCGTTCCACGAATCGTTCGTGTTGCCCGGCGATCTTCGCGTAGCGCTTTTCGACCTCCTGCGCGCGGGCGATCTCGTCCAGGGGGCGCTGAAGGAGCTTCGGGACGAGCTCGGTGAGGAGCTTGTCGTCGCCGTAGCGCTCGACGACCGCCGCGAGCCGCATCACCGGGTTCGTTCGGTCGAGCGCCTCTTCGGGATCCTTGAACGCGGCCGAATCGATGACGTCCGCCCAGTGGACGAGGTTCTCCAGGCCGGCGACGCTCACCCCGAATTTCTCCCGCGCGACCTCGCAGACGAGCTTCGTGCACGACGAGTAAGCGGGCTCGTAGAAGAAGCGTCCCGTGGGCTGCTTCGCTGCGAACATCTGCCGCTCCTCGTCGTTGGCGAAGGCGGTGCGGTGATGATCGAAGTACCAGGTGAGCCGTTCGGTCGGCGCGAAGCGATAGTCGAGCACCGCGTTCTGATCGCCCGAGAGCACTTCGTCGGTGGGGGTGAGCTGGCCCTCCCCGTAACCGCAGCTGCGATAGGCGAACGTGGTCGACGCGCCCTCGACGTTTTGAATGAGGCGTGTGAAGACGACTGCGCTCGCCAGGCCGTCGAAGCAGTGCCCGTGCGTAGCCACGACGACGTGCATGGCGCCCCTCCTAGCACAGGAAGGCGCGCGAGCTTCCATTGTCGAACTGGGCCGGTATAAGCTCGCCTCGAGCGCCGCGCTTCCCCCTGTTTCGGCGGCTGTCCCGGACATCATGTCAGACTGCGATTTGCGAACGATTGGCGCTCTCGGGCTGTTGCTCGTCACGGGGTGTGGCAAAAGTGCCGACGCGGCGCCGCCGCATTCCGCCCCGCCGAACGATCGACCATACGGCGCGCCCGGACCGAACGGAGCACCGCCCTACTCCGGGGCGGCGCCGCTCGCGCCCGTGCAATCCGCGTCGGGCCCCGTCGCGCCGCCACGAACTCCAGGTCAGCTGCCCGCGCTCGGGGCCGTGCTCGCGGACCCGAACGCGATGCAAAACATTCTCGCCGGCGCCCTCGCGGGCGGCGCAGCGATGCTCGGCGGCCTGGTCGGCGGAGAGCAAGCGCCGATCGAGCAGGGGATCCAGGCGCAGGCGGAGACTCAGGCAAAGGGCATGGCGCCGGAAGGGCAGTTGATGACTGCTCGCCTCTCCGCCGATGGTCACGCCGAGGCGCCGCTCACGCTGCAACCCGGGTCCTGCTACACGATCGTCGGTTTTGCGGGCCCCGGCGCGTTCGATTACCAGATCGATCTGCTTTCATCGCCGCCGATGCCGCCGCAAATCCTCGCGCAGAGCGCAGCGGGCGGCGTGACTCCCGTCGTGGGGCCCAACGAGCAGTGCGTGCAGAGTCCGTACCCGCTGCCGCTCGTCGTGAAGATCGACATGCACCTGCTGCGCGGGCGGGCGCTGGTCGGCGCCCGCGTGTACAAGAGATAGCGCCATCTCGGCGGACGGTTCGCACGCAACCCGAGCGTCCCCGCGTCCGATGGTGAGCGGTGCCCCTCCTCGTTCGCCGGCTCGCCGGTGCAGAGCTCCCACCGCGGCTTCGAGATCTGCCGAGGCCCCCCGAAGAGATGTTCGTCGCCGGTGAGCTGCCGCGCGCGCTCGCCGTCGCGATCGTCGGCACGCGCAAAGCTTCGCCGGAAGCCATGGAATTCGCGGGCCGCCTCGCGGGCGATCTCGCCCGCCAAGGGGTCGTCGTGCTCTCGGGCGGCGCGGTCGGCATCGACACCGCGGCGCATACGGGAGCCCTGGACGCCGGCGGCGCCACCGTCGTCGTGGCTCCGTCGAGCATCGACAGACCGTACCCACCGCAGAACGCGCCCCTCTTCACGCGGATCGTCGAGCAAGGCGGCGCGCTGCTCTCGGCGTACGAAAGCGACACGCCGGCGCTGCCGTATCGCTTCTTTCACCGGAACACGCTCCTCGCCGCGCTGTCGCACGCGCTGGTCGTCGTCGAGACGCGCCATCGCGGCGGCGCGCGCAACGCCGCGAGCGCCGCGCGAAGGCTCGGCCGTCCCGTGCTCGCCGTCCCTGCCGCACCCTGGACAAAGAGCGGAGGCGGTTGCATCTTGGAGCTCAAAGCGGGAGCACGCGTCGCCGCGTCGGCGGCGGACATACTCGACGTGCTCGAGTTTCCGTCATCGCGGCGAGAAGACTCCGAGGTATCGCCGGCCTTGCGACCGGAACAGGCGGGCTTCGACTTTCGGCCAGTCGGTCAAGTCGTCGGACAGCGGGCCGGTGAGCTCGACGAAGAGGGTAACGCCCTGGTCGAGCTCCTGCGCGTAGGCCCGCTTTGGCCCGACGAAATCTGCCAAGGTTTGGGCCTGCCGGCGCCGCGCGTTCAGGAGTTGATCTTGACTCTCACCCTCGAAAGCGTCGTAGTCTCCGAGGCCTCCGGGCGCGTCATTCTTCTAAGTGCTCAGATTCGTTGATTTTTATGCGTTAGTTCGCCGGGTTCGGGTTGCACGGCCCCTTCCGACGACCTAGCAGTGCGGTAAAGGTTCGGGTCCCAAATGACCAAGACGCTCGTCGTCGTCGAGTCCCCAGCGAAGGCCAAGACCATCAAGAAGTACCTCGGTTCGGGGTACGAAGTGATGGCCTCGAAGGGACACGTGCGCGACCTGCCGAAGAAGCTCGGCATCGACGTCGAGCACGATTTCAAGGAAACGTACGAGGTCATCGAAGCGAAGGAGAAGGTCCTCGGCGAGCTCAAGACCGCCGTCAAGAAGGCCGACGCCCTGATGCTCGCGACCGACCCGGATAGGGAAGGGGAGGCGATCGCCTGGCACATCGCGGAAGAGCTCGGCCGTCCGGGGCTGAAGGTCGACCGCGTCGAGTTCCACGAGATCACCAAGCGCGGCGTCGAAAACGGCGTGCAGCACCCCCGCAAGCTCGACAAGGCGCTCTACGACGCGCAGCGAGCGCGCCGGGTGCTCGATCGCCTGGTCGGTTACGACGTCTCGGCCCTCGTCTGGTCGAAGCTCGCGTTCGGGCTCAGCGCGGGCAGGGTGCAGTCCGTCGCGCTGCGCCTCATCGTCGAGCGTGAACGCGAAATCGAGCGCTTCGTTCCGGAGGAGTACTGGAACATCGGCGCGACGCTCGTCGGGGCGGCGAAGCACCCGTTCTTCGCGCGCCTGGTGCGGGCCGACGGCGAGAAGATCGAGGTCGGCGACGGCAAGCACGCCGCCGCCGTCCGGGCGGATCTGGAGAGCGCTTCGTTTCGCGTCGCCGACGTCACGCGCCGCGAGCAGAAGCGCAACGCGCCGGCGCCCTACACGACGAGCAAGCTGCAGCAAGACGCGACGAGCTACCTGCGCTTCACGACGAAGCGCACGATGAACATCGCGCAGAAGCTCTACGAAGGCGTCGACCTGAAGAAGGACGGCGGCCCCGTCGGTCTCATCACGTACATGCGTACGGATTCGACCCGCGTGAGTCAGGACGCCATCGACGAAGTGCGCACGCACATCGGTTCCACCTTCGGCGCGACGCATCTCCCGGCGAAGCCGAACGTCTTCAAGGCGAAGAAGGACTCGCAGGACGCTCACGAAGCGATCCGTCCGACTTCGCTCGAGTACACGCCGGAGCGCGTGAAGAAGCACCTCGTCGACGAACAGTGGAAGCTCTATAAGCTCATCTGGGATCGATTCGTCGCATCCCAGATGGCGCCCGCCGTCTACGATCAAACCGGCGTCGACATCGAGGCCACGCCGTCGCGAAAGGGCGCCGGGTACAAGACGCTCGGCCTGCGCGCGAGCGGCAAGGTGCTCAAGTTCGGCGGCTGGCTGGAGCAGTACAACCGCGGCAAGGCGGCGTCCGGCACGCAGACCGAGTTCGCCGGGGAAGAGGACGCCGAAGGCGACGGCGCGGCCGAGGCCTCGAACGGCGGCGGCAACGGCGCGAGCGGAGCCAACGGAAACGGCGCGTCGAAGGCCGCCCCGGCGCGCTTCGACGACGACGCCGAGAACCTGCTCCCGGAGATCGCCCCGAAGGAGGTGCTCAAGCTGGTGAACCCGCCGGGTGTCGCCACCGAGCAGAAGTTCACGCAGCCACCGCCGCGTTACAACGAAGGCTCGCTCGTTCGCGAGCTCGAGAAGCGCGGCATCGGACGTCCGAGCACCTACGCGGAGATCATCAGCAAGGTGCAGGCGCGCGACTACGTCGAGAAGCTGCCCGGCGGGCAGATGCAGGCGACCGAGCTCGGCAAGATGGTCGTCGACGGGCTCGTATCGACCCAGCTCGATTTCATGGATCCGGGCTTCACCGCGAAGATGGAAGAGGACCTCGACGAGGTCGGCTCCGGCAAGCTCGAGCGCGTCGCCCTGTTGAAGCGCTTCTACGGGCGCTTCAGCCAAACACTGACGAAGGCCAAGAAGGCCGCGCGGTGGGCGCCGGAGCCCGAGCCCACGGATTTCAAGTGCAGCGAGTGCGGCTCGCGCATGCTCAAGCGCTGGAGCCGCAACGGCTGGTTCCTGGGGTGCGAGCGATACCCTGCGTGCAAGCACACGCAGAACCTGGACAAAGAAGGCAAGGAACCCGAGAAGCCGCAGCTCACCGACTACAAGTGCGACAAGTGCGGCAAGCCGATGACCATCCGCAACGGTCGCTACGGCGAGTTTTTGTCGTGCAGCGGATACCCGGAGTGCAAGAACGCGAAGCCCGTTCCGCTCGGTGTTCCGTGCCCGAAGTGCGGCGGCGACATCGTCGAAATCCGCGCGAAGAAGCGCGGGGGCAAGACGTTCTACGGGTGCACGAACTACCCGCAATGCGACTTCAAGGTCTGGCAGAAGCCCATCGCCGAGCCATGCCCGATGTGCGCCCATCCCTTCCTCGTCGAGGGCGGCGGAAAGAAGAACCCGAAGATCCTGTGTCCGCGCGGCAAGGAGTGCGGATACTCGCGCGCCGCTGACGCTCCGGGAGAGGGCGCGGCGGGCGACGAGGCCGAGACCGAGCTCCGTGTTTCGCCGAGCAGTGCCCGGCAGAGTCCGCCCGCGTCGCTGACTCCATGACCCGCGACGACGCGGTCGTCATCGTCGGCGCCGGCCTCGCCGGCTGCGAGGTGGCGCTCGGGCTCGCGCACCGCGGGATCCGGGTGCGACTTCTCGAACAGAAGCCCGGCAAACGGACCCCGGCTCAGGTCTCGGACGCGCTCTGCGAGCTCGTCTGCTCGAACTCGTTTCGCGGCGCGGCGCTGTCGAACGCCGTCGGTCTCTTGAAGGAAGAGATGCGACGGCTCGGCTCGTTCGTCATGCGCGCGGCGGACGCGACGCGCGTCCCTGCGGGCGGCGCCCTGGCCGTCGACCGGGAGCGATTCTCGGCGCAGATGACGGCGTGGGTTCGCGAGCACCCGCTCATCTCGCTGGAAGAAGGAGAGGTGAAAGCGATCCCCGAAGAGCGCCCGGTGATCGTCGCCACCGGTCCGCTGACGGGTGACGCGCTCGCCGCGGACGTCGCGCGTCGCGTCGGAGGGCAGCTCGCCTACTACGACGCCATCTCGCCCATCGTCAGCGCCGAGTCGATCGACTGGGACCGCGTCTTCGTCGCTTCTCGGTACGACAAGGGCGAAAGCGAAGAAGACCGGAGCGCCTACGTCAACTGTCCGCTCGATCGCGACGCCTACTACGCCTTCGTGCGCGAGGTCGTGGCGGCGCAGAAGGTCGAGCCGAAGAGCTTCGAGAAGGTGCGCTACTTCGAGGGCTGCTTGCCCATCGAGGTCATGGCGGAGCGCGGTCCCGAGACGCTCGCGTTCGGCCCGATGAAGCCCGTCGGCCTCGTCGATCCGCGCACCGGCAAGCGTCCCTACGCGGTGGTGCAGCTGCGCGCGGAGGACGCCGCGGCGACCGCTTACAACATCGTCGGCTTTCAGACGCGGATGACCTGGCCCGAACAAGCGCGGGTGCTCCGCACGATCCCCGGGCTTTCGGACGCCGAGTTCTTCCGATACGGCGCCGTCCACCGGAATACGTTCATCAACGCGCCCGCGTTGCTCACCGAGACGCTCGAGCTCCGTTCGGAGCCCGGGGTCTACTTCGCGGGGCAGATCGCCGGGACCGAAGGATACGTGGAGAGCGCGGCGCTCGGTTTTCTCGTCGCGCAGTTCGTCGGCGCGCGCCGTGAGGGGCGCGCGCCGGTGCTTCCGCCGGCGACGACCGCTCACGGCGGCCTCCTCGCGCATCTGTCCCGCCCGAACGCGGACTATCAGCCGTCGAACATCACCTTCGCGCATCTGCCGCCGCTCGCCGGCGACGGCGCGCGCAAGCTGAAGAAGCGCGCCCGCTACGAAGCGCTGGCCGAGCGAGCCCTCGCCGATCTGGAGGCGTGGTTACGACAGGGGAAGGTGGTAGCGGCGTGAGCGCTCCGCATGACTGGTGACTCGCCGGCGGCGCATCGGCTAACGTGCCCGCACCTCGATGACCGATCTCTCGCCGCTGTTCACGCCGTTCACGTGCAAGTCGCTCCGGCTCGCGAATCGGTTTGCCATGGCGCCGATGACGCGCACTCGTTCTCCTTCCGGCGTTCCCACGGAAGACGTCGTCGCCTATTACCGCCGTCGCGCGGCTCACGGCGTCGGGCTCATCATCACCGAGGGCACGACCGTCGAGCATCCGGTGGCGACGTATCACCCGGACGTGCCGCGCTTCTGGGGGGACGAATCGCTGCGCGTGTGGAAAGAAGTCGTGGACGCCGTGCACGCCGAGGGCGGCCGCATCGTTCCGCAGCTCTGGCACGTCGGCAGCGCGCGGCGCCCTGGAACGCCGCCGTTCCCGGAGGAGATCAGCGTGGGGCCTTCGGGGCTCGTCGCGCCCGGTAAGCGCAAGATTCGCGAGATGACCGAGTCGGACATCGCCGACGTGATCACGGCGTTCGGCAAGTCCGCGCGGTACGCCAAGGAGCTCGGCTTCGACGGGCTCGAGCTACATGGAGCGCACGGCTATCTGATCGACCAATTCTTCTGGGAAGGCCTCAACGAGCGCGCGGACGGTTGGGGCGGATCGCTCGCCGCGCGAACCCGCTTCGCCGCCGAGATCGTGAAGGCATGTCGCGCCGAGGTCGGCGAAGACTTCGCGATCATCCTCCGATTCTCCCAGTGGAAATTGCAGGACTACACCGCGAAGCTCGCGAAGGATCCATCGGAGCTCGCGGCGTTTCTATCGCCGCTCGTCGCCGCGGGCGTCGACGTGTTCCATTGTTCGACCCGGCGGTTCTGGCTCCCCGAGTTCGAAGGCTCGGAGCTCGGCCTCGCGGGCTGGACGAAGAAGCTCACGGGTAAGCCCACCATCTTGGTGGGCAGCGTCGGCTTGGATCAGGAGTTCACCGGTGCGTTCGGCGGGCAAGGGGCGAACGTCCGAGGGATCGAAGAGCTTATGCCGCGCTTCGAGAACGGCGAGTTCGATCTCGTCGCGGTCGGTCGCGCGCTGCTGCAAGATCCGGCGTGGGTCGAGAAGCTCCGCGAAGGTCGCTTCGCGGAGATCAAATCGTTCGACGCAGCGTCCCTGGCGACTCTCTACTAATCGTCACAGCAAGGACGCGATCGTCGCGTCGGCGAGGAGCCAAGCTTCGTAGGGGATGCGCAGGCGCGGTCCCTCGCGGACGATGCGCCCGCGGGCGGCGAGCCGTTCGACGGTGCGCTCGCGTTCCTTCGGCCATGGTTCGGCGCCGACCTCCGCCGCCGCCGCTTCCACGTCGATGCCTCGGGCGAGGCGCAGCCCGAGCATCAAGCGTTCTGCGAGCGAGATCTCCGGCGTCAGCCGTTCGATCTCCGACACCAGCTCGCCTGGGCCGGCGCGCCGGGTGTCGGCGGTGGGCCAGAGCGGCGCGGAGCTCAAGTAGCGATCGGGAACGGGCGTGTTGCGGTAACGGATGCGTCCCTCCGGCAGCGTCACGGTCCCGAAGGCGCCGCAGCCGAGTCCGACATAGTCACGCCCCACCCAATATCCGACGTTGTGCTCGGCCTGCGCGCCGGCCTTCGCGTAGTTGCTGATCTCGTAGTGCTCGAACCCGAGTTCGCCGAGGACGTCGTGCACGGCGACGAACGAATCCGCGACGGCGTCCTCCGGGAGCAGCGGGAGGCGCCCCTTGCGCGCCAGCGCGCCGAACGACGTCTGCGGTTCGATGGTGAGCGCGTACGCGCTCAGGTGAGTGACACCGAGGCTCGCCACCGTCTTTGCTTCGGCTGCGGCACTCTCGGGCGATTGGCCTGCCACCCCGAAGATGAGATCGGCCGACACGCGCTCGAAACCGGCGCGGAGCGCCGCCTCGACCGCCCGAAGGCCGCCCGGTCCGTCGTGCAATCGTCCGAGAAAACGAAGGCGTTCGTCGGAAAGGCTCTGGACGCCGATGCTGAGCCGATTCACTCCCGCCGCCCGCAGCGCGCGCGCCCGCTCGTCGTCGAGGCTCGACGGATTGCACTCCACCGTGATCTCGAGATCATACGACGCTGCGAAAAAGGTTTCTCGGATCGCCGTGAGAACGCGGCCGAGCTCCGCCGGCTCCCAGAGCGACGGCGTCCCGCCTCCGAAAAAGACGCTCGCCAGGTCGATCCGGCCGAGATCGAGCCTTCGGCGGGCGAGCTCGCTCACGACCGACGCCGCATACGCGGCGTGCTCGATGGCCTCCCGCGGAGCTTTGATGCTCAAAAAGTCGCAGTAACCGCACTTCTGCAAGCACCAGGGAAAGTGCACGTAGACACCGGCTTTTTGGTCTCGGGCGTTCGAACCTTGCGAGGCCGGCGAAAAACACGCGGAAACGCCTTGTTGTTGCGGAACTATTGCGGTGCCCATCAGGGGTGTTAGCTTGAACCAGAGGCCGGCGCTGTCATCGCCGGGCTAGGATTCGCGAAGAGAAACCATGCTCGCACTCGACGTCATCGTCGATCGCGTACGCAGCTATCATCCGACCGCCGACGTCGCGATCATCTCGAAGGCGTATCAGTTCTCTCAGTATGCCCATCGAGAGCAGAAGCGTAAGAGTGGAGATCCGTACTTCATCCACCCGGCGAGCGTCGCGGGCATCATCACGGATCTGAAGCTCGACACCGCGAGCGTCTGCGCGGGCCTCTTGCACGACGTCGTCGAAGACACTCCGGCGACGCTGAACGACATCGAACGCGAATTCGGCAGCGAGATCACGGCGCTCGTCGACGGTGTCACGAAGTTGAACAAGATCAACTTCTCGTCGAAGGAAGACCGCCAGGCCGAGAATTTTCGCAAGATGGTCGTGGCGATGGCGAAGGACCTCCGGGTCCTGCTCGTCAAAATCTGCGACCGGCTCGACAACATGCGCACGCTCGAGCACATGAGCGCGGAGTCTCAGGAGCGCATCGCCCGCGAGACGATGGAGATCTACGCGCCGCTCACGAACCGGCTGGGCATCCATTCCTTGAAGAGCGAGCTCGAGGATCTGTCGCTCCAGTACCTGGAGCCGGAATCTTATCGCGCCATCCTGGGCGAGCTCGCCTCGACCCACAAGGAGCGAGAGAAGTACATCGACGGCGTCTGTAAAACGCTGAAGCAGCACCTCGCCGAGATGGGCTTCGCCGCCGACGTCCACGGCCGCGCGAAGCACATCACCAGCATCTTCCGCAAGATGCGCGAGCAGCAGTGCGACCTCGAGAACCTTTACGACGTGCTCGCGTTCCGCATCTGCGTGGAGTCGGTGACCGAATGCTACGCCGCCCTCGGGTGTGTGCACTCGAAGTGGACGCCGATCCCCGGCCGCTTCAAGGACTACATCGCGCTTCCGAAGCCGAACATGTACCAGTCGCTGCACACGGCGGTGATCGGGCCGGCCGGCAAGCGCGTGGAGGTGCAGATCCGCACGCACGACATGAACCGCGTCGCCGAACGCGGCGTGGCGGCGCACTGGCAATACAAGGAGCGGGCCTCGGGCGTCAGCGCGCGCGACGCGCAGAAGTTCAGCTGGCTGCGCGAGCTCACCGCGTTCCAGCGCGACCTGAAGGACCCGGCCGAGTTCCTGGAGAGCGTGAAGATCGACCTCTTCCCCGACGAGGTGTACGTCTTCACGCCGAAGGGGGAGGTCCGCGTCCTTCCGCGCGGCGCAACGCCCATCGACTTCGCGTACAGCATCCACACGGACATCGGCCATCGATGCAGCGGCGCCCGCGCCAACGGGCAGATCGTCCCGCTGCGCTACAAGCTGCGCAGCGGCGACGTCATCGAGGTCATGACCTCGAGCGCCCAGCACCCGACGAAGGACTGGCTCGATTCGTCCATCACCAGCAAGGCTAGAAACCGCATCCGCAGCTACCTGCGCGCCGAGCAGCGCGAGAAGAGCGTCAATCTCGGGCGCGAGCTGCTCGAAGCCGAGATGCACCGCGCCGGGATGAGCCTCTCCAAGCTCGTGAAGAACGATCGCGAGCTCAAGCGCGTGCTGGAGGGGCACCATGTCGGGTCGTTCGAAGAGCTCCTTCTGACGATCGGATACGGCAAGGCGCAGGCCGAAGACGTCGTGCAGGTCGTGCGAGGCGCGCCGTGGGGCGGGCACGAGAGCGAAGAGCCGCGTCCCGAGCTGAAGCCGAGCCCGATCGAGCGCATCGTGCGCAAGGTGAGGGGACGCGACCACGGCGGCATCACCGTGAACGGCGTCGACGACGTGCTGGTGCGCTACGCGCGCTGTTGCAACCCGCTTCCGGGCGACGTGATCATCGGGTTCATCACCCGCGGTCGCGGCGTCACCGTTCATCGTCGCGAGTGCCAAAAGGCGTTCGACACGGATCCGGAACGCCGCGTGGAGGTCAGCTGGGAGGCAGACTCCAAGATCAACCGACCGGTTCAACTGAAGGTGACGACCCTGAACAGACCCGGCATCCTCGCGAACGTCAGTCAGGCGTTCAGCGCGCAGAAGATCAACATCAGCGAGGCGAATTGTCGCGCGGGTGACGACGGCCGCGCGTGCAACATCTTCACCTTTCCGTGCACCGATCTGGCCCAGCTGAAGACCGTCATGCGCGCCCTGACGAAGGTCAAAGGCGTGGTGGACGTCGAGCGCACCTGGGTGGTCAGCCGCTGACCGTACGGAGCGGGAACGCGGAGGGCGCTCGCCCGGTCAGGGGCGAAGGTTCAGACAGTCCACACCCCGGCACGCTAAGTTCAAAAAAGAGGAACAGGATGGGATTCTCGTGCGTCTTGCTTGACACTGGGGCGGCTGATCAGTAGACCCCACCTGAAACCGCGGGAGTAACTCAGTGGTAGAGTGCAACCTTGCCAAGGTTGACGTCGAGGGTTCGAATCCCTTCTCCCGCTCAGCCCCAAAAGGGAAGAAGCAAGACGAATAGCCGGAACTGAGCGATCCTCGTTCTGGCATCGTCTCTTTTTCGCGGATCGACAGGGTGCTGCTGCGGGGGAGCGGCCTTAAGGGGATTCCCGGCTACACACGCAACCTAGTCATGGCCACCGACGACGCCGTCACGACCATCACCGAAGCGCTGAAAGAAACCGACGAGCTCCCGCGAAAGCAAATCGCGGAGATCGTAGAGGTGCTCGGCCCAGACGTCGCGCTCTCGTTGCTCGACGAGACGAAACGTGTGCAGAACCAGGGCGGCATCGAGGTGCGCGACGGCACCCGGCGTCGCACCGACGGCGGTGTGTTCTTCAGCCTGGCGAAGGGGCGCCTGCCGAAATCGGATCGCAATCGCATTTTCCGAGTACGGCCTCCGAAGGCGCCGAACGAAGGGCCCAGCGAGAACGCGCAACAGACGTTGCCACTCGCGGAGGCGCCGCGCGGACCGGTCGTGCGTCCCGTCCAGCAAGAAGAACGGCCGCGTCCCGCGCCCCCGCCGCCGAAGCAGATCCCGGCGGCAGGTCCGCTCGGACGGCGGCGCGTGGTCGAGGTCGAAGTGCTCCGCACGCATACGCGGCCTGCGCTCGACCGTGCCCCCGAAGTGCGCGCGCCGGCGCCGCAGCAGACTGCGACGGCGCGCGAGGAGCGGAACGCGGAGCGGGAAACCGAGCCGCATCAGGAGCTCCGCCCCGTACGCCGCATCGTCACCGTCGCGCCGGTGGTACGGGAAGAGCCGCCGCCGAGCACGCCGGAGGCGGCGGCGGAGAAGCTGCGCGCGACGATCAAGGGATTGAAGCTGGCCGATCAGCGACGCGTCGTCGGCGATTTACTCCGCGAAATCGGCGGCTGGCCCGAGCTTCCGAAGCCGAAGCCCGAGCCGAAGCGCGTCGAGCCGCCTCCGCCGCCGCCCCGCCCCCAGGGCCTCGACGCTTCGACGAAGGAGCGAGTCCTGGCCGCGGTCACGGATGCGCTCGGTCTCTCGTCGGGCGATCTCGCCGAGGTTCTATACGGCGACGACAGTCCGAGCCTGCGCGCGAAGGCCCGGACCGCCCTCGAGCGGTTTCGCAGAGGCTGACGTCCAGCCTCGACTCGAGCCGTGTGCCGGCTCGACCTCGAAGTCGACAAATCCGCGCGGAGCGCGGAAAGGTGTGAGTTTTCTGCACGCGAAAAGCGGGGAACTCGAGCCTAGAGCGACGAGAACGCGCGGCAGAGCACGCCGATGATGCGCGCGCGCACCGTCGGATCGCAGGCCAGATCTTGACGGACTTCGAGCTCAAGCGCGCGGCGGCCGTGCTGCTTCGCGTGCCGATCGACGGCGTACATCAGCCCGAACTTGCCGGAGTACGGCTCGTTCAAGAGCGCGGCGAATCCCGCCGCCACGAAAGCGCCCTGCAGCGACTCGGCGAGCTCGGTCTCTTCATCGAACAGGACGCCGAGCTCGACCGCTCGCGGCGTTCCTTCGTACACCGGCGTGAAGCTGTGAATCGACAGGATGAGCTTCGCGGAGTCGGTGAAGAGCGCGTGATCGATGGCCGCGTGGTAGGCGTTCGACATCGAAAAACGGAGCTCCCGCTCGTCGTCGCCGATCTGCTCGTTGAGCGCGACGGGGCGGCCGTCTGCGATCTTGCGGAAGAGGTCCGGCGCCGTCGGCGATCGATTCGGGTCTATCAGCAGGCGCGAGAAGCGCGACAGGATGGCGCCCGCTCCGAGCGCGCCGGCGAGCTCCCGCGTGAGATCCGCGGCGCCGAGATCGTAAGCCCAGTGCGTTCCGACGAGCCAGGCGTCGCCCTCGGGAAAGCGGAACGGCTCGGGCAGGCGCTCCGACGCGTGCTCGCACGTCAGGATCACGGGGCACCCCGCCGATCGTTTCTCGATGAGCTCGACGTAGTCGCTCGCGGCCGTCACCCGTCACCCGTATCGATCGTTCTGCCAGGGATGCGCCGTGCTCGAGTAGCCGCGCTGTTCCCAGAAACCGAGGTGATTCTCGGTCATCAGCTCGAGGCGGCTCACCCACTTCGCGCCCTTCCAAGCATAGAGCTGCGGCGTGACCACGCGCACCGGTCCGCCGTGCTCGCGCGGTAAAGGCGCGCCGTCGGCGTGGTGTACGAGGAGGACGTCGGGCTTGAGCAGCTCCTCCAGGGCGACGTTCGTCGAGTACCCGTCGAACGCGTGACACATGACGAAGGCGGCCTCGGGTTTCGGCTCCGCGAGCGCGAGCACGTCGCTCACGCGCACGCCGATCCACCGGATATCCATCCTGGACCAGGTCGTCACGCAGTGGAAGTCGCTGGTGTCGTGGACCTGTTCGAGCGCCATGAGATCCGCGAAGCTCATCTGGAAGGGCTTTTCGCACGCGCCGTCGACGGTGAGCGACCACGTCTCGTCGGTGACGTTCGGCGCCACGCCGAGATCGAGGACGGGCCATTTCTTCGTCGCGATCTGGCCGACGGGCAGCTTCGGCATGCCGTGCCGGTTCTTCGGTCCCGTGCCCTGTGGGCTGTCGTCGGCGAGCGACGGCGTCGCGGCCATCTTCGACTCGAAGCGCTGCTTCAGCGCGAGCCGGGCGGCGACGATCTTGGAGAGCTTCTCGTCCATCTCGAGGCGTTCCGAACCGCGCTCAGCGCGGCGGGGGTTTGGTGTTGCCGATGTGCAGCCCGCATTCGCGCTTCGTCGTGTCTTCCCACCACCAGCGGCCGGCGCGCTCGTGCTCTCCCGGCAGGACGGCTCGCGTGCACGGTTCGCAGCCGATCGATACGAAGCCGCGCTCGTGCAGCGTGTTGAACGGAACTTGGTTCTCGCGGATGAACGTCCACACCTGCGCCGACGTCCATTCGGCGAGCGGGTTCAGCTTGACGAGCGGCCCCGAAAGCCCGGAGTGCGTCTTGTCCATCTCGACCACCGGGATGGCCGCGCGCGTCGCCGGGCTTTGATCGCGCCGCTGTCCCGTCGCCCAGGCGCGCAGGGTGGCGAGCTTCCGCCGGAGCGGCTCCACCTTGCGGACGCCGCAGCATTCTTCGTGGCCGTCGTCGTAAAAGCTGAAGAGCCCCTTCTTCCGTACGAACGGCTCGAGCGCCTTCGGATCCGGCGACAAGACGTCGACGTCGACGCCGTACCGTTTGCGCACGGTGTCGATGAACCGATACGTCTCCGGGTGCAGGCGACCGGTGTCGAGCGTGAGAACGGAGAAGGGCAGCCCGAGCTCGCTCGCCATGTGAATCAACACGACGTCTTCGGCGCCGCTGAACGCGATCGAAAGCTCCTTGCCGAATCGCTCGAGCCCCCACCGCAGTACGTCGCTGGGACCTTTGGTCGCAAGCTCGAGCGCCGCAGCCGTTGCATCCACCGACGCGTCGCCGGCCGAGCGCGCGGACGGTGTTTCGCCGAGTCGCTCTTTGACCAACTTCAGGACGCTTTCGTACACCGTCTCCGTTCCGTCGTCGTCTCGCACGACGAAGAACGGCGCCAGCGTGACTCCGTAGCGCGCGCCGAGCTGCATTCCCGGTGAGCTCGGGTCGCCTTCGTCGGCGACGACCACCTCGTCGATGCGATTCCACAGCCCGCGGCTGCGGAGCAAGTCTTCTGCCTGAGCGCACTTGCGGCAGGGTTCGCCGCTGGCAAGGCGCTTTTTGACCATGATCACGTGCATGCTGTCGTTTGGCTCCGGCGGTCGCAGCGACGCCTGTAGCATTCTTTGGTGGCGGCGCGTCTTCCGTGTTCGCTGATCTTTTCCGCGGCTGTGTGAACGCCTCGAACATGGGTCCGCTGGCCGCGCGCTGCTAGGGGCAGTCGAGACCGGCTCTCGCCGGCCTAGGGGGAGCGTGGGGAGCGTGCTCGGAGGGGTGCTTTTCGAATGCAGCCGCGGTAGACAGGCAGTCGTCGGTTTCATGAGCGAGTCGAAAAAAGAAGGGGGTGCAGAAGATCTGGACTCCGGTTGGGACGAGGAAGACGTTCCGCCGCCCAAGCCCGCGGAGCCGGCGGCACGCCGCGCCTCGAGCATCTTCGACGTCGACATCCCCGACGCGCGCGTCCCTTCGCCCCCGGCCGGCCCCGAGCCACCCCGGGCACCGGCGCCCGTCGCAAAAACGGCAACCCCGGTGGTCGGATCCAAGCCTCCCTCCGCCGCCCCGAAGCCCCCGCCGTCCCCCGTCGCAAAGTCGTCCTCCGCCGCGACCTCGGCTGCCGGGCCCCGACCTTCACTTTCGCCTTCGCCTTCGCTGGCAGCCAAGGCGAGCCCGACAATCCCCGTGGGCGGCGCGCCCCCCCGTCCTTCGAGCGCCCCCGGCGCCGCAACGGTGAGACCGTCTCCCGTCCCGCCCGCACCGCGCCCGCCCGCGTCCACGCCCCCGAAGCCCCCGGCACCTCCGCCAGTCGTCGCGAAGCCTCCAGTACCCCCGCTTGCGGCAAAGCCTCCTTCATCGCCGGCCGCGGCAAAGCCTCCGGCACTCCCCGTCGCGGCAAAGCCTCTTTCATCGCCGGTTGCGGCAAAGCCTCCTTCATCGCCAGTCGCGGCGAAGCCTCCGGCACTCCCCGTCGCGGCAAAGCCTCTTTCATCGCCGGTCGCGGCGAAGCCTCTTTCATCGCCAGTCGCGGCGAAGCCCCTCACTCCCTCTGTTTCTCCCGCTCCCGGACCCGCTCCGATCTCTGCTCCCTCTGGCCCGATCTCTGCTCCCTCTGGCCCGATCTCTGCC
>DASZVB010000013.1:0-13527 GCA_035547195.1 Polyangiaceae bacterium
CGAGTGGGAACACCGGCGGGGCCGGCGCCGACTGTTTTCAACCGCTTCCGACGCACCAAGCGTTTAGGTTGGCGCGGTGGCGAACGAAACTCGAGCAGTTGGGGCCCCGCTCGCTGCTACGCCGCCAACGGTCCTTGGAAGAAAAGATCACGATCCGCCACAGAAAGACGAGTGGGAACACCGGCGGGGCCGGCGCCGACTGTTTTCAACCGCTTCCGACGCACCAAGCGTTTAGGTTGGCGCGGTGGCGAACGAAACTCGAGCAGTTGGGGCCCCGCTCGCTGCCACGCCGCCAACGGTCCTTGGAAGAAAAGATCACGATCCGCCACAGAGACGCGAGTGGGAACACCGGCGGGGCCGGCGCCGACTGTTTTCAACCGCTTCCGACGCGACAAGCGTTTAGGTTGGCGCGGTGGCGAACGAAAACCCGCGAGAGCACCACTGGACGAGATACGCGACCAGACAGATTTCAGCCATCAATGTAAGATGACGGGATTTCTCGGGTGATGACCCGCAAGACGGACGACGAGTCGCGCGACGACGCATCGAACACAATCGCGTTCCGGGTCACCCGCGACGAGGCCGGACGGCGCGTCGACAAGCTCGTCGCCGAGCACGGCAAGAGCGGCGGGCGCCGGAAGGTCGCGGAGCTCTTCGAGCGCGGCGCCGTCCGCGTCGGCGGTCACGTCGTGAAGAAGGGCGCCGTGGCGCGGGAGGGGGACTCGGTCAGCGTGCATCTCTCGGACGCGATCCGGCCGGAGCCCGACGCGCCGCTCGTCGTCCGGCTCGAAACCCGCGACGTCGTGGTCGTCGACAAGCCCGCTTCACAGCCGACCGCGCCGGCGCGGGACGGCGACGTCGGGACCCTCGCCGGCGCGCTGCTCGGCCGCTATCCGGAGATGGCTTCCGTCGGATACCGGGCGCGCGAGCCGGGTTTATTGCATCGACTCGACACGGAGACGTCGGGGCTGGTGATCGCCGCGCGCTCGCCGGAAGCGTTCGCGTCGCTCCGCGCCGCGCTCTCCGAGGGCCGCATCGGCAAGCGTTATCTCGCCGTCGTCCGGGCCGCGGATCTACCGGAGAGCGGCGTCGTGGAAACGCCGCTCGAGCCGGACCCCGACGACGGACGTCGCGTCGCCGTCCCGGCGGGTTTCGTCCGCGGCGCGCTCGGGGCTCCCAGGGACGCCCGCGCCGCCCCGCGCGCCCCCCAAAAAACCAAGGCCGACGAAGCGCCGCGAACGCGCATTACCCGGTTTCGCACGGTGCACGTCGCGCACGACTGGGCGCTCGTCGAGGTCGAGGCGCCGCGCGCGTACCGGCACCAGGTGCGTGTCCACCTCGCGTTCATCGGGCACCCGATCGCCGGCGACGCACTCTACGGCGGACCGAAGGCGCCGCTCGCCGGGCAGAGGCACGCGCTGCACGCGAGCTACGTCGCGTGGACCGGCGACGACGTCGTTCCGGCGTTCGCCGTCGAGAGCCCGCTGCCCGACGATCTCGCGGCGCTCGTCTTTCCGCGCTGACGCTGCTCGGGAGTGGCGGCGGCGGTGAGCCTTTCCACGAGGCGCTTCACGAGCTCGAGGGTCACCTTGCGCGTCGGCAGCTTCGGCCTGAGCACCGCGACACGCTCTTCGGCAGAGCGGCCGCGCGTCCACAAGAGTCCCTTGGGCAGCGCGTCCGCGGCCACGGAGTTCTCGATCACCCGCACGAGCACGTACGGGAGCGGCATGAAGCCGAGGACGCCCTGGTGATAGTCGACCCCGGCCTCGAGCGCGACGAAGCCGGGGAGCGCCGGTTTCGGCAACACGAGTAGCCGGATCTCGTCGCGCTCTTCGGCGCCTTGCGGGACGCGCGCGAGGGGATACGCCTCGATCGAGCGAGCGCCGTCGAGGGCGTTCATCAGCCACTCGAGCAGCTCTTCACTCGCTTTGCCGAACGGGAGCTCGCCGGCCGTCCCCGTGCAGAAGATCGGGAACAGGATCGCCGACGCGAGCGCGACCCAGAGCCCTTCGTACGGCGATTTGCGCGCGACGGCCAGCGCGCCCGCCACGAAGGACGAGAGGAGCGCCGCGAAGAGCAAAAAGCCCGGGACCGTGCCGGCGTCGAGGAGCCTCCCCGGAAGCCGCTTCTCTGCGCGGGGATCCTCGAACGCGGTCTCCGGCTCGAGGCGGACCCATTTGCCGGGACCGCGGAGCAAAGGCGAGAGCCGCGGCGGCAAGTGCGTCGAGGACGCCATGGACGCGAGCAGCAGCGCGGCCGCGCCGAACGGCTCCGTCGCTCCGAGCGCCACGAAGACGGCGGCGAACGCGCACGCACCGGCGAAGAGAGCGCGGAGCGGAGCGGCGAGCGGCACGAGCGGTCGCGCGCGCGCGCCGCGAAGGCGACAGGCGGCGTCGACCCAGCGCGACTTCAGCACGACGACCAAGGCGAGCAACACGGCGACGGCCGCGACCGAGCCGAAGAGGGGACGCTCGTCAGGCAGCGCCTTCGGCGCGCCGGCTTTCGCCGGTACCTCCGGCGCGAGCACGGGCTCCTCGGACTTGGGCTCGGCGCGAAGGTCGAACGTCGCGGCGTCGACGGTGATGCGCCAGGAGACCGCCTCGCCCTTCGCCATGTGGGGGCGCACGACTTCGAGCTCGTCCTTGTCCATCGCGCGGCGGAAGGTGCCGAGGAACACGCCGTCGGCGTCGTCGGTGATGGTGACCGCGTCGCCGCCGGGGCGCGCGGACGAAAGGCGCGGCGGCGTTCCGCCGCGCGGTACGCGGAAGAGCACGCGCGCCGAGTCGATGCCGTCGGCGAAGCTCGGCCCGGTCCACTCCACCGTCGTGCTCGCCCGGTTGGGCTCGAGCTTGCCGGCGGCCTCGAGGTTCGTGCGATACGAGAAGCGGATTTGATGCGTGCCGCCGTGCAGGCCCTTCAAGCCGATGACGCGCATCGAGATGCGGGTGCCGTTCTTCGTGAGCGAGAGCGGAAGCGGTAACCCCGCGGCGCGCCCGCTCTCGGCGCGCGTGACGGTCGCGCCTTCGAGGAGCTCGGCGTCGGCGTCCACCGGCTCGACGGCGAACTCCGGCAGCGGCCCGCCGCGAACGCCGAGGAGGATCTCGTGCGTCACCACGGCCGTGCCGTCGCGTTCGAGATCCACGGTGACGCTGTCGCTCTTGACGGTGCGCTCCACCCACGCGCGCGCGTCGAACGCCACCAGCGAGAGGGCCAGCGTCAAAAGCGAAAGAGAAAGCGAGGCGCGCCTCGTCACCCCTTGCCAGGTAGTGGACCGCGCAGGAAGCGGCCAACATCCGCGGAGGGCTCGGCGCTACGACGCGACCGATATCGATCTACTTCTTTATGCTGCCGGCGGCGCTCGTCGCGCCCATGGCGACCAGGTCTTCGACGAGCTCGCGCGGCAGCCGCGCCGTGCCGACGAGCTTCGGTCCGTTCGCGTCGGCGGTGCCGCGCCACAGGAGCGGAACCTCACCGCGATGCGGAAGCAGGCTCAGCGTCTTGAGCGAGGGAGCGTCCTTGCCCCCGAGCGAGTCTCGGATCGCCTCGATCAACACCGCGAGCGAGGAGAACCCCGCCGAGACGGCGCTCTCCGTCTTCAGCGCGGCGAGGCCGGTGCGGGTCGCGAGCGCCGGTCCCGTTCCCGCTTTGATGTCCGCGAGACGCGTCTCGAGCAGCTTCTCGTCGGTGCCGACGGCGAACCAGGTGAGCGGACCGTCGGGCATCGACACCATCACGACTTTGACCGAGCCGCCGGGCTTCTCGGAGCGCGGCGGCGGAAGCGCCTTTCCCCTGCCCCGGCCCGCTCGCGCCGCCCGCGACGCGGACTCGAGCGCCGCGAGCGGGATCGTCAGCTCGTAGACCTTGGTCTTCGGCGCGAGGCCTTTTGCGAACTTCGGCGCGCGCTGACTTCCGGTCGGGATCTCCGCGGCGGCGAGGACGTTCGATTGAACGAGGTGTTTGCGTAACGCGGGGTCGCCCACCGATTTCACGAGCTCGGACGCGAAGCGATCCAGGCGATCGCCGCCTTGCTCCATGACCAGCAGGTTTTCTCCGATCGCCGCTTTGACGGACTCCGGGGTCACGCTGGCGCCCGAGGCGGGAGGCGCGGGCTCCGTCTCGTCGGGCAGCTTGGCGTACGCGGCGGGGCCCGGCGCCGTGAGCGCTTGTTCCATCGCTTCGACGAGGGCGGTGCGCTTCTTCTCCGGCAGCTTGTGATAGTCGAGCCAGCCGTCGGCGAGCTCTCGAAGCGCCGCGGCGATGCCGCGCATGCGATCTGGATCGCCCGGAGCGCTGTAGCTGGCGGACATGGTGTCGGCCGGAAGGCGCCAGAAGAATTCCGGCGCCGGCGCGCCGCGGCTCGCGGCCGTCGTCGTCATCTGCGCCAACCACGAGCGCTGGCCCGCCATGCCGATCGCCGTCGACGCGTCGAGCTCGTTGCCGCCGGTGGCCAGGACGGCGTCGAAGTCGATGCGGTCCAGATCGTAGGCGAGCGCGATGACCTCGTCGGAGAGCCCGTACAGCACGTCGCGCAGGGCGCGATCGAACTTCGGGTGATCGAGCGACAGCTCGCGGAGCAAGAACGGCACCCCGACGGTGCGCACCAGGGTGACCTGCGAGCCGTAGCGGCGCCGGAACGGCTCCGCCGTGATGTGCGCGTGGAACTCGCCCTGGCCGAACGACTCGGTCGGCATACCGCAGGACATGTACGGACCGAGCGCGTCGGCGTCCGCGGCGTCTTCGGAGCAGACGACTCGCGCCGGGGCCGCGCCGAGGGCGCGCACGAGCATGCACGACAGGCCGTTGCCGAGCTGCACGCGGTACGCGCCGGCGGCCTCTTGCGTGACGTGGGCGCCCTGGGAGCGGAAGAACGCCGCGGCGACGTCGGTGGACGGAGCGCCGACCGAGAACGCCCACAGGACTCGCGGCGCCTCGATGGAGGCCGGATCGAGCATCGCCGCGAAGTCGATCGGGACGTCGAACAGGGCGGCTTGCGAGAGCCCTGGGGCTTCCTTGTCGAGGATCGAACGCCAGTTCACGGGCAGACCCGACCACGCCACGCCGGTGTCCGCGGTCTTCGCGGCGTTGGGGATGCGGGCGACGGCGAACAGCTCCGCGGGGGCCGCCACCTTCGCGAGCGGCGGCAGCGCCTCCACCTTGGGCGCCTCGGCCACCGCCGCCGGCGGGGCGGCGGGCTCCTGCTTCCCGCCACCGCACGACACCAGCACCCCGAGCGCGCACGCCGGCAACAGCGATCGACCCTTCATATCCCCCCACGGTAGCCCGGAGTCGCGAAGGGGACTCAACAAAAACGCGCCGGGGTTTCGCGCTGAGCGAAACCCCGGTCGTCACATTCCTCTGACGAGTCGCTTACGCCCCTTCTTCGAACTCGGCGTCGATGACGTCGCCCTTCTTGCGCGAGCCGCCGGATTGGCCGTCGCTCGCAGCGCCGGGGCCCGGACCAGGCCCGGCTCCCGGAGGCGGCCCCGCCTGCTCGTAGAGCTTCGTCGCGATCGCGTGCGCTTCCTTCTCCAGGCGCTCGAGCGTGCTCTTCACCTTCTCGTCGTCCTGCTTCTCGATCGCCTCGCGGCCTTCCTTCACCAGCGACTCGACAGAGCCGAGGTCGACGCCGGACAGCTTCTCCTTGTTGTCCGCGATCTGCTTTTCGATCTGGTAGCAGAGGTTGTCGAGGCGGTTACGCCGATCGACTTCTTCGCGGCGGCGCTTGTCTTCTTCTTCGTGCTCCTGGGCTTCCTTCACCATGCGATCGATCTCGCCCTCTTGGAGCCCGCTGTTCGCGGTGATCGTGATGCGCTGATCCTTGCCCGTCGCGGTGTCCTTCGCCGCGACGGAGAGGATGCCGTTGGCGTCGATGTCGAAGGTCACCTCGATCTTCGGGACGCCGCGGGGCGCCGGCGGGATGCCGTCGAGGTGGAAGCGGCCGAGGGTGCGGTTGTACCGTGCTTCGGCGCGCTCGCCTTGCAGCACGTGGATCTCCACCGAGGGCTGGCTGTCGCTCGCCGTCGAGTAGACTTCCTTCTTCTGGGTCGGGATGGTCGTGTTTCGCGGGATCATCACGGTCATCACGCCGCCGAGCGTCTCGACGCCCAGCGAGAGCGGCGTCACGTCGAGGAGCACGACGTCCTTCACGTCGCCGGACAGCACGCCGCCCTGGACGGCGGCGCCGACCGCGACGACCTCGTCCGGGTTGACGCCCTTGTGCGGCTCTTTCCCGAAGAACTTGATGACCGTCTCCTGCACCAGCGGGATGCGCGTCGAGCCGCCGACGAGCACGATCTCGTCGATGTCGCCCGGCGACTTCTTCGCGTCGGCGAGCGCCTTGCGGACGGGCTCCATCGAACGATCCACGAGCGGACGGATCATCTGCTCGAGCTTGGAGCGGGTGATCGTCTTCTGCAGGTGCTTCGGACCGCTGGCGTCCGCCGTGAGGAACGGCAGGTTCACGGTCGTCTCTTGCTTGCTCGAGAGCTCGATCTTCGCCTGCTCCGCGGCGTCCTTCAGACGCTGGATGACCATCTTGTCTTTGCTGACGTCGATGCCGGTGTCCTTACGGAACTCTCCGATGAGATAATCCATGATCAGGATGTCGACGTCGTCGCCGCCGAGGTGCGTGTCGCCGTTCGTCGAGATGACCTGCACGACGTTGTCGCCGACCTCGAGGATCGAGATGTCGAACGTGCCGCCGCCGAAGTCGTAGACCGCGATGACCTCGTTCGATTTCTTGTCCAGGCCGTACGCGAGCGCCGCGGCGGTCGGCTCGTTGATGATGCGCTTCACGTCGAGCCCGGCGATCTTCCCCGCGTCCTTCGTCGCCTGGCGCTGGGCGTCGTTGAAGTACGCCGGCACCGTGATGACGGCCTCCTTCACCTCTTCGCCCAGGTAGTCTTCTGCGGCCTTCTTCAGCTTCTGCAGCACCTTCGCGGAGACCTCCGGCGGTGCCATGTCTTTGCCGCGCACGCTGATCCAAGCGTCGCCGTTCTTGCCCTTCACGACCTTGAACGGGACGCGCGACGCTTCTTGCGTCACCTCTTCGTACCTGCGCCCGATGAACCGCTTCGCCGAGTAGACGGTGTTCTCGGGGTTGGTCACCGCTTGGCGCTTCGCGATGGTGCCGACGAGGATCTCCCCTTTATCGTCCCACGCGACGACGGAGGGCGTCAGACGCGACCCCTCTTCGTTCACGATGACCTTGGGTTCCTTGCCTTCCATCACAGCAACGACGCTGTTCGTCGTCCCCAAGTCGATGCCGATGATCTTGCCCATGTTTCCTTCTCCAGTCCGACGTAGCGGAATTGCGACGCAAGCTAACCACCTTCCTAGACCGGTCAACCGCCTCCGTGGCCGATCGAAAAAGTCGATTTCGCCGGGGCTTTTCGGCGAAACCGTGTTGACAGCCGGTGGGCACCAGGTAAGGTCCCCCGGCCCTCGGGGCAGTAGCTCAGCTGGGAGAGCGCCGCGTTCGCAATGCGGAGGTCAGGGGTTCGATCCCCCTCTGCTCCACCGAGAGATTCGCCGGAATCCGAGGACGACTGATGGCCGGCGAAGTGAACCTGACATGCACGCTCCGCGCGTCGCGCGAGGAGCTGTGGGAAGCGTGCAGCACGCGGTCCGGCCTGGAAGGCTGGTACGCCGACAGGGTGACCGGCACGGTGGCGAACGGCGCGAAGCTTCGGCTCGAGTGGCCCGAGCTCGGCGCTTCGGTGGAGCTCTACGTCGAGGAGCTCAGGGAGAGCCACCAGGTCGTGCTCGTCAACGGCAAGAGTCGCGTGCGGCTCTCGGTCGGTGACGGCACCCTCGAGCTGACGCACACCGGGCTCGACGACGACGACGACGTGGAAGGTTTCTGCTCGTCGTGGCGTATCGCGCTCGCCATCCTGCGGCAGTCGCTCGAAGAGCATCCTCGGTCGCCTCGCCGCGTGCGCTGGGCCGCCCGGCCCGCTCACACCAGCGCGGAGCTCGCGCATCTCTGCTTCACGGCGCCGGCGGCGCTCGACCAATGGCTCGGGCGCGGCGTCATGGGCGCCGAGGGGGAAGGGTACCGCCTCACGCTGCCGTCCGGCGCGACGATGACAGGAACGGTTTTGTGTCGGACGCCGGGGCGGGACCTGGCCCTGTCGTGGGCCGAGCAGAACGAATCCGTGCTCGTTCTGCGCACGTTGCCCTCGCCGCGCACGACGCAAGAACGCGTGATCGCGCTCTGCTGGTCGAAGTGGGGCGCGACCGATCCCGGCGAGCACGCCGCCGAGAACGAGCTCCGACGCGCCATCGAGCGCCTCGGCGCGCTGCTGGCGATGACCGGCACTGCCTGACGCGAAGCGCCATGGGGCGCCGCCTCACATCGGCCCTTACCTGCGAATTATGCCGCGTTTCGAAGCCCGTAGTGCGGCGCGGCGGAAGACATGCGATGATTTTGACGATCTCCCGGGCGGCGTAAGGAGCTTCTTTCGAATGCATCGTTGGTCTCTGCACGGCACGAGTGCCTTGCTCTTGGTGCTGGCGGCGGGATGCGGAGGGGGCGACTTCGTGGGGAAGGGCGGCGACGTCAAAAGCCGCGACGCGGGCGACGATTCCAGCGGCGGAAACGTCACGGAAAGCGGCGGAGCCTCATCGACGGGCGGCGCTGGATCGGAAGCCGGGGGAGCCGATCCCGACTCCGGAGGATCGGGTAGGTCGGGGGGATCGGCCGAGTCGGGCGGCGGACGCGGCGACGGCGGCGGACGCGGTGACGGCGGCGCACCGAACGCGGGTGCAATGGGCAGCGGCGGCGCATCGAGCGGCGGCGCGTCCGGCGGCGGCGCGTCCAGCGGCGGCGCGTCCGATGTCGGCGGCACCACCGGAACGAGCGCCGACGCCGGTGGCGATGCCGCCGGCGCAGGTTCGGGTGGCGTCATCGCGAGCGGCGGGACGTCGAACGCCGGCGGGACGTCGAATGCCGGCGGCGCCTCCACCGGCGGTGTCGGGGCCGGCGGCGTCTGTGCAAATCCCCTGACGTGGTACGTGGACGACGATCAGGACGGCTACGGCTCGACGACCGCGCCGGCGATCGTTTCGTGCGTCCCTCCGCCCGGCCACTACACCCAAGTCGGCGGCGACTGCGACGACGCGAACCGCGACGTGCACCCGCAGATCACCGCGAACGAGCAAAAATACTTCACGCAGTCGTACCAAACGCCGAGCGGCACCGATTCATTCGACTACGACTGCTCGGGACACGAAGATGGAGATCCGGGTCAAACGAAAGCCGCCTCCTCGTGTCCGGCCATCAGCCTGGGCCAGTGCGGCGGAAGCGGTTATCTCGCCGTTTCGACGGGCAATCGCGTCGCGCCGAACGCATATTGCGGCAGCAAGTCGTACCGTACGTGCACGCTGAACGTGACCTTCTGCAGCGCGAAAGACGGCACGAACAGCGAAGCCTACGGCTGCAAGTAAGCTCCGCGCCATCATAGGCGGCCCCGCGCGGAAGTCGCCTCTCGCCCGGCGTTGTTCTATACGCCACGGGATGTACGCGCTCGGGCCTTCGCGCCGTCTATGCGGAGGCATTCTGTTGTCCTGCGCCGTTTCGTCGTGCGCGCCGCCTCACGCCGCGGCCGCCGACGGCGCGATCGCGTCGAAGCTTCCCGCCGCGCCCAAGGAGCTCGTGCTCGCGCGCCCTGCCGCCGCCGGAGCTCAAAAGGCGGAACCGCTGCTCGAGCTGCTCGAAGGCGAGCTCGCGCGGAACGCGAAGGAGCTCGCGAAGGCGAAGGACCGCGAGCTTGCGCCCTACTTCATCGAGTACGAAGCGACGGACGAGCACACGGTCGAAGTCGAGGGCTCGTTCGGGACGCTCGTCACCTCGACCGACGACCGCTCGCGGAGCCTCGACGTCGACGTGCGCGTGGGCACGCCGAAGCTCGACAACACGCATCGGCTGCGCGGTGACTACGACGTCTCGCGCGACTTCACGCGGCAAGCGTGGCTTCCGCTCGAGGACGATCCGGCCGCCGTCCGCTCCGTCGCGTGGCTCACGACGAACGCGGAGTATCAGCGAGCGCTCGAAGACCTGGTGCGCGTGAAGGCAAACCAGGAAATCAAAGTCGCCGAGCAGGACACGTCCGACGATTTCTCCGCCGAGCCGCCCTCGTCCTTTCACGAGACGCCCGCCGCGCTGTCCGTCGATCGAGCAGGCTGGGAGGCACGCGTGCGCAAGCTGTCGGCGGCGTTCGCGAAGGTGCCCGAGCTCACGGAGTCGCGCGTGCGGTTCGAGGCGTCCGCGGAGACGCGGTACATCGCGACGAGCGAAGGCTCGAGCGTACAGGTGGCGCGCCTCCACGGCCGTCTCGAGGTCACCGCGAGCACGATCGCCGACGACGGCATGCGGCTCGAGCGCACGGAGACCGTCGACGTCCCCGATCCCGACCAGCTTCCGAGCGACGCCGCCGCCGGGCGCCTCGTGGAGCGCGTCGTCACGGACCTCACGGCGCTCCGCAAGGCGCCCCTCGTCGAACCGTACGCCGGACCGGCGATCCTCGACGGCCGCGCCGCGGCCGTGTTCTTTCACGAGATCTTCGGACACCGCGTCGAGGGTCACCGTCAGAAGGACGAAGAAGAAGGACAGACCTTCGCGCACCAGGTCGGGCAGCGCGTGATGCCGAGCTTCCTCGACGTGTACGACGACCCGGCCGTCACGGCGTTGAACGGCACTCCGTTGAACGGCCATTATCCGTACGACGACGAGGGCGTCGCCGGGGGCCACGCGCTGCTCGTCGACCACGGCACGCTGCGCGGCTTCTTGCTTTCGCGTTCGCCCGCGGCGGGATTCCCGCGCTCGAACGGCCACGGACGCCGCGAACACGGCCATCGAGTCGTGTCGCGGCAGGGAAACCTGGTGGTCGATCCGTCGTCGACCACGAGCCCCGCGGCGTTGAAGGAGCAGCTCATCAGGCAGATCACCGAGGAAGGAAAGCCGTTCGGGCTGCGGTTCCACGAGATCACCGGCGGCTACACCAACACGACGCGCGAAGGCTCGCAGGCGTTCAAGGTGCTCCCGGTCATGGTGTACCGAATCTATCCCGACGGACGTGAAGAGCTGGTGCGCGGCGTCGACCTGGAAGGGACGCCGCTCGCGTCGCTCGCGCGCATCGAGGCGGCGGGCAACGACTTCGAAGTGTTCAACGGCGTCTGCGGCGCCGAGTCCGGGTGGGTCCCCGTCTCCGCCACCAGCCCGAGTCTCCTTCTCGGACAGATCGAAGTGACGCGCCAAGAGAAGAGCCACGATCGCCCGCCGCTGCTCGAACCGCCGGCGCAGGCGTCACTGAAGAGCACCCAGCGATCAGCGCCTCTTCGCATTCGGGCGAACATGCAACATGCAACAAATAATACAAATGAGAAATGACGGACGCACTCTCTCACCATTCAATATTCGTATTGCATGTTGCATGTTGCATGTTTCAGCCTGATAGCCTCTTCGCGGCCACTCCACGACAAGCCCAATGAAACGCGTCTACCCACTTCTTTTCGCCGCCGCGGCGACACTCGCCGCCGCTGAGCCGCCCGCGGTGGACGCCGTTCCGATCCACGCCATGCAGGCGGAGCTCGCGCGCACGATGAAGGAGTTACGCCTGCCGGGCGCCGAGCCTCCGTATTACGCGGCGTTTTGGGTCGTCGACATCGACGAGCGCAGCGTCGAGGCGACGCTCGGGACGCTCGTGTCCGACGAGGTCTCGAAGGAGCGCTTCGTCAAGGTGGAGATCCGGGTGGGCTCGCGGGCGTCGGACAATTCGAATTTCGTCGGGGCGCCGGGCGAAGGCGGTGATTTCATGAAGGACACGGAGCTCTTGTCTCCGCGCACCGCGCCGCTCGACGACGATCCCGTCGCGCTCCGGCGCCAGCTCTGGCTGGCGACCGACGCGGCGTACAAGGGCGCCGTGGAGACGCTGGAGCGCAAGCGCGCCGCCAAGCAATCGGAGATCGCCGCGCGTCACGAGGTGCCGAGCTTCTCCGCGCAGAAGTCGTCGAAGCTGATCGTCACCGACGAGCCGCCCGCGAAGACGGATGACCCGGTGGAGCTCTCGAAGCGCATCTCCGCCGTGTTCCGCGGCTTTCCAGAGGTGCAGAAGAGCAGCGTGCACGTGCTCGAAACCTCGACGCGACGCCGCTTCGTCGCAAGCGACGGCGGGCTCGTCGTCGAGCCGTCGCGGGTTTCGGGCATCGAGATCTCCTGCGAGGGGCAAGCCGACGACGGAATGTCGCTCGAGCGGAGCGCCTTCTTCTCGGCCGACAAGAGTGGCGCGTTGCCCGTCGAGCGAGCCGTCGCGGACGCGGCGCGGATCGGCCGCGAGCTGACGGCGCTGCGCCGCGCTCCGGTCGTCGAAGACTACAGCGGCCCGGTGCTCTTCGAGGGCAAGGCCGCGGCGCAGCTCGCGTACGAGCTGCTCGGCGAATCGCTGTGCGGCACGCCGCCGCCCGAGGGCAACGACGAGCTCGAGAGCCCGCTGTCGCGCAAGCTCGGCAAGCGCATCTTGCCGCGCGGGTTCTCGGTCGTCGACGATCCGACGCTGACGGTCTACGACGGCGTTCCGCTGCTCGGTCACTACGCCGTCGACGACGAAGGCGTCGCCGCGGAGCGCGCGCTCCTCGTCGACGACGGACACCTGAAGAGCTTCCTCATGTCGCGCGCGCCGCGCGAGGGGATCGACGACTCGAACGGCCATGGACGCTCGGGGCTCGTCGGCTGGGCGCGCGGTCACGTCGGCAACCTCATCGTGTCCGCGAAGGGCGGCCTGACGAAGCGCGAGCTACGCTCCAGGCTCGCCGCTGAGGTTCGCGACGAAGGGCTCGATTTCGGGATCGTCGTGACCGAATTGCAGACGCGCACCAGCGCGACGAGCGGCGACGTCATGCCCGGAGCCCAGGTCGCCTATCGGGTCACGCCCGAAGGCCGCGAGACCTTGCTCCGCGGCGCGACGATCGCGCCGATGTCCGTGCGCGATCTGCGCGACGTGCTCGCGGCGGGACAGGGGGGAGCGGTGTACTCTTTCGTCATGGAGAACGACGCCGGAACGGACGTCCCGGCGTCGATCGTCGCGCCCGCGTTGCTCTTCGAGGACATGGAGATCCGCGCCCCCTCCACGCCGAACAAGCGCCCCCCCGTCGTGCCGCGTCCACCGCTGGATAAGCGCTGACCCATCGCGCTCAGCGCCGTGTAACGCGCGCGACGCGCGCCGGTCGCAAGTCGCAAATCGTCCGCTTCTGGGGGCGTGGGGATGTGAGGCATCCGTTATTGCGCCTACGCGCAGCGGGCCCTCCGTCCCTCCGGGCCCGCCACTCGCTTCGCTCGGCTCCGTGTAACAGCTAGAGCAAGCAAGTCGCAAATCGTCCGTAGTCGCGAATCGTCCGCTTCTGGGGCTGGGCATTGATCGTATCTTCGGCCAAGTGAGTGAATTCCAGATCGATTTACGCGTCCGAGGAGAATGGATGGAGCGGAACGATGGGCGCTGGAAGAGTTTGGCGGAGCGGAGCTTGGGGACGCAC
>DASZVB010000014.1:0-4682 GCA_035547195.1 Polyangiaceae bacterium
GCCGAGCCAGAAGACCGGCATCGAGATGCCGATCAGCGCGAGCACGGTGATCAGCCGGTCGGAGATGCGCCCGGCGGTGATCGCCGAGATCGTGCCGACGAGGATCCCGAACGTGAGCCAGATGATCCCGGCGCCGATGCAGAGCGAGAACGTCGCGGGCATGCCCGCCTCGATCTGGCCGACCACGTTCAGCTGGCTCTGGTACGAGACGAGCTTCCGCTCGAAGATCGCCTTCATCATGTCGTAGTACTGGACGTAGAACGGCTGGTCGAGCCCGAGCTTCTTGCGGATGTCTGCGATGTTCTGCGCGGTCGCGAGCTTGCCGGCGATGCGCTGCGCGGGGTCGCCGCCCGGGATCTTCACGAAGATCAGGTAGGTGATGAAGCTGACGGCGATCAGCACGAGCACCATCCCGATCAGCCGGCGGATGACGAAGATCGCCATTAGTGCTCGATGCGCACGCGGGCGCGCGGGTCGAGGGCGTCGCGGAGTCCGTCGCCGAAGATGTTCAGCGCGAGCACCGTGAGGACGATCGCGATGCCGGGCGTGATCGCGAGCCACGGCGCGGTCGAGATGCGGTCCTGGCCGTCGGCGATCAGCGTTCCCCACGACGGGTTCGGCGGCTGCACGCCGGCGCCGAGGAACGAGAGGCCGGCCTCGGTGAGGATGTTGTTCGCGATGATCAGCGTGAAGAAGACGAGGACGGTCGACGAGACGTTCGGGAGCAGCTCGTTGAACATGATCCGGAACGGTCCCGCGCCCTGGGCGACCGCTGCCTCCACGAACTCCTTCTCGCGCAGCGAGAGCAGCTGTCCGCGCAGCGGCCGGCCGACGTACGGGATGAGCACGTACGAGATGACGAGCGTCGGGATCCACAGGCTGCCCGGCGACACCGTGATGCCGAAGTGGTGGAAGCCGTTGATCGAGAGCGCGGTGCCGAGCGCGATCGCGAGCAGCAGCACCGGGAACGCCCAGATCAAGTCGTAGAAGCGCGCGATCAGGAAGTCGACGGCGCCGCCGTAGTAGGCGGCGAGGAGCGAGAGGACGACGGCGACGAAGCTGCAGATGAGCGCCGAGCCGATCCCGATCTTCAGCGAGTTGATGCCGCCGTAGAGGAGGCGGACGGCGATGTCGCGGCCGTTCGTGTCGGCGCCGAGGACGAACTTGCCGCCGGCCGAGAACCACTGCGGCCCGATCGGCACCCCGCCCGGCGTGAGGACGGCCTGACCGTTCACGAAGTGGATCCCGCCCTGCGAGATCACCGGGATCTTCTTGCTGCCTTCCTTGATGACGTCGCCGACGTGGTTGTCGTTCGGGCCGGTGTGCGCGATGTGGTGCGCGTAGACCGGCGCGAGCGCACAGCAGACGCAGATGAGAACGAAGACCCCGAGGAACGCGAGCGCGATCTTGTTGCGGCGTAGGCGCCGCCAGGCAAGCGCCCAGGGGCTACGCCCGACGACGTCGCCTTCGTCGCCCGCGGCGGCGATCGCGCCGAAGCTGTCTTCGCTGAGCTCGGTTCCGGTCTCGACGGTCAAGGAGGCTGATCTTAAAGAGAGAGGGAGCCTGTTGTCACAGGCTCCCTCTCTCGGTTAGTCGTCCGTTAAGGAACGCGGACTACTTCTGGCAGGAGGTTGCGAAGTCCCACTGGTAGAGCACGTGGAACTGGTAGCAGCTCATGTCCATCTTCGGGGAGAAGAAGTCCGTCCCCGAGCGGTTGACGTACGGCACGGTCGACGCGTACTTGACGACGAGGTCGCTGTCGACCTTCGCCCAGGCGCCGTTCTGCGCCGGGGTCGTCGTCGGCGTCGCCTTCAACTTGTTGATCATCTTGTTGACGTCGGGGAAGTCGACGTTGCCGTAGTTGTTGTTGTGCGTCTGCGTGATCCGGTCGCCGTTGAAGAGCACGTCGAACCAGTCGATCGGGTTCGGGTAGTCCTGGTACCAGTCGGCGTAGCCGGCCTGCGCCTTCGTCGCCTGGTTCCCGATCGTCGTGAAGTACACGCCGTGGGCGAGCAGCTTCACGGTTGCCTTCCAGCCCATCTTCGTCAGCTGGCTGGCGACGTACTCGACGATCGACTTGGACGGATCGGTGTTGACGCCGTAGACCGTGACGCTCTGGCCGGTGGTGCCCGATGCCTGCGCGAGCGACTTGGCCTTTGCGAGGTTGTACGTGTACTTCGAGATCTTCTTGTACTGCGGGTAGTTCGGCGGCAGCAGGTTCTGCGTCGGCTGGGCGAGCCCGCCGAAGAACTGCACCATCGCCTGCCGGTTCAGCCCGTACTCGACCGCCTGGCGCGCCTTGATGTTGTTGAACGGCGCGATGCGGTTGTTCAAGAAGATGTAGTACATGTCCGCCGGCGTGTAGATCTTCAGCTGCGCTCCATGCTGCTTCTGGATCGTGGCGAGGCGGTCGTTCGGGATCGGCTGGAAGTCGTAGTCCGACTGGCCGTTGAGCACCGTCTCCATCGCGGCGGTCGGGTCGGTGATGATCTTGCCGACGACCTTGTCCGGGTTGCCGCGCGGAACGTCAGGCATCTTCGACGCCTGGAACTGCGGGTTCCGCACGATCGTGAAGGAGCGGGTTGCGTTGTACGCACTGACCATGTACGGGCCGTCGGCGGGCGGGCCGCCCTTCGCAGACTGGTCGGTCGCGGGCGTGCCGGCCGGCACGAACGCGGCGAACTCGGTCGCGAGGATGTTGGCGAAGTCCGCTTCCGGATGGTCGAGCGTGATCGTGATCTTCCCGGTCGCGTCGTTCGCGGTGATGCCCGAGATGTGACCCTTCTTGGTGGTCGCGTAGCCGCTTGCTCCACTCACGCCCTTGATGACGGAGAAGAAGCCGACGCCCGGCGAGTCCATCTTGAAGTCACGCTCGATCGTGTACGGGAAGTCGCTCGCCTTGACCGGCTTGCCGTTCGAGTACTTCAGGCCCTGACGGAGCATGAAGGTGTATGTCTTGCCGCCGTTGGTGATCTTCGGCAGGCTCTGCGCGAGGTACGGCACGAGCGTCGCGCCGGAGGCGCCGTTCGCGTGCTTGTACCCGAGCAGGCCGCCGTAGACGTTCCACATGATCTGCCATGCGGCAACGGTGTACGCGAGGCCCGGATCCATGTAGTCCGGCTGATCCCACGTGACACGCAGCGTCGAGTAGGTGCGACCCTCGTTGACCGTGTTCGACGTGGTGCCGCTGCTCGCGGTGGAGCTGTTCGTATTCGAGGACGAGCTCTTGCTGCTGCCGCAGGCCGTCGCCACCAGCGCGACGAGCACCATCACGGCGGCCAGCCAGAGCGACATCGTGCGCCTCGAGGTTCTGTTCTTCATCCACTAACCCCCAATGTCGCCGAGGTTGTTGTTGTCCCGATCCGTCCGCGGGCACGACCCGAACCCCGCGCGCGACCGAGGCGGCCAGTACTGGCCGCCCGGCGAATATATCGGCTTCCGTGTGCGAAAGTCCGGCAGTATCAGGGCATGCAGCGTGTCGATGACGGCGACGGACGTATTCCATCTCTCTATACCTCGCGCGGGCCGGCCGTCGTCGAGGTCATGGACGCGACGTGAGCGAGCTGCGTCCCGATACGCCGATCGAGGGCCGCATCGTCCGGCTCGAGCCGATCGACGAGCGCCACCGCGAAGGGTTGCGTGCTGCGGCCGAGCGCGACCCGCGGATCCACCGCTACACGAACATGGAGTCGTTCGGGTTCGATCGCTGGTTCGATCTCGCGCTTGAGACGCAGAAGGAGGTGCCGTTCGTCGTGTTGGTCGACGGGGTCCCGGCCGGCTCGACGCGCTACCTGAACGTGGAGCCGATGCACAAGCGGCTCGAGATCGGGTGGACGTGGCTCGAGCGCGCGCACTGGGGGACGGGCGCGAACGTCGAGGCGAAGTACCTCCTGATGCGGCGCGCGTTCGAGGAGTGGGGCGCGATGCGCGTCGAGTTCAAGACGGACGCGCGCAACCTGCGCGTGCGCGGCGCGCTGCTCGGTGTCGGCGGCACGTTCGAGGGAATCTTCCGCAAGCACATGATCCTCCCGGACTCGGTGCGCGACTCCGCCTGGTACGCGGTCGTCGACGACGACTGGCCACGCGTCCGGGCGATGCTCGAGGGCAAGGTCGCGCGGCACGTCGCCGGCGGCTGACCTCCCCCTTTCGAGGCACGTTTCGCCTAAAGCGGTGCCCGCAGGTGCCGATACGAGGCTCGTGGACGCAGCGCAGCGCAATGAGATCCTCACGCGGTATCGCGAGCACTCGGCCCGGTTCGAGTCGGTCGCCGCGCGTCGTGACGCGGCGGTCGCCGAGGTGATTCCGTTCCAGCCTCCCGCGCAGCAGGAGTTCGGTCAGGAGCCGACCGCGCGCGAGATCGAGGTGCTGCAGCTCATCTCCGACGGCCTCGTTAACCGCGAGATCGGCGTTCGGCTCTTCCTGAGCGAGGAGACAGTGAAGAGCCACGTCCGGCACCTGCTCGCGAAGCTCCAGGCGCGCAGCCGTGCCCATGCGGTCGCAGTCGGCTTCCGTCGCGGCCTAATCGGTTAGCTCCTAGATCGGGTTCCGGCCTAAAAAGAAGGCCGTCGTTGCCGACGGCCTTCTTGAGATGCTGACTGCTGTTATCCCCAGCCTGTGGACAACGCCCCGAAAGGGGGAGGCCGCCCGCTGGCGAAGGAAGTTAACTACGCGGGCTCTACCAG
>DASZVB010000015.1:0-1670 GCA_035547195.1 Polyangiaceae bacterium
TTCGGCCGGTTCAATCCGTCGGCTGGTTTCACCGGGACGCTGACGAAACATCTCACCGCGTACGCGAGCTACGGCGAAGGCAGCCGCGCGCCGACGTCGATCGAGCTCGGCTGCGCGGATCCGGACTCGCCGTGCAAGCTGCCGAATGCGATGGCCGGCGATCCGCCGCTCGAGCAGGTCGTCACGCGCACCGTCGAAGCCGGCCTGCGCGGACACGGCGCCGGCTTCTCGTGGACGGCTGGCTGGTTCTTCGCGAAGAACACGAACGACATCCTGTTCGTCACGTCCGAGCAGACTGGTTTCGGCTACTTCAAGAACTTCGGCGAGACCCGTCGTCAGGGCCTCGAGCTCAATGCGCATCGCCAATTCGGACGCGTGACCGCGGGAGCGAGCTATACGCTGCTGGACGCGACGTTCCAGAGCGAAGAGGAAGTGACAGGTGAGGGCAACAGCGAGAACGACGAAGGCCTAGGCTTCGAAGGCGCAATTGAGATCGAGCCCGGCGATCGCATCCCGCTGATTCCGCGTCACGTGTTCAAGGCGTATGCGGATGTGCAGGTGACGCCGAAGCTCTCGATTGACGTCAACGTGATCGCCTCGTCTGGCGTCATCGCGCGCGGCAACGAGAACAACGCGCACGAGCCGGATGGCGTCTACTACCTCGGACCCGGCGCCACGGATCCGTACGGCCTCGTGAATCTCGGTGTGCGCTATCAGCTGCATCCGCGGCTGCAGCTCTTCGCGCAGATCAACAATCTGTTCAACACGGACTACTCGACGGCCGCACAGCTCGGCAGCACCGGCTTCCTGCCGAATGGCAACTTCATCGCTCGCAAATTTCCCGCGGTCAATGGCGAGTTTCCCTCTCAGGGCGTGACGTTCTACGCGCCCGGCGCGCCGACGTTCGCGTGGGGGGGAGTGCGGGTCAAGTTCTGAGGAAAACTTCGGACTTTGAACTTCGAACTTTGAAATAGGGAAGTTGACACGAATTCATCCCTCTGGTGTCTATGCTGATGCGGGTAGACTCCAGGCGGCATGCGGGCATTTCGACGGGCGATCTGTGTCGCCGGAATCGTGGCCGGTGTGGTCGTCGTGCGGGGGCGCGCCGACGATCGGCCGACCGCAACCGCGTTGCTCGATCGCTATCTCCACGGCGGCTACGACGACGTCGTGGCTGCGCTCTCGACCGGCTCCAGCCTTGACGGCCTTCTCTCGCAACTGAAGCACGACGGCCACGCGTGGATCGACGCTGATGGGCCTGCGGAGCGCAATCGACGCGAGCTGACGGCGGCCACGGTCGCGCTCGAAGCGGCACGCGCGGGTGAATGGCACGAGTGGAAGCTGTACGTTGGGATGGGCGGCGAGCGGGATGCCGACGGGGTGCCGGCGCCGGGCGGGACGATTCTTTACTGGAGAGCGCCGCCGCTGCTCATCGAGTGGGCATGCGCGCTGATGCGGCAGGGCCATCAACCGAAGCCGATTGAGCGCGACTGGTTCCTCGCGTCGATCGCCGTCTCCGAACGCGCTGAAGACTTCGAGTTCATGGTCGGCGAGCGCCATCTGCGCGAGGGCTACAACAGCGACGTCATTCAACACGTCCGCCACGCCGAACTGCGGCTCGGCAACGAGCCGCGCGTCAAGCTCGCACAAGCGATCGCCGAAGAGTTCCA
>DASZVB010000016.1:0-29701 GCA_035547195.1 Polyangiaceae bacterium
ACCCGCGAAGGCGCCGCCCGATGCGCGTTGCTGGAGAGGATTCCCCGGCGTCGGTCACAACAAAGAAGACGTGCGCTGGACCTTCGCGGCGTACCATCCAGAGCTGTCGCTCGTTCCCCCGCCGTCCACGGACGCGGCCCACTACGTGACCATGAGTTACGACGGGCTTACGGTTTGGGCACGGCGCGGCGTCGAACGGGTGCTTTGGACGCGACTCCGCCATCCGCGCGGCGGGCGTTGAACGCATCAAGGTGCCGCCGCGAGCTCGCGGAGCGGCACGGCGCATGCACGCTCTGGCGGGATGCGGTCCGAACCGATTCTCTCCGTGCTTGGGGCATTGGTCCTCGTACCGCTGGGGCTCCCGTTGCCCCTCGACGCGCCCGCGACGAACACGCGCACCGCGCTCGAAGGGCAGCAATTGGAGGCCCCCGCCTGCGATGAGTGGATTGCCGACTTCGCGCTCGCCGCGCGCCTTCGGCTGGCCGACACGCCGTTCGGCGCGGGGAACGGCAGCCACGACATCGGCCCCGGCCGCCTTCGTCTCCGGATGTCGAAGACCCTCGATCCGGCAGCCGCGAAAGTGGAGCTGGTGGCGTACGAAATGCACGAGCAGTTCGTGATCAAAGCCGCCGTGCTGTTCATGCACGCGACGATCACGACGGTGAGCGATACGCGGGCGACGCCAGACGTGAATGGCGTCATCGCGACGGGGATGCTCCATGGACGCGAGATCACCTGGTTGACGCCGGTTCGTGGTTATCGGACCGACGGCACGATGCAATGCGAAGGCTCCGGCTGCGGGTTCAGCGGCGTGCCGTCGAGCGGAACGACACCGCTTCACGTCGCTCCGCATCCAGTTCAGTTTGCGCCGTTCGTGTTCGATCCGGCGTTCGAAACCTTGCAGATGTCGGAGTCGAAGGTAGCCCAGACGGAGAAGCCGAAGCAGACGGCTTATCTGGCCCTATCCGGGCGACGCTCGACGCTGCAGTGTCAATGAGCGCACGGACGCCTATGCCGTCTCCCGAAGCGTCGCGCTCGTCCCGCGATATCGCCCGAGACGAAAGCGCGGCGCAGCGCCTCGACGCGATCGAGTCGCGGCTCCAGACGCGCTCTCCGGTAGGCGTTGCTCGGCTCGACGAGTCACCGAGACTCACGAGTGTCTCGTGGCATGCTACGAGCGGTTACGTCATGGATGTGCTCGCCGACGTGCTTTCGGTGACCCGGATGGGGGCGACGGTGATCGCGCAAGCCGAGTTGGTGCCGCCGTGGGGCCTCGAGATCGATCCGATCGCCGAGGCCCACGTGCACGTCGTGCAGCGCGGTACCTGCTGGTTGCGCACGTCCGTGGAACGCCGGCATCTACGTCTCGGCGTCGGCGACGTGGTTCTGATCCGAGGCGGCGTGGGGCACTCCATCTGCGACGATCCGAAGACGAAGCCCGCGCCCTACCAGGAGGTGCTCGCTGCGATGCCGCGTCGCCTATCACGTTTGCCGACGACGCGCGCGCACGAGACGACCGTCGTGCTTTGCGCGAAGTACCTCTTCCAGCACGTCGGCCCCCATCCGCTCACCTCGATGCTTCCGCCGCTCATCCATCTGCCTGCGCACGAAGCAGAGCGTCACGTCCAGCTTCAGCTCCTCCTTCAACTCCTCCGCCGCGAAGCGCTCGACGCGGGGAGCGGCACGGAGCTCGTCGTCCCGCGGCTCGTCGACAGCCTGCTCGTCTTCGTCGTGCGAGCATGGCTCGACGGGCAGCCGGTGGGCGCCGGCGGATGGTTCGGCGCCCTTCGAGATCCCGCGATCGCGAAGGCGCTGTCCCTCATTCACGAACGGCCGCAGTCGCCTTGGTCCGTCGAAGGGCTGGCTCGGCAAGTCGCGCAGTCTCGGGCCACGTTTGCACGACGATTCTCGGAGCTCGTGGGCGAAACGCCGGTCGCGTACCTGACGCGCTGGCGCATGTGTCTCGCCGCGAAGTTGCTCTCGGAGACGGAGCTGTCGCTCGACGAGATCGCGTCGCGTGTCGGCTACGAGACAGCGGCGGCGCTGTCCAAGGCGTTTCGTCGCAGCCATGCGAGCGCGCCAGGACGATTTCGTGCTCTGGCTCGGCAGCGCCTCGGAGGGCACGGCGTCCCAAACGCGCGATGAGCTCATGGCTTGAGACGAACGGACAAGATGTTGCTCCGCTCAGACCTGGTCGTCTCGTGCTTCGCGACCACAATGACCGCATGCCCGAACACGCGAGTCCTGCCATCGAGCTCTTTCCTTCGGTTCGACGAACGGACACAAAGTCGCCATCGCCCTGGAGGAGCTCGGCCTGAGTTACGACGTCCGCACCGTGGACGTGTTCGCGGGCGAAGGCCGAACGCCGGAGTTCTTGGCGATCAACCCTGCAGGAAAAATCCCAGTCATGTACATCGTATTTCTCAGATTTTCGAGCAACAAGAGCAAGGCCGGCGAGCTCATGCCGGCCCACAACGAATGGATCAAACGTGGCCTCGACGAAGGCGTCTTCCTGGTAATCGGCAGCCTGGGGGCCGAGCTCGGAGGTGCGGTGGTCGCCCACAACGCCACGCGCGCGGAGCTCGAGGCGAGGATTCTGGAGGACCCCTTCGTCGTGCACGACGTCGTGAGGCCTGAGGTGCTCGAGGTGTCGCCCTCGAAAACGGACCCGCGCCTGGCGTTCTTGATGTCCTGAATCGGTCGCCGTTCGAGCCCGCGAGCCGCTCGATCTTCCCGCCACGCATTTACGGCTCGAGGGAGCGCTAGCTAAGAGCGGGCGGGGTCACCTCGACGAGGAAGAAGACGCTTGTGAACTCGCGACGCGACCGAAGACGATCGCCTATGTCAATCACACGGTATGAATCAGAAATTCAAGCCGTTGCCGGCATTATACAGCGCCAGCACTTCGCTCTCCGTCAAGACCCGGTTCCAGATTGCCACGTCGTCGATGGCGCCGGCGAAGACGCTGGTGTTCGCACTGGTACAGCTCGCTGCACTGGATGCATAGCAGCCGATCAACAGAGGGCTGCCAGTCGCAGAGATCGCACCTCCAAACGGCCTGGTGAGAATTGCCGCCCCGTCCAGGTAGAGCGATACCAGTCCGCCGTTTCGCATGACGACGATGTGATGCCACGTATTGGTCGTGAGCGCACCGTACGCGCCGAAGACGCTGTAGCTCCACAGCGACGAATCCGCGAAAGATACCGTCCCACCCGAGTTCCACGAAAGCGTGTGCTGACCCTCCTTGTGCAGGATCGTATTCAGCTTGTCCGAGGAAGCGTTGACCCAAACCGAAATGCTGAGTGTCGAACCGCTGGTGGGGTACCCAGTTCCGAGATTGATGTAGCCCGCGTTGCTGAAAGACCGGGCGAGGCCGAGCTTGCCGGGAACGCTGGTGGTGCCGGACGTCGTTCCGGAAGCGCCAGGAGGGGTGTGGCTGTCGGCGACCGTCGAGCCACCGTTCTCGTCCAGCTTGAAGTGTGCGACGAGCCCGGTCAGAAGGTCCGGGGTCGGCGCGCTGGGAGCTAATTCGGGTGCGCCCACGGATGCAGTCGGCTCTTGCGCGGCATACTTGCGGACACGGAAATAGTCGATATTGACGGTGGTCTGCGCGCCGGTCGTCGCGAAGCTGAAGAGCCACGGCTTGAGAGCACGCTGAGATATGTCCGATGTCTGTGACTCCCACGCATTCGAATCGTTCTGGAACAGCGCGGTGCTGCCGCTCTCCAGAGCAATGCGGTGGACATGCCAGCTCGTGTCGGCCGTTTGCGCCATGTCCACGATCTGCTGTGACGTCCCGTTGTTGCTGACGCGCTGCCACTTGGACGTGTTGTAGTCCATCAAGCGTAGGTTCTGGGTTCGATCGTCCAGCGCAAGCCCGGCCTCGCCCGCGTGTGCGCCCGTGTGATCGGCGTTGGGGTGCTGGCTGTTGAACTCGATCAGGTTGCCCGCGCCGAACTCCCTGTTGCCGACCAGTGTGTAGAACGTACCGGTGCCGGAGGTGAGCTGTAGTATGCCGCCTGAGACCGTAGCGCTTCCAGCGCCTTCCCCGCTCTGGACTGGATGCGCCCAGCGTGTCGTGTCGAGCGTCGTGCCATCGAAGTCGTCGTAGTACTCGAAGACACTGAGCGGATCGAACCCGCGCGGCGTGGACAACGCCGGCATCGATGCGACACCCCAGTATGTTGTCGACGGGCTACCTGGGTTTCCAAGATAGGAAAGATAGTAGTTGCTCCCAAAAAGCGAAATCGCGCCACGGTGAGTGTTCGCGTCATCCCAGCGACCCTTGGCGCCGCGCGAAAGGAGCGACCCGAGCTTCTCGAAATTCGTGAGGGTGCTTCCGGATACCTTGAAGCGGGCCATCTCGATATTCCACGGGGCGTTTTGGCTATTGCCCTGCTGCCCGTTTCCGTCACCGCCCGCAAAACCCAGGTAATACCAGTCGTCGACAGGGCCAAACACGAAGGGGTCCGCCAAGGTTCCGGCATCGGAGCTCGGCGGAAGATCGAAGACCAATACCGGATTCTCGGTAGCCTTCATCCACGGGCCCGTGGGTGAACTTGCAACGGCGTATCCCAGCTGTTCTCGACGGGGGCCCATGTATCCACCGGAATCCCCGCAGTAGATCATGAAGTATTTGTCGGATGCAACCTGAAAAACATAGGGCTCGAACGCCATGAATCGATCGAACTTCGACTGACAACCGTTGCTAGTGTCAGAGTCGTTCGCGCAAGCGCTGGGCAGGATGGGCGCCGATCCTCTGGTGTAAGGGCCGGTGACGGACGAAGCGGTCGCTACTCCAACACCAAAGTAGTTGGGCCAATTCATCGCCGTCGTGCCGGAGTAGTAGAGGTACCACATCGATCCGAATTTTACGAGGTGGGGAGCCTGCACTTCGCCGTCATCCCAGCCCGCGGGTCCCGATGTGCACACCCCGGGCGGACGTCCCGAAGGACCCGGGCACAAGATGAACCCCAGGCTCGTCCACGGCCCGCTCGGTGACGATGCTCGATAGAGAACCACGGGACCATCCGTCGTGGCCCCGACAACCGTATAGTAGTACTGCGTTGCAGAATTGTGACTGGAGTCGTCGAAAACCATATTCTCAGCAGAACCGTTACCCGCTGATTGGCTCGAGCGCGCGAACATGCCGGTTGGTGGCTGAAGAAACGTCCCCGGGTGGGTGCTCCCGTAGTAGAGATAGATCGTTGTCTGTCCGTTCAAGAGCCCGCCGTCTGCGGAGGACTGGGCAGCCGGGATGCTCGGAACCTTTGCCCACACCTCCCCGGTTTGGCCCATCGAATCGAAGCTCGAGATGTAGTAGGGAATGAGAGACGTTCCGTCGGCGTCAGTGACTCTGATATCAGAACCGTCCGGCAATACGTCCGCAAACGAGAAGTTGGTCGCGCTCAAGGAAATTCGAACCTGAAAATGCTGGAGCGCAGTAGTGTTGGAATTGGTGATCGTGACGGGCACGCGATGTTGCCACGCAAAACGATACCAGTCGGGCACGATCGCGCTCCTCACCGCGCCGATGTTGTTCGGCGCGCGCGGATCCTTGTCGGCGGAGCTCTGTTGTTTCGTTCCACACGCGGCAAGGCCGAAACACGCAGCGAGAAGTCCTAAGAGGCGCGTGGCGCTCCTCCCCGCTTCGCAAACGCGTCGACGATTCCTTGTCCCACCTCCGCGAACCGCAAACGAATCGAACTCCATTAGATAGACAACGCATGACGCCTCCTCTTGAGTCTCCGTGCGAACGTCGTGGCTATCTAAATCCTCCGGGCCGGTCAATGGCGCAGGTCTCGAGTGCCGTTAGCGTTACCCAGATGCCGCTATTGGTACTGGCAGAGTCCAGAGATTTCGTTTCTGAGTTGGTCCAGCAGCTCTGTCTGCAGCCCGAAAACGACCACTGCTCCTTCGGTCGTTGGAGAATTACTCAGCGCGGCGCCCTGGGCCGGCACGGCCAGGCGAAGGACACCATTTCTGGAGCACTCAGCCGTCACGGCGCAAATAGGATGCCCAACAAGCGCAACGTGCCGAGATCCAGCAGGATCGTTGTCGCATCCTGATTATCTAGGACAGTAGATCCATTGCCCCAAGGATCTCGAAGCCTTGGACAAAGGAGCGGAGCTTGCGCTCCGGCTCATTGGAGCGCACTTCCCCCTCGATAGCTCCCGCGCCGAGCGTCCTATGCCGTCAGCACGCGCGGTCCGTCCGACGTGATGGCTACCGTGTGCTCCACGTGCGCGGACAGGCGGAGGTCGCGGGTCTCCACGGTCCAGCCGTCCGCGAGCACCCGCACGTCGCCGCGCCCGGCATTGAGCATCGGCTCGATGGCGATGACCATGCCGGCCTTGAGCCGCAGCCCGGCGCCGCGGTTGCCGTAGTTTGGAACCTGCGGCGCTTCGTGCATCGCGCGACCGATTCCGTGTCCGACGAACTCGCGGACGATGGAGTAGCCGCGACGCGCGGCGAGCGCCTCGACCGCTGCGCCGACGTCGCCGAGCCGGTTGCCCGGCACGCACTCGGCGATCGCTGCTTCGAGCGCGGCGCGCGTGGCGACGATGAGATCGCGAGCGGGCTCGCTGACGACACCGACGGCGACCGTACGGGCAGCGTCGCCGCAATAGCCGTTCTTGAAGCAGGCGAAGTCGATTCCGATGACGTCACCCTCGCCGAGCACGGTGCGCTCGCTCGGGATACCGTGGACCACGACCTGGTTGACCGAGGTGCAGAGCACGGCTGGAAACGGCGGACTTCCACCCTGCCGGTAGCCGAGGAATGCGGAGCTCGCCTTGGCCCGCGTGAGCTCGCGCCGGGCGATGCGCTCGAGCTCGGCGGTGGTCACGCCGGGGACGCACGCCACTTCGACCGCGTCGAGGACGCCCGCGACGATCCGTCCGGACTCCTGCATTTTCTGAAGCTCGAGGGTGTTCTTGATGACGATGCCCATGTATTCATTTTAACACTGGGGCCGCGGGATGGGGTGTGCCCGCATCATTATGTGTACGCCGAGGCCGGGCACGCGCGCCTTCAGCGATTGTATCCAGCTCCGCACGACTGGAATACGACGTGCACGGAGCCTACGGTCCCTCGTCCCTCGTCCCTCGTTCGATCGTGAAGTAGCTACGCCAGGTCAGTGACTCGGTGCCGGCGTGCTGCTTCTGGAGCAGCACTGCAGCGCATTGCCTGTTGCTGGAGCAACAGTTCCGAAGTCGATTTGCGGAAAAGACGGCAGCAAGGCGCTGGTCTGCGCATTGCATGCGGCGTGCCGAATCGGGGCTCGACCGAGGACCATGAACCTTATCTGCAGCCGAACTGTCCCCTTGATCGTCGCGCTCTGCATCACGCTTCTCGGGGCGCTTGGTTGTAACCACCGCAAGACGGTCGAGACTCTGACGCTCGCGGAGAACCTGGCGCCGATCTCCGGCGTCACGATCGTCGCGCAGAAGAAAGGGTTTTTCGCGGCGCGCGGCCTGGACGTAAAGGTGGCGGAGTTCACGTCGGGCAAGCAGTGCCTCGAGACGGTCGTCGGTAAGGGGGCCGACATCGCCACGGCGGCGGAGGCACCGACCACTGCGGCGGCCATGGCCTTGGAAGACATCGCCGTCCTGGCGCGGACGGAGTTCTCTTACCTGAAGACGCTCACGGCGACGCGCGCGGCGATTCGCTCGGCCGCTGATTTGAAGGGCAAGCGGCTCGCCTACACCGCGGGTACCGGCGGCGAGCTCTATACGTTGCGGCTCTTGAAGTCCGCCGGGCTCACCAAGGACGACGTGTCCCTCGTCAACTTGCGCCCGGAGGACATGGCCACGGCGCTCGCCAACGGAAGCATCGACGCTTACGACACCTGGGAGCCCCACGTCCTCAATGGCCAGCGGGCGCTGGGTGATGGCGCTCGACTTCTCGATACGCGCGGCGTGTATTCGGAGACGTTCAACATCGTGACGCGCAAGGAGCTCGTCGCGTCGCGGCGGCGCGCGTTATCCGCCTTCGTTCGAGCGTTGCTCGACGCGGAAAGCTGGATCGGCGAGCACCGCGACGACGCCATCGCCCTGGTCGCAGGCGCCGTCGGAATGCCGGCGCAGTCGCTCGGCGCAATCTGGGACGATTACACGTACCACGTGGTGCTCGATCAAAAGACAATCGACGCGCTCGACGCTTACACCGCGTTTCGATTGGAGTCCGGCAATCACCCGCCCAACGCGACGCGGCCCGATTGGCACGCGGTCGTCGCGCCCGAGGTCCTCCGTGATGTCGACCCAGGACGAATTCAACTCGCCGGCTATTGAATCCGCGTTCGGCTCGTTCACGGCGAGCACGAGTCTGTCGCTCGGCAACGTCGCGCGCCGGCTGGCGCTCTCGTCGTCGCTGCCGCTGTTCTTGCTGGCGTGGCAGCTGGTGTCGTCTCTCGGCGTCGTCAACCCGCGTCTGTTTCCGAGTCCGGTGGGCGTCGCCAAAGCTCTCGCCGAAGAGGCCGTGACCGGCGTTCTGTGGAGCGATCTCGCCATGAGCGTGCTCCGGGTGGTCGTCGGCTACGTCGCCGGCGCGGCGTTCGGCGTCGCGGTCGGCGTGCTCACGGCTCGAGTGAGCCTGGCGGCGCGCTGGCTCGTGCCGCTCTTCCAGTTGCTTCGCCCGATCCCTCCGATCGCGCTCGTGCCGGTCGTCCTATTTTGGTTTGGCTTGTCCGAGCTTGGCAAGTTCGTGCTCGTGGCCTGGGGCGTGTTCTTCGCGGTGTGGCTCGCGGCTCACCTGGGCGTCTCGCGCTGCGATCCACTGCTCCTCCGCGCGGCGAGCTCGATGGGCGCGAAGGGACGCATTTTGCTCTCTCGCGTCGTGCTCCCCGGCGCGATGCCCGCCATCGTGATCGGTCTCCGGACCGCCGTCGGCATCTCGTTCTACACGCTGGTCGCGGCCGAGCTCGGCGGCACCTTCGCCGGCGTCGCATACCGCGTCGACATCGCGCACCAGAACATGCAGACGGGGGCCATGTTCGGAGGCCTGGTCGTCCTCGGCGTAATATCCGCCGCGGCGGACACGGCCTTCGCAGCCGCGAGCCGGCGGCTCGTCTTCTGGTCGTAGCATGGAGAACCCGACGGCTTCGGGCGTGGTTCGCCTCGTGGACGTCGACGTGAGCGTCGGCCAAGGCGCGCCCCGGCGCACCATCCTCGATCGCATCTCGCTCGAGTTTTCCGCGGGAGAGTTTGCCTGCGTCATCGGGCCTTCCGGGTCGGGCAAGTCGACGTTGCTGAACGTGCTCGCCGGCTTCGTGTCGCCCGATCGCGGACAGGTCCTCCTCGACGGCAAAGAGACCGGCGGCCCAGGCCCGGATCGCGGCGTCGTGTTCCAGCATCCGACGCTCTTTCCGTGGCTGACACTCGAACAGAACGTCGCCTTCGCGTGGGAGGCACAAGGACTGCGCGCGGACACGCGTGACGTCGCGCGATGGCTCCGCGCGGTCGGTCTACAGCGCAGCGCGCGCGCGTATCCGGACGCGCTCTCGGGCGGCATGAAACAGCGCGGCTGCATCGCCAGGGCGCTCGCCGGTCGCCCGCGCGTCTTGCTGCTCGACGAACCGTTCTCCGCGCTCGACCCGCAGCTCCGCATTTCCATGCAAGAGCTGGTCACGTCGGTGTGGGAAGACCTCCGCACGACCATCGTGTTCGTCACGCACGACATCGAAGAGGCGATCCGTCTAGGCGATCGCGTGGTGGTCCTGAGCGCGTCTCCCGCCCGCGTGTTGCTCGACGTCCGGGTCCCCTTCTCACGCCCGCGGGCGCCGGCGCTCCTCTTCGATCCCGAGTTCACGGAGCTCAAACGCCGCCTCTTCGAGGTGATGCGCGCCGAGAGCGAGCGCGCATTTTGCAACGAGCTTCAGCCGGAAGCATAGAAAGGAACGTGGCATGTCGAGTCTCGCCGTTCGCTCCATCCGCGAGCTTCGCGAAGCGTACCGCACCGGAACGACGACTCCTGCGGAGGTCGTCGCGCGGACGTACGACGAGCTCTCTCGGACGCGACACAACGCGTTCATCTCGGTGCGTCCTCGTGAGCAGGTGCTCGCGGAGGTCGCGGCGCTCTCCGAAGAGCGCCGCGAATCGCCGCTCTTCGGCGTTCCCTTCGGCGTGAAGGACAACATCGACGTCGCGGGGATCGCGACGACGTGTGCGTGCCCCGAGCTCTCGTACGTGCCTGCTCGCTCGGCGCCGGTGGTCGAGCGACTCGTGTCGGCGGGCGCCGTCTTCATCGGCAAGACGAACCTCGATCAGTTTGCGACCGGTCTCTCGGGGACGCGATCGGGATACGGCCCGGTCGCTTCGTCTCGACACCCCGGCTACATTTCGGGCGGTTCCAGCTCCGGTTCGGCGGTCGCCGTCGGCGCGGGCCTCGTCCCGCTCGCGCTCGGAACGGACACCGGCGGCTCGGGTCGCGTCCCCGCGGGTTTCAATGGGATCGTCGGGCTCAAGCCCTCTCGCGGGCTCTTGAGCCTGCGCGGCGTCTTCCCCAATTGCCCGAGCCTCGACTGCGTGTCCGTGTTCACGCGCGATACGCCGGACGCCGCCTTGGCGCTCGACATCCTCCGCGGCTTCGATGCCGAAGATCCATATTCATCGCCCGATGCCGGCGAACGGCTCCGCCGGCTCGCCGAGCTCGGACGTCCACCGCGCGTCGGCTTCGTCCCTGAAAAACAGCGCGCGTTCTTCGGCGACGAAGAGGCGCCGCGCGCCTACGAGAGCCTGCTCACGCGACTCGGTGCCGCCGGCATCACGCTACGAGAGCTCGACTTTGCTCCGTATTTCGAGGCGGGAGAAAACCTGTTCGACGGTCCCTGGATCGCCGAGCGCCGGGCGTCGCTCGGCGGCTTCATCCGAGAACACCGAGACGCGGTGTTGCCCGTCATCCGGACCATCCTGGACACCGCAGATCGCTTCTCCGCGGAGGATGTGTTCCGCGCGCAGCGTCGCCTGGTGGAGCTCAAGGGTCGAGCGCGCGCGGATTTCGTGCACGTCGATTTGCTCGTCGTCCCCACCGCGCCGCGGGCGTACCGGATCGCGGAGCTCGAGGCGGAGCCCATCGTGCTCAATAACCGCCTCGGGACCTACTCCTATTTCGTCAACCTGCTCGATCTGAGCGCCCTGGCCATCCCCGTCGCGTCCTATCCCAACGGCGTGCCCATCGGCGCAACGCTCATAGGTCCCCAGAGAGCCGACGCCCTGTTGCTGGATGTAGCCACCCAATTTCGCACCGTCTTCGAGGCTGACCGACTCTGAACCATCGCCGGAGCTCAGGCCCCTGCGCGGCACCGGCGTGCCGGAGTCGGCTCGGACGACGGGCTCGCCATGCCGGATTTCCCGCTGATTCGTGGGCCGCGGCGTAAATCGATCCCCGATGACGCGCGCTGATTTAGCATCGGCGCGTGAGGTTCCTGGCCGATCTCCACGTCCACTCTTACCTCTCGCGCGCGACCAGCAAGGACCTGAACCTCGAAGCGCTCCATCGCGTCGCGCAGCGCAAGGGCATCACGCTGGTCGGGACCGGCGATTTCACGCACCCGCGCTGGCTCGCCGAGCTGCGCGACAAGCTCGTCCCCGCGGGAGATGGGCTCTTCGCGCTCCGCGACGATCTGGCGCGGGCGGTCGACGCCACGGTGCCTCCGGCGTGCCGCGCGCCGGTGCGCTTTCTTCTCTCCGTCGAGGTGAGCAGCATCTACAAGCACGACGGCAAGGTGCGCAAGGTCCACAACCTCGTGTACGCGCCGGACTTCGAGGCCGCAGCGAAGGTGGCGACGCGCCTCGCCCACATCGGCAACATCGAGTCCGACGGTCGGCCCATTCTCGGGCTGGATTCCCGCGACCTGCTCGAGATCGTGCTCGAGTCTTCGGCGGACGCGTTCGTCGTCCCCGCTCACATCTGGACGCCCTGGTTCTCGGCGCTCGGCGCGCAGTCGGGCTTCGACGGCATCGCCGAGTGTTTCCGCGATCTCGCGGATCACATCTTCGCGGTCGAGACCGGCCTGTCGTCGGATCCGGCGATGAATTTCCGCCTGTCTTCCCTGGATCGCTACGCGCTCGTCTCGAACTCGGACGCCCACTCGCCGGACAAGCTCGGTCGAGAGGCCACGGTGTTCGACTGCGATCTCTCCTATTTCGCGCTGCGCGACGCCTTGCGCGATCGGCGCGACGGGCTCGCCGGGACGGTCGAGTTCTTCCCCGAGGAAGGGAAGTATCACTTCGACGGACACCGCGCCTGCGGCGTCGTGCTCTCGCCTCAGGAAGCGCGCGACGCCCGCGGCGTCTGCCCCGTCTGCAGTAAGCGGCTCACCTCCGGGGTGCTCGGTCGCGTGGAGGCGCTCGCCGATCGACCCGAAGGGGTGCGGCCGGAGGGCGCGAAGCCGTTCCAGAGCTTCGTGCCGCTCGCAGAGGTGGTGTCCGAGCTCGTGGACGCCGGCGTCGGCAGCACGCGCGTGAGCCGCGTCTGCGAGCAGCTCCTCGATCGGATCGGGCCGGAGCTCTCGATCCTCGGCGACGTCCCGCTCGACGCGCTGGGCCGCGGGGGGCCGCCGCTCCTCGACGAGGCGATCCGGCGCATGCGCGGCGGGGACGTGCAGATCCGTCCGGGATACGACGGCGAGTACGGCGTCGTGCGGATGTTCGACGACGACGAGCGCCGGCGGCTCTTCGCTCAGCAGAGCTTTGCGTTCGCGACGAAGGCGATCGCGGCGCCCGAGCCCTCCGAGCCCCCCGAGCCCGAGCTGTCCGAGCTCGAGCTCGAGCTCGAACCTCCGGCGGAGCCGCCTGCGGTCTCTGCGCCTGCTCTGGACGCGGAGCAAGCGCGCGTGGTCGAGCACGTTGCAGGTCCGCTGCTCGTCCTGGCGGGGCCCGGCACCGGCAAGACACGCGTCATCGCCCACCGCATCGCCCGACTCGTCCGAACGGGAACCGTCTCCGCGCGCGCGATCACCGCGATCACGTTCACGCGCCGCGCGGCGGCGGAGCTCGGGGAACGCATCCGATCGCTCCTCGGCGCCGCCGCCGATCCGATCCAGATCACGACCTTCCACGCGCTCGGGCTCGGGCTCTTGCGCGAGTTCTCGGAGCAGGCAGGGCTCACGCCCGACTTCATCGTCCTCGACGAAGAGGAGCGCTCCGCGGCGATCGAAGCCGCGATTTCGACCGCGGATGCGGAGACCGCCAGCGAGCGAACGCCGGGCAAGGCCGCGGGGACGCGATCGCTCGGCAAGATCGCCGCCGCCATCGGCTGGGCCAAGGCGCACCTCACCGAGCCGGACTGCGTGGCGCCGGAGCTTCGCCCGATCTTCATCGCGTACCAGCGCCAGCTCGAGGCGCGCGCCGCGCTCGATTTCGACGATCTCGTCGCCCGCGCCGTCCGGCTGCTCGCGGCGTGCCCCGAGGCGCGCGCGGCCGTGGAGGAACGCTGCCGCTACCTCTTCGTCGACGAATACCAGGACATCAACGCCGCGCAGGAAGAGCTGCTGCGCTGGCTCGCGCCGCCGAGCGCAGAGACGAACCTCTGCGCCGTCGGCGATCCGGACCAGGCGATCTACGGCTTCCGCGGCTCGGATCCGAGCTACATCGCGCGCTTCTCCGAGCGATATCCCGCTTCGGTGACGATCGCGCTCCGCGTGAACTACCGCTGCCCGGCCACCGTGGTGCGCGCCGCCACTCGCGTCATCGAGCGGAGCCCGGGGCGCGCCTCCCGGCCCCTCGAGCCGTTCGCGGAGTGCTCGACGCCGATCGAGCGATTTTGCTTCTCGAGCGAAGCGGAAGAGGCGGAGTTCATCGCGCGCGAGATCGAACGCGCCGTCGGCGGAACGAGCCTCTACTCCCTGGACGCCGGGCGCGCGGACGCCGCGCTCGACTCCCCGCTCTCGTTCCACGAGGTGGCGGTGCTCTTTCGACTCTCGGCGCTGGGTGAAGCCCTGGGCAAGGCGCTCGATCACGCCGGCATCCCGTACCAGCGCGTGGGGGACGACGCGCTCCACGCGCGACCTCGAATGCCCGAGCTCGTCGCGCGGCTTCGTGCGCTGGTCGACGGCGGCTCCTTTGCCGACGGCCATCGAGAGGACGCCGAGCTCGCGGCGGAGATCGGTCGCTCGGAGATCGCCGATCTCGTCCTGCGCCTTGCGGACCGCAAGGTCGATCCGGAGCTGTGCGCCGCCGCGGAGCTGCTCGCGACGCTGGCCGTCCCTTTCGGCCGCGACGGGAACGCCTTCTTGACCGAGCTCCCGCTGCTGAGAGAAGCCGATCGAGCGCTCGAGCCGCAGAAGGTCGCGCTGCTGACGCTCCACGCCGCGAAGGGGCTGGAGTTCCCTCTGGTGTTCGTCACCGGCTGTGAAGACGGCGTCCTCCCCTGTCGACTGCCGGGTCGGCTAGCCGAGGACGTGGACGTCGAGGAGGAGCGCCGCCTCCTCTACGTCGGCATGACGCGAGCGCGGCGCCGCCTCGTCCTCACTTCGGCTCGCCGCCGCACGCTTTATGGACGCGCCGCCGAAAACGCCGAGAGCCCCTTTCTAGAAGGCCTGCCCGCGGAGCTCGTCGCTCCATCCGAAGTGATCCGCCGCCCTCGCGTCGCGCGACAGCTCTCGCTTCCCGGAACGTGACCGGCGCGGCGAGAGCGCCTTTGTCCGGTCTCACATGGAACCCGCGTCGCTTCGCGATGGGGGACCCGGCGGCATCCCTCCCATTCCCGGTGGCAGCATCCCGCCTCCGGGCGGACCCCCCGGACCGCCTTCGCCGCCAGGACCTCCGGGAGCGCCGCCCGCCGCAGCGGGCGCGCAGATGTTCTCGGTGAGCGCCTTTCGCAGGACGAGCGTCTTGTACGCGAGCATCGCGCCGTCGCTCATCTGCTTCCACTCGAATAGGTAGTCGCCGACGCCGGCGCTCGGCAGCACGGTGTCCGTCGCGTTCGTCGTGTCGCGCTTGCCGCGGTCCTTGTAGAGCGGTTGGGTCGCGATGATCGAGTCGTCGAGGTCGTCTTCGAAGCCGAGCTGCGTCGTCAGGTAGGCGTCGCTGCCCACGCTGATGGTCATATGGATGTGGATCGTGCGGCTCGAATACCAGCCGGGGAAGCACGTATCGAAGTACACGACGCCGTCGGCGTTCGTCTTCTGCTTGCCTCGGAAGTAAAGGTGCGACGTGAAGTCTTCGTCGTTGCCCGTGCAGAAGGCGATCTGCTCGTTGACGGTGTCGTCACCCGAGTACTTTCCCGTCGGACCCACGTGCCACACGTCCACGAGCGCGCCCGCCACCGGCTTGCAATCCTCGTCGAGGATCCTGAGATACACGCGCAGCGGGAGGCCGTCGTAGCCGTAGCTGATGTCTTGGATCTCCTCCGATTGCGACGAGTAGCACGGGCCCTCGGTGAGCTCGCAGGTGACGCTGCACGCGCTCGGGAACGCGGTGAACGGATTTGGATAGCTCGCCTTCGCCGTCATCGCCGCCGTGCCGCCGGTGGACCATCGGCGGGTCGTCGCGTCGGCGACGGCGCTGCTCGCGGCGTCGGTCGCCGCCGGGCCGGCTTCCGGAGCGTTCCCCGTGCTCGCGTCGCGCGCGACGGGCGTCGACGTCGTGCTGCACGCGGTGAGGAAGCGAGCGAGCACGAGCGCTCCGCCCGTCGCGAGGAACTGCCTGCGTCCGAGGGCAACGTCTTCTGATCGGGACGAGCGTGTGGCATCACGGATGGTCATATGTAGTTCCTTCTGAAGATTCGAGCGAACGCGGGAGATTGCTCCGTCAAGATTGACGGAGCTTCTGTGCGACAGTTTGGATCTCGTGTTTCACTATGTTTCGGAGGGCGGCCACAGGGCCGCGCGCGTAGCCACGCCGTCCTTGCCGGCGCGAACGGCGCGGCTCCAAATCCGGGCGCGCGATCGGCACGCCCGCAACATATCGACACGCGACGGTAATATCCGCGTGTTGCCCCGGGGGCAGGAATAGCGGTGAAGGAGTTGCCATGAACACCTCTACTCGTCTGATATTTTCACTGTCCGTGTTCGGTACGCTGGTTGCTGCCTCGGGAGCGTATGCAGACGCTCCCCCTCCGCCTCACGGTCCGCCGAAAGAAGCGGTCGACGCCTGCGTCAATCGAGCCGAAGGAGATTCCTGCACGGTCACGTTCGGCGAACGCAGCGTGAACGGCACCTGTGAAAAGGCGCCGAGCGGCGAGCTAGCTTGTCGCCCGAACGGGCCTCCGCCTCCGCCGCCCGAGGCGTTCGAAGCTTGCGCGAAGGCGAGCGCCGGCGACGCCTGCACGGTCACGTTCCACGAGCACACGTTGAATGGCACTTGCGAGCGGTTCCCCGGCGAGAGCGCGCTCGCCTGCCGTCCGTCGAGTCCACCGCCCGCGCCGACGAATTGATCGTTTCCGGATGTGTACGCCTGGAATCGCCAGGCTCGAGGCGCCGTTCGCCCAACACGTCGCGCCGCCAGAGCGGCGAAAGATCGGAGGATTCATGAAGTACTCGTTCGCGAATTTCGTACGCCAGGGCATCGCGCGGCAGGTCGGTCTGCCGGAACATTGCGTCGAGCCGGCGCAGCGGCTTCGGGAAGATCTCGGCCTCTTGCCTCTCGATCTCGTCCTCGTGACGCTCAGCTTGGAAGACGTCGCGAACGCCCGTTTCCCGGTGGAGCACCTCGACTCCGTGAAGACGGTGGGGGAGCTCACCTGGTTCCTTTGGTCGTGCCGATGCGCCGCGCCGAGCGATCCGCGACGCTCTCCGAACAACGAATGCGCGCTGACCGACGCACCCTGCTACCCCCAACAACACGCCGGCTGATCCATGAGCCATCGGCGGTGGCTGCTCGAGCACCGATCTGCGGCCCGGAAGTGGCGGAGCCAGCCTTGGAGCCCACCTGAGTATCCCCGATCACACCCGCGCGAGCCGCGGGTTTCGGGCGGACCTCCGCCACGTCCCGGCGCTCGCCGGCCGCCCACGCCTTACGCGCTTCGCGCAGATCTTCGGGGCCCTTGAACGCGCTACGCGTGTTCATGGCATGTGAGGGAGGCCCCGCGTCCTGGTCCGTGGCACAATCCGGTCATGGGTGAGCCCGCCTCGCGCCGTGCGACGTACGCGGACGTCCTCGCGGCGCCAGATCATTTGATCGCGGAAGTGATCGACGGCGTGCTCGAGACTCAGTCACGACCGGCAAGTCGACATGCGCGCGCCGCCAGCGTGCTCGGTGCTGAGCTCGATCCGCCATTCGGACGGGGCCGTGGCGGACCAGGCGGATGGGTCATCCTGGACGAGCCGGAGCTTCACCTGGGCGCCGATATCCTGGTCCCCGACCTTGCCGGCTGGCGACGCTCGCGCATGCCGGAGATCCCGGATGTCGCATACTTCGACCTCGCTCCGGACTGGCTCGCCGAAGTGCTCTCGCCAGGAACCCAGTCGAAGGATCGCTCGCGGAAGCTCCCAATCTACCGGCGGGAGTGCGTCGCCCACGTGTGGCTCATCGATCCCCTCGCTCAGCTCCTCGAAGTGTACCGGCTGGACGGCGACACATACCGCCTCGTCGCGGCTCACTCCGACGACGCGGTCATTCGCGCCGAGCCGTTCGACGCGATCGAACTCTCCCTCGGCTACCTCTGGCAGCGGTGATCGCAGGGCCGAGATTGGGATCCGAAGCACTCCGAGTGTCCGAGTCCCCGCTTTCGGTCGCAGGTCACAGCTTTGGGCACTCCAAGTGCCCCGCTTTCAGTCGCAGACCACGGCTCCGGGCACTCTGGCTACGGTCGAGCCAACGACCATAGCGTCGCTCCGTCTCGCGACACGGCGGCGATGGTGTTCGGCCGTGTACCGCGCGCCAGCGTGAGCGTCAGCGCGCCGGCCCGGCCGACGTCCACGCGCGTACGCAGGCGCCCGGCGCGCTCCAGCGTCGACCAGAACGCGCGCGGCACTTCCGTCGCGTCGATCGTGACCGACGGCATCCCGAGCTTGTCGATCGCCGTCGCGAGGACGGCGACCTCGCTGCCGTCACCGACGGTCCAGAGGCGGCTGTCGACGGCGCGCGCGGTGCCGCCGCCGAAAAGGCCGAAGGACGCCGACGCCGTCGGCACGGCGACGAGGCCGTAGGCGACGAAGAGAACCGCCGCCGGAAGGACGGCGAAGACGGCCTTCGCGGGGAAGAGCCGCGACGCGAGCCGGTCCACGGTGATCGCGGCCGCCGTCGCGATGAACGGCAGCGCCGCCTCTACCCGCGGCGGAAAGCGCGTGAGCACGATCGGCGTCACCGCGGGGCCGAAGATGATCGCGACCACGGCGAGCAGCAGCAAGAAGCCGAGCGCGACGTCGTCGCGACGGTGCTGCTTGCGCCGCGCCCAGTAGTCCGCGGAGACGACGCCCGAGCCCAGAAGCGCGAGGACGAGGACGAGCGCCGGCGTCGTCGCGATGACCCATCGCAGCGCGTAACCGCCGGGTACGTCGCGCGGGGAGACGACGGGACCGCCGCGGTAGAGCAAGGGCTCGATCTTCGGAGCGAGCGGCGAGAGCAGCCACTCGGCGGCGTGCGCGCCGCCGCCCTTCCACAACCCGGGCGTCAGGGCGACCATCACCACCGGCGCCACGAGCAGCGCGAGCAGCATCCCGGATGGAAGCGGCAACATACCTTGTCGCAGCGCGCGACCGAGTCCCTTGGGCCGCGCGACGAGCGCGTGCACGACCATCAGCGGCAGCACCCACAGCGTCGCGAGGCTCGTCGCGAGCCCCACGCCGGCGGCGATCGCGAAAGCGACGGCCGCGGCCCGGAAGCGCGCCGTCATGCCGAGCCCGCGCTCCGCGAGCGACGGCGGCAGCGACTGCATGTAGAGGGCGAGCAGGATGATCCAGATGCTCGCCACGACCGCGGACTCGCGCGCCGCGGCGGCGGCGTGCACCCAGCGCGGCATGGCGAAGAGCGCGCACGCGGAGAGCGCCGCGACGCGCGGGCCCTTGCTGCGGAGCACGAGGAAATAGAGCGCCCCCGGACAGCAGCCGGTGAAGAGCAGCCAGCCGAGGCGCGCGGCGACTATCCGATCGAGCAGATGGGCCCGCGCGAGGACCTCGCCGAACCATCCGGAGATCACGGCGGGCAGCGCGCCGCAGGGCTGGATCTCGTCGTAGACCGCCTCGGCGCTGGAAGAGAAGAGCGAGCTTGGGCCGTAATCGGAAACCGCGCGAACGAGCTGTGTCGCCCGCCTGACCGCCGCGAACCGGCTCTCCTCGTCGAAGGTCGGCCCGGTGACGCGTGAAGCGGCGACGGTCAGGACGAGGCCGGACGCGAGGAGCAGAACGCCGAGCCAGCGCTCCCGCCGGACGAGCGACGCGGCGACGGCGACGGAAGAGGCGGCGTCCTTCAAGGGGCCCAAAGCCGGGGCAGGCTACTCGAAATCGCCGAAAACTTCCGCGACGGACCGCGACGGCGCTAACTCGGGCGCCATGCGCATCGGCGTTCTGTGGCTCGCGGTCGCCGGATTGCCGGCGTGCACGGACCCGCCCCCGCCGACGCCGGAGCCTTCCCCGAAGGTCACGAGCGCCGAAACGGCGTCCGCCGGCCGGGCGGCGCCCGGGCCCGAAGAGACACCCGCCGCCGCCGGAGACGCCTGCCCTCCGGACATGGTGCTCGTCGAAGGACGGTTTTGCCCCGCCGCCGACGAGCGCTGCGAAAAAGAGGAAGATCCCGACTACCGGAGCAAGCCCGACGTGAGCGAGCGCTGCTTGAAGTTCACCGAGCCGACGCGGTGCGCTTCGAGCAAGCGACGGCTCTTGCGGTTCTGCGTCGATCGCTACGAGTGGCCGAACGAGAAGGGCGCTCTGCCGCAAGTGCTCGCCGACTTTCGCGACGCCGTGAATGCCTGCGGGCAAGCGGGCAAGCGGCTGTGCGACGAAACCGAGTGGCTCTTCGCGTGTGAGGGCGAGGAAATGCTGCCGTACGTGAACGGGTACGTGCGCGACGGCGCCGCGTGCGCGATCGACAGACCGTACATCCAAAGACCGAGAAGGCTCGAGCGGTGGGACGCGTGCCTAGCGGACCCGGCGTGCAAGAGCGACTTCGAGCGAGTCGATCAGCGAGCGCCCTCGGGCTCCTTCGCGCGTTGCGTGTCGCCGTTCGGCGCGTACGACATGAACGGCAACGTGAACGAGTGGGTCAACGTGCCCGGGGCAACCTACCCGCACCGCGCGGGGCTCAAAGGGGGCTGGTGGGGACCGGTTCGGAATCGCTGCCGTCCGACGGTGCGGTTCCACGACGAGTCGGACTACGGCTACGAAATCGGATTCCGCTGCTGCGCGGACGCGCGTCCGTAGGCTGCACTCGGACCGTGCCGCGCGGGTTTCATCCGCCGCACGGCCGTGTTTCGAACGCGGCGCGTTGCGATCCCGCTTGCGGGCCTCCCTACCTGCGTACACAATCCCACCCGCCACGGCCCGACCCGTGGCGCCCGCCTGTCCTCGGTCCCGTTCCACGGCGCCGCGGGGGGCGGAGCAGCGTGTCCTAGATAGAGAATCCGACGCTTTGCCGAATACCTGGATTGTCCTAGGTATCTGGCGACGCAGATCCCTGACATCGAAGGAGCCCCGACTCATGAGCTTGCCCCGCCGGTCAGGCCTTTACGACCCTGCTCACGAGCATGACGCCTGCGGCGTCGGGTTCGTCGCGAATATCCAAGGGGTCGCCTCGCACCGAATCGTCCGGCAAGGCGTCGAGATCCTGCTGAACCTCGTCCATCGCGGCGCCTGCGGCTGCGACCCGCTCACGGGCGACGGCGCCGGGATCCTGCTGCAGATGCCGCACGAGTTTTTCGTGAAAGAGGGCAAGAAGCTCGGCATCCGCGTCCCCGCGCGGGGCGAGTACGGCGCGGGCTGCGTGTTCCTTCCCCGGAACCCGAAGGAGCAGCGGCGGTGTCAGCGCATCGTCGAGGACAAGGTGCTCGCCGCGGGCCAGCGGCTTCTGGGTTGGCGCACCGTGCCCGTCGACGAGTCGGCGCTCGGTCCCATGGCGCGCCAGAGCGCGCCGGTCATCAAGCAGGTCATCGTCGGCTCCGGCGGCCTCGATCAGACGGCGTTCGAGCGCAAGCTCTACGTCATCCGCAAATGGTCGGAGATCGCCATGCGCGAGAGCGGGATGAAAGAAGCCGATCGCTTCTACATGCCGAGCCTGTCGTCGCGGACCATCGTCTACAAGGGCCTGCTCCTCGCCGAGCAGCTCTCCGCCTTCTACAAAGATCTCGAGGACGACACGTTCGTGAGCGCGCTCGCCATGGTGCACCAGCGCTTCAGCACGAACACGTTCCCGACGTGGGAGCTCGCGCAGCCGTTCCGCGTGCTCTGCCACAACGGGGAAATCAACACGCTCCGCGGCAACACCGCGTGGATGCGCGCGCGCGAGCAGGTGTTCGACGGCCGCATCTTCGGCGAGGACGTCCACGACATCCTGCCGATCATCAGCCCCGGCGGCAGCGACTCGGCGATGCTCGACAACGTCGCCGACATGCTCGTGCACGCGGGCCGCTCCCTGCCCCACGTCATGATGATGCTCGTCCCCGAAGCCTGGCAGAACGACGAGCAGATGCCGCAGCACAAGAAGGACTTCTACGAGTACCACTCGTGCTTGATGGAGCCGTGGGACGGCCCCGCGGCCCTGTGCTTCAGCGACGGGCGCAGCATCGGAGCCATCCTGGATCGCAACGGCCTCCGCCCCGCGCGTTATCTGGTCACGAAGGACGGCCTCGTCGTCATGAGCTCGGAGACGGGCGTCCTCGACATCGCGCCGGAGAACATCGAGCGCAAAGGGCGGCTCGAACCGGGCCGTATGTTCCTCGTCGATCTCGAGCAGGGTCGGATCGTCGAGGACGAGGAAATCAAGGAGTCGCTCGCCGCGCGCAAGCCGTACGGCAAATGGCTCAAAGACAACAAGATAAGCCTCGGCGAGCTCGACGAGGTCGACGACGCGCCGCCGAGCATCGAGCGGCTGCCGCTCGTCACGCGCCAGAAGATGTTCGGCTACACCCTGGAAGATCTGCGCATCCTCATGGCGCCGATGGCCGGCACCGGGGCGGAAGCGGTCGGCTCGATGGGCACCGACACGCCGCTCGCCGTGCTCAGCGACGAGCCGCAGCTCGTCTACAGCTACTTCAAGCAGCACTTCGCCCAGATCACGAACCCCGCGATCGACTCGATCCGCGAGGAGCTCGTGATGAGCCTCAAGACGTACATCGGGTCGGAGGGCAACCTGCTGTTCGAGCTGCCGGATCAGGCGCAGATGCTCGAGCTGCCGCACCCCATCCTCACGAACGAAGACGTCGCGAAGCTAAGGCACGCGAACATCATGCATCAGCGCAAGCCGCCCACCTTGCCGATGCTGTTCAAGGTGTCCGACGGCGGCGCCGGCTTGAAAGAGGCCCTCGACGAGCTCTGCCGGCTCGCGTCCATCGCGGTGAAGAACGAGTACGGCTTCATCATCCTGAGCGATCGCGGCGCGAACGCGGAGTTCGCGCCCGTCCCCGCGCTGCTCGGGACGGCGGCCGTGCACCACCACCTGGTGCGCAACGGGACACGCACGAAGCTCGGCATCATCGTCGAGACGGGCGAGGCGCGCGAGGTGCACCACTTCTGCCTGCTCACCGGGTTCGGCGCCGGCGCGGTGAACCCCTACGTCGCGCTCGAGACGATCAACGACATGGTGCGCGACGACGCGCTGCCGGGCATCACCGATCCGAAGTACGCCCAGCAGAAGTACATCAAGGCCATCAACAAGGGCCTGCTCAAGGTGATGGCCAAGATGGGCATCAGCACGCTGCAGAGCTACCGCGGCGCGCAGATCTTCGAAGCCATCGGCCTGTCGCCGGAGCTCATCGATCGCTACTTCACGGGCACCGCGTCGCGCATCTCGGGCATCGACCTCGACGTGATCGCGAAGGAGTGCCTGATGCGCCACGAGCGCGCGTTCCCGACGCGCACGCAGCCGACGCAGCAGCTCGAAATGGGCGGCAACTACCACTACCGCGCCCAGGCCGAGCGGCACCTCTGGAACCCGCGCACCATCGCGGCGCTGCAGCGCGCCGTGCGGCTCGACGACGTGAAGAGCTACGAGGAGTACGCGAAGCTCATCAACGACCAGGCCGAGAGCGGTCTCATCACGCTGCGCGGCATGTGGGAGTTCTCGCCGGGCGGCAAGCCGGTGCCCATCGAAGAGGTGGAGCCCGCCGCGCAGATCGTGAAGCGCTTCGCCACCGGCGCGATGAGCTTCGGCTCGATCAGCGCCGAAGCGCACGAGAACCTCGCCAAGGCGATGAACCGCATCGGCGGCAGGAGCAACACCGGCGAAGGCGGCGAGCGCGAAGAGCGGTTCCTCGACGACCGCCGTAGCTCCATCAAGCAGGTGGCGTCCGCGCGCTTCGGCGTCACCACGTACTACCTCGTCAACGCCGACGAGCTACAGATCAAGATTTCCCAGGGCGCGAAGCCCGGCGAGGGCGGCCAGCTCCCCGGGCACAAGGTGGACGCGATCATCGCCAAGACGCGCCACTCCACGCCGGGGGTGACGCTCATCTCCCCTCCCCCGCACCACGACATCTACTCTATCGAAGATCTCGCGCAGCTCATCTTCGATCTGAAGATGGCGAACCCCCGGGCGCGCATCAGCGTGAAGCTCGTGGCCGAAGCGGGCGTCGGCACCGTCGCCGCGGGCGTCTCGAAGGCCCACGCCGACGTCATCCTCATCTCCGGGCACGACGGCGGCACCGGCGCCTCGCCGCAGACGAGCATCAAGCACGCGGGCATTCCCTGGGAGCTCGGCATCGCCGAGACGCACCAGGTGCTCGTGAAGAACGACCTGCGCAGCCGCACCACGCTTCAGGCCGACGGCCAGATGCGCACCGGACGCGACGTCGTCATCGCGGCGCTCCTCGGCGCCGAAGAGTTCGGCTTCGCGACGGCGCCGCTCGTCGCGTCGGGCTGCATCCTGATGCGCAAGTGCCACCTGAATACGTGCCCCGTCGGCATCGCGACGCAAGATCCGGAGCTCCGGAAGAAGTTCACCGGGCAGCCCGAGCACGTGGTCCGCTTCATGTTCTACGTCGCCGAAGAAGCGCGAACGTACATGGCGCAGCTCGGTTTCCGCACCATCAGCGAGATGATCGGCCGGGTCGACAAGCTCCGCGTTCGCTCCGACATCCAGCACTGGAAGGCGTCACGGCTCGACTTCTCCGACGTGTTGAAGCTGGCCGATCGCGCGCAGGGCGTGGAGGTCTGTCACACCATCGCGCAGGACCACGGCGTCGAGCGCTCGCTCGACGTGCAGCTCATCGAGCGGTGCAGAGAGACGCTCGAGACGGGCAAGCGCATCGAGTTCGCCATGTCGATCCGCAACGTGCACCGCACCGTCGGAGGGCAGCTCGCCGGCGAGATCAGCCGTCGCTTCGGCATGCGCGGGCTACCATCCGGCACGGTGCGCATCCACTTCGAGGGCACCGCGGGCCAGAGCTTCGGCGCGTGGCTCGTCGACGGCATGGACTTCTCGCTGTCCGGCGACGCCAACGACTACGTCGGCAAAGGCATGTCCGGCGGCGTGCTCGCCATCCACCCGCCCAAGGGGACGACGTTCGCCGCCGACGAGAACATCATCGTCGGCAACACCGTGCTCTACGGCGCGACGGGCGGCACGGCGTTCTTCAACGGCAAGGCCGGCGAACGCTTCGCGGTGCGCAACAGCGGCGCGATCTCCGTGGTGGAGGGCGTCGGGGATCACGGCTGCGAGTACATGACCGGCGGCCGCGTCGTCATCATCGGCGCGACGGGTCGCAACTTCGCCGCGGGCATGAGCGGCGGCTTCGCCTACGTGCTCGACGAGGATTCGCAGTTCGAGAAGCGCTGCAACCTCGAGATGGTGGAGCTCGAGTCGCTCAGCGCCGAGGACGCGGCCTTCGTGGCGGATCTCCTCGAGCGCCATCACGAGCTCACCCGCAGCGAAAAGGCGAAGCGGCTGCTCACGAAGTGGGAGAAGACCTTGTCGAAGCTCGTGAAGGTCGTCCCCATCGAGTACCGGCGCGTTCTCCAGGAGCTCGAGCGGCAGCGCTCGGAGAAATCGTCGCCCGTCGCCGCGCGCGTCGCGGCGCTAGTGAACTAAGGCGAACCAACGCCTCATCCGCGCGAAGACGCGCGCCACCTCGAACGACATCAGGGATCCCGTGGGAAAAGTTACTGGTTTCATGGAGTTTGGCCGCATCGACCCGAAGAAGCGGCCGGTGCCGGAGCGGGTGAAGGACTACCGGGAGTTCGAGCTCCCGGTGCTCCAGGACGAGCTGAAGCAACAAGGTGCGCGCTGCATGGATTGCGGCGTGCCTTTCTGCAACACGGGCTGTCCGCTCGGCAACTTGATCCCGGACTGGAACGACCACGTGTATCGCGGCGATCTCGACGCGGCGCTCGATTCGCTCCACTCGACGAACAACTTTCCCGAGGTGACCGGCCGCGTTTGCCCGGCGCCGTGCGAAGCGTCGTGCGTGCTCAACATCAACGACGATCCGGTGAGCATCAAGCTCATCGAGCGCTCGATCATCGACAACGGTTTCGCGAACAAGCGCATCGTGCCCAAGCCTTCGCAGCGGAGCACGGGCAAGTCCGTCGCGGTCGTCGGCTCCGGCCCCGCGGGCCTCGCCTGCGCGCAGCAGCTCGCGCGCGCCGGGCACTCGGTGACGGTCTTCGAGAAGGCGGACCGCATCGGAGGGCTCCTCACGTACGGCATCCCCGACTTCAAGATGGAGAAGTACATCGTCCAGCGCCGCGTCGAGCAGATGAGGGCCGAGGGCGTCACGTTCCGCACCGGCGTGAACGTGGGAGCGGACCTCGGCGTGCGCGAGCTCCGGCAAAATTTCGACGCGATCTGCCTCGCTGGCGGCGCGCGCAAACCGAGGGATCTCCCGGTGCCCGGCCGCGAGCTCGCCGGCGTTCATTTCGCGATGGATTTCCTCGAGCAGCAGAACCGGCGCGTGGCCGGCGACGTCGTGCCCGACGCGGGAGCGATCCTCGCCGGCGGCAAGAAAGTCGTCGTGATCGGCGGCGGCGACACCGGCAGCGACTGCATCGGCACCTCGAACCGGCAAGGCGCGGTCGTCGTGACGAACTTCGAGATCATGCCGCGGCCGCCCGACGACCCGAGCCCGACCACGCCGTGGCCGCTCTGGCCGCTCATGCTCCGAACTTCTTCGTCGCACGACGAAGGCGTGAGCCGCGACTTCGCGGTCTCCACCGTGCGCTTCGTCGGCGATGAAAAGGGACGCGTGAAGGGCATCGACTGCGTGCGCGTCGAGCTCAAGAGCGGGAAATTCGAGCCCGTGCCCGGCTCCGAGTTCCACATCGAGGCGGATCTCGTGCTGCTCGCGATGGGCTTCGTTCACCCGGAGCACGAAGGGCTGCTCACGGACCTCGGCGTGAAGCTCGACGCGCGCGGCAACGTGAAGGTCGACAAGGACTTCATGTCGTCCGAGCCCGGCGTGTTCGCGGCAGGGGACATGCAGCGCGGCCAGTCGCTCGTGGTGTGGGCGATCGCCGACGGACGCAAGGCCGCCGCGGGCATCGACCAGTACCTGGTCGGACAGACGGAGCTCACCACGCCGCGCGTCGCCGGCATCCTGCGCTGATCCGAACGGCGCGCCGCGACGCCGCGTTCAGTCGCGAATCGATTCCGGCAACGCGCTCGAAATGGCGGCGCGCACGGCGGCGACGAGGTCGGCCATGTTGGCGTACGCTCTCGGATCGATCGGCGGCAAGATCGTGACGTGGGCGACGGCGCCGCGCGTGACCGTCACGCCGCCCGCGGGCAGCGCGAAGCGAGTGCCGTCGATGGCGACGGGCAAGATTCGCATGCCGGCCTCCTTCGCGAGATGAAAGCCGCCCTTCTTGAATTTCCCGAGACGCCCCGTCTTGCTGCGCGTCCCTTCCGGCGCGATCCAGAGCGAGACGGCCTCGCCGAGCTGCGTGTACGCGAGCTTGAGCGTACGGATCGCGCTGGCTGGATCTTTTCGGTCGATCTCCACGAAGCCGGCCGCGCGCATCGCGCCGGCCATGAAGGGGATGCGAAAGATCTCCTTCTTCGCGACCATGCGCAGCGAGACCTTGAGCGCTTGATAAAGCACCGGGATGTCGTAGTGCGACTGGTGGTTGCTCATGATCACGAACGGCTCGCGCGGAACGATGTTCTCCCGTCCCGTCACCTCGAGCCGGATACCGGCTTGCTCCACCAACGCGCGCGACCAGGAGTCGAGCCGGTCGTCGCAGATCTGACTGGTGAGCGTCCCCTGAGCCGCCTGCACCATCGTGGGCAGGCTGATCCGCAGAGTTTCGACCGCTGCACGCGCGAGCACATCAAAAGAGGGGACCACGAACGTCGTCCTATAGAACTCGGGCCGCGATGGCCGAATCGCGCGGAGTATATGCAGCGGACGGAGCGACTTTCCACGCCCGTCGCATCGCTCGACGGCCCGACGGGGCGACGGGCGCACGCCATTTCCCGGCCGGGAACGGCATCCAGCCCGAGAACCCCGAGGGCGAGAGCGCCTCGGGTCCCACATCGGTACCCACGACGTCCGAGTTAGCGAACCGTGTACCGCCCGCCGAGAATCGAGTGCTAAACGCCGAAAAGAGGTATTGTTAGGGTTCGTCGGTCCCCATCCATGAACGTCGCTTGCAGTAGCTGCCCCGCCAAATACGCCGTCCCCGATGAAAAGGTCCGAGGACGAAAAGTTCGGATCACGTGCAAGCGATGCGGCGCCCCCATCATCGTCGACGGCACGGGACTCGCTGCGGGCGACGCCGCGCCGTCGCCCGCGGCCTCCGAGGGTGGAGATGCGAGCTCCGCTCGGGCGGCGGCCGCGCCGACCGAGACGGCGAAAGCCGCGCCGGAACCCCCGGTCGCGAGCACGGCTTCGGCCGGTGCTGCCCCGGGACCGACTCCGGAGTCGAAGCCGGGCGGCGGCGAGCCAGCGGCCCTCGCCGCGGCGCCCGCGAACGCCCCCGCGAGCCCCGAGGCCACCGCGGAGCCTGCCAAGCCTGCTGCGGCCACCGCCAAGCCCCTCACCGGCGTCGCGAAGGGCGGCGAACCGAAAGCCCTCGCGTTCCCGAAACCGGGGGCCATCGCCGCCAAGGGGGCCGTGCTCGGATCGCCGCTCGGCGGCGCGGGTTCGAAAGCGGCCACTCCGGTTGCCGCAGCTGCGACCGCCGCCAAGGGCGGCGCCGCGACCCCCGGCAAGGCCGCAACGGCCGCGCTCGGCGTAGCGGCCGCCAGCAAGGCGACGCCCATCGCGGGCGCCGCGGGAACGAGCCCCGTCGCGGGCGTCGCGGCGAGAGGAGCCGCTGCTTCGGCGCAAGCGGCGCGCGCCGTCGTCCCCCGGACCGCCGGAGCGGCGGCGCCCGCGGTGGCGCCGAGCGCCCTGCCCGAGCGCACGTGGACGGTTGCCGTGACCGACGACGATCACCACGAAATGACGCTCACGCAGATCGTCGAAGCGTACGCCGCGCAGAAGATCGACGCCGAGACGTTCATCTGGCGCGACGGCATGCAGGACTGGCTCATGCCGTTCGAAATCGGCGAGATTGCCACGGCGCTCCGCGCCCGCCGCCTCGTTCCCCGCACCAACGCCGCCGCGGGCGTGGACGGCGCGCCGCCGTTCTCCGAAGAACCGCCGCCCGGGGCGTGGCGCGAGCCGGGTCGTTGGGATCGCGCGGCTTCGCTCACCGAGGAGCCGAGCTTCGACGACGTCACGGTCGCGATGGCAGGGCCGAAGGCGAAGGCGCTGCTCCAAGCCGTTTCGACGGAAGAAGCGTCGAAGGCGACGGACGCGGGGCGGGCAGCACCGGGCCCGAGCACGCCGAAGGCCGACGACCCGACGATGATCGCGCCGAAAGCCGACGAGCCAACGACGGTCCAGGCGCCCCTGCCCGTGACGCCCGCCTCGCTCGGCTTCGGCTTCGACGAAGAAGCTCCGAAGCCCGCGGCGGCGCCGACGGAGTCGATCTCCGCGATCGCCGAGAGCCTCGAACGCGAGCCCGAACGGCTCCCGTTCGAGCTCGGGCCGAGCGCCACCGCGCCGCGCGCGGCGCTGAAGTCCGGAACCAACGAAGCGGACGCCGACCAGCCGCGGGATCTCTTCGCGCGCGGAGCGACCGACGACGCCGCATCGGGAACGGAGAGCGAAAGCGACGGAGAAGGCGAGACGGCCGCAAAAGCGCTCACCGGAGCGCGCAACGAGAGCTCCGTCTTGTTCTCGCTCGACCAGCTCTCCAAACCCGCCGCGAAGCCCGCGGCTCCGAGCGCGCCGAAGAAAACGGACGAAGCGGCGCTCCTGCTCGGCGAGGGGGCGGACGCCGCTCCGGTAGCCGGGCTCGGCGGAGGCGGGCTCTTCGGCGCGACGAAGATGGCCGCACCCGATTTCACGGCGCCGCCAGCGCCGTCGGTCCCGCCTCCGGCGAAGAAATCGACGTCCACAGCTCCGGGCGCGAGCGAAAAGCCCTCGCGCGGCGCGGGCCTGTGGATCGGGATCGCCGCCGTGCTCGTGGCCGCCGGCGGCGCTGCTTACTTCCTGACTCACTCGCCCGAGCCCGCACCGACCGCGTCGCCGACGGCGACAGCGACAACGGCGGCGGCTCCGACGGTCCCCGCCGCCGAACCGACCGCCACCGCTACGGCGGCCCCGGAAACGACGGCGTCCGCGTCGG
>DASZVB010000017.1:0-17170 GCA_035547195.1 Polyangiaceae bacterium
TCGCCGGGATGCCGCCCGGTCAGGTGAGCAAGTTCTCCGGTACGTGCACGAACAACTCGGGCAAGCCCATCAACATCGTCGGCTACAACCCGCACATGCACCTGCTCGGCACGGAGATGACCTCCGTGGTGACGCACACCAGCGGCATGCAAGAAACGGTGTTCGATCATCCGTTCCAGTTCGATCACCAGGTGAACTACATGCTCGGTACGCCGTACGTCTTGCAGCCGGGCGAGAAGATCACCTCGACCTGCACCTTCGACAACACTACGAGCGCGCCGGTCGCGTTCGGCCAGTCGACGATGCAGGAGATGTGTTACCAGTTCACCTTCGCCTATCCGTACGACGCGCTGAACAACCACGTCATCAGCCTGATCGGCGCGACGAACACCTGCTGGTAAGCGGCGCCAACGGCTCCGCCTGAATGCGCGTGAAACGGGTCGCTCGAAAGAGCGGCCCGTTCACGCGTCAGGACGCTTGGTGCACGCACGGTCTCAAGAGATCGCGCGGCTCAACTCGCTGTCGGCGTTCGTCAGCGTCGCTTGCGCCGAACGACGAACGCGGCAAGCGTGAGCACCAGCGCAGCGATGGGACCGGTACTGGAACGCGTCCGCCGCGCCACCGTGCAGCCGCCGCCACTGCTGCTCGTTTTATGCGATGCACCGCCGTCGGTGACGACGCCTGCGTCTTTACCGTTCCCGTTCGCGCCGGCGAGGCCAGCCGCGCCGCCGCTCGCGCTCGAGGTGCCGCCCGCACCTCCGCTGCTGCTCGCGCCCGCAGCACCGCTCGCGCCCGCGGCGCCGCTGGCACCCGCCGCGCCCACCATGTGGCCCGCGTCGCCTACGGCGGGACAGACTGCATTCTGCGCCGCCGCGGGCCCGCAAGAGAACGTATCGTAGGCGCAGCACACCGGCGCTTGCGCGAAGTGTCCGAAGCCGCAGTAGGCGTTGCAGAGCTGCGTCTGGCACACGGCGGCCATGTCCACGCCCGAGCAATCGACGAAACCCGCGACCGTCCGCACGTCGAGCGACGTCGTGAACGCGCCGCTGGTCGCGTCGGCCGTACCGAACGTCCAGCGCTGGCAAGCGTACAGCGTCTTGGTCGATTGCTCCCAGTCGAGGCACTGCACGGGGTAGTTCCCCATCGAGAGCTCCGTCGCCGGCTTGTCCAAGCTCGTCGCGAAGTAGAGCCCCACCGGCTGAGTCGGATCGAGCTGGTTGCCTGCGTCGCCGATCCAGACACGTCCATCCGGCGCGAACGCGACGCCGCCGATGTCGGTTATCGTGAGGTAAGGCTTGAACGTCTTGCCCTGGTCGCTGCTGACGAGAACGCTGTCCTGCGTCTGCGCCAGCGTTCCCTCGTCTCCCGGGCGGTTGATGGTGGCGATGATCCTGTCCGGATTCGTCGGATCGACGCCTTGCACGTGGAACGTGCCGTTCGCTCCGCCGTAGACGTGCTCCGTCCAGGTCGTGCCGTCGTCGTCGGACACGCGAACCACGTAGTTCGATTCGGGGGGTGCGCCGTCCGGCGGCATGATCTCGCCGTCGACGGCGACGACGTAAAAGCGCCGTCCCGTGCCGAGCTTCACGACGCTGAGATCCGTCATCAGCACGTCCTTTTTCGTGCCGAGGTCGGCCCAGGTACCGCTCGCGTCGCGACGGATGAGCCCGTTTTGCTTGCCGCCGGCCGACGTCACGCCGTACGTGACGCTCGGATCCGTCGGATCGAGCACGAACGCCGTGATCCACTGGCCGTCGTAGTTGGGCACGCTGCTCCAGCCGCAGGAGTGGCCGTCGTCGTGATACAGGCCGGTGAAGACGCCCATCGACATAGTGCCGTCGTTCGAGATCACGATGGGGCCGCCCTTCGTCGTCGCGTCACCCCACAACAGGGAATCGCAGAGCAGGTTCCACGTCTTGCCCCCGTCGGTGGAGACGAACTGCCCGTCGCCGCCGTTGTAGTAGCGCACCACCATGCGCTGCGAATCGGACGGATGGATCGCGAGCTGGGTGAGCTGCTCCACCGGCCCGGCGTGGGCCGACTCGGCGAACAGCAGCGCCAGGAACGGCGCAAGGACCACGGCAGATCGGTACGCGCGCACTTGCAGCTGCAAAATAGACCAGCTGCGTTTCAGCGCAAGACGGCCGTCGCGTCATTTTGAGCGTAACCATCGACGCCGAGCAGCCCCGGCTCAGTCTTTGTGGCGACGACGAAATGTTCGTCGTCAGCGTCGATTGATAACGCCGAATGCAGCTCGTTCACATCGCGGGCGGATCGCCCGGCCATCGGCTGCCTCCCGCCGTTCACTTCGAACTACCCGATGCGCCCGGCTGCCTCAACGGCGGTGCGGGCGGGGGCGCTTCGCGCGTCAGCGGCGGCGCGTTCGCGCGCCAGCGGCGGTAGAGTTCGTTGGGGGTATCGACGCGGAGACGAAGGTTCGTATACGTACCTTCATTGTGCGGCCACGAATGGCTCGTCGAGAAAGCAATCGACCGAAGCACCCCATTCGTGCGGCCGTGGTCGGCGCTATCCCGACGGCGGTGTCTTAGTACCGATACTCCTTCTCCGGCGCGGTCGCTGTATTCGTCGTGGTCGTCGTTCGCTCGCAATCCTTCGATCCCGGATCGAGCAAGCACCGATGCTTCACGCAATCCGCGCGCGCGATGGTGGCGTCGACCGGCTTCATCAAGCCTCTTTCCTTCGTCCACTCGATCTGCGTTCCGAAGGTGAAAGTCGGCATTTGCTTCAGGATCGCGGGATCGAGATCTCCCGAATCGACGAGATCTTGCAGGACGTCCAAGCCGATGGGCCTCACCCGGAGACGCGCCGTGACGCGCGCTGGAAGGCCGCTCTTGCCGCGCAGACGGTATTGCTTCAGCACTGCGTGCTTTCCCTCGATGTACGTCGTCGTCGCCGGCGGCAAAAGGTTCGATTCGTAGCCGGCGGGGTGAGCGCTCGAGCTTTCGGCTTCCCAGAACATGTGTACGGGATTGGACTTCGCGTCGTAGATGCGATCGCGAAACATCAGGAGATGCGGGTCGTGCCGGGGGGCGCTTTCAGGAGGATCTTCGGGCTCGCCGTCGGCGATATCGCCGCTGCTGACCTGGTCGAGGAGGGCGCCGCTCTCGTCGTACGCGAGGACCTCGAGCCACATTCTTCTATCTTGTGCGGCGCCGCTCGGCTGGGCGTGGCCGGCGTTGGTTTCCACCTGGAAGGTGAAGAGGTCGGGGGGCGTTACCTCGAGGGTGAAGAAGGAGATGCTCGCGCGGAGCTCGCAATCTTCCACGGCGCTTCGTAAGGCGTCGCGGTGTGGGAAGTCCGTGAGGGCCACGTCGACACCGGGCCACAGATGCTCGTGCACGGTGCGCATGGGGAGGCCCGGAGTGTTCGCCGCGAATCCGCGCGTGGCGTTCATGTGGCAGCCCATGCAAGTGCTGAACAGGGGCGGCGCGCCCGTCGCGCTCTTGGAGAAGATGCCGTGTCGATATTCTTCGAAGGTGCGCTCGAGATGCACACCGGTGGGCGTCACGATGTCGTGGCATCCGCCGCACATCGGTGAGCTCTTCGCGCCCGTGTCGTCGAAGATTTCCGAGAACTCGGCGCGGTGCGCGCTCACGGGATGAGGGTCGTGAATCGGACCGCGGAGGGTAGTGTCGTCGGCGAGGTGCAGCATCCCATCGTGATCGCCCTCGACGCGGGTGACGTTGTGGCAGAAGTAACAGGTCACGCCGCGTTCGGAATCCGGTAAGCGCGGAAGGTTCGCGCCGTCGGTCGTGAGCCGGTCGTGGACCGCCATGGGAGCGTGGCACTTGAGACAGAAATCGCCGAGCTTGCCGTGGGTCTCCCGCTGACCACGCTCGTTCATGGCGATGAACACCGGGTCTTCCGTCGCGTAGGCGTGCATGCTGCTCGACCATTCGCGGTAGTGATTCGGGTGGCACCCTTTGCACGCTTCGGGGCTCTTCAACTGCTCTCGCGTGAGCCCACCCGGCACGACCGCGTCCGGGGAATCGGTTCGCGCCGTGGTCCTTTCACCGCCATGACACGCCGAAAGCAGCGTCGCGGCGCACGCGCGTGCGGCGACGCGCTTCAAGAGCGACATCGGCCTCCCCGCGTTCGCCGGCGGCGGCCATCGAAGAGCACGAGCGCTGCAAGCGGCCAACACACGACGCCCGCGTCCGTGTCATCGGCGATTGACGAGATGCTACAGTGACCGCCCGACGGCTTCGCGCCGTTCGACGTCGATGTCGAGCCGTGCGGAACTACCTCCTCCGTACCGCCGATCAGCACACCGTCGTGTGAAAGACGCGGCATCTCCGGTTCGCCGTCCGTGGTGGGACCGGCGAGCTCGAAGAGTATCCCGCCGATCGCGTCGCCGTTGTCTTGCACCACGGTTCCCGAGCCGCTCGACGAGAGCGACACGCGCTTCAGATTTGCCGGCAGCATTCCGTCTGCGATGGGCCACGCGCTCCCCTTCCCTGCCACCGTGCCTCCATGTGGTAAGCGCAAGCGCCAGGGCGCCTCTCGTTGCGAGAGCGTGGAGCGACATCGAACGAGTTGCTTGGCAATGTGCGTCGCGCCGACCTGCGCGAGGTCTTCGTTGTAATCGAAGACGGGATCGACCGTCATCGCGTCGGGACTCATGCGCGTGTAGAGACGAGTCAGGTATGGACCGCCGTGGAGCAGCGCGCCGGCCGCCGCGACGGGATCGGTCACTTTTTCGCGCAGCAATCTCAGAAACTTCTTCGTGTCTACGGTGACGTCTTCCCGATGATCGGCGGGGGCGCGGACGAATTCGTCGATGGCGACGCCGGCCGACGGCGTCGTCGCACCGAACACGGCGTCCTCGAAGCCGTCCCAGCCGCCGAAGCGTTCTTTCGCCGCGATGACGGCGTCGACGCCGTCGGCGTAGCCGCGCTTCAAAAGCGTCGCCGCCTGCTGCTCGTCGAGCGCCGACCAGACTCGCTCTCTGTACTGACTGGCAGGGCCCGCGAGCTCGGTGACGAAACCGCGCCCCCCTGCTTCGCGCACCGCCGCGCTGACGACCGCGTCGTAGTTGCGCGGCAGGCGCACGTCGGGACCGAACGGCCCAGATCCACCCGCGGGCAGCGTTCCCACTCGATGCGTCCTGCACGAGAGCCAGTCGATGCGCGCTTCGTCGAGGACCAGTGATTCGTAGTTCTGCGGTACGGCCTGCGACGCGCCGACGACCCACACGCGGATGCCGACTTCGCCCGCTGCCGATACGGACGCCGGGCGCAAGGGAATCACCGGTAATTTGCCGTCGTAGGTCAAGACGACGGGTCTCACGTCGCCGGCGTCCGTGTGGGACGTGAGGCGAATCGCGAGCAGCGCGAAATCGTCCTTCAAATACGGCGCCAGGACGTCGCGTTCGAGATTCGTGAGATCGTAGCCGTTCTTCGAGAGCCAATCCGTCGCCGCCCGAGTCGGATCGGCGTTGTTCGCGTCGACCTTGATGACGACGTAGTCGTACGGATCGACGAAGCCGCGTTCGACTTCTCGAACCGGCGCCGCGGCGTCGCCGACACCGGCGACGTCACTCGGGGCGGTATCGACGCCGCCGTCGGGCGACTTCGTCGCGCGGCGTCCCTTGCACGCGCCCTTCGTCGTCACCTCGACCAAGTACTCGGGCGCGGTCGCCGCCTCGAGTCGACGAAAGACGGTGCTCGAAGAGACGCCGATCTTCGGCTTGCCGCGCACCGGAATCACCCACGCGAACCTCTCGGACGATCCGACGTAGCTCATCCGGACGATCGCCGTCATCGTCGCGTCGGGGTTGTCGACGAAGAGGATCTCTTCGCCGGCTTGACGCACTCTCGCCGTTCGCGACGACCAGACGCCGCCGAACGCCTCCGCGCTTCGGCTCATGAAGGGCCACGAAAGAAGAGCGGTGATCGCCAGCAGAGCCGAAAGTTTCACCGGCCTTAAAAGCCCTTTGAAAACACCGTGTAGCGTACCACCCCGCGGTGCGCTCTCGCTCAACAACGCCGCTCGTTGCTTCTACCGCGCGCGTCGAAATCGACGCGGCGTGCGTCAGCGGGCGGTCGCTTCCTGCATCTTCTTCGCGAGGTGCCGGCTGAGCTCGCCCGCGGTCTTCACCGTGCCGTCGCCCGCTCACCTTCGCCGGAAGAACGAGTTCAGTTGATGATGCCCAGGTCGTTTGGGCACGGCTGAAACACGCTTCCGTCGAGCGCAAGAGAGAAGAGCGCTCCGACGATGCTCGCCGAAGCGTCGGCGCTGCAGAACTTCGACGTGGTCTCGCCATCGTCGGTGTATTCGGCGTTCCATGCGGGCTTACCGGCGGCGGGATACGGCGCGAGCGCGTCGCACTCCGAGTATTGGTTGCATTCCTCGTCCAGGACGCCGTCGAAGTACGGCTCGAGCGTGCGCACCTGGTCGAGGTCGTTCTTTTGAAGGATGGCGAGCCCGAGCCCGTGAGCCGTCGTGGCGAGCCATTCGTCGTACGCAAGCTGATCGGCCGCCGTCGTCGGAAAGCCGGGATCGTTCTGGTAGGAGTCGATGTTGTCCGGCTCGATCGCGTCGAATCCCTTTTGCTGACACACCTTGAAGCGCGCGAGCATGATGCTCTGAAGCTTGGCGTAGTTCGGCCCCGCGGGGCGCACATCGAGCCACACCTCGCCCGGCCAACCTTGCACGTCGTTGCCTTTGAGCGACGCGGGAAAATCCGACGAGTCGGGGCGACCGGGCTCGTACGTACCGGCATCCATGTAACACACGACCTTGATGCCCTTCATATGGAGCGCAGAAACCTCCTGCGCGTCATTCCCCCAACCATCGATGTCGTATGCGCCCACGCTACGCGTGTTGTCCGGTGGAGTGCTCTGCAGATCCCAATAAAACGTCGTGTTCTTCGCCGGCTTCCACCACGTGCCGCTCGTTGCGCCCCCCGCGCCGCCGGTGTTCGCGCCGCCCGTGGATGAAGCGCCGCCGCTGCTCGAGCCTGCGACACCAGCGCCGCCGCTCGCGCCGCCGGTGCTCGTCGTGCCCCCCGATCCGGACGTCGTGGCGCCACCGTTCGACGCACCACCGGGTGCTTGGGTCGCCCCTCCATTCGACGTCGCGGAGCCGCCGGTTCCTTCACCGCCGTTGCTCTGGCCGCCGCTGTTCGATGAGCTACCGCCGGAAGCCGGCGCAGACACGGCGTCTCCCGCTGCGCCTCCAGAAGAAAAGACGCTCTTGCCGCCGGCGCTCGAGCAAGCGCCGAGAGTGAACGCGAGGACCAGCAGCGTGGACCGCGACATCGCGCTCTCAGCGTAACACGTGCACCCGGGGCTCCCTTAGAAATCGCGCCGAGCGTCTCCCGGGCAACCGCGGCGGGCGGCACGTGCGCGGTGCCAGCGGGTGCTCGACAGAGGGGCGGCAAGTGATTGCCTGCCCGCTATCGATTACGTAGCGCCGGCGTTTATTCACCGCAATGGTCGTGCTACGAGATTCGTAGCATGGCGCGGCCGCTCATGCCGAAACCCGGGAAGCGTGTGCGCGGCTCGCGCACGGGGCGGCCGATCGCGGCGTTGCTCGATCTGCTGGGCCGGCGCTGGGCGCTGCGCGTCCTGTGGGAGCTGCGCGGGGGTCCTTCGAATTTCCGCGCGCTGCGCGAACGCTGCGACGACGTCTCACCCACGGTGCTGAACGAGCGGCTGAGAGAGCTGCGCGACGCCGGGATCCTCGAATGGTCCGCGGAGGGCGGCTACGGCGTCACCGAGCACGGACGCGCGCTCTGTCGCGCGCTCGAGCCGATGCAAGCCTGGGCCGAGGCCTGGGCGAGACGTCCCTAGCCCGGCTCTGGAGATCGCTCACTGCACGACAAAGGGGCACGCCGACGCACATCGGCGGCAAGCGTCTCCCGCGTGAGGAGCTTCCGAACGAAATTCGATGCGTGTTACGCTTGGACGTTTTTGCTTTTTCTATTTTGCGTGGAGGGTCAATGGTCAACGTCCGGAGCCGCAGCAATCCGTCCTTGTCGGTAGAGCGTCGTCGCACGACGAAACGCGTTCTCGGTGCGCTCGTCTGCGGGGTGATGGGAGCCACCTTCGCCGTCGGTTGCGGCTCTTCGACGGAGCCGCATCAGCTCGCTGCGGTTTGCGCGGTGAACAGTGATTGCACCGCTCCGCTGATTTGCACGTTCGGCCGCTGCCACGCCGAATGCAAAGAGACGGCCGACTGCGCCAGCGGTCGCTGCGTGAAGACCGGCGCGAACGGGGTCTGCGAGCTCGACAAGGAAACGTCGTGCACGTACAAATCGGATTGTCCGGGGTCGCTCATCTGCGCGCCGGACCAGGTATGCCGCGCGCAGTGTCAGGCAAATGCCGATTGCTTGCAGAACCAGGTTTGCGCGAGCGGCTCTTGCGCGGACATGAACGAGGTGGATTCGTCCGGGCAGCTGAAGAACGCCACGTCGCATTCGCTCGACGGCGGCGGCGGCGCGCCGAACACCGGCGGCGGCTCCGGGAGCGATCACGGCGGCCCGCCCAACTCCGGCGGCAATAGCACGGTGTTCGGCGGGGGTGGTTCTTCCGTCGACAACGGCGGAGCGCCCAACGCCGGGCGAGACGGAGGCTCGTCGACGGGCGAGGGCGGCCACACGCCGATGAGCGGCGGAACAGGAGGCGCCGTCATCGGCGCGGGCGGCGGGCCTCTCGGCCCTCCCTGCGGCGGCGTGAACATGATGTGCTGTCCCGGCGAAGTTTGTAACTCTTCGAGCTCGATCTGCGTCAACGAGACGTGCGTGAGCTGCGGCGCGAAGGGTTCGACCTGCTGCGCGAACGACACTTGCTCGACGGGCTCGACGTGTTCGAACGGAACGTGCGTGAGCTGCGGCGCGCTGCAACAGCCGTGCTGCGGTTCCGCGTGCGATTCGGATCTGACCTGCCTCGCCGGCACCTGTTCGGTGACCTGCGCCGCGCCGCTGGTACCGAGCGGCGCGGATTGCGTGATCCCCGCCCCGCGCCCCGTGAGCCCGCTCTCCGGCACGTTCATGAACACCCGCACGCCAACCCTGAGCTGGTCGCTGCCCGCAGGCATCTCCAGGGCCACGCTCGACGTCTGCGGCGACCGAGCGTGCGCCAAGGTGCTTTACACCGCAAAAATCGCGGGGACGTCGGCCACCATCCCCAATGCCCTGGCGCGCGGCACGGCGTTCTGGCGCTTGCGCGGCGAGCTCGACGGCGACGCCGGCGCGACCATGGCGCCGACGAGCCCGGTCTGGCAGTTTCAAATCGGCGGCGCGCACGACGCGCCAAAGACGGCCGCGTGGGGCGCCGCGCCCGACTACGACGGCGACGGCATCGCCGACCTGCTTCTACAGACGTCCGCGTCGCCGTCGACGGTGCAGCTCTACGCCGGATCGTCTTCCGGTCTCTCGAGCTCGCCCACGACGGTCGCCTCCGGCCCGGGCGGCCCGTCCGGCTCTTTCATTCCAGGTGACATCGACGGCGACGGATTCGTCGATCTCGTCCTTCCGACGGGCGGCGGCGTGGACGTCTATCGCGGCGGCCCGACCGGTTTCTCGGCGACGCCGAGCCAATCGCTGCAGATCAAGCAAGACGGCTCGAGCGGCGAGTCCATCGGCGACGTGAACGGCGACGGCTACGGCGATCTCGTCGTCCCCGGTGAATCCGTCGACGCGGATCGCAACTCGTTCCTTTCGCTGAGCGTCTATTCCGGCGGTCCGAGCGGGCTCTCCGTGACGCCGCAGACGATCGTCGGCGACGTGCTGCACCAGCCGCCGTTCGGGAACAGCGACACGGGCGATTTCAACGGCGACGGCTACGCGGACGTCGTGGTCGGCAGCGCCTCCGCCACGACGGCGGTGGCGTCCGTCTTCTACGGCAGCGCGAACGGGCTCGGCGCGACGTCGACGGACATCTCGCTGCCCACGTCTTCTCCGGATCTGACGGTCGCGTGCATCGGCGACGCGAACGGCGACGGCTATGCCGACATCGTCGCGCTCCGTCAATCCGCCTACGTGTACTTCGGCGCGTCCGGCGGCGTCGGAAAGTCGCCGACCACGCTCGCGGCGGGGGATCTCAAGACGGGGGCCGGCACCGCGCAAGCGCTCGGGATGGGAGACATGGACGGCGACGGCTACGCCGATTTCGTGGTCCCCGACGTCACGGCGCCGGCGCTCCGCGTGTACAGAGGCGCGTCCACGGGGATCAACTCGACGCCCATCGTCCTGAACCCGCTACCGCCCGCGAGCTTCACCGTCAGCGCGGCGAGCGTCGACGCGCTCTCCGCGCTCGGCGACGTCGACGGCGACGGTTACCCCGACGTCGGCGTGGCCATCGATTGGACGAGCACGCAACAGGTCCACAAGCGTCAAGTGCAGGTCTTCTCCGGCGCAAATCCGATGGCGCCCACGGTGATTTCCATCGGCGCGACCGCGGTTCGGTAAAACGCCGTCTCGCGGGCGCTCCCATTTCCCGCTGTAGGGATCTTTCAGACCGGAAACCGCGTTCACAGCGGGTTTCGTGGCGACGCGCGGGGCCAGCGCGTGGATCTGACGGGCATCGAAGAGCGGCGATCACGCGCCGTCTTTGGGCTTCTTCGCGACGCCGCGCTGCCGCGCGCGGGCCAGGTGCACCGCGAGCCTTCGGTAGAGCTCGCACGCGAGCGCGCGATCGGCCCGGCATACTTCGTTGAAATCGTCGGCGCGCAGGCGCAACAGCCGCGAGCGTTCCGCGGCGACGGGGAGCTCGCCGTTGACCGGTACGCTGACGAGCGACTCGGGGAACAACAGCGCCCCGACCGTGACGACGCGCTCGCCCTCGCAGCGCACCAGGCCGTCGAGCACGATGTACGCGACGAGATCGCTCGCCACGACCTGCGGCACGAGCGCTCCGGGCTCGAACTCGATTTCGACGGCGGCGACGAGCGCGGCCATCACCGACGGCAAGGGGAGATCGGCGAAGAGCGGCGCGAGCTGAGCCCGCTCCACGTCGCGCGAGCGGAAGCCCCGATCGTCGTCGCTGCGCCGCACGAAGCGTTCGGAGATTTCGATGACCAGCGCGGTCGCGTTGTCGCGCCCTCGCTGCGCCGCGCGCGCGACGAGCGCCCGCGACGCGTTCTCGGCGTTCCCCGTCCGGAGGAGCTCGCCGAGCTCGGCTTCGCTGTCGATCTGGCCGTGGACGCCGTCGGTGCAGATGAGCAGGCGATCGTTGCGCCCGAGATCGACGAAGAGCGTGTCGACGTCGACGCGCTCGGCGATGCCGACGGCGTTGAGGAGACGGCTCTGGCGGCTTCTGTTGTGGGGGCTCAGCACGCCGGTGGCCTTGAGCTTCTCGATCTCGACGTGATCCTGCGTGAGTTGCAGGACGGCGCTCGGGCGCGCGAGGTACACGCGGCCGTCGCCGGTGTGCGCGATGAAGGCGTGGTCGCGCGCGAGCCACACGACGTCGATCGTCGTGCCCATGCCCGCCCGCGCCGGATCGGCGCGCGCCTCTTCGCGGACGCGCCCGTTCGCGTGCTCGATGGCGCGACGCAAGCGCGACAGCACCTGGCGGCGCGTCTCCACGTTGGGATCGCGAACGTAAGCCTCCATGGTGGATTGCGTGCGCTGCGCGCCGATGGACTTGCGCACCTCGTCGACGGCGATACGCGACGCGACCTCGCCGGCGGGGTGGCCGCCCATCCCGTCTGCGACGACGAAGAGCGCGAGCGCCGGGTCGACGAGGTGCGCGTCTTCGTTCGTGTCGCGGCTCCGGCCGATGTCCTCGGCGACCTTGAACGCGATACGAAAATCGAAGCGAGGGACGATCTGCGTCACGCGCTATGAGCCTACTACAGCCGCTCCCGGAGACACGCGTGCTCCGTTCCGTGCTACGAGGCGGCGTGCGCGTGCTCGGGCTCGAAACGTCGTCGCGACGCGGCACGGTCGCGCTCGTCGAGGCCGGCCGCGTCATCGTCTGGGCGGCGACGGAGGCGCCCGGCGGACATGCGCCACATTTGCTCGGGCTCGTGAACCAGGTCCTCGCCGACGCGGGTTGGTCGAAAACGGCGCTCGATCGCGTCTCCGTCGGCACGGGTCCGGGGTCCTTCACCGGAATTCGAGTCGGAATCGCGCTCGCTCAGGGCATCGCGCTCGGCCTGTCGCGACCTCTCGTCGGCGTCGGCTCTTTGCAAGCGATGAGCCGCGCCGTCCCGGTCGGCGTCCACGGCCCGCGCTGCGCGTTCATCGATGCACGACGGAACGAGCTCTTCGGCGCGGAGTACGACGAGGGGGGCCACGAACGCCGCGCGCCCGAGGCCCTGCGCCGCGAGGACGTGGGCGCCTGGCTCGCCCGAACCGCGTCCCCCGTCGTCCTCGGCGAAGTCACGAGCTCGCTCATCCTACCCACGAGCCCGCTCCGCTCCGAGCTCACGGATCTGCCGCACGCAGTCGGGGTCGGCCTCGCGGGAGAAGAGGCCCCCGAGCCGCCCGAAAATGCCGCGCCCGTCGAGGCCGTCTACGTGCGGCCGGCGGACGCAATCCGCCCCAATCTCCCTGGGTTTCCGCTATCTTCGTCGGAACCGACATGAGCACCGAAGCCGGGCCGGACGAGCCGCGTCGCCTCCTGTCGCAGTATCTCCGCAAGTTCAAGGCCGGCGAGGTCATCTTCGAGACCGGCGCGCCGTCGACGGAGGCGTTCCTGCTGCAAGAAGGCCGCGTCCGGCTCATCAAGCGGGCGGGGTCCCGCGAGCGCAGTCTGCGGATGATCCGCCCGGGCGACCTCTTCGGGGAATACGCGCTGGTGCCGGGGACGTCGCGTTCTTCCACCGCGGTCGCCCTGGTCGATTCGGCGGCGCTGGCGCTCGACCTCGCGACCTTCGAGGAGGTCCTCACGAGCAACCCCACCGTGGGAATGCGGGTGATGCAGCAGCTCGTCCGCCGGCTGCGAGACGCCGACGACCAGATCGAGCTGCTCATGCTGCGCGATTCGCAGGTAAAGGTCGCCGCCGCCCTGCTCCAGCTCGGTCACGAGGCGGCCCGGGCGCGCCCCGAAAACCCCGATTCTGTCGCGCTTTCGGTGTCGCCGATGGAGCTCTCGGCGCGGGTCGGGCTCGATGTGGACACGGTCAAACGGAACGTGCAACAGCTCCGGGCGAGCGGCCACCTCGTGATCGAGCGCGAACAGATCCAGATCCCCGACATGGAGGGGCTCCGGGAGCTCCGGCGGCTCCTCGAGATGAAAGAGGAAATTGCCGGCGCGAGCGACGCTTCGCGCGTGGGGCGGAGGCAGGACTAGTGCGCTTCTCTGGGTGGTTCGTCGCCGCGTGCCTCGCCGCGAGCGCTTGCGGGCCCAGCGCCAGCAATCCGCCCATGCCGGCCCAGGATCCGGAGCGCCAGAGCGTCGCCGAGCACGACCTCGCGACGGATCTCTGGCTGCGCCGCAACCAGCCGCGGCTCGCCCTCGCCCACGCGCTGAAGGCCGTCGAGCTCAACGACGAAAACGCCGAGGCGGCGCACCTCGTCGCGCTCCTCTATCTCGATTTCTGCCGGCGAAGCGCGGACGAGTGCCGGCTCGCGGAAGCCGAGAAGTACGCGCGCAAGGCAGTCGAGATCAAACCCGATTTTCGCGAGGCGAAGAACACGTTGGGCGTCGTGCTCGTGCACCGGAAGAAATACGACGAGGCCATCGCGGTCCTGCAGCCGCTCGCCGAGGACATCTTGTACCAAACCCCTGAAAATGCTTGGGGAAATCTTGGCTGGGCGTACCTCGAGAAGGGCGATCTCGACCGGGCCATCGAGGCGCTGCGCCGCAGTATCGCGGCGCTGCCCGACTTCTGCGTCGGCAACTACCGGCTCGGCCTCGCCTACGAGCGCAAACAATCGCCGGCCGCCGCGGTCGAGGCGTATACGCGCGCGGTTGAAACCGATCAACCGAGCTGCAAAGGGCTACAGGACGCGTACGACGGCCGCGCGCGCGCGATGCTCCGACTCGGTCGTACCGAGGACGCGCGAAGCGACCTCGAGCGTTGCGTTCAGCTTGATAAGCGCACGGCCGCTGGAAGAGAATGCACCGCGTTACTCGGGAAGCTGAAGTAGGGCATGGAATCGGTCGGGCTATTCCTCCGTCGTCACCGCGAGCAGCGGCAAATGAGCGTCGAGGAGATCGCGCGTTCGACCCGCGTGCCGATGGACAGCGTGACGCGTATCGAAGCGGATCAATTCGACGAGCTTCCCGGCGAGGTGTTCGTCCGCGGCTTCCTGAAGTCGTACGCGCGCGCCGTCGGCCTTCCGCCGGAAGAAGTCCTCGCTCGCTACACGGCGAGCCGCCGCGTCGCCTGGGTGACGCCCCTGCCGATCGCCGCGCCGGCAAAGCCCGCGCGCAGCCGTCGTTTCGGCGTGGCGATCGCCTTCGTGCTGCTCCTCATCCTGTTCACGCTCGCTTTGAGCATCGTGCTCAAGCCGCGCGGACACGACATGCCGCAAGAGCTGTCGCGAGCCGCGGGCCGGCGGGCCAGCGTGCCGACTCGCGTCGCGTGAGCCCGGCGCGCGCGGCGCGGCCGCCGCATCGCACTCGCGCTCTCTTGCTCCGGAGGACCGAGCACGGCGAGAGCGATCTCGTGCTCGCGCTCTTCACCGAGTCCCTCGGCCGCATCCCCGCCCTCGGTCGCGGCGCGCGGCGGAGCCGCAAACGATTCGGCGGCGCGCTCGAACCGTTTCACACGCTGCTCGTCGACGTCGACGAGCCCGCGAGCGGCGAGTTGTTTCTGCTGCGTGAAGCGACGATCGCGACGCTGCGAGCGACGCTCACGAGCGACCTGTCACGAATGGATGCCGCGGGACGAGCGCTCTCGTGGGTCCGCGCCGCGGCGCCGCCGCGCACGGAAGAGCGCGCCGTCTGGACGACGCTCGAACGATTGATGGATCGCCTGGACGCGCCCGCGACGACGAGCCCGCGGCTCGCCCTCGCCGAGGAAGGGCTCCGCTTGCTCGCCGCTTTCGGCTGGGGCCTCGAGCTGTCGCGCTGCGTGCGCTGCGGCAAGGAGTGCGAACCCGGGCGCACCGCGATGGTCGATCCGGATCGCGGCGGGCTCGTGTGCCGTGCTTGCGGCGGTGCGCGCCATAGGCTCGCGGGGCCCGCGCGCGCCCGCGTCGCGGAAGGCGCGCTTCACCCCGAAGACGTCGACGTCACGCTGGATCTCGTCGAGCGCGCGCTCCGAGCCCACGTCGGGGTGGTGTGACGGCCGAGGCGGACGCGAGCGGCGAACGCGCCGCGGAACGGCGCGCGCTCACGTCGCGCGCCGGCGTCGTCGCGGCGGGCACGCTGGTGAGCCGCGTCCTCGGGCTCGGGCGCGAGGTCGTGCTCGCGGGCATGTTCTCCCGCGCGGCGACGGACGCCTTCACCGTCGCGTTCACCATTCCGAACACCTTCCGGCAGCTCCTCGCCGAGGGCGCCGTGAACACCGCCGTCTTGCCGGTGCTCGCCCAGACGCGAGAAACCGAGGGCGAAGCCGCGGCGAAACGCTTCTTCGCGGCCGCCCGCGGGCTCTCGCTGGTCGTCCTCGGCGCGGTCAGCGTGCTCGGCGTCGTCTTCGCGCCCGAGCTCGTGGAGCTCTTCGCCGCGGGCGCCGACGCCGTACCGGGACAGCACGAGCGCACGACGCTGCTGACGCGCTGGGTGTTCCCGTACATCTTCTTCATGGGCACCGCGGCGCTCGGCACCGCGGCGTTGAACTCGGCGAAGCGCTTCGCCGTCACCGCGTTCGCCCCGGCCCTGCTCAACGTCTCGTGCATCGCGTTCGCGCTCGCCTTGCCGGCGTTCTTCGCCGCGCGTGGCGACGAGCCGGTCCTCGCGATGGCGATCGGCGCGCTCGTCGGCGGCGCGCTGCAGGTCGTCGCCCAGTGGCCGAGCCTCATCCAGATCGGCTACTTCACGCGCCCGCGGCTCGACCTATCGCACCCGGGAGTGCGCGAAGCGCTGCGCCGCATGGGCCCGACGCTCGTGGGCCTCGGCGTCTACTTCATCGACGTCCTGCTCGCGCGCCGCTTCCTCTCGGAGCTCGGCGTCGGTCCACAGACGTATTTCGCGTTCGCGCTCCGGCTCTGCGACTTCCCGCAGGGCATCTTCGTCATGGCCATCCAGACCGCGGCGCTGCCCAGCATGGCGCTCCTCGCCGCGAAGAACGACAAGCGCGGCCTCGAGGACACCTACGCCTTCGGCGTGCGCCTGACGCTCTTCGTCGCCATCGGCGCGACCGTGCTGTTCGTCGCGCTCTCGGGGCCGATCGTCGCGCTCGTCTTCCAGCGCGGCCATTTCGACGCCCACGCCTCGCAGGAAACGGCCAGCGCGCTGGTCGCACAGGGGCTCGGCATCTGGATGGTCGCCGTCGTGAGACAGCTCGTCGCGGTGTACTTCGCCTGCGGCGACACGCGGACGCCGGTCGTCGTCTCGTTCATCGACTTCTGCGCGTTCGTGGCGCTGGCGCTCGCCCTGCGCGGCCCCCTCGGCCACGTCGGCATCGGGCTCGCCGTCACCGGTTCGTCGGCCGTTCAGATGCTGCTCCTCTGGTGGCGGCTCCGCGCCCACGTCGGAAGCCGCAGGCTCGGAGAGATCGCGCGCTCGGCCGCCACGACGCTCGCGTCGGCCGTCGCGGCGGGACTCGTCGCGGTCCCCGTGGCGCGCTTACTCGGAGCCCCGCGCGCGCACGGAATCACCCTCGCCGGCGCCGCGCCCACCGCGGCGGATCGCTTGCTCGCCGGCGCCGGCAGCGCGGCCGCGTTCATCGTCGTCTTCTTCGCCGTCGCGCACGCGCTGAAGAGCGAAGAGCTGGCGACGGTACTCGCCGCAGCTCGCCGGCGGCGTCGCTAGTGCACCGCCATCAAGATAGGATCAATCACGACCCCCGGCGCGCGAGCCACTTCGGACGGTCGTCTGACTCGTGCGCCGCCATCGAGATAGGATCAATCACGACCGCGGCGAATCGCTCAGGGATGTCGTGCACAAAGTACCTCGTCACGGATGAATGGGCCGGTTCGTCGATCTCCCCAACGAGCTACTCGTGACCGCGCAACGATAGTTCGTATACCCTGATGTGACGATCCGTCCGGTGCTGACGGGTCGACAAAATGACTGGAAATCACCGATTCGTTCGTGTTTGTCTTGAATCACCAAAGACAAAACGCACACGAATGAAAGGCAACTTC
>DASZVB010000018.1:0-5919 GCA_035547195.1 Polyangiaceae bacterium
AAGCTTCGGCGCGCGTGAAGCAGTCGAGCCTCGTCGAGCCGCTCGTGCGCCAAGCGCGCGCGCGGGCCGCCGCGGCGCACGCGCAGGTCGGAACGGCGCAGGCCGCCCGCGATCTCGCGGCGATCGACATGTCGTACACCAAGATCTACGCGCCGTCCGACGGCGTGGTCTCGAAGAAGACCATCAACGAAGGTCAGGCGGTCGCGCTCGGCCAAGCCATCGTCCAGGTCGTGACGAACCACACCTGGGTCACGGCGAACTTCAAAGAGACGCAGATGGGTCAGATGCGTACGGGCCAGCCCGTGGAGTTCACGATCGACGCCTATTCCGGCATCAAGTTCGCCGGCGAGGTCGAGAGCATCTCCGGCGCGACCGGCGCGCGCTTCACTCTGCTCGCCCCGGACAACGCGACCGGCAACTTCACGAAGGTCGTGCAACGCGTTCCGGTGCGCGTCCGCCTGCGCGATCAACCCGCGGGCTATCCCCTGCGGCCCGGCATGAGCGTCGACCTCACCGTCGATACGCGCAAGTAAGGCAGCCGGCATTGGCGAGCTCCGCCGTTTCCGTCTCACACGCGCCGCAGTCGGTCGCGAAGCCCGTCAACAAGTGGGCCGTCGCGGTCGCGGTCGCCACCGGCGCGCTGCTCGAAGTCATCGACACGAGCATCGTCAACGTGGCGCTCCCGCAGATCCAGGCGTCGCTCGGCGCGACTCTGACGGAGGTGAGCTGGGTCGTCTCGTCGTACGCCGTCGCGAACGTCATCACGCTGCCCCTCTCGGCGTGGCTCGGCCAGCGATTCGGTAAGAAGGCGTACTTCGTCTTCTCGCTCGTGAGCTTCACGGTCGCGTCGATGATGTGCGGCATGGCGACCTCCTTCACGATGCTGGTCGTCGCACGCGTCCTTCAAGGGCTCGCCGGCGGCGGTCTGCTCGCGAAGGCGCAAGCCATCCTCTTCGAGACGTTCCCCCGCGAAGAGCAGGCCATGGCGCAGGCCTTCTTCGGCATCATCGTCATCGCCGGCCCGGCGATCGGCCCGACGCTGGGCGGTTATCTCGTCACCAACGTGGACTGGCGCTGGATCTTCTTCATCAACCTTCCCGTGGGCATCGCCGCGGTCCTGTTGACGCTCGCCGCGCTCCCCGCCGATCCCCCGCGCGTGAAGGGGAAGGGAGTAGATTGGTTCGCGATCGCCTTGCTCGCCGCCGGTCTCGGCTCGCTCCAGACCATCCTGGAAGAGGGCAACACCGAAGACTGGTTCGACTCGCGCTTCATCGTCACCTTGACGATCACCATGGTCGTCGCTCTCGGTACCCTCGTCTGGCGTCTCTTGACCGTCGAGGATCCCGTCGTCGATCTCCGCGTGCTGCGCTATCGCTCGCTGTCCGCCGGCAGCGTCCTCTCCGTCGTCGTGGGCATTGCTTTGTACGGTACGGTGTTCGCGATCCCCCTGTTCGCGCAGACCATGCTCGGCTTCACCTCGGAGCAGACCGGCATGTTGCTCTTGCCGAGCGCGCTCGCCTCCGCGGTCGCCATGCCGCTCGCCGGCCGAGTTCTGAAGGTCGTCGAGGCGCGCATCGCGCTCCTCGGAGGGGCCACCTTCCTGGTCCTCGCGCTCTTCTGGTTGTCCGACCTATCGCCGCAGACCGGCGAAGGCGATCTCTACTGGCCGCTCATCATTCGTTCGTTCGGCACGGTCATGATGTTCCTGCCGCTCACGCTGGCGGCGCTCGGCCCCATTCCGAAGGAAGACATCTCCAAGGCGACCGGCTTCTTCAGCCTGACGCGCCAGCTCGGCGGCAGCATCGGCGTCGCCCTCCTCACCACGTTGCTCGCGCGCCGAGAGACCTTCCATCGCTCGGTGCTCATCGAAAAAGTCTCCGCGAACAGCGCGCTCGCGCTCGAGCGGCTCGCCTCCTTCCGCGCCATGTTCATGTCGAAAGGCTCCACCTTCGACGACGCCCAGGCCAAGGCCATGGCACTGCTCGACCGCTCCGTCGAAGCGCAGGCCCTGGTCATGTCCTTCACCGACACCTTCGTCGCGACCGGCATCCTCATCATCGTCTGCCTCCCCCTCGTCGCCCTCCTGGGCAAAGGGAAGGGGGCCGCGCCGGTATCCGATCATTGAGAAGGGGTTGGGAATTGGCCCGAAGGACTCGCCGGTAGCGCAGCCCACCACGCGGCTGCTGCGCGCAGGATGGCGTCGCCACGGGTTGCTGAATGAGCGCGTGAGCAGACGCAGGCGATGCGGGCGGCGGCGCGGTCGTGCGCCAGCAGCAATAGAGCTCGTAGTGGTGGGTATCGATGCGGAGGCGATGGTAAGTATACGAACTATCGTTGCGCGGTCACGAGTCTCGAGTTTCGCGATTTTTCGCGCTTCGCGCGGATCTCTCGACTTCAGGGTCGATGCGGCACGCTTCAAAAGTCGCGCGTCTCTCGCGACCAGAGCCCCAGTTGGCTCGAGGCGAGTACCTCGTCATGAAAGTAGTCGACCGAAGCACCATTCGCATCGCGCGGCCGTGATTGACGCTATTTCGACGGTGCACTAGGGCGCACGCGAGCTCACCCGGCAATCCGCTTCCGCACGCGTTCCGCCTCTTCGACGATCGCCCGCACGACGTCCGCCGCACCGGGCAAGGCATGTATCAACCCCAGCGATTGCCCGGCGAGCATCGGGAAGTGCTCTTGGTCGCCCTTCAGCGCGGCGGCGGCGTACACGTCCTGTGCGAGGTTCCGCTGGGCGAGGGGAGGGAGCACCGGCGCGCCCGAGCGCTCGTACCCTCGGATGAACTCGTTGTCGATGCCGCGCGCGTAGAGACCGGTGAAGACGTCGGTCACGCGAGTGGAGTCCGCGGTGCCGGCGACGATGGCCTGCTTGAAGAAGGGTGCCGCCTTGGATTCCCGCGTCGCCACGAAGCGAGTCCCGAGGAGGATCCCTTGCGCGCCGAGGGCGAGCGCCGCGACGAGCCCGCGTCCGTCGGCGACGCCGCCCGCCGCGACGACCGGAACGTGCACCGCGTCGACGATTTCTGGCACGAGCGTCATGGTGCCGACGGACGCAGCGCTCGCCGAGCACGGCTTCACCCAGGTCGAGCGGTGCCCGCCTGCTTCGCCCCCTTGCGCGACGATGACGTCCACGCCGGACGCTTCGAGGACGAGCGCGTCGCCGACCGTCGTCGCCATCGCCATCACCCGGATTCCGCGCTCCCGGCATCGCGCGACGCGATCCTGCCGCGGATCGCCGAGCCCGACGCTGAGCACGGGCACGCGCTCCTCGATGATCACGTCGATCTGCGCGTCGATGAGATCCGGTATCGGCTCGGGGCCGCCGCTCTTCGGCTCGACGCCGAGCGCGGCGCGAAAGCGATTCAGCTCGGTCTGCGCTCCGCGCACGTCGCTCTCCGAGAGCGTCCGGACGTCGACCGGCGGTTGCATCGCTTCGTGCAGCCACAGATTGACGCCGAACGGGCGTGACGAAAGCTCCCGGAGCCGCGCGATGTTCCGCCGCAACACGTCCGCGGGCACGTTCAGCCCGGCGAGGATCCCGAGGCCGCCGGCACGGCACACCTCCGCGGCGAGCTCGGGTCCGGCGACACCGCCCATGCCGGACTGAATGATCGGCACATCGATGCCGAGCAGATCACAGAGCGGCGTGCGCAGCGCTTTCATGCGGCCTCAGCGGCGTGCGCGGCGCTCGTCGCTCGACTCCACGGGTTCGGCCGTCGTCTCGACCACGTCGCCGCTCGCGTCGACGCGCACTCGCGCCTTCGGAGGTCCGTCGTCGACCCGCGGTCGTTCCGGCGGAGCCTCCGTGTCCGCGGGTCCGTACATCATATAGTGAAGGGCTTGCGTCATGGACTTGCGCGCGTCCTCGCCCGCGAGCCGTGTCGCTCGAGCCGCGTCGCGCAGCGGCCGCCCGAAGAGAACCGAAAGGACGACGAGGATCGTCGGAACCACCACGCCGAGCACCAATCCGACCACCGCGATGGCCAGATTGAGGCCGATCACCGCCAGCGCCAGCGGCGGCCCGTGCAGCCGTCCGCCGCGGCGCCGCGCGCGTCGTTCTCGTCGTTCTTCTCGCTGGGCGCGGCGTCGCTCCGCGCGGCTTCTGCGGTATTCGTCGCGGATCCGCTCGCGCTCCGCGCGGCCCCAGCGTCGCGCCTCGTGAGCCCAGCGCTCCGCGTCTCCGCTCCACTCCCAGGCGTGCTGTTCGAACCCGTGGCGCGCTCGCGGCGGGGCGTCCCATTGCCCGAAGTCCGGGCTCGGCCGGCTCGCTCGGTCGCGCCGTCCGTCGCGCGTGAACGTTGCCGCGGCCTCCTGCGCCTCGCGACGTTCGCGTTCGGCGCGCGCTTCGGAGGCGGAGTCCCTCCGACCCGACGCATTGCGATCCGTCTGATCGAGCCGCTTCAACAGCGGAGCGAGCTTCGACGCCCGCCGGTCCGGATCGGGGTCGAGCATCTTCGTCAGGATGTCGCGCAGCACGGGATCGGCCGAGCCCAACGTCGCAGCGACGTCGATCGCGAGCCCGCGATGCGGCAGCGTCTCCGGCTCACGCCCCGTGAGGAGCCGCAGCGCCGTGGCGCCCACCGAGTAGACGTCCGTCGCGGGCAGCGCGCGGCCCTGGAGCTGTTCCGGCGCCATGTACCCGAACGTCCCGACGATCGTGCTACCGCCTTCCGGCTTCAGTCGATCGCGCACCGCGCCGAAGTCGACGAGCGCGAAGGAGCCGTCCGGGCGTCGAATGACGTTCTTGGGGTTGATGTCGCGATGGATGACCGGAGGCGAGCGCCCGTGCAGATATTCGAGCACCGACGCCGCGTCGTGCAGAAAGCGCACCACGTCCTCGCGCGACAGCGCGCCGCCGCGCGACGTGAGCGACACCAGACTCTGCCCCTCGATCTTCTGCATCACCAGATAGAGCGCGCCGTTCTCCTCGAAGTGCTCCACGTGAGCCGGCAACGCCGGGTGCGTCAGAGTCTCGAGCACCGAAGCTTCGCGCTCCGCGAGCTCCACGTCCTTCCACGACTTCGCCCCGCGCACCGAGAACCGCTTGATGGCGACGCGCGCGTTCGTCGTCGTATCGATCGCATCGAACGTCGTCCCCTGGGCACCTTCGCCCAGCTTCCCGACGACCCGGTACCGCCCGTTGCGAAGCACCTCGTCGTCCATCGCGCGATACTATTGTTCCCGCGCCGCCCCCTGTCACGGCCCCCCAGAATCGCCCGATAACCCCTTGATTTCCGCTATTTCCCCCCGACCCGCCACCCCCGCCTTCGACCTTGACGTCGCGCACGACGCGGCTACTCTCGCGGCCCCATTCCAGAGTAGCTCAGTTGGTAGAGCAGGCGGCTGTTAACCGCCGGGTCCCTGGTTCGAGTCCAGGCTCTGGAGCAAGAGAATTCAGCGGAGAAAACGCCGAAAATCACGCCGGAACGGGGGCGAAGGGGGCAACCGGCGACCGTTGAAAAACGTGGGCAATTCATGGCGGGCGTTGGTGGTTTTGCCCCCGTATATCCCCCGGGAGCGCGGGGCATGAGTGCTGCAGTGATATGCTGGGCCGCGATGGCGTCCCGACCACTCGTGCCCTCCGCTGCTCGCGGCTTGTTCCCTGGACTCACACCAGCGAATCCCGGAGCGTCCCCGACGATCCAGGTGGGCGCGAACGGAGTGATCCAGGTGCGGTCTGGCAGCACCTTCGACGAGACGTTTGACGAGACCTTCACTGGGCTTCCGATCTGGGTCGTTCCGGCGATCGTCACGGTGTACGAGAAGGTTCCGGATGGTGACGTCATCAAGTGGATCGCGCCGGCGTGGCGCGCGATGCTCGCAGAGCTGATCCGCGATCCGAGCCTTCGCTACCAGCTACACTGGCGCAAGGTCGAGGAGGCCGTTGCCGCCGGGTACGACGCCGCTGGGTTTCAT
>DASZVB010000019.1:0-304444 GCA_035547195.1 Polyangiaceae bacterium
CATGCTCGCGATCCGCACGCGATGGTTCACGCATCGCTTCTTCATGCCGCTCGTGTATCGCCTCGTGACCTACGGCTGCGTGCAGATCAGCTATTTCATGTTCGCGCAGCTCTTGCCGCTGGTGAACCCCGGGGCGCTCGACCAAAAGCTTTACCACTTCGATCTCAAGTACTTCGGCGTGGAGCCGGCCGTGTTCCTCGACCGCTTCGTGGGCCCATTCTCCACCGAGTGGTTCGCGTTCTTTTACTTCAGCTACTTCCTCGTGCTCGCGCTCCACGTGTTGCCCATCCTCTTCACGTCGCGAAACTCGCGCATGCTGGCGGAGTTTGCGCTCGGCATGCTCATCCTCTTCTGCATCGGGCAGACGACGTACATGCTGGTGCCGGGCTACGGCCCTTACCGCTCGCTACCGGACGTGTTCGCGCATCAGCTCTCGCCGGGCATCTGGTGGAACGCCACGACGGATCTCGTCGCCAGGAGCGGCGCGCAAAAGGACATCTTCCCTTCGCTGCACACCGCCGCGCCGCTGTTCATCGTGCTGTTCTCGTACCACCGGCGCGCCGAGCTGCCGTTCAAGTACACCTGGCCGGTCTGCGCGTTCTTCTCGGCGAACATCATCATCGCGACGATGTTCCTGCGCTGGCACTACGTCATCGACGTCATCGCCGGCCTCTGCCTCGCCCTGCTCACCCACGTCCTCACCGTACGCATCGGAGAACGCGAAGCCGCCCGCCGCGACGCGCTCGGCCTAGGCCCACCGTGGCCGCAATGGGGATGAGCTAACACGACGACGTGGTCGTCGTGGGGGTTTTGTGTTTGTTGCGTCGCGACTCCAGGCGGAACACTCGCTTGCGCTCCTCGCCTCCGGCTGCGGTGCTCGCTCGCGCCCTCCACGTCTCTGCTCGGGCGGGGGATGCCTCCCATCCCCCGCTCCCCCAGACGCGGACTTTCCGCGACCAGACGACGGCGACGTCGTGAGTTTCCTGGTGCTTCGTCGCGACTCCAGGCGGAACACTCGCTTGCGCTCCTCGCCTCTAGTGCGCCTTCGCGCAGCGGGCCCTCCGTCCCTCCGGGCCCGCCACTCGCTTCGCTCGGCTCCGTGTAACGGCTGGAGCAAGCAAGTCGCGCCGCGGCTCAAGTCGCGCAAAGTCGGGAGTCGCTGAGCGTCCGCTTCTGGGGGTGCGGGGGATGCGAGGCAACCCCCGCTCGAACCGCGACTCTCCCTCCCGCGAGCGAGCACCGCAGCCGAAGGCGAGCAGCGCAAGCGAGGGTTCCGCGTCGAACCGCGACGCGAGCACCTAAAAACCCCACGACGCTAACGTCCTCGCTCCGAACCCCGTCCGCTCCTCAGAGATGGGAGCAAGTCGCGCCGCGGCTCAAGTCGCGCAAAGTCGGGAGTCGCAAAGCGTCCGCTTCTGGGGGTGCGGGGGATGCGAGGCAACCCCCGCTCGAACCGGGACTCTCCCTCCCGCGAGCGAGCAGCGCAGCCGGAGGCGAGGAGCGCACGCGAGGGTTCCCCTCCGAACAAAGCACAAAAACCTAAAACCCCACGACGCTAACGTCCTCGCTCCGAACCCGTCCGAGCACCTAAAACCCACGACGACCAGGCCGTCGCGCCGGGCGTCCTTACCGCGAGCAGAAGCCTTCGTAGTCGATGTACTTCGTGATGGTCGGGTTCTCGCCGCACGTGGGGCAGGCCTTGTTGCGGCGCAGCTTGAAGGTGCGGAAGGTCATGTTCATCGAGTCGTATTGCAGCAGACGACCGACGAGCAGGTTGCCCTTGCCGAGCAGGAGCTTCACGGCCTCGGTCGCCTGCAAAATGCCGATCATCCCCGGTAGGATGCCGAGCACGCCGGCTTCTGCGCACGACGGCGCGAGATGCGCGGGCGGAGGCTCCGGGTAAAGGCAGCGGTAGCACGGGCCTTCGAAGGGCTTGAAGGTCGTCACCTGGCCGTCGAAGCGGAAGATGGAGCCGTGAACGACGGGCACCTTGTGAAACAGCGAGGCGTCGTTGACGAGGTAGCGCGTCGGGAAGTTGTCGCAGCCGTCGATGATGACGTCCCAGCCGTCGAAGATGCGGTCGACGTTCTCGCTGTTCACGCGCTCCTGGAACTTCACGACCTTCACGTCGGGGTTCAGGTCTTTGATCGCGATCTCGGCGCTGTCGACCTTCGGAACCCCGATGCGCGACGTCGCGTGGAGGATCTGCCGCTGCAGGTTCGACGCATCCACCGTGTCCGCGTCGACCAGGCCGATGGTCCCGACCCCCGCGGCCGCGAGGTAGATGGCCGCCGGGCAACCGAGGCCGCCCGCGCCGAGCAGGAGCACCTTGCTCTTGAGGAGCTTCTCCTGCCCGACCTCGCCGACCTCCGGCAAAAGGATGTGGCGCGAGTAGCGGTCCCGCTGCGCTTCCGTGAGCTCCGGGGGCGTCTCGACCGGATATTTCAGGTCCTTCCAGCGGATGAACCCGGGGTTCGCGCTGGTGACGTTCGTGTACCCGAGCTCGGCCAGGGTCTTCGCCGCGAACGCGCTGCGGGTTCCGCCCGCGCAGTACAGGACGATCTCCGCGTCTCGATCCGGCAGCTTCTGCTCCGACTGCGACTCGAGATGGCTGCGCGGAATGTGCAGCGCGCCCGGGATGAACCCAGCCCGGTATTCGTCTTTTTCACGCACGTCGACGAGGGTGAAGGGCTTGCCGCCGCCGGTTTCCAGGCGCTTCTTCAGGTCATCCAGGGAGATGAATCGAACGTTCTTCCGAACTTCCGCGAACAGGTCCGAATAGGTCTTTGCCATCTTGCTTCCGAGTACCCGCGTTTTCCGATGCGGTAGGTGTAGTATGGGTCCCGGCGGCCCGGTGTCAACGACCGGGAGCGGGGGGCCATGTTATCCTCCCTGGATCCCTTCGCCCGGAGATTCGACGAACTTCCGCCATGTCGACCAAGCGCCTCGGTGAGCTCCTAGTCCGTGAAAAGTTGATCAGCCTGCAGCAACTTCGGTCGGCCCAGGAGGAGCAAAAAAAGTCAGGCCAGAACCTGAGTTATACGCTGGCGAAGCTCGGCTTCATCTCCGACGGCGAGATAACCAACTTCCTATCTTCGCAGTACCGGCTCCCGTCGATCAACCTCGACGAGTACGAGATCGAGCCGGACGTCATCAAGCTCGTCAGCAAGGAAGTCTGCGAGAAGCACAAGATCATCCCCGTGTCGCGCTCGGGCTCGGCGCTCATCGTGGCCATGGCCGATCCGACGAACCTGAACGCGACCGACGACGTCAAGTTCCTCACCGGCTTCAACGTGGAGCCGGTGGTGTGCAGCGAAGGCGCGATCCAGACGGCCATCGAGCGGTACTACTCGAGCGGCCCCTCTTACGAAGAAGTGATGGCCGACTTCGGCGTCGGCGACGAGGACATCGACTTCACCGGCGACGACGAGGAGGTCAACGTCCTCGAGCTCGAGAAGGCGAGCGAGGACGCGCCGGTCGTTCGGCTCGTCAACGTCATCCTGCTGAACGCGATCCGCAAGGGGGCGAGCGACATCCACATCGAACCGTACGAGAAGAAGATGCGCGTGCGCTATCGCATCGACGGCGTGCTGCACGAAGAGATGACGCCGCCGCTCAAGCTGAAGAACGCCATCTCGAGCCGCCTGAAGATCATGAGCATGCTCGACATCGCCGAGCGAAGGCTGCCGCAGGACGGCCGCATCAAGCTGAAGCTCGGCAAGGACCGGGAGATGGACTTCCGCGTCAGCGTGCTGCCGACGATGTGGGGCGAGAAGATCGTGCTCCGCCTCCTCGACAAGTCGAACCTGCAGCTCGACATGACGAAGCTCGGGTTCGACAAGCGCCCGCTCGACGACTTCAAGTGGGCGATCAGTCAGCCCTGGGGCATGGTGCTCGTCACCGGCCCGACCGGCTCCGGAAAGACGACGACGCTCTACTCGGCGCTGAGCGATTTGAACCAGCCCGACGTCAACATCAGCACCGCCGAAGATCCGGTGGAGTACAACCTCCACGGCATCAACCAGGTCCAGATGCACGACGAGATCGGGCTGAATTTCGCCATGAGCCTGCGCTCGTTCCTGCGGCAAGACCCGGACGTCATCATGGTGGGCGAGATCCGCGACTTCGAAACGGCGGAAATAGCCGTGAAGGCGGCGCTCACCGGCCACCTCGTCCTCTCGACGCTGCACACCAACGACGCGCCGGCGACGATCTCGCGCTTGCTCAACATGGGCGTCGAGCCGTTCCTCATCACGGCGTCCGTGAACCTGGTGCTCGCCCAGCGCCTCGCCCGCAAGATCTGCAACGACTGCAAGCAGCCCATCGAATCCGACAAAGAGGCGCTGAAGGAGATCGGCTTCGACGACGCGCAGCTCGATTCGCAGATTTACAAGGGCACGGGCTGCAGCACCTGTAACGGGTCGGGTTACAAGGGACGCGTCGCGCTCTACGAGGTGATGCGTTTCAGCGACGACCTGAAGGAGATGGTGCTCCAAGGTGCGTCGGCCGCGGAGCTCAAGGCCGCCGCCATCCGCGGCGGCATGAGCACCCTGCGCGCCAGCGGCATCAAAAAAGTCATCGAGGGCGTCACCACCACCGCCGAAATCATGCGCGTCACCATGGCGGACTGAGACGGAAGAGAACGAGAGAGAGAGTTCACAGGAAGGACGGAAGAGCGGAAGATTTCAGGTTGGAGAATCTCAATAAAAACCCCCTTCCGAACTTCCGCCCTTCCTGTTCAATCCCTCCGAGGAGCTAAATGGAACAAGACGGACTAAAGGTGAATCTTCACCAGCTCCTTCGCGCCATGATCGAGAAGGGCGCGAGCGACATGCACATCACCACCGGGTCGCCGCCGCTCCTTCGGATCGACGGGGCCATCGTGCCGCTGAAGCTCCCGCCGCTCTCGCCCGTCGAAACGAAGCAGCTCTGCTACTCGGTGCTGACGGAGGAACAGAAGATCTCCTTCGAGAAGAGCAAGGAGCTCGATCTCTCGTTCGGCGTGAAGAACCTCTCTCGCTTTCGCGCGAACATCTTCATGCAGCGCGGCGCGGTCTCCGGGGCGTTTCGCTCGATCCCCTTCAAGATCCTGAGCTTCGACGAGCTCGGGTTGCCGCAGTCGGTCGCGGCGCTCGCGGCGCGGCCGCGCGGGCTCGTGCTCGTGACCGGCCCCACCGGCTCCGGCAAGAGCACGACGCTCGCGTCGATCATCGACAAGATCAACAGCGAGACGCGCCAGCACATCATGACCGTGGAAGATCCGATCGAGTATCTTCACCCGCACAAGCGCTGCATCGTCAATCAGCGCGAAGTCGGCAGCGACACCGGAGCCTTCAAGGTCGCGCTGAAGTACGTGTTGCGGCAGGACCCCGACGTGGTGCTCGTCGGCGAGATGCGCGACCTCGAAACGATCGAAGCGGCGTTGACGATCGCCGAGACGGGTCACCTCGTCTTCGCCACCCTGCACACCAACTCGGCGATCCAGAGCATCAACCGCATCATCGACGTGTTTCCGCCGCATCAGCAATCGCAGATCCGCGCGCAGCTCTCGTTCGTGCTGGAGGGCGTCATCAGCCAGCTCTTGATCCCGCGGGCCGGCGGCCCGGGGCGCGCCCTGGCGATGGAAATCCTCATCCCGAACGCCGCGGTGCGAAACCTGATCCGCGAGGACAAGGTCCACCAGATTTACACGCAGATGCAGGTCGGCCAAACCGGGCACGGCATGCAGACCATGAATCAATCGCTCTACTCGCTGTACTCGCGCAAGCTCATCTCCCTCGACGAAGCCATGGGCCGCTCGAGCGACCAGGACGAGCTCCGCAGCATGCTCGAGGGCAAGGGCGGCGGCCTCGTCGACGCCAGTTTGCGCCCGCGCGCGTAGACCGCTCGTCCACGGGGCGGCCCCTTCGGTTATAGTGAGCCGTGCTGTCGCGCGCGCTTCGTCCGGTCATCGCCGCTTGCTTCGCCTTCGGCTTTTGCGCCGTCTTCGGGGCTCCCGCTTGCACGAAGACGTACTCGTGCACCGGCGACTTCGAGACGAAGGACTGCGCCGGGCTGGACGCGGACACGTGCACGAAGGTGCACGGCTGCCGGGCGCGCAAGCCCGCGTGCATGAACGGCTGCGACCTCGGGTTGAACTGCGACCAGACCGGGGCCTGCGCTCACCCAGCCGACGGCTCGTGCACCTCGCTGTGCGCGACGGCGTTCGGGGAGTCGGATTGCAACGAGCTCACCGCGTCCATCGGCGGCCCCTCGCTCCACGAGTGCGAATGGACGACCGACGACACCGACGGCGGCTCGAGCTGTCAGAGCGTTTGCCTGCCTCTGAAGAACGAGACCGCGTGCACCCAGCAAGCCGCGGCCGGCTGCTCGTGGGTCGCCTGCGAAGGAAAGGTGAACGACGATTGCTCGAGCTACTCCGGAGACGACTGCCCGACGTTCCTCGGCTGCGACCGCACGTCGGACGCCGTGCCGTGAAGGGTCTGCGCGGCGAGCACCGGCTACGGACGCCCGGCGCGCATCGACGCGGGCCGCACCGAGCGCGGGCTGTCTCCCGACGCGCGGGTCCCAGGCAGGCCGGCTTGGTGCACCTTCCCCGGTAGCTTGCGCCCGACGATGGTCTCGGCGATGTGGCCGGCCTCGATCAGCGCCGGAAGATCCACGCCCGTCTCGATGCCCATGCCGGAGAGCATGTACGCGATGTCTTCCGTCGCCAGGTTGCCGGCGGCTCCCGGTGCGTACGGACAGCCGCCGAGGCCCGCGACGGACGAATCGAAATCCGTGATGCCCATCGACAGACCGGCGAGCGCGTTGGCGAGCGCGGTGCCGCGCGTGTCGTGCAGGTGCAGCGCCAGCTGCGAGGGTTCGAAATGCTTCAAGAACAGCTCACACACGCGCTGGATCTCGAGGGGCGTGCCCACGCCGATCGTGTCGCCGAGCGAGACCTGATAACACCCGAGCTCGAGCAAGTGCTTGCCGATGTCGAGCGCGCGGTTCGGATCGACCGGGCCTTCGTACGGGCAGCCCCACACCGTGGACACGTACGCGCGCACCTTCATGTTCGCTTCGAGCGCGTGGGGGACGAGCTCGTCGAACACTTCGAGCGAGCGCGCGATGGATTTGTTCGTGTTCTTCAGGTTGTGGGTCTCGCTCGCGGACAAGAACACCGCGACCTCCGTGAGGCCGGCCTCGACGGCGCGCTCGAGACCGCGGGTGTTCGGGCACAGCGCGCTGAACGTCACGCCGGGCGGCGCCTTCATCGTGCGCACGAGCTCGTCGGCGTCGGCGAGCTGCGGGATCCAGCGCGGCGAGACGAAGCTCGTGAGCTCGATGCGCCTGAGCCCCGCCGCGACCAGCGCGGCGATGAGCGCCTTCTTGTCCTCGAGCGGGACCGGGTGCGCCTCGTTCTGCAGGCCGTCGCGGGGCGATACCTCGTAGATCGAAACTCGACGAGGCAGATTCCCGAACATCCTTTATTATACGATCACAGATCGAGGAGCCGCATCTGCCGGACGCGCGGGTGCTGGGTGAACTGGATCGGGTAGTCGCCGCTCCAGCAGGCGTGACAGAACGGGCTGTCCGCCGCCCTGGTGTTCACGACCGGCAGAGACTTGCCGTTCGGCTTGGCCGCCGGGCTCAGCTTCATGACCGCCTCGACCATCTTGTCGAGGGATAGATAAGCGAGCGTATCGCTCGTGATGTACTGGTTGATTTCCTGGACGTCGTGGCTCGACGCGATGAGCTCGCCGCGGGTCGGCGTGTCGATGCCGTAGTAACAGGGCCACTTCGTCGGCGGGCTCGAGATCCGCATGTGGATCTCCTTCGCCCCGGCGTCGCGGAGCATCTTGACGATTTTACGGCTCGTCGTCCCGCGGACGATGCTGTCGTCGACGACCACGACGCGCTTGCCCTTCAGCGCGTCTCCGACGGGGTTCAGCTTCAGGCGCACCCCGAAGTGCCGGATGCTCTGCTGCGGCTCGATGAACGTCCGCCCGACGTAGTGGCTGCGGACGAGCCCCATCTCGAACGGGATCTTCGACCGTTCCGAGTACCCGATGGTCGCGGGGAGCCCGGAGTCCGGCACCGGGATGACCACGTCGGCGTCGACGGGCTGCTCGTCGGCGAGCGCGCGGCCGAGGTTCTTGCGCGCCTCGTAGACGCTGACGCCGTCGAGCACCGAGTCCGGCCGCGCGAAGTAGACGTATTCGAAGATGCACATTTTCCGCGGCGTCGCGTGGAACGGCCGCGTGCTGCGAGGGCCCTTCTTGTCGAAGACGACCATCTCGCCGGGCTCCATGGACCGGACGTATTTCGCGCCGATGAGGTCGAAGCTGGTCGGCTCGCTCGAGACCACGTAGGCGTCGCTGTTGGGCATCTGGCCGATACAGAGCGGGCGGATCCCCATCGGATCCCGGACAGCGATCAGCTCCTTCTCCGTCAAACAGAGGAGGGAGTAAGCGCCCTGGACCTGCGAGAGGGCATCCGCGACGCGGTCTTCGATGGAGCGCTGCGTGCTGATGGCGACCAGGTGGACGATGGTCTCGGTATCGCTCGAGCTCTGGAAGATGGAGCCGCGCGCCTCGAGCTTCTCCCGTAAAGAATCGGAGTTCGTCAGGTTTCCGTTGTGCGCAACGGCGATGGAACCGCGCGAGTAGTCGACGGCGATGGGCTGCGCGTTCTTCAGGTACGACCCGCCGGCCGTCGAATACCGGACATGGCCGATGGAGTGCGGCCCCTTCAGCTTGTCGATCTGCTCCTGCGGGAACACGTCGATGACGTGGCCCATGCCGCGGTGCGCACTGAGCCGCTCGCCGTCACTAGTGACGATCCCAGCGCTCTCTTGCCCGCGGTGCTGGAGGGCATGAAGCCCGAGGTAGGTGAGATTCGCTGCCTCGGGATGGCCGTAGACGCCGAAGACGCCGCACATTTGGGGGAGTTGCTTTTTTGGGGAAGCGAGCCCGGAGGGCGAGAAAAACCTGGTGGCGAGCTGCGCGACGCCCCGCCGCCCCGAATGGCGACGAGCGGCAACGCGCCACTCTAATGCATCGCCCGAGGGCTGCCTGCAAGCGCTGGCCGTCGTTTGAGTTCATCAGCGCGGAAACGGCCGAGTACCTACGGTACGGCGAGCTCCCACAGCTCCCACCTACGCGCGCGACGCGGACGCGAAAGCCGGGCACGCTCCGTAAAATGGCCTGTGGCTCGCCAGAACCCTAGACTATTCTGCTAGGTTCATGGGCGCCCTCGACGAGCTACTCGCCAGATGGCGCGAAAACCCGGACTCCGGGACGACGCTCGCGCTGTGCACCTATCTGGGGACGTCGGCCCGTGAAGATCTGATTCGCGAGGTCGGCTCGACCGCGGAAGCGTGGCACAAGGACGATCCGGGCGTGATGCTCGCCGTCGGGCGCATGTACCTCGACGCGTCGCTTCTCCAGGAAGCGCAGGGTGCGCTCGTCGCCGCGGGCAAGCTCGATCAGACGTCGGCCGCGCCTTATCGCTACTTGGGAGAAGTACTGCTCCGGCGCGGCGACGCGGCGCGCGCCGAAAAAGTGCTCGCGCGGGCCCTGCAGATGGGCGCGGTCGAGGCGGACACGCGCATGTGGCACGACCGCTCGACGGTGTACGTCGCGCTGCAGTCGCGCATGGGCATGCGCGCCGTCGCCGACGAAATCGCGCGCACGTTGCCGAAGCGCAACTCGATCCCACCGCCCACGCTATCGGCGTCGGAAGCGGAAGCGCTCGCGAGCCGCGACCGCCGCGGGCCGGTTCGCGCCGCGCCGAAGCTCGTGCCTTCCGTCCCGCCGCCGCCGAAGCTCGTCTCGCAACCGGCGCCGCGGCTGGTGTCGACGCCGCCTCCGCCGCTCCCCTCGTATCGAACCGACGTCACTTCCGATCACGACGTGCCTACCGGGCGGTTCAACGCCGGCGCCAGCCGAGCACGCGCGCGAGACGCACAGCCGATGCTGGGAGGGCCGGCGTCGTCGCGCGCCGCCGTTGCCGAAGCGCTTCCACCGCCTGCGCCCGCGCCGGTTGCCCGCGAGCGCTTTCCGGCTCCGCTGCCCGTGCCTTCACCGGTGCCGGCGCCGCCGCCACGAGCCCCTTCGCCGCTCCCGCCGCCCCCCATCGCCCCTCTGCCGCGGTCCGGGCCCGCGTTCGCGCCGGAGCCATCGCCGCGTTCCGCTCCGTCGTCCAGGCCGCCCGCACCGCATTCGCCGGTGCCGCGCTCGGCGCCGCCGGCCTTGCCACGCTCCGCGCCGCCCGCGGCGCGCGTCTCCGTACCCGGACAGGACGACTCAGCGGCGCCCGCGGCGGAGACGATCCTCGACCACCTCGCGCGCGTCGGCGTCTTCGAGCGCGGCGGCGGCGCACCGCCGGCGTGGACCGCTCCAGAGCGGGTGAGACAGCGCGGCAGCTGGGTATTCGTCGTCGCGACGGTGATGGCGGTCGGCGGAGGGTTCGGAGCGTTCCGGTATGTCCAGGGCGTGCGCGCGGCGCGCATGGACACGGCTCGGCGCATCGAAGCCGAGGTCGGCAAGCTGCTCGAGACGGCGAAGGTCGACGACCTGACGAAGACCGACGCGAAGCTCTCCGAGGCGTTCGACCTCGATTCTCGTAGCCAGACCGCGGCGCTGCTGTGGCTGCAGAACCGCGTGCTGACCGCGCTGATGCTGCCCGGCGAACCGCGCGGCATCGAGAGCGCCCTCGCCCGCTGCAAGACGCTCGACGTCGACGAATCGAAGACCGCGTTCGGAAAGCTCGCAAGCTTCCTCGCCGAAGGCGACCTCGCCGGCGCGGCGGCGATCATGCCGAAGTGGGACGAGAAGGCGAAGGGCGATCCCTTCTACCATCTCGCCGCGGCGGCGATGCTCGAACGCGCCGGCGACGTGCGCGCCGTGGGTCAGTACCAGCAAGCCTTCGAGCTCGATCCGGAGCTGCTCGTCGCCCGCGTCTTCCACGCGGAGCTCGTCACCTTGGAGCTCGGGATCGGCGCCGGCAAGCCGCTCATCGCGGACGTCACCGCGCGTCTCGGAGACGGCCCGGTGGCGCGCGCGCTCCGCGGCCTCGCCTGGGCCGTCGACGCCGACGCCGGCGACCTGCCGGACGACGCGAAGGTCGCGGAAGCCGACCGCACCAAGCTGCCGACCCAGCTCCTCGCGATTCCGTACGTCGTCGACGCGCGCGTCGCGGCGCGCGCCGACCGAACGGCGGACGCGCTCGCGGCGCTCGACAAAGCGCTGCGCGTGACCGCGACGCCGGCGATGGCGACGGGCATCGGCCAGCTCGCCATCGATCTCGGCGACGAAGCGCTGGCCCGCCAGGCGACGCTGCGCGCGCTCTCGTACTCGGCGCTGTATCCGCGCGCGCGCTCGCTCGCGGCGCGCGTCGCGCTGCTCGGCGCGCACATCGACGAGGCGAAGCACGCCATCCAGGAGCTCGACGCGAAGAGCCCCGAGGTCGCCGTCGTCCGCGCGGCCGCTGCGTACGAGTCGCTGGATCTCTCGGAGCTCGAGAGCGCCGTGCAGGCGATGGGCGCGACCGAAGCCGCGGCGCGCGCGCTGTCGCAGGGGCCGAACATCGCGCTCGGGCGCAAATACCCGGACGCGAAATCCATCGAGCAGATAGCCGTGCCGCAGGTCCCGTGGGGCGATCTGGTCGCGGTCGACGCGGCGCTCGACACCGGGAAGATGGATCTTGCAGAGAAGATAGCCGCGCGCTGGGGCACGCGCGCGAGCGTGCCGACGTATGCCCTCCGCATGGCGCGCCTGCTCCGGTATCAGGGCAAGCTCGACGACGCCGTGAAAGCGTCCGCGGACGCCATGGTGCCCGGAGGCGTGACGCCGCGGGCGCTGGTCGAACGCTTCGATACGCTGCTCGCCGCGAAGGACATTCAAGGCGCTCGCGACTTGCTCGCGCAATACCCCATCGTGCTCGGGCCGATGACGGAGCTCCTCAAGGTGTCGCTCGACGCCGCCGACAACAAGGCCGCGCGCGCGAAGGTCGCCGTCGCGCGGCTCGAGCCGCCGCCCGAGGGCTCGCCGGTGCTCTTCGAGCTCATCGCCGCGCGCGCGGTCGTCGCGGCCGGCGACGCGCGCGCAAAGCCGCTCGTCATACGCCTGCTCCACGCGGCGCCGCGCAACCCGGACGTCCTCGAGCCAGCGCGCGCCGTCGGGCTCGTGCGCTAACGGTCCTACTCCGTCGTCGCTCCGGCGATGCAATCGAGGTGCGTCGCGTACACCTGGAACGCGCCGGTGCGCCGATCTTCGAAGGCGATGCCCGCGACGGCCGTGGGACCGAACGCCATCGCGGGGTTCAGGGAATCCGAAGGGCTCGACGCGACGAGCGCGGGCGGCGTGAGCTCGCCGAGATCCGAGGCCCGGATCATCTTCGAGAGCAGCCCATAGTGGTACATCGTGGACGGATCAGCCCCTCCCTCTTCGGACCAGGCGAGGACGAGTCGATCACCGAGCGAAAGAAGGGCCTCCGAGCGAGAGTACGAAGCGCCGGACGTGACGTTGCGCTCCGGAACGAGAACGGTTCCGTCCGGTGCAATCGCGACGCCGCGGATGGTTGGACCGGGATTCGCGATCAACGTGTCCCATACGATGACGTAGCGATCGCCGCTCCACGCAATGTCGCTCGAGTTGGCGCCGCTCGACCCGACCGGCACGGGCGTCCCGAGCGTCGTCAGATCCGGCGAGATCGTTCGAAACTCGAGGGATCTGCCGGACGAGTCCTTTCGGTTGTAGACGAGCCCGAGCTCGGTCACGCCCTTCGCGAGACGCGGACCGTCGGCGTCGGCGCCCTGGGGTGAAAGCTCGATGTTCTTTCCGATGAGGTTCCCGTCCGAATCGATCCGCTGACCGAGGATGAGCCCCGAACCGTCGCCTTCGCGCGTGTCGGACCAAACCACGATGTAGTCCGCTCCATCCCACACCATGGAGGGCCGAAGGGAGAACCGCGGCGCGTTCGTCACGCGCAGATCCGGCGACAGCTTGCGCCCCATCGTATCCAGGCGGTTGAAATAGATCTCGAAGTCGCTGTTGCGCCGATCTTCCCAGGCGAGGCCGAACACCGAGCCCGTCCACACCAGCGGCCCGGTGAACGTGTCCGTGTTCACGTGCGTGACCGCCGTGGGGGGCAACGTGATCGCGCCGGTGGGCGCGAACGTCGTGAACGTGTTGGCCCAGCTTTCGCTATCCGCCGCGAAGGCGACCGCGAAATCCTGTTTGCCGAAGGCGATGCCGCCGAGGCCCGCCTGCGTGTCGCCCGGCGACAGCAAGACGGCCGGCGACGACGACGGCACGTAGCGCGCGCCGTCGTCGACGATCCCGTTGCAGTCGTTGTCGACGCCGTCGCACACCTCCTTCGCGCCCGGGTACGCGAGCGGGCTCGTGTCGTCGCAGTCGTCGCCGCAGGAGCCCGGCGAGCCCGGCGCGAACCCGGGGATCGGCGCGTTGTGCCCGTCGCCGTCTTCGTCGTGCGTGATGGAGCGAAACTGGCACTGCCCGGTGGTGCTGATGCACCAGTCTTCGGTGCACGGGTTGTCGTCGTTGCAAACGATTTTCGGTGAAGCGACGCAGGCGCCCGCGACGCAGTGAATGGGCGCGCAGAGATCGAGCACTCCGCAGTCGAGATCCGCCGTGCAGTCGCCGAGGCCGCCGTCGGCGGGGAGCGGCTCGCCGAAATTGCGGAGCTTGGGACTGGACCGCGCGCCGCAAGCTCCCAGCAACAGCGCGGTGGAGCCAACGAGCGCCGCCGCGCGGTTGCGCGAACGATTCGGGGCGTCACCGGGCGAGCGAGCCATGACGTTCAGCCGCAGACGTAGTAGCCGTCGACGTCGAGGGGCGTACAGATGAGGCCCGACGTGCACGTGTCGCCCGTCGCGGTGAGCTGACAGAGCGCCGCGCATTGGAAGCCGCTGCCGGCGGTGACGCAGACGAAACCGGCGGCACACTCGGCGACCGTGCAATCGTCCCCTTGTTGGCCCGTTCCCGCGACCTCGCACTCGGTACCGATCTCCTCGGTCTTGCACTGGTTCGCGTACCGCACGTAGGGCACGCACCGGTAACCCAAGCCGCATTCTTCATCGGATTGCGCAAACGGATTGCAAGCGTGCCTTCCCTGTACCTTCATGGCCGGCGCGCAGCCCGGATCCACGTACCGGACGTCCGTCAGGCCGGCGTCGGAGACGAATGCGCCGCCAGCGCCCACGAGTCCGCTGTCGACACGCGCGTTCGACGTGCCGCCGGCGCCTGAAGCAGCGCCAGAACCGTTGCTGGTCACCGCATTGCCATCTTGCACGGTGCCGCCGCACGCGACGAACGCAACGGCAACGCCGGCGAAGCCGACGAACGAGACCAACTCTGGTTTCAGCCTCACGGCGGAAGCGTAGCGCGAGCCTCGACCGAGGGACAGCGCGCCCCAGACGATCCCGCTTTGACCACGACGCAAGGCACGGTAGAGGAGTTTCGTTGGCGCGACGCTCTCGGCACACTTTTCTTCTCTTCGGCTTCGCCGCCACATTTGTGCTCGCGGCATGCGAGCACCACGAGCCCGATCGAAGCGTCGCGAGCGCCGCCGCGCTTCCCGCTCCATCGGTGAAGATTCAGTCAGAAAAACCGTCACCTGCTGCGACGTGCCAAGTTCCGATGCCCGCGGATGCCCCACCCATGCCGTCCCCCGCGGCGAGCTGTCCTCCGGATCCCACCGGTCCCATGAACCTGCCGCACGGCTGGGTGACGTTCGTGGACGCTCCGGGCGCGCCGCGCATCGCCGTGGAGGTCGCGGCGACGGACGCCGCACGGGAACGCGGTCTGATGTACGTGAAAAAGTTACCGGACGATCAGGGGATGATCTTCGACTGGGCGGACGCCGCGCAGCGTTCGTTCTGGATGCACGACACCTGTATCCCGCTCGACATGCTGTTCATCGGCGCGGACGGGGCAATCGCCGGCGTCCTCGAGCAGGTGCCGCCCCTCGACGAATCGCCACGGGGTGTTCCTTGTCCCGTCACGCACGTCCTGGAGGTGAACGCCGGGTGGGCGCGTGGACACGGAGTGCGGCCCGGACAGCACGTTCGTATCGAGTCTTGACGATCGGCGGCGGGCCGAGTTGATTGTCCGCGCCATGAACCTCTCCGCCGCGCTTCGCACGAGCTCCGCCGCCCTCGCGCTTGTCGTCGTATCCTGCAAATCCGCGCCGCCCGAACCGCAACCGCGGAACGAACCGACTCCGGAAGCGACGGCGACTCCGTCGAGCACCGCGAGCCCGGCGTCGACGGCGAGCGCCGCGACGACGGCAAGCGCCGCCGCGACCGCGTCGAGCAGCGCGTCCGCGGGCTCGGCGGGCTCGGCGTCCGCAGCGCCCGAGTCGTCGGGAATGACGAAGCCCGTCGCGAAGGTGCCGGTGAGCCCCGACGACCCGGCGAAGGGCGTCTTCACGCTGGCCGACGCGACCGCGGGCCTCCCCGGCAAGGGCAAGCTCGTCGCCAACCTGCAGACGGACAAGGGCAGCTTGAAGTGTGAGCTCTGGCCCGACAAGGCGCCCATCACCGTCGCGAACTTCGTCGGGCTCGCGCGCGGCCTGCGTCCTTGGAAGACGCCGGATGGCCAGTGGGTGAAAAAGCCGCTCTACGACGGCACGACGTTTCACCGCATCATCAAGGGATTCATGATCCAGGGCGGCGACCCGAAGGGCAACGGCACGGGCGAGCCTGGCTACGTCATTCCGGACGAAATCTGGGACGGGGCGCACCACGACCAGATTGGCCTGCTCTGCATGGCGAACCGCGGCCCGAACACCAACGGCGCGCAGTTCTTCATCATGGACGGTGTCGCGAAGCACCTCGACGGCGGCTACACCATCTTCGGCAAGTGCAGCCCCGACAGCGTCATCGAAGCGATCGCCGGCACCGAGGTACAAGGCGATCGCGCCGTCAACGCGCCGAAGATCAAGAAAGTGACGATCGAGCGCGCGAAGTCCTGAGGGACCGCTGATGGATTCGGCGACAGTCGCGAGGAGCGCGACGAAGTCGCGCGACCCACAGAAACAAGTCCCGAGTGCTCGTCAGATCGGTGGCAAGCGCCCGGGAGATTCTCCCCTCACCCAAGTGGGGGGAGAATCTTCCGACAGCGCCCCCATGGACGAGCGCTCAATCCTGTTGATAGATGATCCGCTGTGACGGATCTTCGAAATAGAATCCGCGGAATCGATTGGTATCGAAGGAGATCGCGCCGAAGGCGTTGAGGGCGACGGACCACACGGCTGCCGCGGTGAAGAGTTTTCCGTATCGGATGCCGATGACGGCGAGCAGCGCGAAGAGGAACACGGCGTAGTCGTTCGAGAAGCGATAACCGAACTGCATCCAGCCGGTGTTTTGGTAGAAAAGGCCGGGGAGCGCGACGCAGAGCGCGGTCACGTAGAGCGCGATCACCACGGGGCTCGATCGCTTCGGCCAGAGGAGCCAGAGATAGAGCGGCGTCGTGAGCCAGAGCGCGAGGCCGTGATCGTTGATCTGCACCGGGATCTTCGCGTTCGGTTCGTAGAAGGGCAGGCTCGTGAGCACGATGCCCAGATTTCGCGCCAGGTAGTGATAGCTGAAGAGCCCCCACCGCTTCATTCGCGCCTGCCAGGCGACGGTGAGGTACTGGTAGCCGAAGTCGGTCGCTTTCCCGAAGCGCACCTTGTTGTGCCAGAGCGCGAAACCCAGGCACATGGCGAGCGGCACCGCGAAGAGCACGAGCTTCTTCACGACACGCAGCTTGTCGAGTCGCCCGAAGAAGGAACGGACTCGCGCGACGCCCTTCGCGTCGGCCGGCGGATCTCCGCGCAAGGAAGTGCGGCACGCCTCGAAGACGAAGAGCGGCGCGGCGTAGAGCAGCGGCGGCCGCGTCAAGAAGCCGAGGCCGATCATGAGGCCGGCGACGACGGCGTGCTCGGCTTCGAGCGCCGCGAGCAAGTAGATGGCCGCGAGCGCGACGGCCACGACGTGCGCGGCGAACCACACCGTACCCTGCACGCCCGTGAAGAAGTAAACGGAGCCGAAGGCGAGCAGCAGCGCGAGCACGATATTCGCGCGCTCGCCGTGCGGATTTTCGCCCATGCGGCGCAGCTTCTCGAGGCCGAGGAAGAAAACGGCCGGGCCGATCCCCGATAGCCACACGAACACCTGCGCGTCCCGAACCCGCTCCGCCGTCTTGCCCCACCACACGAAGGGCAACAGCAGGACGGCGGGAAATGGCGGGAAGGCAATGAACCACTTGTGCCCGTACGACGCGAAGTCGTTGTTCTGTGCGTACGGCGGTGGACCGTCCGGCAGATCGAGCCTGCCGTGGAGCCAGCTCTCCGCGAGCAGCGCGAAGTGGTTGAACGGCGTGTGCTCGAGGATGCGGTTCTTCGGAATGACGGCGAAGAAGGTGCCGACCACCACCGCATAGATCCCGGCGGCAATGACGAACCGGCGTCGTCGGGCGGTGGTCATTTGCGGCGGACGCTATCACCGGACGCGGATTCGCAACAAACCCGAGCTGGTACCCGGGCGGACGGCGCGCTAGACACTCCGGACCGCGAACGTGCACGAAGCGCCTTTATTCAGCGTCCCGCTCGCCGATCTGGACTACGGCGAGCGCGAGATCGACGAGGAGATCCCGCGGGAGTGGCTCCGCCGGGCCCTGCAAGGCAGCGAGGCCGTGCCACGCGACAAGCCGGGTCGCCTGACGGTCACGGTGTCGAAGAGCGGGCGCGAGGTGATGGTGCGGGGCCGGGCGCGGGCATACGTGACCATGCCGTGCGCTCGCACGCTCGATCCGGTCGACTACGACCTGGCTCCGGACATCTTCCTTCTGCTCGGTCCGCCGAGCGGCCCCGGTCCACGGCCAGCCGCGAAGGCGGCCTCCGCAAAGGCGCAAAAGGCGGCAAAGCGGCCGGTCAAGGACGCTCCCAAGGGAAAGAGCGGGCCTCGAGACCGCCGCAAGCGCGAAGAAGACGCAATGCTGCCCGAAGAAGAGGCCGCGAAGGACACCTACGAGGGCGACCGGGTGAACCTCGACCCCTTCGTCCGCGAGTTTTTGCTGCTCGAGCTTCCGATGGTTCCCCTCCGGGAGGACTTGCGATCCGAGGAAAGTCCCGCTATCGAGCGTCCTCTCGTGCCGGCCCCCAAGGACCGGCAGGCGCAAGAGGCGATAGATCCTCGCCTCGCCCCGCTGGCGGACATTGCGAGCCGCCTACGCGCCAAGAAGGAGTGAGCCGTGGCAGTCCCCAAGCGACGCAGGACCAGCAGCCGACGCGACATGCGCCGAGCGCATCACGACAAGGTAGAGGCCCCGAACCTCATCCCCTGCCCCAACTGCTCGGCGCCCGTCGTTCCGCACCGCGCGTGTCCGACTTGCGGCCACTACAAGGGCCGCCAGGTCGCGAAGACGAAGTCCGACGCGGGCGAAAAAGAGAGCTGATTGTTCCAGCGCAGGCGGCGCACGCGGCGCTGCCTGGGGTAGATCCGGCGCTCGACCATGACCATTGCTTGGCTATTTCCGGGACAGGGCACGCAGGTCGTCGGCATGGGCAAAGAGCTCGCCGACGCTTCTGCCGCCGCGCGTGAAGTCTTTGCGCGCGCGGACGCGGCGCTCGGCGAATCGCTCTCACGCCTGTGCTTCGAGGGCCCGCTCTCGGAGCTGACCCTGACGGCGAACACACAGCCCGCCATCCTGACGACGAGCATGGCCGCGCTCGCCGCGCTGCGCGAAGCTTATCCGAATCTGCCAAGCCCCGCCTTTGCCGCGGGTCATTCGCTGGGCGAATACAGCGCGCTGGTCGCTGCCGGCGCGCTGTCGCTCGAGGATGCCGTACGCCTCGTGCGCCTGCGCGGACGAGCCATGCAGGACGCAGTACCAGAGGGAGTCGGCGCCATGGCGGCGGTCCTCGGCGGCGACGACACGACGGTGTTCGCGTTGTGCGACGCCGCGCGCCAGGATGAAGCGCTCGAGCCCGCGAATTTCAATGCACCGGGCCAGATTGTCATTTCCGGCCACGCGGGAGCAGTCCGACGCGCCGGTGCTCTCGCGAGCGAATTCAAGGTCAAGACCATCCCGCTCACCGTCAGCGCGCCCTTTCACTCCTCGTTGATGGCGCCCGCAGCACGGAAAGTGGAGGCAGCGCTCCGGGACGTCCGTGTCGAGACGCCACGCTTCCCCATCGTCACGAACGTCGACGCGGCGCCGAACGACGATGCGTCAAAAGTCCCCTCGATCCTCGTCCGTCAGATCGACGGCGCCGTCAAATGGAGCCAGTCCATCGCGTGGCTCGCGGCGCAGGGCGTCACGCACGCGCTCGAGATCGGCCCCGGAAAAGTACTCGCGGGACTAGTCAAGAAGATCGACAAGTCGATTGCCGTCCACGGCGTCGGCGACCCCGCGGGAGTGGCGGCGACGCGCGAGTTCCTCAACTTTCCGGTTTGACCGCGCAGCGAGCGTGCTAAACACGGCCGCTGTTCCGGCCTTCGGATTTGCCGGATTGGTGTAGGGGATTGTGTTCGACCTAACTGGAAAAGTAGCGCTCGTCACCGGCGGCTCCCGCGGCATCGGGCGAGCCACCGCGATCGCGCTCGCACGCCAGGGTGCGCACGTCGTCGTTGCCTACGTTTCCGGCGAGGATGCGGCCAGGCAAGTGGTCGAGACCATCGTCGCGTCCGGCGGCAAAGCCGAGCCGGTTCGCATCGACATGGCCGACGCGGCAGGTGCGGAGAACGCCGTCGGCGAAGTCGCGAAGCGCCTCGGGCGCCTCGACGTCCTGGTCGCCAACGCCGGGATCTCCATCGACGCGCTGCTGCTCCGGCTCAAGGACGACGACCTGCTGCGTATCTTGACGGTGAACGTCGTCGGCGCCGTCGCGTGCGCGCGCGCCGCGGTGAAGACGATGATGCGCGCGAAGACCGGGCGCATCGTGTTCGTCTCCAGCGTGGTCGGCGAAATGGGCAACGCCGGGCAGACGGCGTACGCCGCCTCGAAGGCGGCGCTGCTCGGCGCGGCCAAGTCCATCGCGCGCGAGTACGCCTCGCGCGGTATCACCGTCAACGCCGTCGCCCCCGGCTACATAGAGACCGACATGACGCGCGCGCTCACGGAGGAGCAGCGAACGGCGATGCTGTCCGGCGTCCCGCTCGCGCGTCCCGGCTCCGTCGACGACGTCGCCGCGGCGATTGCGTTTCTCGCCTCGAACGAAGCGTCGTACGTGACGGGTCAGGTCATCCGCGTCAACGGCGGCATGTACATGTAATCTCAACAGAATTTCATAATCCCGGAAAGATCATGCATCGGGGTCGCGCTTGTTGTACGAGGCGGGCCCCCTGGAGGAAACATGGCGGAAGGTCGCGACATCACGGCCGAGGTGAAGAGGATCATCAAGGAGCAGCTCGACGTCGATGAGGCCGACATCAAGGCCGAATCCACGTTCATCGACGACCTCGGCGCGGATTCGCTGGGCCTCGTCGAGCTGGTCCTTGCGTTCGAAGAGGCGTTCGAGATCGACATCCCGGACGAGGACACCGAGCAGATCCGCACCGTCCAGGACGCAGTCGACTACATCGAGAAGCACATCGGAGGTTGAGCGCTTCCACGGGGGGGCGGGCCGTTCGAGCGGTCCGGACGTTGCAACCCGCGGACATTACATGGAGCGTGTCGTCGTCACGGGAATCGGGCTCGTCACACCCAGTGGAGTCGGTACGGACGAAACCTGGCAGTCCCTCGTACGGGGTGAAAGCGCCGCGGCGCCCATCACCCTGTTCGATTGCGACGAGCGCTACACCACGCGCTTCGCGTGCGAGGTGAAATCTTTCGACGCCGAGCGGTTCATGCCCCGCAAGAAGGTGAAAGAAGTCTCACGCTTCATCACCTTCGCCATGGCCGCGAGCAAGCTCGCGCTCGATCAGGCGTCGCTCGACCTGACGGAAGAAGAGCGCGACCGAGCGGGCTGTTTCCTCGGCGTCGGCATCGGTGGCCTCGAGAACCTCGAACGGGTCACGCTCATCGTGGACGAGCGCGGACCGGGAAAGGTGAGCCCGTACTTCATCCCTTCGCTGATCGGCAACCTTGCGGCCGGTCAGGTCAGCATCGCGTACGGATTGCGCGGTCCGAGCCTCTGTCACACGAGCGCGTGCTCGTCGAGCGCTCACGCAATCGGCGAGGCCGCTGAATGGATCCGACGGGGAGCCGCCGACGTGATGCTCGCCGGCGGCGCTGAAGCCGCCATTTCCCCGACAGGAATCGCGGGGTTCGCGGCGATGTTCGCGCTGAGCCGCAGGAACGCCGACCCCCAGCGGGCGAGCCGGCCGTTCGATCGCGGGCGCGACGGCTTCGTCTGCGGCGAGGGCGCCGGCACGCTGGTCCTCGAGTCCCTGACGCGCGCCAAGCGACGCGGCGCCCGGATCCTCGCGGAGGTGAAGGGGTGGGGAGCGAGCTCCGACGCCTATCACATCACCAAGCCGTCGCCCGACGGGGCCGGCGCGATGCGGTCCATGCGCGCCGCCCTCACCAATGCAAAGCTATCCCCCGAGCAGGTGGACTACATCAACGCGCATGGAACTTCGACGCCGCTCGGCGACGTCGAAGAATCGAAGGCGATCGCGAACGTGTTCGGCGCCCACGCCCTCGACAAGAAGCTCTGGGTGAGCTCGACGAAATCCATGATGGGCCACCTGCTCGGCGCCGCGGGGGCGGTCGAAACGGCCGTCTGCGTGCAGTCGATCGTGCGGCGCGTGGTCCCCCCCACGATCAACCTGGAAGATCGGGATCCCGAGTGCGACCTCGACTTCGTGCCGAATCACGCGCGGGAACGAGTCGTGCGCCACGCGATGACGAACTCGTTCGGTTTCGGCGGAACGAACGCGACGCTCATCGTGTCGGCGTTCGACGGCTGAGTCGCGCATGCAGTGCCCCTCGTGCCGCCAGCTCGAGAGCCGCGTCGTCGACTCCAGAGTCGCCTCCGGCGGTACGGTGACGTGGCGCCGCCGCGAGTGCGACGCGTGCAAGCGGCGCTTCACCACGTACGAGCGCGTCGAATACACCCTGCCGACGGTGGTGAAGAAGGACGGCCAGCGGGAAGCCTTCGACCGCGAGAAGCTCCTGCGAAGCGTGCGAGTGGCGTGCAACAAGCGCCCGGTGTCTTCCGACGAGCTCGAAGCTCAGGTCGAGGCCGTCGAGCGTGAGCTCGCGGAACGGGGGGATCGCGAAGTTTCGTCGCTCTGGCTCGGGGAGCGGGTGATGACGCTGCTGAAGCGCCTGGACGAGGTCGCTTACGTACGTTTCGCCAGTGTTTACAAGTCCTTCCGGGACATCGACGAATTCATGGCCGAGATGACCCAACTTGTTCGGTCGCGCTCTCCGGAGTAATGGGCCGAGCAAATGCCCGAGAACGCCGCGCTTTCAGAGCTGGACGCCGAGCTGATGGCTCGCGCCCTCGAGCTCGGGCACTCGGGGGACCCCTCTCCGAACCCTCACGTCGGCGCCGTCGTCGCCCGCGAGCGGGAAATCGTGGGCGAAGGCTTTCACAACCTCGCCGGCGACGCCCACGCCGAGATCGTCGCGCTCCGCGCGGCGGGCGACAAGGCCCGCGGCGCGACGCTGTACGTCACCATCGAGCCCTGTAATCACACCGGGCGCACCGGCCCTTGCGTGGACGCGATCGCCGCGGCGGGCATCAAGCGCGTCGTCATCGGCACGCGCGACCCGAATCCGCACGTCCCCGGCGGCGGCGTCGAGCGCTTGCGCGAGCGGGGCGTCGAGGTCGTGACCGGAATCCTGGAAGACGAGGCCAAGCGGCTCATCTTGCCGTGGACGAAGTACGTCACGAAGGGCGCCTCGTATCTGTCGCTCAAGCTCGCGATCTCGCTCGACGGCCGCGTCGCGACGCGCACCGGCATTTCCAAGTGGATCACGGGCCCGAAGAGCCGGGCGCGCGTGCACGCGCTGCGCGCGACGTACGACGCGGTCATGGTGGGCATCAATACGGTGCTCGCCGACGATCCGCAGCTCACCGTGCGCGACGTCCCCGGACGCAACCCGGTGCGCGTCATCGTCGACAGCAAGCTGCGCACGCCGGCCGATAGCCGGCTCGTGACGAGCGCCCGAGAAACGCCGACGTGCGTCATCACGACGGTAGAGGCGCCCGTCGCGCTGAGCGAACGGCTCGAGGCGGCGGGCGTCGCCATCATCCGCGTCCCGTCGACGGGCGGGGGACGCTGCGACATGGCTGCGGCGCTCCGCGCGCTCGCGGCGCGCGAGGTCGTCAGCATATTGTGCGAAGGCGGCGCGGAGCTCGCGGGCAGCTTGCTCGCCGGCCGCCTGCCGAGCGAGCTGCACGTCTTCATCGCGCCGGTGTTGCTCGGCCCGCGCGGCATCCCCGGCGCCGTCGATTGGGCGGGCCCCGAAGCGCCCGCGCAGGCCCCCCGGATCGATCCGCCGACATGGGAGTTGTGCGGCAACGACGCCTACGTATCCGGACCCATCGTTTACCCGAAGAAAAAGCCGCCCACGGAGTGAGGCGCTCGGGGGTGGCGTCGTTGCGAGGTGGGATCTCGAGTGTTAACTTTCTCTCGTCATGGCTCTTCGCCCAATCCTGAAGTACCCAGATCCCCGGCTCAAGCAGGTGGCGGCGCCCGTCAAAGAGGTCACCGACGAAATCCGGCAGCTCGTCGACGACATGGCGGAGACCATGTACGCGGCCCCCGGAGTCGGCCTGGCGGCCACCCAAATCGGCGTCATGCTGCGCGTCTTCGTCATCGACATCGCCGGCGAGGACGAGCCCAGCGATCTGCGCGTGTTCATCAACCCTGAAATCACGGAGACCGTGGGCACGCAAACCTGGGAAGAGGGCTGCCTGTCCTTCCCCGGCGTGACGGAAGAGATTCGCCGAGCCGAGCAGGTCACCGTCCGCGCCCTGGACCGCGAGGGCAAGCCCTTCGAGCTCCACGCCGACGGCCTCCTCGCCGTAGCCGTGCAACACGAAAACGACCACCTGAACGGCGTCGTCATGCTCGACAAGCTCAGCGCCGTAAAGCGCCGCCTACTCGGCCGAAAGCTGGCGAAGGCAAAGGCCGAAGAAGCCGAAGAAGCGACAGCTTAGCGCAGAAACGACGGCTCACGACGCTCCCGTCGTCGCTCCGCCCACGTCGTCACGTCTAGCACCGTCCGCGTCTGGGGGCGTGGACTCCGACGAACCGGCGCGGTTCCGCTCAGCACGCGCAAGCCCTGATAATCTCGGTCACGCAGGAGCCTACCGGCTTCGGCGAGCATCGTGGCGCCGTTGACGATCCCGACCCCGACTAAGGATAGGAGAATCTCGGCGTCACGATGCACCTGTTGCCCCGACGTGTTCTCCGAGAGGGCCCCCAGAGCTGAGGTGCTCAAGAAGGGATTGCATGCGGCGATCGCAGTCGCGACGCTGTTGCAGTGCGAGTCGCAGGCTCGGAATCAGCAGCTGTGCATGTTGCCGCGCCGCCTCGACCACCCCTGGAGCAGCTGGAACCGGCTTCTTTCTCAGGATGCGTACGACCTCAGTCGCATCCACGCGACGGATGCGATATCGGCCCAAGATAGCGTCAACCTTTGCCCGCTGTAGGTAGCGCGCTTGCTCCGGTGTCGAGGCCATCTCGAAGACTTCCCAGAGCCAGGCGTCGGAATAGACGTCTCCGAGTTCGAGGATTTGCGGGTAATATCGATGCAGCTGCTCCCTTAAGCGGTTGCCGAGGCGCAGGATATCTTGTTGGAAATCCTCCCGCGCCCGGACCAGGGTTCGAAGCTCGATGATGGCAGCGTCATCGAGACTCAGACGCCGGTACAAGTTGCGGTCGGTCCGTAGCGAGTTGGCGATGACGTAGGCGTCGAGTCTGTCGTCTTTCGCTCCCGCAACGCTGTAGCGGTCCCGAAATCGGTCTACCTGTTTCGGATTGATCGAGAATACCGCTGCGCCGCGCTCGAGGAACGCCTCGACCATCGTTCCATGCGGAGCCTCCATGGCGACGGCCAGCTCTTCCGGCTTGTCGTCAACCAGAGCGAGCACTCGGTCCACGAGTCCCGCTATCGCTTCTCCGTCATGCGCCACCGAGTGCGTCAGTAGCTTCGACCCATGCTGATCGACGGCGCAAATCTCATGCGACTCGCTGCCCCAATCGATGCCTACGAACATTCGAAATTCTTCCAAGCGTTTCTCCTTTTCTATCGAGGTCACGGCGACGCGCATCGGCCCGGTACTGGCGCTCCGAAAACAACCTTCCGGGCGCGACTCTCCACTGGACGTGCGCCGCAGTACCGGCCTGGAGCGCATGTCCACACCAGGCGCTCTTGGCGCAGGGGGATGACGGCACTTCCTGACCGGGACCACGACGCTCCCAGGGTACAGGGGGATGGGAGGCATCCCCCACTCGAACAGAGACGGACCGTCCCTCGAGCGAGCACCGCAGCCGAAGGCGAGGAGCGCAAGCGAGGGTTCCGCGGGGAACCGCGTCGAAGAACCTGAAAAACTCACGACGCTAACGTCGTCCCTCGAACCCTGTCCACCTCTGGGGGCGTGGGGGATGGGAGGCATCCCCCACTCGACCCGCGACGCACCCTCCCGCGAGCGAGCAGCGCAGCCGAAGGCGAGCAGCGCAAGCGAGGGTTCCGCATCTAACCGCGACAAAAAACCAGGAAACCCACGACGCCAGCGCCGTCCCATCGCGACGCGCGCTGCGTAGCTACCGCGACGGCGGTCTAGAGAAAATCCCGCTGTCGACCGAGAGCCCCCGGGCGACCATGTCGTTCAGGATGCGCGGCGCGACGCCCGTCGCCTGGAACGTGCCGTCGACGGAACCGCTGCTCGCGCGCTCGACGACGAAGGAGAAGATGTCGCGTAGCGTGATCTCGTCGGACCCGCTGCCGGCGGGCTCCGCGATGCGCACCACGCGACGGCGCCCGTCGCGGAGCACCGCGACGTCGATGACGATGTCGAACGTCGTCGCGAGCAGCTCACGCGCCGCGGCGACGGAGAGCTCCGGTCGCGCAACGGCGATCTCCGCCGGGAGCCGCAGGAGGCCGCGCCGCAGGCTCGCCGCGGTCGACACCGCGAGGAGGCCGTCCGCGCCGCCCGCCACGGCGCCGAGCACCGCGGCCGCCGTGCGACCACTGAAGTTGTCGACGACGAGGCGCGACTCCGGAAAGCGTCCGGCAAAGTCGACGAGATCCGCGAGCTCCCGCGGACCGTCGGCGACGTCGACGTGGCTGACCGGCACGGAGTTGCTCACGATGACGTCGTTGTCGTGAATGGCGATGACGTGGCCGTCCGTGCTCGCCGACGCGAGCGCTCCAGCGACCAACGTGCCGCGCGCTTCACGCGGCCCGACGATGAGGATGTTCGCGCGCACCGCGACGCAGTGGCGCAGGAACGTGGCCACGACCCGCGAGATCGCCCCGGAGCGGACCAGGTCGTCGAGGGTCGAGTCGACGCGCTGCGCGCGCTCGAGGTGAATCATGGTGCCCGACGGGACGCGGGGGCCCGTCACCGCCTCGAGCTGAAAGCCGTTGCGCAGCCTCCGCGTGACGAGGTGCTCGGTGGATTCGAGCGGCGTACCCGCGGTCCGCAAGAGACGCGCGAGCACCCGGCGCACGGACGCCTCCGACGACAGAGGCGGTTCGACGACCACGCGCCGCCCGGAGCGCATCGCGCGCAGCGAAGCCGCTCCGAACACCGTCACCTCGCTCACCGTCTCGTCTTCGAGCAGGGGACCGAGCGCGCCGAGCTCGACGAGCTCGGCGCGGACGTCGCGCTTGAGCCGCTCGTCCACGATGGAGGCGCCGACCACGTCTTCGCGCCGCAGCTCGGCCAGCTGATCGTTGATGGTCCGCTCGACGCGGGCGACGATGGCGTCGTTGAGCTCGCCGTCGAGCAGGCTCGCCTCGAGGCGGGTCAAGACTCGGTCGGCCAGCGCCGCGAGCGCGCTTCGATAAGCCATCGTCTCGGTGTCGATGCTGTCGTCGCGCCCGCTCGCGGGTCGCTCCACGACCGAGGGCGGCTCCATGCGCGGAACCGACGACGGGATCAGGGACGGGGTCTTCTCCGGCCCCGCCGGGTTCGGCAGCCGCGGGGCCGGCGGCAGGGGCGGATAGCTGCCGGCGCGCGGCAGCGGCGGAGCTTTGGAGAGTGACGGGACCGTCCCTATCGGCCCCGGCTCCATCGGCGGTGCGCCGCTGCCGGGACGCGACGACTGTTCGCCGAACGTGCCCGGCGCCACGCTGCCGGGCGACGACGCGACGTTGCTGTTCTCTTCTTGGGACTCGATACGGAGAACGAAGTCGCCGATATAGATGCGATCCCCCTGGCGAACGATGGTCGCCTGGTTGATCCGCCGCCGGTTGACGTATGTCCCGTTCGTGCTGTTCAGGTCGGTGACGATGTACCGGCCGTCCCGGAAGACCAGGCGGGCATGTCGTTTGGAGACGTTGCCCTTCGGGAGCATCAGCTCATTGCCCTGAACTCGACCGATGCTGAGCTCGGGCTGATCGAACACTTCACGCCGCTCCGCCCCACCCTTCTCGCTGATCACGATGGCGAACACGGTTCCTTTGTCTTGACTTGTGTTCGAGAGCACGCCGCCTCCTAACGTGTCCCAAGCCCCATAGCTGGTGTCAATCAGCCTTTTTGGCTGAACTACTCGATCCCGGCGTTTCGCCTGGGCCCGTCACCGTCACCGTCGAATCCGCCTTCCGGTAGCCCGGCACAGCGACGGCAGCTTACGCATCGCGTCGAAGTGACGCCGGCACCCGTGATGTCCTTGGGTCAGACCGGGTAAGCGCTCACGGTTGCCTTTTCGGGCCGAGCGATGGCTTCGAGGTTGCTCGTCACCACGTCGGGCCCCTCGGACGCGAAAAGAAGCCCCTCGCCGACCCTCGGCGCTTCGAGGCTCGGGTACGCCTCCCGGTCCCGATTGAACCGAACCGACCCGGAAAGAGGGCGGTTCAGAGCCGGATGCGTCAGCAGCCAGGAGCCGGTCGCCCGCTCCCGAACGGCGACGCACCGCTCGCCCTTGAAGTGGTACTCCGTATTCCGCGTGACGTACATCACCCGCCTGCGCCGTTCCTGCCCCCGATACGGCTGTATGTGACTGGATTCGCTCATTGCAAAGGACCTCCGCCGGCGACACGCGATCCTCGCAGGGCGCCCATCGGGCGGCCAAATTCCCGCGCCGCGAAAGAAAGTCAGAGCGCCGACCCGATCGCGGCACCTCCTCCGAACTTCCTCTTCTCGCGCGGACCTGGGTACGATCGCAACGTCGTGAAGCAGAAGCGCGAGCGCCGCGGCGGCCCCGGTCCGGTCAAGGCCGGTCCCTACAATCTCGTCCAGAGCCGGGCCGTCGAAGTGTTCCGGAGCAGCGACTACCGATTCCGTGAGCTCTTCGATCGCGCCGACGTGATGAGCGAGGGCGCCATTCGCAACGAATCGGACGGCGCCTCGTACTACGGCACGACGAGTCTGCTGCTCCCCCTCGCGTCGCGCGGCGGCATCGTCCCCGACGAGCTCGCCGAGCGCCTCTCGCGATTGGTGACGCACGACCCGCACGCGCGGCTCCGCGCGATCCGGATCGCCTGCCGCGAGGCGCGCGTGCGTTCCGTCCACCCCATTGGTCGAATCAAAGCCGAGCTCGTCGTTCGCAACGACGCGCGCGGCATCCGCATCGATGTGGACGTGGAAGCGCGCGTCGTCGCTACCACCGGACGCGCCGCCAGTCGCGGGCGGTGAGCACTCGTCCATCAGTGGACTCTCGGAACCTTCGCTCGCCCGACGGGTGAGCGGGCGAAGGTTCCTTTGCCACGCACCGATCTGACGAGTGCGCTGGTCATTTCTCGTCGATCGGGCGACTCCGTCGCGCTCCTCATCGCGCGATCGGCGTTGTGGGGGTTGTCGCCCGCGCACTCTGCACGTGCGTGCACCAGATAGAGTCGTTCGACTCCGTCAAGGTCTTCGTCACGGATTTTCTTTCGATGCCGAACGCGCCATCACGTGAAACGTGCCACGACAATTCGGCGTGAATGCGCCGGCGTTCGCGTGATACCGGAAGGGAACGTGTCTCCCCCTTGACTTCACGCGCCGCGCAGAAGAATTGAAGCGTTCGAATGGCGGGGCAGCGGCGCAAGCGAACCCGAGACACCAAGAAGCGACGAGGCGACAAGATCATCCACGTGGTCTTCGGTCCCGGCGGCGGACGCGTGCGCGAAGAGCCCCGGCCTCGTCCGGCCGAGCCACAGGAAGAATCCGCGAGCGCGTCGCGCGAACCTGTGACGGATCTGTTCACGCGCGCCGAGGTGTCGCGCTTGCTGAACGTCTCGACGGCGCGCCTGAGCTCCCTGGATCGCAACGGCGTGGTGACCCCCAGCGGACGCCGCCGCGGCCGGCGCGCGTACACGTTCACCGATCTCATCGCGATGCGCACCGCTCAGGGGCTCCTCGCGCAACGCGTGCGGCTGCGCGACGTCACGCGAGCGATCGCCGCGCTCCGCAAGTCGCTGCCGAACGTGGCGCGCCCGCTCGTCGAGCTGAAGATCGCCTCCGACGGCAAGCGCGTCGTCGTCTACTCGGGCGAAGGCGCCTTCGAGCCGATCACCGGGCAGATGGTGCTCGACCTGGAAGTGAGCGCGCTGCGCGACGACGTCGTGCGGTTGCTGCGGCCGACCGCGGGACGGGAGCGGGCGCGCACCGCCTACGAGCTCTACCTGCACGCGAGCCAGCTCGACGAAGATCCGGCCACGATGTCCGAGGCCGAAGCCTTGTACACGCAGGCCCTCGAGCTCGATCCGTGGCTCAGCATCGCGTACACGAACCTCGGCAACATCCGCTTCCGGCGCCACCAGGTGAACGAAGCCGAGGCGCTCTACAAGAAGGCGCTCTCCATCGACCCGCGGCAGCCGGAGGCCCAGTACAACCTGGGCTACGTCATGCTCGAACGCGGCGAGGCCGAGCTCGCCGTGCCGCTCTTCCGCGGCGCCATCGAATCGGACCCGAAGTTTTCCGACGCCTACTTCAATCTGGCGATGGCGTTCGAGCAAATGGGTGAGCCCGCGCAGGCGCGACCCTACTGGAAGAGCTACATCGACCTCGAGCCCGAGGGCACCTGGACCGAGATCGCGCGCCGTCACCTGAACTAGGCTCGACTCGAGCCGTTCTGGAAGAACAGATCGCGATCGTCGTGGAGGCCGAGAGCCACGAGAAAAACCGGCGAGGCCGGCGCAGCTCGAGACTAGGGGAGCGCCGTCGCCCGACGTAGACGAATCTCAGAGCCTTCGATGGCGGAGGCTGGGCAACGACGCGCGGACGCGGCGCAAGTCGTCGCGCACGAGGTCGGCGACGACGACGCCGATGCGGTCGGGGGCTTCGGCGAGCACGGTGCCCCAGGGGTCGACGACGAGGGAATGTCCGTAGGTGGTGCGGCCTTGCGGGTGCTTGCCCCATTGCGCGGCGGCGACGACGAAGCACTGCGACTCGATGGCCCGCGCACGCAGCAGCACGTGCCAGTGATCTTTGCCGGTGTGCAGCGTGAACGCCGCGGGGACGACGAGGACCTCCGCGCCGCGATCCACGAGCGCGCGGTAGAGCTCCGGAAAGCGGAGGTCGTAGCAGATGGACAGCCCGAAGACGAAACCGCCGAGCGTCACCACGACGGGATCCTTCCCCGAGAGCGACCCCGCCGATTCTCGCAGCGTCGTGCCGTCCGCGAGATCCACGTCGAACAGGTGGATCTTCCGGTACGACGCGAGGATCTCGCCGCGCTCCGAGAACACGACGCAGGTGTTGTACGGCCGGCGCTCGTCGTCGCTGCGCTCGGGGATACCGCCGGCGATGACGTGAACGCCGTGCGCCCGCGCCGCTTCCGCCAGCGTCCGCTGGATCGGCTGCGAGGCGTCGCCGAGCCGCTCGGCGGAAGCGAACTTGCCGGCTTCCGGACCCATGTACGCGAGGTTCTCCGGGAGCAGCACGACCTTCGCCCCTTGGGCCGCTGCGACGTCGATGAGCGCCCGACACTCGACGAGGTTCGCGTCCAGGTTTTCTCGAGACGAAAGCTGAACCGCGGCAACGCGGAGAGAATCGGCCGAATCCGTCGCCATCTTGCCCGAACACGTAGCGCCGGGACTCCGCGAACACAAAGGGCCCATCCCGCTCGGCGCCCGCGCCGCCCGTCCTCCGTCGTTTACGGCCCCGGCGCGCGTCGGTAGGCTTCGGCGGTGGAGATGGCAGACACGTCCACCGGCGCCATGGCGAAGTTCGGCCCGAGCGTAGCCGCCGGAACCGAGACGGCGGGGCTCGTGCTCCTCTACGCGACGGCGTTCCCGACGCTGCCGCCGGTCTTCCGTCTCGCGCGCGGCACGAACGTCCTCGGGCGCGAGCCGCCCGCGGACGTCGTCATTCCCGTGAACGCCGTGTCGCGAACCCACGCCGAGATCGCGTGGGAGCGCGGCGGCTGGTCGCTGCGCGACCGGGGAAGCACGAACGGCACGCTCGTCGACGGACGGCGCGTGAGCGAGGCGCGGCTCGAGCACGGGCAGGAAGTGCGCGTCGGCGACGCGATCTTCAAGTTCGTCGACCGCGACGCCGAGCTCTTCGCCCGGTATCGGATCGACGGCACGATGACCAAGGGCACGATGCGCCTCGCGCGCGAGCCGAGCGAGCTCGTCGGCGGCTACCAGATGGACCGCATCGCGGCCGAGGTGGAGCGCATCGCGACGTCGCCGATCAGCGTGGTGCTCCTCGGCGAGAGCGGCACCGGCAAAGAGGTCGTCGCGCGCGAGATCCACCGCCGCAGCGGGCGCAAGGGCCCCTTCCGCGCCGTCAACTGCGCGGCGATCCCGGAGAACCTCCTCGAGAGCGAGCTCTTCGGCTACAAGCGCGGCGCGTTCTCGGGCGCGGATCGCGACAAGCAAGGCATCTTGCGAGCCGCGCACGAGGGCACGCTCTTGCTCGACGAGATCGGCGACATGCCGCTCGACGCGCAAGCGAAGCTTCTGCGCGTGCTGCAGTCGAAGGAGGTGTACCCGCTCGGCGCGACGGCTCCGGAAATGGTCGACGTGCGAGTGGTCTCTGCGACGCACCGCGACCTGAAACGTCTGGAGCACGAAGATCGCTTTCGGCCGGATCTGTTCGCGCGCCTGAACGAATATCAGCTACGCCTGCCGCCGCTCCGCGACAGAAAAGAAGACGCTTACCGGCTGCTGCGCGCGTTTCTCGCGCGACACGGGAGACCGGATCTGGAGGTCTCCTTTCTCTTCATGGCCGGCCTGCTCCACTACGACTTCCCCTACAACGTCCGGGAGCTCGAAGCGTGCGCCAAGCGAGCCATCGCGCTCGCCGAAGGACCGGTGCTCGACGTGCCGCTCTTGCCCGAGCCGATCCGCGAAGCGATGGCGGGCTACGGAGAGGAGCCTTCCGCGGACGAACCGAGCGCGCACCCTGTCCCACATCACAAAGGCGCGCCCACCGAGGCGGAGCTTCGCGCGTTGCTCGCCGAGCACGCGGGCAACGTGGCCGCGGTCGGACGTGCGCTCGGTAAGGCACGAATGCAAATTCACCGTTGGGTCGAACGCTACGGCATCGATCTCGACGAGTATCGAGCGGACGTCGAAGGATGATGCGGCCCGACGACGGAGCCGGCGGATCGACCGCGCAAACTCGCGGAGCCTCCGCGGCAAGCTCGTACCTTGACAGTGCCCTGACCGCACGGGATGGTAAGGGAACGTGAACGAAGCGCTCGCGAAGAAGGCTAAAGAGCGAGTCGGTCAGGTCTTCGCGCGGAAATGGCACGTCGATCGCCTGCTCGACATGGGCGGCATGGCGTCCGTCTACGCGGCGACGCACCGAAACGGCAACCGCGTCGCGATCAAGCTGCTCCACCCCACGTTCGCCGAGCACGAGGACGTGAAGCGGCGTTTCCTCGAGGAAGGCTACGTCGCGAACAAGGTCGGACACACGGGGGCGGTCACCGTCCTCGACGACGACGTCCTCGACGACGGCTCGCCGTTTCTGGTCATGGAGCTGCTCGAGGGCGAGTCGCTGGAGACGCGGCTCAAGAAGAAGACGGTGCTCGCCCCGACCGGCGTGCTCTACATCGCCGACAAGGTTCTGGATGTCCTGGCGGCCGCGCACGACAAGGACATCGTCCACCGGGACATCAAACCGGCGAACGTCTACTTGACGAACGACGGAGCCGTGAAGGTGCTCGACTTCGGTCTGGCGCGCGTGCGCGAGCGCTCCTTGAAGGGCAGCCTGACGCGCACGGGGATGATCGTCGGAACGGCTTCTTACATGCCGCCCGAGCAAGCGCGGGGCAAGCGCGACCTCATCGACGCCCGGACGGACATCTGGGCCGTCGGCGCCACCATGTGGAGGGCCATGACCGGTCGCCACGTGCACGAAGCCGAGACCGTGCAAGAGCGGCTCATCGCCGCGATGTCGCAAAAAGCGCGCTCCATCAAGGAGCTGAAGCCGGATCTGCCCGCACCCATCGTCGACGTGGTCGATCGCGCGCTCGCGTTCCAGAAGGTGGATCGCTGGCCGACCGCGCGGGAGATGAAGGCCGCTCTGGCGAAAGCCTACGAAGCCGTCGAGAAGCACCCCTTCCCCACCGCGCAGCGCGTCGCCGTGGGCGATCTATTTCCCCCTTCGGGGGCGTCGCCGAGCCTGCCGCCGCTGTCCACCACCAGCTACGACGTCGCCGTCAGCGTGGTGTTCGAACCGGCTCCCGACACGCAGAGCGTCGTCGTCGACTTCGAGGACACGACCGGTAAGCAAGAGCGCTTCGAGCTCCGGCGCAAGGGCGAAGGCACGGTCCCGGACGCCCCGGACGATCCCACGGACGAGCTCTCGGACATCAGCGTCGTCGAGCTGGATTCGTAAGGGCTAAGTCCGCGCGCCGCGCACGACGCCGCGCGCGGATAGATCCGCGAGCAGCTCCGACAACGACTCGAGGAACGCGCGGTCCACCGTCGCGTCGCTGCGCGCCGCGGCTCGCCGGATGGCCTCTTCGAGACTCACGCGGTCGGACAGCGCCTCGAGCAGCGCGTGCGCCGCACCGCTCAGCGAAAGCACCCGGGCTTCGTGGGTCGCTTCGTCCCGATAGACACAGAGGAACGTCGGGCGCGCGGCGGGCGCGCGCGGTTCTCCGGCGTCGAGGTCATGCACGGCGTGGCGCAGGGCGAGGAGCCGGTGCGCCCGCGTGAGCACGACGGCCGCGCCCATCGCGAGCGGCGGCGCCTCGGCGACGGCGTCGTCCTCGGCGTACAGTACGGCGCGCTCCGCCCACTCCAGCTTCGCGAGATCGACGGCATGGTCGGGTAAATCCAACGAGCCCGTGGAAGCTCCATCGAGGAACGCGAGCACTTCCCCGGGGACGTCGCGAATGAATGGCGACGCGAGCCCGCGCGACGCGAAGAAGGCGTCCATCATCGCTTCGAACGACGGCTCACCGAGCGCGGCTTCGAGCCGTGGAAAGACGGCCGCGACGGAGTCGGTCAGGCGCCGTCGGACCATGCGACGATAGCGGAGCCACCGTTCCCGATCGCCGCCGAGCGAGGCGACGGCTTCGCTCCGCGGCTCGAGGTCCAGGCACAAATCCGCGACGTGGCGGGTGTAGTCGTCGAGTCTCACGCGGGTTCTCCGGCCGCCGTGCCCGAGCGGCGCTGCGCGGCGTCCCGGACGATGGCGTTCAAGCGCTGGAGCTCGGCGCAGAGCTCTTCCCACGGAGGGAACCGGTCGTCGCGCTCGAGCAGCACCGGCACGGACCCCGTCCGCTCGAGCACCCACGCGAGCAGCGAATACACGTCCTCGACGATCGGCTCTGCGTGCGTATCGACCAGCAGGCTCGGGTCGCTCCGATCGTGCCCGGCGACGTGGATCTGCACGACGCGGTCGAGCGGCAGGCGTTCGAGCAGCGCGCGCGCGTCGAAGCCGTGGTTCTTCGAGTTCACGTACACGTTGTTCACGTCGAGGAGCAGCCGTGCCCCCGTCGTGCGCAGCACCTCGGCGATGAAATCCGCTTCGTCCATCTCCGAGCCCGTTCCGAGGGCGTAATAAGTGATGTTCTCGACGGCGAGCGGCAGCCGAAGGATCTCCTGGGCCTGCGCGATCCGATCCGCGACGTGGCGAACCGCGGCGCGCGTGAACGGAAGGGGCAAGAGCTCGTGCAGCGCCACGCCGTCCACGACACCGAACGACAGATGATCGCTGTGCCACGGCGTCCCGACGGCGTGCAGGAGCTCGCCGAGCCTCCGGAGATGGCCGGCATCGAGCGGATCGGGTCCGCCGAGCGACAGCGACAGTCCGTGCGTCACGACGGGCCAGCGATCCACGGCGGCTCGCAACATGGCGGCGTAGCGGCCGCCGCGGCCGAGATAGTTCTCCGGCGTGAGCTCGACGAACGCGAGCTCTCCGTCCGGCGCCGCGACGAGCTCGTCGAAGAGCCCCGCTCGCAGGCCGATCCCGACGCCTGCGGGGATGGTCATGCAGAAGACCGGACTACTTCGCGCTCGCGCAAGAGCCCGCGCCGCACCCCTCGTCGTCGGCGGCCTTCTTCTTCGCGGCCTTCGGCTTCGAGGCGCCGGGCTTCGCCTTGACGTGAGCGGGCTTCGGCGCGTCCGTCGTGGCTTCCGCCGGCTTCGTCGCGTCGGCGTCCGCCGTTTGTGCCGCCGACGCGGGCGTGGCGATGGCCGACGCGCCGGTGACGTCCTTGGCGTCGGTCGCCGGCGCGGTCTTCGCGTCGGCTGCCTTGGCGTCGCCCGGCGCCGTGTCGTCGGCCTTCGCGCCGCACCCGGCCGCGGAACAGCTTGCCTCGCCGTGGCTCGCGGGCTTCTGCGGCGTTACCTCGGCCGCCGACGGCACCTTCGCCGGATCGGCCGCTTGCGTCGAAGCGCACGCAGAAGCGCCGAAAGCAGCCAGGGTCATCTCCAGGATCCTTGCGCGTAGCTCGTTCTTCATCGTCGTTCCTTCACGAATTCGGCACGGGGTCGCCGTGCCGGAAACTCAGGTCGGGCTCTTCACGCACCGGAAGCCGATGGCGTGGTTGTACGTGTCGGGCGTGGTCTTCCAGCGGTACGCGGGCTTCGCCCAGGCGCTCATGGAGCCGTTGAACGATCCGCCGCGAACGACGCGCTCCGTCCCGGATCCCGCGCCCTTCGGGTTCGTGGCGGCGTCGCTCGCGTACGGGCCGTAGAAATCCGCGGTCCACTCCCAGACGTTGCCGGCGAGATCGAGCACGCCCTCCCGCGTCGCTCCCGCGGGGAACGACCCGACGGGCGCAGTACCGGCGAAACGATCGTCGGCGTCGTACAGCGTTCGCGTCGTGAGGTGGTGCGCAGCGAACCAGCTGTCGCACTCCTTGCCGCACGCGTTCAGTCGCGTCGCGTCGGGCGCTTCGTCGCCCCACGGATACGTCTTCTGCCCCGAGCCGCGCGCGGCGAACTCCCATTCCGCTTCCGTGGGCAATCGCGCTCCACCGTCGGGGACCCGCCCGCCGGGCGCGCGGCAGAAGTTGTCGGCCATGCTCCAGTCGACGCAGTTCGCGGGATGATCGCCGCGCCCCTGGCGGCGCGCGTTGCAGAGCTCGCTGAAGGCGGCGTGCTGGGCGTCGGTCATATCGGCGAAGTGCACGTCCTGCGGCGCCTTGAGGCAATTGCCGTGCTCCACGCAGGCGTCGTAAGCCGCGGCCGTCACCTCGTGGCGATCGATGCAAAAGCTCGAGACGGTCACCTTGTGCGGCGGGCGCGCGTTCGGGAGATCGAGATCGCCCATGAACATGCTCCCGCCCTCGATGAGCACCATGTCGTCCGGACAGCTCGGCGCGGCCTTCGCCACGGGAGCGGCGGTGGCGACCGCGGCGGAGCTCGGCGCGACCATCGCGGTTGCCGGATCCGGCGATCGTCGTCCGGACCCGGAGAACACGACGTACGCGCCCGCGGCGAGCGCGCAGACGCCCGCGGCGGCGCCGACGAGGAGCACGCGCGAAGGCGCGCGCGGCTCGAGCGCCTTCGCGACGGGCTTCGCCGACGAGGTCTCGCCGAGCGGCTGCGAGTATTGCGTCGCCGCGTCCCCGGTCGGCGGCGAGCTGCGCGTCGAAGAGGCCGTGATGTACGGCACGACGGGCGCCGGATAGGCGCCGCGCGCCGGCGTGCTCGCGGACCCGGTGGCGCCCTTCGGTGCCGACCACTGGCCCGGCGCGGAGTTTCCGCGCAAGGACGCTCCCGCCAGCGACGTCTGACTGCCCTCGGCGGCGCTCATCCTCGCGTGCATCCATTCCGCGATCTGGCCCGTGGGCGTTCCGTCGGGAACGAGCGCGTGGAACGCGGTGATGGCGGCGCCGGCCTCCGGAAAACGCGCGCGCGGATCGCGCGCCAGGCACCGGGCGAACCACTCGTCGAAGCCATAAGGCAGTCGCCCCGGCGCCCCGAGCTCGGCGGCGCGCGCCGTGGCGGCCGGAAGCGGATCGACGACCATTTCGCGCACGAGCGCGGCGAACGAATCGCCGGAAGCACGCCACAGCTCGCGCCCGGTGAGGAGCCGGAAGACGACGAGCCCGATCGCCCACACGTCCGCGGCCGGCGTGACGTTGCCGGCGTGCTCCATTTGCTCCGGCGCCATGTAGAGCGGCGTGCCGCGCGGCGCAGCGCCGGTCAGCTTGTTGTCGGCGACGGCCTTGGCGATGCCGAAGTCGAGGACCTTCACGGTGAACGGAGCGCCGCGGGGTCGCGGCGCCGCCAGGAAGATGTTCGCCGGCTTGATGTCGCGATGGACGATGGACAGGGCGTGCGCTCGTTCGATGGCGTGCCCGAACTGCGCGAGGATCTCCGCCGTGTCGCCGAGCGGCAGCGGGCCGAACTGTTCGGCGACGTCGTCGAGATCCAGCCCGACGAGGAGCTCCATGACCAGGTACGGGCACCCCGTCGCGGCGTCGACGCCGGCGGTGACCACCTCGACGACGTGATCGCTGTCTATTTGCGCGCCGATGCGCGACTCGCGTACGAACCGTTCGCGCGCGCCCGCGTCGTTTCCGAGCTCGTTCGAAAGCACCTTCAGGGCGCGCAGGCGCCCGGTGCTCATTTGCTCCACGATGAAGACGGCGCCCATGCCGCCCTCTCGCAGGAGTCGCACGACCTTGAAATCGTTTCCGAAGACGGTGCCGGGGGGAAACCTATCCATGACGTCTGCCGTTGAGCGATGGAGTGCGCGGCCGGGCGGGCTCATCGAGTCGCTCGCGCGAAGCGGGAGCCCGCGGATGGATTACGCCACTCGTACCCGATCGGTTTTATCACTCCGCGAGAAGGCCGTCGCGCTCTTCAAATCGCTTTCGCGATACAGGCTCTCGCGCTTACACCCACCGACCACGTCGTTCGCCGGCGCACGATGTGCGCGGCTATCGCGCGACGACGGGACGAGCTGCTCATGAAGGCGGGATTCAGCGTCACACGTCGATGTCCAAAGCTTCTTCCGCGCGGTCCATGATGAAGTGGAATCGCGCCGAGGGGTCCTTGCCCATGAGCTCGTTGATGACCCGATCGGTCTGCAATCCGTCCGAGATCTGGACCTTGAGGAGCCGGCGCGTCTTCGGCGAGAGCGTCGTCTCCCACAGGACCTTGGGCATCATCTCGCCGAGCCCCTTGAAGCGGGTGATATCGGCCTTCGCCTCGTCTTTGCCGGATTTTCCCAGGATGCGCGCCTTGTCTTCCTCGTCGACGGCCCAGTGGGTCTCCTTGCCGATGTCGATGCGATAGAGCGGCGGCACCGCGACGAAGATCTTCCCCGACTGGATGAGCTGCGGGAGGTGACGGTAGAAGAAAGTGAGGAGCAGCGTCGTGATGTGGTGACCGTCCGAATCGGCGTCGGCGAGCAAGATGATCTTCGCGTAGCGCAGTTTGTCCAGGTCGAAGTCCTTGCCGACGCCGCAGCCGAGCGCGACGACGAGATCGGCGAGCTCCTTGTTCTCGAGCACCTTTGCGAGGCCGACCGCCTCCGTGTTGAGCACCTTCCCGCGAAGCGGCAACACAGCTTGTCGCTCCCGGTCGCGGCCCTGCTTGGCCGTGCCGCCGGCGGAGTCGCCCTCGACGATGAAGAGCTCGGTGTCCTCGCGGTTCGTGCTCGAGCAATCGCTCAGCTTGCCGGGGAGCGTGAGCCGCCCGCTCGTCGCCGTCTTGCGGGAGACCGCGGCGGACGCCGCGCGGGACGCCTCCCTCGCCCGCGACGCGAGGACGATGCGCGTGACGATCTGCTCGGCGACGGTGCGGTTCGAGTTGAGCCACTGCTCCAGGGCGGGGCGCACCGCCGCGTCGACGTAGCTCTGCACCTCGGGGTTGTTCAGGCGATCCTTCGTCTGACCCTGGAACTGCGGCTCCGCGATGTAGACGGAGAGCACGCCGATGAAACCTTCGCGGATGTCTTCGGCCGCGATGGTCACGCCGCGCGGCGCGAGCTGGTGCGTCTCCACGTAGTTACGGACGGCCTTGCCCACCGCCGCGCGGAGGCCGTTCTCGTGCGTTCCGCCGGAGCCCGTCGGGATGCCGTTGACGTAGCTCAGCAGGTGCTCTTCCGTGGCCTCGGTCCACTGGAAGACGACCTCGATTTTGCCGCCGTTCTCTCGGACCAGCGAGAACGCCGCGTCGTGCACCGGCTTCGTGTTCCGCTGCGCGATGATCTTCTTCAGGTAGTCGGCGATGCCCTGCTCGTGCAGGAACGTCTCGTCGGTTCCGTGCGCCTCGTCGACGAAGCGCACCTTGAGACCGCGGTGCAGGTAGCTCGCCACTTCGAGCCGTTCGCGGATCGTCGCCGGCTCGAACTCCGTGCGCGGGAAGATGGTCGGATCGGGCTGGAAGAAGACGGTCGTGCCCGAGCCGCGCGCCGGCCCGAGCTTCTTCAGCGCGCTCTGGGCGGCGCCGCGCTTGAACTCCATCTGCCATTCGGCGCCGTCGCGCTTCACGGTGGCGACGAGCTTGCTCGAGAGCGCGTTCACTACGGACGAGCCGACGCCGTGGAGGCCGCCGGACGTCTTGTAGTTGCCTGATTCGAATTTGCCGCCGGCGTGCAGGGTCGAAAAGATGATCTCGAGCGCCGATTTCTTGAGCTTCGGATGCTTGTCGACGGGGATACCGCGCCCGTCGTCCTTCACCGTGATGCTCTCGCCGCCCTTGTGGAGCGTCACCGTGATCTCGGAGGCGTGGCCGTTCATGGCCTCGTCGACCGAGTTGTCGACGATCTCCCAAACCAGGTGATGCAGCCCCGCGCTGCCGACGCCCCCGATGTACATGCCCGGCCGCTTGCGAACCGGATCGAGCCCTTCGAGGACGGTGATGTCTTTGGCTGTGTACTCGGTCATCTTTGTTCCTGCGGCGGGGTTCGAGCCAACGACGTGTTCGGCGTGGGTTATTTAGGTTCTTCGTCGTGGTCAGACGCGGAACCCTCGCGTGCGCTCCTCGCCTTCGGCTGCGGTGCTCGCTCGAGGGAAGGTTCGTCACGGTTCGAGTGGGGGATGCCTCCCATCCCCCACTCCCCCAGAGGCGGGCCTTGTTCGTTCTGACGACTTTGGCGTCGTGGGGGTTCAGGTTCTTTGTCGCGATCAGACGCGGAACCCTCGCGTGCGCTCCTCGCCTTCGGCTGCGGTGCTCGCTCGAGGGACGGGGCGGCTCTGTTCGGGTGGGGGATGCCTCTCATCCCCCACTCCCCCAGAGGCGGACAATTTGCGGCTGCGGGAGTCATGCGGACGCGGTTCCTTCGAACGGAGCGGGGGCGGGTGGGGGGTCGTGGACGACTTCCGTCAGGGTGCCACGGCTGATTATTTCGCGGCCTTTGCCGCCGCGGCCTGTCTTCTCATAGCGAGATGTGGTGATTTTCTGCTCGCCGCCCATGCTCGTCTTGACGACGATGGCGGCGGAGTCGTCGCGCGCGGCTTTTACCGTCAGGAGCGCGTCGTCTTCGGCGAGCTTTATCAGGGTGACGCCGCGGCCCGGGCCGGCGAGGTAGCTTATCTCCGTCACGTCGCAGAGCAGCGCGCGGCGCTTCTTCGAGACGGCGATGATCGTCTCTTCGCCGTGCACCACGGCCGCGCCGACGATCTGCGCGCCTTCGCTGAGCCGCGCGTAGCGCCGCCCCGCGCGCGTGCTCGGTTCGACGAGCGGCCCGAGACCGAACGAGAGCGCATAGCCGTCCGAGCTCGCGGCGAAGCCGAACGTCGGCGGATAGTGCTCCTCGTCGCCCTCGAGCGCTTCGGGACCGCCGGTCAGCCGCGGATCGAGCGACGCCATCGCGACGATGGATTCGCCGTCCTTCATCTTGAAGAGCTTCTGAATCGGTTCGCCGTAGCCGGTGGTGGCCGGAATGTCGACGATCCGGCTCGTGTACGCCGTCCCGAAGCTCCCGAAGAAAACGACGCTCGCGCGCGTCGATCCCGCGACGACGGAGAGCACCTGATCTCCCTCGCGGAGCCGGGTCGCCGCAGGATCCTTGATCTCCTTCTGCCGCTTCACCCAGCCATCGCGAGTCAAGAGGACGTGGTTGTCCTCCGCCATGATCAAGTCTTCTTCGGTGAACTCCGGCTCCTCGCCCACCTCCGCGATCAGCGTGCGCCGCGCGCCGGGCTTGCCGTAACCCTGACCGATCGCGGCGATCTCGCTGCGCACGATGCCCCAGATGCTCTTGCTCCCTTCCTCTTTGAGCAGGCGCTTGATCTCCGTGGCGCGCTTCTTCTTCTCCTTGAGCTCGTCCTGGATGACGAGGATCTCGAGGCGCGCCAAGCGATAGAGCCGAAGCTCGAGGATGGCGTCGGTCTGCTCGTCGTCGAGCTTGTACCGGGCCATGATCTTCTTGGCGGCGTCGGACTTGCCTTCGGAGGCGCGGATTATCTTGAGGATCTGATCGAGGGCGTCGAAGACGATCGCGAAGCCCTCGAGGATGTGCATGCGCCTCTCGAGCTGCGAAAGCTCGTGCTGGAGCCGCTTGGTGACGACCTCCAGACGAAAATGCAGGAAGTGCCAGAGGATCGACTTCAGATCGAGTCGCTCGGGCCGCCCTACCTCCTCGTTCTCCGTCGGGACGAGGCAGGTGAGGTTCACCGCGAAGCTCGATTGCAGCGGCGTCTGCTTGAAGAGGTACGCGAGCACCTTCTTCTCGTCCGCCTCTTTCTTCAACTCGAGGGCGATGCGCACGTCCTCGGTGGACACGTCCTTCACGTCGAGGAGCAGCGGCATCTTGCGGGAGAGCACGACCTCGGCGATGCGCTCGACCAGCTGCGACTTGTTGACGCCGTACGGGATGCTCGTGATGAAGAGCGTCTTGCCGCTGCGGGTCGACGGGCCCGCCTCCCACGTCGCGCGCACCTTTATGGAACCCTGACCGGTCTCGTAGACTTGCTTGATCTCCTCGGGGGTCGAGATGATCTGCCCGCCCGTCGGGAAATCCGGCCCTTTGATGGTGCGGCAGAGCTCGCGCGACGACAGCTGCTTGCCGTCGAGCAGCGCGTCGAGGAGCCGGATCGCGGCCGCGCACACCTCTTCCGGGTTGTGCGGCGGGATGTTCGTCGCCATGCCGACGGCGATGCCCGCCGCTCCGTTGATGAGCAGGTTCGGCACGCGCGCCGGCAGCACGACGGGCTCGGACTTCGTTCCGTCGTAATTCGGGCGGAAATGGACGGTGCTCTGGTCGAGCTCGACGAGCAGCTCGGCGGAGATCGCCGTCAGGCGACACTCCGTGTACCGCATCGCGGCCGGCGGGTCGCCGTCGAGGGAGCCGAAGTTCCCCGAACCGTCGACGAGCGGCGAGCGCATCACGAACGGCTGCGCGAGCCGGACCAGCGCGTCGTAGATCGCCGAATCGCCGTGGGGGTGGTAGCTGCCCATGACGTCGCCGACGATGACCGCACATTTGCGGAGCTTCGCGTCCGCCGTCACCCGGTCGCGCCACATCGTGTAGAGGATGCGGCGCTGAACCGGCTTGAGACCGTCTCGCACGTCCGGCAGAGCGCGGCTCGTGATGACGGACAGCGCGTAGCTCAGGTAGCGGCTCTGCGCGATTTCATGAAGAGGCGCCGGCTCCTCGGCGACCTTCTCGAAAAGGCCCGGTTGCTCCGCGCCGCCGCCGCGCTTTCGTTTGCGTGGGGGCTCTTGGCCCCCTGATTCGCCCGATTTTCTAGGTCGTTTACTCTTCGCCACTCAGCGCGCCCATTTCGCTTCGGATGGTCGAGGGCCGAACTCGAGCAGCTTCACTATACGCATGTCAAGTTTTGGGCATTCCGCTGGGCGCACAAAAAAGTTCTCGGATTTCGCGGAGCAGGAGGCTATCCCGGTCGCCCGAAGCTTGAGACGAAGGCGGCACTGGGCTACGGAGGCCCGGGCTTTTTCAGGACGATCCAGCGCGCACGATGCTCGACACGTTTCCCGGACGCCGCCTCCTCTGGTGGCTGACCCTGGTGTCGATCACCCTCGTGCTCACCCCGGGTCGAGCCTTCGCGCAGGACGAGGGCGAACCTGATCACGCGGTCACGGCTCCGCGGCGCGCGAACCCGCCCGCGAGTGAGACGGACCTCGCGCGCGGGCTGCCCATCGTCGGCGTCGACGTCCTCGGCAACCGCCGGGTCACGAAGGAGGACGTGAAGAGCTACCTGCGCGAAAAAGTGGGACAACCCTTCTCGCCGGAGGCGCTGTCGAAGGACGTGCGCGAGCTCTGGGGCTCGGGGTTCTTCGACGACGTCGAGGTCGACCTCGAGCGCTCCGACGCGGGCGTGACGCTTCGCTTCACCGTCCGCGAGCGGCCGAACATCTCCAAGGTGGAGTTCACGAACAACGACGAGATCGACGACGACGACCTGAAAGAGGCGATCGAGGTCAAAGAGAACACCGTCATCTCGTACCCGGCCATCCAGAGGAGCATCCAGAAGATCCGCGACATGTACGCGGAGAAGGGATACTTCCTCGCGGAAGCGAAGGCCGAGGTCGTCCCCGAGAAGAACAACGAAGTGCTGGTGCGCTTCGTGATCACCGAGCACAACCAGGTCAGCGTCCGCCGCGTCACGTTCATCGGCAACAACAGCGTCTCGAGCGACGAGCTCCGCGCGACGATGTTCACCGGCGCCTCGAGCATTCTGTCGTTCGGCTCGGGCGGGCCCTTCCGTCAGGACGCCTTCGAGCGCGACATCGCCGTGATCAGCGCGCTCTACTACGATCGCGGTTATCTCTCGGTGCAGATCAGCACGCCGCGGGTGATGCTCACGCCGGACCGCAACGGCATCGAGGTCTCCATCACGATCGACGAGGGTCCCCGCTTCAAGATCCGCCAGTTCCGCGTGTACGAAAAGGGCCCCGACGACCGCGAGGTCGAGCCGCTCGAGGGCCGCAGGCACCTGCGCAACATGGTGCGCGCCAAGCCGGGCGACTACTTCAACCGCGCCGAGCTGCTCGAAGATCTCAACGCGATCCGCACGATGTACCACGACGCGGGGTACGCCAACGTGGAGGCGAACCCCGAGACGAAGCTCGACCCCGACACGCACGAGGTCGACGTCATCGTTCCCATCGTACGCGGGCCGATCGTCTACTTCGAGCGCATCGAGATCTCCGGCAACACCAAGACGCGGGACAAGGTCATCCGCCGTGAGATGGAGATCGAGGAAGGCAAGAAGTACAGCGAGTCGCTGCTCGAGCGCTCGCGCCAGCGCATCACCGCGCTCGGGTACTTCGAGCGCGTCGACATCTCGACCAGCGAAGGCTCGGCCCCCGACAAGCTCAAGGCCATCGTCGAGGTCAGCGAGCGCCCGACCGGAACCTTCCAGGTCGGCGCGGGCTTCTCCAGCATCGAGAACTTCATCGCCACCGCGCAGGTGCAGCAGGCGAACCTGTTCGGCAACGGACAGAGCCTCGCGCTCAACGCGCAGCTCAGCGGCCTGCGCCAGCTCGTGAACCTGCGGTTTTTCGAGCCCTACTTCCTGGACAGCCGCTTCAACTTCCAGCTCGAGCTCTTCCAGCAGCTCCGCGCGTACGCCGATTTCTCGCAGTCGAGCCTCGGCGGCGACATCACCTGGGGCTACCCGATCATCGAGCCGGAGCTCCAGGTGTCGCTCACCTACACGGCGGAAGAAGACAAGGTCTCGACGTCGCCGACGACCACGTTCTTCGGCACCGCGAGCGCGGTCAGCCTGTTCCAGAGCCTGCCGCTCGCGAACCTCTTCAACGACGGCTTCACGTCGAGCCTCCGGCCCGCGATCACCTTCGACACCCGCGACAACCGGCTCTTCCCGACGAAGGGCATCTATCTACGCCTGTCGACGGAGCTCGCGACGTCCGCGCTCGGCTCGCACAACGAGTTTTGGCGCAACCGCTTCACCGGTCGCTACTTCTATCCGCTCGGGCTCGGCATCGTCCTGAAGCTGAACCAGGAAGCGGGCATCGTGACGAGCCCGTCGGCCGACGGCGTGCCCATCTTCGCCCGCTTCTTCCTCGGCGGCATCTTCGACATCCGCGGCTTCCGCTTCCGCACGGTCGGTCCGCGCATGCCGCTCACTTCGATCACCGATCCGAACAGCTTGCCCATCGCCAACGGCGCGAACATCGGCGGCAACATCGAGTACTACCAGAACCTCGAACTCGAGTTCCCCATCGTCGAAGCCGTGGGCATCCGCGGCGTCCTCTTCACCGACGCCGGCAACGCCTGGAACACCGAGCGCACTTACTGCAACGCCTCGGGCAATAGCGGCAGCACCTACTCCGTCACGAACCCCTGTTTCAGCTTCCCCGGGGATCTCGTGAACCTGCGCACGTCCTGGGGCTTCGGCATCCGCTGGTTCTCGCCCCTCGGCCCGCTGCGGTTCGAGTGGGGCTTCCCGTTCAAGCCCCTGCCGTACGAAGAACACAACGTCTTCGAATTCACGATCGGCAACTTCTTCTGACGGCGAGCGAGCGATCTACGGCGCTTATCGCGAGAGAGAGAGTTACAGGAAGACGGAAGGGCGGAAGATTTTGATTTTGGAAGAGACCGCCAGAATCGATCTCTCAACCCAAAATCCTTCCGCTCTTCCCTCTTCCTGTTCAATCCCCCCGCCCCACGACGTTGATCGACTTGGAGACCGCCAGAATCGATCTCTCAACCCAAAATCCTTCCGCTCTTCCCTCGTCCTGTTCAATCCCCCCGCCCCACGCCTCAGCGCAGAACGTCGCTGACCGCGAACGAGACGTCCGGAAAGCGCACCGGCGCGAGCGCGTCGCCACGTTCGACGTGACGCAGGGCGCGATAGCCTTGCGGCGACGGATCCGTGTGCACCTCGATGCGCCGATTGACGAGGTTGACGATCCAGTACTCCGGCACGCCGTTCTCGGCGTAGATGTGGAGCTTCACGCCGCGATCGCGCGAGAGCGACGACTCGGCGACCTCGATGACGAGCTCGGCGCGCTCGGGGTGCGCCTGGTAGTAGTCGCCGAGCGGCACGACGCCGAAATCCGGCTCGGGCTCGGAGTCGTCGAGCGCCGCGAAGGGGTTCTGACAGCGGACGGTGGCCCGTCCCTCGAACGCCAGTACGAGGAGGCGGTTCAGTCTGTCGATCGTCGCGCTGTGCGGGGGACCGATGGGGCTCATGGGGACGAGGACCCCGCGGAGCAGCTCGATTTTCTCGTCCTGGAACATGCCGAGCTCCACCAGCCGGTCGTATTCGACGCGACGGAGAGGCCGAATTCCGGGGACCGGGAGGGACGGCAGCGCCATGCGTTGGAGGGTAGCATGCACGCGCTCTCCTCGGCAGCGGCCTCGCCCGAGTTGCTCGGAAATCGACGCCCGCGAGCGGGCCTGAAAGACCTCCGTCGCGCGTTGTCGCACCGCCCGTACTGAGCTAAGCAAGCGAGCTCTCGCCCGAGGTTTTCAGGCGCTTTTCTCCGCGCTGAGGCTCGAGCGTTCCTCACACGAAATGGCCAACGAAACCCCGACCGGATCCCCTTACGAGCTCCCGATCAGCATCCAGGACGAGATGCGCACCTCGTACCTGGATTACGCGATGAGCGTCATCATCGGGCGCGCCATCCCGGACGTGCGCGACGGCCTGAAGCCCGTGCACCGCCGCATCTTGTTCGCGATGCGCGAGATGAACCTCAACGCGGGCTCGGCGTACAGGAAGTGCGCGCTCGTCGTCGGCGACGTGCTCGGCAAGTACCATCCTCACGGCGACGCGAGCGTGTACGACGCGCTCGTGCGCATGGCGCAGTTCTTCAGCATGCGCCACCCGCTCATCGACGGGCAGGGCAACTTCGGCTCCGTCGACGGCGATCCCCCGGCCGCGTACCGGTACACGGAGTCGCGGCTTTCGCGCATCGCCGCGGAGCTCCTCGAGGACATCAACAAAGAGACCGTCGACTTCATCCCGACGTACGACGAGTCGAATCGCGAGCCCACCGTCCTGCCGGCGAAGTTTCCGAACCTGCTCGTGAACGGTTCGGGCGGCATCGCCGTCGGCATGGCGACGAACATCCCGCCGCACAACCTGTCCGAGGTGCTGGAAGGCACGATCCGCCTCATCAACAAACCCGAGACGACCATCGAGGAGCTGCTCGAAATCATCCCCGGCCCGGATTTCCCGACCGCCGGCATGATCTACGGCAAGCTCGGGATTTACCAGGCGTACAAGACGGGACGCGGCAGCTTGATGATGCGCGCGCGCACCATCGTCGAGCAGGTGCAGGGCAGCGAGCGCGAGCAGATCGTCGTGACCGAGCTGCCGTATCAGGTCAACAAAGCGCGCCTCCACGCGAAGATCGGCGAGCTCATCCGCGACAAGCGCATCGAGGGCATCAAGGAAGCGCGCGACGAGAGCGATCGCGAAGGCATGCGGCTGGTCATCGAGCTGAAGAAGGACGTCTTCCCCCAGGTCGTCCTGAACCAGCTCTATCACCTGACCGACATGCAGGCGACGTTCGGCGTGATCAACCTGTCGATCGTCAACGGCCGCCCCGCCGTCCTGAACCTGAAGGAGATCCTCCAGCATTTCATCGAGCACCGGCGCGACGTGGTCAGCCGCCGCACGCGCTACGATCTGAACAAGGCGGAGGGCCAGCGCGAGATCGTCGAAGGCCTGGGCATGGTGTCGACGGACACCGATCTGGTGATCAAGACGATCCGCGAATCGAAGGATCCGGACGAAGCGCGCACGAACCTGATGCAGCTGCCGCTCGCCGGTCTCGAGGCGTTCGTCCGGCGCGCGGGGCGTCCGGAGGCGGAGATACAGGCCGCCGCGAAGCGAAAGGACTACCGCCTGAGCGAGCGGCAAGCGCGCGCCATCCTGGAGATGCGGCTCGCGCGGCTCACGGGGCTCGAGCAGGAGAAGCTCGCCGGCGAATACGGCGTGCTCTGCGACGAGATCGCGCGGCTCGCGGGCATCCTCTCGTCGGACGAGAAGCTCTTCGAGGTCATCGTGAAGGAGCTCGAGGAGGTGAAGGAGAAGTTCTCCGAGCCGCGCCGCACGGTGATCGTCGACAACGAGGCCGAGATCCAGATCGAGGACCTCATTCAGGAAGAGCAGATGGTCGTGACCATCTCGCACCAGGGTTACATCAAGCGCACCCCGCTGGCGACGTATCGCGCCCAGAAGCGCGGCGGCAAGGGCTCGAGCGGCATGGAGGCGCGCGAGGACGACTTCGTCAATCAGCTCTTCATCTGTTCGACGCACACGTTCGTGTTCTTCTTCAGCAACACCGGCAAGGTGTTCGTGAAGAAGGTGTACGAGATCCCGCAGGCGGCGAGGAACGCCAAGGGCCGCGCCATCGTGAACTTCATCGGGCTGGAAGAGGGTGAGCGCGTCGCGGCGATCACCCCGGTGGAAGACTTCAAGGAAGGCGTCTTCGTGACGACCCTGACGCGCGGCGGGCAGATCAAGAAATCGCCGGTGCTCGACTACGTGAACTACCGGGAGAAGGGCATCATCGGCGTGCAGATCCGCGACGACGATCAGCTCCTCAGCGCGGCGGTCACCGACGGCACGCGGGAGTTCATCATCGCGACGAGAAAGGGTAAGAGCATTCGCTTCGACGAGCAGCAGGTGCGGCCGATGGGGCGCAGCGCCGCCGGCGTGAAAGCGATGGAGATCGACGACGACGACGCGATCGTCGGCCTCGCCGTCACCGAGCCGGAGCGCAACCACGTGCTCGCGGTGTGCGAGCGCGGCTACGGGAAGCGGACGCCCCTCGAGGATTTCCGGCAGCAAAACCGCGGCGGCAAGGGCATCATCCTCATCGACGCGAGCGAGCGGAACGGACCGGTCGTCGGCATCGCCCTCGTCGGACCGAACGACGAGGTGATGCTCGTGACCGATCGCGGTCAGACGCTTCGCACCCGCGTCGAGGAGATCCGGGAGACGGGGCGCAACGCCCAAGGCGTCAAGCTGATGACCGTAGAAGACGGCGAGCGCGTCGTCGCGGTGGAGTCCGTCGGCGACATCAGCGCCGCCGAGGACAGCGAAGGGGGCGAAGGCGAAGCGCCGCAGAACGCCTCCTCGGGCGCAGACGGAGCGAACGGCGCCGGCGCTTCCGACGACGGGGCCGCCGGAGCGGAGAGCGGCGCGGCTCCCGACGGCGAAGGCGAATCCTGATGGCGACGTCGAAGGCGATCCGCGCGGCGACGACGACCTTCGCCCGCTTGCGCGCGTCGCACCCGGACGCGCACTGCGAGCTCGATCACGACGGCGCGTTCCAGCTCATCGTCGCGACGGTGCTGTCGGCGCAGACCACCGACGTGAACGTGAACAAAACCACGCCGGTGCTGTTCCAGAGGTGGCCCGACGCGGCCTCCCTCGCCCGAGCGAACCCGAGCGAAGTCGAGAAGGTCATCGGCAGGCTCGGTTTTTTTCGGCAAAAGACGAAGAGCATCATCGGGCTCGCCAAGCGCATCGTGGAGCATCACGGCGGCGAAGTGCCGCGGACGCTCGACGAGCTCGTGAAGCTGCCCGGTGTGGGAAGAAAGACCGCCAACGTCGTGCTCGGCGTCGCCTTCAACGCGCCGGAGGGCGTGGTCGTCGACACGCACGTGCAGCGCATCAGCCAGCGCCTCGGCTGGACGAAGCACAGCGAGCCGGAAAAGATCGAGCAAGATCTGATGAAGCTCTTTCCGCGCGAAGACTGGGACGCCATCGGCCACACCCTGATCTTCCACGGCCGAAGGATCTGCACGGCGCGAAAGCCGGCCTGCGCGGCGTGCGCGGTGAACGACGCCTGTCCGTCGGCGTTCAACGCGGAGCTCGTCGGACGCAAACCGAGCCGTGTGCGCGAACCGGCTCCCGCCGTCCACGTCGGCAAGAAGAAGCTCCCGAAGGCGGCGCGGCCCGCAAAGAAGAGCCGGCGCGCGAAGGTCGCCGCGCGCGCCGTCGCCGCGCGGCGCGGTCGCGTCGAAAAAGGCGCGGCCTGAACGCCGCTACCCGGGCTGCAGCATCTTCACCAGATCACTCGCCGCTCGAGTGATGACGTCGCCGACCGGAAACGCCACCTCGAGAAAGCCCTGCACGCCGGCGACGAGCGCGACGAGCATGAGCCCCACCGCGTCCGCGTCGATGTCGCTGCGAACGGTGCGCGCCCCCTGCCCTTCGCGGATGGCGATCGCGACGCGGCGCCCCGCCTCGGACAGCACCTCCACGTAGCGCTCGCGGATGCGCTCGTTCCGAGCGCACGCGGCCATGAATTGATGGAAGTGGACCCCGCCGCCCATCACCGGGAACGTGCTCTGGCCGACGGCGGCGACGAACATGGCGATCGTCTTCTCCAGATCGAGCGCCGCGTCTCCCGTGGCGATCACGGCGTCGAGGAAGCTCTCGAGCGCCGTCGTCATGACCGCGATGAGGAAGTCGTCGCGATCCTTGAAGTGGACGTAGAATGCGCCGCGGGTGTAGCCGGCGCGCGCGCAAATCGAATCCAGGCTCGGCGCGTCGATGCCCTCCGCCGCGAAGGCCGCGATGCCGGCGGCGATCAGCGCCTCACGGGTCTCGCGCTTCGCGTCGTCCCGGGACTTCGTCCCGCCCGAGCGGGCCTTCTCTTGCGAGTCGGGCTCGTCTTCCGCCATGCCGCACACACCTTATCGCGTCTTGCCGGCGAGGAGGCCGAGCAGCCCGTCGAGCGCCACCGTGTAGCTCAGAGGGCCGAAACCGGCGACGCGCGCTTGGACGGCGGCGGCGATGGTGGACACGTGACGGAAGGACTCGCGCGCGTCCGGGTTCGAGATGTGAAGCTCGATGACCGGCAGCTCGCAGCCCTTGATGGAATCGTGCAGGGCGTAGGACGTGTGCGTGAGCGCGCCGGCGTTGAGCAAGATGCCGGCGAAGCCGTCGTCCTTCGCGGCGTTGATCCAGTCGACGAGCGTTCCCTCGTGGTTCGATTGGCGACAATCCACGTCCGCGCCGCGCTCGCTGGCAATACGCGACAGCGAGGCGTGGATCTCCGCGAGGGTAGCTTTTCCGTAGACGTGCGGCTCACGGCGGCCGAGGCGATCGAGGTTCGGTCCACTGAGGACGAGCACACGGCGCCGGGCCTTCGCCTTCCGCGCCGCGCTCCTCTCCGCGGGGGCGGCCCGCTTCGACGCCATCCGCCGCGCGCCGCTCAGGAGAGCTGCTCGAGGAACTTCGCGGCCGAGGTCCGGAGCAGGTAGCGGCCCTTACCGAAATTGCCCTCGGGCGCGAGGGCAAGCGCGAGGAAGTAGTTCTGATCGAGCACTCGGATCAGCGTGACCATCTTGTCGCTCTGAAACGCGACTTCCTTCGTGGTGCCGGCGTCCAGCATCTCCGTCGCGCGCTGAATGGCCTTCACCACGACGCTGACTTCGGCGCCGACCGCTTCGATGTCGAAGGGCGTGCCGTCCTTGGCGTAAACCTCGAGCGGAATTCCCTCGAAGTCCATGAGGAGCCCGGCGAGGCCCCCATCCGTCCCTTCGACCACGCCTTTCAGCGCCTCTTTGAACATGACCTTCAGAGTAGCGGTTTTCCCGAACCCCGTGAATGTTTCGGAAGTTCGGGCGTTCGCGCCGTGCCGGAAGGCTCACGGCTCGCCGAAGTGCCCATCCGGAGACATACGGAACAGCCCGGGAGCCCCGAAACCCACCTTGACCCCCCTGTCATCGAACGGGTACCTTCGCCGCCGCCTTAGGGGCCGAATTTCGGCCCCCTCAACGGTACTCGAGTAATAGCCTCATGCGCGCGAAAGCGGGGGATCCGCCTCGCACGATGCCTCAGAAGATCCTCGCGGGTCGTGCCGACGACCCGCTGCTCGGGGGCGATCTGGTGCGTCTCAAAGTCGACCAAGTCGTCCTCTCGCGAGAGCCCCATCTCGCGGTGGCAGAAGCCGAACGGCTCGGCATGAAGAAGGCCTCGGTGGAGGTCGCGGTGGCGTACGACACGCACTGCGTCTCCGCCGCGACCGACGCCGAGACGCCGGGCATCCGCAGCGCGCTGAACTACGGCATGCTCGTCGCGCGCCCCGGGATCGGCTTTCCAGCGGCGGTGCACCTCGAACGGTTCGCGGCGCCCGCGCGGCTGGCGATCACCGACGATCCTCGGCTCGCCGCCGTCGGCGGCGCCGGCATGCTCACCATCGTCGCTTCGCCCTCGCAGATCGGGGAAGTGCTCACCACCGGCGCGTTCTCTCTGAGGCCGCCGCGCAGCGTGCAGGTGCTGCTCTCGGGCCGCGTGCGGCCGTTCGTGTGCGTGCGCGACGCCGCGCTCGAGCTGCTCCGGCGCGGTCTCGGCGAGGTCATCGAGCGCATCGATCGCGAGCACCACGCGCCCGTGGTCATCGAGTTCGCCGGTCCGAGCGCGCGTCTCCTCTCCGTGCCCGAGCGCGCCGTCCTCTGCGGTCTCGCGCCGCAGCTGGGCGCCGCGGGCGCGGTGTTCGTCAGCGACGAGAAGACGGAAGTGTACTTGCGCGATCAGCGTCGCTCGAAAGCGCATCGCGCGCTCTTCCCGGATCCCGGCGCGCCGTGCGACGACGTGATCACCATCGACCTCTCCGCGGTCGATCCGCTCGTCATGGACGAAGCCGGCGCGGTGCGGCCGGTGCGCGAGCTCGACGGCAAGCCCGTCCACCAGATCATCCTCGGAGGCGATTCGGGTGCATCGCTGCGCGACATGCTCGCCGCGGCGGCGCTCTTGAAGAGCAAGAAGGTCCCGCCGAAGCTCGACTTCTTGATCGCGCCGCCGTCGCGACAGGTGCTCGAGGTCCTCGCCAAATCCGGCGCGCTCGTGGATTTGATCGCGACGGGCGCGCGCCTGGTCGAGCCCGATCATCGGGTCATCGCCGCGGAGCTGTATCCGCCGCCTCCCGGCGCGACGTCGTTGCGGACGTTCGATCCGGAGCCCGGGATGCCGAAGAGCCAGCGCTTCGTCGTCGCGTCGGCGGAGACGCTGGCCTACGCGGTCGCGTCGGGCCAGGTCGGCGATCCGAGGAGCTTCAAGCGCCCGGTCCGCGTCACCGTCCCGAGAGCATTGCCGACGGACGACGTGCTGGTCGTGCGAAAGACGAAGAGCAAGGGCAAAGGCGACGCACAAGAACGCCCGCCCGCGGAGGGCGCCGAAGGCGCACCGCGCGCCTGGACCGAAGCTTCGACGCTGGACGTGATCGCCGAGCTGCGTATCCCGAGCCGGCCGTCGGCGCTCATTCTGTCGACCCTCGACGACGTCCGGTGGGCCGCGGACCGCGCCGCCACCCTGGTGCCGAACCTGCGGGCGGTGATCGCCGCGTACATCCCGAGCGGCACGGTGCCCATCTTCGCCGGCCTCGGCATCCTGGCGCTCACGGCCGACGGCAACACGATCAAGACGCTGGCGAAGAACGCTTCGGTCGAGGTGCCGGATCCGGCTTCCTGGAACGGCACCGAAGACATCTCGGTGTCGTCGGGCGGCAGCACGCACGGCCTAAGGTGGGCGGCCATCGGCGTGGAACGCGGCTGGACGACGGCCGGCACCGCCCAATCCGAGAAGGCCACGTCATGAGCAGCGCCATGCAAGACAGACCGTTTCGCGTCCTCGGTGTCCAGCAGATCGCCGTCGGCGCCCTCGACAAGACGGGACTCGCCAAGCTCTACGTCGATCTCTTCGGGCTGGAGAAGACCGGCAACTACAAGAACGAACGCGAGAACGTCGACGAGGACATCGTGCGCATCGGAAAAGGAGCGCTCGCCGTCGAGATCGACTTGATGCAGCCGATCGATCCCGAGAAGAGCCCGAAGGTGCACGTCCCGCAGCTGAATCACTTCGGTCTGTGGGTGGACGACCTGCGCGCCGCCGTGGATTGGCTCACGAAGCAGGGCGTGCGCTTCACGCCGGGAGGCATCCGCCGCGGCGCCGGCGGCCACGACGTTTGCTTCATTCATCCGAAGGGCAACGACGAGGCGCCGATCGGCGGCCAGGGGACGCTCATCGAGCTCGTGCAAGCGCCGCCGGAAGTGATCGCCGCGCTCGGATAGCTCGACGTTACGCCCGTAAAACGCGCATTTTCGAGCTTCTACGGTAGCTCGTCGGTCGCCACGAAACAGCGGACCGGCGGCGAAACGTCGAAAGGCGTGAGCCGCCGCCGGTGCGGGACGCGACTACTTCAGGAACGGCCGCTCGTACCTTCCCGACCGGGGCGGTGCGTCGCGGTCATTTCGAGAGCTCCCCGTGCGTCATTGGTTGCTTTTCTGTGTCTGCGCCGTGGGCTGCGCGACCGCGGAGTCGGCGCCGCCGCCGTCAGACGAAGCCTTGGGCAGCGGTCAGCCCGGCGCCACGTTCAACCCTCTTCCGTCAATCGTCGACCCCGCAACGGGCAGCGGCACCGCGACGGCTGCTTGTACCCAAGCGTGCCAAGTTTTCCCGGCAGCGCCCATCGTCGACACCTCGGGCCCGACAGCCGTCCCCGGCGACGCGCCATCCCGTTTCGGCGCGGCCGACGACTTCGACGCGAGCAGCGGCCCCTGCGTCGTCGAGCCGGCGCTCGCGGTGGGCAACGCCCCGGGCGCCTTGTTCCCGGCGAACTGGCTGCGGCCTCGATTTCGCTTCCAGCCGGGCCGCGCGGCGGACGACCTCTTCGAGATCCGGATGCGCGCGCCGAGCGCCGCCGGCGAGCTCGTCGCGTACACGACCGCGACGACCTGGACGCTTCCCCTCGACGTCTGGAAGCTTCTCGCCGCGAGCGCCCTCGATCAACCGATCACCGTGACCATCCGCGAGACGAGCTCGACGGCAGGGGGACGCCCGGCGGGCACGCGCGGCACGTTCCAGATCGCGCCCGTGCTGGCCGGCGGCACCATGGTGTACTGGGCGACGACGTCGTCCGACGTCACACCAACGACCAACAAGCTTGCCGGATTTCGCGTCGGCGACGAAAGCGTGGTCGACGCGCTCACCGTGCCCGAAGTACAGACGACGGGGCTCCTCGCCGAAGGCGGCCGCGACCTGCGCAGCGGCAACGGCGTGGACAACGGTCACGTGGAGTGCATCGGGTGTCACGTCTCCACGCCGGACGGCAACGCCGTGGGGTTCACCGATCACTGGCCGTGGAACGACGTCATGGCATCCATCGAGCCGACGAGCACCGGCGCGTCGCCGCCGTACCTCACGCCCGGGGCGAAGATGCTCCTCGATCAGCCGTGGCTCGGGATGATGTCATTCTCGAAGGCACACTTCTCGACGGGCGACCGCATCGCGATCACCTCGTACCAGAAGCGCGGGAACGGCGGCGTCGGCTGGAACGACGCAGCGAACCAGGGCGGCGATCGGATCGCGTGGTTCGATCTGGAGACGAGCGCGAACATCCCCTGGCAACAGGGGCAGCCGGATCCGACGAACGCCGCGGTCCAGAGCGCCGAGGGGACGGCCTGGGGATTCGTCCAGATGAACGGCGAAACGCAGTCGGCGGTGACGCCGAGCTTCTCGCACGACGGGACGAGGATCGCCTACACCTCGGCGTCCGCGACGCAGGACGGCCGCATCGGCGACAACGCCGAGACGGACGTTCACATCGTTCCCTTCGCGAATCGGGCCGGCGGAACCGTGACGGCCCTCGCCGGGGCGTCGACGAACGGCGTCTCGGAGTACTACCCGTCGTTCTCCGCCGACGACCGGTTGATCGCGTTCAACCGCGCGAGCTCGACGTCGGGCAAAATCTACTATCGCCCCGACGCGGAGGTGAACGTCATCGACGCGAGCGGCGGCGCGCCCGTGCGCCTCGCCGCGAACGACCCCGCGGCGTGCTCTGGCGAGAAGAGCCCCGGCGTCATCAACAGCTGGGCGAAGTGGTCGCCGAGCGTCATCACCACGGGTGGCAAGTCGTACTACTTTCTGATCTTCTCTTCGGCGCGCGACTATCCCGGCACCCACGAGGTCCCGAAGAACCAGTACAGCCCGAGCGACACGCGCGCCTCGCAGCTCTACATGACCGCGGTGGTGCGCGACGAATCGTCCGGGAAGCTCACGACGTACGGCGCCGTCTATTTGTGGAACCAGGATCCGACGACGAGCAATCTGACGCCCGCCTGGGACTCGTTCAATATTCCGCCGGTGCCCCCGCCTAGATAGGTTTGGGGGGTCGTTGCGCGGCGAGTCGCGGCGCGGGGCCGTCGCGCGCAGCGCGGCGCATCGGCGAGAATTTCGCTTCTTCGCGAGATGGCCGCCAGAGGCAGAGTCGGCCGGTACGTCGCGCGTCATTCCGCCGCGGAAGAAACAGCCTCCCCCGGCTTCGCCGGTTCGTTCCGTGGCTCGTGCGATCCGCTCGGATCGTGATCTGTCTCTAACAGTAGTGTTAGTAAGTATACGAACCTTCGCCCCAGCGGCGAGAACACACCTCCGCGCGCGAGCACGCCGAGAGGGTGCGCTTGTCCACGAAATCGAGCCCCTCGACGTCCGCCGCGGTGTAGAGCGGCTTCACTTCTTGCGCCCGCGAACGATGCGGGCGAGGGCTTTGCCGGCGGCTTCGCCGAGCTTATCGCCGCGGCGCGTGGCGAGGTACGTGGTCACGAGCCCGGATGCCACGTACACGAGCGCGACGCGCCCCGAGACCATGACGGCTCCCGCGGCGACCTCGCCTTCGGGGTTTCCGAGAACGGAAGCGAGCCCTTCGTGAACGGGTGTGTTCGGCACCGGCCCCACGTAGCCCATCGACTGAACCGCCGTCTGGAGGATGCTCGGACGGTCCACCGGCACCGTCAGAGCGCGCACCGCTTGGCGGATCCGTCCATCGTTCGTGTCGCGACCCTCGAAGCTCTTTCCGCGCACCGCAAAGACGATGACGGTCGCGGCGACCGTCGCGAGTCCGGCGACCAGCGCCGCCACGACCTCCTCCGCGGTGGTCGCTTGCGACAGATCGTCGAGCGCCGAAAGCTCGGACTCGACGAGCGCGGCCGGCGGCGGCACGACGGAGGCGCTCACTCCGTCGTTGGCGCCGGCGCGGGCGACGGACGGGGACGGCGTGCCCAGAGGACGCGTGCTCGTCAGGGCGATGATCGGCTCGGGACGGATGGGCGTGAGGTTCGGCGCGTGACTCGGCGTCTTCGGCGACACCAGCGATGGCGGAACCATCGAGCCGTGACGCGCGGTGCTCGGCGGTGCCGGCTCGAGACTCCGCCGCACCAACGGGATGGGAGGATCGCTCGGACGCGCGGCGGGCTCGGCGCTCCCCGGCGCCGCGCCGGATGAATCGCGCAGCGACGGCGGCGGCGCGCTCGTGCCGAGCGCCGGCGTTCGACTCCGGATCGCGGGCGACGAAGACGACGCGATCGCCGCGAGGACGGCGGTGAGCGGCGCGCCGCTCACTTCGACCGGCGCGCCGAGGTGGAACGAGAGCTCGCTCGCGACGTGCGCGTCGGTCGGATGGGCCGCGACGGCATGAATCACACCGGTGGCGGGCTCGCGCCGAACGGGGAGCGCCGCGAGCGAACGCGTGAGCCCGGATGGCAAGCTGGCGACGAGCGCAGGATCCGGTTCGATCGGGACGGCCGCACGGTCGCTTGCACTTCCGAGCTCCGCTTCCAGCCGCGGCGCGATTTCCGGGTGCTGCTCGACGAGTCCCTGCAAAAACGAGATTCTCTCCCTGACGTGTCGATGGAGCGCGTCGTTCGCGTCCTCCGGCGAAACGACGCCTTCCAACGTGAGACGTCGGGCCAAGGATACCGTCATGGCTACAATCGTCTCTCTACGCTGCCCGCGTTGCAACGGCGGCGCGCTCGCGCGTCACTGCGCGAATTGCACGACGATTTCCGTTCGCCGCAACAAGCCGAGCTCGTCGCGCGCCACCTGCTCTACGCTCGCAGGGTCACTTTTCAACTGACGCACCTCGGCGCGAAGCTGCCGGATCTGATCCCCGAGCCTCGATATCTCGACATCGACGCGACGCTTTTCTTCGGTGAGCGCGCGCAGCCGCGGCGCGCCCGTCGGCGAGAGGATCATCACCGGCACGGATATCGCCGAGATCGCCAGCACGGCGACCGGGAGCAGGCGTTCGACGATCGCCGAGACCGAGGCCATCGCTCACACCCTGGCACGGTCCGTTTTCAGCGGACCAGAAATTGGCAAAGGGCGTGAAGTCCCTGAAATATCGATGCATTTGCCATGCATTCGGGCCCGTTCGCCGGGTCGATTTGATATCCTCCGGGCACCGGCACGGCGCTCCCGGGCGCCACTTCGCGCCGCTCCTCGAGGTGACACAATGGAGGTCGATCTGCTCCGCACCGAGCTCGAGCGCCTGTTCGAGCTCGACGAGCTCTTGGTGCTCAGCCGTGATCTGCTCGGGTTCGATCCCGATGCGATCGGCGGCACCGGCGGCAAGAGCTCGTTCGTTCGCGCTCTGACCGATCACTGCATCTCGCACGAGGCGTTCGAAGCCCTGTGCGACGCCGTCGCCGTCTCGAAGAGCGGCGCGAGCCCCGAGGTCGCCGAGCTCGGGCAACGGGGGCTCCCTCCAGCCGACGAGCTCGCGCTCGGAACGCAGCTCGGTCCGTTCTTCGTGCTCTCGAAGCTCGGTGAGGGCCCCGCGAGCATCACCTATAGCGCGAGCACGGACGGGGGCCGTGTGCGGCTGAAGGTCTTGCGCCGCGAAGCGGAGCGCGATCAGCGCGCGCTCCATCGGTTTCTGACGCTCACCCGCGTGTCGGGGAAGATCACCCACCCCGGGCTCCCGATGGGACTCCGCGCGGACGTCACCGCTGGCCGCTATTTCGTGGCCCACGAGGCGTTCGACGGCGAACCGCTGTCGGCGCGCATCGCGCGCACGGGCCCGATGCACCTCGACGAAGCGCGAGAGATCCTGCGCCTCCTGCTCGCCGCGCTCGCGGCCCTGCACGAGCAGCGGCTCGTTCACGGCAACCTGAAGCTCGAGAACGTGCTGGTCGGGCGCCGCGACGACGGCTCGACGTCGATGTGCCTGGTGGACGCTTGCGTCGATCGCCTCCGCACGCGGCCGCCGCCCAACGGTCACGTCGAGCCGTGGTCCGTGAGCTCCCCGAAGACGGTCGCGCCGGAACAGCTCCGCGGACGCTCGCCGACGCCCGCGAGCGACGTCTACGCGTTCGGCGCCATCCTCTACGAAATCCTCACCGGCAAGCCCGTCTTCGAGACGCGGAGCATCGCCGACGCGATCGTCGGCCATCTCTCCGAAGAGCCGCGCGCGCCGAGCGCGGTGGCCCCCCCGGGCTTCGTGAGCAAAGAAGTGGATGCCTTCGTGCTGTCGCTGCTCGCGAAGGATCCTGCCGCGCGCCCTTCGAGCATCGACGCGGTGCGCGAGCTGCTGGACGCTCTCGGCGGCGCCGCCGGCGAAAGCGCCGCGAGCCGGGGCGGCATCAGTGAGGAGGAGCTCGAGCTTCGCATCGACGCCGTCGGCTGGGAGCCGGACAACGAGGAAGCCGCGCTTTCGCTGGAGTCCGCCGTCGCCGAAGGCGCGGACGCGACGCGCGTCGCCAGCGTGCTCTTCGACGCCGCGGCGAAGATCGTCAAGGAAGACTCCCCGGAGCGAAGAAACGCCGCGAAGGGCTTGTATTTCCGCTCCGCGCGTCTGTACGAGCAGTCCGCGGCGAACGCCGAGGGCGCCGAAAAGGCGTACGCGGCGATCCTCGAGCTCGACCCGAGCGACGGAGCCGCTCGCGCGCGGCTCGACGCCGTTCAAGAGAAGCTCGGCAAATACGACGAGCTCATCGAATCGCTCCTCGAGCGCGCGGACGCCGCCGAGCTCGGCCCCGAGCGCGGCGCGCTGCTCGCGAACATCGGGCGCCTGTACGCCTCGCGGGTCGGCGACGCCGAACAAGCGCTGGTCGCCATGACGCAAGCGCTCTGCACCGATCCGGCGTCCTCCGAACACGCGGCGGAGATCGAACGCCTCGCGGGCAGCCACACCGCCGCCTGGCACGACGTGCTCGCCGCGTGCACCGAGGTGATGCAAGGCGAACCGCCGGAGGCCGCGAAGATCGCGCTTCTGCTGCGCATGGGGCGCTGGTACGAGGCGCGGCTCACCCGCTCCGATCTCGCCGTGGCGGCGTTCCAAGCCGTCCTCGCCGTCGCGCCGACCAACGACGATGCCATGGATGCGCTCGCGCACCTCTACAGAAAGTCGCAGCAGTGGCCGGAGCTCGGGGCCTTGCTCCTTCGCCGGGCCGACACGACGACGGAAGTCGGGACCGCTCACGACATGCTCGCGGAGGCGGCTTTCATCCTGGAGAGCCACATGAGCGACACGGCCGGCGCCCGGGATCTCTACGGGCGCGTGCTCGCCGCCGATCCGACGCACGAGCGCGCCTCGGAGGGCATGACGCGGCTGCTCGAGCAGGCCCGCGATTACGCGGCCATCGCGAAGCTCATCGAGCTCAAGCTTCCGTCGCTCGGCGGGGCGGAGAAGCGACGCGCGCTCTGCCGGGCCGCGGAGCTCTACGAAGACCGGCTCGGCGACGACGCCGAGGCGATCTGCAAATACGGCGCGGTGCTCGTGGAAGATCCCGCCGACCCCGACGCCCTGCACGGCCTCGATCGCCTGTACGCCAAGGCAGGGCGCTTTCCGGATCTGCTCGAAAATCTGCGGCAGCAGCTCGCGGTGGCCACCACACCGCGACAGAAGATGGCGCTCTGGGAACGCATCGCGAGCGTCTACGACGAGGAGTTCCTGGACGACGCGCGCGCGGCCGAAGCGCTCGAGCACGTGCTCGAGTTCGACGCCAATCACCTCCCCTCGCTCACGAACCTGGAGCGGCACTACCGCGCGCTCGGACGCTTCGAGGAGCTCGTCGCGCTGTACGAGCGGCACTTCCCGCTCGCGGTGGACCGCGCGCAGAAGCTCGAGCTCGCGGTGCTATCGGCCAGCACGCTCGCCGACAAGCTCGGCTCGACGGAGCGGGCGATCGCGGCCTACGAGCGCGTCCTCGAGCTCGACCCGGGCCACGCCGGCGCGCTCGAAGCGCTCGCGCGGCTCCGCCAGACCGCCGGCGACGAGGACGCGGCCCTCGCCGCGCTCGAGCGGCTCATCGAAAAGGCCGAGACGCCCGAAGCCCGCGCCGAACAGCTCGTACGCATGGCGAAGCTGCTCGAGGCCAGGGGCGATCGAGCGCGCGCGATCGAGGCTTACAAGGCGGCCCTGGACGCGTCGCCGAAAGACGCGGCCATCGCCGCGGCGCTGCGCAGCGCCTACGTCGCGCACGGCGACGTCAACGCCGCCGCGGCGCTCCTCGAGCGCGAGCTCGAAGGCGCCGAGGGCGACCGCACCGCGGCGAAGCTCGCCTCGGAGCTCGCCGTCCTGTGCCGGACGCGGCTCAAGGACGACGCGCGCGCCGAGCGCGCGGCGCGCCGTGCCCTCTCGCACGATCCGACGGACACCGAGGCGCTCGCGCTCCTCGGGGACATCGCGTTCGAAGGGGACCGCTTCGTCGAGGCGGGCGCGGTGTACGAGAAGCTCGTGGCCCGCGCCGACGTCCTGCCGCGGGCGCTCGCCGTGCACGGCCTGATGCGCTACGTCGACTCCCTGGCGAAGAGCGGCTCCACGGAGAAGGCGCTCGCCGCCGTGGACACGCTGCTCCGCCTCGCGCCCGACGACGAGGACGCGCTCGCTCGCGTCGCCGCGGTGACGTTCGACCACGGCCCTGCGGAACGCGCCATGGATCTGTACGCGGAGCTCCTCGGCCGGTTCGGCGACGAGATGTCGACGCACGAGCGGGCCGTCGCGACGTACCGGCTCGGCGAAGCCGCGCGACGATCGAACGACCTCGCGCGCGCCGTGCAGTCGCTCGAGACCGCGAGCGACCTGGATCCTTCGAGCGAGCTGCCCCTCGTCGCGCTTGCGAGCGCGTATCAAGCTCGTGAGGAGTGGGACCGCGTCGTGAACGCGAAGACGCGGCACCTCGACATCGCGACGGGCGAACAGCGGCAACGACTCCTCGTCGAGATCGGCGACATCGCGGCGGCGAAGCTGGGCGACCGCGCGCTGGCGACGAAGAGCCTGGTCGCGGCGCTCGACGAGCGCCCGGACGATCGCAAGCTGCTCGCGCGATTGATGCAGTTTTACAGCGAGGACAAGGACTGGCAGAAGCTCCTCGACGTCGTCTTGAAGCTCGCGGAGTTCGTCGAAGATCCGAAGCAGAAGGCGAAGTACCTGCAGACCGCGGCGCTGGTCGCGGGGCAGGAAATGGGTGAGTACGACCTCGCGATCGAGTATTGCGATCGCGTCCTCGCCATCGACCCCGGGAACGAGACGGCCGCCGACGAGGCCATCGAGCTGCTCCAGAAGAAGGGCGATTTCGAGGCGGCCGTCGAGCGATTGAAGACGAAGGCGAAGGCGGCGAGCGACTCGAAGGACACCGCGCGCATGCTCGCGGCCTTCAACGAGCTCGCCGTCCTCTACAAGGACAAGCTCGGGCGCATCAGCCACGCCGTCGACGCCCTGGAGGCGGCGCAGACGCTGGAGCCCGACAACAAGGAGCGCAACGACCAGCTCGCCGAGCTCTACGCGGCGACCCCCGAGCGCTACATGGAGAAGGCCGTCCAGACGCAGCTCGCGATGCTCCGGCAGAATCCTTACCGGGTGGAGTCGTACAAGCTGCTCCGCAAGCTCTACACGGACGTGAAGCGCGCGGATCCCGCGTGGTGCCTCTGCCAGGCGCTCTACGTCCTGAAGCTCGCCGAGCCGGACGAGGAGCGCTTCTTCCGGCGCATGCGCTCGGAGGACCCGGCGTACGCGCAGCAGATCATGACCGCCGACGACTGGCTCGAGCTCGTGTTCCACGCGGACGCGGACGCGCTCTTGACCTCGCTGTTCGCGCTGATCGAGCCGGCGATCGTGGCGACCCGCGGGCAGAGCTTCGCGTCGGCCGGCTACGAGCCCGCGTTCGCCGTCGACGCCGCAGAGCACCCCTACCCCATCAGCCAGACGCTCCATTACGCGGCCGGTGTGATGGGCCTCTCGCTGCCGCTGGTGTTCGAGAACGCGAACGAGCCGAGCGGGCTCGGCTTCTTGCACGCCGAATCACCATCCATCGTCCTCGGCGGCGCGGCGCTCACGGCGAAGGCGTCGCCGCAGGCGCTCGCGTTCGTGGCCGCGCGGCACCTCACCTACTTCCGTCCCGGCTTCTACGTGCGGCAGCTCGTCCAATCGGGCACGGGCCTCAGATCGTGGCTGTTCGCCGCGATCAAGATGAATGTGCCGATGTTCCCGGTGACCCCGGATCTCGAGGGCCCCGTCCGCGACGCGACCGCCGCGCTCGAGCGACACCTGGCCCCGCAGATCCGCGATCACCTCGCGCGCGTGGTCTCGAAGCTCATCCAATCAGGAGCGGCGCTCGACCTGAAGCGTTGGGTTCAAGGCGTGGATCTGACCGCCGATCGCGTGGGCTTCGTCCTTTCGCACGACCTCGAGACCGCGGTGGAGATCGTGCGCGCGTCCGACGAGAGCTCGAGCTCCCTGAGCCCACAATCCCGACTGAAGGACCTCGTCCTTTATGCGATCAGCGAGCCGTATTTCAATCTCCGCGAGCGCCTGAAAATTGGCATCGAACACTAGGCATTAACAGGGGAAGCGCCCGAGAAACGGAAGCGGCGACTCGAGCGCACAAGCGCCGCGCATGTGTGGGCTCGAGATCGGGCACCTGCCGGCCCCGGGAGTCCTGTACGATCTGCCTCGATGGGAGATCCGCCTCGCGCGGTGGGTGAGCCGAGCCCCGCTCGGAAGCCTCAGAGCGGCGTGCGCGCGCGAGAGCGGCTCGGCGAGTCGATCCGCGGGCGATATCAGCTGCACGAGGTCCTCGGCAAGGGCGGAATGGCGCGCGTCTATCGCGCGACCGACGTCACCTCCGGGCGAGAGCTCGCGGTGAAGCAGCTCGCCTTCGACGCCGAAGACAAGGACTACGCCACGCACGCGTCTTTGTTCGAGCTCGAGTTCCGCACTCTGGCGCAGCTCTCGCATCCCGGGATCGTCGACGTGTACGACTTCGGCATCGACGAGTGTGGACCGTATTACACCATGGAGCTGCTCGACGGCGGCGACCTGCGAAGCCGAGCTTCGCTTCCTTGGCGAAACGCCTGCGCCGTCGCGTACGCGATCTGCTCGTCGCTCGCGCTCGTGCACTCGCGGCGCCTGGTCCATCGAGACGTGACGCCGAACAACGTTCGCTTCACGCGCGACGGGCGAGCGAAGCTCATCGATTTCGGGGCCATGGTGCCGATGGGAGCCGGAAGCTTGGCCGTCGGCACGCCGCAGTTCTCCGCGCCCGAGGTCGTGCTGCGCACGAACCTCGACGCGCGGACGGATCTCTTCTCGCTCGGCGCGACGCTCTACTACGCGCTGACCCGAGCCGCTCCTTATCCCGGCCGGCACGCCGGCGAGGTGGCGAAGGCGTGGGAAATAAAGCCGCTCGCGCCGTCGCGGCGGACCGAGGACGTGCCCGAAGCGCTGGACGCGCTGGTGCTCGCGTTGCTCAGCATCGAACCCGCCGCGCGGCCGCGCACGGCGTTCGAGGTCATGCAGCGGCTCGTCGGAATCGCCGGGACCGAGGACGCCGAACCGCCGCAGGTCTCCAGGGCCTACCTCTCGACACCGACGATGGTCGGTCGCGACGCCGTGATGGCCCGCATCGTCGAGGAAGCGAAGCGCGCCGTCGGGCAGGGCGGACGCAGCGTGCTCGTGGAAGCGTCGGCCGGCCTCGGTCGCTCCGCGGTGCTCGACGCGACCGCTCTCCTCGCGAAGACGCTCGGCGCGCGCGTCCTCCGTGCCAGCGCGACGGCCACGGGCACCGGCGCGTTCCAGCTCGCCGAACGCCTGGCGGCGCAGCTCGTCGTGGACGTGCCGGACGTCGCGCTGGCGGCGGCCCGTGCCGAGAACGTCGCGGACGTCCTCTTCGAGCCGGCGGACGACGGGCAGGCGACCGAAGCGCCGAAGCTGCGCGCCTTTCGGTCTTCCGGAAGGAAGCGGTACGCACTGCAGAACGCCCTCTGCCGCTGGCTCCTTCGCGTGAGCGGCGACCAGCCGCTGACGATAGCGGTCGACGACGTGAAGCGCGCCGACGAGCCTTCGGTCGCTCTGCTCGCCGCGCTGGCGACGGAGCTCGAGCAGAGAAGAATATTGCTCGTGCTGACCGCGGAGAGCGACTCGAAGGTGACGGATCCGTTGGCGTTCGAGGTCCTCGCGCGGCAGAGCATCCGATTGACGCTCCCGCCGCTCTCGCGAGCGGACACGAAGCGGCTGTTCGAGTCGGTCTTCGGCGACGTGCCGAACGTGGAGATCCTGAGCGAACGAGTCTACGAGATCGCCGGCGGCAATCCGCGCGACGCGATGGAGCTCGCGCAGCATTTGAGCGACCGCGGCACGCTCGCGTACGAGCGCGGCGTCTGGACGCTCCCGGCGCGCATCGACCCGAGCGACCTTCCGCGCGACGTGCAGGAGAGCATGCAGGCTCGCCTGAAGACGCTGAGCCCGCTGGCCCGCTGGCTCGCGGAGGCGCAGGCGCTCGCGACCAGCGGCGCCTTCAAGCGCGACGACTACGGGAAGCTCCGCGCCGACGCGACCACGGAGGAGATCGACGCCGCGGTCGGCGAGCTGGTCGCGCGCCGGATCGTCACCAGCGACGGTCGCCTCCACTCGATCGTCCACGCCGGATGGAACGGGGTGCTCCTGCGGGATCTCGCCGCGGAGGATCAGGCGGCTCGGCATCGCGCCCTGGTGTCCGTTTACGCCGGGAAGCTCCGCCTCGGCGTGGTGCAACACGCGCTGCTCGCGGGTCTCTTCGAGCGTGCGCTCGACGAGCTCTCGCCCGTGCTCTCGGGTCTGCCGGAAGCGACGAACCTGTACGAGCTCACGGATCTGGACGCGCTCGAGGTGGCGGAGCTCTTCGAGCGTGCGCTCGACGCCGCCGAGCGCGTCGGCCGCAGCGCGCTCGAGATCAATCACCTGCGGCGCTGGCTCATGTCCCTCAGCGTCGTGTCCGACGACAAGTACTACTTTCGCGTCGGACCCGCGTGGCTCGAGCGGCTCAAGCGGGACTCCGGATTCGACGATTGGAAGGAGCGCGCGGACGTCGCGGACCCGAAAGAGCGTCTGTCACTCGCGATGCAGAGCGCCTTCGCGCGCTACGCGACGACGCCGGAAGCGGAGCGCGCCTACCGACCCGACGAAGCCGTGCAGGCCCTCGTTCACTTCGTCGGGATCTCCATGGCCGTCGGCTCGAGCCGTCTCGATCTGGCGATCACCGAGTCTCTGCCGCCGTTGCTCGAGCCGTTCGCGGGCATCTCTCCCTTCGTCGAGTTGATCTGGCAGAACGCGACCGCGACGTGCGAGTCGTCGTGCCGCTCCCAGACGGAGAAGGCTCACGCGCGATGGGTCGCCGTCTACGACGGCCTCTCGCGACTGACCGGCGTCGACCCGGCCATGGTCGGCGTCTTCCAGCGCGCGGTCGCGTACGCCATCGGCGCGAACGAGGCCACCATGGGCATCGCCACCGCTGCGACGTGGGCGGATTTGCTGGACGCGGACCCGGCACAGAAGGTGAACGGCCTCTACATCCGGCGCATCGTGCGGCTCCAGGAGGGCGATCTGGAAGGCGCCGAACGCTGTCGCAAGGAAGCGGAGATCGTCGGGCTGAAGGCGCGCGCGCGCCAGATGTTCACGCACCTGACCTGGGTCGAGTTGATCACCTGCGGCCTGGCGCGGGATCTGACGGGGATCCGTCAATGCGAGCAACGCGTCCGGGCGCTCGCGACGCGGTCGTCCGCTTGGACCGCGTACCTGCGACTGGCGGAAGCGTACTCTGCGCTGTGTTCCGACGATTTCGACGCCGCCCGCGTCGCGTTCGCGGCCGCGGTCGCGCTCACCGAGACCCCGAAGGAGCGTCCGTTTCCGCTCCCCTCGGCGTGGTGCACGTCCGCGGCGGGGCTCGTGGAAACCCTCGTGGCGCTCGGCGACTCCGGCGCCGCCCGCCGCACCGGGGAGAGCGCGCTCGCGCTCTGCCACGAGCGCGGGATCGGCGCCGCCGCCTACGGGATCTCTCGAGCGCTCGCCGTCGCCGAGGCGAACCTCGGCGCGATCGACGCAGCGCGAGCGCGCGTCGACGCGGTGATCTCGGCGCAGACCGCGCTCGGAGTGAAGGGTCTACACCTCGGCGCTTCGTACGAAGCGCGGGCGCGCGTCGCGCTCGCCGCCGGCGACGGAGACGACTTCGCTCGCTACGCCGCGCTCGCGTCGCGCGAGTACCGGCACGGCAAGGGCTCCGCGCTCGGCGCTCGGTTTCAGCGCTTGCTCCACGACGGCGCGCGACTCCTGCCCGCGGGGGCAGCGGCTTCGGCGTCTCAGACGGTGTACATTTCGTCGTCGCGCCTCAGCTCCGGCGTCGTCGCGCAGCTCTTGAAGACGACCCGCAGCGCCGAAGATCGCGCCGAATGCGCGCTCCGGCTGCTTTGCGAGGCGGCGAACACGACCTCCGGCTATCTCTACGTCCTCGAAACGGCGGGCATCCGGATCGCCGCGTCCTGTCCTCGTCGCGATCCGCCGAACGCCTTGACGGAGTTCGTTCGCCGCATCGACGCATGCAAGGAAAGCGAAGAAGGCACCACCGAGCTCGTCACCGGGCCCCTCGAGTCGCTGCGCGACACGACGGTGTTCGTCGACGCCGATGGACGTCGCTATCGCGCCGTCCCCCTCTTCGGCTCGATGAACGGGGCCATGCGCCACGTCGCCACCGCCGCGCTCCTCCTCGGAGATGACCCGAAGGCGATCGATCAGGACGTGACGCTCGCCGTCGGTACGCACCTCGGCGAGCTCCTCTAGACTCGACTTGAGCGAGGGTTGGAAAACTCGAGGCTAGACGAGCGCGGCAGAGCTCCGGCTACTCGCCGGGATTCTCCGCGGGTTCTTCGGCCGGCGCCGGTGGCGGCGGCGGTGCGGGCGCCCTCGGCGGTGGCGACCAGTTCGTGCGGGCGCCCCCCGTCCGCGCCGGACCGACGGCGCCGCCGGCGCCACCGGGCGCGAAGGCGAGCCGGGCGAGGGGGCCGGTGATCCGCCAGGCGTAGAAGCCGTCGGCGCGCCTTGCTTGCTTCATCTTCGGATCCAGATCGAACAAGCCGGGCACGCTCGACCCGGGCGTCCCGAAGATGCTCCGCGTCATGTCGTCCTTGTTCTTGTAGGCGTCGGCGAACTTGAACCGCAGATTGAGCTCCGCAAGGCTCGAATCGAGCTTGTCCATCAAGCGAATGCGCCCCTCCGAAACGACCTCCAGATCCGGACCCTTCGTGGACAGCTCCGAGAGCTTCAGCGTTCCCTCGGTGATGTCCGCCTTCATGGTGAATTGCCCCGCGCGCACGGTGGGCAGCGCGATCATGTCGCGGATCTTCGTCTTGCCGTCTCCCAGGGTCAGATCGGCTATGTGGAGCTCCACGGTGCCGTCGGCGAGAGACATCTTCTCCTGCGGCAGCTTCACGTCGATCTTGCCGGTGACGGTGCCGCCGAGCGGCAGCCCGATGAGCTCGGAGAGGTACGGCATCTTCGCGGCGTCGACGCCGTCGAGCTCGATCTGCATCTGACGGCCGTCGCTGCTGGTCTTCACGTTCGTATCGATGCTTCCACCGAATCCATCCAGTGAGAGCGCGACCGACGTCGTGCCCCAGAGAAGAGGGAACAGCGAGACGCGGGCGAAGAGGTCGTCGACGACGTACTCCGGAGGCGGCTTCGGCTTGCCGCCGGGGTCCGCAGGCGGCGCCGTGCCGGTGAGCTTGACCTCTTTGGCGACGATGCCCGGAAAGCGCCACGCCCAGGTGAGCTTTTCTATCTGCATGTGGAGCGGCGCGGAGGCGTTGAAGCTCGTCACCAGCGCGTTCTTCAAGCGCTCCCAGGGCGCGCACACGTAGCTGAACAGCGCCAGGCAGACGACGTAGAACGCGGGATAGCCGGCGTAGGCGAGGATGCGACGAAGGCGCGGATTGATGTTCACTTCTCGGCCTCCGTGGCCTCGGCGCTCGACGCCGGCTTCGTCTTCTCGGGCTCCTTGCGATCGTACGCCGAAACGATGAGCGAGACGTCCCACGAGTCGGGCTCGGCGGCGCGCTTTCGGATGTCGATGCCGGACACGCGCACGGGGAACCCGGACGTCTCGATGCCCTCGAGGAACAGCGCGAGGTTCTTCATGCCCACCTTCTGAAGCTCGATCTTCGTCGAGCGCTCTTCGTAGCGCTTTCCGCCGTGGGGCACGATCGGGCGATCCTGACTCTCCGGGATCTCGATGCCGTGCGACGTCGCGAGCGACTCCAGGAAGCCGGCGAGCGGCGGCGCCGGTCGCCCGTAACGGCTGAGCACCTTCTGCCGCTGCGCGTCGCGCTCCTCGAGCTCCGGGCGAGCGTCCATGATGGACTGAGCCACGTCTCGGATCGCCGCGTTCTCGCGGCTGCGCGACGCGGCCGTGGCGAACAACGCGATGGGGATGGCGATGACCATCATGAAGCCGAGGATCCCGACGAGGCCGAGCAGGAGCTTCTGCTCGCGCGGCTCCATGCGATCGAACCGCTCCCGGAGCACGTTCACGTTGAAGGAAGGCAGGTTCACTTTTGCCCCTCCTCGCTGTCGGTCTTCTTCATCGCCGCGGCGTCCTCGGGGCACCGAAGGTCGCTCTCGAGCATGTATTTCTGCCGCGTTCCGTTCACGACCTGGCTCACCTTGGTGATCTTCACGTCGGAGAAGCACTTGTTTTGCTTCAACCCGTCGGCGATCTGCTGCGCCTCTTGTGCGGAGCCGACGATGCCGCGAAGCTTCAAATGCTCGCGGGAGAACTCGAGCTCGTCCACGTCGTGGACGATGGCTTCCGGCACGGCCTTGGACAGCTCCACCATCACGTCGAACCCGTCGATGTGGGGCATCGGATCTATCTCCGCGTGCGCCGTCGCGTTCTCAAGCAGCTCACGGGCGCGATCGGGATCCTCCGTCTCTTCCCGCAGCGCGTCTTTGGTCAAGGCGGCCAGATCCGCGGAGAGCTTCTCGTGCTCGTGGGCGAGCGAGCGGAGCTCGGCCCACGTGGAGAAGAAGAAGGAGAGCAGGATGACCGCGCCGAGCGAGGCGAGCAGCGGCGCTTTTTCCTTCAGGAACGCGAAACCACGCTGATACGAGAGACCGCCGCGGCGCAGATCCAGATCCTTCGCGCGACCGCGGAGGCCGAGCGCGAGCCCGAGCGCCCGCGAGAAGCGCGGCAGCGCCGCGATCTGGTCGTCGGTCAATCCGTCGAGCTGCGGCGGCGGAAGCCCGGTCACCGGGAGCTTCACTTCCGCGGCGAGGTAGTCGATGGCACCGGCGGCCGCGGAGCCGCCTCCGGTGAGGTAGACGCTCTCCGGGGCGCGACCGACGGCGAGCGCCGCGGACGCCATCGTCTGCCGCAGCTGCGCCGCGAGCTGCGGCGCCGACTCGGGCAAACCGGACACGCCCATGGACAGCGTGCGCGCGTACGCCGGCTGCCCGCGTACCAGCACGACGATCTCGGACCTGTCTTCGCCGAGCTCGACGACGGCGACGGGGTTGTCCGCATAGAGCTCGGGCGTCACGTTCGCGAGGTTCGCGAGCGGCAGGGCGCCGACCCCGACGCGCTCGGCCTCGCGCGAAATGGCGTGCGCGACGAGGTCGAGCCGCTGCTTGACGTGCTCGGTGCGCACCGCCGCGGCGAGCACGTCGACGGGGCTCTCCGAGCTCTCGCGCGGCAGCTGGACGAAGTCGAACACCAGGTCGTCGATGTCCACCGGCACCTGCGCCTCGAGCTCGAACGGAATGACCTCGGAGAGCTGCTTCAGCGCCGTGGGCGGCAGCGACATGCGATGAATGAACGCGACGTCGCCGTCGACCGCGACCGCGACCGCGTCGCTCTGATGGATGATAGGCAAGAGGCACGCGCGCAGGGCTTCTTCCAGCCCCTGCGTCTCCGCGCGATCGATCTCCGAGAACGCACCGAGCGTGATCTTCCGGTATCGCGTGACGAGCAGGGTCGCCCGGATGTGCCGGTTCTGGATGTCTATGCCGATGATATTGGCCATTTCGATCGCTCGTCACTCGGTGCGAAAGTACACGATTCTGCCGCCGGGGCTCGGCATGAGATACGCGAAGACGCCGTCCATCGTCGCGCCCGCCGGCGCGTTCGCCGGGAGCTGTCCCTGGACGAAGCCCGCGTAGGGCATCGCGTTCGTCACGTCCGTGCCGAACCCCGTCCCGAGCCCCATCCCCGGCAGACCCGCGGCGCCGAGGCCCGTGCCTCCGCCGATACCCGAGGTGCCGCCGACTCCGCCGAGGCCGAGCGCCGCCGCGGCGCCGGGCGGCAGCGAGTTCGCCAGCAGCTGCGCCGGCGTCGGAGCGTTCCGGAAGTCGACCACCGCGTGGATGCGCACGCGGGTGTCGCGCTGGCCCGACTTCACCCTGCCCGTCGCGATGATGCTGAACACCTTGCTCTCGGCCGAGAGCATCTTCTTCACTTCCGCCTCGGAGCCGAACACGATGGGATCCATGTTCAAGAACTGCTTCAGCATCATGCCGATCGGCGTCTGCTGCTTCAGCGTGTTGATGAAGCCGGTCGCGGAGCTGAAGATCGGCGCGCCCATCGTGAACATGCGGACCATGTTCACCGCCGCGAGGAACTTCGCCGCTTCCATCGGATCGATGCACATCTTCGCCTGAGCGGCGGCCCCGTTGCCGGCCTGACAGATGACCGCGTAGAGCGTCTGCGGATTGGCCGTGTTGACGTTCACCTTGCCCGTGCCCCACACCGTCACGTTGCGGCGGGTCGGGTCGTTCGGATCCGGATCGATGAAGGTCGACCAGAAATCGTCACTGACGCCGCGCACGTTGTGCAGCTCTTCCAGGCTGTCGTAGGGCGCGTTCTTCCGGAAGTACGGCGGATCGAGCATCTGATAAAATGAATCTTCCGGCGTGAGACTCGGCCCCTGCGCCGCTCGCAGCAGGTCGCAGGTGGCCTGGTTCACGTCGGGATCGGCCCAGTCGAGGATCGCGGCGCAGGTCTGGAGGCGGTCCGAGTACTGTCCGTCGCCGTCACGATTGGTGAAGAGCGTCTCGTACTGGAGCGGGCTGATGAGCGCCATGATCTGCGCCGCGAGCCGGCCCTGCGAGAGCGGATCGCGCGAGCCGCTGTTCAGGTTGATCTTCGAGTCCTCGTCGATGATCTCGAGGTCGAAGCCGGCCCCTTCCAGACCGAGCTTCTTTCCCTTCTCCATGTTCACGCTGGCGAGCGAGGAAAACTTCAATTGCCCGGTGCTGTCGTTGAACGCGCCGAGGACCTGATCGGCGAATTGCCATACCGGAATCTGTGGCGGTCCGCCGGAGTTGCCGATGAAGAAAATCGCCACGGATTTGCGGATCGTCGGCTCGGCCGCGATGAGGAGCCGCGCGAGCGAAATAGCCGAGCGCGCCGCGTACTCGGCCTTCAGCCCGTCGCGCGCCGACAGCGCGCTGCCGAGCTCGGCCGACGTCTCGTCCTGGAAATCGGTGAGCATGACGGCGAGGATCGTCAGCGCGCCGAGCACCAGGATGAGCGCCACGCCGCGTTCACGGCTTCGCTTCTTGCGGCGTTTCCCGGGCGTCATTCGATCGCGAAGCTCAGGGGTTGAAACATCTGCAGGGGGATCTTCGTCTCGAACGTCAGGGTGCCCTGACCGCGGCCGACGAAGCTGCGGCGGCCGCCGTTCAGCACGAGCTTGACGTGCACATAGATGGGCATCTGGTTCGTGTGCGTCACCGTGTCGGTGGTGTCCCAGGTCTCGCTCCACATTCCGGTCAGGGGATCCAGATAGCGCAGCTTGAAGAGATCGATGTCCGTCGCCAGCACTTCCACGCGGCCGCCCTTGTCCGGCTTCGCGTCCAATCGCGGGCTGATCCGCCGCACCAGGTCGGTCACGCCGGATTGCTTCTTGTCCGACATGCCGAAGTAAGACAGCTCGCACTCGTCGGATTCGTGCGAATTCTTGTCGAACCGTCGGTTCGAGAACGAGTTGAAATCCAGGCGATCGGCCGGCGTACCCCGCGTCCCGATGAACGCCGTCTTCCAGACGAGGAGCGTCGGATCGAGCGGCCGGTGCAGCGAGATGTACGCGCTCGACAGATCCGTCGTGAAGCGGCGCATGGCTTCCCGGCCCTCGTGGATGCGGTCGTCGATGCGCTCGACGCCCTCCTTGCTGCTGCGCATGCCGGCGAACGCGCTGTACACGAGCATGCAGATCGCGGCCAACACCCCCGTCGCGATGATGAGCTCGATGAGCGTGAAGCCCCGCTCGGCGTGCGCACGTCGCGCCGTCAATGCAGGCCTCCGAAGAGAGAGGGCATGCTCGTCGTGGCGGGCGCGGCCGTCGTGCCGGTGCCCGTCGTGCCGGTCGGCGCGGTCGGCAGGCCGAGCGCCGCGGAGAGCGCGTTCATGGCGCCGTCGAGGCCGTTCGCCGCGTTCGGGTCGAGCCCGCCTTGCATGGGGTTCGTCACGTACTCGACGACGTCGAGGCTCTTGCCCTTACCGCCGCCCTGCCACTCCACGGTGACGGTGAGCTTGCGGATGCTGGCCTCGAGCATCGGCTTCAGCGTGGGGTACACCATGCTCATCGCCATCGGCGCGAGCGCGGAGACACCGCCGCCGAACGGCGAGCCCGTCGCGATCGCCGTCTGATCCGGCATGGACGACCCGAGCGGCACGGTGCCCGGTATCGTGCTGCCGAACGACGACGACCCGAACGACGACGTGCCGAACGGCGTCGTCCCGAAATTGCCGGTGTCCGTCGGCGAAGGCGAAGCCGGCAAGCCGCCGAGGCCCGGCGAGCCCGCCGCCCCGCTGAGGCCTCCGGCGAGCCCGCTCAGCGCGCCGCCCGGGATGCCGCCCGGAGTGGCCAGGATCTTGGACAGATCGCCCAAACCCGAGCCCCCCATCGGCGAAGAGCCGCTGCTCGGCCCGAACCCAGACATCGACCCGAGCGCGCTGATCGTGCTCGACAGGCCGGACGACTGCATCTGATTGGACAGCTCGGTCGCCGTGGGCGGGAGGGGGAGCTCGATTTTTTCGATCTTCCACTTGCACTTGTAGCCGGGGGAAATCTCGTCGTTGCAGCAGGCGCCCTCGTCTTTTTGATCGGTGAGCGGATAGCCTTCCTTGTTCAGCTTCAGCTCGAGCTCGCTCAGCTTGCAGCGCACCTTCTCCGTCGCGAGGCTCACCTTCTCGGCATACGACGAGCTCGCGAAGAGCCCCGTCTGCGCGGAGAGGATCGCGGTCATGCCCAAGCCGAGGATCGCGATCGCGACCAGCACCTCCAGCAGGGTGAAGCCTCTAGCCTCGACGCGAGCGGTAGCGGTCGAGAAGACGCCGAAGCCGAGCCTGGATCGGCGCGCGGTCAAAACGGATTCTCCCTTTCGCCGAAGTCTTCGTCGTCGTGCGGCGAAACCAGATCCACCTTGCCCGGCTGGATGCGCGCGCGCGCGGTGAGCGGGCTGACCAGAACCGAGAGCACGTCGTCGCTGCCGGTGCGCTCCACCTGAACCACGGCGCGCTCGGTCCCTCCGCCGGGCCAGAAGTAGAGGTACGCGCGTCCCTTGTCCCGGGGCTTCAGATCGTGCTCGGTCTGCACGAGGCGAAAGCGCACGCCCCTGCCGAGCTCGCGTCCCTTGGCGGCGTCGTCGGCGTTCCCGAGCGGTATCGCCTTGAATTTCGCGCGGGGCGCGCGCGGTCCTTTCAAGATGCCGTCTGCGTAGGAGAGCGATTCCTTCTCCGCCGCGGTCGCGGGATCCGCGCCGGCGGAGGCGCCTTCCGACTTCTTCGTGTCGTCGGACTCCTTCACGCGGAGCATCCGATCCGACGTCTCCTCCATGGACACGCGCCCCTCGTCGATGTCGAACACGATGCGCACCGAGTGACCCGTCGTATTCGCGCGCGTCACCGCGAGCCGCGCCGCCGTCACGACGAGCCCGGCGCCCGCGCGCATCCGGTTACCGGCCATGAGCCCGGACCCCGACACGATGGTCCCCGCGAGCACCGCCATGAGCGCGATGACGACGAGGACCTCGACGAGGGTAAACCCACGCAAAGCGTCGCGGCGCACGAAGTCCGCACCACCGCGCCGCGAGTTTTCCACGCTCGGTCGCGACGATGCGAACATGAAAGCCGCCTTCCCTTTCGTTACTGCGTGCCCGCTATGGTCCCTTTCGGAACGCGGATGTCGTCGGGCGTGCCCTTCTTCTTGTCGGGGCCGTTGGAGGCGACCACGACGTCGTCGTCGGTGCAGGTCAGCTGGTACTGCTCGCCCCAGGGGTCCGCCGTGTTGGACGCCGAGTCGAGCTGCTTCTCTTGGACCAGCTGGCTGATGGTCGGGCAGGTGGACTCGTTGTTGATGCGCTGCCAGTTCTGGATGGCGCCGCGAATGACGCGGGCGCCCGTTTCGGCGCTCTTGACCTGCGCCTCTTTGTAGCGCGGCAGCGCGAACACGGCGACGCCGCTCGCCACCATCGCGATGATGGCCACGACGATGAGCACCTCGACGAGGGTCACGCCGCGCTCGAGGGACCGTCGCAAGCGGCGCACTCGGTCCGCCGCGTTGCTCGGAAAATTCTTTGTACGGATCGTTTGCATGAAAAAGGTCTCCATCTGTTCGCCTCGTCACTCGATGCGATCGAGCCCCGCGGGCTTGCCGTCGGGGCCGTCGCTGAAAAGGTCGTACCGCGCGTGGTCCGCTCCGGGGCACGACAGGCGCAACGGGCGCCCCCAGGCATCCCGCGGGACCGTCTCCGGGCTGTCGTACTCCGCCATTCCGGCGAGGCCGCTCTTCGGGCAGCCGCCGTCGTGATCCGCCATGTACGAGTCCACGACCTGCCTCACGTTGAGGATGGTCGCGCGCGTCCGCCGCACGCCGGCGCTCTTGCGCTCGTGCATTCCCATCAGGACGACCACGCCGATGACGCCGAGCGCGAGCAGCACCGGACCGGTGTGATCCAGGCGGACGCGACGCAGCGCGCCGCCGCGCTTCTCCCAAGGGAAGAAGATGTGACGTTCGTGGGGACGATGCTTGGTCATCTCACTGTACCAGCTGGTTCATCTGCACGAGCGGCATGAGGATGGCCATGGCGATGAAGCCCACGACGCCGCCGAGGATCATGATCATCAGCGGCTCGAGCAAGCTCGTGAGCGCGACGACCTTCGTCTCGACGTCCGCTTCGTAGGCGCGGCTCACGTTGTCGAGCATCGCCTCGAGCTGCCCGGTCTTCTCGCCGACGGCGATCATGTGCGTGACCATGGGCGGGAACTCCCCGCTGCGGCGCAGCGGCTCGGCGATGCTCTCGCCTTCGCGGATCGATCCGATGGCGGTCGACACGACCGTCTCGAGCACCGCGTTGCCCAGGACGTTTTTCACGATGTTCATCGCCGTCAGCAGCTGCACGCCGCTCGCGAGCAGCGTGGACAGCGTTCGGGAGAAGCGTGCCACCGCCACCAGACGATTCAACTTGCCGAAGATCGGCACGCGCAAGACGAAGCCGTCCCATTTCATCTTGCCGGCCGGAGTCCTGCGCCACCGGCGGAAGCTCCACACCGACGCGCCGACACCCAAGATGAGCGCCCACCAGTAGTGCGCGAATACGTTCGACACCATGATGAGGAGCTGCGTGTACCAGGGCAGCTCCTGCCCCAGGTTGTCGAAGATGCTGACCACCTTGGGGACGACGGCGACCATGAGCACGCTGACCATCACCACGCCGATGAACATCATCAGCACCGGGTAGGCGAGCGCGGCCGTCACCTTGCCCTTCAATCGCGCCTGGCCTTCCATGAAGTCGGCCAACCGATCCAGCACCGCCTCGAGGGTGCCGGATTCCTCGCCGGCCGCGACCATGTTCACGTACAGGCTCGGAAACACCTTCGGGTGCGCTTCGAGCGATTTCGCGAAGCTCGTGCCGCTCTTCAGCGTCTCGCTGACGGCCGTGAGGACGCGAACGAGCCCCTCTTTTTCGACCTGGTCCACGAGCGCCGAAATGGAATCGACCAGCGGAACGCCTGCGCGCACCAGCGTCGCCAGCTGCCTCGTCATGACCGCGACGTCGGCGGTGGTGACCCGGCGGAAGAACGCGAACAGATCGATTTCGCGTCGCTGCGCCTTCGTGCGCTCGGCCGTCTCTTCCTGGGCGAGCGTGAGGAGGATGCCGTCTTTGCGCAGGAGCGCGCGCAGCGCCTTCGGATTGTCCGCGTCGCGGTAGCCTTTTACGGCCTTGCCGGTGCCGGCGAGGATCCCTCGGTATTCGAAGACGGCCATGAGGCGTTACGCATGCTCCCCGTTCAATCGACCATCACGTCTTCTTGCGTCGCCGAGAGTACTTCTTCGACCGTCGTCCGGCCCTCTAGCACCTTGCGCGCGCCGTCGTCGCGCATCGTCTCCATGCCCTGCGACTGCGCGGCGCGCTTGATGCTCTGCGAGTCCGAGTTCTGCAGAACCAGAGCGCCCACGGCGTCGTCGGCCATGAGCAGCTCGTAGATACCGCGACGGCCGGTGAAGCCCTTCTGCGCGCACTGATCGCAGCCCTTCGCGCGATGGAACACGGGCATCCCCGGGCCGACCCACCCCGGCGGCTCGTAGGTCACGCCGTGCACCCGATACGCCGGCGAGAGCTCCCGCTCGCGCCGCTTCAGCGTGCGCTCGCGGTCGATGCCGAGCTGCTCGAGCTCGTGCTGCGTCGCCTCGTACGGCTCCTTGCAGTGCTTGCAGAGGACGCGCACGAGGCGCTGCGCGAGCACGCCGATGACCGTCGAACGCACGCGGAACGGCTCGATCTGCATGTCGACGAGCCGGGTGAAGGCGCTCGCCGAGTCGTTCGTGTGGATCGTGCTCACCACGAGGTGACCGGTCATGGAGGCGTGCATGGCGATCTCCGCCGTCTCCTTGTCGCGGATCTCGCCGACCATGATGACGTCCGGATCTTGGCGCAAGAACGCGCGCATCGCGCTCGCGAAGGTGAGCCCGATCTTCGGCTGCACGTGCACCTGGTGGATGCCGGAGATCTCGTACTCCACCGGGTCTTCGGCGGTGAGGATGTTGATGTCCGCGCTGTTGATCTTGTTGATGCAGGCGTAGAGCGTCGTCGTCTTACCGCTGCCGGTGGGCCCCGTGACGAGGATGATGCCGTCGGGGCGATGGATCAGCTGATCCATGAGGTGGTAGTCGCGTTGCGAGAAGCCGAGATCGGTGAGATCTAGAAGGACGCTCGTCTTGTGCAAGAGACGCATCACGATGCGCTCGTGGTCCCGGCTCGTCGGGATGGTCGAGACGCGGACGTCGATGCTGCGGCCGGCTATCTTCAGCGAGATGCGGCCGTCCTGCGGGAGGCGCTTCTCCGCGATGTTCAGCCCGGCCATGATCTTCACGCGCGCGACGACCGAGCTCATGAATTGACGGCTGGCGCGCTTGGCCACGTACAGGTTGCCGTCGATGCGGTAGCGGACGAGCACCTCTTTCTCTTCGGGCTCGATGTGGATATCGCTCGCTCGCTCCTTCACCGCCTGATGGAAGAGGCCGTTCACCCAGCGGATGATGGGGGCGTCCTCGTCCGACTCGAGGATGTCTATCTCCCCTTCGTCCTCGATCGCGTCGTCGCTCTTCAGGTCGCTGGTCGTGTCTTGCTTCTCGTAGACGCGATGGACCGCGTCCACGACCACCTCGGCGGGGGCGACGGTGACGCAAACCGACTTCCCGAACGTCGCGCGGATGTCGTCGAGCGCGGCCGTGTCCAGCGGATCGCCGCAGACGACGTCGACGTGCTCGGGGTGCTCGGCCACGATGAGCACCTTGTGGGCGCGCGCGTAGCCGATCGGCAGGCGCGTCGCCGCGGCGAGCGACACGGCGTTGATGTCGACGCGCTCGGAGAACGGCAGACCGCACTCCGCCGCCAGCGCGCGCGCCACGTCGACCTCCGTCGCGGCCTGCGAGGCCACGACGATCTCCAGCAGCGGCGCGTCTTTCTCGCGGTGCTGGACGTACAGGCCCTCCAGCACGTCGGACGTGACGACGCCGCGCCTTACGAGAATGTCACCGATGGCTCGCTGTTCCAGCATGGTCACCTCGCGTCGTTCGAATCCGTATCCGTGACGGGCACGCTCCTCGCGATCGGGTTGATGCGAATCGGCGAATCGTCGCCGGTGGGGCGCGCGCGTCGCGGCGCCGCCCTCGGCCGCGCCGGCGCCGCGGGGGCGGACGCGGGCGCCCCGCCGGACGTCCCGGGCGCCCCTTTCACGCCCGTCGGAAGCTCGATGGGCGGAGAGGGCTCGTGCCCGCCCTTGTCGATGGGCTTGCTCTCTTCTTCAAGTCGGAGCTGCTCCTCGAGGCTCGCGTACGATTTGCGGATCTCTTCGACCAGGCCGTTCGCCCGCGAATAGTCGCGCGGAGGCTCCCACGGATTGCTTTCGAAAACGAAATAGCGGTCCAAAAACTCCTGCCGCTCTTGCATCTTTCTCTCGAAGACCCTGCGTAAATCCTGCTGGTCGCGGATGATGTACGGCGTGAGGATGAGGAGCAGGTTCGTCTTTTGCTTCGTGTTGGTCGTCGATCGAAAGAGAAAGCCTAGCACCGGCAGATCCCCGAGCACGGGGATCTTCGTGCTGCTCTTCGTGGTGGTGTCGCGCATGAGGCCGCCGATGACGACTGTCTGCTGATCGTCGACCACGATGGTCGTGTTCGCCCGGCGCTGGGTGATCGGAATCGCGCCGAGCGCGCCCTGTGCGGCGCCAGGAGCGCTGTCTTCTTCCTGGATCTCGAGCCGCACCTGATCCACGGCGTTGATGTGCGGCGTCACCTTGATGTGCGTGCCGACGTCCTGCCGTTGCGCGCCGAAGCCGCCGAACGCGCCGAACGCGCCGAGGCCGCCGAGGGCCCCGAGCGGGTTCGCGCCGGTCGTTCCCGCCGCGCCGAGGCCCGAAACCGGGAGGCCGCCCAGGTTCGTCTGCAGCGGGATGTTCTGGCCGATGTTGATCTCGGCCGGGGTGTTGTCGGTGGCGATGATGTGCGGCGTCGAGAGGACGTTCGTGTCGCCGCTGCCGGCGAGCGCGTTCATCAGGACGCCGAAGGCGGGGATCGAGACGCCGCTCAGCGCCGGGAAGGTGTTCTGGCTGTTGTCGAGCGCCGGACCGCGGACGCCGAGCGCCAAACCCTGGAGCAGCGACGGATCTTGCGGAGCGACGGAGGTGAGCGGGTTGAGACCGCCGAGGAACAACGTGTCCGTGGGGCCGCCGAGGTTCTCCATCGCGCCGCCGTGGAACGCCACGTTGAAGGTGAGCGAGCGCTGCACCTGGACGTCCATGATGACCGCGTCGATGAACACCTGCCGGCGCGCGTGATCGAGCTGATCGACGACGACGCGGATCTGCGCGTAGTCGCGCGCCGACGACGTCACCACGAGCGAGTTCGTCGGCTTGTCGGCGACGACGCGGACCTCGCCTTCGAAGACGGGGGCGGGCGCGCCGGGCTGGTTCTGGTTGGTCGTCGCCTTCGCGCCGGTGAGCATCTGCGTCATCGTCTGGGCGAGCTCTTCGGCCATCGCGTGCTGGAGCGGCAGGACGCGGATCTTGCCCGACGCGGCGGGCGCGACGTCGACGCGCTTCAGGAGCTCGAGCAGCTTCAGGTAGGAGTCTTCCGTGCCGACGATGACCAGCGAATTGGTCTTGTCGTCGGCGATCACCTTCATCAGACCGGCGGCGTTCTTGCTTCCACCCGGTTGATTCAGCTCGAAGATCTCGTTGAACTGCTTCGCCATGTCGGCGGCCGAACCGTAGTGGATCGGCTCGATCCACATCTGCGAGCCGGCGCCGCCGACGTCGATCTCCTCGAGGATCCTCACCATGCGCTGAATGTTCGATCCGCGATCGGTCAAGATGAGGAGCGACCCCGGCTCGTAGACGGAGATGTCACCCTCCTTGCTCTTGAACTTACCGAGGAGATTTCCGGCCTCGGTCGCGGAGGTGCTGCGGAGCCGGTAGAGCCGAGTAACGAAGCGATCCGTATCCGGCAACGGCTCGCCGCGGTCGTAGACCGGCGTCGTCTCGGCGACGATGCCGCCGCTGTCGACGATCTTGTAGAAGCGCCCGTGCGGCAGCACCGTCATGCCGTTCGCTTGCAGGATGGAGAGAAAGGCCTCGTACGCCTCGTCGATGGTGACCGGCGTCGGAGAAACCACCGTCACTTTGATCTGACGGACCTTTTGCCCGTAGATGAAGCGCTTGCCGGTGATGCCGCTGATGTGATTCACGAGCTCGCCGAGATCGGCGTCCTGCAGGTTGAACTTCACCAGCGCACCGCCGGGCTTCGGCTTGTACGGAACGTCGAGTGCCTTCGCGATCGCGTCCATCGACGTGGGCGGCGGCGCGCTCGCGCCCGGCGGCTCCGGCTCCGGCGGCGCCGGAGGCGGTGTGGTCGCCGCGGGCGGCGTCGCCGGGGGCGGCGGGGGCGCGTTGGTTCGCGGCTGGGCCCGCATCGGCGGCGCTTGCCCGAAAGCACGGAACGCGAGCGTGAGCGTGACGGCGCACGCGAGACAAGAATAAGAGCGTTTGATGAGCATCCTGGTCACTGGATCTTGAAGTCGATGGTTACGGGCGCTCCGCGCCGGGTCACTTTCACCGCGAGGCTGTCCGCCGTACGGAGCCTCGCGTACGCCTCGAGCGCCTTCTCGGGGCTCGCCATCTCGAAGCCGTTGATCGCCTCGAGTCGATCGCCGTTCTGCAAGCCGAGCTTGCCAAGGAGCGTATCCGGGCGGATGCCGAAGAGCCGGATGCCGACGACCTTGCCGTCTTTCTGCTCCGGGACGATGCGCGCCGTGCGCATCAGCTGGGCCTGATTTTCGAGGATGTTGTCGACGACCGCGCGGTCGACGTGAAATTCGGTGTCGCTGACCTTCTGGATCCGCTTCGCGATGTCGTCGGGCACGCCGCCGGTGTCCTTCGCCGGCTTCTCGGCTGCGGCGGCGGGAGCGGCGGGCTGCTCCGGCGTCGGCGGCGCGAAGAGGAGCACCTGGCAGAGCGACGCGCCGCTGGTGAGCCACACCGAGGGGCTGTTCTTCGACGTGTTGAAGCCGATGTACGCGACCTGCTTGTCTCCGACGGAATCGCCGACGCGCCGGAGCTTGCCCATCGTCTCGCCCGTGGCTTGCAGCACGGCGATCGACCAGGTCGGATCCGGCGACTCGGTGATCGCGTGCGCCTGGACGCCGCCGCAATCGGGCGCGGCGAGCGGGTTCGAAAGATCGAGCTGCGGCGCCGCCGTCGCGGCCGCTGCTTCGACGGCCTCCGGTTGCTTGTTCAGCGGACCCGTCACCGAGTCGAACGGATTGCGGGAGAGGATCGGCTCGGCCGTCTTCGGGCCCGTGCTCTCGCCGCCGGTCGACGCGAGCGCCGCGCCACGCGTGTTGGGCGGGGTCGGCGTCGCTGCTGGACCGCTGTCCAGGTACGAGCTCGCGACGAGCTGCATGATCCCCGACGCCTGGAAGTACGCCGCCATGGCGATGAGCAGCATCACGAGAGCGGGGAAAAACCGTTTCGCTAGCGCGTCGAGGGCCATGGGTCGCCCGGCGTTCTAAGCGAGAGCCGTGCCAGAGGTCAAAGCCGAAAATCTTCGTGATTCAGATGATTTAGCTGTCAAGTACCGAAGCGTCGCCCGCCAACCTGTCACACATCTGGAGATCCGTCGAAAACCGTCGCCAAATTGGCAACCTCTCCAAGCTGTTCGGCGCGCCGCTCCTTCAGGTCGCCGTCGTTTGGGGTTGGGACTCCGAACGACCAACGAGGAAAAACTTCCGTGCGGGCGTCGCCGGTCCGCGAGGCGCCCAGCGAGCGCGGAGGATGGCCCTCAGGGCGTTTCTCCCAGCTTGCGATAAATCGTGCGAGTAGAAATCCCGAGGAGCTGCGCGGCGAGCGACTTGTCGCCGGCGGTGTGGCGCAAGGTTTCGCGGATCATCTTCGATTCCACGTCCTCGAGCGGCGTTCCGATCGAGAACGTCAGCGCGGAGGGCGACGGCTGAGCCGCCTTGGCGATGGCGTCGGGAAGATCTTCGACGCGGATGGCGTCCGAACGACAGAGTACGCAAGCTCGCTCGATCACGTTCTCGAGCTCGCGCACGTTCCCCGGCCACGAATAGTCCAGGAGCTTCACCATCGCATCGCGGTGGACGTCGAGGCGCGCGCGGCCGTTCTTGCGGCAGTAGACGCCGAGGAAGTGATCGACGAGAAGCGGGACGTCTTCGCGGCGCGCGCGCAAGGGCGGCGCGGTGACGGCGATGACGTTCAGACGGTAGAACAGATCTTCGCGGAAACGACCCGCCTCGACTTCCGCAGCCAGGTCGCGGTTCGTCGCGGCGAGCAAGCGCATGTCCGCGCGCACGGGGTTGCCGCCGACCGGTTCGTATTCGCCCTCCTGGATGACGCGCAGGAGCTTCACCTGCACCGACGGCGTCAGCTCGCCGATCTCGTCGAGGAACAACGTGCCGCCGCGCGCGCGCGCGAAGCGCCCGTCGCGCCGCCCCACGGCGCCGGTGAACGCGCCCCGCTCGTACCCGAAGAGCTCGGCTTCGAGGATCGTCTCCGGGATGGCCGCGCAATTGACCGCGACGAACGGACCCGCGACGCGCGCGCTCTTCGAATGAATGTATCTCGCGATGAGCTCCTTGCCGGTGCCGCTCTCGCCGAGGATGAGCACCGTCGCGGTCGACGGCGCCGCCTGCGTCGCGACGTCGAGCACGCGCCGTACGGCCTGGCTCTGCCCGACGATCTCGCGATTCGTGAGCAGCTTCAGCTCTTGCTTCAGCGAGCGGTTCTCGGCGACGAGCGACTGGCGCTCGGCCGCTTTCTGCACGCTCTTGACGATGCTCATGCGCTTCAGCGGCTTCTCGACGAAATCGTAAGCGCCCTCGCGCATCGCCTGCACCGCGGTCTCGACCGTGCCGTACGCGGTCATGAGGACGACCTCGGTGTCCGGCGAGACCTCCTTCAACGCGCGCAGCAGCTCGACGCCGTTCGAACCCGGCATCATCAGGTCCGTGAGGACGACCTCGATGCGGTGCTTGCGCGAGAGCTCGAGCGCGTCCTTCGCGCTCTCCGCCGTGAACACCCGCATGCGCTCGCGTTCGAAGATCTTGCGGAGCGAAGTCAGGTTGCTCGGCTCGTCGTCGACGACGAGCACGGTGATCTCCCGTCCGCCCGCCGGCGCCTCCGCCCAGCGCTCCGACGGAGGCGCATCGGCCCCCGTCGACAAATTGTCATCCATGCCGACATGATGGCACCACGCGGCCATTTCGACAATCCTTTGGCAAATTGTTGAAACAATGCAGCTGTCAGCCGTCAGCTATCAGCTGTCGGCCATCGGCCGACAGCGCGCGCTGGCGCCCTGTCAGCGCGCTCCCGTCCTTACCGGATGAGCCGGCTGATTGGCCTGAACTCTGGGGCGGCGGAGTCTCTGAGCCAGTCGAGTACCACTGTTTCGGAGGTCGTCACCGTCGCCCCGCTCCGCGCCGCGAGCCCGAGGCCTATCTCGCGGATGTCGTCCCGGCGCGAACAGACGCCGTCAGCGGCGACGTGCACGTCGTAGCCCGATGCAGCAAGATCGCGCACCGTCTGATAGACGCAGACGTGCGTCTCCATTCCGATCACGACGACGTCTCTCGCGCCCGAGCTTTTCAGCGCGTTCACGAACGCCGGCGCGTCGGCGGCGCTGAAGTGGCTTTTCTCGATGGGGACCACGCCTGTCGCCGAAAGCACCGCCTGGACAGGCTCGATCATCGGCCCGAGGCCCTTCGGATATTGAACCGTGGCGAGGACGGGAGCGCCGAGCAGGCGCGCCGACTCGACGAGTATCTTCGTCGAGCGGACGACGTCGGCCACGCGCGACGCGGGCATCGCCGCCGCGAGGCGCTCCTGGACGTCGACCACGACGACCGCACACTGGCTAGGGATCAAACGCCGCATCTCGCCATCCTAAGCTCGATCGCGCGCGGCGCCACGCCGGCGCGCCCCGCGGAAAAGGCCTAAATCTAGAGGGTCCCGTGCTAACATGTTGGTTTGCCTTCACCGCCGATGGCCAAACCGCCCGTGTCCCGTCACGTCCGAGGCTCCCTGTTCGTGGAGTACGTCCGAATGATTCGGCGGCGGAAGAACGTGAACTGGGAGGAGATCCTCCCGCCCGAAGACCTGGTCTTCGTGTGGCAGCAGATCCGGCCGAACGAGTGGTACCCGATGGCCACGTTCGAACGGCTCGGAATCGCCATCCTCGAGCATCTCGACGGGGCGTCGCTCGACGCAGTGCGCCTCTGGGGACGATTTTCGGCGCAGCAGTTCGGCTCGGGTCAGGAAGGCCTGGTGGTGGAACGCGAGCCCGTAGAGTCGTTGATGCGGTTGCGCGTCATGCGCAGCACTCTGTTCGACTTCCCCGCCTTCGACATACCGATGCTGACCGACGGCCACGCGCGCGTCGCGGTGATTTACCACATGTCGGAGCGCGCCGAGGAAGCGGCTTGCTACCAGACCATGGGCTTCTGCGAGGGCGTCGTCTCGCTCGCCGGCGGCGGCAACGTCCGCGCGGAATTCTCCCAGCGCGCATGGGACGGCGCCCCGAAGACGATTTTCGATCTAGAGTGGGACCACGTGGTGTGACCGCGCTAGGCTCGAGTCGAGCCGTGTTGGAAGACCAGATCACGATCCGCCGGTCGTGGTAGCAGAACCTCGAGTCGAGGTTTCGTTCGTCATGAGAAAATCACCGCTCGTCGTGCTCGCCGTGTTGGGCACCGCGCTCGCTTGCGGCGGCGCGCAACAAGGTGAGCCCGCCGTCAACGCGGCGCCCGCCGCGCCCCCCGGAACGGCCGCGGCGACGGCGGTAGCGCCGTCGGAAAGCCCTACCCCCACGCCCGCGGAGCCGCCCAGCGCGACTGCCGCCGCGCCCGCGTCCTCGGCCGAGGTGTCCCCCGCCGCGTCGAGCGCGGCGTCCGCCGCGAGCGCCGAAGGACCGACGCCTGCGCCGTCCGTCGTCGAAGTCGGCGAAGTTCAAACGACCGGGGGCACGCTACCGAACCTCGACGGCGCCGTCGCCACGCTGCGGACCGGTCTCACCGGCTGCGTCGCGCGAGCGCGGGCGCAACACCCGGACGTGGAAGGTCAGGTCACGGTGACGATCCGCGTCGGTCTCGCGGGCCAGGTGCTCGGCGTGGCCGCGCAGCAAACCACGAAGATCCCGGCGTCCCTCGTTTCGTGCATATCGACCCGCGCGGCGACCGCTCAGTTCGAACCGCCGCGCGGCGCAAAAGGGCAGGTTTCCGTGGTGATCCCGGTCACGGTTCCGAAACCCTGATCGCTTCACCGGAGCAGGACGCTCGTCCGCACCGTCGCGGTGTCGCCGTCGAAGGGCGGAATGCGCACCTTGCGCAGCTCTCGCGCGATGCAGCTCCCCGTTTCGGTTCCACGCAACGAGCCGTTCTCGATGACCGCGTGCGTCGCCTGACCCGAAGGCGAGAACGTGATCGCTACGGGCGTCGCGCCGATCGCGTCGGGTCCACATTGTACGGGACCGATGTTCGTCGAAGCCACCGCGTTCATCGCCGCGCTGAAATCGAAGGGTGACGCCAACGCCGCGACGGCGCGCCGCCTCGTCGCTCGGGGCACCGAAGCCGTCGTCGGTTTGACGTCGGTGGGCTCCCTTCCATGCAGCTCTGCCGCAGCCGAGGACGACGAAGCCGGAGCCTCGCCCGAAGACTGCGACGGGGTCGTGCTCACCGACATGGACTCGCTCCGCTCGCTCGCCGTCGGCGTGCTCGGAGGCTGCTTCCAGTCCGCGACGCTTTGCTGCGAGCTCAGCGGCGGCTCTCCCTCCGGAAGCGGGCCGTCGGAGACGCCTCCTGGCGGGAGATCCATGGGCACGGCCTGCGCGTTCTTTCGCGCGAGCTCTTCGGGAGATTGCGGGGGCGGAGCCGCGGCGCGAATCGGGGGAGCTTTCGCCACGTCGTCGCTGCTGGAAAGACTCACCGCCATGGGCAAGAGGATCGCGAGGCCGATCACGCTCGCGAGGATGCGCCGGGACGCGTGCGACTTCTTCGCGGTGTCGGCCCCCTTGGACATGGACGCGGAGGAGTCGACGTCGTGTGTCGTCGGCGGGATGCTCACCGGATGACGCTCGGTTCCGAGGTAAGCGATGGGATCGGCGTGCGGCAGCTTCTCCAAGGGAACCCGTGAGCGCCGCCCCCACGCCTCCGTCGCGTCGTCTTCGTTCGCCAATCGTTGCCTCCTTTCCTTCATTCGGAGCGCATTGCCCCGAGCGCTGGAGGACACACGTGCATACGTCAGGCCAATCGCTCGACGCCCTGCAAGATCGCGGACGAGCGCGAGTTACGTGCGGGCGCGCACGCGTCGGACGGCCGCACGAGTGACATCGAGTCTCGTGGCCGACGAGCCGGTCCGTGCTCACCACATGCGCCAGTTGATACGAAGCTGCACCGCGGCGACCGCGCTCCCGCCGGCGCCCAGCAGAACTCCGCTGAGCTCGGTGAGAGAGCGCGCGAGCGCCGCCTTCTGCCGGCGCTCGACGACGATGTCGTTCGTCGCGCCGCGGACGTCCGTGAACGTCACGCGGAGCTCGGTGCCGCCGCGGGGGCGCACGAGACGAGCCGTCGCCGGCGCCGAGACCGCGAGATCCTCCGCGTAAACCCGCGCGGTGAACGTCGCGAGGCCGCGGAGCACGGCCGACGACTCGTCGAAGCCGTAGATGTCGACGACGAGCGGCTTCGGCGCGCGCGGCTCGACGTGCGGCACGTAAGCGCCGAACAGAGACAGCAAGGGAGAACGCCGCACGGACGGCTTCGCTCACTCGCGACGGCGCAGCTCGGCGGGCTCGACGAAATCGTCGGGCGCGAGGACCAGACGTTCCACGCGCTTGCCCTGCGCGAGCGCATCGACGATCTCCTCGACGTCGGAGAGCGTGACGCGGCCGTAGTAGTAGTGGTCCGGCTCCACGGCGATGCAGGGGCCGACCCAGCAAGCATCCAGACAGCTCGAGGTGCACGGGCGGACCTCGGTGGCCGCGAGCCCGCGTTCTTTGAGCATCTCTTTCAGCTTGGCGTGCATCTCGACGGCGCCGCGAGCCGCGCACGAGCCCTTCGGCGTGCCGTCGGGCCGCCGATTGACGCAGACGAAAAGGAGCCTCTTACGAAGGGCCATTCGGCTTTCAGCATGCGTGCCCGCGCGAGTCCGAGTCAACTCCGGCGTCTATCGATGTTGCTCACGAGCAACTCGGGGCCGTTCTTCGGCGCGGCGTCGCCGGCCGGGGCGGACGGACCGTTTCCGCCGTCCACGCTTGCCCCCCCGCGCGCCGCCTCGTTCGGCCCAGCGACACGCTTGGCCGGAATGAACAGCGATACGGTCGTGCCCTCGCCGGGCCGGCTGCGCACGTCGACCTCGCCGCCGTGCGCCTCGATGATGCGTCCGGTTATCGGAAGCCCGAGGCCGGTCCCGCTCGGACGCGTCGTGAAGAACGGATCCATGGCGCGGTGAAGGGTGTGAGAATCCATCCCCTGCCCCGTGTCGCTGATTTCGATGCGCACGCCCGGCACGTCGACCGCCCGCGCCGCGGCAGCGCGCAAAATGATGGCTCCGCCGTCGGGCATCGATTGACGGCAGTTGTCGATGAGGTTCTGGATGGCGAGCTTCAACAGGGCCGTGTCCGCCCAGACCTTTTCGACGTCCGGACGCTCGGCCACGTCCACTTCGAGCTTGTACGCGGGATCGAGGTTGTCGCGGAAGCTCGCCAGGAAATCCGCGAGCACGATGTCCTCGCGGTGCACGTTCACGGGGCGCGCGTAGCGCAGCAGCTCGGTCACGATCTTGTTGAGACGCGTGATCTCTTCTTCGATGATCTGAAAGAGCGTGTTCCGATCCCCGGCGTCCAAGCCGGGGCGCTTCAGGTTCGCGCCGGCGCTGCGGATGATCTGGAGCGGATTACGCACCTCGTGCGCGATGGACGCCGCGAGCTCGCCGACGGAGGCGAGCTGGCGCTTGCGGAAGAGCTCTTCTTGCACGACGCTGAGCTCGAGGTACGAGCTCGTCAGCTCCTCGGTCGCGTGGCGCAGCTCGCGAGCGGTGACCTCGAGCTGCTGGGCGGCGCGGTGGTAGCGCACGAGCAGGGTGTCGGCGACGCCGAATCCGTAGATGAGAAAGCCGTACGGAAACAGCGGCGGCGTCCCGAACTGCATCGCCACGTTGACGAGGTCGTTGACGCCGCACGCGATGACCACGGCGAGGCCGATCATCGCGCCGCGGACGTCGCGGCGCCCGCGCCTGTACGCGACGATCAACGCCGTGAACGTCGCGACGTCGGCGACGACGATCGCGAGGTAGCCCGATTGCGCCGCGAGCGTGGGACGTCCCATCACCTCCAGCATGTGGAAGCCGAGCGGCGAACCCGGCGCGAGGTGCGCGCTGCCGGGCACCCACCAACCGCCGGTGACCGAGATCAGGACGTACGCCGCGGCGAGCAGGTACGACAGCGGCACGGCACGCCGCACGTAGCGCGGGGCCACGAACTGCAGCACGAAATGCACGTTCGCCGCCGTCGCCGCGATGACGCCCCCGTGAACGACCTTCATCGTCGTTTCCCAGTGCTCGAGGTTGTGGATCGCCGCGGCGGCCGCGAGACCGGCGTCGGTGACCGCCATTCCGAAACACACCAGGCTGAACAGCAAGTATTCGAGCTCGCGACGGCGCGCCGTGTAGGCCAGAAGAAAAAAAGCGCCCACGGTGAGCTGAACCGCCGTCCACGCGCTAAACACTCCAGCGACGACCGGCGCGTTCATTTATCCGTGCTCGCTCCAGCCGTTACGAAGCGCCTGCAGCGGCGAGCGGCGTAGGCGCAAGACTTCCGGGGTGCTATCTGCTACGGCGATGAGCCGGTCATGAGCTACGTCGTCCTCGCCCGCAAATGGCGCCCCATGAGCTTCGAGGACCTCATCGGGCAGAGCCACGTCTCGCGCACCCTCGCGAACGCGATCCAATCCGGTCGCGTGGCGCACGCCTTTCTGTTCACGGGCGTCCGCGGCGTGGGCAAGACGACCTCGGCGCGCATCCTGGCGAAGGCCCTGAACTGCATGGGCACGCCGGAAGCCCCGACGACCGGGCCGACGGTGACCCCCTGCCTGCAATGCGCCGCGTGTCGCGAGATCGCCGCCGGCACGGACGTCGACGTCCGCGAGATCGACGGAGCGAGCTACAACGGGGTCGACGAGGTCAGAAAGCTTCAAGATTCTCTCCCCTACCGACCGGCACGGGACCGATTCAAGATCTTCATCGTAGATGAAGTTCACATGCTCTCCCAGAGCGCATGGAACGCCTTTCTGAAGACGCTGGAAGAACCGCCGCCACACGTGAAGTTCATCTTCGCCACGACGGAAGTACAGAAAGTTCCAGTAACCATTCTCTCTCGTGTGCAGCGGTTCGATTTCAAGTTGATCCCGACGAAGCTCATCGCGGAGCGCCTCGCGCACGTGCTTTCCGCGGAGGGCGTCGAGAGCGACGACCGGGCGCTTTCGGTGATCGCCAGGGAAGCCGCAGGAAGCATGCGCGACGCGATGAGCCTCCTGGACCAGGTGATCGCCTGGAACGATCAGGCGCTCGACGGCGACTCGGTTTCGCGAGTGCTCGGCGTCGCCAGTCGCCAAGTCCTTCATGACATGGCCGCTGCGCTCGTCGACGGAGACGGCGCGCGCTGCCTCGCCATCGTCGGGCAGCTCGCGAACCAGGGCTACGACATGGCGACCGTCGCCCGGGACGTGCTCGCGGTGCTGCGGGATCTCGTGGTTTCCAAGGTCTGCAGCGCGCCCGGCGACTTGCTGGATTTGGCGGACGAGGAGCGCGCGGACGTCACGGCTCTGGCCGAGCGGACGAGCGTCGACGATCTGGTCCGGCTGCATCAGGGATTCAGCGCCAGCTTCGACGACGTCGTCCGGAGCGGGCAAGTCCGAGCCGCGCTCGAAATGTTGCTGGTGCGCCTCGCACGCAGGCCGCCGCTCATCCCCATCGACGATCTCGTGTCTCGGCTGGCGGCGCTGGAGAAGCGACTGACGGGCAACGCGCCGCGGGGCCCCTCGACGCCCCCCGGAGGCCGTCCGGGGCCGCGACCCGATCCGCGCTCCGGAAGCCCGATGTCGCCGCGCCAGCAAAGCCGCGAAGCGGGTCCTCGCAGCGCGCCGGCGAATGGCCCCGCCCCGGACGCCGCCGACGAGCCCCCAGGCGCCCGTTTCGCCCCGGCTTCGTCGCAAGTGCCGGACGACCCCGTCCTCGAAGCGAGCGCGGCGCCGTCAGCGGAGCTCTCGCCGCCGCCCGAGCCACGCGTGCCGTCCCCCGCGGAACGGCCCTCGACGGCGGCGCCGCAGCCGGAAGCGCCGCCCGCGCCACGGCCGGAGCTCGCGCCTTCGCCCTCGACAGCGGCGCCGCAGCCGGAAGCGCCGCCTGCGCCACGGCCGGAGCTCGCGCCTTCGCCTTCGGCAGCATCGCTCGGCGGCGACCTCGAAACGTTTCGCTCCGTCATCGGGCGTGTGCGCGCGAAGCGGCCGGAGCTCGCTGCGTGCCTTCACCACGCCGAGGTCGTGCAGGCGAGCCGCGAGCGACTGGTGCTGGCGTTCGAAGCGGGCACGATCTTCGAGCGCAACGCTTCGGCTCCCGACGCCCTCGCGCTGCTGCGCGCGGCGGCGAGCGAAGTATTCGGCGGGCAGCCGGAGATCGTGCTCGAAACGCGATCCGTGAACGGCCTCCGGTCGACGCTGTCCGCCGCCGAAACTCACGAGCGTAACGAGCGCAAGCGCGAAGCGCTGGCGCGGGCCAAGCAGCATCCGAAGATCGCGCTCGCGTCGCGCATCCTCGGCGCGAAGCTCAAAGAGATCCGGCTGCCCGAAGAGTAGAGCGATGCTCCCCGACCGTCTGCGAGCCTTGATCCACCTCTTCGCGCGGCTCCCCGGCGTGGGCGAGAAAACCGCGCAGCGCTACGTGCTCTACCTGGCCGGCGAAGAGGGCGGCATCGCGGCGGATCTCGGCCGCGAGCTCTCGGGGCTCGCTGAAATGATCCGTCCGTGCGAGCGTTGTCGCAATCTCGCCGAGGTGGATTCGGACGGTCGCGCAGTCTGCGCGATCTGCCGCGACAATCGCCGGGATCCGGCGCTGCTGTGCGTCGTCGCGCGCGTCCAAGATCTCCTCGCGGTCGAGCGAAGCTCCGCGATGCGCGGGCGTTACTTCGTCCTCGGACGGCTGCTCTCTCCCCTGGACGGCATCGGCCCCGACGAGCTACCGCTCGCCGAGCTCGCCCGCCGCATCAAGCAAGACGGCGTGAAGGAAGTCATCTTGGCCACGCCGCCGTCCGTCGACGGCGAGGCGACCGCGCTATTCCTCGCCCAGGAGCTCGCGCCGCTCGGGGTACAAGTGTCGCGCATCGCGAGCGGCGTGCCGCACGGCGGGGATCTCGAATTCTCCGACCAAATCACGCTCGGCCGCGCCATTAGCGGCCGGCGCGCCGTCGACGTTCCCCGCTGACTGCGACCCAGCACCGCCCGCGGGCGCGACGACGTCGCGCGACCCACGAGAAAGTCCAAAGGGCTCGTCAGACCCTGCGTGGCAAAGGAACTTTCGCCCGCTCGCCCGATCGGGCGGGCGAAGGTTCCGACCGTCCACCCACTTGGACGAGCCCTTGATTATGAGGGGAGCCTGCGCAACTATGCCGGGCTCACGGTATGGCGAGCGAACCCCGCGACGCAGTGCACAGCAGCGGCGCACCGAAGGCCGTCGGTCCTTATAGCCAAGGGATCCGATGCGGTGGCTTCCTGTTCACGAGCGGGCAGATTCCCATCGACCCCACGACGGGGAAGCTCGTCGCCGCCGGCATCGACGAGCAGACGAAGCGGGTGATGGAGAACCTGCGCGCCGTTCTCGCGGCGGCAGGCGCGACGTTCGACGACGTCGTGAAGGCGACGATCTACCTGACGAATATGGCCGATTTCGCCGCCGTGAATACGGTTTATGCGAGCTACTTCGGCGCGACCCCGCCAGCGCGGTCGACGGTCCAAGTTGCCGCCCTACCTCTGGGCGCTTCGGTCGAAATCGACCTCGTCGCCCGGGCGCCCTGACCAAAGACGCTGGCGGATTTCGAGGGACCATGAAGACCAACGAAAAAGCCCAACCGGCGTTCGAAGACAGTTTACTCCGCGCGGACGCCGCTTCGGCGCTCGACGCGCTCAAGACCGCGGGTGCGCGCGCCGAAGCGCTCATCGACGCCTGGCGTGACGCGCCGAACGCGGAAGCGGTCGTCGTCGCGAGCGAACACGCGGAAGGCACGGCGCGGAAGGCAGCGCGCCGCGCGATCAATGTTCTGCGTTCACGCGGCGTTCCGATCCCGGAGCACAAGCACGTCGCCGCGCTCACGAAGAAGGGGGCGCCCGACGTCGTCGAGGGGTGGATGATGGCTCCCGACTCCACCGGGATGCAGCTCTTCGCCGTCACGTCGCACCCGGCTACCGGGCGCTACCGCGGCGTGTTCGTCTTCTTGCATCGCAGCCAGGGCGTCGCGCGCATCGAGAACGCCACGATGAGCCAATCGCAGCTGAAGGAGTACTTCGGCAAGCTGCTCCCGGGTGCGGGTTACGGCGCGACGCTCGTGCCCGTCGCGTGGGCGCGATGGGTCATCGGCGAAGCGCGCCGTGTGCATCGCGAACGCGGCATGGCCGAGCCGCTGGGATTCACGACGGCGGCGTCGCTCCTCGAGCCGTTGCCGTCCGAAGCACAGGAGCATCCATTCGACGAGGAGGGTCTCGAGCTCGCCGACGACGACGCGCTCGATTGGGCGAAATCCTCCGGCAAGCTCCACAACGTACCGGAGTTCCGCAGCTGGCTTCCATCGAATCCGGCCATGCAAGAACTGCTCGCGAAGGTCGGCGAAAAGCTCACCATGGGAGAGACGCCGGAGCCCGGCGTCGTCACCGAGCTGCTGCGCGCCGAAGCCGACGCCGCGACGGACCGCTTCTTTTCGTCTCCCGACGTGCGCGACGAGCTGCTGCGCCGCATGAAAGACAGCGCGCTCAGCGTCCTCGCGCGCGAAGGCGAGCAGCGGGCCCTCGAAGTCGTCGCGGCGATGAAAGCGATCGCCAAATGCGGCCTCGTCACCGACCCACCCCGCGACGTCCCGTTCTTGAAGGCCTTCTTCGACAAGGCGATCGCGATGATAATCGCAGAGGGCGGCGGTCGAATCCGCATCCCGGTGACCGGCAAACCGGCGGAAGCGCCCCCTCCCCCCGCCGACGCGCCGAGCCCGCCGGCGTGACCGAGGCAGAGCAGAGCAGAGCAGGCAGAGGGATTGAACAGGAAGAGGGAAGGGTGGAAGGGGATTTTGGATTTTGCGGATGCTAGCTGATCCCATCAGGCAGGCAGCTGCCCTCTCCTAAAATCCCCCCTTCCGATCTTCCCTCTTCCTGTAAAAAATCTGGATCCGGATCAAGGTTCCACGTGCCGTCGGAACGCTTCCCGTAACCGACGATACACCGGACCCGGTTTACCGTCGCCGACGGCGTTGCCCTCGATGCGCACCACCGCGACGAGCTCGCGGATGCTCGACGAGATGAACACTTCGTCGAACAGCGCGAGCTCTTCGAGCTGCGGCGAACGGTAGATCACCGGTATCGATAGGTCTCGCGCGACCTCGAGCGCGACGGCGCGCGTGATCCCGGGAAGGATGCCGTCGTCCTCGGGCGGCGTGATCAGCGCGCCCTTCGCGACGAAGAAGACGTTCGACGTCGCACCCTCGACGACGGCGCCTTTGCCGTCGACGATGAGGGCTTCGGCGGCGCCGGCGGCCTTCGCTCTCCGCGTCGCGAGCACGCTGACGAGATAGTTGCCGATCTTCGCGCCGGCCGCTTCGGTGCCGTCCGCGGAACGCCGCGCCGCGAAGGTCACGGCGGCGATGCCGCGCTCGTACACGGCGGGCGGCGGCGCTTCCAGCGGCGTGACGATGACGACGCGCGTCGGCGCGACGGCGAGCCCCGGGTCGAGCCCGAGCTCGCCACGGCCGCGCGTGATCATGACGCGAACATAGCTCTCCGCGTTGCCCGCGGACGCCACGGCCGCCCGCACTTCGCCGGCGAGCGCGGCGAGCGAGAGCGGGAGTTCGATGTAGGCGAGCGACGCGCTTCGTTCGAGCCGCGCGAGGTGACGGTCGAGCGCGAATGGTTCGCCCCGATACGTGCGCAGCGTCTCGAAGACCGAGTCGCCGTAGAGAAAGCCGCGATCTTGGACGCTGACCTTGGCTTCCGCGAGCGGTGAGAGAACGCCGTCCACGACGGCTATGCGGTTCACGGCCGCGCCTCCGCGGGATCCCGCGGCGCGCCGGACGCACGCCGTGCTCCGCCGGAGGTGGCGCTCGCGCCGCTCGGCGACGCCTTCACGGGCGCGACCTGCGCCACGAGCGCCGCGCGCGCGCGGCAGTCGGCGATCGCCGCGGCGAGGCGCGCCGGTTCGCGTCGCGCTTGCGCCGCGGAGACCGCGGCGCCGACGACGACCGCGACGGTGGAGAACGGCAGCGGCACCTCGAAGCCGTCCCAGGTCCGCGCGAGCGTCAGCGCGCGACGCGCGGCGCTCGCCGCGGGGTACAGCGCCGCCGCGGCGGCGGAGGCCGCCGCCGCGACTCCGGCCTTCGCGACGTACCGCGGTCCCCGCGGACCGTCGACGCTGACGGCGATCGCTTCTCCCTGCGCGAGCGCGCGCACGAGTCCGGAGAGCGCGGGCGCACCTCCGCGCGAGGACGAACCGCGCAGGACCCGGAACCCGAGGGCGGTCATCACGCCGGCTTGCAAATCGCCGTCGCGCGAACGGCTCACCAGCACGACCGCGCCGCGCGCGAGCTTTCTCGCGCCGAGGAGCGCCATCTGCTGGCCGTGGAAGAAGGCGAACGCGCGCGCGCGGTGCGCGACGAACCCTTCCGGTGTTTCGACGCGCACCCGCAGCGTCGAGACCCAAATCCGCACCAACAAACCCAAGCACCACCCTATATAGAAACGGGCGGCGCTGGGACGGGGCAGAGATTTACAGGAAGACGGAAGGGCGGAAGGGGATTTTGGGGGGGTCAGCAGCTGCCTTGATCCATGGGCCGATGACCTCACCCAGGAAAACTCAAAAAACCCTTCCGCCCTTCCGTTCTTCCTGTTCAAATCTCTCTCTCGCTATGCCTTTGCTTGGGCTAGGAGGTCCTTTGCTTTGGTGAGCGATGCGTCGGTTTGGACGGCGCGCTCGAGCATTTGCACGGCTTTCTGCTTTTCGCCTAGGCGCAGGTGCACGTCGCCGAGGTTCAGGAACACCTCGGCCTTGGTGATCGGACCGCCGTCGTCGAGCTTTTGCAAGAGCAGCGCGCGGAACATCTGCTGGGCGCGCTTGAGGTCGTTCACCTCGATGGAAACGGCGCCGAGCTCCCTCAAGACGTGGACGTTACCGGGCTCGATGCGGAAGGCCTTGTCGAGCTCTTCCATGGCGCGCGTCGTGTCGCCGCCGGCGGCGTACGCTTTCGCGAGCCTGCGGTGGATGTCGACCAGATCCTTCGAGCGCTTGCCGGCGAAGGACTGGACGATCTTCTCGAGCACCTCGACCGCCGCGGCGCCGCGACCGGAAGAGCTGTAGGCGTCGCACAGCTCGAGCATCAGCTCGCGATCCCCAGGGCGCAGAGCGCTCGCCCGCTCGAGGAGCTCCGCCGTCGCGCCGTAGTCGTTGCGCTTCGTCGCCTGGATGTTCGCCGCGGCTCGGAGCAGCTTGATCTTCTCGTCGACCGACTCGGCGATGTCCGCGTCGCCGGCGATGAGCGTCGCGAGCTTGTCCCACGCGCTGCTCTCTTCGTAGAGCTTGCGCAGGGCGTCGCGGATCGCCGGGTTGCGCGGATCCGTCGAAAGGCCGCGCTCGAGGGCCGAAGCCGCCGCCGGAAGATTGTCGAGCGCGCGGTATTCGTCGGCGAGCTTCACCGCGACACGCTGCGCGGCCTCGCCTTCTTCGATGCCGAGGAGCGTCTCCAGGTGGCGCGCCGACGCGGCGTGATCGCTCTCCGCCTGGTACAAACGGATGAGCGTCTCCAGCGCCGCACGATGCTGGGGGCGGCGGCCGAGGATCGCCTCGTACGTCTCGATGGCCTTCGCCCGATCGTCGAGCCGCTTGTCGTACAGGTCCGCGAGACGCACCTCGTACTCGAGCTCGGCGTCGACGTCGCCGCGGGCGCGCGCCTCCCCGACCTGCTGGCCCAGGAGCTCGGCGAGGTCGCCGTAGCGTTCTCCCTTTTCGTAGAGGCCGCCGAGCGCGATGACCGCCTCCGTGCGGGACGGCTCTTCCTCGAGAACCGCGCGGTAGATATCCACCGCGCGATCTATCTGACCGAACTTCTCGGCGCGGAGCTTGCCGAGCTCCATCCGGAGCGCGCCGCGGCTCTCGGGCGTCGTGGCGACGTCGATGAGGCGGTCCAGCAGATCGGCGAGCTTGTCGTCCGCGCCCGCGGCGCCGTAGAGCTCGCGCAGCGCCTGCGATGCGACGGCGTCCGCCGGCTCGTCTTCGAAGAGCCGCTCGTAGAGCTCCACCGCCTTCGCGGGATCCTCGAGCTTGCCGCGCGCGAGGAGCGCGGCGCGATGCCGGAGCGCGCGCGTCTCGGCGTCGGTCATCGCCAGATCGATCTGGCGCGTGAGGAGGGCGAAGACTTCCTTCGCGTCACCCGCGTCCTCGCGCAGGCGGGTCAGCTCGGACAGGGCCCAGCCGTTCGTGTCGTCCTTGGCGAGCAGCTCGCGCAAGATGGCCTCCGCGAGCTCGCGATCGCCGAGGCCGTCGGCGAGCTCCTTCGCGCGTCGGTAGAGCGCGACGCGGGCGTCGTCGTCGAGCACGAGCTTCGCGCGGCGCCGCATCGTCTGCACGAGATCGCGCTCGCGGCCGGGGCCGCCCTGCAGCGCTTCGATCTGCACGAGCACGTCGTCGCTGCCCGCGTCGAACTCCAGGGCCTTCTCCAGCGCTTTCTCGGCGGCGCGCTCGTCCCCGGCGCGGTCGCGGTACCAGCCCGCCACGCGGACGAGCAGATCGCGCGCGACGTCGGGGACGAGGTCGAGCTTCTTCTCGATGGCTTCGCGCAAAGCCTGCGCCGCCGGCTGCCAGTTGCCGGTGATCCCGGCGAGCCGCTCTATCTGCTCGAGGAGCGCCGTGTCGGCGGGATCGTCCACGAGCCCCTGCTGCAGGACGCGCTGCGCCGCGGCGGGATCCTTCGCTTCGTCTTCGAGCACGCGCGCGAGGTTTCTGCGCATGTCGATGCGATCGAGCGGCGTCTCGGCGAAACCGACGCGCTTCTCGAACAGCGCCGCGAGGCGATCCGTACGCCCGCGGCTGCGGTAGGCGTGCTCCAGGATCTCCGCGGCCTCCTCGAAGAGATCGCGTTCGTCGGTGAGCGCTTCGAGCTCCTCGATGGCGTCCTCGTGATCCGGGTTCTTCTCGAGGGCGTCGCGGAGGCTCCCGAGGCCGCGGCTCGCGTCCTTGAACTCGGTGATGAAGAGGACGGCGAGCCGGTAGTGCAGCACCGCCTGCTCGGAGGGCGACTCGACGATGGCGACGCGGCGTTCGAGGACGTCGGCGAGCGCTTGCCCGTCGCCGACGCGAGCATAGAGGCGGTCCAGCGCTTCGAGGAGATCCGGCTCGTCGCCGACTTGCTCGACGGCCCGCGTGTACGCCTGAACGGCGCGCTTGTCGTCGGAGAGCTTCGTCTCGGCGACGCGGCCGAGGCGCGTGTACAGGTCGCGCGCCAGGGTGACGTCGAAGGTGGCCTGGGCGCGCTCGCCGAGCGAGTCGGCGTAGCGCGACCAACCGCCGGCGCTCGCGTCCGCGAGGCGCTCCACCTCGGAGTGCAGATCCGCCGCGTCCGGCTGCTCGGCGATCGCGCGGAGCAGCGCCGTCTGGGCGTCCGCCGCGCGCTTCAGCTTCTGATCGAGGACCTCGGCGATGGCGCGCAACGTCGCCGCGCGGGCGCCGGGCTCGGACTCGGTCGTGAGGCGCATCTCGAGCACGTCCACGAGCTGCTCGTCGCGCCCGCTCGCGGTGAGCACCGGCACCAAGATGCCCGCGGCCATGGGCCGGAGGTGCTCGTGCTCCTCGCCGAGGCGGCGCACCGCGGCGATGGCCGCGTCGTCGCTCGGGCGCTCGGACAGCACGAGACCGTACGCTTCGAGCGCGTCCTCGTGGCTCGAGAGCTTCGACGACAGAATGCCGGCGATCTCTTTCCGCAGGTTCGCGCGCGTCTCCACGTCCGTGGCGTGCTCCGCTTCGAGCCGCAGGTTGTCGAGGAGCTCCGGCCACATTTCCTCGGCGCGGTACAGCCGATTCAGCGCCGTCAGCACGGGCGGCGCCGCCGGACGAACGGCGAGCGCCTGATTCAGGACCTCGATCGCGTCGGTGTTGCGCCCGAGCTTCTTCTCGTAGACGTCGGCGGCCTTCACGAGCAGGTCGTACTTGAGCTCGCCGTCGTCCTCGCCCGCGAGCTCGACGCGGCGTTGATAGAGCTCGACCAAGCGCGCGGGGTCGCTCTTCGCTTCGTAGAGCTCGATGAGGCAATCGACGGTGAACGCGCTCTCCGGATCCAGGCTCGCCGCGTTTTCGTACGCGGCGATGGCCCCGAGGCGGTCGTCGAGCATGTCACGGCGGCCCTCGCCGATGCGCCGCCAGATGCTCGCCCGGTCGTCGTCGCCGAGCACGAGCTCGACCTTCGCCGTCAGCACTTTGTCGAGGACGGCCCAGTCGCTGAGCAGCGTGGCGAGCTGTTCCATCTTCTCGACGGGAGCGATGTCGCTCGCGTCGAGCTCGCGCAGGCGATCGTACGCTTCCAGGGCGCGCCGCGGGTCGTCGCGCTTGGTGTCGTGCACGTTCGCGAGCGTCGAAAGGAGCGCCGGCTTCGACGCCAGATCCGGGTGCTCGCGCAGCGCCGCTTCGTAGCTCTCCGCGAGCTCGTCCCAGGCGTTCGTCGCCTCGGTGAGGCGTTCGTACTCGGCGCGCACGTCGGCGTCGTCGGCGTCGAACTCCACCGCGAGCCCGAGCGCGCGGCGCGCGCGGTCCTTGTCGTTGCCGCGCTGCTCCCAGAGCACCGCGGTCTCGCGGAGGACGGCGACCTTCTCGGCGGCGTCGCGCGCCAGACCGAAGCGGTCCTCGTTCAGCTTGATGAGCCGCCGCCAGTCGTCGGCGGCTTCGTAGAGCGGACGCAGGATCTCGACGATTCGCTCGCGGTGCGAGTCCTGCTCCTTCAGGACCTCGAGCTCGGCGATGGCTTCCTGGTGATGCGGGACCACGCGCACGATTTCCTCGAGCTGCTCGATGGCGCGGCCGGCGTCGCTCATCTGGTTCTTCAGCAGGCGCGCGAGGGCCAGGCGATGCGACGCGGCGACGTCGGCCGACGCCGCCGATTCGGCGCGGCGAAGCAGGAGGTCGGCGAGATCCGACCACCGCGATCGCTCGCGGTAGAGGTCGGTCAGCGCGTCGAGAGCGCCGGTGTCGGCGTCGTCGACGTCGACGGCTTGCCGGTAGGTCTCGATCGCGTCGTCGGGCCGTCCGAGCTGCCGGCGCTCGAGCTCGGCGATCGTGTGCAGCAGCTTCAGCCGCTCGGCGGGCTCGAACTTGTGCTCGAGGGCGCCCTTGTACAGGCTCACCCTGTCTTCGTGGCGGTTCGTCCGCTGCAGGAGCTCGTCGACCGCCTTGAAGAGGCTCGCGCTGTCGGGCTCGAACGCGAGCGCGCGTCGGTAGAAGGCGAGCGCCTGATCGCTCTCGCCGAGGCTCGAGAAGATTTGCCCGGTGCGAGCCGCGAGCCGCGCGGTGGTGGGGTCGTCGCCGGTGACGCCCGCGAGCTCCGTCGCGTAGATCTCCGCGAGCCGACGTTCGGCGCCGGCGACCTTGGCGAGCCGCTCGAGCTCCGCCGCCGTCCCGGTGTCCGAAAGATCGTCGTGGAAGAGCTTGGCCGTCGTGTCGAGGGCGGCGACGTAGTCTTCCTTCTGCTCCTCGTACAGGTGCGCGAGCCGGGTGAGCAGCTCGCGCCGCTGATCGGCGTCGGCGCTCGCCTCGAGGCGCGCGGAGATGCAGGCCATGACCCGGTCGTAGTCGGATCGCGCGAGATAGATGGGCTCGAGGAGCGTCGCCGCGCGGGCGCGCTGCTCCGGATCTTCGTCCGTCGAGAGGACTCGCTCGAGCTCGCGGATCGCGCCCTCGTGCTGCCGGTCGAGCTCGAGCGCCGCTTCGAGCTCGTCGAAGGCGCGCGGCGCGTCCTTCAGGTGGCGCGCCGCCACCCGGGCGATCTTCACGCGCAGCTCGGCCGAGGCCGCCCGCGGCGCGTCGAGCTGGCGCTCGTAGAGGCCGACCAGGTCCTCCCAGCGCTCCTCCGAGCCGTAGAGCGACTCGAGCGCGTCGACGGCGGCCGGATCCATGTCGATGTCGAGGATCGTCTGATACACCTCGATGGCGCGCGCTTTGTCCGACAGCTTGTCGGCGAGCAGGCGCGCGCGGCGGAAGAGCAGCTCCTTCTTCTCGGCCGTGTTCTGCGCGACCTCGACGCGGCGCTCGAGAATGTGCAAGAGCGCCGGCGAATCGCCGAGCTCGTCGTAGAGCGACTCGAGCGCGATGAGCGTCGCGCGATCGTCGGGGCTCTGCTCGACGGCCTTCTCGTAGTACTCGCGCGAGAGCACGAGATCCTTCAGCACCTCGCGCGCGAGCGTCGCGACGCGCAGCGTGATCTCCACCTGCGTGTCGCCGTCGAAGACGGCGCCGACGATCTCGCGCAGCAGCGTGACCTGCTCGGCGCGCCGGCCCGTCGCCGCCGCGAGGCGCTCGAGCTCCGAGAGCCAGGGGCGGATCTCGACGTGACCCGCGGCTTCGCGCACCGCGCGCACCGCGTAGTCGAACGCCCGGGACGCGTCCTTCAAGTCGCGGTTCGAAACCTGCACCGCCTTCTCGAGGCGCGACAGCTTCGCGACCGGGTCGTCCGCGCAGGCGATCTCCACTTCCAGGACGCGCAGCAGCGCCTCGCTGTCGCCGTCGGTCTCGTAGATGGGGTGCAGGATCTCCGCGGCTTCGCGGCGGGTGTTCGCGTCGTCGGAGGCGAGGAGCTTCTCGAGCGCCGCGCGCGTCGCCCTGTGCTGCGTGTCGATCGACAGCGCTTGCCGGTACGCCGTGAGCGCGCCCGGCGCGTCGCTCAGCCGCTCGCGCCGGAGGTCACCGAGCCGTGACAGGAGCGAAAGCCGATCTTCCTGGCCCTCGGCGATCTCGATGTGGGCTTCGTGGGCGTCGGCGAGATCTTGCCAGCGTTCGGCGGCGGCGTAGAGCGTCTCGAGCGCGACGAGGGCTTCGACGTTCGCGCCGAACTCGTCGAGGATGGCGCGCCACGTGTCGATGGCGTCCGAGCGAGCGGCGAGCTTGTCCGAAAAAATGCCGGCGGCCCGCCGCATGAATTCGCGACGCTCGGCCGGGCTATCGGCGCGGTCGCGGCGCGACTCCAGGATCTGCACGAGCTCCCGGTACTTCTCCGTCCTCTCGTACAGGCGATCGAGCGCCGCGAGCGCCGCCGGATCGCCCGGCGTCTCTTCGAGGCGCGCCTTCCAGGCCTGGATCGCGCCGTCGAGATCGCCGAGCACGGTCTCGCACAACGTGCCGAGTCGTCCCTCGAGCTCCTTTCGGACGTCGGAGCTCTCTTCCAGCCGGATCTGCGTGCGCAGCGCGTCGCGCAGCTTCTCGTGCGCGCCGGAAGCGGTGTAGAGGCGCTCGAGCGCGCGCGCCGCGGGGAGCGCGAGCTCGGCGTCGTCGGGATCCAGCTCGAGCACCTTCCGGTGCGTCGCTTCGGCCTTCTCGGCGTTGCCGAGCTGGTTTTCGTAGATGCCGGCGACCTCCGTCAGGATCTCGCCGCGCATGCCCTTCGTGTCGGCGCGCTCGCTCGCGGCTTCGAGCACCGTGGCGACGCGCGCTTCGGCGCCGAGGCGCCTCCCGATCTCGACGAGGCGGCCGCGGGCGTCGACGTCGAGCGGCTCGAGCGGGACGTACCGCGCGAGCGCCTCGAGCGCGCCGTTGTCGTCGTGCAGCCGTTCGTCGCGCAAGCTCGCGATGCGCCGGAGCAGCTCCTTCTTCTCGTCGGCATCGCTCTCCCGCGACGCCTCGTCGAGCGCGGCGAGCCGGATCTCGAGCACGCGGACGAGATCGCGCACTTCGTCGCGCGCTTCATAGACGACCTCGAGCATCTTCGCGGCGCGGATCCGCTGCTCGCCGATTTCGAGGAGCCGCTCGGCGAGGGCGCGCGCTTCGTAGTCGTTGCCCCGCTCGCGGAGCACGTCCTCGACGTGACCGGCCGCCTTCGCCGGCTCGTGCAGCACGTCGAGCTGGATGCGCCCGAGCCGCAGCTTCATGTCGAGGCTCGGCTCGCCGACCGCCGATACCAGCCTTCGCTCGAGGAGCGCCGCCAGATCTTTGTAGCGCTTCTGCTGATCGTACAGGCGGTCGAGCGCGACGAGGGCGCCTTCGTGGTTCGGGTCCACCTCCAGGATGCGCTCGTAGTAGCGCGCGGCCTTGGCCGGCTCCTCGATGATCTCCTCGCAGACGAGCGCCACTTCGGCGAGCATCTCCGTCTTGAGCACCGGATCGGTCGTGGCGGCGGCGGCGCGCGCGTAGAGGGCCTCCAGATCCGCCCAGCGCTCGGCGCCGGTGAGGATCTGCTTCAGGCGCGTGAACGCGCGCTCGTTGCTCGGGTCGCGCACGAGGACGCGCTCGAGATACGGCGACGCGCCCATCGGATCCCCGAGCCGTTCTTCGTGGAGCTGCGCCGCTTGCGTACAGAGCGCGAGCTCCACGTCTTCGGGCAGCTCGGTGCGCAGGGCCTCGCGGTACGCCTCGGCGAGATCCGTCGGGCGGTTCGACGCCGCCGCGAGCGCCTCGGCGCGGTGCCACAGCTCGAGATCCGACGGGAATTCACGGACGGCTCGCAAGACGACGTCGAGCGCGGCGTTGAAGGACGCGAGCTTCTGCTCCTGGACGTCGGCGAGCTTCAGGTACAGGGCACGGCGCTCGAGCGCCGGCTTGGCCGTCGCGAGCAGCGCCGACAGCGCCTCCGCCTCTTGCCGGGCGTCGCCGGTCGCCGCGTACTCCGCGGCGAGCACCTGGGCGGCCTGCTCCTTTGTCTCGTTGTTCGACAGCAGCCGGCGCAGCACGGAGATCGCCCGCGAATCGTGCGGCGACAGCTCGAGCACGCGCGCCGCGGCCGCGAGCGCGTCCTTCGGACGCGACAGGCGCGACAGATAGAGCTCCGCGAGCTCCGTCTCGACCTCGGTGCGCTCCGCTTCCGGGACGTGCTCGCGGTGCTTCTCGAGCACCTCGGCCGCGCCCGCTGCGTTGCCCGCCGCGAGCAGAAGGCGCGGCAACGCACGCAGGGCGACCCCGTCCCCCGGCGAGGCCTGGAGCGTGCGCGCGTAGAGATCCCGCGCGCGCTCCGGTTCGGCGAACGCCTCTTCTTCCAGGGCCGCCCACTCGCGCAAAATGCGGACGCGCTCGTCCTTCGACGGCGCGTTGTCGACGCGCAGCCCGAGCAGCCACCGCAGATCGTCGCGACGTCCTTCGCGGCGCAGGATCGCGTCGAGCGCCGGTCCGGCGACCTCGTCGGTCGGATCCGAATCCAGGAGACCCTTGTAAATGTCGACGGCGTCGTCGATGCGCGACAGCTCGCGCGTGTACACGTCCGCGAGCACGAGCTCGAGCGGGCGGCGCTTCTTCTTCTTGACCTTCTTCGCGCGCGCCTCGATCGCCTCGACGAACATGGCCCAGGAACCGGCTGCCCGCGAGGCTTCCTGAAACGACGCGAGCGTGGCGGCGTCGTCGGGAGCGATTTCGTAGGCACGCCGAGCGTAGGCCGCCCCGGCTTGACGATCCGAGAGCCGTTCGCCGGCGATCTGGACGAGCTTGCCGAGGTAACCGAGCTTCGCGTCGGCGTCCTTGGCGCGCTCGACGAGCAGCTCGTAGAGCGCGGGAAGCCGCGCCCATTTCTCGTCCGACTCGTACAGCGGGATCAGCTCTTCGGCGGCGCGCGTGTCGTTCGGATCCGTCGCGAGGATGCGCTCGTACGAGCGGAAGGCGCGGTCCGGCTGCTTGAGCCTGTCTTTATAGACCTCCGCCGCCTTGTACGAGAGCTCGATCTTCGTCTTGCCGTCCTTGGCGCGGTCCGCGGTGTTGCTGAGGACCTCTGCGAGCCCTTCCCAATCGCCCTGCGACGCGTAGAGCTCTTCGAGCCCCGCGAAATCCCCGGCGAGCAGGTACGAATCGCGCAGCACGCGCAGCGCGCGCTGATGCCCGGGCTGCAGCGACAGAACGCGGCGCCACGCACGAACCGCCCCCTGATGATCCCCGACGTGCTCGGCGTACACGGTGCCGAGCTTTTGCAGCACCGCGAGCCGTCCGGCGTCGTCGGTGAGCACGTCCACGCGCCGTTCGAGCGCCTCGGCGAGCGTCGGCCAGTCCTTCGAACGCTCGGCGTGGCGCTCGAGGGCGTCGAGCACGGCCATGTTCTTCGGATCGTCCGTGAGGATCTCCCGGTAGAGGCGCGCGGCGTCCTCGCCGCGGTTCAGCCGCTCGGCGGCGAGCTGCGCCATCTCCGTCATGAGCGCCAGCCGCGGCGCGCCGGAGAGCGTGTCGAGTTGCGCCTGGTAGAGATCGTAGAGCTGCGGCCACGCCCTGCGCTTCTTGTACAGCTCCGCGAGGTTCGAACACGCCTCCGGATCCCCGGGGGCCACCTTCAGCAAGCTCTCGAAGGCCTGCGTCGCGTTCTGGACGTTGGAGAACTGCTCGAGCCAGCGCCGCGCGATCAGCCGGAACAGCTCCGCTTTCTCCGCCGGATCGCCGACGAGCTCCGCGAGGCGTTGCTGGCTCGACAAGAGATCGCGCGCGCGGCCGAGTCGATCGTACAGGCCGATGATCTCCCGCACCGTCTCGACGTCCTTGTCGTCGATCTGCAAGATCTGGTTCAGCACCGAGACGAGCGCGGTGTCGCTCTTGATCGCGGAGCGATAGAGCTCCGCGACTTCTTTCAGCACGGCGAGGCGGCGCGGGCCGTCCGACGGATCCGTGCGTTCGAGCTGCTGGCGCAGGAGCTCGACGAGCGCGTTGTAGCCCTGCGTCCTGCGATAGAGGTCCTTCAGGTGCTCCCGTGAGTCCGCGTCGTCCGGGTTCTGGCGGAGCAGGCTCTTGTACTGCTCGATGGCCTTCTGCGCGTCCTTCTGCCCCTCGGCCAGGCGCGCGATCTGCTGCGTGACGGCTTGCTTCTCGGGGCCCTCGGGCATCACGCGCTGAGCCGCCGCGAGCACGCCCATGAAGCGCCCGGGGTCACCGAGCTTCTCGCAGTGGTCGCGATAGAACGCGAGCATCCCTTGGTTCGCGGGCTCGATCTTGCGGATCCGCTCGAACCACACCTCGGCGTCGCTCGGCTTGTCCCGCTTCTTCCAGTGGAGCATGCCGATCTGCAGCATGTCGCCCACGCGCTCCGACTTCGAATACTCGCTCTCGGAGATCTGGCGCTCGAACAGCGAGACGAGCGCGTCCCACGCTTCCGCCTTCGAGTAGTAATCGACGAGGAAGCTGACGGCGTCCCGATTGCCGGGCTGCTGCTTCAAGATGGATTCGTAGATGGCGGCCGCGCCCGCGTCGTCGCGGAGCTTGCCGTGCAAGAGGCGGCCGAGCCGCATGGCGGTCGCGAAGCGGATCTCCGCGTCGCTGGTCGCGTCGCCGAGCTTTTTCAGGATTCGCGCGGCGTCCTTGAACTTTCCGGCGCGGCGATAGAGCCGCTCCAGCATCTTCTCGGCGCGGTCGTTGCTTGGGTCGAGGTCGAATGCCTCTTCCAGGCGCTGGGTAACGCGGTCGAGCTTGCCGTCCTTCCCCGCGAATCGCAGCTCCATTTCCGCCGCTCGCATGAGCATCGAGCTCTTGTAGACGTCGTCGGGCGCGGTGCTTGCTTCGTCGAGATACGTCTGCGCGAGCTCGCGCCAGCGGCCGCGCTTGTCTTCGCTGTCGCCGACGGACTCGGCCGCCGCGGGTTCGTTCGGCACGAGCTCCAAAATCCGCAGCGAAGCAAGGAGAGCGCCCTCTTCGTCGAAGAGATCGTCCTTCAGGACGGCGGCCTGTTCGGCGAGGAGCCGCACCTCGTCCGGCGTCCCCTTCGCGGCGTCGAGCTCGATCTGCAACAGATCGGCGACGGCTTCCGTCTCCCCCCGAGCGCCGTGCGCGCGCCGCGCGCGCGACAAGATCCGAAGAGCATCCGGCAGTTGGAGATCGCCATTCGGCTCGCGGATGGCGACCGAAAGCAGCTTCCAGGCTTCCTTACGCTCCGGGTCTTCCTGCAGCTCACCAAGCGCGGTGCGGATCGTCTGCGAATCCATTCTCTTTCCTGGACGCTCCTCGGGACAATACGCCGAAAGGGACAACGAGATTACGCTGCGTCAGAAACCGGCACAAGACCTCGCAGGCTAGGGATTTGTGCCTTTTTCTTCGCGCGTTTTTGTTGCGTTGGCCGTGCGCGCGGCGAGCCGAGTCAATAGCCGCGTTTGGCGATCGATCGCGCGCGCGTCGGCGCCGTGACGGCGTGCTTCGTCGAGGCTCGCGGCGGCTTCGTCGAAGCGACCGAGGGCGATCAGCGCCCATGCGCGCCCGAGGTAACCGTCGCCGAACATGGGTCGCGCCTGGATGACGACGTCGTACTCGCGGAGCGCGTCCGCTGGCGCGCCGCGTTCGAGCGCGACCGTGGCGAGGCCGATGCGATTCTCGAGCGCGCCGGGGTCCGCGACGAGGCCGCTGCGGTAGGCGACCTGCGCCCCGTCCAGATCTCCGAGGTGGAGGCGCACGAGCCCGAGCGCGTGCCAGACGTCCGCCGCACGCGGATTCCGTCGGAGCGCTTCTTCCAATCGAGGCGCGGCGAGCTCCGTTTCTCCCCAACGTGCCGCGCGCAGCCCGCCCGTCCGCGGCCCGAGCGGATCGCGCGGCGCCACTTCGGCCGCACGGTCGTACATGGAAAGAGCCTCTTCGTAACGATGTGCGATCTCGAGCGCGTGCCCCATTTCCACCCAGGGGACCGGGCTGTCGGCCGGAAGAACGCTGGCCAGCTTCGCCGCTTCTCGCTCGGCGCGCCCGAGATCCGACGCTTCTGCACAGAGTCGGATGAGCAGCCGTCGCTCGGGCACCGCCCGCGGATGATGGCTCAAGTATTCGTCGAGCAGCGCGATGGCCTCCCCCTCTCGACCTTTGGACGAAAGGAGCGCGGCGCGTTCGACGACCGGGGGCTTCGAGCAGCCGGTGACGAGCAGCGCGAGCAGGAGCAAAGCCGAGCAGGCCCTCCTTTTCCCCGATGACCGCCCCATCGGCGCCAAAAGAATCCTCGCGGGCAATGCGGCGAGACATGTTAGCGAAGACGGCAACCTCATGACCGAGCTTTCGACCCTCCTCGTCTCGGAGCAGGACGGAATTGCGAAGATTGTCGTCAACCGTCCGGACAAGCTCAATTCGCTGAACCGCACCGTCATCGACGAGCTGAGCGAGGCCGTCCTCGGGCTCTCGAAATCGGGAGGACCGCGGGCCGCGATCCTCACGGGCGCCGGGCAGCGCGCGTTCGTCGCCGGGGCCGACATCGCCGAAATGAGCACGATGACCGCGGCCCAGGCCAAATCGTTCGCCGACGCCGGGCACCGGCTCTGTCGGCTCATCGAGGAAGCGCCGTGCCCGGTCATCGCGGCGGTGCATGGCTTCGCGCTCGGCGGCGGTTGCGAGCTCGCCCTTGCCTGCGATTTCATCTACGCCTCCGAAAAAGCGCGCTTCGGACAGCCCGAGGTGTCGCTGGGGCTCATGCCGGGCTTCGGCGGCACCCAGCGCCTCGCACGGCGGATCGGCCCCGGGCGCGCCCGGGAGCTCATCTACACGGGCGACCACATCACGGCCGAAGCGGCGCTCGCCATGGGCCTGGTGAACGCCGTCCTTCCGGCGGCGGAGCTCGACGAGCGCGTCCAGGTGATCGCCGGAAAGATCGCGCAGAAAGCGCCCCTCGCGGTCACCGCCAGCAAGCGCGTCATCCTCCGGGGGCTCGAAGCCGATCTCGTCGCGGGATGCGAGCTCGAGGCGCAGGCGTTCTCGGCGTTGTTCGGTTCCGAAGATCAGAAAGAGGGCACCCAGGCGTTCCTCGAGAAGCGCCCGCCGACCTTCCACGCGCGGTGACGTCCATCGACCTCGTCCTTCGTCCGGCGCTGCTCTGCGCGGCAGCGTGGCTCGCGTGCGGCTGTCGCTGCACCGAGGACCGCCCGTACACCCCGTTTCACATCGATCCGCCGAAACCCACGGCCCCGTCAAGCGCCGCCGCCTCCGCGCCCGTCCCCACGGCGAGCGGCAGCGCCGCGCCCGAGGTGCACCAAGCCGAGGTCGCCCCGCAGGACGTCAGCGAGTGGACCGTCGACGGCGTCGCGCTCGGCGTGGCACCCGAGCGGCTCATCGAGCGCGCGCTCGCCGCGGATTTCGACGGCGATGGGCAGAAAGAAGCCGTCGCCTGGACGCGCGCCCGGAGTGATCCGCCCGACGTGGAGTCCAGCGGCGAGCTCATGCTCGTCGGCCCGAAGGCGCCGCTCCCCGGACGCGTGCTCGCGAAGCTGCCGTCGTACATGCCGACCGGGCCCGGCTGCCATCACACGGTGTCGCTTTCGCAGACCGGGCCCGAGACCGTCACGCTGGACGTGCGCGCGCGCTGCGAAGCGGCGCTCGTGCCGCGATCGCCGACGCGCGGCGTCGTCGTGCTGTCCCCGAGCGGCGATCGCGCGACGGTGCTCGAGCTGCGCGTCGCGGACCCCGCGCCGAGCGAGGCGCTGTCCATCGCGGTGGACTCGACGGACCGCGACGGCGATGGCCGCGACGACGTACGGGTCTCGGTCACGCTCGGTCCCGAGGGCCCCGACGCCGTCGACGCAACGGCGGACCTGGTCTGGCTCGACCGCACCGCGGGACCGTCGCGGGACTCGTCCGAGCCGGCGCATTCGTTGGCCGCGCTCGCGTCGATGGCGGCCGTGCACACTTCGGGAAAGAGCACGAGCCGACAAGTACCCGCGCGGGTCGCGAGCGCGCGCCGCCTCTACGCGACGCTCTGTGCGGAGAGCGGCACGCCGAGGATCTTCGACGCCGACGGCGCGCCGTTGATTTGCTCCGGCGTCGCGACCGCGCTCGCGACGCTGTTCTCCGCCGAAGTCCACGCGCTCATCGCCCGCCGAGACGCGGCCGGAGCGACGGCGGCGCTCGCGCGCGACGGGTGGTACCAGGGTGCGCTCCCCGCAAAACAGCGCGCCTCGCTGGAGAAAGACCTGGGCGCCGTCTGGCCCAAGCGCAGCGCGACGGAGCGCCCGCTCGACGTCGCCCCGCGCGCGAAGAGCGGCCTACCGCGATTCAGCCCGCTGTCATTCGACGCCGACGGGACGCTCCTGGTCCAGACGCAGGACGGCCTGCGCCGCGTTCATCCGGACGACGGTCGCGTGGAGGACGCGACCGATGGCGTCGATGCCTGGCCGCTCGCGGTGGGCACCGGAAACGCGCCGCGCTGGACGGGCATCGCGTTCCCTTGCGAGCGTTCCGAAGTGCTCCTCCTCGAGTCGGATCCGACGGGCACGCCCCTGCCCTCCAAGCCGACGCGGCTCATCGCGCCGCGGCCCGGCCCATGTCGCCATTCGGGGCCCCTTCCCACGCCGAGCCTCACGCCATTGGAGTGGACGGACACGCGCCAAGTCGGCCTGATCGGCGGAGCCCTGTTCGGCGCGAACGAGTTGAGCGAGCTCGGGCCGCCGGCGCAGAAAGGCACGCCGCGCTCGGCGGACGGCAAGGCGCTCGTCGCACCGACTCCATTCGGCGTCGTCGTAGCCGCCGCGAAGACGGAAATCTGGTCGGCGCAAGAGCCCGCTGCGCTATCCGACTGCGTCGTCGCCAACGGCGCGCAGCGCGTCGCTTGCGTCCGGGCCGAGCACGCCGTCGTGATCACGCCGGACGGGCCTGCGGGAAGGAAGAAATAGCCAACGCTCCTTGGAAGAACGATCACGATCCGCCACGAGGCGAGTGGGGAACACCGGCGGGGCTGGCGCCGGCTGTTTTCAACCGCATCCGACGCGCCAAGGCGTTCAGGATGGAGCGATGGCGAACAAAACCCCCGAGAGGACCGCCGGACGGTGGTGCGCGGTCAGGCCGATTTCAGCCATCGATATGATGGGATTTCTCAGGGGTGAGGCAACCAAAACACCAGGTACTCGAGCGGGACATGACGGACTCGATGCGTCCTCGACGAGCACGCGGATCCGGCTCATTTCCTGCTGCTCAGGACGGCGGAGGAGGGAGTCAGGGACATCAGCGGGACATCGGCCGTCCCATGTACCGTCGATGTACCAAGCTCGCGGGGACGGCCGTCGATCCGGCGAGTTTTCCTTCGTTTTCGCGGGCGCTCGTCAACCCAGACGCGGCCAGCATGTCCCGCCAAGGGACCTGGCATTTCGCGCTTCACCAAGGCCCCCCGCACATCCGGGTAGTCGGGGCCGAGCGAGGGGCGCGAAGGGACTGGCATTTCGCGCTTCACCAAGGACTCACGACGCGATGCTGACGGCGAGCGCCGCGGGCGCGTGGCACTGCCCACGCGACAACCCGTACCGAGCTCTCGCGCCGTGCGCAGGCCGCGGGTCTCCTCAGCTCGGCGCTTTGACGCGCTCGATGTACTTGTTCTCGCGCGTATCCACGCGGATCCATTCACCTTCACTGATGAACAGCGGCACCCCGATGCTCGCCCCGGTCGACACTTTGGCGGGCTTGGTGACGTTCGTCGCGGTGTCGCCGCGGGCGCCCGGCTCGGTTTCGAGAACCTGAACGGTGACGTGCGGCGGCAAGGTCACGCTGACGGGATTGCCCTTGTAGATGACGATGCTGCACTCGATACCGTCCATGAGCCACTGCGCGCCGTCGCCCACCGCTTCGCGGGGAACCGACACCTGCTCGCCCGATTGCTGGTTCATGAACACGTACATGTCCCCTTCCGGGTAGATGTACTGCAGTGTCCGTTCTTCGACGTCGGCAGCCTCTATCTTCTCGCCCGAGCGCAGGTTCTTCTCGAGAATGTTCCCGGTGAGCAGGTTCTTCATCCGCGTCCGCGTAAACGCCTGCCCCTTGCCGGGCTTCACGAACTGAAACTCGACGACGACGTAGGGCTGGCCGTCGTACATGAACTTGAAGCCCTTCTTGATGTCGCTCGTGTCCATGGCGGTGCTTCCCCGTACTAGGAGATGGGCCTTGATTCCAGCAAATCCCGCGGGGTACCCCCGTCACGGCCGGCCGAGCCGAGCGCTCCCCGGCGGCCGCTCCCCCCTTCTCCCGCCCGAAAACCCCTGAAAGACTCGATTCTCACCGGTCATGGATGAATTCGGCGACGAGCTCGAAGAGATCAAGCGCGAGATCGTGGAGAGCCGCTCGCTCACGATCAAGACGAACAACCTCGTCAATGCTCTGGCCGCGGACGTCAAGAGCATCGCCAAACGCTTCCAGGGCTACGAGCGTCGTCTGACGTGGAACAGCGCGACCGCCTACGCCGTGTTCGTGGCGACGGTCCTCTTCGCCGGCAAGGTCGTCCTCGACGCTCGCGTCGACGCGATCCGCGCGCAGACGAAGGACACCCACGACCTCGCCGACAAACAAGACAAAGACTTGAAGGTCTTGCAGCAGCGCGAAGACGCGCGCCAGCGCACCGAGCGCCGTGCCGCCGAATACTACGGCCTCGTCGTCGCGGGAAAGCGTCGCGAGATCATCGACCAGTTCGACGAGGTGTCCCATCTCGAGCTCAGCCGCGTGGAGCGACAAGTCTTCGAAGCCGCCCTCGAGCGCGCCAAGAACGAGCTCTCCCTCATCGCGTATCAAACCGGCCTCGACCACGTCCGCACCGCGCGCTGGCACGAAGCCGAACAAGCCCTCCGCGAATCCCTGGCGGAGAAGAGCGACGCCGCCCACTCCCCCGAAGCCCGTTATCAGCTCGCCGTCACGCTCCGAGCCCTCGGCCGCCAGCGCGACGCGATCCCCATGCTCATCGAGCTCTCGGAGGCCTCCCCCGACAAGGAAGTCGTCGACGACGCCACGTTCCTACTCGCGCAATGTCAGGTCGACATCGAGGCGTGGAACGACGCCAAGACGACCCTGCGCACGTTCATTCGCCGCTTCCCGACGAGCGCGCACCTGAACGAGGCGCGGGCGAAGCTCGCGGAGCTTCAGCTCTATCACTAGTGTCGCGTCTCAAAAGTTGCAATCGTTGGACCACTTGTCGGCAGCGCGGAGCGCGACACTAGCCCTGCGCGAAGCGCAGGAGGGGGAGAAGGCGGTAGCTCGCGAATTCCGAGACAGACCACTAGGCGCCGCGCCGCCGGCTCTTCAAGAGACAGAACGCGCGCTCGTCGTTGCGAACCGGATCCGAATCGACGGTGTCGCCCAGCGTGATGAACGCCTCGATGTTCCACCCGGTGCGATCGAGGATGCGACGCAGTCCTCCCTCGGAGAAGATCCAGAAATTCGTGGCGTCGTTGTTGAGCTCCGCCGGCCCCACCAGATACGCGAGGGGATAAGGCGCGAGCTCCGCTCTGGCGTCGGGTGTACGCCGCGCGATCCGCGTGCTGAGCGCGCAGTAATTCGCCCGCTTCGAGAGCTCTTCCAGGACGAAATACGGATTTTTCAGGTGATAGAGGATCCCCAAGAAGAGCACGAGCCCGTAGTTTTCTTCGGGCAGGCGGAATTGCGAATCGAGATCCACCTCGTGCACGCGCACGCTCGACCCGAGCGACTCCTTCAATGCCCGTACGCCGCGCAGCCCGTTGAAGTTGGTGGGCGCGTTGTCGACGACGTCCATCCGCGCGCCGTGGCGCTCCAGGTAGAACGCGAGCTCTCCGTCGGCGGCGCCGATGTCCGCCACCCGGCCCGCGCCGATCAGCCGCCCCAGATCGCGCTGTTCGCCGGTGAGCAGCTTATCCAGGTGGAACACGTTGTAGAGGCTGCCGTACGGGTACCACTCGAAGTCGCGCGGAGTGATCTTCTGCTTGGCAGCTTCGAGGAACTGGATGAACTCCGGAGCGCCCTTGGTGAGCTCGTCGATGTGCATGTGCGGACGGCAACGTCGCCCCGCGTCCATTCAGGGTCAAGCGCGCCGGACCACCGGTGACGATACGACCACCATGGTGGTCAAATCTCTGGAGCGGCGAATCGAGACCGGCGATCTCGAGGCATCCAGAGATCCTGACGAGAGGATCCCATGCTTTCGGAAGATTGTAAAGCAGCGCCACCGGCGCGACGTTCATCGCATGCCGCCCCAGATTTACGCGATCGACTTCGGGACCAGTAACTCGCTCCTCGCCGCGGCCGATCGCGACCGCGTCTACGACCCGATCCCGCTCGACCCGTCGGCGCCGAATCCGACGATCTTCCGCTCCGTGCTCCACTTCTCCGACGGCGGGGAGTGGGCGTTCGGCGCGGACGCGCTCCGGACGTTCGTCGCGCAGGGCATGCGCGGGCGCTTGATGCGTTCGGTGAAGCGTTTTCTTCCGATGAAGAGCTTCGTCGAGACGCACCTCGGTACGCGGAAGGTGAAGCTCGAGCAGATCGTCGGCGTGTTCCTGCGCGAGATGCGCGCCCGAGCGAACCGTCATTTCGGCGCGGACGTGCGCCGGGTGTTGCTCGGACGACCGGCGCGCTTCTCCGAAGACGCGGAAGAAGATCGACTCGCCCAATCGCGCCTCGAAGGCGCGGCGCGATTCGCGGGCTTCGACGAGGTCTCGTTCTGCGCGGAGCCGGAAGCCGCGGCGCACGATTTTCGCGCCGGCATGAGGCAGGATTGTACCGTCCTCGTCGTGGATCTCGGCGGCGGCACCTCGGACTACACCATCGTGCGCTTTCACGGCGAGGACCCGCCGGACGTCGTGGCGACCTTCGGCGTCCCGGTCGCCGGCGACGCCATCGACGGCAGCCTCATGCGGCACAGCGTCGCGAAGCACTTCGGCGCGGGCGTCGTCTACAAGGTGCCCTTCGGCGCGAACACGCTGACCATGCCCCGCGGTCTCATGGATCGGCTGTGCGCACCGGCGGAGATCTGCTTGCTCGCGCGGCGCGACGTCATGGCTTTCCTGCGAGACATCCGCGCCTGGTCGCTCGGCGCAGACGACGAGCGCGTCATGGATCAGCTGCTGCGCCTGGTGGAAGACTCGCTCGGGTTTCAGGTGTTCGAGTCCATCGAGGCGACCAAGGTGGCGCTCTCGTCGAGCGACCGGGCGAGGTTCGTCTTCGACTATCCGGGCATCGACATCGACGAGGCGGTGACGCGCGCGGCGTTCGAGGCGGGAGCGCACGCGCACGTCGACCGCATCCTCGGCGCGCTCGATCAGACGCTCGAGCTCGGCGGCGTGTCGCCCGCGGGCATCGATCGAGTGTGCCTGACCGGCGGAACCGCGAAGCTGCCGAAGATCGCCCAACGGCTCGCCGCGCAGTTCGGCGGCGAGAAGCTCCACTCGTTGTCCGCGTTTCACTCGGTCATTCAGGGGCTCGCGCAGCGCGCGCGGGCGATGGAGGCGCGTCGCGCGTGAACCAGGGGCGCGAGCCTACGTCGATGCGCACGAGGCGCATCGAATCGTCGAAGACGACGTAGAGCGCTTTTTCGTCGCGCCGCCCGAGGCGCCGCCACACCGACGTCTTCATGTCGAACAGCTGCTGTTCGAAGGCGTGATTCGGCTGCTCGGAACGGTACACGTATTTGTACAAGTCACGCTGATCGCGCTGCCCCACGAATCGATACGCGTCGGGGCGCGCGTCGTCGGTGACGAGATAGACGGGCCCCTGGTGCGACGGGGGGATGTAGCGTCGCAGCGTCGAGAAGCTCGCCAGAAACTCGTCGGAGTGCGCGCTCTCGGCGCCGAGCGTCGTGTTCGTGCGCGCGAATCCGGTGAGCCACGCCGCCGAACAGAGGATGCCCAGCAGAGCCGCGCCCCCCCACCCGAGCTTCTCCGGCAAGAGCCGGCACACGGAGACGAGTGCGCGCGCCCCGGCGAGGTAGAAGAGCGCCGCTGGGAGCATCAAGTAGTACGTGGACGCGAAGCGGGTCCTGAGCGCCGCGCTGGCGGCGACGAAGAACGCGAACCACAACCAGAGCACCGTGCGCGCGGCGACCGATGCCGACGGATCGCCCCCTGCCCTCGCGCTCCGGACGTGACTCGAATAGCGGATCGCGAGCGCCGCGACGGCGATTGCGAGCAGCGCGAACGCGACGACCGTTACCGCCGACCAATCGTCTTGGTTCACCAGAAACGGCGCCAGCGTCACCGCGTTGTACACCGGATCGCCGCCGCCGGTGTGGCCCTGCCAGACAGGATCCGACGCCAGCAGTTGCGCGTAGCGGACGTTGTGGAACACCGCATACGCGAGGGGCGCGACGATTGGCGTGGAAGCCTCGAAGAGAGTACGGCGGTCCCAGCGCTGGGTTCGTGCGAACGGCAAGACGGCGAGCGCAGGCCCCAGGAAGAACGCCGACTCTTTCGAGTTGTAAGCGAGCACGATCAGCGCGAAGAGCGCGGCATTCGTGCCGACGACGCGCTTCGGCGACCACGGCTTGCCGACCTGGTAATAGGCGACGTTCAACACGGCGAAGGCGAAGAGCGCCGCGAGACGATCATGGCTCGTCGCTTGCCAGGACATCGCGTCCGCGACCGGCGCGGACAGAGCCCAGAGGATCGTGACGCCGCTCGCGATCGCTCGCGCGAGCCCGATCTGCCGCGCGAAGGCGTAGAGGAGGACGCAGGCGAGCCCGACGGGGACGTAGCTCACGCCGTCGAGGCACTCGACGTCGATGCCGCAGATCCCTCTCATCGACTTCACGAATTCGAGCGACAGCCAGCGGCTGAACAGCTCGTCGCGAACGAGCATGACGCGGATCAGCCGCGCGAGGCCTATCGACGGATAGTCGAGCCAGCTCCTGTACTCGACGAGAGGGAACAGCCGTCCGAGCTTCACGAAGTAATACGCCGCGGGGACGATCAGCGCGATCGCCGCGGCGGCGAGCTCGCCGGGCCGCGCTTTCGAACGAAAAGCCTCAATTCTGGTCGGACGATGGAGCGGTCGCGGCAATCCCCGTGAACGATACTGCACGGGCGCCGCCGCCGTCGCTGGCCCCGATGATCCATTCGTCGGAGTAGCTGCCGTCGGCCGTCGGCGAGAAGGCGATGGTCTCGACGACGGAGGCGCCCGGCCCCACGACGGTGCCTTCGTCGAGCTCGCTTTGGGCCGTAAACACGCCGAGAGCCGGCGGCTTCGACTTGGTGATCGTGACGTTGGCGTTGCCGGTGTTGCGAATCGTGAAGGTCTGCGACGCCGTCTGGCCGGTCGCGACGGTCGCGAAATCGAGCGAGCTCGGGTCGATCACCAACTGACCGGAGTAGGTCGACGTTCCGGAGAGCAGGACCGTCGCCGAGCCGCCGTCGCTGAAGAGCACCAGATTATCGCCGAAGGTGCCCACTTCGCTGGGCGTGAAGGTGATAGTCACCGTGATGCTCTGACCGGGGAGCACTCGACCGCCCGGTGACGGCGCGCCCATCACCGCGAACGGCGGCTCGGGAAGATCGATCTCCGACCAGGTGAGGGCCTGACTCCCCGAGTTCGTCAAGAGGACGTTCGCGCTTCGCGAAGCGTTGACGGGTAGACCGCCGAAGGAGACGCCTTGCGATGCGACGCTGAGAACGGGGCCGCGGCTACGTGCGACGCCGTGCAACGATACCGAGGCGGGGCCGGCGTCGGTGGTGAGGAGCAACGCGCCGACGTAAGGTTGCGCGGCGCCGGGGGTGAACGACGCCGACACCGTGAGCGCGTCTCCCGCGTTCAAGTGCGCCGGAAGCGGCGGCGTCACCGACGCGGCGGCGAACGCCGGGTTGCTGGTCGAGATCGACGAGACCGTCGTCGCGATACGAGCTCGGATCGCGACGTTGTTGCTCGCGGTGCTGCCGGCGACGACCGTGCCGAAGTCCAGGGGCCGAGCGAAGAGCGGGCTCTTCACCGGCGAGCCGTAACCGACGACGTTGCCGTCGGCGGTGCCGACGTACAGGCGTCCGGTGCCGACGCCCGGGCGCGAAAACTTCGCGTGCGTGCCGTAGGCGTCCTCGTAGCGCAAGGTCAGGTGGCCCGTCGCGTCGGGTATCGCGTCGTAAGCCCGGAGCGCGCCGGATCCGTACGAGCCCGTCGTGTACGTGATCCAGACGAGCGCCGAGCCCGCCTGCGTCCCGTTCGACGTGATGATCGGCGACCCCGTGGAGTAACCCGTGTACTCGGCGGAGCTCGCGACATACGAAAGCGCCGGCACGCCGTTCGGGCCGGGACCATACTGAAAACTCTGCAGCTGCCCGAAGGCGGGAACGACGTAGGCCATTCCGCCGTTTCCGGACCACACCGCCGGGCTCGACCACATGCCGCCGGCGGTGTAGACCTGACTCAGCGCCGCGTCGCCGCCGCCGATGCCCTGCTTGAAGCCGCCGAGGTTGTCGCGATCGAGCAGGTAAAGGATACCCTCCTTACCGCACGCGACGGCGAGGTGCGGGTGCTCGGTGGTCCCGAACGTGTCGTCGGGCAACGCGACGACGGCGCCGGATCCGAAATCCATGTCCGCGTCGTCGAGGTACGAGACGTCGTACGGAGCGAAGAAGTCGACGGCCGAAAGACTGCCGTCCGGTTGCACCGCGACGCGCACGACGCTCTCGTCGAGCGCGTTCGGAGGTGTCGCGCCGGCCGTCGGCGCGATCATCGAGTTCGAGTAACCGTTGCCCGTCGTGAAGTAGATGTTCCCGGAGGCATCGGACATGAGCCCCGCGCCCGCTTGCCAGATCCCGGCGCCGCGCACCGATCCGGGACCCGCCTCGGTGGCGAACATCACGCGCAGGCTGCCGTCTTCGCCGACGCCGACGAGCCAGCCGTGATAATCGTCGAGATCGCAGTGCCCTCCGAACCCGGCGTAGACGACGCCGTCCATGAGTAACAGCCCGGTGCGCTGCATCTCGGGGAACGCGCTGAAGGTGACGTTCGAGTCGTTCGACGCCGTCCCCCGGATCTCCACGGGGAAGTTCGGCCGCTCGTCGAGCGTGTCCACGTCCACTGCGTGCGCGTTCCACATGACGTTGGCGCGGTCGGCGCCGCCGGTGGGATCGCGATACGCCTTGGTGAAGAAGAAGGCCGTGCGCGTCGTCGCGTCGATCACGGGCGTACCGGTGATGCCGACGATGGGCGACAGATCCGAGCAGCCGATGTCCGCCGGGTGCCACGGCGCGCCGAAGTTCTTCGCGGCGAGCACGGCTCCGGTGGTGGCGTCGAGGGTGTAAAAGTCGTTGGCCTCCGTGGCGACGAGCACTTTGCCGTCGAAGACCAGCGGCTGGGTGAACACCTGCTCGCCAGGGCTCAGCGTGAGCGCCGTCTTGAACAAGCGCCCGAAGCTCGAGCTCGTCACGATGCCCGGGTCGAGCAGCGGCTGATTCGAATACCAGCCGGTCCTCTGCGCGTCCCCGTCGATCGTGACCACGTTCTGGGGGGGCCTGGGTGCTTGTCGGTTGGAACCCGGGATGGTGTCGAGCGGAGATCGCGACGGCGGGGCGGCGTCTGCTCGGTCGCCAGCGTCGGCGTGACCAGTCGGGCTCGGGCCGAGGTCGTGGCCTGCAGGGGCGTTCGCGTCGCTCCCGCCGTCTCGAGACAGGGAGCTCCGCGCGGGAACGCCGTTTACGCCCGCTTCGTCGCGCGCCGTTTGCGCACCGCTCGCGCCGGCATCGGCGAAAACCGGAGGCGCGGTGCCCGCGTCGGGTCGCGCGAGCGCGGAAGCGTCTGCTCCAATGTGCGTGACTGTCCGCCGCTGGTGCACCGTGCCCGTTACGGAATCCGCGGTGCAGCCCGAGAGCAGAGTGAAGCCGACGACGAACGCAGCCGCTGTCCTGAGGGCCATTCTTAGGGGAGCGCACACGTCGCGCGGACTCGCGCCGCAGCAGTGAGCACTCGGAGCGTGTCCATTACTACAATCCTAGGACCTTTGCGCGAGCGTCCGCATGCAGAAATATTTAGAAACCAGCGCCCGGCGAGGGCTCGCGCGAGCGAGTAAACGGCCCGTCACCGGAGTCGTTTAGAGAAAAAAAGAATAACGAGCGCCCGGGTCTCGTTCGTCGAGAACGAACCCGCCCGGGCTCGGCGCCTGCCGGCGGCGGAGCTTCACGGCTAGTTGACTCTGCTCGCGATCCAACACCACGGTCGGAAAGAGCAGTGCTAAGCGGTCCGGTCCACGAAACGCTGGACGAGCACGAGATCGCACCAGCGGCCCCGCTTCCAACCGACCTCGGGCAGGCGCGCCACCTCTCGAAAGCCGAGTCGCGCGTGGAATTCGAGGGACCGAGCGTTCGCGCCGTCGACCGCCCCGATCATCGCGTGCACGTTCATCCTCCCGGCTCGCTCGAAGAGCGCGTGCATGAGCGCCCTGCCCACGCCGCTGCCCCAGCTGTCGCTCGCGACGTGCACCGAATGCTCGACCGTGAAGCGGTACCCGGACCAGCGAACCGAATCGCGAAAATCTCCGAACGCCGCGACGCCGACGACTCGCTCGCCGATCGCGGCGACGAGAGTCGGGAATCCGCGCCGCGTGCGCGCGTCGAACCACGCCTCTCGCTCTTCGAGCGTCTGCGCCGTGTCCGTGTAGATCGACGTCGTGGTGTGCAAGAGCTCGTTGTAAATCTCGACGACGACCGGCAGATCGCGTCGCTCGGCGTCACGCACTTGCATGCTTTCCGTCTCCTCTGATCGATGCCGAGCAACAGCGCGTCGAGCATACGGCCGTATACTCGGAAGGACAACCGCCGGCGCCGTGAATGAAACGGCCGCACGCCGCTAAGGCGGGGTCCACCCGCCCAGCACCGCGCTCGGATCACGCAGCGTCGCCGCCTGGGCGGGGGAGATCTGCGACGAGCCGGCGGCGCGGTGGCTCACGTCTACCGCATTGCCCGAAGGATCGTGGCTGCCGTACTCCCAGAAGCGAAGCGCGGACGTCGGCGGGGCGCCGGTGATCGTCCACCCGGCGGGCGCGACGGAGCTCATCTCGCAGTCGACGTAGGCCACCTGGCTTCCGGGATAGACGCTGGCGTCGATCCGTCCAAGGTAGTTGCCACTTGCAGCGGTGTCGGCGGTGAGCTTCGAATTCACGAAGACGTAACCGTACGCGCCCGCGGCGTTGCGGGATTGCACGAGGACGCCGGGACGGCCGACGGTGCGGAGCTCACAGGAGTCGAAGTAGACGGCGCCCGTGCCCCAGACGTAGTCCACGTTGCCTTCGATGTAGCAGTTCTTGGCGTATACCCTGCCGTTCCAGTAAACGGTGTCCTGCAAGCTCAGGATGTCGGCGTCGTGGACGACGCACTGGTCGCATCCTTGGAGCCGCAGCGCCTCGGCCTGCGAGCCATCCTGAGGCGTCGTGTTGTGAATCGTCAGGTTGGCAATGACCAGCCCGGTGGTCGCATCGAATCCGACGAGCGAGCGCGTGGACGTGCTCGGGTTCAAGTCGTCGTTGTTCGTGGCGGCGATGACGGTCCCCTTGCGATCTTCGCCTTGCAAGGTGACGCCGTTCTTGCCTTTCCCATGGACGACCTCGTGATACGTCCCGGCGCTCACGGTGATCGTCCCGTTCGCGGGGACGGCGTCGACGGCACCTTGGACCGAGCAAAAGTCTCCGGAGCCGTCGAGCGCGACCTTCAGCGCCGCGCCGCTCGGCGCCGAAGGCTTCGTGGTGAATCGCCACGTGGACGAGTCGCTGATCGCGAAGCTGCCCGACGCAGGCCGCACCGCGGAGGCGTCGGCGGTGACGTAGTACGTCTTGCCGTACGCGAGCGCCTTCGTCTTCAAGTAGAACACCGCGTCGTTGCCGTCGACGAAGGCGCGGCGCGGCAGCGTGAACGTCGTGCCGCCGATGGAGTCGGTGACGGTCGCGACGCCGAGATCGACGGTCGCGACGACCGCGCCGGTGTCGTCGTGGACCTGCACGCGGCCGGCGCTCCCGAGCGCCGGCGCGCCCGCGAAGCGAATGCGAAGCGGTGCGTCGGGACACACGCCCACGCCGTCCGGCGGCGGGAAGAGATAGCTCACGCCGCTCGGCAAATTCGCTTCCATCCCGCCAGCACCCGTCGTGCCGGCGCTCGCCGTCGTGCCGCCCGAAGAGCTATTTCCGCCGCTCGACGCTGCGCCGCCGCTCGACGTTGCACCGCCCGAGAAAGCGCCGCCGCTCGACGCTGCGCCAGCCGAGAAAGCGCCGCCAGCCGAGGGAACGGCGCCCGCGCCCCCCGACGAGGCTCCGCCGTCGCCCGCGGGTGGAATCGTCCCTCCGGTTCCGCCATTTGCGTTGGCTCCGCCGTTTCCAGCAGAGCCGCCACTTGGCGTGCCAGCGCCACCGCTCGCCACGCTGTTCTGAGGTGTGCCCGCGCCGCACGCCGTGAGACCCAAGGCGATTCCGACACCGGCGATCCATCGCGCCCGCATACGGATAGGATGCAGGATGAGCCCCCGTTCGATCACTCGAGAAATCCGCGCAAAGCGCGGAAAGGCTCGAGTTTCTGCACGCGAGAGAGCCTACGGAAGATCAGCGACTAGTCGATTGAGCCGCGCTACGGGCAAGGTCCGCCCGCGGTGACCGGCACCGTTACTTTTGCGAGGGTGTAGTTCGCGTCGCGCGGATAGTTGTTGTCCGTATCTTGAAGGAAGAGCTCGAGATCCTTCTTCAGCCACGGTCCAGTTTTCTGCGTGCCCGCGGGTTTATTGTCGGCGGCGAAGAGAGGGCCGTCCGGCTTGTCGAGATGAACCTCGACGTTCTTCGCGCCCTGCACCGTCCAGCTCACGGTCCCTACTCCCGCACCGGTCTTGTCGCAGACCGGCACTGGAGCCGGAGTGACGGTCAGCGTGCCCGAGGCCTTCGCTTCCACGGCCCCTGGGCCTGGCACTGGAAGCTCCGCCGGCGCCGGCGCGGCTGTTTCCGCAGGTGGAGGGGGTGGCGGTGGCGGCGGCGTTTCTTGCTGAGCTTGCGCCGCGGCCTTTTCGTCTGTCTTCTTGCTGCAGCCCACGCACGAACAGCACAGCGCGATGCTTCCGATGCCCAAAAACCGCGTGATAAGCCCCAAGTTTCGCATCTTATCGTCTCTCCAAAGCGGAGCGGGAGGGTAGTAGACTCGAGCAAGCATGTCGAGGAGCGAGCCGGCGCTCAAGCCACGCGACGTCGAATCGGTGCTCGGCACCGCGCTCGCGGCGTACTACGGCGCGAGGCAGCTCGTGCGCGATCTCGATCGCTTCCCGCACTCGATCGAGCCGGAAGAACGGACGCGCATCGAAGAGGGCACGAAGCGCCTCGAGCTCACGCTGCGCCCCTTGCTCCAGCAAATCGGCGCCACGGCGCTATCACCCGATCGGACGCAGGCCCTCGCTGAAAGCGTCCGCGCGGGAAGCCCGGAAGAAATCGCGTGGAGGCGTTTCCACGCGCAGGTCGATCAGCTCCGCGAGACCACCGGCCGTGCTTCTCGCATCCTGCGACTACGCAAGGGCACCGCGGAATTCCTGGTAGGAAGCGCTTCTCCGGACGAAGGCGACCGGGCGCCCGCGCTCGACGCCGAAGCCCTGCGCGTGCTGAAACGTCTGAATCGACAGCTGCTCGCGCTCGAGGTGCTCGCCGGCACCGAAAAGCCGGAGTCGAGCCCGCCGCGCATCCTGGTGGACGTCACGAACAAGTGCAACTTCCGCTGCCGCACCTGTTACCAGAGCCACAACCAGGATTTCGTTTACTTCGACATCGCGCGCGCGCCGTTCGAGAAACTGAGGCCGTTCCTCGATGCGGCGGAGGTCGTCAATTTCGCCGGCACCGGCGAGCCCCTGCTCAGCCCCGACACCCCGGAAATGATTCGAATGGCCGCGGCGAGCGGCGTCGAGACCGAGCTCGTGACCAACGGATCGCTCTTTCACCGCTTGAAGGGGCTGGAACAGCACCTCTCGCGCGTCTTCTTGAGCTTCGACGGCGGCTCGGCCGAGACCGTGGACACCATCCGCAAAGGCGCGAAGTTCGAAAACATCGTGGCCGATCTGCGGGCGATGCCGGAGCTCCTCCGCCGCAAGCTCGGTTTCAACATGGTGGTGTGCCGCCCGAACGTGCACGAGATCTCGCGGCTCGCCCGGCTCGCCCGCGAGCTCCGCGTCGGCGCTTTGCATCTCCAGGCCTTCTATCCGTACCTGCCGTGGCACGACGCGATGGCGCTGCGCGAGGAGGATCTCGCGCTCTTGGCGACGGAAGTCGACGCCGCCCGGCGCGAGCTCGAAGGCACCGGCGTTACGTTCAACGTCACCTTCCCCGTCGACTCGGTTCCCGAGCGCGCGGCGGGCCCCAGCAAGCCGGTACCCGAGCAACCGCAGATCCTCGCGCAGCTGAATCGGTTGAAACCGCCTGGCCCGCCGGATCCGGAGTCGTGGGACACGCTCACGCGACGCTTCACCGAGCTGTCGTCGCTCGAGCTCCCCGCCGAGCTTCGTGCGGCGCTCGCGGATTCACCAACATCGTCGCGCGCTCTTGCCATCGAGCAGACGCGAGAGCGCTTGCAAGCGCGCATCGACGCGCTCCTCGCGGATTTGCACGCCCGCCCTGCGCTGCAGGTCCCGACGTGCCTCGCGCCACATACCTTGCTCTATCTCGTCGGCGACGGCACCACGCGCCCGTGCTGCATCCTCGAAACGCGGATCGGCGATCTGCACGCGGACGCCGCCCGGGACGTGTGGCACTCGAGCGGCTCCGTCGAGCTCCGTCGGAGCGCCGCGCGTGGCTCGGGGCTGCCCCCGTCCTGCGACGGCTGCACCGACGGCGGCCGTTTCGGTTTTCTGCACGCGCTCTTGCTCGAGGCTCAGGGGCTCGGCGTGGACATGCGGAAGGTCGCGCTGCCGGCCGACGCGCCGGTGCCCCCCGCCGTGGTCGCGTGGTTGAAGGAAGCACAGACCTGCGCCGCGCTGGATTTCAGCCGTGCCCTGGGCCACCTCGACATCGTCGAAGGGAGCTGGATCGCGGGGTGGGCGCTGAATCCGGACCTCGGACATCAGCTCCTCGTGGAGATTTTCGTCGACGGCAATCTCATCCAGTCGGCCGCCGCCGATATACTTCGTGAGGATCTGCGCGCTGCCGGCGTTGGCACAGGTTGGCACGGCTTCAGCACGAACATCCCCGAGTACTACGTCGACGGACGCACGCACGAAATCCAGGTGCGGTTCGCTCGCACGGGAAAGCAGCTCACCGGAAGTCCGCGCGTCGTACGCCTCGCGCGTGACCCGTGATACTCTCACGCCGCACTGTCCTGCCGACGGTGCGCTTCGTTGGAGAACGCGGGTGTCGCTTGGCTGAACGATTCAAGCAGAGGATGCAGCGGGAGCTCCGGGATCGCCTGCGGGCCATCGCCGACGAGCGCGTCGTCAGGAGCGTCGCGGCTCGCGCAGGCAGCGCCCTTCCACGAGTCAAAGCCTTTTTAGGCCTGGAAGAAGGCGTTTCGCCCGGCTCCGCCGTGCTCCAAGTCGTCTTCGCCCAGTACGATCGCAAGAAGTACGCGGGGGCGCTCGAACGGCTCCTCGGTCTCCTCTCGAGCCTACCGGGGCTCGACTACCGCGTGCTGGTCGTCGATAACTTCCGACCAGGTCACTGGTCACACGATGTCTCGGACAGGCTCTGCCACGTCGGCGGCGACAACAGCGCCTGGGAGTTCTCCGCTTTCGACAAGGGTCTCGCCCATCTCGACCGGACCGGGGCGCGAGCCGACGTTTACGCATTGGTTACGGACGCGTTCACCGCCTACGGCGCGGATTTCCTATCGCTCATCACGAAAGAAGTCTTCGAGTTCGCGGCGCGCCGCCGCGCGGTCGTAGGCTGGGTGGACGCCTGGCCCCGGCCCACCACGGTGTTCGGCAAACCGACGGCGGAGTGGGTGCGGACGAGCTTCGTCGTCGTGCCCGCGCCGCATCTGGCGGTGGTGCGTCCGCTGACGTTTCCGTTCGACCCGCGCTCCGTCTTCTCGGGCGATCCGGCTTCGCCGTTCGCCGCCGGGGCGCCCCTCGGGCAAGAGCTGTCGCGCTTCATCCTGGAATGGCTCTCCGGCGCGAAGGGCGAACAGCTGCTGAGCGAGGGGTGGCACTCCCAGTTCGAGCTCGACGGCGCGTCGCTCCCCTTCTTCGAGGCCAAGGCGTCCGCCGTCCTGCGCGAGCAGCTGCTCTCGGTCCATCTTCGCGACGCGGGCGTTCCCTGTTTCGATCTCCGCCTCTTCCGGCGCATGCAAGAGGGCGGCCGGCTCGTCTACGACGTGGAGCCCGGGACGCTCGCGCGGTACGCCTGGACGCACTGGGCCGACCCGGACGACGTCGGAGCCCTGTCGCGATCCCGTCACCACCTCGACCGCCTGGAAATCCCGCGCAGCTTCTCGCACGGCGATCCGGCAACCGTGCTGGTCGAAGGTTGGGTGCTCGCGAGCGCGCCGCCGAACACCATCAAGCTGCGCGTGGGACCCAAGTCGTTCGTCGCTAGACGGGATTTACCCCGCGACGACGTGGCCAGCGCGTTTCCGAACGCCAAGGTGGGGCGTCCGGGCTTCGTCGTGACCGGGAGCTTGCGGGAGCTGCCGGCCGGCGTTCACGACGTCGTGCTCGACATCGGAGGCCAGGTCGTGCAGCTCGGGCGGGTCGAGACGGTTCCGCTCGTCGACACGACGGGGCTGCACGGCCTCGTGCCGAGCGCGTGGCCGCGCGGGCGAGAGATTCCGATCGCCGTCTACGGAGAGCTGCGCTCGAGCTTCACCGCGACGGCGGTGTCCGTCTACGTAGACGGCCATCCCGCGGACGTCCCCAGTTTCCTCGGCGCGCCGGTGCCGCAGCCGAGCGGCGTGTTCACGCAAGAGATCACCGTCAACGGATACTCCGGCGCCGTGGATACGCCGGGCCCGCACCTCGTCGAGGTCCGCCTCGCTCTCTCGAACGGCGCCGAGCAATCGCTCACGTACCCCTTCGCGGTCGGCGCGGCCGAGCATCCCTGTACGCTCAGGAATCTCACCATCGGCCCCTTCGACCCGAACGCGGGCCTCACGACCGTCGGCATCGAGGTGGACGTGTTCGACGTCGAGCCCGGCGACCAGCTCGTCCTCGAACGCGACGGCAGGACGGTGCTCGAGAGCCCCGTCGCGGCGTCGGGCGGCGCCGCCGGCCTCCCGCGCCGCGGCGTGGTGTGCATAGATCGCCGCGTCGAAGGCGTCCCCGCGGGGACGAGTCCCTTCGCGCTCGTGCTGCGCCGTCATCGCGAGCGCTACACGCTGTTCCGCGGCGAGCTCCTGGTGCGCTTCCTCCACCCGGAGATTCACCTCGAGCGACTCTCGGTCAGCGTTCATCGGTCGCGCAGCGCTTCGACGCATCGCTTGTCGCTCGGCGGCTGGATAAAGAATCACTTCCTCGTCGATTGCCTTCACGTCGCCGTCGACGACGCGCACGCCGCGACCATCGGCCTCCACGATCTACGCCCCGACGTCGCGACCGTGATGCACGATCCCATCGTGAGCCGGCAAGGTTTCGACGCGCACGTCGAGGTCGGGGACGTCACTCCCGGCGAGCACGTCGTGCACGTCATCGCGATGCAGAGCGACGGCGAGCGCGCGCGCGTGAGCCGCCGCGTCTTCTTCGACGACCTCCCGGCGCGACGCCTCACGGTCGTCTCCGACGACGTCGAGCGGCTCCGTCGCGGCGAGCATCTCCACTTCTACTCGTCCATCGCGCTCCGCGGCGTGATCCACATCCAGATGGACGAAGCCACGGTCGCGCTCCTCGTCGACGACCGCGTCGCCGACGAACAGATCTACGACGGCGCGGGCCGCCACGAGTTCCGGCTCCGCGCGGTTCCCCGCCATTCCGGCGAGCACGAGGTGCGCTTCCTGGTCTCCGCCCGCGGGCGCGTCGTGTTCGCGACGGATCCGGTGAAGGTCTGGTTCCGCCGCATCGAGCTCCCGCCGGCGCTCGTGGACGACGTCGGCACGTTGCTGGAGCGCTTCGAGCTCCGTTCGAAGATGCTCGGCCGTCCGAGCGACGAGGAGCTCACGAGCCGCCTCGTCGAATGGCAAGCGGAGCGCATCTCCGAGTTCACCGAGATGGTCGCCGAGTCCGCCGCGCGCGTGCGCGCCGCCAACGGCAGCGTGCGCGGCCATCGCGAGCCCCCGCCGGCGGCGTTCGGGCGGCGCCTCAAGGTGCTGCTCGCCTCCTGGGAGGTCCCGAGCCGCTACCACGGCGGCGGCGTCTACCTGACGAATCTCATCACGCGCCTCGGGGCGCGTCACGACGTCACGCTCGTGCACACCTGCGGGCTCGACGAGGCCGGGCACGTCGAGGCCGTGCGGCCCTACGTGCGCCGCATCGTCACCGTGCCGCGCGTCTTCCGCCCCGCGCAGTATCGCGGCGGCGGACGCTTCCCGCTGTTCCTCTACGACGTGTACCTTCCGGAGCTGCGGCGCATCCTGGAGCTCGAAGTGGCGAGCGGCGGGTACGACCTCGTCGACTATCAGTACTCGTCGATGGGGCCTTACGTCATCCCCGGCGTCCCCAGCGTCCTCACGGTGCTCGAGACCGGATACACCGCGCTCCTCAACACGGTCTTCGAGCGCGCGTCGGAGTCACAAGCGTCGATCGGCGAGCTCGACCAATTCCTCCGGAGCTTCCATTACTTCACGTCGGAGCTGCCCGCGATCTGTCGCCACGTCGTAAACCTCACGGAAGAGGACGCCGCCGCCATCTCGACGTTCGCCGACGCGAACGTCTACGTGAACCACGCCGGCGTTGACGTCTACGACGAGGAGCCGCGGCCCTCGCGTCATCGACGCGCCCCGGTGCTCGCGTACGTGGGCAATTTCCAGCATCCACCGAACGCGCGCGCGGTGACCTTCTTCGCGAAGCAGGTCATGCCCGAGCTCGTGCGCCGTTATCCCGGCGCCGAGCTCCGCGTCTACGGTTCACGCATCAGCGCGGACGTCAGCGATCTCGATGGGCACGACGGCGTCCGCGTCGAAGGCTTCGTGGAAGACCTGCGCTCGGCGCTCCGCGACGCGACGGCCATGGTCGCGCCGCTCTTCACCGGCACGGGCATGCGCATCAAAGTCCTCGAGGCGTTCGGCGCCGGCGCCCTGGTCATCGGCACCGACCTCAGCGTGCGCGGCATGCCCGTCGTCGACGGCCAGCACTTCTACCGCGCCAACACCGCCGGCGAGTTCGTGCGAGCCGTCTCTCGCGCGTTCGAATCCCCGAACGAAGCCGCCGCCGTAGCCAAGGCCGGCCGCGACCTCATAGCCGCCGGCTACAGCTGGGACGCCGTAGCCCGCCGGCAGGAAGCGATCTGGCAATCCGCCTTGACTGATTGGGACCAAAGAGACGTGACCGTGCCGCCGCGTGCGGAGCACGTGGTCAATCGGTAGAGCGGCTTGGCGGCCGAGCCGTGCTCCAACACGAACGGCCACGCCTCTTGCGCAGATACTCGGGACAAAACGAACGCACCGGTTCGTCGACTTCACCGCGTCGAGCTACTCGCGACCGTCCAACGATGGTTCGCATACGTACCTTCTCTCCGCAGCGGTGCCCCCCAATGAGCTCCAACCTGGCGCTGGAGCGCGCCGTGGCCGCCCGCGGCCACCATCGTCCATTCACGTTGAATCATCGCACCGCAGCCGCGCACCCTTCACTCGTTCCGCACCACCGTCACCAGCGGATCGTTCCACCACCTGCGCTTCGAGAACCCGGGGAACGGCCCGACGACGATCAGCGTGTACGAGGCTCCGTCTTCGATGGCGCTGACGCCGGAGGCGGCGAGCGTCGGCGCCCAGTCCTGATCGTAGATGGGCACGCTGCTGCCGAAAGCGAAGAGCTGGAGGTGCGCGGTGGCGTCCGACGCACCGATGCCGACGGAAGACGAAGCGGTGTAGCCGGAGAGCGGGCGCAGCGCGCCGGGGGCGACGCGCGTTGCGACGGTGACGAGGTCGCCGCTCAAGCCGGGGATGAAGCCGAGATCGAACTGGGTGACCGCGGGAGTGGCGCCGAGGACGGTGAGCTCCACCTTGTTTTTTGGTGCATTGGCGGGCGGGGCCACGACGTAGGCGTTCAGGGTCGGCGCGGTGGAGGAGTAGCCTTCGCCGCAGATGGATTGCTCGGACGGATCGGTCACGCCGCGTCCGCCGGCGCAGCCGCCGACGACCAGGACGTAGCCGCGCGGGACGGCGAGCGCGCCGGGCGGCAAGAGCGGCAGCGACGCGACGCGTACTGCCGCCACGGGAACGGACGCATCGCGAGCGCCGGCCTCGGCCGAGGCGTCGCGCCGGCTCGATCCGTCCATGGCCATGGACGCGTCGCGCGGCGACGCAGGGCGGGCTGCAGCGTCGAAGAGCGCCGGGGCAGAGCCCGCGTCGAACACGGGGGACGCGTCCCCGGGCGGCGGATAAACGGCAAGTTGATTTGCCAGATCCAGGACGGAGGCGCAGTCGAGGCCAGCGACGGCGTCGGGCGAATCGGCGAGGACGAGGCGCGACGCGATGCCGTCCGCCGCGAGGTCGGCGAATTCGCCGTCGGTGACGCGCACGGAGGCGCCGTACGAAAGGCCGCCCTCGGGAAACGGGCGCGGCAGAGCCGTCGTCTTTCCGTCGTGAAGGACGGAAAAGCAACAGGCGACCCACGGCGAGTCGGTGACGCCGTGCACGAAGGTGAGCGAGCGCGTCCCCGAAGGCGGCGGCGCAGCCTCCATTTGCGGCGGCGGCGGGGTCGCCTCGGAGGCGGCGTCCGAGGAAGCGTCTCGCTGAACCGGACGAACGCCGGTTCCGCCCTCGAACGCGGGGCGCGCGTCCGGCGTCTGCTCGGCGAGCACGTCGTGATCCGTGACGCACCCCGGCGCGGCCGCCGCGACGAACGGCACGACGACGAACCGGCGGAGCATCGCCGACGCTCTATAGCATCGCCCGGTCGTGGCGTCGTGCCGACCCGCTCACGGACGCAGCAGCATCTGCGCGACGACACGCGGCGACCCGAAATCGGAGAAGCGCGGTCGCTCCACGGGGCCGCCGTCTTCGGACACCACCGCCGCGACGACGCCGAAGGTGCCGGCGACGCGAAACGCCTGGACGGCCACGCGCACGACGTCGCCGGCGAACGAGGGCTTGCGATATCCGAGCGAGACTTCGCGCGACGCGATGCGCGCGCCGTGGCCGAGCTCGAGCGAGCGCGACAACGCCGCCTGCTCGACGGCACGGTGGTACATCAAGAAATTGACGTGCTGGTTCAAGTCGGTGTGCGTCAGGCCGAACACGACGGGGATCGGATCGAGGCGGGGCGCCGGGTCGAGCAGCGTCGCCTGGGCGGGCGGCTCGAGCAGCGCCGTCGCGGGCTCCCATTTCACGCGATCGGGCGGGAAGCCTTGGGGGCCGAAGGCGTCGAGGCGCGTGACCAGGTGCTTGCCCGGCGGCGCGTCGAGACGCGTGAAGACGCGCTGCCCGTAGGCGCGGCCGGCGGGAACGAACGCGCCGTCGCGCGCCTGGCCGTGCACGTCGACCCACGTCGAGAACAGGATGTGATCCACCTCGCCGGCGTCGTTCACGGTGTGCTCGAAGCGGTACGTCACCTGGGTGCGCAGCTTGGTGCGCGGCGGAAAACGCGCTTCGCTCGCCTGCAGCGTGACGCGCGAGAGGACGTTGGTGATGCCGCCCCGCATGGCCGCGAACACGCGCGCCGCGTCGGGATCGCGCCACAGGAGCTTTCCGGTCGGGCGCCACACGGATTCGAGCCGCAAGCGTCCGTCCTGGATCACGTCGTCGTAGCGCAAGCTGCCCGAATCCACGGGCTCGGCGTCGGATACGAGGGGTTCTCGGGGAAACGGTAAGAGCGCGTCGATCATTCGATGGGATGAACGTGGTTCAACAAGGCGACGCCGGAGCCGTAGCCCGGCGCGCCGAGGATGGCTTCGCGAACGTAGTCCCGCGCCTTCTGCACCGCACCCTCGAGCGTCATGCCTTCGGCGAGCCCGACGGCGATCGCCGAAGCCAGGGTGCAGCCGGTGCCGTGCACGGGGCGCGTGCGGATCCGCGGGCTCTCGAAGCGCCGCTCGAATCCGTCCGCGGTACGGAGGAGATCGACCACGGTGTCGCCTTCGAGGTGTCCCCCTTTGACGAGCACCGCCTCCGGGCCCATCAAGAGCAGCCGATCCGCGGCGTGCGCGAGATCTTCCGGGCCGTTTACCTCGACGCCGGTGAGGGCCGCGGCCTCCGGCGCGTTCGGCGTGAGGAGCGTGGCGACGGGCAACAGGTGCTTCACGAGCGCCACGCGCCCTTCGCGGTCGAGCAGCGGCGTGCCCGTTCCGGAGACGAGCACGGGATCGACGACGACCGGGATCGAACGCGACAGCGTGCGCAGGCGCCGCACGACCGTCTCGATCGTCCAGCGCGAATGGAGCATCCCGGTCTTCACCGCGTCCGTCCCGATGTCTTCGAGGACGGCGCGCATTTGCAGGTCGACGAAGTCGGGGTCGACGGGCGCGACGCCGTGAACGCCCAGGGTGTTCTGCGCGGTGAGCGCCGTGATCGCCGTGGAGGCGTAACCGCCGAGCGCGGTGATGGTCTTCACGTCCGCCTGCACGCCCGCGCCGCCCGACGAGTCGGAGCCGGCCACGACCAAGACGCGCCCGCGGGGTTCCACTTTCAAGCCTCGCTTACGTCACGGCGTTGCCAGACGGTAGCCCCGACGCGCAGCGCCCACTTACCCCGCAAGAAAACGCCGCCGTTGACGGCCACGCGCGCGACGTGATCGCCGATGAGCGCCGCCCAGACCCAGAAGAGCTCGTGCCCGAAGACGCGCGTGAAGAGCCACGCGAGCGGCACCCGAAAGCCCCAGTTGCCGACCGCCGCCCCGACCAGCGGCGTGAGCGTGTCGCCCGCGCCGCGAAGGACGCCACCCAGGGTGAAGTGCGACGCCATGAAGGGCTGCGCGATCGCCAGCATCATCATGAACGGCAAGAGGCACTCGGCGACCTTCGCGTCCTTCGTGAAGGCGTTCGCCAGCGGCGCGCGGAGAAAGACGAAGACGAAGGCGACCGAGGTCGTGAGGAGCAGCGCTTGCGTCAAGGCGCCGCGCGCCGCGCGCCGCGCGCCCTGCGAGTCGCTCGCGCCGAGGGCTTGTCCGACGAACGTCGAGGCCGCGGCGGCGAATCCGAGCCCGGGCGCCCACGAGAACGAGAGCAGCCGCACGCCGATCGCGTACGCGGCGATCGCGGCGGTCCCGTACGCGGAGAGAATTTTGAAATAGGTGAGCAGCGCGAGGCTCATGATGAGCCGCTCGCCCATCGACGGGAGCGACACCCAGAGCACCTCGCCCGCGACGTCCCACATGCGCCGCACGTCGTCCCAGCCGAAGGTCACCAGCAAGCCGTCGCGGGCCGCCAGGCGCGAGACCACGACGTAGAGCGCGAGCCCGACGGCGTGCGCGGCGAGCGTCGCGATGCCCGCCCCGACGAGCTCGAGGCGCGGCAGCCCGAACAGGCCGAACACGAGGAGCACGCTGAGCACCGTCTTCACGGTCATCACGCAGACGGCGATGAGCATCGGACCGCGCGTGCTGCGGTTCGCGCGCAAGCTCGACTCGTACATGAACGCCATGCCGTAGAGCACCATGGAGGCGGCGAAGAGCCTGAAGTACGGCACCGAAAGCTCGATCACCGCGGGCTCGGCGTCGAGTAAGCCGAGGAGCGTCCGCGGGATCGTCAAGGCGAGCAGGAACCCCAGCATCGCCACCGCTCCCGCGACGAACGACGAGGCGGCGATGGCGCGCCGGCCGCGCGGGGCGTCGCGCGCGCCGGTCGCGCGCGCCACGAGCGCGACGCAGCCGATGCCGACGGACTGGACGAGCGTCTCCACGACGTGAACGCACTGCGCCGCGTAGCCCCACGCCGCGACCGTCTGGCGACCGAGGTGGCCCACGAGCGCGACGTCGATCACGTCGACGACGTTGACGACGAGGAAGGACAAAATCGCAGGCCAGGCCATCGCCCAGATGTCGCGATCGACGGCCGCCTTCCGACGTCGCTCCTGGGACGAAGGCGGTGCGGACCATCGTTCGTCCGAGCCGGGGGTAGCCGGCAATTCCTGATCGCCGAAAGCCATCAGGGCGCTGTCGCGCCGGGAGGCTTACCGGACTCGTGCCCGAAAGGATTCACGTGGTTGCGGGTGCCCCTATAGCACCGAAACCGCGGCCGGGTGCCCGCCCGCGGCGCTCGACTCGTCAGAGGCAGGCTCTCGAAACCGGGCGTTCCGTGCGCCGACTCCCTGGATTTGCGCACGTTTCCGGCGCATTTCCGAGACTTGTAATCAATTGTCAGGCGCCGGGGTCCGGCGTGGTGGAGCCCGGGACGCGCGCTTAGGTTGAAGCTCGGATGAAAGCAGCGTGCTCGTTCCATGCCGGATGCTTGCTCGCTCTACTAGTCACGTCGGCCTGCGCCGGGGCGGCGGGCGACGGCGCGACGCTACAAGCGAAGAGCGCTGCGACCGAGGCACCGTCGCCTTCCGGCGAGCGTCACAGGCTGGCAACCGGCGCGGTCGTGATCCGCCCGCTCGATTTCGATCGGAACGGATCTCACTACATCGGCGGCATCGCGACCGGCCTCGTCCCGGCGACGCCGGAGCGCGTGCTCGCAGCGATTCACGACGCCGCTGCGCTGAAGAAGATGCTCCCGAACACGAAGCACGTCGCCCTGGTCGACTCGGACGGCGCCTCGCGGCGCATCGAGCTCCTGCAAGGAAGCTCCCTGGTCCAGGCGAAGTACACGGTGGAGCTGTCGCCGGACGGCCGCCCCGGCGAGCTCGGTTTCAAGCTCGACCCCTCGCGACCGCACGACATCGACGACGTCTATGGCTACTTCAAGGTGGAGCGATTCGATGACGCGCGCAGCGTCGTGACGGTCGCCGCGGCCGTCGACGTCGGCTCGAGCTTCACGGTGATGCTCTTCGGCAAGAAGGTCCAGGACGTCATCCTGTCGACGCCGCACAAGATGCGCGAGTACTTCTCGCGCGCCGATGCGTCGACGCCGGCGATGATCGCCGCGAACCCCTGAGCCTCGAGCTCGACCTTTTGCGTTTCGCCGGCGTTTCGGAGGAGTGCTCGGCGCAGTGCTCGGCTCTCGCACCGCCCCCACGGCGAAGCCGACGAGAATGTCGTTTCGTGCGCGTGAACCGTCCGAGTCGCGTCGCTTGAGCTGCAGAAAGCCGCCAAAAATCCCTTCCACACGGACGAGCTCGACGTAGAAGCGCGCGCCCGACAATTTCGGGTTCCGTGCTCCGGCGAGCGGACACAATTGTCGGTCTTGCTTCGGTTCGCCTTTTTCGCGGTCGTTTCCCGCGCGCGAAGCGGCGGCGCGAACGCGAAGAAACCCCGTGAATCCCGCGGCGATCGCCGCGCACGCCGCGCGTGGCACGTGCGTTGCCATCCCGCGATTACGTGCCTTACTTTTCGTCTCGGTCCATTCAGCGCCCGTCGCGCGGCTTACTCGCTCGTACGAGCTCCGTCTCTCTCTTCTTCATCCTGAACACCGGCGTCGCGTTCGCGCAGGAAGCCAACGCTGCCGCGCCCGCTGCGACCGCTCCCACGGTCCCCGCGGCTCCGCCCGAGCCCGCGCCACCCGCCGGCGCCGCGCCACCGCCGCCGTACTCGCTGCCGTTTCAGCTGCGCCCCGCAGCCGCCGCGACGGCGATTCGCTACGACGAAGCGTTCGGGTTCTACGAAGACCCCGGCACGCACGACTCGGGCTTCGCGACCGTCCCCATCCTGTCGTTCTCCTACAAAGTCGTGAAGGGCTTCGCGCCGATCGTGAAGCTCGGCGTGGTCTCGAACTCGCCGCCGGACACGAAGAACGCGACGACCGGGAAGGTCGGCCCGCAACCCTCGGGCTTCGATTTCCTGAACCCGATCGTCGGCGGAACGTACGCGCTCGAGCTCTCGCCGGAGCTCCGGCTCGCGTTCTTTCTCGGTTTCACCATCCCGGTCGGCGGCGGCGGCGGGAACAGCCCGGATCCGGGCGACAAGGCGGCGCGCGGTCCCGCGGGCATCTACACGCGCAACGCGATGGACAACGCGATGTTCGCCGTCGACGATTTCACGTTCTTCCCCGGCGTCGACTTCGCCTTCGTCAAAGCCGGATTCACGGCGCAAGCCGAAGCCACGCTGTATCAGCTCACCCGCGTGCGCGGCGGCGGGGATCCGACCGAGGACGCTTCGCGCACGAACCTCACCATGGGCCTGCACGCGGGCTACTTCGTCGTCCCGGCGATCTCGCTCGGCGCGGAGATCCGGCACCAGCGATGGCTCTCGACGCCGAAGAGCGTCACCGCCACGCCGCCGTCGCGCGATACGACCACCATAGCGGTCGGACCGCGCTTCCACCTCCAGGTCGCGAAGGGCAAATGGCTGCGCCCGGGCGTCGCGTTCGCCTTCCCGGTGGACGAACCGATGACGAAACAGAGCTTCAAGGTCGTACAGCTCGACATTCCGTTCACGTTTTGAGGACACCCGTCATGAACAAGCAGAGCAAACATTGGATCAGCGACTTTCGACCCGATGATCCGGTCTTCTGGAGGGACGGCGGCAAGCGAACGGCGTGGCGCAACCTCTGGTGGTCCATCCTGGCCGAGAACGTCGGGTTTTCGGTGTGGCTGGTGTGGAGCGTCGTCGCCGCCCGCTTGAAGCAGGCGGGCTTCACGTATTCGACGGATCAGCTCTTCGAGCTCGTGGCCATCCCGGGTCTGGTCGGCGCGCTGTTGCGTTTTCCGTATACGTTCGCGGTGCCCAAGTTCGGCGGCCGCAACTGGACGATCGTGAGCGCGCTCCTGCTCCTGATCCCGACGCTGTCGCTCGTTCATCTCGTCCAGCACCCGGACACGCCGTTCTGGGTCATGGCCGTCGCGGCGGCGACCGCCGGGCTCGGCGGCGGCAACTTCTCCTCGAGCATGGCGAACATCTCCTTCTTCTTCCCCGACAGCGAGAAGGGCTTCGCCCTCGGCTTGAACGCGGCGGGCGGCAACATCGGCGTGAGCACGGTGCAGCTCCTGGTGCCGATCGTCGTAGGCGTCGCGATCCTCCCCGGCGCGAGCGTGAAGGGCCCGCACCTCGAGAACGCGGGGCTCATGTGGCTGCCGCTCATCGTTATCGCAGCGATGGGCGCGTCGCTGTTCATGAACAACCTGACGGCGGCCAAGTCGAGCTTCAAGGATCAGATCGTCGTGGCTCAGCGGGGTCACACGTGGGCCGTGTCGTGGCTCTACATCGGGACTTTCGGATCGTTCGTGGGTTACTCGGCGGCGTTCCCCCTCCTCCTGAAGACGCAGTTCCCCGAGATCACCTCGAACCTCGCGTTCCTCGGCGCGCTCGTCGGCTCCGTCGCGCGTCCCTTCGGCGGCAAGCTCGCCGATCGACTGGGGGGCGCGCGCGTGACGTTCTGGAATTTCGTCATGATGACCGGGGCGAGCCTTTTGCTGCTCTGGGCGCTCGAGATCCACAGCTTCTCCGCGTTCCTTTCGATCTTCCTCTTCCTGTTCATGACCAGCGGCATCGGCAACGGCTCCACGTTCCGGATGATCCCGGTCATCTTCCGCGCGTACCACCTGCAGCGAGCCAAAGGGCGCGACGAGGAAGCCCGCGCGGCGGCGATCGTCGCGGCGCGCCGAGAGACCGCGGCGGTCATCGGCGTCGCGGCGGCCATCGGCGCGCTCGGCGGCTACTTCATCCCGCGCTCCTTCGGCGCTTCGATCAAGGCGACGGGCGGACCGAGCCTCGCGATCACCTACTTCATCGTGTTCTACGCGACCTGCGTCGCGACGACGTGGTGGTGCTACCTGCGCCGATCCTTCTTGACGGCGCGCATGCCGAGCCTCGCGGAAGCGGGCGCCTGACGCCGCACGGCGGAGGAATCATGAAAGCCACACGAAGCAGCAACGGAAGCCGCCCGCGCCTGGTCGTGGTCGGCAACGGCATGGTCGGACATCGGTTCGTCGTGGCCGCCGCCGAGCGCGGGCTCACGGACGCGTTCGACGTCGTCGTGATCGGCGAAGAAGCGCGCTTCGCCTACGACCGAGTCGGCCTGTCCAAGTGGTTCGAGGGCAAGACCGAGGCGGACCTGTCCCTCGTCGAGGAGGGTCAATACGACGCGCTCGGCGTCGAGTCGATCCTCGGCGACGCGATCGTCGCGCTGGATCGCGCCGCGCGCGCCGTGCGGCTCGCGTCCGGGCGAGAGCTCTCTTACGACAAAGTCGTGCTGGCGACGGGATCGTCGGCTTTCGTGCCGCCGATCCCTGGGCGGGATCTCCCCGGTTGCTTCGTGTACCGGACGCTCGACGACCTCGCCCGCATCAAGGAAGCCTCGGCCGGCGCGACGCGCGGAGCGGTCATCGGCGGCGGGCTCCTCGGCCTCGAAGCGGCGAACGCGCTGCGCTCGCTGGGACTCGAAACGCACGTCGTGGAGTTCGCTCCGCGGCTCATGCCGCTGCAGGTCGACGAGGTCGGCGGCGCGCTGCTCAAGCGGCGCATCGAGGAGCTCGGCGTTCACGTACACACCGCGACCTCCACCCGGGAGATCGCGCGCGGCGAAGACGGACGCGTCTCGGCGCTCCGCTTCGCCGACGGCTCGGAGGTCGACGTCGAGGTCGTGGTGTTCTCCGCGGGCATCCGGCCGCGGGACGAGCTCGCCCGCGCCGCGGGGCTCGCGGTCGGCGAGCGCGGCGGCGTGGTCATCGACGCGGGCTGCCGGACGACCGATCCCGACGTGTTCGCGGTCGGCGAGTGCGCGCTCTTCGACGGAAGGGTCTACGGCCTGGTGGCGCCGGGCTATCGCATGGCGGAGGTCGCGGCGGCGGTGCTCGCCGGCGACGAGTCGCAAGCGTTCGACGGCTTCGACATGAGCACGAAGCTGAAGCTCCTCGGCGTCGACGTCGGGAGCTTCGGCGACGCCTTCGGCGCGACGCCGGGGGCCCGCGTCATCAGCCTCTTCGACGGCGCGTCGTCGGTTTACAAGAAGCTCGTCCTCAGCGAGGACAAGAAGCGCCTTCTCGGAGGCATCCTGGTCGGCGACGCGACCGCGTACACCGAGCTCCTCGCGCGCGTCCAGGCCGCGATGCCCTGCCCGGAGTTCCCGGAACAGCTCATCGTGCCGCCGCGGGAAGGCAAAGCTGCGACCATGGGGGTGGACGGATTACCGGACGCCGCGACGATCTGCTCGTGCAACAACGTCAGCAAGGGCGCGATCTGCGGCGCGATCCGCGCCGAGAAGCTCTCGCAGGTAGGCGCGGTCAAATCGTGCACGAAGGCGGGGACGAGCTGCGGCTCCTGCGTGCCGCTCGTCGACCAGCTCTTGAAGCTCGAGCTGAAGCGCGCCGGCGTGGTCGTGAAGAACCACCTGTGCGAGCATTTCCCGTACAGCCGCCAGGAGCTCGCTCACCTCGTTCGGGTGCACGCGGTGCGCTCGTTCGACGCGCTCCTCGAGCGGCACGGACGCGGCGACGGCTGCGAGATCTGCAAGCCGGCGGTCGCGTCCATCCTGGCCTCGACGTGGAACGACTACATCCTCGAGAAAGAGCACGTCGGGCTCCAGGACACGAACGATCGCTACCTCGCGAACATCCAGCGCGACGGCACGTACTCGGTCGTCCCGCGGCTGCCGGGCGGCGAGGTCACGCCGGATCAGCTCATCGCCATCGGCGCCGTCGCGAAGCGCTACGGCCTGTACTCGAAGATCACCGGCGGACAGCGCATCGATCTGTTCGGGGCGCGCCTCGAGCAGCTGCCGGACATCTGGCGGGATCTCATCGCGGCGGGGCTCGAATCGGGCCACGCCTACGGCAAGGCGCTGCGCACCGTGAAGAGCTGCGTCGGGAGCACGTGGTGCCGGTACGGCGTGCAAGACTCGGTCGGTTTCGCGGTCAAGCTCGAGAACCGATACAAGGGGCTGCGGAGCCCCCACAAACTGAAGGGCGCCGTGTCGGGCTGCGCGCGCGAATGCGCGGAGGCGCAGGGCAAGGACTTCGGCGTCATCGCGACGGAAAAGGGCTACAACCTGTACGTGTGCGGGAACGGCGGCATGAAGCCGCAACACGCCGTGCTCCTCGCCGCCGATCTCGACGAGGACACGCTCGTCCGGTATCTGGATCGATTCCTGATGTTCTACGTGCGGACCGCGGATCGCCTGCAGCGCACGGCCTCGTGGTTCAACGCGCTGGAGGGCGGTCTCGACCACCTGAAGGGCGTCATCATCGACGATTCGCTCGGGATCTGCGCCGAGCTCGAGGCCGACATGGCTCGCGTCGTCGAAACGTATCGATGCGAATGGCGCACCACGGTGGAGGACCCCGAGAAGCTGCGGATGTTCCGGCCCTTCCTCAACTCGGACGCACCCGATCCGAGCGTCGTGTTCGTGCCCGAACGCGCGCAGCACCGGCCGGCGCGTTTCCACGAGAAGAGCACGCTCTTCGACGCCCGCCGCGTTCGCCTCCCGGTCATGCCCGCGTGAGCAGAGAAACGACTATGATGCTCGCAACGGCCGTGCAGCGATCCCATACGAACATCGACCCTTCTCTCGGTTGGACGGACGTCTGCGCCCTCGACGACGTGCTCCCCGGAACCGGCGGCGCGGCGCTCGTGGACGGAGTGCAGATCGCCGTCGTGCGTGCGCGCGACGGTCGGGTGTTCGCGCTGTCGAATTTCGATCCCTTCGGCAAGGCGTTCGTCATCGCGCGCGGCATCGTGGGCGACAAAGGCGGCGTGGTGAAAATCGCCTCGCCCCTCTACAAGCAAAGCTTCAGCCTCGAGACGGGCGAATGCCTCGACGACCCGAACGTGCGCCTCGCGACCTACCCGGTTCGCGTCGTCGGCGGACGGATCCAGGTGGCCGTCGACGTCGGCTCGGAGCCCGCATGAAGCCCACGGGAGCCGCACTCGCGGCGCCTGCGATGTGTTACTCCGGCGAGCAGCCTGGAGTTTTTTGTGTGTCCGTCGCGTGGCGTTCGGGGATCCGCCGCGGCTCCCGTGGGCTTTTCCGGAGGGGGCGCTCGTGGCAAAGAGCGTCCCGTGCTTTCGTGCCCGCATCGACCCCCCTGCCCCGGTTGTCCCAGGCTCGGTGACCCGGACATCGCGCCGGCGGCGCGAGCGGCGCTCGACTCGCTCGCGCGGGCTCGGGGGCTCGCGGGCCTCACGGTCGTGCGCGGTCACGATACGGGTTTCCGCCACCGCGCCCGGCTCGCGATTCGCGGGCGCGCGCGCTCACCGAAAATAGGTATTTTCGAGGCGGGCTCGCACCGCGTCGTCGATATCCCGCGGTGCCTCGTTCATCACCCGCTGGTGAACGACGTCGCGCACGAAGCCCGCGCGGCGATCCGCGAGACCGCGACGCCTCCATACTCCGACGACGCGCACGCGGGACTTCTGCGCTACTTGCAGATCGTCGTCGAGCGCCGCTCATCGACGGCGCAGGTCGTCGTCGTCACGAACGATGACCGATCCGAACACAGCGCAACGTTCCTGCGAGCGCTAGCGGATCGACTCGGAGCGCGCCTTCACTCGCTTCATTGGAACGGCAATCCCGCGCGCACGAACGCGATCCTCGGCCCGCATTGGCAGCGCATCCAAGGTCCCGACGCCGTCGAAGAGCTCCTGGGCGGTGCGCGCGTTTTTTATCCGCCCGGGGCGTTCGGGCAGAGTCACCTGGAGCTCGCGAGCCGTCTCGTGGACGCGGTGCACGCGGCCGTGCCCGAGGGGGCGCGCGTCCTCGAGCTCTACGCCGGCGCCGGCGCCATCGGACTCGGACTCGCCGCGCGCGCGAGCGAGCTCGTGATGAACGAGCTCTCGACCGACTCGCTGAGCGGTCTCGCCCTCGGCGTCGCCGCGCTCGACGAATCCGCGCGTGCCCGCGTCCGCATTGCACCGGGCACGGCCGGCAGCGCCATCCCGAAAATGGACGCCCCCGACGTCGTCCTCGTCGATCCCCCGCGGAAGGGACTCGACCCCGACGTGCTCGCTTCTCTCGTGAAAGCGCCCCCCGAGCGCCTCATCTACGTCGCCTGCGGCCTGGAATCGTTCCTGTCCGACGAACGCGCCCTCACGACCGCCGGCCGCTTGCACCTCACGCGCCTCGACGCCTTCGATCTCTTCCCCCACACCGACCACGTCGAAACGCTAGCCGTCTTCGACCGCAAATAGCTCCTTTACCGGTGCGTCTTCCTGAGCGGCAACTCCGGCAACAACCAAGTCGTGAGCCAGCCGAGCGCCACCACGATCGCGACGCATGTATAAACACGCGTCACCGCCAACGCGAACGCGACTCGGATCCCCATCGCGACGCGCTTCATGATGCCGTCCGCTTCGCGATCGAACTCGCCGCGGAGCACCGTGAGCTTCTGCTCGCGATCGCCTTCCGGCGCGGCGAGGACGTCGCGCGCGCTCTTGCGGGTCGCGGCGTCGTCGTCGAGGACGCTCTGCTCGACGCGGGCTCCGTCACCCGCGGAGGCCGCGTCGCGAACGCCGACGAAGCGGTGATCCATTTCGTCGTGGACCGAGGTGCGTACCTTCGTGAGCAGCGCGTCGACTCCTTGACCGCGGATCGACATGCCGCGCGCCGCGCCGGCGCCGGGAACACCCGCGAGCTCCGAGCGCAAGGCGCCCACGAGCCCGAAGCCGAGGAGCGCGCCGAGGCCCGCGGCGCCCACGAGGCCGCCGATCTGACGGCAGAACTGGGTCACGCTCGTGGCTTGTCCGATCTTGGTGAAGTCGACGGCGTTCTGCACGGCGAGCGGATACAAAGGAAGAGTCGGTCCGAGGCCCGCGCCGCACAGCAGCATGTAGGCGGTGACCCGGCCGTAGGCGACGTCGACGTCCATCCGCGAGAGCAGGACTACTCCGAGCAGGAGCAAGGCTTCGCCAACGAGCATGAGCGGCTTGTAGCGGCCGATCCGCGCCGTCATCTGGCCGCCTACCACGGAGCCGACGACGACCCCGAGAGACAGCGGAATGAGGCTGATCCCGGCGCGGGTCGCGGTCACGCCGACCACGTTCACGAGAAACAGGGGCAGGAAGATGACGATGCCGAACATCGCGGCGCCGAACAGGAAGACCGCGGCGCTCGAGATCGCGACGACGCGGTTCTCGAACAGACGAAGATCGATGACCGGGTGCTCGATCGACGACGAGCGCACCGCGAACGAGATGAGCCCCACGGCCGCGACGGCGAACAGCACGAGGCGAAGGGACGCCCCTCCACCGAGCGACGCGGGGTCGAGCGACAACGCCAGCACGAGCGGCGTGAGCCCGAGGACGAGCAGCGCCGTCGACGGCACGTCCAGCCGGCTCTTGCCGCCCTCGGGCACGAGCGGCGGCATGCGCGCGACGATGAAGACCGAGACGAGGCCGACGGGGACGTTGACGTAGAAGACCCAGCGCCAGCCGGACACGCCCTGAATGAGCGCGCCGCCGTGGTCCGTCAGATAGCCGCCGGCGAGCGGCCCGAGGACGCTGGCGATGCCGAACGTCGCGCCGACGAGGCCCTGGTAGCGCCCGCGCACCGCCGGCGGAAATAGATCGGCGATGATGATGAACGCCATCGCGAAGAGCCCCGCCGCGCCGAGGCCCTGGAGCCCGCGGAAGACGATGAGCTGCATCATCGCGTCGCCGAGCACGGGCAGCGTCCCCGCGATGCCGGCGAGGCCGCACAGCATCGAGCCCGTGAGAAAGACGACGATCGCCGACAGCTCGATCGCGCGGCGGCTGTGCATGTCCGCGAGCTTGCCGTAAATCGGCACCATCACGGTGGACCCGAGGAGGTACGCCGTCGCCGCCCACGTGTAGCGCGCGAGCCCGTGGAGCTCTTCGACGATGCTCGGCAGCGCGGTCGCGACGATGGTCTGATCGAGCGCACCGAGGAACAGGGCCAAGAGAACGCCGAGGAGAGTACGCCTCGCGTGAGGCGCGATACCGGAGCCGTCGGTCATGTGTTTTTCAGGATCCCTTCGGACCCAGCATACGTTCGGGACGGACGAGCGCGTCGAAATCTTCTTCCGTCACCACGCCGAGCGACAATGCTGCTTGACGCAGCGTGGTCCCTTCGCGGTGCGCTTTCTCTGCCACCCGGGCGGCCTTGTCGTAGCCGATGCGAGGCGTGAGCGCGGTGACGAGCATGAGCGAGGCGTCGAGGTGCTCCTTGATGCGCGCGAGATTGGGCTCGATGCCGACCGCGCAGAACTCGCGGAAGCTGTCACATCCGTCGGCGAGCAGGCGCGCGCTCTGCAGGAAGCAGTGGGCGACGAGCGGCTTGTTCGTGTTGAGCTCGAAATGGCCGCCGGCGCCTCCGATGTTGACGGCGACGTCGTTGCCGAAGACCTGGGCCGCGAGCATCACCAGCGCCTCGCACTGGGTCGGGTTCACCTTGCCCGGCATGATCGAGCTGCCGGGCTCGTTCTCCGGGATGACGAGCTCCCCGATGCCGGCGCGCGGACCGGAAGAGAGCCAGCGCACGTCGTTGGCTATCTTGGTGAGCGAAGCGGCCACCGTCTTCAGGGCGCCGTGCGCGAAGACGAGCGCGTCGTGCGCCGCGAGCGCCTCGAACTTGTTCGGCGCGGTCACGAAGAGCAGGCCGCTCTGCGCCGAGATCTCGGCGGCGACGCGGACGGCGAATTCGCGATGCGCGTTGAGGCCGGTTCCCACCGCGGTCCCGCCGAGCGCGAGCTCCGCGAGGTGCGGCAGCGCCTGTTCGACGTGCGCCGCGCCGTGCGCCAGCTGCGAGGCCCAGCCGCTGATTTCGCTGCCCAGCGTGATGGGCGTCGCGTCCTCCAGGTGCGTCCTTCCGATCTTCACGACGTCCGCGTAGCGCCTGGCCTTTTCGGCGAGCACGTCGTGGAGCGATCGCACCGCGGGAAGGACGCGGTGCACGAGCGCCTGCGACGCGGCCACGGCCATGGCCGAGGGAAAGACGTCGTTCGAGGACTGCCCGCGGTTCACGTGGTCGTTCGGGTGCACCTTGCGCCCGTCGCCGCGCACGCCGCCGAGCAGCTCGCTCGCCCGATTCGCGAGCACCTCGTTGACGTTCATGTTCGTTTGCGTGCCGCTGCCGGTCTGCCACACGACGAGCGGAAACTCGTCGTCGTGCACGCCGGCCAGCACCTCGTCGGCGGCTTGCACGATGGCGCCGCCGATGTCCTTCGGCAATTCACCGAGCTCCACGTTCACCGCCGCGGCCGCCTTCTTCACCAGCGCGATCGCGTGAATCAACGCGATGGGCATCCGCTCGCCGGAGATGCGAAAGTGCGCGACGCTGCGGGCGGTCTGCGCGCCGTACAGGCGATCGGCCGGCACCTCGACGGGGCCCATGGAGTCGTGCTCGATGCGATTTTTCTCGGGCATCCCGGTTAACGTCCCAGGAAACGCGCCGCCTCGCCAGCCCCCGCGACCATGGAAGTGATCTCAAACCCCGTTCGGGGTCGGGGCCCCGAACCGGGGAGGAGGGACCCGACCGATCTTCCAAGACTGCTCGAGTCGAGGCTAGAGCGACCGCGGCGTTCGCGCCTCGATCACGGCCTGCACGTTTTCCGCGACGGCGGTGAGGAAATCGTAGCCCGTGTCGGCCTCGATTCGATCGATGGACGTCACGAAATCTTGCCATGGGCGACGGCCGACGCCCGGCTCGTTCGGCATTTCCACCGCCACCGTCGGCGTCGTCGCCGTCACGTCGTTCGCGCTCTGCCCCGACGAGAGCTCGACGATGATCTTGAACGAAGCGCGAGGAACGGCCACACCATGGCCGATCGTCTTCGGATCGTCGTCGAACACGCCGCCGGCCACGATGTAGAGCTCGCGTTCGGGATCGGTCGCGCGGCTGCGTTCGTATTGTTCGAGCTTCTCCCAGGGTCCCGCGTTGAGCTCGTGCAGCTGAGGCTCCATGTTCGTCATGACGAACGTCCGCGACGCCCCCTCCGGCGTCCCGCTGCGATCGGCGAAGGGACAGAGGTGCCCGCGATCGTAGTCCGTGTGCGCGTAGTCGCGCGGCGTCACCCGGTAGAAGCCCTGCGGCAGCCGGGCGTCGGCGCGGAACGCGTCGTGCCGTCGCACGTGCCCGAGATCCTCCGCTTCGAGCCGCCAGGCGACCCAGTTCGGCGTGCGCAGCCGCGGATTGTACGAAACGAGAAACGCCGTCTCGTCGAGCAGCGTGTCGTCGCTGTCGTCCGCGTCCCTCGGTACACCGAGCGCCGCGTGGACGCTTTCAGCCGCGGCTCGACGGTCGACGCGCACGCCGTCGCTCGGCGGCGGCTCGGCGGGCGCTTCGTGTTGTGCCGCCGGCGGGTATCGGCCATCCGCCGTTCCTTTCGGCCGGAGCTCGGTCGCGCAGGCGCCCGGGAACGCCGCGAGCGCGACGAGCGCGACGGCGAGCGCCAAGAGCCAGAACCGCCGGCGGAGAAACGCATGCGGCATCGGGCCCGGACGCTACTCCGGGCCGTCGATTCTTCCCAAAATCGAGGCAGACGTCTGCCGGGCCGATCCGGCAAGCCCCGGATAACGTTCGGTTCCGTGGTCGCGGGTTTCGAGCGTCACTACCGCTCGGCGAACGGCGGGAGCTCTTACAACCGTTCGACGACCATCGCGACGGCCTCGCCGCCGCCGATGCACAGCGTCGCGAGCCCGCGGCGGTCTCCGCGATCCTTCATGGCGTAGAGCAGAGTCGTCAGGATGCGCGCTCCGGACGCGCCGATCGGGTGACCGAGGGCGACGGCGCCGCCGCGAACGTTGACCTTCGCCGGATCGAGCCCCGAGAGCTTCGAACACGCCATCGCGACGCACGAGAACGCTTCGTTGATCTCCCACAGATCGATGTCGGACGTCTTCATGCCGAGCTTCTTCAGGGTGACGTCGATCGCCTTCGCCGGTGCCGTCGTGAACCACTCCGGCGCCTGTGCCGCCGACGCATAGCCGACGATGCGGGCGAGCGGCTCGAGCTTCCGTTCCTTGACCGCCCGTTCGCTCGCGAGCACGACCGCGGCGGCGCCGTCGTTGATGCTGGACGCGTTCGCCGCCGTGATCGTTCCGTCCGCGGCGAAGGCCGGCCTGAGCTTCGAGAACTTGTCGACGTCGCCGCGCCCCGGCTCCTCGTCGGCCTTGACGACCGTCTTCTCGCCTTTCTTCTGGGCGATCTCCACCGGGGCGATCTCGGCGTCGAACAGGCCGTCGCGTTGTGCGGACAGAGACCGCGTGTAGCTCTCGCGTGCGTAGGCGTCTTGCGCTTCACGGGTGAGACCGTACTCGCGTGCACACAACTCGCCGGCCTGGCCCATGTGGTAATCTTTATAAGGATCCCACAGCCCGTCATGGATCATACCGTCCACGATCTTGTCGTCGCCCATGCGGTAGCCTGTGCGGGCCTTCGTCAGGTAGTAAGGGACGTTGGACATCGATTCCATGCCGCCGGCGACGACGAGCTCCGCGTCGCCCAGGGTGACGGCGCGCGCGCCGAATACGACCGCCTGCAGCCCGGAGCCGCACACTTTACCGACGGTGGTAGTGGGCACGGTGTCCGGGATCTTCGCCTTCAGGGCCGCCTGCCGAGCCGGCGCCTGGCCGATGCCGGCGGAGAGCACGTTACCCATGAAAACTTCGTCGATTTGGTCCGGCTGAACCCGGGCGCGTTCGAGCGCCGACGAGATGGCGACCGCGCCGAGCTCGGGGGCTCGCAACGGCGAGAGCGCGCCGAGATACGAGCCGATGGGGGTGCGCTTGGCGCCGACGATGAAAACGTCTCGAATGCTCTTGTCCATGACTTCTCCGCTCGCTGCGTGGCCCGCAGCGGACGCTCAGCATACAACAGCGAAAGCCTGGTAGCCCCTCCCGGACTCGAACCGGGACGACCTTGCGGTCCGAGGATTTTAAATCCCCTGCGTCTACCGTTCCGCCAAGGGGCCCGAGCTTTTCGCCGGCTGTCGCCGCGCGGCGCAGAGAGATACCGGGCCCGGGTCGCGAAAGCGAGCCCCTCGTCGTCGGGGCGGCGAAGCCGACGGGACCGCGGGGGCCGTTCCGAGGGGCTCGCGGGTTTTTTCGAGCCCGGACGCCCGGGCGGGGTCGGGATCGTCGACCTTCTGTAAGGGTCGCGCCGACGGCACACAGTTACGGCACATGTGCAGTGTGTAATCGCTGCACACCTCCAGTGATTCCGCGGAGTTCACACAGCCGTTCCTTTTCGCCACGACCGAAGGGCCTCGTTCCTGTAAGGGCACACGTCGGGAAAAATACCCTCTGGCAAAACTCCGCAGTCTGACGCACATAGCGATCGCACTGGTGAGGCACGTGTGACTCACGTGCGCCTCACTGTGCGACCATTAGAGTTGCCAGACTGTTCGGACTAACTTCGACCCCGAATCGCATAGGAGAAAGTATGACTTTTTTCGCCCGACTCCTCGCCGCGGCGCTCGCGCTGCCGCAGCCGTACTATTCCCCCGGACACGAGCCGGAAACGGCCGCCGCGCGCGCGCAGCGCGTCGAGGTCATCGTCTCCTCCGCAATGAGCGAATCGCACGGAGTCGAAGGGTGGCCGGGTACGGACGAGGAGCTCGCCGCGGCGATGCTGTCGGTCACCTGGTTCGAGTCGCGGCGGTGGGCGCTCGAGGTCCACGACGGCGCGCGCAGGGGCGATCACGGCGCCTCGGTCTGCCTCGCGCAGATCTGGACGCGCGATCGTTCGCTGGCCGGGACGTCACCGGAGGCGACGCGGCGCTGTTTTCATCGAGCCGCGCAGATCCTGGCGATGCACGCCGCCCGCTGCGGCATCCACCGGGTGGACGAGATGCAGATGGCGCGATTGCTCGGCGCCTACGGCACTGGGCGCACGTGTCACACCATGCCCTGGGCGCGGAAGCGCGCTCGCCTCTGGGCTCGCTTCATGAACGCCACCGGCGAAGCGCCGGACATGCACGCGCTGCCCCAGAACAAGATGACCGGATTCGACGACTTCGACAGGCCGCGGCGGCCCGCCCGCGCGAAAACGATCACGTCGATCGCCGCTCACTGAAATCGTACTCTTACCGTCCGCGGTAGCGCGACAGGCCGGTTCTCGGTCGCCCCGGTCGCTCCAGTATCCGCTTCGGGCCGCGACAGGGGCCCGTTTCCGCCCGCGCGCAGGAAAATGCGTGCTCCGGAACGCGGCTGTCCGCGTTTGCCCCGAGTCGCGGACAATGAGATGCTCGCGAGACACTGGGGCGATCTCGATGGGCGGAAGAGTCCTGCTTACGGCATTCGGCAACGCGCGCGTGGACGGTCTGGGTGAAGCGCTGTCCGGTCGGGGCTATACGGTCGTCGGTTCCGACGAGCAGGCCGAATTCGACGTGCTCGTCGCCGTCCAGGAGGGGACGCCCCCGGCGTGGGGGACGGCGGTGTCGCGCGGCGAGGGCCGCGCGGTCGTGGTGGTCGACGCGGCGGCCAGCGTCGAGCGCAGCGTCGCCGCGCTCCGGGCTGGCGCGTGCGACTACGTCACCGATCCGCGCGACGTCGACGCCGTCGACCACGCGCTGCGCCGGATCCTCGACAAGCGCGCGATCGAGGACAGCGTGCGGGGTCTTTGCTCGAACGAAGCGCCCTTCGGCACCGAGGCGGTGCTGCTCGGCGAGAGCGCGCCCACCGTGCGGCTCCGCGCGACGCTCGAGCGGCTCCACGCTTCGGACTCGACGGTGCTCATCACCGGCGAGAGCGGCACCGGCAAGGAGGTCGTGGCGCGCCTGCTTCATCGCGGCGGGCGAAGGCGCGCGGGACCGTTCATCGCGGTGAGCTGCGCGGCGCTCCCGCCGCACCTCGTCGAGAGCGAGTTCTTCGGCCACGCGCGCGGCGCGTTCACCGGAGCGCAGATGGCGCGGCGAGGGCTCCTCGTCGAAGCGTCGGGGGGAACGCTGTTTCTGGACGAAGTGAGCTCGATGCCCTTGCCGGCGCAGGCGAAGCTCCTGCGCGCCATCCAGCAGCGGACGGTGCGCCCGCTGGGGAAGGCGGCCGAAGTGGACTTCGACGCGCGCATCATCGCCGCGTCCAACGTGGAGCTCGACGCCGCCGTCGCCACCGGGGCCTTCCGCGAAGACCTCTATTTCCGGCTGAACGTCGTGCACATCGAATTGCCTCCGCTGCGGGAACGGGGCCTCGACGTGCTGCTCCTCGCGCAGCATTTCATCCTTCGCTTCGCGCACGCGAGCAGCAAGCACGTGCTCGGCATGACGACGGGGGCCGCCCGCGCGCTGCTCGCCTACAACTTTCCCGGCAACGTCCGGGAGCTGCAGAACTGGATGGAGGCGGCGGTGGCCCTCACTCGCCACGATCACGTGACCGAGACCGATCTCCTGTCCAACCTGCGCGTTCATACCGAAAGCGAGCGCCCCGACGAAGAAGCCCTCTCGTCGTGGGACACGCTCGAGGCGCGCCACATCGCGCGCATCCTGGAAGAAGCCAAGGGAAACAAGGCGGAAGCGGCGCGCCTGCTCGGCATCGACAGGAAGACGCTCTACAGGAAGCTCCGCCGCTACGGAGCCGGCAAGAACGACGCCGAGACGAGCGGCGATTGAACGTTCGTCACCGCGTGGGGCGTATCGAGCGCGGGCGCTTCACGCGACGGTAGAGGGTGCCGCGATCCATGCCCAGGACGCGCGCGGCCTTCGCGACGTTCCCGCCCACTGCCCGAAGCACGCGCTCGATGTGCTGCCGCCGCAGGTGGTCGAGCGAAGGCCTATCGCCGTTCGTCGAGCGCGACGCGTCCCCGATGCTCCTCGGCAAATCTTGGACGCCGATGAGGTCGTCGTGGGCCAGCGCGGCCGCGGCCTCGACGCAATTCTCGAGCTCCCTCACGTTGCCCGGCCATCCATATTGCGTCAGCAAGGCGAGCGCGTCGTCGGCCAGCGCGAGCCGCGGGCGGCCGAGCCTCGCGCGAGCGAGACGCAGGAAGTGGTCGCAGAGCTCGCGGATGTCGTCGGTGCGTTCGCGGAGCGGCGGAACGTGCACGTGCAGCACCTCCAGCCGGAACAGCAGATCTTCCCGAAAGGTGCCCTCGGCGACGGCGTGCCGGAGGCTGCTGTTCGTCGCCGCGAGCACGCGGGCGTCGAACGGCTCCTCGCGCGTGCCGCCGACCGGGCGCACCGCGCGCTCTTGCAACGCGCGCAGGAGCGCCGGCTGCAGCTCGATGGGCATCGCCCCGATCTCGTCCAGGAGCAAGGTGCCGCCGTTCGCGTCCAAGAAGATGCCGCGGCGCGCGTCGGCGGCGCCGGTGAACGCGCCCTTCACGTGACCGAACAGCTCGCTCTCCAGGATCTGCGCGGGGACGGCGGCGCAGCTCACGGCGACGAACGGCCCATCCCGGCGCAGGCCGTTCTCGTGAAGCGCGCGCGCGACGAGCTCCTTGCCGGTCCCGCTTTCACCGGTGATGAGCACGCTCGCGTGCGACGCAGACGCGAACGCCACGTATTCGAGAAGATCGCGCATCTTCTGGCTCGACCCGACGATGTTCGGCGCGCTGAACGCGCGCGGCGCGTCGTCGAGCCTTCGCACCGCCGGCGGCGTGGAGGCCCGGCGCTCCGTCGCTCGCGCGACGACGGCGCAGAGCGCGTCGAGGTCGAACGGCTTCACGACGAAATCGAACGCCTCCGCGCGCATCGCCTCCACGGCCGCGTCCATGCCGCTGTACGCGGTCATCAGGATGACTGGAACCCGCGTGTTCCGCCCGATGCGCTCGCACAGATCGAAACCGTCGAGAACGGGCATACGAACGTCCGACAGCACGACGTCGACCTCTTCGAGATCGAGCACGCGGAGCGCTTCCAGTCCGGACGCGCAGGGGATCGTTTCGTAGCCCCTGTCCCGGAGAGCGTCCGCGAGCGTGCCGCGGAGATCCTCATCGTCATCAGCGATCAGTACACGTGGCGCCATGTTTCCCCTCGGCCGCGCAGCGAAAGGCGAGCCAATCCGATGCCGATCATGAGCTCGGCCGGGCTCGGTTTTCAAGCAGATCCGCGTCTATCGCGCTCGCTGGCGGCGAGCCTCGGCCGGGCCGAGCTCGTCGGACGAAGCCTCGGGGTAGCCCGTGAGGTCGGATCTTGGAAACATGCCGCTGCGCGACGGCCAGAGCTCGAGGGTCGCCAGCCAGGCAGTCAGCTCGGACGGCCCGAGCGGCACGTGCGCGTGATGCGCGAACGAATGGATCGCGTCCGCGAAGTCGCGCGGCCGCTTGAATCGCTCGTCTGGCTCGCGAGAGAGGGCGCTCGCGAGGATGAGCCTCACCTCGAGCGGGAGCCGGGGAGTCGGTTGCGCGATCGCCGAGAGATCCGCCTCGCTCTCCCGGGCGAGCGAATCCAGATCCGCTTCTGCGAAGAGACGCTTGCCGGTCAAGAGCTCGTAGAGGACGGCAGCGACCGAGTAGGGCGCGCACTCCTCTTCCGATCGGTCTTTCGACGTCCGGTCGTTCACACGCACCTCCACCGCCTCGGTAGGTGCGCTCGCTCCCGAGGCGTCGCGGATCGAAACCTCACCGGAGGGTCCCACCCAGATCTTTTCGGACGACACCACGGAGACCGCGGCGCGTACCTCCGAGCGCGCGCCGCCGACGCGATCCAAAACCTCGAGGACCTCTTTCGCGATCCTGAGCCCGGCCGACAGCGGGATTGGCTTTCCTTTGCGGTGCGAGAGCTCGATCAGCTCCGCGCACGAAACGGCTCCGCGGGGGTCCCCAGTTCTCTCTCCTTTGCACGATGCGAGACCTCTCGGTGATCCGTTCATCTCAATCTCCTCCGCCTGTGGTGAAATACGCCTCTTCCAACGCCGTCCGGGGTTGTCGTCCCTGCTCGATGCACCGCGCACAAAATGCGATCTCGTCGTCCGCGATCCGGCTCGGCAGCCCGTGCGTCGAGCCGCAGGACGCACAAGTCCGTAGCTCCTTCGGCAACGCACCCGCGTTTGCCAGATCGCGCAGGGTCAGGACTCCTTTGAGACATCCCGACCAATCGACGACCGGCAAGCAACCGACTGCGCACCGCTCCATCAGGCGCTCCGCGGCGTCGACCGTCTGTTGATCGTCGATCGTGACCGGGTTGGTTCGCATACAATCCTGCACGCGAGCGGCGCTGCCGGCGACGAGCAAGTCGCAACGACAAACCACGCCTACCAACCGGTACCCCCTCACGACGAGAAGGTCGTGCACACTCTTCCGCTGCGCGAGCAGTTCCGCCGACCACGCGATCGTTTCGGGACCCACGACGACGGGATTCGCCGTCATGACGTCCACCACGTACTTGTGATCCGTATTCATGTGACGCGCCTCCGCGGTTTATTTTCGAGCAACAACCGTGCCCCCTGGGTGTGGCTCGGATCACATTCTTCTGACGATGCGATATCCCGGAGCAAACGCTCTGCGCGCGCTCGCGACGGGTTCACGACGCGTGGGGCCAAATGCGACATGTGGAACCTCGAGACGGCCCGAATCGGGACGAGGCGCTTCCATGAACCGGTAGCCCGCTGCAGGAGGCGAGCGGTCGTCACCGCGCTCCTGCAGCGCGGTCCACCGGGGACCTCACGAGAAAATCCCCCGGCTGCCGCGAATTTACCTGCTTTGACGCGGTGTTCTGAATTTGAAAACCGTTTTCAATTGAGCTAAGCAGTAGGGTATGACCCTGGGAGACGCCGCGATCGGAGAGCCCGTCACCGTCACCCACGTCGGCGGCGACCGCGCTTTCCGCCGGCGTCTGATGGAACTCGGCGTGCTGCCGGGGACGCGCGTCGAAGTCGTGCGCGTCGCGCCGCTCGGTGATCCCATCGAGCTCGTCGCGAGAGGATGCTTCCTCTCCATTCGCAAGCGAGAGGCGCATCTGGTGGACGTCACGCCGGATCGGGCGCGCGTCGCGTCGGCGAGCGCCGCGTCCATCGCGATGCGCCCCGGTCTGCCGGCCTCTCCGTGACGGCGCGGCAAGCAACCGGCGCGGGTCCTTCGCCGTCTCACGCGCGCGCGCGCAGCGTCGAGCCGCGACGCATCGTCGTCGTCGGCAATCCCAACGTGGGCAAAACGACCCTCTTCAATGCCCTCACGCGACAAAATGCGCGCGTCGGAAACTACCCCGGCATCACCGTCGAGTGTCGCGTGGGCAAGCTGGTCGCGCCGGGCGGCGAGCCGGCGAACGCCGTCGAGCTGGTCGACGTGCCCGGCGCGTATTCTCTGAGCGCGCGCTCGGCGGAAGAGCAGATCGCGATCGCCGCGGTGCTCGGGCTCGGGGACACGCCGCGTCCCGATCTTTGTCTCATCGTCACCGACGCGGGGCAGCTGGTCCGCAATCTTTATCTGGCGACGCAGATCCTCGAGCTCGGCGTCCCCGCGGTGCTGTGCCTCAACATGATCGACGAGGCGAAGCGGAATCCGCCGCGCCCGGAGGCGGTCTCGCACGTATTCGGCGTCCCTTGCGTGGCCACGGACGCGCGCTCCGGAGCGGGCATCGACGAGCTCGGTCGCGTGCTCCGGAGCGCCCTCGAGCGGCCGCCCACGGGGGCCATCGAGGTGCGGTACCCGCCGGAGCAGCGACCCGACGTCGACGCCGTCGCGGAACGACTGCCGCGCGAGTGGCGTTCTTCGGTGGAACGGGATCGCGCGCTGTCGCGCTGGGCCCTGACGAGCATCGACGAAGACGACGAGCTCGTCGGCATCCCCGACGAGCTTCGCGCCGCGGTCGCCGACGTACGCGCGCGCGCCGGATCACGCGACATCGACCAGGAGATCATCGGAGCGCGCTACGCGTTCCTCGATCGGATCGCGCCCTCCTTCTACGAGCTTCCGTACCCGGAGAAGCACGCCGCGCGTCCCAGCGAGCGCATCGATCGCGTCCTCATCCACCCCGTCTACGGGCTCGCGATTTTCCTGGTGCTGATGACCGTGCTGTTCCAGTCCCTGTTCACCTGGGCGGACCCGGCGGTGCACGCGATAGAACGCCTCGTCATCGCGCTGCAAATGGCGACGGTCGCGCGCGTGCCGCCGAGCTTTCTGCGCGATCTGTTCGTGCAGGGGATCCTCGGCGGCGTCGGCAACGTCGTCGTGTTCCTGCCTCAGATCGTCCTTCTGTTCTTCTTCATCGGCATCCTCGAGGACTCCGGGTACATGGCCCGCGTCGCGTATCTGATGGATCGGATCATGCGCAGCCTCGGCCTGCACGGCCGGGCCTTCGTTCCGATGCTGTCCGGCTTCGCCTGCGCGATCCCCGCCATCCTCTCGACGCGCACGATGGAACGGCGGCGCGATCGACTGCTGACGATGCTCGTGGTCCCGCTGATGACGTGCTCGGCGCGCCTGCCCGTGTACACGTTGATCATCGGAGCGCTGTTTCCGCCGACGCGGGTGTTCGGGTGGGTGCCGCTGCAGGGGCTGCTGATGATCGGCATGTACCTGTTCGCGACGCTGATCACGCTGCTCGCGGCGTTCGTCCTCGGGCGCACCGCCGTGCGCGGTACGAAGGTGCCGCTCATCCTGGAGCTTCCGCCCTACCGTCTGCCGAAGCTCGGCGCGACCGTGCGCACGATCGCCGAGAGGGCGGGCGCGTTCCTCACCGAAGCGGGCACGATGATCCTCGCCTGCACGGTCGTGCTCTGGGTTCTCCTCTCGTATCCCAAGCCCGATCACGTCCCGGCGTCGCTCCCGAAGGCGGCGATCGCGCAGCAGACGATCCGCGGGAGCTACGGCGGCCGCCTCGGGCGCGCGCTCGAGCCGGTGACACGCCCGCTCGGGTTCGATTGGAAGATCGACGTCGGGCTCATCGGCGCCTTCGCGGCGCGCGAGGTGTTCGTATCGACCATGGGGATCGTGTACGGCACGAGCGACGCGGACAAGCACGTGGAGCCGCTGCGCTACCGCATGCGCGCCGAGACCCGCGCCGACGGCAAGCCGGCCTACACGCCGCTGGTCGGGCTGTCGCTCATGGTGTTCTTCGCGATCGCGTGCCAGTGCGTGAGCACCCTGGCGGTCGTCCGGCGAGAAACGAAGTCGCTGAGGTGGCCTTTGTTTCTCTTCGCGTATACGGGCGTGTTCGCCTGGGTCGCGAGCTTCCTCGTGTACCAGGGCGGCCGCTTCTTGTTCGGCTAGCGCCGGCTCGACGTCAGAACCCGCCGGCGAGGGTCGCCATCGCGGTCCCCGGCGCGGCGCCGACGTCGAAGTGAAGCTTGCCGGACTGAGCCGGCTCCTTCTTCGGCTGCGAAAGGAAGAAGAGGGTCACGCCCGTCGCGACCCCGGCGATGCCGACCCCGAGCAGCACGTCGGCGACGATGTACTTCGTCTTGATCGAATCCGTGTCGGAGCGCGAACAGTTGGGCGAGCAGTGCTGATCCCGAAGATCGTTCTCCTGGCCCTTGCCGATGCCGCCGACGACGGCGAACCCGATGAGCCCCGCAGCGCCGACGCCCCCGGCGATGTACGAGTAGAGCCGGAGCGGCCCGGGTCCCTTCTTCTCCGCTTCAGGACCCCCCTCGCCTTTCGCGGCGGTGGCGTACGGACTCGGGCCCACGGACTCGGGCGCGGCCGGAGCGAAGCTCACCGCGACGACGCGATCTTTCTGTCCTTGGCGGATGACGATCTGCTGTTCGATCGGATCCGCGCCTTCGAGCAGGAACCGGAGGGTGTGAGGCCCGGGATCCACGGTGACGGCCTTGCCGTCGAGCTGGCTCAGGAACGGCTCGCCGTCCATCGTCACGGTCACGGCGGTCGTGTCCTCGCCGGATTTGTCCTTCGCCACGACCACGATCGTGGGCAGATCGCGCGACACCTCCGTCAACCACTGCGCGCAGTCGGTCTGCACGAACGAGGGACAAAAATCCTGAGCGCACTGCACGAGCATGTCGTGCGCGGCCTTCAGGCTGCCCGCGGCGCGCAGCTCCTGGCTCTTCTCGTAAGCAGAAGCGCATTGCGCCTTCTTCGAATCTTCCGCGCGCGAAACCCCGCCGCGAAGGACGAGCGACAGCATCACGAGCGCGAAGAGGGCCGCGCGGCGAAAGACGAGAAACCCCGGCATGATGCGAGCATACATAAAATTCAGCGACGGGACACCGAGCCGTCGCGATGGACAGGCTTTTCGAACGGCGGTCCCGCCCCCGCCGAGCCCCGATGCCCGAGCCTCAGAGGCAGCCGGGCTTCAGGCGCTTGATGCCGTTCGCGTCGACCGTGAACGGAGGATTGCACGAGCTCGCATTCGGGGCCGACGGCTTCGACGCGGCGGGCTTGCTCGACCGATGTGATTGCTGTGTGACGGCAGACGCCGGCTCCGGAACGGGCTTCGCCTCGTCTTCCGGCGGCGCCGGAGGCAAATCCTGAATGGGCACCGCTTGCGCGGGGGGAACGGGGCGCGGCGGCTCGACCGGGGCCGCGATGACGGACGCGGACGGACGAGCGGCGGCAGGGACGGGCTGATACGCGGGCTCGTGACGCTGCGAGAACAAGAAGAACGCGACGGCGCCGCCCCCGAGACACGCCGCGAGCGCGCCGATGAACACGCTGCTCCGCGTGGTCGACTGCGTGACCGCTCCGGCGAGGCTCGTCACCTGAGACGTCGACGCGCTCGCCGTCGAGTAGCTCGCTTCCCCGGGCTCGACCTTCGCGAGGGCCGCGGCGAGCGGGGGCACCTGCGGGCGCGAGCCCGTCGCCGGACGCACCGCGCTGCTCTGACTCTGGCGTTCCACGACGTCGTCCAGGACCTCGACGGCGTAGTCGGAATCGAGCTTCGCGAGATCGTCCGGGTTCGTCGAGATGCTCTCGATTTCAGCGACGAGCTGGGCGCGGCGCTCGAGCTCGATGCCGGCGAGGTGCTCGACCCATTCACCGATGGCCCGCGGGGTCGCTGGAACGGTGGATGCCTCGAGCTCGATCGCGAATTGGCGCGCGGTCTGGTAGCGCTTGTCGGGATCGCGCTCGAGCGCCTTCATCACCACGTTGTCGAGCGCTTCGGGGATGCCCTGCGCCAGCGTGGAGGGGCGCGGAATTTCCGAAGCCAGCAGCTTGGCGAAGATTTCTCCGGCGTCGGCGCCGTCGAAGAGGCGCTTGCCGGTGAGCGACTCCCAGAGCACCACGCCCGCAGCGAACAGATCCGTCCGCCGGTCCACGGGCTTTCCGTTGAGCTGCTCGGGGGACATGTAGCTGAGCTTGCCCTTCATCTGGCCGTCGCGAGTCGACTGCGAACGCATCGCGGCCTTGGCGACGCCGAAGTCGAGCACGCGGGCGGCGCCGTCCACACCGACGAGCACGTTCTGCGGCGAGACGTCCCGGTGGACGATGTTGAGCGGCTCGCGGCGTTCGCTCTTTGCTTCGTGCGCGGCGTGGAGGCCGTGAAGCATCCCGGATATGATGGAGACGGCGTGGCCGGGGGGCACGTTCTCGCCGAGCTTGCGCGCGTTGCGAATGAGCCGCGAGAGGCTCTCCCCCTGGAGGTACTCCATGACGAGGAACACTTCGCTCGGCATGTTGACCACGTCGAGGGTGGTCACGACGTTCGGATGCTGGATGCGCGAGGCGAGCCGCGCTTCGTCCAGAAACATCGCGACGAAATCCGGGTCCTTCGCGTACTGGGCGTGCAGACGCTTGATCGCGACCGTCCGTGAGAACCCGACGGGCCCCACGAGCCTACCGAAGTGAACGGTCGCCATCCCCCCCGCGGCAATCTCGCCGAAGAGGGCATACCGACCGATCACTCTCGGCGCTGTTGCCGGCTTGTCCGCCGCCACTTGTTCCGCCATCCAGGGACAGCACTCAATCTACCAGATAGGGGACGCATCTGGTAATCGAGCGACGATGCGGCAGGCCCGAGCCGGGGGCCCGCACCGTGGCACAACGAAGCCGGAGCCCCCGAAAATAATGAGCGTTCCGGTGAGAGCGGCATTACCGAGGGCCTTTTACTCTCGCCCCGTTCTCGAGGTCGCGAGGGACTGCATCGGCAAAGTGGTCGTTCACGCTTGCAGAAATGGTGTCGCTGCAGGCAGAGTCGTGGAAGCGGAGGCGTATCGCGGCCCGGATGACCTAGCGGCACACAGCGCAGGCGGGCGCCGTACATCGCGCACCGAGGTCATGTTCGGTCCTCCCGGGTACGCCTATGTCTTTCTGATTTACGGGATGCACTTTCACTTGAACCTGGTCACCGGCTCCGTCGGAGAGCCGCACGCGGTGCTCATCCGCGCGATCGAGCCGACGGTCGGGGCGGAGCTGATGGCCGCCCGACGCGGCATGGCCGCCACGCGGCGTGAGCTCACCAACGGCCCCGGCAAGCTGTGCGAGGCGCTCGCGATCACCAAGCAGGAGTACGGCGCGGACCTCTGCGGCGGCAGCGCGCTCTATCTCGTCGACGGGCCGCCGCCGCGTCGGGTAGCCCGCGCAACGCGCGTCGGAGTGGACTACGCGGGTGTCTGGGCGGCGAAGCCATGGCGCTTCTTCGACGCGGACAGCGAGTACGTCTCCGACGCGCGCCGCACGAGGGCGAGACATGGCAGATGACCTCGCCGCGCTCCGCGGCCGTCGCGTCACGGTGGGCATCACCGGCTCCATCGCGGCGTACAAGGCCGTTCTTTTGGTCCGGCTGCTGACGAAAGCGGGCGCCAGCGTACGCGTCGTCATGACCGCGAGCGCACGCGCCTTCGTCGGCGAAAGCACGCTGTCCGGGCTCACGGCGAGCCCGGTCGCGACGGACATGTTCGACCCGACCTGCGGCGGCGAAGCGCACGTGGAGCTCGCGCAAAGCAGCGATCTCATCGTGGTCGCTCCCGCGACCGCCGACTTCCTCGCTCGACTCGCCGCCGGACGCGCCGACGATTTGCTCGCGGCCACGGTGCTCTGCGCCCGCTGTCCGGTGCTCGTCGCCCCCGCGATGCATCCGACGATGTGGGCGCATCCGGCCACGGCGCGCAACGTCGCCGCGCTCTCGAAAGACGGCGTGCAGATCCTGGGCCCCGCAGAAGGCGAAGTGGCGTCCGGCAACGTCGGCGTCGGACGGTTGCTGGAACCGGACGACATTGCCCGGCGCGTCGCATCCCGTCTCGGCGGCGGCGATCTCGCGGGCGTTCGTCTCGTCGTGACGGCGGGCCCCACCGTCGAAGACCTCGACCCGGTGCGCTTCATCGGCAACCGATCGTCGGGCAAGATGGGCTTCGCCCTCGCGGAGCGCGCCGCCCGGCGCGGCGCCCAGGTGACGCTCGTCGCCGGACCGGTGGCGCTCGCGACGCCGCCCGGCGTGAAGCGCATCGACGTACGGAGCGCCCTCGACCTGAAGCGCGAGCTCTTCGCCGTGCTCGGTCCGGATCTCGAGAAAGCGGACGCGCTGTTGATGTGCGCGGCCGTCGGTGACTACCGCGCAGAGCGCGTGGCCAAGGAAAAACTGAAGCGCGGAGACGACGGTCTGACGCTCCGGCTCGTGCAGAACCCGGACGTCTTGTCGGAGGTCGGCGCCGCGCGGCGCGGGAAACGCCCCGTGCTCGTCGGCTTCGCGGTGGAGACGGGCACCGACGCACGGATCGTCGAGCGAGCGCGCGCAAAGCTCAGAAAAAAGCGGGTCGACGTCGTCGTCGCGAATCACGCGGCGGAGTCGATGGGCAGGGACGACAATCGCGTGCTCATCGTGGACGACGACTCGGCGGACGCGCTGCCCGCGCTACCGAAGAGCGACGTGGCCGACCGCATCGTCGACTGGCTCGCGAAGCGACTCGCGAACACCGGCCCCGCGCGCGCCGCGAAACGGAGGAAGCGATGAAGACGGCGCTGCTCGTCACGGCGGTCGTCGCGACGGCCATGGCGTTCGCGATGCGAGAATCCGTCGCGGCGAGCCCGACCATGTGGATCGGCTTGCTGCTGCCGTACCTGGTGCTCGGCGTGCTCGCGCTGCAGCAGTTTCAGCGCGACGGCACGCTGCGCGAAATGCTCCGTGTGCGCGGTGGGGATTTTACCATCGGCTTCCTCATCGCCGCGGTCGTGTTCGGCGGCGCCTACGGCGTGCGGCACCTGCTCTTCGGCCCCGGCTCGTCGAAGACGGTGTGGCTCTTCCACATCGCGCTGCAGCTCGGCAGCGTGCAGCCGTCGCCCAAGCTTTTCATCGCCGTCGCCATCGTCGGCGCTCTCGAAGAGCTCGTGTGGCGCGGTCTCGTCCTCTCCGCCGTCACCGATAGCCTCGGCGCACGCCGCGCGTGGCCGGTCGCCGCGGTTTTATATGCTGCGGCCCACCTGCCCACGGTCTTCACGCTCAGCGATCCTCAGGCCGGGCCGAATCCTTTGCTGCCACTCGCGGCGCTCGGCGCGGGGATCGTCTGGAGCTTCGCGGCGCGGGTCTTCGGACGGCTTCCACCGCTGATGGTCTCGCACGCGATCTTCACGTACTTCGCGGTCGCGCTTCTGCTGCCGCGCTTCTCTTAGACTCCGTCCGGCGGAGCGAGCCGACGACGGCCGACTAGGCTCGACTTGAGCGGTCTTGGAAGAACAGATCACGATCGTCGTAGAGGGCAAGAGCCACGAGAAAAACCGGCGAGGCCGGAGCCCGCTGGGGCTCTGGTCGCGAGAGACGCGCGACTCTTGAAGCGTGCCGTATCGACCCCGAAGTCGAGAAATCCGCCGAAGCGCGGAAAATCGCGAGTTTTCTCCACGCGAAAATCGCGAAACTCGAGACTAGGAAGCGCCCGCGATCCGGTTCAGCTCGTCCTCGGGCACGTCGAAGTCCGAATAGACGTTCTGCACGTCGTCGTGATCGTCGAGCGTCTCCGCGAGGTTCAGGCACACCTCGGCGTCCCGACCGCGCACCTCTTTCTTGTTCTTCGGCACGTAGGCAAGCTTGCTCGATTTCACCGCCATCTTCGCGGATTCGAGCGCCGAAGTGACCCGGTCGAGGGCTTCCGGGGGCGTGTAGACCGTCCAGACGTCGCCGTCGTTCGAGTAGTCGTCGGCGCCGGCCCCGACGGCGGTCTCCATCAGCTGATCTTCCGTGGCCGCCGCGTGATCGAGCACGATGACGCCCTTGCGGTCGAACGCCCACGCCGCCGCTCCGCTCCCGCCCATGGAACCGTTGTGCTTCTCGAAGATCTTCCGGAGCTCCGCAGCCGAACGGTTGCGGTTGTCCGTCGTCCCTTCCACGAGGAAGAGCGACCCCGAGGGCCCCGTCCCCTCGTACAGCACCTCTTCGAAGGCGGCTCCTTCGATTTCACCCGTGCCCCGCTTGATGGCCCGGGTGATGTTGTCGTTCGGCATCTGAGACGCCTTGGCCTCGTCGACGGCCTTCCGGAGCCGGGCGTTGCCGGACAAGTCGCCGCCGCCCATTCGCGCAGCGACCGTGATCTCTTTGATCAGCTTAGTGAAGAGCTTTCCGCGCGCAGCGTCGGTCGCGCCCTTCTTTCGTTTGATGGTCGCCCACTTCGAATGCCCGCTCATCTGGGCGGGAAGGTACCCGAGGCGGCCTGAAAGACAAGGGGGAGGCCGGGAAACTGGCGCAGAATGCCCCGATCGTGCGCTGGCCTCACGAGCACGTTCAGGAAACGCGCGGAGAGCGGGTTAAAAGGCGCGAGCCTCGGCCGTCTGGGACGGATCGGAGTCTATTTCTCCGATCTTCGTCGTATTCTGTCCCCCATTGTCCTTCATTCGGGGAGGAGCGTCCATGCGTCGAGTGCTCGCCAGCGCGTTCGTATTCCTTGCGATCCTTTTCATACCCACCTTCGCGTTCGCCACGTCCAGCACCCTGGTGATCAGCGAATTCAGAACGCGCGGCCCCAACGGCGCGAACGACGAATTCGTCGAGATCTACAACGTCACGAATGGGGCGCTCAACATCGGCGGATTCACCCTCCGGATGAGCGATACCATGGGAAACACCACGACGCTGGCGACCGTCCCGGCCAACGTCAGCCTTCCCGCGAAGCGCTTCTACCTGTTCGCGAACGTCGGCACGCAGGGGTACTCGGGCTCGGTGACGCCGAACGTGACCTACACGATCGGCATTCCCGACAACGGCGGCATCGCGCTCTACGACGGCACGAGCACCGCCGTCGACGAGGTCGGCATGAGCACGATGACCCAATACGTGGAAGGGACGCCGCTCGCGCCGCTGACCAACAGCGTCAACCAGAGCTACGAACGCAACGACGGGGGCTGCGCCGCGACCATCGACACGGACAACAACGCCGGCGACTTTCGCTTGAACGCGCTGAGCTCGAACCCGAACAACAGCACGAGCACGGATTGCCTCACCAGCCCCTGCACGGGCGTCGTCTGTAAATCTCCCGCGTCGCCCTGTTATACGAGCCCGGGCACGTGTACGGCCGGGTCGTGCAGCTACAAACCGTTCGCGGTCGGGGCGCTGTGCAACGACGGCGACGCCTGTACGACCGGCGACAAATGCGACGCGAGCTTGAATTGCGTCCCGACCGGCGCGACTCAATGCACGACGCCTCCGGCGAGCTCCTGCTCCAACGCGAACACGCTCGTGACCTATTCGAGCACCGGGACGTGCTCCTCGAGCACCGGGTGCAGCTACACGTCCACAACGACGAACTGTCCGTTCGGCTGCGACGGAACGGCAAAGCAGTGCAAGCCCGACCCTTGCACGTCCGTGACTTGCAACACGCCTCCCAACGACTGTTATCAGGCCGGCTCGGGGCAATGCGTGAACGGGAAATGCGTCTTCACGCCCTTGGCGGCCAAGACGGCGTGCAACGACGGCAACCAGTGCACGACCGGTGACGCCTGCGACGGCGCCGGGAAATGCGCCGGCAGCGCGGTGTCCGTCGATGACGGCGAGCCTTGCACGACCGACGCCTGCGATCCCGTCGCCGGTATCACGCACACGCCCGTCGCCGACGCCACGAATTGCGACGATGGCAACCTCTGCAACGGCATCGCCACGTGCCAGAGCGGCAAATGCACCAACGGCGCCCCGAAGACGTGCACCACGCCGCCCATCGGCGGCTGCTACGCGGCGACCGGCACGTGCAATCCGACGAACGGAGCCTGCACGTATCAGCCCTCCTCGCCGGGCACGACGTGCGATGACGGCCAGGTCTGCACCACGAACGATGCGTGCGACGGCAACGGGACCTGTGGCGGCTCCGCCATAGTGTGCACCGCCGGAACGCCGACGTGCGTCGACGCGAACACGTCGAGAACGTTCACCGCGGGCACCTGTCAAACGAGCTCCGGCAGCTGCAACGCGCCCTCCACCGACAAGCACTGCGACTTCGGATGTGACAGCGCGTCGGGCCTTTGCAAGCAGGACCCCTGCATCGGCAAGACCTGCACCACGCCGCCGTCGTCGCAGTGCTATCAAGCGACCGGCACGTGCAGCAACGGCACGTGCAGCTACGCCGTGACGGCAGACGCCTCGTGCGACGACGGCGACCCCTGCACGAACAACGACAAGTGCAGCGCCGCCGGCGCGTGCGCCGGGACCCCGCTGGCGTGCAATACGCCGGCGCTTCCCACGTGCAAGGATTCGGTGACGTCCACGTCGCAGGACGCCTCCGGCACGTGCTCGAACGGCACGTGCTCCTACACCTCGCACGACACGAATTGCCCGTTCGGTTGCGACGCGACGAGCGGTCTGTGTGTCGGCGACCCCTGCAAGAACGTGACGTGCGACTCGCCGCCGGACCAGTGCCATCAGAGCACCGGCACGTGCGGTTCGGACGGCAAATGCACCTACGCGCTGAAGACGCAGGGCTCGCCGTGCGACGACGGAAAGACCTGCACGACGAACGACACGTGCGACGAGAGCGGCAACTGCGCCGGCGAAACGGCGTGCAACACGCCGCCGGCCGCGACGTGCGACCAGAGCAGCCCCACGTCGCACGGCTTCGACGCGGCGGGCGCGTGCGACGACACCGGGGCGTGCAAGTACGACGCGGTCGACAAATCGTGCACCGCCGGTTGCAACACGACGTCGGGGCTGTGCAACAACGACCCGTGCAACGGCGTGACGTGCACGACGCCGCCCGGCGGCTGCTACGAAGCGACGGGCACGTGCAACAACGGCGCCTGCGGGTATGCGGCGCGTGACACGACGGCGTCTTGCGACGACGGCAACTCGTGCACGAGCGACGACCACTGCGACGGCCACGGCACGTGCGTCGGGACCGCGGTGAACGACTGCGGCGTGGACGCCGGCAGCGGCGGCCAAAGCGGCGCCGGCGGCAAGGCCGGCGGCAGCGGCGGCGCGTCCGCAGGGGGCGCCCCGTCCGCCGGCGGCGGCGCGCACGCCGACGCGAGCGTCGGTCAAGGCGGCGCCGCGAACGTCGACGCGGGCGCCGGGGGTGGTCAACCGACGTCGCTCGACGGCGGCGTGCTCAAGCCGGACTCCGGGAAGACGACCATCTCCGGCGGCGGAAGCGGCAGCTGCGGCTGCAGCGTGCCCCGCTCGTCGTCGAGCACGGCGTGGCCGCTCGGTCTGCTCGCGCTGTCGATGCTCGCGGTCCGAAGGCGTCGGAAGTAGTGCTAAGTGGGCGAGGAGCGCGGGTCGCGCCGCGCTCCTTCTGGCTCGGCGCGGTTCGGTAGCCGGCCGCTCGCCGGCTCTGCTAAAGAAAGACGGGGCGGCGACGGGCCGCGGACAGGAGACGCGCCAATGGCGGAGCTATCGATCGTGAGCATCAAGGAAGGGACCGGAGCCGAAGCCGTGTCCGGCAAGACGGTCTCTGTGCACTACGTCGGCACGCTGACCGACGGCTCGAAGTTCGACAGCTCGCGAGATCGCGGCGAGCCGTTCAACTTCCGGCTCGGAGCCGGGCAGGTCATCCGTGGATGGGATCAAGGCGTCGCCGGCATGAAGGTGGGCGAGATCCGCAAGCTCACCATTCCGCACGAGCTCGCGTACGGCGAGCGCGGCTATCCGCCGGTCATTCCGGCGCGCGCGACCCTCGTCTTCGAGGTCGAGCTGCTCGCGGTGAAGTAGCTTCTTCAGGCGTGAAGGCCGCCAATACGGCGGCTGACGATGTCCGAGAGCGCCATGATGGTCGCTTGCGGGTTCACGGCGCTCGGGCTCGGAAAGATGCTCGCGTCGGCGATGTAGATGCCGGATGGACCGCGAACGCGACCCGAGTCGTCGACGGCTCCGTCCCGGTTGCTCATTCGGCAAGAGCCGAAGACGTGGGTCGCGCTCATCTGAAGATGACGCGCCCCGAGCCTCGTATCGAGGAGGCTCTCGGTGTCCTTGAACGAGCGCATCTCGTCCACGGCGCCGGGGATGCCGGTGTGGACGTATCGCGCGCCGACGCGTAGCAACGCATCCGCGCCGATCTTGAGGCCGCGATACACCGTCCGCGCTTCGGCGTCGGGGACGTACAGCTGCATGCTCGGCATGCCGTCACGTCGCGCGCGCACCCGTCCCTTCACCTTCGCGCGGTACACGGTGGCGATGACCGTCGCGTGCTTCACCTCCGACAGGCGCTTCAGGAATTCGTGACCGACGTCGCCCCAGCGCACCATGAGCACCGAGAGCGGGGCCCACAGGCATTCGTATTTCATGCCCGGGATCTCTTCGCTCATGGCGCCCCATCCCTGAGTCGCACCGACCCACGGATCGACGACGTCTTCCATGATGCCGACCATGCCGCCGCCGATGTGCGAAAATAGCGAACCGCCGACGGCTCCGCCGGCGAAGACGCCGCTTCGCTGCAAGATCACCGGCGTGTGCAGGACGCCCGCTGCGAGGACGACGACGTTGCTCCGCACGCGGAAGCGAGCGACGTCGCGAAATCCGTTCGGGTCGATCACCCTTCCTTCGACGCCGTCGGCGCGCCCGCGGCGCACGAGCACCCGGTCGACGTGCGAACACGTGAAGACCTGGGCGCCGTCCCGCGCGGCATCGGCGATATACGACTTGTCGAGCGACTGCTTGCGGCCTCCCGCGCAACCCGTGAAGCAATCTGCACAGGCGTCACAATCGACGACCGCGCGCGGCAGCGGGCCGCTCTTCAAGCCTGCCGCGGTGAGCGCGTCGCGCACGACGAGGTTGCGCCGGCCGAGCACGCTCATCGGCGTCGGTGCGACGCGGGTGCGCTCGAACACGCGCGCGTACGCCCGGTCGAGCACGGCGGACGTGAACAGATCGACTCCGGTCTCGTCCCGCCAGGCGCGGCGCACCCAGTCGGGTAACGGAAGGAGGATCGCCGAGTTGACGACGGTACTGCCGCCGAGGCACCGTGCTTGCAGCGTCGGAATCTGCGTCGTGCCGCCGAGCGTGCGAAGGCCGCCCTCCCAGAAGTAGCGAGCCATGAAGCTCGGGGCATCCTGCATCATGTCCGCCGGGCCGAGCCTCGGCCCAGCTTCCACGACGACCGTACGGAGCCCCGCGCGCGCGAGATTTGCCGCGGCGACGGCGCCTCCCGCTCCGGAGCCCACGACGACCGCGTCCGCGTCGACGTCGAACCCGGCGCGGACGTCCTCGAATTCGTGAATCATCGGGCCTCGCCGGCCGGCGTGTTTCCGGCTCGTCCACATCCGCGGAACGCGCCCACGTGCGCGAGCGCCGCCGGATGGGACATGTACATCATGGTCATGCACGCCTTGATCGCGTCGCCCACGACGCGCAGGGGGAGCAACGGAGAGGCCCGGAAACTCCGGATGGCGTGCTCGCGCCGCGCCACCGGAAGGCGCGAGAACCGGGCAGGACGGAGTAGAAGGAGGGGGGCGCCGAGCTCAACGAATGCGAACAGGCAGACGAGCAGGGTGCGCTGGCGCGAGGGTAAAAGGCGCAGATAGTCCAGCGTGCGCGCAACGACGTCCGTCGTGCGGTAGTCGGGCGCTCCCAGGTCGTTGACAGGAAACAGCGCCTCGGCTGCGGCCGACAGACCGGCCTCGGCGTGACGCTGTAGAAACCGTTCGAGCATGCGAACGGACGAGCTTAGCGCATGCGAAAACGAATATTGCGGGAAGCTTTCGTCCAGGATTCGGGAGCTCGGGTGGCGTGGGTGTGGCATTCACGCGGCGCTCGCACCGGAAGGAGCGCGGTCGGATTAGATTGCCGCCGGCCGGTGTTGGTTGCATACGGCGCGGGCCTCCGCGAAGTCGGAAACACGACGATGGACTCCGAGATCCCGCTCGGCAAAAAGCAGATCATCGATGGCCGTTTGCGCGTCTACTACTACGGCTACTGGATCCGCGCCTACGACGCCCCCGCGGACACGATGCTCGCGAAGAAGCAGCTCATCCAGGCTCTCACGCGGCGTCTGTTCAACCACGTCGAACATGGCTTGAACATCCCCGGCGAACGTCTCGAAGAGGCGCGCCGCGCCTTCGAGACGGAAACCGTGCCCGAGCGGCGCCGTGTGAAGGGCGCGATGCTCGCGGGCGCGCTGTTCAATCGCGCGACCGACATCTTCACGAAGCTCGTCGAGATCCAGGCGCTCGGCGTGCAGATCCACGCCGACAACGCGCTGCTCCGCGAGTGCGGCGAGTACTTTCAGCAAGCGCTCGAGCTCGGGAAGATGGTCCTGCACCGCAGCGGCGAAGAAGGCATCGACGAGCTCTGGGGGGAGCCGCTGAAGGCCTTCATGTTCCCGATAGAGAGCTTTTACGAGAGCCGCTACGTGAAAATCTCGCAGACGATGCGCGAGATTGACGAGATTTGCGACGCCTTGCGCTGCACGTTCGCCGGCATGCCCGCCTTCGCCGGCGTCGACGAACCCATCGCCGACTTCTGCGTCGCCGCGAAGCTGAAGTCCGAGATTCTGCGAACGGACCCCGATATCTTCGATGTCTGGGCGTCGTTCGTCGTGGCCTCGGAAAAGCTCGCTGCCTTCGAGCCCCGCATGAGCGCGGAGCCGAGCCTCGTCGAGCGCGAGCGCGTCGAAGGGGGAAAGCGGCTGCTCTCGAACGGCAACGCGCTCGTCTCGGACATCGCCCGAGCGCGCGTGCCGATGCCCAAGAGCGCACGAGAATTCATCGAGCGCTGTCGGGAGTACCAGGCGCGCGCGCAGGATCCGCCGAAGACGCTCAGCGTCGCTTGATGCGGCGCCTGCGACGACGCTTGCTCCGGCTCTTGCCGTGGTCACGGGTGCGCAGCGAGCCAATCGAGCACGCCTTTGTATTTCGGCGAGACGTCGATGGAGTCGCTGGTCTTTTCCTTGAGTCCCCAGCAAGCCCCGGTGTGCGTGTACTGCATGAAGGGACCGGTGAGCCCCGCGCCCGAGATACCCGTCAGGTACGACGTGTAGAGATCGTGCATCGCCGCGTCGTGCTGGATGGTCGTGCAGCCGCTGCCGGCAGCGTAAGAGTCCGAGCCGCCTTCGTAGGAGACGAGCGGGAGCTCGCCGGCCGACGCACACTTCTTGCTGTCGCTCGTCCATTGATTCACGGTCGGCAGCGCAGACGAGAGGTCACCGGTCGTGTTGCCGCTGAAGTACGGCGCGATGGCGTACACCGTGGGCATCGTGCCCTTCGGATTGATGGTCGCGTCCTTCAGCGCGGTCATGTGCGCGTCGCATGGCCCCGTCCACGCCGCCTGCCCCGCGAGCACTTTCACGACCCGGGGGCTCCCGGCGCCGAACACCGCTTCGAACGCTTCGTAGACCCGGACGGATGCGTACACGTAGTACGAGGCAGCGGCGTCGTCGCCCGCGAGATTCAACGACTTCGCCTTGCTCGCCGCGTAGGCGTTCTGCGGGAACCCCGAGTTCCACACCTCGTTGGACCATTCGAGATAGACGCGCAGCGACGGGTCGAGATTGTCGTGCACGAGCGTCGCGAGCTTCGTCCAGTAGTCGGCGCTCGCCTCGTGCGGCACGTTGAGCCAGTAATCCTTCTTCGTGCGATTGCAGAGATCCATTTGCCATTCGAATGCGACCGGCTCGTTTTGAGCGGCGGTCTTCTGCTTTCGTGTGTCCCAGACGGCTTGCGGGTTGTTGCTGTCGTTCGTCTGGTTCCAATCCATGAAGCGCAGCACGTGATACGGCGCGAGATCCTTCAGGAACTGTGGGTTCCACGGATTCGCCGTCGTCGCGAAATCCACGCCGCTCTGAAAAAAGTCGTCCTGCCCCTCCCAATCGACGTTCCAAAAATTCGCTCCAACAAAAAACCTACTCCCCGGCTCCGGGTTCACGAACCCCGAACCATTTCCCCCATCCTCCGCGCCGCCATTCCCACTTCCAACACTCCCCGCACTCCCGCCGCTCTGACCGCCTCCGCCGCCTCCACGACTCCCACTAGCTCCACCCTTCCCACTGCCGCTACCTCCGCCACTCCCCCCACTGCCACCATCTCCGCCCCTCCCCCTCCCACTACCTCCACCACTTGCACTGGCTCCCGCACCAGCTCCAGTTCCCGCACCAGCTCCAGTTCCCGCACCAGAGCCCCCGCTCACCGTCCTACCGCCGGCTCCATTCTGTCCTGCGCTCGCGTCGCGTCCCCCGCTGCCCGCTCCGGCGTCCTTTCCCGGCTCTGATTTCGCGTTGTCCGAACCGCTATCGCACGCGACCGCCGTCATCAGGGGCGCGGCGCACGCCAGCGCGGCAAGAAACGTTTCGGCGCTCCGCCAGAAAAGGGCTTTCTTGAGCATCGTTGATTGTACCGCGATCCCGCCGGAACGGCTCAGCGGCGCAATGCTCCACAAGCTGATGCTGCCCCGCTGCGAGCGACGCGCAAAGAGCCCGGGTGCAGACGCGCGACAAACCGCTGCCGGCCGGCAAAGCGATCGCATCGAGAGCGAATCGGCGCTGGTTCGGTGAGGTGGGTTCGTGAGCTGCGACCTTGACGCCTCAAAGTACCGTCGTAAACGACGGAACTCGTTGACGTAAATTCTCGACCTTGAGATATCAAAGTTGCGCGGTGCAGAGGACGGGAACGGGGAGCGGACGACGGAGCCTTCACGATGGTGAGGTGGGTTCGTTCGTGAGCTGCGACCTTGACGCCTCAAAGTACCGTCGTAAGCGACGGAACTCGTTGACGTAAATTCTCGACCTTGAGATATCAAAGTTTGCGCGGTGCAGAGGGTGGGAACGGAAGCGGACGACGGAACGAGGGCGGACGACGGAACGAGGGCGGACGATGGAGCCTTCACGATAAGGAAGAAGAACCAGGTCGGCGCGCGAAAGAGCAGGTGCGTCGCCTCCGCCGACGAAAAGCCAGACGCAGCAGGACACGGCACGGGAGCGGCGCCGCGAGCCGGCGCAAGATCGCGGCATGGGCACGGTTGACGCGCATCGTATTCTGTACGGATCCCGCGATGCACAGCCGCACTTCGGGGATGCGCGAGGTGATGCATCGCGAGCAGGACGGTGTGCACGCTTTTCTGAGGATGCACGAAGTCGAAGTGGAGAAGAGCGGCCCTCCTTGGGCAGGTGGGCGCTCGTCGAGCCCCGCGCCGGCCTGGCGTCCGGCGCTTCCGCTCCAGGCTCCAGAGTGGCGGTCCATACCCGCGTTCACACCCGTGTGCCGATTCGGCGGTGCTCGAGCGCGCTGAGCACCGCCGCCCACGCGAGCACCCACGCGAGCCCGAAGCTCGTCCCCGCGGTGACGTCGGTAAGATAATGCACGCCGAGGTACACGCGCGACGCCGCGACGGCACAGATGACGATCGCCGTCGCGCCGAGCGCGAAGAGTTGCTCGGCGCGCGTCGACAGATGGCGGCACGCGATCAACGCGAGCGCCCCCAGGATCGAGGCGGAGGCGAGCGAGTGACCGCTGGGGAACGAATAACCGCTGGTGACGACGAGGCGCGCCACGAGCGGCGGACGTTCCCGTTCGATGAGGTTCTTCAGGAGCGACGTCCAGCCGATCGCGCCGAGCGTCGCGCTCGCGAGAAGAATGCCCCCGAGACGATCCCGCGTCATGTAGAGGCCGACGGCCGCGAGCACGACGACGACGCCGAGCACCGTGACCGAGCCGAGCGAGGTCACCTCGATCGCCGCCTGCGTGAGCCACGAGCGCCGGAGCTCCGCGGCCCAGCTCGCCGCCGCGCGATCGACCGAGAGCACCGTGACGCCCCGTTCGCCTTCGAAGAACAGCTCGTCGCTGACCTTCAGAAATACGCCGAAGTACGCGGCGCCCGTCGCCGCAGCGGCCCACGCGGCCGTCGGACTGAGGGGCGGTGGCCGCTTCGCCGCGCGAGGGAATCGAAATGCGCGCTCGGACATCGGTCCTCGATCTTACTCTTTCTCACTACATAGCATCGATCGTGCCACGCCGCCGACCGCGCGCGCTCACGGTTCCCAAGGGCTGTCGATCCAGGCAATCATGTAAGGATGCGCACCTCTCTCGATCTTTCGAGCTGGCGGAGGAGTCCCTTCGTGGCGGGCGTGGTTGCCTGCGCTCTCACGTCGGTGCACTCGGCGCACGCCGATGACGTGTTGCACGTCGGAACGGCGTCGCTCGACCGGCCGACGCTCGTCGCGCTCGGCGTGCAGCTCCTCATCACCGGGGACGACGACTACGACGCCCGCGTGACGGTGCGCTACCGCGTGCACGGTTCTTCCACGTGGCGAAACGGGCCCCCGCTGTTCCGAGTGCGGCCGGACAGCGTCGCCGGCCGGACGGTGCCGCCGCAGTTCGCGGGAAGCCTGTTCGATCTGATGCCCGCAACCGAGTACGACATCGAGCTCTCCGCGTCGGATCCGGACGGGACGAATCAGACGCTCACGTTGTCCGCAACCACGCGAGCGGTGCCGAAGGATCCGGCGGCGCCGCACCCGAAGAGCGCGACCGACGTCGCTTCCTTGAACGCGGCGCTCTCCGGCGCGGCGGCGGGCGACGTGATCACCATCGCGAACGGCACCTACGCCGGGCAGTTCCGCATCGACGCGAGCGGCACCGCGGACGCGCCGATCGTCGTACGCGGCGCGTCCGAGGACGGCGTCGTCCTCGACGGCGGCGGGTGCACCGCCTGCAACGTCCTCGAAGTGTACGGGAGCTTCGTGCACGTCGAATCGCTCACGCTGGCTCACGCGAGCCGCGCGCTCAGGTTCCAGAACTCGGGCACGGAGGGCAACGTCGTCCGGCGCGTGCACACCTTGGACACGACGCTCGGGTTCGGATCGAGCCCGGACCAGAAGGACTTCTACATCTGCGACAACACGCTCGAGGGGCGCCTGAAGTGGCCCGCGGTCTACTCCGACGACGGCGGGATGCACGCGAACGACGACGGGATTCACGTGGAGGGAAACGGCCACGTGATTTGCCACAACGATCTCGTCGGGTTCGGCGACGCCATGAAGACCGAGGAGGACGGCGCTCGGGCCGTCGACTTCTACGGCAACGAGGTCCGGTCCGCGTACGACAACGGCGTCGAGCTCGACGCCAGCGAAGGCAACGTCCGCTGCTTCCGCAATCGCTTCACGAATACGTACGCGACCATCAGCTTCCAGCCGATCTTCGGCGGTCCCGCTTATGCGATCCGGAACGTCGTCGTGAACGTCGCCAACGAGCAGATGAAGTTCCACGCGCTCGGCGGTACCCCGCCCGAAGAGCCGAGCGGCGTGCTCGTGTACCACAACACGTTCGTCAGCCCGACGAACGCCCTCGCGAACCACACGAGCGACACGAGTCATCACTTCGTGATCGAGAACAACCTGTTCGTGAGCGCCCCGGCGCCGGACGGCAGAACCGTCGATTTCACGAGCCCGATCGACGACGGCACCTTCGACTACGACGGCTACTATCCGGACGGCATCTTCGACTTCGATTTCGTCGGGTCCGGCTATCAGAAGTTCACGAGCTTCGCGATGGCCCGCTCGGCGCAGCCCAGCTTCGAGCCGCACGGTCTCATTTTGAAGTCGCCCATTTTCGAGAGTGGGCTCGTCGCGCCGGCGAGTTACCAGACGTCGCTGCCGCCGGCCGACGTGAGGCTCGCGGATGGCGCGAACGCGGTGGATCACGGGATCGTCCTGCCGGGTATCGACGAAGACTACGCGGGTAGCGCGCCGGACCTGGGCGCCGTGGAGTACGGCTGCGCCATGCCGCTCTACGGAGTGCGCCCGCCGGGCGTCGACGAGATGACCGCCACGACGGACTGCCCGACGCCCCATCCCGAGGACGGCGGCACGGCAGCCGGCGGCGTGACGTCGAACGGCGGCGTGACGTCCGACGCGAGCGTGTCGTCCGGCGACGGCGGCACCGCAACGGGCAACGGCGGCCGAACCCAAGGCGAAGGCGGATCCAGCGGGGTCTCCGGCACGGGCGGACCGTCGGCGCACGACGCCGGCGCGAGCGACGCATCACGCCCGACGTCGCGCGCGAACAAGAGCGCGGGCTGCGGCTGCCGCGCGGCGCGATCGCCTTCGGGCTCGTGGTGGTCCCTCGCCGTCGCGACCATCGCACTGGCCGGAGGCCGCGCTCGACGCCGCTCCGCGACGAAACGGCGCGCCGCAGCCTACCCCGGGTTGCGAAGGACGCTGAGCGTCTGGGCGCCGAACACCACCCGCCGGAGGCGCGGCTCGAGCGGGCGTAACATCCCGAGAATTCGCGGGAAAAACACGATGTAGTCGATGCGTTGGACCTCGAACCCGGCGCTGCGAAATAGCGGCCTCAGCTGCCAGGGCCAGAGCAAGATCGCGTCGTCGTCGAAGGGGCACGCGGCGACCGCTCGCCGCGTCAACGGGTTCAGGGGGTTGTGCTCGAAGACGAACAAGCGTCCGCCGGGTCGCAGCTTGGAACGGAGGCGCACGAGCAAGTCGCGGCGCTCGGCGACGGGCACGTGATGCAAGACGCCGGAGCAAACGGCCGTCGAGAAATGCGACGGCGGAAGCGCCTGTTCCGCCCCTGCGCATTTTGCAGCGGGAACGCGCCGCCGCAGGTGCTCGAGGCTCGCCTGAGAAGGCTCGTACGCGGTGACGTCACGGAAAGCTCGGACGAGGACCTCCGTGACGGCGCCCGTACCGGCGCCGAAGTCGACGAGCGGCTCTCCGAGGGGCGCCCCGAACCGTCGCAGGCAGTTCAACTTGTACTCAGAGAAGTACTCGGCGTTCTCGCCGCTCGCCTTCAAGCTCGTCTCCATGAGCTCGCGGTATTGGTCGGCGTAGGCGTCGAATTTCAGGGGACCCGGCGAGTCCATGGGCGGCCTTTGAAGCACGGGCATCGGACTCTGGCAAACCATGGCAACCCGGTCCACCACCGACGGCCTGGTGGGGCCCGCTTCCTCGGGGGGAACGGCCCCATCGTCCATTTATTGGCCTTCGTCTGCACTTTTCGGGGATGCTCCATGCGACTTTGGCGTACTTACGCGCACGGAGAAATCTATGAAGAAAGCCCCGTTCCTGTTCGGCCTCACTCTGACCACTGCCCTTGCCGTGCCCGCGCTGGCGGACATCCCGGAGTCCCCGACTGCGGGACACGCGAGCGCCGCCGTGCTGCTCGGCTACGGCTTCCACGACGGAGTGGGTTTCGGCGTCGGGGCACGCGGTGGGTACACGCTGCCGATGAACGTCTACGTCGGCGGCATGCTCACGTACTTCACCGGGAAAGACAACGTGAGCGGTTTTCTGATCGGCCCCGAGGGCGGCTACGACTTCTCCGTCGGACCCGTCGTCCTCCGTCCGTACCTCGGGTTCGGCCCGGATTTCTTGAGCTACAGCGCGTCGGCGTGCGCCGCCGCTTTCGGCTGCGTGAGCGCCAGCGCCAGCGACACGAAGTTCGCCTTCTGGCTCGGCGGTGCCGCGCTCTATCCGATCACGCCGAACTGGTTCGTGGGCGGCGACATGCGTGTGATGATCATCTCCGATTTCACGAATTTCCAGCTCTTCGCGACCGGCGGCTACCAGTTCTAGGGCCGCGCGCGGCGTTGTGGCATGACGTCATCGCGCGACCCGCCGGTCGCGCGTCTCATGCCGAACAACCACGATCCCGCGAATCATCACGAGAGCCCGCGCGCCACGCTTCGCGCCATCGCCCGGCGCGCGATGCGACAGCGCGGGCTCTCGCCGGAGTTCTCCGAAGCGGCGCTCACGCAAACCGCGCGGACGACGCGCGCCGCCGCTCCTTCGGCGAACGACGCGTCCCTCCGTGACCTGCGCAACTTGCTCTGGGCGTCGATCGACAACGACGACTCCCGCGATCTGGATCAGCTGAGCGCCGCCGAGGACGCCGGCGGCGGCCAGGTGTGCGTCTACGTCGCCGTCGCCGACGTGGATGCCCTCGTCGGACGCGGCACGCCGGTCGACGCGCACGCCGCGACGAACACGACGTCCGTCTACACCGCCGCGGAGATCTTCCCGATGCTCCCGGAGAAGTTCTCGACGGATCTGACGAGCCTGAACCAGGACGTCGACCGGCTGGCGATCGTCGTCGAAATGGTCGTCGCCGAGGACGGCGGCGTGAAAGATTCCCGCGTCTCGCGGGCCGTCGTGCACAACCGGGCGAAGCTCGCGTACGACTCCGTAGCGGCGTGGCTGGACGATAACGGACCCGAGCCGTCTCGCATCGGCGCCGTCCCCGGGCTCGACGCGGTCCTGCGGCTTCAAGATCGAGTGGCGCAGTGCATGAAGAATCGGCGTCACGAGAGCGGCGCGCTCAACCTGGAGAGCATCGAGCCGCACGCGGTATGGGACGGCGACCGCATCTCGGATCTGGCGCAGCAGCCGAAGAACCGCGCACGCGAGCTCATCGAGGAGCTGATGATCGCCGCGAACGGCGTCACCGCGCGCTTCCTCGATCGAGCGGGTTTTCCGTCGCTGCGACGCGTGCTGAAGTCGCCGGAGCGCTGGTCGCGCCTCGTCGAGCTCGCGGCCGAGCACGGAGAACCGCTCCCCCCCGCACCGGATGCTCGCGCGCTCGAGGCGTTTCTCGTCAAGCAGCGCGACGCGCGTCCCGACCTCTTCCCCGACATCTCGCTCTCCGTCGTGAAGCTGCTCGGACGCGGCGAATACGACGTGGAGTATCCGGGCAAGCGCGGCGAAGGGCACTTCGGGCTCGCCGTCCGCGATTACACCCATTCGACGGCGCCGAACCGCCGCTTTCCGGATCTGATCGCCCAGCGGCTCATCAAGGCGGCGCTCGCCGGCGATCGTCCTCCTTACGACGGACCCGAGCTCGCCGCACTCGGCCGCCACTGCACCGAGCAAGAGGACAACGCGGCGAAGGTGGAACGGCTCGTCCGCAAATCCGCCGCGGCGCTCCTCTTGGGTTCGCGCATCGGCGAGCGGTTCTCGGCGATCGTGACCGGCGCCTCGCCGAAAGGCACGTGGGTGCGCGTCCAGCATCCGGCCGTCGAGGGGCGCGTGGTCCACGGCGAGGCCGGCCTCGACGTGGGGGATCACGTCCGCGTGGAGCTCGTTCATACGGACGTCGAGCGAGGCTTCATCGACTTCGTCCGAACGGAGTGAGCCATGAGCGAATCACCGAAACCGAACCATCGCCCCCTCGCGTACAGGAACACGACGTTTCTCGACAGCGACGATGCGCGGCCGATCCGCATCATCTCGGAGTATCTCGATCCGCTCCACGCCTTCCGCGAAGAGAACGTGCACGACACCATCGTGTTCTTCGGCTCCGCTCGACTGTCGCAGAGCGGTCCGCTCGGTCGCTACTACGACGACGCGCGGGAGCTCGCGCGGCTCATCACGACCTGGTCGCTGTCGCTCTCGAACGGCGGGCATCGTTTCATCGTCTGCTCGGGCGGAGGGGGCGGCATCATGGAGGCCGCGAATCGCGGAGCGAGCGACGCGGGCGGCAAGACGATCGGGCTGAACATCGGGCTGCCGCACGAACAGCGCCCGAATCCGTACGTCACGCCGGAGCTGTCGTTCGAGTTCCACTATTTCTTCATGCGCAAGCTGTGGTTCGCGCACCTGGCTCGCGCGCTCGTCGTCTTCCCGGGAGGTTTCGGCACGCTGGACGAGCTCACGGAGGTCTTGACGCTGTCGCAGACGCGCAAGTTCGACCACACCATCCCGGTGCTGCTCTACGGGCCTTCGTACTGGAAGGAGATCCTGAACTTCGACGCGCTGGTGCGCCACGGGATGATCGACGCGGACGATCTCCAATTGTTCCACTTCGCCGACGAGCCCGCCGCAGCCTTCGACGTGCTGCGGCGCGCCCTCGCACCGCTCGAAGGGACGGCGAAAGCGGGCGCTTCGCCGGCCTTCGCGGGCTGCCGCACGCCGGAATCGCGCTGAGGGTCTTAACGCGCTCGCGGGCGGCGCCGTTCTCACCGGGGGGAACGGTTCCGTTCCCAGGAGGCGTTTTCGTGAGCGATTGGACCTCTGGCTACGTGGCGGACGTCGCCTACACCTACGGCTACTACTCCGCTCTGAATCCGGTCCGCGCGCGGCTCTTGTTCTCGAACGCGGGGCTCGCCGCGCCGCGAACGCGCACCGCGTGCGAGCTCGGGTTCGGTCAGGGTATGAGCATCAACGTCCACGCGGCCGGCAGCGAGACGCGATGGTACGGCACGGACTTCAATCCGTCGCACGCGGCGTTCGCGCGCGAGCTCTCGTCCGCAGCGGGGAGCTCGGCCGTGCTCTGCGACGAGGCGTTCGCCGAGTTCTGCCGGCGTCCGGATCTCCCCGAGTTCGACTACATCGGCATGCACGGCATCTGGAGCTGGGTCTCCGACGAAAATCGCGCCGTCATCGTCGACTTCGTGCGCCGGAAGCTCGCCGTCGGAGGGGTCCTCTACGTCAGTTACAACACGCTGCCCGGCTGGGCCTCGATGCTCCCCATCCGCCATTTGATGACCGAGCACGCCGAAGTCATGGCCGCGCCGGGTCGCGGAACGGCGGAGCGGGTGGGCGCGGCGCTCGAGTTCGTGGAGAGGCTCTTCGCCACGAAACCGAAGTTCGCCGAAGCGCACCCCGACGTGCAGGAGCGCGTCGCGCGCATCAAGACGCAGAATCGCAACTACCTCGCGCACGAGTACTTCAACCGCGATTGGTCGCCGATGCCCGTCTCGAAGATGGCCGAGTGGCTCTCCGGCGCGAAGCTCGAATACGCCTGCTCGGCGACGCACAACGATCACATCGACAACCTGAACCTCACGAGGGAACAACAGGCCCTGCTTCGTGACGTCCCCGACGCGGGCTTTCGCGAGAGCATCCGCGACCTGCTCGTGAACCGCGCCTTCCGCAGTGACTACTGGGTGAAGGGTCCCCGGCGCCTCTCCGCGTTCGATCAGGGCGAAGCGCTGCGAGCCGAGCGCCTGCTGCTCATCACCGACCCGTCGGAGGTCGTGCTGAAGACGAAGGGCGCGCTCGGCGAAGTGGGGCTCACCGAGTCCGTCTATCGGCCGCTCATCGACATCTTGTCGGACTTCGAGCCTCACGGCCTCGGGGCGATGGAGCAATCCGTCCGCCACCGCGACGTCACCTTCGCTCAGGTCGCGCAAGCGATGCTCATCCTCGTCGGCAAGGGCGACGTCGCCGTCGTACAGAGTGAAGGAGCGACCGAGTCGGCTCGCGCGACGAGCCAGCGCCTGAACCGGCGCTTGATGCTCCACGCGCGCGGCAACGCGGACGTGCATCACCTGGTGAGCCCCGTCACCGGGGGCGGCATCGGCACGAATCGGACGGAGCAGCTCTTTTTGCTCGCTCACGGCGAGGGTCAGAAGGAGCCCACCGAGTGGGCGCGCTTCGCGTGGAGCGTGCTCTCGAGCCAGGGTCAGCGCGTCGTGGTCGACGGCAAACAACTCGAAACGCCGGAGCAGAACCTGCAGCATCTGGCGCAACGAGCGACGGAGTTCGCGAAGAAGCGGATGCCGGTGTTTCGAGCCGTGGGAATCGTTTGAATGCTTGGCCGAATGGAGAGCTGGGGGGGCATGCCAGCGCTCTTCACCAGTGGGCACGCGACCAACGAATTCGAATACATCACGGCCGCACGCGAATGGGGCTTCGGTCGATTACTTTCATGAGGGGCTACTCGCGACCGCGCAACGATAGTTCGTATACTTACTTTCGCCTCCGCATCGATACCCCCACCAGGACCGGCTCCGGCGCCGTCGCGCCCACGTAATGCGTGGTTGATCACGAGCCCACTACGAGCTCCACCGCCGCTGGCGCACGAGCGCGCCACCGCCCGCATCGCCTGCGTCTGCTCACATAGCCGGATGCTGGATCCGTATCTCGACGGCGGTGCCAGTCGCTTCCGTTCGGCCTTCTCGTAGTGACTCGCGCCTGGCCGAAACGGCAACGACTTGGCCGCAAAGCAGAGTCGGGACCGGCCTATGGACTAGCAGCGCGCCGGTACGAGCAGTCCAAGAGAGCGCAACATGATTCGACGCAGCGAATTGAAGAACGAGACGTTCCTCAAGAGGCCCTCCCGTGAAAACGCATGGAAGCGGACGCAGACCGCCCTCACGGTGGGGGTGCTCGGGTATTGCTCCGTTACCCTTCCAGCTTGCGGCAGTTCTCCGACTCACAGCGGCACGGAGCCCGGATCGAGCGGAGGGTTGGACAACACCGAGCCGTCTCTATCTGCCGGAGGATCCGCCACGGTTGCCACGTCGAGCACGGGTGGCGCATCGAGCACGAGCGTCAATTCTGGAGACGCATCGGGTACGGGCGGCACGTCGAGCACAGGCGGCACCTCGAGCATCGATGGCACCTCGAGCACGGGTGACACGTCGAGCATCGGCGGCACGTCGGGCACGGGCGGCACCTCGAGCACGGGCGGCACGTCGGGCGCGGGCGGCACCTCGAGCACAGGGGGAGCTGCCGGCGGTACCAGCACGTGCGTGAAAGGTCAGGTGCAGCCGGACGAGGTCGTCATGCTCGGCGACTCGTACATGGATCTCGGGAACCTCGGGCCCACGATCCAGAAGGACGCGGGCGTCATGTACCGCACTTACTATCTCTTGGGTGCGGCGCTGAACTACGGGACCGGTCAGGGGAATATCCCTTATCAGTTCACCGGCATGGCGGTGCCCGCAAATCCGGACATCAAGGTCGTCATCACGGACGGTGGTGGGAACGACATCCTGCTCGACAACCGTCAATGTTTGACCACGCCCGTCCAGGGTGACACGCAGTGCCACATGGTGATTGATGCGGCTTTCCAGAAGGCGCAAGACCTACTTCAAACGATGGTCATGGATAAGGTGCAACACGTCGTTTACGTCTTCTATCCCCACATCGATACGACCACCATCTTCACCGGCCCGAACGCAAACGACTGGCTCGATTATGCATACCCGAAAGCGGCGGCGTTCTGCTGCGGTGCAAACGCTCCCGATGCCAATGCGCCGGACCTGACGTGCCACGGCAGCCCGATGGCTGGCATCGACTGCACGTTCATCGATGACCGCCCGGAGTTCGTCGGACACAACGATCCGACGAACATGAGCGAGTATTGGCTGGACGGCTTCGGCATACATCCGACGCAGCAGGGAGCCGATGTCATTTCTGCGAAGGTCTGGGCGCAGATGCAGAAGTATTGCATCGCTCAATAGTCGTTCACGCCGGAAGCTGGCCTAGCGTCCTCATGACACGACGGGAGTAACCATCTCGGTTCTGTCCGTGTCAGTGCGTGGCGTCGAGGCCGATGGATTTCAGGAAGGTGACGACTCTTCGCGGCGCCCACCAATTCAGGCGCCCCATCAGGCGCATCGTGGTCGGGACGATCAGGCCCCGGACGATGGTCGCGTCGAGGGCGACGGCGAGGGCCATGCCGAATCCGACGGCCTGGATGAGGACGACGCGCGACAGGGCGAAGGCGCCGAACACGCTGACCATGATGGCCGCGGCGCTGGTGATGAGCCCGGCGCTGCGCTCGAGGCCGTCGACGACGGCCCGGCGATCGTCGGAGGTGCGCTCGTACGCCTCCTTCATTCGCATGAGCATCAGCACCTCGTAGTCCATCGAAAGCCCGAAGAGCGCACAGAACAACAACACGGGCAACGACGGATCGAGCGGCCGCGGTTCGTGGACGAACAGGTGCCCCTCTTGAAAGACCCACACCAGCGCCCCGAAGGACGCGGTGATGGACAGAAAATTCATCAGCACGGCCTTCAGCGGCAAGAGCACCGAACCGAGGGAAACGAACAGCACGAGGCACGTGACCGCGACGACGAGAACGACCAGCCGCGGCGCCCTCTCGTACAGGAAGTGCGCCGTGTCCACGTTGTTGGCCGTGTCTCCGCCCACCGAGAGCGTCCCGTCGCCGACGGCGCGCCGCTCGCGCAGCGCGCGCACCAGATCTTGCGCGCGCTGGCTGTCGGGCAAGTCCTTCGTCTTCACTTCGAACAAGACGCCGTGCGCGCCCACGAAGAGCTTCTTCGATTGCTCGATCTGCGCCGCCATCTCCGGCGGGGGCGACAGGAGCAGCGAAGGCCAGGCTTCCCTCGGCAAGGGGCTCTTCGGGTCGACGATGCCCGTGACGCCGGTGACGTTCGGGAGCGCGGCGGCCCGCGACGCGAAGTCGTAGAGCGCCTCGATGCGCGCGGGCGTCAGCGCCGGCGCGGACGGGAAATCCACGACGACGGCGATGCTATTGTCGGCCTGGCTCGGGAAGGCGTCGCGCAGAAGGTCGTAGCCGCGCCGCGCTTCCGTTTCTTTCGGTAGGACGCGTACGTCCGGCGTCGCGATCGCAAGGCGAAAGAACGGCGCGCCCGCGTAGAGCAGCGCGACGAGCGCCGGAACGAGCACGACGAGCGGGCGCCGCATCGCCCACTCGGCGACGACGCGGAAGAACGTCCCTTGCGGCCGCGACCTCCGAAACGGCAGCTTGCCCCAGTCGATGCGCGGCCCCAGCGCGGCCAGCAGCGCCGGCAGGAACGTCAGCGCGAACACGACGGCGAACCCGACGACGATGGCTCCGCCGAGCCCCATGGAGAGCAGGTACGAGCGCGGAAACGTGAGTAATCCGGCAAGTCCAGTGGTCACGGCAAACCCCGAGAACACGACGACCCTGCCCGCGGTCCGCGTCGCCTTCCTGAGCGCCTCTTCGTAGCTCGCTCCGGTCGCGAGCTCCTCGCGATAGCGGCTCACGATGAACAGCGAGTAGTCGATGGCGACGCCGAGCCCGATGAGCGAGCACATGTTCAGCGTGTACTGGGCGATCTCCACGTATCGCGACAGCACCAGAACGGCGGCCATGCCGCTCGCGACCGAGAGCGCGCCGACGCCGACCGGGACGAGCGCCGCCACCGCGGAGCGGAAGACGAAGAGAAGCAGCAAAATACAGATGGGCAGAGACACCATCTCGGCGTGAAGGAGATCTTCCTCGAGCACCCGATTCAGATCGTCGGTGAACGCGAGCATCCCCGTGCAAGTGACGGCGAGCTCGTCCGAGGCGAGCTTCTTGCGCAGCTCCGGGTAAGCGTCGGCGGCGTCGGCGAACTCGCCGCGAACCGACACGATCGCGAACGCCGCTCGCCGGTCCGGGTTCGTCATCTCCGCCCCGAGGGGTCCCAAATCCGACGGCGCGGTCACCGAAGCGACCCGCGGGTCGCGGCGGAGCGGCCGGAGCGCCCGGTCGAGCGCCGCGTCGAACTTCGGGTCCCCCGGACGCGCGTCCTTCGACTCGAAGATGGCGACGAACGTCGTGTCCGACGAATGACCGGAGATCGCGTCCGCGAGAGCGCTGGCGTGCTCCGCCTCGAGTCCGTGAATCACCCCGGTGGACAGCCGACCGCCGCGCGAAAGCAGGACCAGCGCAAAGACGAACCAGATCGAGACGGCGACGAGCACGTGCCAGCGACGTCGGTATGCAAGAAGACCCAAGCCATCGAACACAGGAAGGAACTCCGCTTTTGCAAATCCTATTACGCTACGCTAGCGTTTCGCGCGTGAAAGCGACTCCCGTCACGTCGAACGACCACATCGAAGGCCCGAGCGGCGCGCGCGTGACGCTCATCGAGTACGGCGACTACGAGTGCCCCTATTGCGTGCACGCGTACCCGGTCATCGAGACGGTGCGCCTAGCCCGCACGGATTCGTTGCGTTTCGTCTACCGTCACGTCGCAAGATCGTCGAACGGCTTCGCGAAGCAAGCCTCCGAAGCGTCCGAGTTCGCGGCTTCGAAGGGGAAGTTCTGGGAAATGCACCGGGAGCTCTTCACTCACCCCGGTCAGCACGATCTCGAGCATCTCCTCGGATACGCGAGCGCCATCGGGCTCGACACGGAGGATTGCCGGCGGGCGCTCGTCGAGCGAAAGTTCGCCGGGGTCGTGCGCGAGCTCGACCGCACCGCGATCCACGCGGGGATCATCGGAACGCCGACGCTCTTCATCAACGAAGTGCGTTACGAAGATCGCATCGAGGTAGAGCTCCTCGGCGCGGCGATCGACCGCGCCGCGAAGACCTGAAGCGGAGCGCGACGGAGTCGCGCGACTCGACGCGAAAGTTGGAGGTGCTCGTCAGACGGGTGCGTAGCGAAGGAGCCTTCGCCGCTCGCCCGAACGGGCGGCGAAGGTTCGAAGAGTCCACCTTCTGGACGAGCACTCACGGACGGCCGGGCAAGCCGGGGATCGGCATGTCGTCGATCCGCCACAGCGAGGCGGCGCCCTTCGCTGGCGCGGTGACGAGGACGCGCGCGGTGATGAAGAGGGTGCGCTGGTCGGGGCCGCCGAACGCACAGTTCGTCGGCGTCTCGTTCGGCGTCGCGATGACGCCGAGGGACTTGCCGGTGGGGTCGAGCACCGTGATCCCGCTCAACGACGCGACGTAGACGTTTCCGCCGGCGTCGACGCACATGCTGTCGGCGATGAGCACGTTGGATGCGAACAGCGTCTTGTGGCTGAGCGAGCCGTCCTTGGCCACGTCGAAGCGGTAGACCTGGCTGGCGCCGGTGTACGAGACGTAGAGCGTCTTCTCGTCGGGGGAGAAGTTGATGCCGTTCGGTCCCGCGCTGGTCGAATCTTCGAGGTAGAGCGCGTTCGACGTCAGGCGATACACGCCCTGGAAGCACAACTCGGGAGTCTGTGCGGTGAACCCCATCGAACCGTTGATGCCGAAGGTCGGATCGGTGAAGTAGATGATGCCGTCCGAACGCACCACGACCTCGTCGGGGGAGTTCAGCTTCCGATCGCGGTATTCGCCGACCAGCGATTGAGCCTTCCCGCCGGCGAGCCGCCAGATGTCGCGGGCGACGAAACCGGCGCCGATCAAATTGCCGTCGGGGTCCAGCGCGAGGCCGTCGGGGTTTCCGAGGTGGTTCGCGTAGACGTCGAGTTTGTCGGGCAGCCTGAGCCGGTAGATGCTGTCGGCGTTGATGTCCGTGAAGTACAAGGCCTGGCCCACGGGATCCCACACCGGTCCTTCCGTGAACTGGAACTGATCGCTCACGGAGGTCGCCGTGCCGATGTCCGAGAAGCGAAGCGGCGGATAGGTGATCGGCCCGGCGTCGACGTGCGGCCGCCCGGCGTCGACGTGCGGCGGCGCCGCGTCGGCGTGCGACGCCGCGTCCACGGCTGCGTCGTGCACGGCCGAGGCGTCCGCCACCGAAGCGTCGCGCACTCCCGCGTCGAACGGGAGCATCTCCGTGGACGCATCCGGCTCGGCGCCCCCACCCGGCGGAACATCGCTCGCCGCATCGCCGAGCGTGCATCCGGTCCCGAGCATGCCGCCCATGCCGGCGCTCACGCCCCCCGCGCCGACGACACCGCTCGAGCCGCCCGCACCCCCGGCGCCCGGAACGCCGCCGCTGCTCGTTCGCGCGTCGCGTCCGGCGTCCGTTGTTTTCCCTGCGTCGGGCTTCCCCCCCTGCTGCTCTTCCGACGAACCACAAGCAGCGGCGATGATGGAGAACGCCGCCAGCGTCAGCGGACGGCCCCATCGGCTCGAATCGATCATCGCTTCCTCTCGAATAAGCGAACTCACCTCGGGCGCGACGACGATTCGTCGTTCCCTGCGCGCGCGCAACGTAGCGCACTCGAGCCCTCCTCCGAAAGGGCTCGCGTTTGCTGCCCAACACTACTGTTAGAGTCTTCGGCAGAACGGATCACGACCTGCGCGATCGGCACGAGCCACGGGACGACCCGGCGAAGCCGGAAGCGGTTGCTTTTTCCGTGGCTGATGACGCGCGACGTACCGGTCGACTCTGTCTCGGGCGGCCTCTCGCGACGGAGCGAAATTTCCAGCAAATCGGCGAGTTTCTAACGGTGGTGCCAACGAGAGCGCCTAAGGCGCTCGATTGGTTCGTGCGCGCCGTATGTAAAGCTACGGGATCACTTCACGGACTTTTTCGCTCGAACGACGCGACAGAGGCGGCAGACGCCAGGTGATTACGCAGTTGGCGTCCCGCGCGAAATGAGCTTGTCGATCCCACCTCCGAGCGACCGACCCGGTAATCCATCTTGCCCATGGCCCGCGCGAACCCGGCGCTCGTCGTCGCCAGCGCTTCGAAGCCGAGCCCGGCGAGGAGGCGCGCCGAACCGATGTCCCACGGGTTCGGGATGACGAAGGCCCCCTCGCGCTCGTGCATGGCGCGGAATGCGTGCCCCTTCTCCGCTCGTGACTTCATGCGAGAAAGTGTTGGGCGGACCGCCGCCCATGGCAACGCCAGCGTCGCATCGACGTCCGTTTCCGCCGGAGCGCGAGGGTTACCGTGGATCTGCCGGCTGCGCGCCTAGGCCGCGGAAGGGGCGACGCGACCCACGGCCGTCGCACCGAGGATGGTCTGCAAGGCCGCGACCATTTCCGGCGCGACCGTGCGCAGTTGCTTGCGGTGCAGAGCGGAGAGACGGCGGAGCAGGGCGGCTCCCGCGGGCGTGAGCCGGAGCAGCACCTCACGGCGATCGCGAGCGCTGCGCTCGCGCCCGAGATACCCGCGTGCTTCGAGCTTGTCGACGAGCGCGACCGTCGTGTGATGCTGCACGCAGAGCCGCTCGGCGATGGTGCGTATGGTCGGGCGCGCCGATGCCGGCAAGCCGCGGATCGCGAGGAGCACCTGGTGCTGCTGCGGTTCGATACCCGCCGCTCGTGCCGCGAGCTCGCTGAAAGCCAGGAATTTGCGGATCTCGTAGCGGAACGCCGCGAGGGATCGGTAGTCGGCGGTGGAAAGGGCGGTCATCTGGAGCTCGACTCAGCTCGCCGCAGTGAGCAGCGAGGGGGACTTCTTCAAGGTCGTGATTAGCTGCGCGAGCTCGGTCTTGCAGGAGCCGCAACCGGTGCCGGCCTTCGTCGCTCGACCGATGGCGTCGACGGATTCGGCGCCGCTCGCGATGGCCTCCTTCAACGCGCCTTCGCTCACCTTGTGACAGTTGCAGACGAGGCGTTCCACCGAGCCCGCGACTCCGCGCAGCTGACACAACACCTCCAGCGGATCTTGCGGCAACGGGTCACCGCGATCGAACAACTGCACCAGCGCGCCCGCGGCGTCCGCGTTGCCCACGAGCATGGCGCCGACCAGCTGTCCCCCTTCGCGAACGATGAGCTTCCGGTAAGCGTTGCGACGCTCTTCGATGATCTGGAAGACTTGATCCGTCTCGAGCTCCGGCTCGAGGCTCCCCATCGAAGCCACTTGCACGCCCGCGACCTTCAGCCGCGTGTAGAGCTTCGACCCGCGATAGCGCGATTGCGGCTTCGTGCCGCTGAGCACGTCGGCGAGGATCACGGCCTGCTCCCAGACGGGCTCGACGATCCCGTACGTCTTGCCGCGGTGCTCGGCGCATTCGCCGAAGGCGTAGACGGAGGGCACCTGCGTCGCCAGCGTATCGTTGACGACGATCCCCTTGTTCACCGGCAACCCCGACGCTCTCGCGAGATCGATCCGCGGCCGCACGCCGCAGGCGAGCACCACCGTATCGGCGGGAAGCGACGTCCCGTCGTCGAGGATGACGCCGCTGATGCGCTCCTCACCGTAGACGGCCTCCACGGTCTTGCCGGTGCGCACGAAAATACCGGCTCGCTCGATCTGCCGGCCGAGCATCTCGCCGCCCATCGGGTCGAGCTGCTGGTTCATGAGGCCGCCGGCGACGTGCACGACGGTGACGTGCAAGCCGCGATCGGACAGCACCTTCGCCGCCTCGAGCCCGAGCAGGCCTCCGCCGATGACGACGGCGCTGTCACCCGGCCGCGAGTGTTCGCGGATGCGCAGGCAGTCGCCCATCGTGCGGTACACGAACGCGCCGGGCCGGAGCTCGCCGTGCTCGTCCGTCATTCCTTCGAGCGGCGGCACCAGCGGCTGGCTGCCGGTCGCCAGCACGACGATGTCGTACCTTCCGCTGTGACCGCCCTCCGTCTCGACGCTCTTGCGGAGCGTATCGACGCGCGCCACACGCGTCGACGAGAGGAGTCGAATACCCCGGGCGTCGTACCATTCGTGGGTCTTCGTGACGATCGCGTCGGGGGCTTCGCCGCCGAGCACGCGGCCGAGCAGGATACGGTTGTACGCGCCACCCTGCTCTTCGCCGTAGACGGTGATCTCGTAGAGCTCGTGTGCGCCGCGCGCGACGAGCTCGTCGAGCAGCCGGCAGGTGCCCATGCCATTTCCGATGATCGAAAGCTTCTTCTTGGCCATGTTCTACGTATCGACATCCAACGCCGTCGCGGCGCGCGCTCGGACGGCGCAAACCTTGAACTCGGGCATGCGGCTCACCGGATCGAGCGCGGCGTTCGTGAGCAGGTTCGCGGCCTGCCTGCCGCCCCAGTGAAAGGGCGCAAACAACGTGTCTCGCCGGATGTCCCGCGACAGCACGGCCGTGAATCGCACCTTGCCGCGGCGGCTCTCGACGACGATCCCCTGCCCGTCCGCGACGCCGAGCCGCGCCGCGAGGTCGGGGTGTATCTCGAGCCTCGGCTCGGGCTTGGCGTCGAGCAGCTTGGACACGCGGCGTGTCTGCGCGCCGGAGTTGTAGTGCTCCTTGTATCGCCCCGTCGTGAAGTAGAGCGGATACTCCGCGTCGGGGAGCTCGGCGGCGGGACGGTGCTCGACGGCATGAAACCGCGCGCGGCCCGACGGATGCGCGAACCGCTCGGCGAACAGACGCGGCGTCCCCGGATGCCCTTCGCCGGGGCACGGCCAGAACATCCCCTGGTGCTCTTCGAGGCGCGCGTAGGTCATGCCGCTGTAGTCGGCCTTCGCGCCGGCGGTCGCGCGGCGTAGCTCTTCGAAGACGCCCTCCGGCGACTCGAACTGGAAGCCGTGGGTCCATCCGAGGCGGGCCGCGAGCTCGCCGATCACCTGGATGTCCGTCTTCACGCCGGGCGGCGGCGACCGCACCGGCCGGCGCAGGATGACCCGCCCCTCGAGGTTCGTCATCGTGCCGGACTCCTCCGCCCACTGCGCCGTCGGCAGGATGACGTGGGCCTTCTCCGCCGTCTCGTTCTGGAATGCGTCGCACACGACCAGAAGATCGAGCGACGCGAGCTTGTCGGCGACGTTCCGTGCGTTCGGCGACGCGACCGCGACGTTCGAGCCGAACACGAGCAGCGCGCGGATACCGCCGTTCGCGCCGAGGGAGTCGAGCAGCTCGTACGCGCTCTTGCCCTTGGCCGGGAGCTCCCGCGGATCGATCCCCCAGACGCGCGCGACGGCTTCGCGATGCTCGGGATCCTCGATGAGGCGATACCCGGGGAGCTGATCGGCCTTCTGCCCGTGCTCGCGCCCACCCTGTCCGTTGCCCTGCCCGGTGAGGCAGCCGTAGCCGCTCGCCGGCTTACCCACCTTGCCGAGCGCGAGCATCAGATTGATCAGCGACAGCACGGTGTCGGTGCCCTTCGATTGCTGTTCCGCGCCGCGCCCCGAGAGCGCCATGCTGCTCGCCTCCGCGAGGAGCCGCACCGTGCGGAGCTGATGCTCCGCGGAAACGCCGGTGAGCCGCTCCACGTACGACGGGTGCATCTTCGACACCGCGCGGTGCACCTCGTCGAAGCCTTCCGTCCGCGTCTCGATGTAGTCCCGATCGACGAGACGCTCTTGTATCGCGAGGTGAAGGAGCCCGTTCGCGAGCGCGAGGTCGCTACCCGGCGTGGGTTGCAAGTGCAGCGTCGCCGCGCGCGCCGTGTCCGTGCGACGCGGATCGACGACGACGAGATTACCGCCGCGATTCTTCTGCGCCATCACCCACTGCATGATCGGCGGCATCGTCTCGGCGCAGTTCGCGCCCCAGAGCAACAGCGTCCTCGTCTCCGCGATGTCCGAAACCGGGAACGGCAGCCCGCGATCCACGCCGAAGGCGCGGTTCTGCCCCGCCGCTGCGGACGACATGCAGTAGCGCCCGTTGTAGTCGATGTTCGGAGAGCGCAAGACGACCCGCACGAACTTGCCGAGCAGGTACGCCTTCTCGTTCGTCAGCGCGCCGCTTCCGAAAGCGCCCAGGGAAGCCGCGCCGTGACGGTCACGCAAAGACGAGAGGCGCTCGGCGACGAAATCGAGCGCGGCTTCCCACGAGACCGGCACGAGCCGTCCTGCGTCGTTTCGGAGCAACGGAGTTTCGAGGCGCGCGGGATGCTCGAGGAGACTACCCGACGTGAACCCCTTGACGCACATCTGCCCCCGGTTCACGGGGAAGTCGGGGTCGGCCTGGATTTCCGGCGGCGCTCCCTGAAGCGTGGTCACGACCATCCCGCACTGGAACGCGCAGTAGGGGCAATGTGTCCTCGTCGTTCCTGGAGCGGCGACGCGCAAGCGGGGCAGAGCGCTCTGCATGAGACGCTTGTGAAATTAGCGGCCCGACGTTTCCTCGTGGTGTCGCTGGAAACTCCAGGAGGAAAAAATAGATCGATCCTCGAGTGTATCGAGGATCGATATGCTTCACTCGGCCGCGCGTGGACCGGACGCCAGCGTGTCGTCTGCGTTTCGGCAGCGATTGCGCGCCGCGCATCCGACAAAGTTGTCGATTCGCAGGTGACGCAATCGTCGGGATCGGGCCAGAGACGCCGCTCAGGACCGTCCGGACGCCTTTCGCCGGCGGCGCGCGGCGGCGGCCGCCGCGAACGCGACGAGGAGCGAGCCCACGGCAGGCTTCGCCGGCGCGCGACCGACGCTGCAACCGCTGCTCGACTGCGACGAGTGCGGCTCCGTCGACGTCGTCGGGGCTGCGGCCGGCGCGGCGCCGCTCGAGGGCGCGGACGTGCTCGCGGCGCCCCCCGAGCCGCCGGACGCGGGCGGGGTCTGCATCGCCCCGGAGCCGCCGGAGCCGTCCGAACCCCCCGAAGACGATGGGATCGTCGTCTGGCCGACGGGCGGCAACACGGGCAGCGGCGGCGCCTTTGCAGAAGTGAGCTGTCGGCAATCGATGGACGTCGCCGTGCTCCCGTCCGGCGTGGTGGTCGACGGACCGACGATCGCCGCGTACCCGGCCTCGCACTGGCAAGTCGGGTTGCCGTTCATCGCGACGCAGGCGCCGTGCGCGCCGCAGCTGAATCCCTCGCACGCCGGTGACGTCGTCGCGGCGTCCGCGCCGGGATCGTCGAAGTTCACCGAGACGGACTCGCAGTAGATCGCGGCCTGCCCGTTGTCGCCGGTCGTGGTCAGGCGCGCCGTCGCGTCGCTGGCGCATGCGCACGCCGCGGTCGGCATGGTCGTGTCCGGTTGACCCTGAAGGGGCGCGTCGAGGGAGACGCACGAACCGCGCCTCCCGCAATAGGCGAACGTGCACGGCTCCGGCGGGAGCGGCAGCACGATCTGCCCCGTGCATTGCTGGTAGCTGAAGCCGGGATCGGTGAGGTCGTGCACGTTGTCCACATCGCCGGTCTGGCTCGAGACCATGAACACGGGATCGAGCGTCATCTCCTCCGCGCTGATCCGTGCGTAGAGGCGCGTGAGGTAAGGGAACTTGTTCAACAGACCCGTGAGCTCCGTCTGCGCGGCCTCTGCGCCCTGGATGTTCGGGTTCACGAACATATTCCCGATTTGAGTGGCGAGGTCCGTCGTGGCCTTCGCGTACTCGGTCACGAAGGCTTGCCCACCGACCTTGTCACTTTCGGACGAGACGAGACGCAAATAATTGTTCTGGTTGCCGTATTGATCGAACTGGATGAGCGAGTCCGGGATCTTCAGGTCGATGTAGTTCTGCGGCGCCCAGCGCTTGTCGGCGAGGATGAACGTCACGATGCCCATCTCCGGCTGCGCGGCGACGGAGGTGAGCTGCAGCGGGATCAGCGGCTGGTCGCTGTCGTAAGTCATTCCGATCGGCGTGATGTCGCTCACGTTCTTGTCGGCCTGGAGCTTCATCGCGACGAAGTGCATCCCCGACTCCACGTACGGCTGGATGAGCGGGATCATCTTCTGCGTGATGCGGTAGCCGTTGTCGTTGAGCCATTGGACGAGCACGTCGGCGCTCGTGCCTTCGAGCGTCACGGTGTCGAAGGGGCCCACGCTCTGCGTCGCGAGCACCGTGACTCCCCCGTTGTCGGCGCCCGGCGCGGTCACCTGGGGCCCCCCGAGGCCGATGGCGCTCGTCGGCACGCCATAGGAGTTACAGGTGTTCTTGAAGTACCGCGGCTGCGTCGCCGTATCGAGCGCCCGCATCGCGGCGTCCGGCATGTCCGTGTTCAACGTGGGGACGCCCGGCGCCGGAATGATCCAGGCGAAGTCGTCCTTGTCGCCCGCGTACTTGATCTGCACGTACGCGGTGACGGTGTGGTCCCCGTTGACGGTGAAGACGATGTGCTCGGCGGTTTGATCGACCGGCGACACCGAACAGAAGAAACCGCCGCACGCTTGCGCCTCGGCGGGAGCGAGGGCCATGCCCGCGAAGGCCGCCATGCCGGCGCCGAGATGGCGAAGGAGACGTCGTCCGAAAGCCATGGTTCGTCCTTCCACGGGCCGCCTGGCACACGTGTGCCAGCGACGGCGTGCGCGGGCCGAATTGTGCAACCCTCGTGCCGGCGGCCGGAGGCCCGATCTGGCTCATCCCCAGCGGCTGCCTGGGAGGAGCTCCATCGCCGGGGACGCGCGTAACAAGGCCAATGGCTTTCCAGGTCCACGCGCCTTGCGGGGGATCCGACGCGGCTCTCGCCTCCGCTCGGAAGGCCGCGTTGGCACAAGTGCACGACTGCCCCCGGAGCCATTCCCGTGCCCGCGCGGTGCAACCCGCACCCGTATCGAGATGTGGATCAGTCGACGTGCCCTCGGAAGCAAGAGGGAGCAGAGGCCCGCGAAGACCCCTGCGAGCAAAACGACACCCGAAAGCAACTCCACTGATGCCATCCCTCGTCCGCTTTGCAACCCGCGGGCCGCAGCCGGATCTCGCGAGATTCCCGAGAAAGGTGGACGAGGGCTTGCGGTTCGCCGATGAAGCACGACGACACCTGTTGCAAGCGCGGCCCGCCCGGTGTCGCTTCTGGAGCACGAATTTCGTGCCGCGGGCCGAGCATACACGACGATATGGTTCGGCAATTGCAGGAGATCGCCTCATGGATAGCCCCAAAGATTTCATTCGACGAGAGCTCGAAACCCTCCAGCAGACGCGCGACGATTTACGAGTCCGCCTGCACCTCGCCTCGAGCGACGTGAAAGACGCCTGGGACGTCCTCGAACGCAAGTGGCTCGAGCTCGAGGACAACACGAAGCAGCTCGCGCACGCCCAGGAGCCCGCGGCTCAGAAACTCACGGAAGCGGCGCGGTCGCTGATCACCGAGATCCGCAACGGCTATCTGCGCCTCATCGGTCCATAGCCGACCGGTCGCTCCGGTGGGAGCGAAGCGCCGCGTGCGCGGCAGGCCCGCTTATCCTGCTCGGACTTCCGGCGCGAGATATTCTGAAAGTACACTCGGCGCTACATGCGCTCCGTCCGCGTCAAGCTCGTCGCCCTGGTGCTCGCCTGCGTGGCGCCCGCGATCGTCGCGGCCGTCCTGCGTTCGTTCGAGGCGGAGCGAGATCTGCTCGAACAAGTCGAGCGCCGCATCAACGGCACCCATCGCCGGTTCGGCGTGGAGCTCGACGAAGATCAGGCGAGCGCGAACGCCGCGCTGTCCCTCGTCGCGAGCTCCGCCGAGATGCCGCAAGCACTGGCGTCCCGCGACGCGGCGGGCGCGGCACGGCTCGTGAAGGCGCTCGGCGACGCCTTTCCACGGAGCGCCGTCCTCGCGACCGACGCCAAGGGCGTTCCGCTGGCGAAAGCGAACGCCGATCAGGGCCCCGCGTCGTTGTCGGCGGAAGCGAGCCCCGCGTTCGCCGATCTCCTCGAAGGGCGTCCGTTCAGCGGGCTCGCCGAGGTCTCGTTCAAAAGCGGCAATGGCTTGGCCATGGTGACGGCCCTGCCGGTGCGCGCTTCGGGGACGCAAGTGGGCGCCCTGGCGCTCCTCGCGCCCGTCACCGACCAATACCTCGAGAACCTGGAACCGAAGCTCAACGCCGATCTCTCGCTGCGCGTGAACGAGAAGGTCGTCGCGGCCTGCGCCGACCACCCGGCGCCCGATCTCGAGTCGCACGCCGCGAACGCGACGTTGATGGACGTGAAGGGCAAGCTCTTCGCCATCAAGACGTTCCGCCCGGAGCAGCTCCAGCAGAACGGCATGCTCGTGGAAGTGACGGCGTCCCGCGACGTCACCGAGCTGCGCGACGAGGTGCGCAAGGATCTGTGGACGGAGGTCGGCGGCCTCTCCGTGCTGCTCCTCGTCGTGCTCGGTCTCGCGATGCGGTTCGCGTCGCGCATGGGCACGTCGGTCCGGGCCATCGCCGACGCGGCGGCGCAAGTGAAGGCGGGGAATTACGTGCGCGCGCCGGTCGTGCACACCAAAGACGAAATCGAGATGCTGGCGACCGCCTTCAACGACATGGTGCAGGGCTTGAAAGAGCGCGATCAGCTGAAAGAAACCTTCGGCCGATACGTGACCCGTCAGGTCGCCGATCACCTGCTCAAGGGCAATCAAACGCTGGGCGGCGAGCTCGTCCCGGTCACCGTGCTGTTCTCGGACATCCGCTCGTTCACGACCATCAGCGAGACGATGGATCCCCGCGCGCTCTTGGATTTCTTGAACGAGTACTTCACCGGCATGGTCGACAGCGTGATGCACCACCACGGCGTGGTCGACAAGTTCATCGGCGACGCGATCATGGCCGTCTTCGGAGCACCGGTGCCGGATCCGGAAGATCCGCTGCGCGCCGTGAGGGCCGCGCTGGAGATGCGCACGCGGCTCAAGAAGCTCAACGAAGCGTTCAAGGCGCGTGGCCTGCCGGAGCTCCGCACCGGCATCGGCCTTCACTCCGGACAGGTCGTGGCCGGCAACATGGGCCACGCCGAGCGCATGGAATACACCGTCATCGGCGACACGGTGAACCTGGCGTCGCGCCTGGAGAGCATGACAAAGGAACTGAAATGCGACGTCATTCTCTCGGAAGATCTCTTCCGGCAAGTGGAGCCGTTCGTGAACGCCGAGCCGCTCCACAAGATCAAGGTCAAGGGACGTGATCAGGAGGTCATGGTCTACCGGCTCATCGAGCTCAAGACCGAAGCGCGACCCGTCGCCGCCGTGACGGCGTGATGCGCCTTCGAATCCCGGCGGCGCTCGCCGTCTCGGTGCTTTCGTCGAGCTGCGCGTCACCGCCGGCGAGGACGGAGGCCCGCGCGGCGCCGGGCGGCCAGGTCGAGCTCTCGCCGGCGGACGCGGACGTCTGGGCCTTCGCGATCGACGTGCGCGCGCGCCTCGCCGGCGGCGGGGGCGCCGCGGCGTGCTTTTTCGATACGAACCACGGCCGCACGGGCGGCGTTCGGCGCGACGACACGTTCACGGCGACGCTCGACGTCGACGAAGGCGCGAACGGCGTCGTCGCCACGTGCCGAGACGGACGCGGCCACGAATTCCGTTCGGCGCCCGCGGTCTACACGGGCAAGCTCCGGGACGCCCCGACGGCCCGCGCGCTCGCGACCGCCGCCGGACGCTCCATCGTCCTGGACGGTTCGACCAGTCAGGTTGCCGCACACTCGCACGCGGCGCTCGCGCGATTTTCCTGGTCCGTGCGCCGCGGCCTGTCCCGACCGGCAGAGGCCTTGGGCGACGGCAGCCGTCTCGAGGTGCCGCAGCCCACCGCGGACGGCGAGTACACCTACGAGCTACGCGTCACCGACACGCGCGGCGGGAGCGACGGCGCCGCCGTCGGAGTCGACGTCGAAGGCGGCCGAGCCGCGATCGCCGGCGGGAACGGCGCGACGGACGCGGAGTGGGCCCGCGCCGGTGTCGTGTACGGCGTCATCCCGCCGCTCTTCGGCGCGCCGCCGCTCCGCGCCGTTCGCGAGGCGCTGCCCGAACTCGCGCATTTGGGTGTCGCGGCGCTCTGGCTGTCCCCCCTCTTCGAGGCGGCGGAAGGCGATTTCGGCTACGCCGTCACCGACTCTCTCCGCGTGCGAAGCGACTACGGAACCCTGCAGGATCTACGTGATCTCGTCGGCGACGCGCACGGCCGTGGATTGCGGATCGTCCTCGACTTCGTTCCGAATCACACGTCGGACGCCCATCGCTACTATCGTCAAGCGGCGGCGCTCGGCGCCCGTTCACACTACTACGGATTTTACGATCGCACTCCGGCGGGGACGCCGACGCACTACTTCGACTGGACCAATCTTCCGAACCTGAACTACCGCAATCCGGAGGTGCGAAGCCTCGTGACGGCGGTCGGCCTCGATTGGATCCGCGACGCGGGCATCGACGGCTATCGCGTGGACGCGGCGTGGGGCCTCTGCCGGCGAGCTCCGTCGTTTCTCTCACGCTGGACGGCGGAAATCGCGCGCGTCGCGCCGCGCGCATTCTTGCTCGCCGAGGCCTCGGCGCGCGACCCGTTCTACGTCCAGAACGGCTTCACGGCAGCTTACGACTGGACGGAAGAGCTCGGCCACGCGGCGTGGGAGCACGTCTTCGACGCGCCCGACGGCGTCGCGCGACGCCTCGACGACGCGGTCGAGACCACGCGCCGCATCAGCGGGGATCGCCCACCGCCGCTTCGATTCTTGAACGACAACGACACCGGCGCGCGCTTCATCACGCGGCACGGACTCGCCCTGACGCGCGTCGCCACCATCGCGCTCCTCACGTTGCCCGGCGTGCCCCTGCTCTACTCCTTCGACGAAGGCGGCGCGGCGTTCGAACCGTACGACGAGCGGGCGCCGTCCGTGCGAACGCCCCACCCCGAGCTCGTCGAATTCCACCGTCGGCTCATCGAGCTGCGGCGCGACGTCGCCTCGCTCCACGGCCCGGGGCTCGAGGCGCTGTACGTCGGAGCGCACGACGAGGGCTACGTTTACCTGCGGCGCGCCGCCGCGAGCGCCGAGGTCGCGGTGGTGGCGTTGAACTTCGGCGCCGGCGCAGCGAAATTACCGCTCGCCCTGCCCGCGGACATCGGCGCCAAGGAGCGCCGCCTGCGTTCGGTGTTCGCGTCGGAAGGGGCGCGGCGTGATGCGGCGAGCGTCGAGCTGCCGCCGTTCGGTTACGAAATACTCGTCTCGGATTGAATGCGCGGCGGCGGCTCCGACGGCTGCCGGACGGGCGTTTCGACGTAGATGGCGTCGGGCGGCGGAAGCGACGACGTCAGCATCCGCGAAGGCGGAGCTTCGGACACGTACGGCGCGGCAAACAAAAAAAACCATAACTCGGCGACGAGGCCGCGTAGCTGCTTTTGCACGAGCGAGGCGTAGTAGCCGTTCTGGCGGAGCAGCGACTCGTGGGTGCCTATCTCCGCGATCGAGCCGCCCTTGAACACGACGATGCGATCCGCCTGCGTCACCGTCGCGAGACGGTGGGCGATGAGGAAGGTCGTACGCCCCTCGGCGAGCCGTCCGAGCGCGCTCTGGACCTGCTCTTCGCTCTCCGCGTCCAGCGCCGACGTCGCCTCGTCCAGAATGAGGATGGGCGCGTCCTTGAGCAGGGTGCGGGCGATGGCGATCCTCTGACGTTCGCCGCCGGAGAGCTTCGCGCCGCGTTCGCCGATGACGGTGTCGTAGCCGTCCGGGAGCGCCATGATGAAGTCGTGCGCGTTCGCGGCCCGCGCCGCCGCTTCGACCTCCGCCCGGCCGGCAAGAGGAACGCCGAACGCGATGTTGTCGAAGACGCTGTCGTTGAAGAGCATGCCGTCCTGGAGCACGACGCCGATCTGCGACCTCAGCGAACGCTGCTTGAACTCGCGGATGTCGTGGCCGTCGACGCGGATGGAGCCCGAAGTGGGATCGTACAGGCGCTGCAGGAGCGCCATGAGGGTCGACTTACCGGAGCCGCTCGGCCCGACCAGCGCGACGTGCTCCCCCTTCTTCACGTCCAGGTTCACGCCTTTGATGACGGGGCAGCCGGGCCGATAGGCGAAGGTGACGTCCTCGAACGAGACGTCGCCCGACACTTCACCGGTGTCCCGCGCGTCCGGCGCGTCGCCCAGCGCGTCCTGCGCATCCAGGATGGACAGCACCGAGTCCACGCAGACCGACGCGCGGTTCAGCGTCGCGTACATGCCGGTCAGCGTTTGGATGGGCGCGAAGAGACCCCCCAGATACGACACGAACGCGATGAGCGACCCGAGCGTCATCGTGTGCCGCATCACGAAGTAGCCGCCGACGCCCAGCGCCGTGATACGCGCCATCACCATCATCCAGTTCTTGATCGCGTTGGTCTTCGAGTCCCGGACGACGCCTCGGAGCACCACGCCGTTCGCGTCGTCGACGCCGCCGAGGAAGCGTCGCTTCTCCTGCTCCTCCATGGAAAAGCTCTTGACCACGACGATGCCGGTCAAGACTTCGTTGAAACGGGCGAAGATCTTCGTCCAGCGATCCATCAGGGTGTGCTCGCGCCGCGCTTGCTCCTTCGCCGCCAGCGCGCCGACGATCGCAGGCAAAGGAGCGAAGGCGCACACGACCAGCGACAGGCGCACGTCGATGTGCACCATGACCACGACCGAAACGACGAGGTAGATGATCGCCGGGAAGAGCTGCACGACGACCTCGGTGAAGGCCGTCATGGCGCCGGCGATGCCGCGCTCGATCTTCGTCATCGTCGCGCCCACGCTCTCTTCTCGATGGAACGAGAGCGGCAGCGCGTGCAGACGCTCCACCGTCGCCTGCAACAGCCCGAAGTTCATGCCCACGCGAACGCGCCAGAAGAGCCGGTCGTTGACGAGCGCGATACACTCGCGAACCGCGAGCAATCCGACGAGAATGGCGAACGGCGCCATCGCGCGCCAGACGCCCTCGGACGATAGGAAGGAGTCGAACAGCGCCTTGACGACCAGCGGCTCGAGCGCCGAAAGCGTCGCCACGAGCACGGCGAGACCCACGACGCCGAGGAGCCCGGCGCGGTGGCCGCCGAAGTAAGGCGCGATCTTGCGGAGTGACCGCCACAACGGCGGTGGCGGGAGATGCGAGTCGGGCATGTGGGCGAGCGGGCCGTGCCGTCCCCGCGATGGACGGCCACGTGGACGGGGACATAATGCCTCGAGTTGTCCCGCGCACGGGAAATGTGCCCCGGCCGAACGCCCGTTTTTGCGCCTGATTGCAGTGAGTCAGCGCCGCCGCCTCGAGCTCGGGAGGAGACCGAGGCGGCGATCCATTTGCAGTCAATGACTCAAGAGCGCTTGCGTCAGGCTGTGGATGCGCATGCCCGCCGTGATCAACGCGACTCCATTGACGATGGCGAAGCCGGCGATCACGCCGAGCAACGCGTACACGCCCGCGACCGGCAACGCGAGTAGCGCGATGCCGCACGCGATCGCCAGGATGCCCGCGAACACCAGCCCGCCGACGCTCAGACCGTCCTTACGCACCTGCGACGCGACGGCGAGCTCCGTGATGCCGGCGGCGACGGCCCACGCGCCGAAGAGCAGGTAGAGCGACACCGCCGTGAGGCCGGGAAGGAAAACGGCGAGCAGGCCCGCAGCGATGCTCACGAGCCCGCGCCACACGTACGGAGCCCTCCTGCCGTCCGTACGAAATGCGAACGTGAGCATCACGGCGCCGTCGCAGAGCGCGAAGATGCCGTACAGAAGGACGATCAGCGCGATCGATGTTCCGGGACGGAAGATCGTCAGTAATCCGAAGAGAATGCTCACGACGCCCCGGATTACCCAGGAGCTCCAGGCTCTTGCCAGCGTGGTCATGTTCGGCCCCTTCCATGTGCTTGCTGAGGTGGTTGCTCGAACGTCGAACGCGTAGTGACTCGGCGTGCCGAGCGCAGTTTCTGTAGGACCGGGTTCTGCGCGCGCCAGGGACATGGCCCATCCGCGTCACCTCGGCAGTAGGCGGTGTCGTCCATAGCTTGCTGAGCCGAAAACAATAGCTCTCGTTGTCCGCGTCGGGATCGGCCGGGTGTGCGGTGGTATGCGGGCCCGTCGGCTCGCCAGCGAGGTCACCTACGAATGGTTCGAAAGCTCAGCGCTCTAGTGCTCTTGACGTCCGCTCTCTCCGCCTGCGGTAGCGACGCGGGGAACAACACCTCCGCCGGACCGCTGAACGTGGGCGGCGCTTTCACCGGCGGAGTGCCGGGCGCCGGCGGCACCGCGCCGGTCGCGACGGGAACGGCCGGCACGGTCGCGAGTCCGGGAAGCGGCGGCGCCGTTTCCATGACCGGCAGCGGTGGAGTCCCGGTTTCTTCCGGAACTGGCGGCAGCGGGATCAGCGCGGCCGGCGGCGCGACGATGACGGGCGCCGGTGGCACGACTTCTCCAGCGAGCGGAGGCGCCACCGAATCGACGGGCGGCGCCGGCGTGGGCGGGACGTCCGGAGCTTCTGCTGGTGGGGCCGCAGGCAGCGCCGGCATGGGCGGCGGAGGCGGCACGGGGGGCATGGCGGCAGAGAAGCCGGCGTGTCTCAAGAATTCCTCTGAGGTCGTGTTCCTCGGCGATTCGTACGTGAACTACGACGTCGCGCACCCGGCGCTCCAGCTGCTCGTCGCCCAAGACGCGGTGAAGGACGGCGCGCTGATGAGCGGTCAGGCGTACCGGAGCTACGCCGTAGCCGGCGCGACGATGGCCGCCGCGAGCCTCAACATGATCCCACCGCAATGGCCCCAGGCGAAGGCCGCCAGCGCCGACATCACCACGGTCATCATGGACGGCGGCGGCAACGACGTTCTGATCAACAACCCTCAATGCAAGGCCGCCGGGTCCGAGAACGACGCGACCTGCAAAATGGTCGTCGCCAACACGGTGATGGCCGTCGGCAACCTCATCGACGACTTCCAGAAGACCGGCGTGGGCGATCTCATCTACTTCTTCTATCCGCACGCGCCCGTCGGCGGCGCCGACATCAGCGATTACGCGCTCGGAATCCTACAGAACTCGGCGAAGGTCCTGTCCACTCCCACGTTCCGGATGTACGTGGTCGACTTGGTGCCGCTGTTCGACAATCACCCCGAGTACTATTACATCGACGGCATCCACGCGAACGCCACCGGCGAACAGGTGATCGCGGACGCCATCTATCAGGTCATGAAGGACCACTGCATCGCGCAACCGGCGAGCAAGGGCTGCTGCATGCCGTGAACGTCACGGCGGCGGCACGCACAGGAGCTGCGCGCCGCCGCTCGCGACGAGACGGCCCTCGCGATCGAACACCGCGCCCGTTCCGCCGATCAATCCACCTGCCGCGACGGGGCTCTGCTGCTCGGCGAGGAGCCAGGGGCTGTGGCGCGCGGGGCGATGGAAGAAGACCGCTACGTCGAGGCTCGGCGCGATGTATGCGGGCTCCGGATGCCGCAGCCACACGGCGGGCCACGAGAGCGTGTCGATGAGCACGAGCGCCCGGCCCGCGTCGACGAACGGATCGGCGAACGTCGCCGTCGGCCGGAAGCGGTACCACTCGAGCCAGTGCGCGGGCTTGGCCGATCGCTCTCGGCGAAAGCGATCGGTATCGATGACGCGCGCTTCGATGTTGTTCCAGAAGGCGAAGCGGGGATCCCCCGGTCGATGAAGCTCGTCAGCGGTCAGGAGCGCCTCCGGCGGCGGCACCACCGGCACCTTCGCCTCGTCGTGCTCGAGCCCTGGGAGCTCCGCCGCGGTACGCACCAGCGCCTCTAGTACGGGCTTGCCGTCCTGAGTCGCCGAGACGCGAATGGACTCCGCGTTGCGGCCGAGCTGGACGGGTGAGACCGCGAGATCGAGCCCATCGAAACGCGCGGTTCGGATGAAATGGCAGTAGATGGCCGCCGGGCGCTGGATACGCGCCGCCCTCCCCGCTGCGCGCAGCGCGATGGTCGCGAGATAGCCGCCGTTCGGTCCCCAAATTTCCCAGGCGCGCGACAGATTCGCACGATAGTGGCCCTCGTGCTCTTCGACGCGCGTGTCGCTTTCGAAATCCATCGGCCGAGTCTTAAGACGCCCGTGGTGCTCTGAAAAGAGACGATGGCGCCACGCCGCCCGCTTTAGTGATGCCGGTCACGGCGGGCGCCTTCGGCCTTCACGTCGTAGGGAGTCCGAGATCGCGCACGCGCTCGCCGCCGCCGAGGAGCTCGAGCAGCGCCGCTCGATCGCCCGTCTCGAACGCTCTCTCCGCGAGCAAACCCGCGCGATCCCGGTTCACGGTGACCACCGCGCGAACGCGATTTCCGTCGACGTATCCGACGATCGCATCGCGCGCGTCGAGGCTCCCGTCGATAATGACGCGATCGAACCTCTCGGCGTGGCCCACGTAGGACAACGTGACGTCGTGGTGAACGCTCCAGAAGAAAGGAACGTCGCGAACGCGCGGCACCAAACCGAGGATGGCGAGCGCGGCGGTGCGGCCCTGCCGCTCGGCGACGGCCATGTGCTCGATACGAACGAGCTCGCCGCCGTATGGAAAGCGAGCGATGTCGCCGACGGCGAACACGTGCGCGTCCGACGTGCGCATGTGTTGGTCGACGAGCACGCCCCGGTCCGTGCGTAGACCGGCCGCCTCCGCGAGCTCGACGCGAGGCCGCACGCCGACTCCCATGACCACGAGATCCGCCGGAACCTCCGTGCCGTCGTCGAGCACGACCGCGTTCGAGGCGACGCGCACCGGCTTGCGACCGAATCGGAACCGTTCTCCTTTGCCTTCGTGAATCCGCTTCACGAAGGCGCCGACTTCGTCCCCGAGGATGCGCGCGAGCGGCGATGCTTCCGGGCCGACCACCGTCACGTCCAGACCGCGTATTCGCAGCGACGCCGCGACTTCGAGCCCGATGAAGCTCGCGCCGATCACGACCGCGGACCGCGCCGTCTCGGCGGCGGCGACGACGGCTTTGCTGTCGGCGAGCGTACGCAGCAGGTGAACGTGCGGGAGCTCCGCTCCCTCGATGGAGAGACGAATCGGCTCCGCACCGGTGGCGAGCACCAGAGCGCCGTAGGTGAGCGCCGCGCCGTTCGAGAGCTCGACGCTGCGCGCCGTAAGGTCGATGCGACGAGCCACGTTTCCGAGCTCGAGGGTAATCCCTCGAGCCGCGAGGTCGGCTTCGGTGCGCAGAGGCAGCCACTCCTCCGGCGCGTTCCCAGCCAAGTAGTCTTTGGACAGGTTGGGTCGATCTACGGGCGCCTCCGTGCCGACGAGGGTGATCGCGCCGGTGTAGGCTGCGCGACGGAGCGCCTCGGCGCAGCTCGTCGCCGCTGGACCCGCCCCGACGATGACGACCGACGGCGGTGGGGCCGCGCCGGCGACTTCGGCCTTCGCGCCCGCGGACTTCTTACCGAGGACGCGCACGAGGTTGCCTTCGCGCCGGATCTCGTAGCAAGGGATCGAGCTCAGCGCGGGGGCGCCGAGGACTTCACCCGTGCGTAGATCGAAACAGGCGTGGTGCCATGGACACCGCACCGTACCGTCGACCACCAGCCCCTCCGAGAGCGGTCCCCCGTAGTGCGAGCACTTCGCCCCGAGCGCGTGCGCGGTGTCTCCGACGCGCACGATCATCACGGCTTCGCCGTGCGCGTGACCGAGCACGGGCTCTCCCTCACGCAGGCCTTCGAGCGCGACCCCGGACGCGAGATCCGGCCCTTCGAGTGATTCGTCGGAAGTTCCCATGCCCAGAGAATACGCGATTCGCGCCGGCCGACGGTGTGCGTTCTAAAGGTCTCTTCATCTTCCGGTCCGAGTGTGACGAGAAACGCCGTCGCGCGAGACGGTGTTCGCGCGAGCCGATGCTCGACGCATGCAAGCATCGTAGAATCGAGATGGCATGAGTACTCACGACCCGGTCCGAAACGGCGACCGGCAGCGCCCGCTCGGCGTCGGCGCGCTGGTCATCCTGTTCGTCGCTGCAGCGGCGGCGGGGTACGCCGGGGCGTTCTCAATCCTGCGACCTGGAACCGCCGTCGACGCCCTCTGGCGCATGAACCCGACGGCCTGGCGCGCGCTTCATCAGGTCGAACCCTTCGCAGTCGCGCTGCTTTCCTGCGCCGCGAGTACATCGTTGTTCTCGGCCGTCGGGCTCTGGCGCGGCGCCGCGTGGGGACGAATGCTCGCGCTCGTCGTCCTCGTCGAAACGGGGCTCGCCGCGACCGCGCAGGTCGTCATCGACGGCGATCCACGCGGTATCATCGCGCAACCGATCGTCGCGCCGTTGATCGCGTATCTGCTGCTGAACACGCGTGTCGATCGCTTCTTTCGCGCGGCTCGAGAACACGGGTATTCGTTCCGCGGCAAACGCGAGCGAGCAATCCGCTACATGGGCTCTTGAGCGGCGCTGCGGGGCGCTCCATCGCCTCGCGCTGCGCTGCGGCGATCTCGCTTCGCGCTCGTTCCATACCGATCCCAAGCGCGAAGCGTTCGTGATCTTGCGCGCCCCAAGAGATCGCGCTACGGCTGGGCCGGGCAGTGGAGGTTCGATCGCAGTGAGAATTTGCTCGCAAACATTGGGGCAGGCCTATGACTTTCCGGCCAACAACACACAGCTGAGCTCATCCGAATGTGGCATCCCACAGGACGATGAAAAACTTTTCATAGCCGAACGTTATTTTTGCAATCGTGGTCGCGACGTCGAAAATTCGCGTGTTCTGGCTTGTGAAACGTGGCAACGCTTGCTGAGTGATCCGAACGATCGTCGGAGGTTCGAGTTGAAGCGATCACGAAAATTCTGCGCGGTGCAGGAAGACGGGCTCGAGGGGATTTGTGCATTTCTCCGGTCCGGCGCTGGCTCCTGAGCATTCCGATGAACATCGCCGTCGTCGATTCCGGTGTGGCCAACGTTGGCTCGGTCGTGAACATGCTCAAGCGCATCGGCGTGCGTGCCCACGCAGTCGATGTGCCTTCGGCGTTGGAGTCGGCGGACGCGATCATCCTTCCTGGTGTGGGCCACTTCGACGCGGGAATGAAGCATCTCCGGGAGCGAGGCCTGGTGGAGGCGCTCGAAGATCGCGTGCTCGGCAGAAGAGTGCCCATCTTGGGCATCTGCCTGGGCATGCAGCTTCTCACGCGCAGCAGCGAGGAAGGCGCTGCCGCCGGGCTCTCCTGGCTGGACGCGGAAACACAGCGGCTCGACCCTGGTATCGCCTCGGGGTTGCTCGTTCCACATATGGGCTGGAACGAGACCATAGGTTCCGACGAGGATCTCTTCGGTCGCTTCGAAGGGACTCCCCGCTTTTATTACGTCCATTCCTATCACGTCGTGTGCCGCGCCCAGAGCGACGTCGCGGCTGTTTGTATGTACGGGACGAAGGTGACCGCCGCCGTCAGGCACCGCAACATCTTCGGCTGCCAGTTTCACCCAGAGAAGTCGCACCGATACGGCATGAAATTCCTGGAGGCGTTCGTCGGATTGGCGAGCGGCGCAAAGTGCTCCGCGTGATCCCGACGTTGCTGGTGAGCGGCGGCGAGCTCGTAAAGACGCGAAGGTTCAAGAACCCGGTCTATGTGGGGGATCCGCGAAACGTGGTGCGGATCCTGAACGAGAAGGAGGTCGACGAGCTGATCCTCCTCGACATCCGTGCATCCAAGGACGACGTCGAGCCCGACTACGACCTCATCGAAGACATCGTCTCCGAAGCGTTCATGCCCGTGTGCTTCGGGGGCGGCGTTCGCACCGTCGCCCAAGCCCGCCGACTCCTTCGGTTGGGCATGGAAAAAATCTCCGTGAATACCGCGGCCCTCGCGGACAGAAACATAGTGAGCCGTCTGGCAGCGGAGTTCGGCTCGCAATGCGTCGTCGCGTCGATCGACGTGCGCCGCGACGCCCGAGGACGCGCTCACGTTCATTCGCATTGCGGTGCCCCCATCCCGGAAGCGGATCCCTTGCGCTGGGCCCAGTCGCTCGTCGAATTGGGAGCGGGCGAGGTCCTCGTCCAGAGCGTCGACCGCGAAGGGACGCAACTCGGCTTCGATCTGGAGCTGCTGCGTTCCTTCGATGGCCGGCTCGCGAAGCCGCTCATCGTGGGAGGGGGCGCGGGTTCGCTCGAAGACATGAAGGAAGCCCTTCGCGCCTGCCGTCCATCGGCTCTGTCGATCGGAGCGCGATTCGTATTCTACGGCCCGCTTCAGGGGGTGCTCGTTACATACCTCGATCCGAGCGACATGAAGGAACTTGCCGCGTTCCAAACTTCGACGAGAGGCGCGGGCGAGCTCCGGCATCAACCTGGCAACCTCGTCAGTGGGTGATCGCGTGCTACCCGCCAAAGTACTTCCAACGGAGCAAGAGGTGCTCTCCACGACGCGCATCGAACCGCGTCCGACGGCGATTCGCACTTGCACCCGCTGCATCATGGACACGAGCGACCCGGACATAACCTTCGACGCGAATGGGGTGTGCAATCACTGTCACATCTTCGATCGAGTGTTCGCGGACATGCTCTCGGGGACCGCTCGGACCGAGGCGCTCGAGCGTTATGTCGATCGCATTCGGCGCGCCGGGCGCGGCAAATCCTACGATTGCGTGGTGGGCTTGAGCGGCGGGGTCGATTCGAGCTTCCTCGCGCTGGAAGCCGTCCGGATGGGGCTCCGGCCGTTGGTGGTTCACCTCGACAACGGCTGGAACACCGAAATTGCAGTCCGCAACATCGAGCTCATTTTGAGAAAGCTCAAGCTCGACCTCTATACGGTCGTGCTCGACTGGGAAGAATTCAGAGACCTACAACTCGCGTTCCTGCGCGCGTCTACCCCCGACTCCGAAATTCCCACGGATCACGCAATCCTGGCGGCTGTGTATCAGACCGCCTGGAAAATGGACATTCCCTACCTCGTCATGGGTACCAATCGCGCCACCGAGCTCGTCCTGCCTCGGGCCTGGTCGCAAGGGCACCAAGACTGGAGATACATTCGCAATGTCCAGGCGCGTTTCGGGACGCGGCCGCTGCGGCGCTTTCCGCACTTGAACATCGCGAGCTATGCACGTTTTCGCCTGTGGAACGAAGGGCGCGTCCTAAACCTCCTCGAATACATCGATTACACCCGGGACGGCGCGATCGAGACGTTGGAGCGCGAGGTAGGTTGGCGAAACTACGGCGGCAAGCACTACGAATCCATCTACACCAGGTTCTTTCAGGGATGGATTCTCCCGCACAAGTTCGGCTTCGACAAACGACGCGCTCATCTCTCGAACAAGATCCTCGCCGGCCAAAGCACTCGCCACGCAGCGCTCGCCGAAATGCGCAAGTCCCCTTATCCGTCCGCCACCCTTGCCGAGCACGACAGAGAATACGTCATCAAGAAGCTCGGTATCACCGAAGTCGATTTCGAGGGCATCATGCGGACACCGCCGAAGCGCTACGAGGATTATCCGAACATGTACAACTCGCGGGCGTTCCTGGCAGTGCGCGGCGCATACCGGCTCGCGCGCGGCGGCCTCGAGCGAGCCGGGTTGCTGCCTGCGGCGGGCTGATCGAATCACCACACGCCGGCTTCGACGAGCTCTTCCCCCGGGCCAGCCTTCTGCTTGCCGGTGTACTTGGCCAGGACGACGACCATATTGCCGACCTTGAACTTGTTCTGCTCGTAGCCCTTCACGTTGGAGAACGTCACCGGAAACCACTGTCGGCTCATTCCCATCATGTCGCCCTTCATCTGCGGCGTGTACGTGATGCCGAGGTCGAATCCCGACTCCGTCAGGTTCGCGACGGGTCCGGTAAACAGAACCCATTTTCCGGCAACTAGTTTGTCGAATGCCGCAACGCCGGCCTCTTTCTCCTTCAGCTTCTTGTTGGCCTTCAGCTTCTCCTCGACGTCGCGGGCCACGACGAAACCCTTCGCTTCCGGCATCGCCGCTTCCACCTTCGTGCGCCGGTCCGGGGTCAACTCGACGTCGATCTTCTCCGGTCGGCTGGGTTTGGGGGGCTCCTTGTGCTCGGGCTCCGCCGGGGTGGGCGCCGGGGTCGGCGCCGTCGCGGGCGTCGCCGTCGCGGCTGGCTCGGGAGCTTTCTTTTCGCCTTCACAGCCGACGACGGCCGCCATTGCCAATGCCGACAACACACTCGTTCGCAGCAACGCTGTTCGCATCGACGTCCTCCTTCGCGGGGGCACGCGGTTGGCCCCGGTTTCCGCGCATCATCGCGAACAATCGCTAGGTACGCGAGGACTTTGAATCGAATTCGGGATGCGTCCCGATTCGCTGGCGCGTCTCTCCGACCACGCAGCGCTTGGGTCCCTTTCCGGCGCATGCTATGCGGACGTGCGTCGACGGACCGGCCGTTGGCGGTTCCCGAGGTGTGGCGATCCCTTGGCTGTCGACTGGATGGAGTTTGCGAGGCGCGCCTGGAAGCGCATCACGCACGCCGGCGTCACTCCGCACACGCCTTCCGCGCTGCGCAAGCGACTGATCGTCACCAACCTCTTCGCGCTCACCGTCGGCGGCATCACGGCGTTCTGGTTCGCCGTGTACTCGCTCATGTGGATCCCGATCCTCGAGGATCTGATGTTCGTGCTCATCGCGATCTCCGCGGCGGTGCCTTGGCTGAACGCCCGTGGCTACCACGGAAGCTCGCGCTTGACGATCCTCTGCATCTCGAGCTTCGCCGGAGCCGCCTACGCCCTGGTCATGGGTCCGAAGGCGGGCATCCTCATCATGTTCCTGCCTCTGGTGTGCGCTCCTCTGGTGCTGTTCGACCTGCGCGAGCGGGCGCTGTTGGCGATCACGCTGCCCCTGCCGGTGCTGCTCGCCGTCGGCGTCCAGTGGTACCAAGCCGATCACCCAGCTCTGATTGACTTGCCCCACGAGGTCATCGAACGCGCAGCTTCGATCAGCCTGGTCACCGCCACCGTGCTGGTCGCGGCCATGATGGGCTTTCTGTACTCGGTGCACGCCTCGGCCGCGGCCAGGCTCGAGCGGAGCTATCAAGAGCTGCTGCGAAAGAGCGACGAAGTCGTCCTGTTCGTCGCACGGGACGGCAACATCACCGACGCCAATCAAGAGGTCGAGCAGCAACTGGGACATCAGCGTCCCCAGCTCTTGGGGATGCCAATCTGGCGGATCGACATTTCCCTGACGCCGAGCGACTGGTCCGATCTGGTCAGGCGCCTAGAGGCGGGCGGTCCCGCTCTGTTGCAACACAAGCTCCAGCGCCGCGACGGCAGCTGCTACATGGTCGAGATTCGCCTCGGGTTGGTGAGCGAAGGGGCGGGCTGTGTGATACTGGCGGCGCGCGACATTTCGCAGCGGAGCGAGATCGAGGCTCGGCTGCGCGTCGCGGACCGACTCGTGTCGGTCGGTACGCTGGCGGCGGGTGTCGCCCACGAGGTCAACAATCCGCTCGCGTACATCATGCTGAACCTGCAGCGCGTGCGGCGTCGCATCGCCGAGAGCCAGAACGGATTGCGCGACGAGGAACGGCGCGAAGTCCTGGAGTCGCTGGAGATGGCGCTGGAGGGGAGCGCGAAGGTCTCGACCATCGTCAACGACCTCAGAACCTTCGCGCGAGGAAGCCAGCGCGAGCGCTCCGCCGTCAACATCGAGCGGGTGCTGCAGTCGACGCTGAAGCTTGCCCGCTTGGAGCTCGGCAGCCACGCCGAGGTCGTGACCGACTTCGCCGAAGTGCCGGACGTGTGGGGCAACGAGGCGCGCCTCGCGCAGGTCGCGCTGAACTTGTTCCTGAACGGGGTGCAAGCGATGAAGGGCCGCGGAAAGGGGAACGTATTGCACGTCAGCACCGCCACCGATTCGCTCGGCCGCGTCGTGGTCCGCGTCTCCGACACCGGCCACGGGATCCCGGAAGCCGACCTGAATCGGATCTTCGATCCGTTCTTCACCACGCGACACGCCGAAGGGGGCACGGGCCTCGGTCTTTACGTGTGCCGCAGCATCGTCACCGAATGCGGCGGCGAAATCACCGTCCAGAGCCAGGTGGATCGAGGAACCACGTTCCAGCTCACGTTGCCCGCCGCGCATTCGGCGCGCACCGGCGCGGGCATCGACGCACCGGCCGTGTTGGACTCCAACGCCTGACTTTGCCGACGGCGGCGAGCTCGGCGACGGCGCGACGGGCGGCCCCGTCGCTGGTGGAAGCTACCGCTGCGCCGGTACTCCGCTGTCAGTGACGTGGTAAAAACGCGCTCACGTCGTGTTGACGCGGCGCGTGCGGCCGCCCGGGTTGCCATTTCGCCGCCACCGGCTATTTTCCAGGCGTTCACGGTAGGTCGGCCGCGCGTCACCGGGAGGCACCACGTCAAAACCATGGGAACGGATGGCTCGAAGCACGTGCATGCTCGCGCCTCCGCTCTCCTCGCGCTCGTCGCGAGCCTGGTGACGAGCGTCGCAGCGCCCGCAGCGTCACGCTCCCCCGCCGCGCAGCCTGCTCCTACCCTGAGCGGCAGCGGCGAGCCCGCGTCGCGTACCGTCGTGCTCGTCGCCATCGACGGTGTGCGGTGGCAAGAGGTCTTCGGCGGCGTAGATCCGAAGCTCGCCGCGAAGAAGGGGCTCGAACCCGACGAGCTGATCGACGCCGCGCGTCTCGTGCCGAACCTGCATCGGCTGATCACGACCGACGGCGCCGCCATCGGCGCGCCCCCATCGACGAAAATCATGCGGGCGTCGGGACCGAACTACGTCTCGTTGCCCGGCTACATCGAAATGCTCACCGGTCGCCGCGACACGTGGTGCGGCAGCAACCACTGCGGCGACGTTCGGCACCCGACCATCGTCGACGACGTCGCGAGCCACGGCGGGATCGCGGCGGTCGTCGCGTCTTGGCCCGGCATCTTGCATGCGGCCTCCGCCGTCCGCGGTCGGGCCGCGATGTCCATTGGTCGAACCGGCGGCGAAAACCTGTCCGACTTCGAGAATGATTTCGCCGTCGCCGCCCTGCTCGGAGACGGCGAAACGATTCCGTCGTCGCACGCCGGGCGGGATTTCCGGAGCGACGCGAAGACCGGGAGCATCGCGTGTGCGTACCTGGAGTCGCACCGCCCGACGCTCTTGTTCGTCGGCCTAGGCGAGACCGACGCCTACGCCCACCAGGGCAATTACCGCGCGTATCTGCGCGCACTGCACCAAGCCGACGACATCGTCGGCCGTCTCGCCGACGAGGTGGCCACGCTCAACGCCGAGGGCCATCCGTCCACTCTGATGGTCACTACGGATCACGGGCGCTCTTACGCCTTCGCCACGCACGGCGGCAAGAGCCCGGAGTCCGCGCGCGTCTGGCTCGTCGCGACCGGAGCGGGCATTCAGGCGCGCGGTCCGACGTCGTCGGCCGTCCCACGTCATCTTTCGGACGTGAGCCAGACGCTGCGGCGCATCCTCGGCCTGCCCATCGTGCAGTCGTCCACTGCGGGCCGGGTGATGACGGAGCTCTTCGTCGCGCCCGGAACCGTCGCGACGCGGTGAGCACCGAAAGCTCCGAAACCGTCCCTCCGCCCCGACCGCCCAGCGGCCACGGCGGTCGTACCGCGGCTGCAGACAGGAGTCGCGAGAGCGACGATCACGAGGCGACCTCGGAATACGGGCGGTCGCGCAAGGCGCCGTGAGGAGAGACGGATTATCGCTTCCCGAGTCGGTTCGTTCTCATGGCGGCGGCCTCTGCGCTTGCCGGCGACGCTCCCTCCGGACACGGTGCGCCGCCTTCCGAAGGGCGCGTCGCGCCGTCCCCGGTCGGCTCCCCTAGAATCGACACGAGGTCCGTCGCCTCGGCCACTTCTTTCTCGAGCAGCGTCGCGATGAGGCGCTCGATCTGCGGGCGATGAGTCTCGATGATGTGGAGCGCGCGATCGAGCGCCCTGGACAGCTCACCGCGCGCTTCGGCCTCTATCGTCGCGATGGTCGCGTCGCTGGTTCCGCTGTCGGTCGCGATGCGCTGTCCGAGGAACGGGTGTTCGCTCTCGTGGTCGTAGAAGACCGCCCCGAGCTTCTTGCTCATCCCGTAGTTCGCCATCATGCGCGTCGCGACGCGCGTCGCCTCCTTCAGATCGTTCTCCGCGCCGCTCGAGATGTCGCCGAGGATGATGCGCTCGGCGGCGTGGCCGCCCATCAGCACGGTCAACCGCGCGCCGAGCTCCGCCGCCGTCATGATGTGTCGATCGGCGACCGGGACCTGCTGCGTCGCGCCCAGCGAGAGGCCGCGCGGGATGATCGAGACGCGTCGCAGCGGCTCCGCGTGTGGCGTGAAATGCGCGACCACCGCGTGACCCGATTCGTGAACCGCGACGCGGCGCTTCTCCTCGGCGTCGAGCTTCGACTCGCGCAAATCTCCGAGCACGATCTTGTCGTGCGCCTCTCCGAAATCCGCCGCTCCGATGACGTCCGCTCCCCGGCGAGTCGCCGCGAGCGCGGCCTCGTTGACGAGGTTCGCGAGATCCGCTCCCGAGAAGCCGGGCGTGCTGCGGGCGATCGCTTCGATGTCCACGTCGTTCGCCAGCGGCTTGTTCTTCGAGTGGACGCCGAGGATGGCCCGCCGCGCGTCGAGCTCCGGCCGGTCGACCACGATGCGGCGATCGAAGCGACCGGGGCGCAGGAGCGCCGGGTCGAGCACGTCGGGGCGATTCGTGGCGGCGATCACGATGGTGAGGTCATTCCTCGAAAATCCGTCCATCTCCGATAGAAGCTGATTCAACGTCTGCTCCCGCTCGTCGTGCCCGCCGCCGAGGCCGGCGCCGCGCGCTCACCCCACCGCGTCGATCTCGTCGATGAAGACGATGGACGGCGCGCTGCTCTTCGCTTCTTGGAAGAGCTCGCGCACGCGTGCGGCGCCGACCCCGACGAACAGCTCGATGAACTCCGACGCCGTGATGGAGAAGAACGGGACGTGAGACTCCCCGGCCACCGCCCGCGCGAGCAGCGTCTTTCCCGTGCCCGGCGGACCGATGAGCAGAACGCCGCGAGGCACCTTGCCGCCGAGACGCCGGAATCGACTCGGCTCCTTCAGGAAGCCCACGACCTCCTGCAGGTCACGCTTCGCCCCCTTCAGCCCGGCGACGTCGTTGAACGTGATGGTGACGTTCTGGGTGCGTTCGAATTTGTGGCTCTTACCGCGTAGAAATCCGAGCGGACCGCCGCTCATCGCCCGCTGCGCGCGCTGCCCGAGCCAGACCCAGACGCCGATGATCACCACCCAGGGCACGAGCGTGAAGATGAGCCCTTGGACCCAGGAGTCGTGCTCCGCCGTGACGGTCGTCTCGACCCCCTCGTCGCGCAGCAGAGGCAGGAGTGCGTCGTCGCGCGCCGGCATCGTCGTGACGAACCGCGACAGATTCTGTCCATCGATCTTCTGCGGAGACTTGAGCTCGACTCTGACCTGCTGGAGGTCCAAGACGACGCTCTTGACCTTCGCTTGCTGGACGAGCGTATAAAACTCCGAGTACGCGACCTCCGGACCCCGCGTGACCCGCGCGCCCGGGCGAAAAGCCCACCATACCAGGAAGAATCCGATCGCGATGAGCGGCCACAACCACGGCGGCGGCTTCACCTTGGGATCGGGCCGAGACTGCCGGTTCGAGGGACCGGACTGAAAGAGCTGCGACATTCTAACTCGCGTTCGGAGCTACGCCCGAGCCCATTCCCCTGCGCAATTCGAGCGAAGGCTCCCCGCGGCGCGGCCAGAAGAACTGGAAGAAGTGTTCGAAGGAGCCGCGTTCGCGTTCGCGCTCCCGGCTCGGCTCGTGTGGCGGGAACACGATCCGCCCAAACCGACGACCCCGAAGATCCCGAAGATCGCGCCGACCAGGATGTCTTTGACGTTCACCATGGCGCCTCCGCTTCCCTCGAGTGCGTTGCAAGGTCCGGTCCGACGTGTCGGGCGGAGTTCGAGTGGCCGTCCGCTCGGGAGCACCACCCCGCCCCCCTCCGTCCCCATCACCTTATCGTGCGCTCTGCAACCGTCTCCGCTGCGGTCGTCATGCTACACCGATGCATGACGTTTCCCGTCGACTCCACTGGTCTCGATCTGGAAGAAGCCACGGAACAACTCCGCGCGATATGCGGTCCAGCGGTGGAAGGAGCGGTCGCCGGCCGCAGACGTCTCTACGACGCGGTGGAGGAGCATCTTCATTGCTCCCCCCGCGAAGCCAAGGCGCTGCTCGATACCCTGGTTGCAAAGAGATTCGTGATCGCTCGACGTGATCTCGCGGGCGGCGTCGAATGGTTGATCGGGCCAGACTCGACCTGAGCGAGGCTTGGAAGAACAGATCACGATCGTCGTGGAGGGCATGCCCCACGAGAAAAAACCGGCGAGGCCGGTGCCAGCTGGGGTACCGGTTGCGAGAGACACACGACTTTTGAAGCGTGCTGCATCGACCCCGAAGTCGAGAAGCGCGGAAACGCGCGAGGTTCCTACATGCGAAAAGCGCGAAACTCGAGACTAGAAGACGCTGACGAAAGCGCGCGTCTTTCGACGAACCGCGCGAGCGCGCTTCCCGAGCCGGCGGCCCAAGCCCCGAGCTCTACGGTTTCTGGTTAGCGCAACGCCGAGCCACGCGGCGGCGGTTCCCACGGCCAGAGAAGCCAGAACCATGGCGGCACGTCGCTCCGGCGCGCGCACGTCCGGCGCGGACGATTCGACGTACCCTGCTGGCGGCCCCGACACGCCAAACTCGAGGGCGAGCTTCAGGACGTCCGCCAGATGCAAGGCGCGCCGGCGAGACCCCTGGGAGATCTGCGTTCGGCAGCTGAAACCGTTGGCGATGACGAGCGTTTCGAGAGATTCCTTGCGGACGGCCGGCAAGAGCACGCGTTCGCCGCAGGCGTTGCTCACCTGCTGCTTCGCTTCGTCTCTCTCGAATCCGAACGACCCTGCCATCCCACAACATCCCGACGAGAGCAGCTTCGCGTCGAGCTCCATGCGTTCGAGCACCTGGCGTTCGGGGTCATAGTCGAGAACGGACTTGTGATGGCAATGACCTTGTACGATGGCTTTGCGGTGTAGCAACGGTAGCGTTGCCTTGTCGTCCTCCGCCAGCAGCTCGGATAGCAGCTTCGTCTGTCGACTCAACCGCTTTCCTTCCATGCGCGTCGGCAACAGATTCGGCAGCTCGTCCCGGAACACGGACGCGCAGCTCGGCTCCAGCACGACGATCGGAAGTTCTTCGTCGATCCACGGGCGGAGCCCGTCCATCACCCGTTCGAGATACACCCGGGCCTCGTCGAGGAACCCGTAGTCGTACAGCGGCCGCCCGCAGCAAACGGGGCGGTCCGGCACGATCACCTCGTATCCGGCGCTGTCGAGCACCTCGAGCGCGGCGCGCGCCGTCTCCGGATGGAAGTGATTGTTGAACGTATCGGGAAAGAGCACGGCGCGGCGCGTGCGGGCGCGTCCGGGCTTCGGCGACCAATTTTGGCGATACCAGCTCAGGAACGTCTGCGCCGCGAACCGCGGAGCCTCCTTCTCCGGAGTCATGCCCGCCGCGAGCTTCGCGAGCCACGCGGTCGGCTTCGAGTGGGTGAGCAGGTTCACGAACCCCGGCGCGATCGACGCGACACGCGCCCACTTGTCGATGAAACCGAAGGCGTAGGCGTACCTCGGCCTCACCCTACCCTGCCAGTAGTGGGAGAGGAACTCCGCCTTGTACGTGGCGACATCGACGTTGACGGGACAGTCTCCCTTGCAACCCTTACACGAGAGACACAGATCCAGCGCCTCTTTCACGTGCTCGTTCCGGAAGCTCCGGTCGATGGGGCTCCCGTCGCCGCGCATCATCTCCCAGAGCAAATGCGCGCGCCCGCGCGTCGAGTGCTTTTCGTCGCGCGTGACCATGTAGCTCGGGCACATGACGTCTTCCGGCGCCTCGCCCGAAGCGTCGTGCCGGCGACACTTTCCCACGCCCACGCACCTGAGGGTCGCTCGCGAAAAGCTGCCGTGATCTTCGGGGAACTGGAAGTGAGTCTTCGGTTCCCACGGATCGTAGGAAGCGCCGAGCCTCAGGTTGGCGTCCACCGGCTTCGGATTGACGAGCTTGCCGGGGTTCATCTTCCCGTGCGGATCCCAGATCGCCTTGAATTCACCGAAGGCCTGGACCAGCTCCGGACCGAACATGCGCTCGAGCAGCCACGCCCGTGACTGACCGTCACCGTGCTCGCCGGAGAGTGAACCGCCGTATTTGCCGGCGCACAGATCCGCCGCTTCCCGCGCGAACGCTTTGTAGTTCTCGATTCCCGCCGAGCTCACCAGGTCGAACGCGACTCGGCAGTGCACCAGCCCTTGACCGAAGTGGCCGTACAGAGACGGATGGTACCCGTATCGCGAGAACAGCTCGCGCAGATCACGGAGATAGTCGGCGAGGCGAGCGGGCGCTACCGACGAATCTTCCCAGCCCGGCCACGTATCGGGCAAACCGGGGACGAACGCGGTCGCGCCGAGCCCGGACTCGCGGACCTTCCAGAGCGACTGCTCGTGCTCGGGATCGTCTACGACTCGCACCTCCTGGCATTGATGGTGGTCCTTCAGCCGCGCGGCGAGCGCGTCTGCCTTGTCTCTCGCCTCGGCGTGGCTGTCGGCCCCGAGCTTCACGATCAGCCAGCCCTTTCCCTTCGGCAACAGGGGCAAGTAACGCTCGTTCCGTCCTCCCTTCCGGACGATGTTCTGCACGAGGATCTCGTCCATGCCCTCGCAGATCATCGGCTCGAACTCGAGCACGGTGGGGACGGCCGCGCCCGCGGCGTACACATCGGAAAAACCGGCGGTGACGACGATTTGATACGGAGGGACCGGCAAGAGGTGCAGGTTCGCCTCGACGATGACGGCGCACGTCCCCTCCGTGCCCACCAGTGCTCGCGCCACGTTCAGGCGTCCGTCCTCTTTCGGCAGCAACTCGTCCAGGTTGTAGCCCGAGACGCGCCGCGGGATCTCGGGATATCTCTCCCTGACGAGTCCGCCGACGCGATCGCGGAGCTCTTTGAGAGAACGGAAGATCGCTCCGGCGCGTCCTTCACGGCGCCCGGCTTCCACGAACTCCGCGTCGGTCATCCATCCGAGGTGGAGCTCGGTACCGTCGTACAGCAGGACATCGAGCGACTCCACGTTGTGGACGGCGATCCCGTGCCGCTGCGCCTCCATTCCCCCGCAGTTGTTCGCGAGCATGCCGCCGAAGCAGCAGCGATCGTGCGTCGCCGGTTTCGGTCCCCAGGTGAGGCCGTGAGGCTTGGCCGCGTGCACGAGATCGTCGCACACGAGGCCGGGCTCGACACGCGCGCGCCGGGCGCTCACGTCCAGCTCGAGGATGCGATTCATGTATTTCGAGAAGTCGATGATGACGGCGCGATTGCAGGTCTGCCCCGCGAGAGCGGTGCCGCCCGTCCGGCACACGACCGGAGCCCCGTACGCTCGGCACGCTGCGAGCGTAACGGCCACGTCGGCGCGTGAACGCGGCAGGACGACGCCGATCGGAACCTCGAAATAGTTCGAAGCGTCTTGAGCGTACAGGCCGCGGCTGCCATCGTCGAACAGGACGTCTCCCTGCACGCCGCGCTCGAGCTCTCTCTGGAGCACGCCGACGTCGATCTCCCCGACTTTCGCGACCGTGGGTTGAAGGCGTCCGACACGGACGACCGGTAAGGAGCGCACGAGCGGCTCGGTCATTCGTCTTCTCCGTATGTTGTATGAAGGGCCTTAGCCCTTCGTCTTCGGCGCGAGCGAGGGGAACAGGTTCGATAGCGAGCGCCGAACGAATCCTTCGGTGTCCGGATCCCCGGAGAGCATCGCGGAGGCGTACGAGGCCGCTTGCTCGAACGTGATGTGCGGCGGAAGCGGCGGCACGTCGGGGTCGCTCATGATCTCGAGGACGAACGGCTTGTTTGCCGACAGCGCCGCGTCGATGGCCCGCTCGACCTCTTCCGGAGACGTCACCCGCGTTCCGTCGAGACCGAGCTGCTTTCCATACTCCGCATATTGAAAATCCGGCAGGTCCTGGGAAGCCGAGTATTTCGCGTCCCCTTCCATCACCCGTTGTTCCCACGTAACCTGGTTCAGATCTCTGTTGTTCAACACCAGGGTGATGAGCCGCGGGTTCCGCCACTCCTTGTAGTACTTGGAGATCGTGATGAGCCCGTTGATCCCGTTCATCTGCATCGCGCCGTCGCCGACGCACGCGATCACCGTGCGGTCCGGGAACGCGAACTTCGCCGAGATCGCGTACGGAACGCCGGGCCCCATGGTGGCGAGATTGCCGGAAAGCGAGGCCATCATGCCGCGCCGGAACCGCAAATCACGCGCGAACCAGTTCGTGCCGGATCCGGAATCCGCGGTGACGATGCAGTCGTCCGGCAGGCGATCGGAGAGGCACCGGAAGACGTATTGTGGATTGACGGGGTTGGCCCGCGTGAGCGCGCGCTCGTCGAGCAGCTTTCGCCACTCTCGCACTCCCTTCACCAGCTTGTCCTGGAAGCCGCGATTTTCCTTTCTGCGCAGCAGCGGGGCCAGGGCTCGGAGCGTCTCCTTCGCATCTCCGACGAGGTTCAGCTCCATGGGATAACGGATGCCGACCAGCCTGCCGTCGATGTCGATCTGAACGCCTCGGGCTTGGCCCTCGACGGGCAAGAACTCCGAGTAGGGGAAGCTCGACCCGACCATGAGGAGCGTGTCGCAATCGTTCATCATGTCGGCCGTCGGCTTGGTCCCCAGCAGCCCGATGGTGCCGGTGCAGAACGGCACGTCGTCCGGAACGGCGGCGACGCCGAGCAGCGCCTTCGCGATGCCGGCCCCGAGCAGATCCGCGACATGGACGACTTCCTCGGTGGCGCCGAGCGCGCCGGCGCCTACCAGCATCGCCACGCGTTTACCTTCGTTGAGGATCGCCGCCGCCGCTTCCAGGTCCTTCTTCTTCGGAACGACGAGGGGCGAGCAATAGCCGATCCCGGAGTGCACCGTCCCGTGCTCCCGCGGCGGAATCTCCTTGGCTGGTCGGTTTTGAAGATCGTTCGGGACGATCACGCAGGTGACCGATCGGGAAGCCTTGGCGACGCGAACGGCCCTGTCGATCAGGTGACGAATCTGAGCCGGCGTCGTCGCCATGTGAACGTACTCGTGCGCCACGTCCTTGAAGAGCGAGATGAGATCCACCTCTTGCTGGTAATCGCCGCCCAGCGCGCTTCGCGACTGCTGGCCGACGATCGCCACGACCGGCTGGTGATCCATCTTCGCGTCGTACAACCCGTTCAACAGGTGAATCGCGCCCGGCCCGGACGTGGCCATGCAGACGCCGACCTCGCCCGTGAACTTCGCGTGCGCGCACGCCATGAAGGCCGCGAGCTCCTCGTGTCGCGCCTGCACGAAGTCGATCCCGTGCGAGTCCTTGTTCATGGCGCCCATCAAGCCGTTGATGCCGTCGCCTGGATATCCATAGATGCGCCGGACACCCCAGCTCGCGAGCCTTTCGATGACGTGGTCGCTCACTGTCTTCGCCATGCCTCGCGGTAGTGCAACGCGAGTGCCACGAGAGCCGGGTCGCGATGGCACGTGACATGCTGGCTCACCTCATCGAGGTGACATCGATGTACCACCCCATTCAACAGCGACGGGCCATCGAGCGGAAGGCGCGCTTCCAGGCTGATCTGATGGGGGCGAAAAAGGGCTTCCAGCGGATCGAGAAAGGGATGACGGCCTTCGTGAAGCGCAAACCTGCGCTGTCGGGTCTGTTCATGTTCACGGCGGCGCTGTTACTCACGGGCTTGTTCTTCGGTCGCCGCCTGCGCGGTTGAGGGCGGCGCGGACAGCCGTTCGGTCCGGCGGCGCGCGCGCGGCACGCTGGATCGCCAAGCCCAGTCGTTTCCATCGCCAAGCGGGGCGAGCGCTGGGCTCCCACCGAGGCAACGTGGCGCGCCGCTCGGGTCAGCGCCGTCGCCGGCTCAAACATCAAAAACCGACGCTCACCGTAGCGACGAGCAACGGCGCGGCAGCGACCCTCCGGACGAGGTCGGCCCATCGCCTGCGTGCTCTGCGCCTACTGCCTACTGGAGAGCGAGCCCACTCACTTCGTCCTGCCCGACGTACGAATCACGTCCCACGTTTTTCCAGAGCCGCGACATCGTGACGGACCCGATCCCGCGTCTTGCCCATCAATCGCTTCGGGACCACGTCGGCGCCGACGGCGAGGCCCACGATCGCCACGAAGAGCATCGAGCAGCCAACGATGAAGAGTGACCAACCGACGGAGAGCTTGAGCGCGATCAGGAGCGCTGCAAACAAGGCCGCACATCCGAGCAAACCAGCGAACAGCGCCGTCGTGAAGGCGCCCACCGCTCCGGTCGCTTCCTTCACCTCCGTCTGAAGATCCTCGCGAGCCAGCTGCAGCTCGGCGCGAAGAAGATTTCTCGACTCGTCGATCGCGTCCTTCACGAGCGTCGTGGTCGGTTGCGCTTCCAGGGCCGGATCAGTCATCGCGCAAATGAGTTGCAGTCGTCGTGCCATCGCCTCAGGCGCTGTGTGCGGTCCACCGTGGTCCGGAGTTTGCTCGACAACACATCACCGCGGCCGCGATGAGCTACTCGCGACCGCCCAGCGATGGTTCGCATACGTACCTTCGTCTCTGCATCGCTCCCCCACCAACGAGCTCCCGCCTGGCGATCCAGCGCGACGTAGCCGCACGCCGCCACCATTATCCCTCCACATTGCCAGACGCTTGATCATGTCATCGCTCAACGATGGTTCGCATACGTACCTTCATCCCTGCATCGCTCCCCCCCAACGAGCTCCCGCCTGGCGATCCAGCGCGACGTGGCCGCCAGCCGCCACCACTGTCCCTTCACATTGCCGGATGTTCGATCGTATCTAGCCGGCGGTGCACCAGTCGACGCAGGTCGCACTTTGCCGGACACGCGCCTTCATTTGCCTTGCACCAAACGGCGCACATCGCGGTTCCGGCCCGTGCTCACCGTACGTGCGTATGCGTGGAACACCGCTCGACTCTACGACGAGAGCCGAAGATTTTCCGTAACCGGGTGTAAAAGGATTATGCCACCGTGCGGTCGGTACGTATCCGCTCGAGGATGCGTGAAGAAGGCCTCACTGCGGATGCGCCGCAGCCCCCCTTCCGGCTAGCGGAGCGGTACGAGGTTCTGCAGCCGCTGGGGCGCGGAGGCATGGCGTCGGTCTACCGCGCTCGCGACGACGCCACCGGCAACACCGTCGCGCTGAAGGTCCTCGCGGTCGACAAGGGGTCGCAGCTCGCGGTCCGGAGCATCGAGCTGTTCGAGCGAGAGTTTCACACGCTGGTCCAGCTCGCACATCCGCGCATCGTGCGCGCGTACGACTACGGGGTCGACGGCGAGCAACCTTATTACGCCATGGAGCTCCTCGACGGCGGCGACCTGCGCGAGCTCTCGCCTTTGCCGTGGCCGGAGGTGTGCACCATCGCGTACGAGATCTGCTCGGCGCTGTCGCTCTTGCATTCGCGGGGGGTCGTGCATCGCGATCTCACGCCGCGCAACATCCGGAGAACGGCCTCCGGACAGGCGAAGCTCATCGACTTCGGACTGCTCTCGCCGATGGGCGAGACGACGCTGCTGGCCGGTACGCCCCCGTTCGTCGCCCCGGAGCTGATGGGGACGATGTCGCTCGACGGACGCAGCGACCTGTTCGCGCTCGGGACGACGCTGTACTACGCGCTGACGAAGCGTCAGCCGTACCCGGCGCGAAGCTTCGAACAGTTGCGGGACGCTTGGCGCTCGACGCCGCTACGCCCCTCGAAGCTGGTCCCCGAGGTGCCTCCCGCGCTCGAAGATCTCATTCTCGGGATGCTGCGCATCGACCCGGGGTCGCGCCCGCAGAGCGCCGCGGAAGTGATGCATCGGTTGGTGCCGCTCCTCCCGGTCGAGCCCGCGGACGAATTGCGCGCGGCGCGAGCGTATCTCTCGACGCCGAAGCTCGTCGGACGTGGCGACGCCGTCTCTCAATTCCGCAAGCAAATGCTGCGCGCGGTCAAAGGGCGAGGCGGCGCTTTCACCATAGTCGGAGACGAGGGCAGCGGCCGCTCACGTATGCTCGACGCCTTCGTTCTCGAGGCGAAGCTCGTCGGAGCCGTCGCGGTTCGCGCGGGCTACGCCGACGCAGGACGACCGTTCGGCGTCGCGGCGTCGATAGCGACTCAGATCCATCGCGCTGCCCCGTCGCTCGCTCGGTCGGCGGCATCCAAGGACCCGAAGATCGCCGCCATCCTATATCCAGCGGCGAGCGCCGCGGCGAACGTCGCACTCGGGGACGTGACACGCGCCGACCTCGACCGCACCGCGCTGCAGGAGGCTCTGCGGAGCTTCATCCTCGCCTTCGCGAGCAGTCGGGCGCTCGTCCTCGCGATCGACGACGTCGATCGCATCGACGAGCCTTCGGCGGCGCTGCTGGCGTCTCTGACGTGGGAAGCGGGCACGCGGCGCCTCGTGTTTGCCGGGGTCGTCACGGAGAAGAACGGCGGCGCCAACGATGCCGCGGTATCGATCATTCACAAACATGCAGCGCCGATCGCGCTCGGGCCCCTGAGCGAGACCGACGTCACCGCGCTGCTCGCGTCGTTGTTCGGCGACGTGCCGAACTTGCAGCGGCTGGCTGCTCGCGTCGCGGCGCTCTCGGGCGGCAGGCCACGCGAGTGCATGGCCTGCGCCCAGTACCTCGTCGACCAAGGGGTCATCGGGTACGCAGGCGGCAGCTGGACGATCCCCGCCGAGATTCCGGACGGCATCTTACCGGCCAGCGTCGAGGAAGCCCTCGCTCTCCGCCTGAGTCAGCTCGGACCCTTGGCTCGCGAAATCGGAAGCCTCCTTGCCGAGAACTTGCTGGAACGCCTGACGCGCGTCGACCTCCTCTCCGTCGAGCTCGGCTCGTCGTTGCAAGTCGACGCCGCCGTCGACGAGCTCCGCGCGGCCCGCATCGTCTCCGGTGATTCTTCGGGGTACGCGCTCCTGGCGACCGGCGTCGCTCGAACGCTCCGCGCGTCGCTCGACGAGGTCAAACAGCGCCGCGTCCATGACGCGCTCTGTCGCATCCACGAGCGCGCCGGGCGCCACGTCTTCGTGCGCGTGTACCACGGCTGCCGCGGCGAGAACCCGACTCTATGGCTCGATCGCCTCGGTGAAGAGTCGAACACGACCGAGAAGCGCACCGACCTCGGCACCTCCGCTCAGGCGGAGCTTGCCACGACGCAAGTGGCGCGCGCGCTCGAATCGGTCCGCGTCACCGCGGAGCGCTTCGGAAGGCCGGAGCGCGAGCTCCAGGCGATATGGGTCATGCTCGCGAGCGCGTCGTCGCAAGGGGCGGACCCGGCGCACTTTTACGCCGTGCAGCGGCGGTGGCTCGCGAACCTCAAGCGCGACAGCGGTCACGACGACTGGCAGCGGCTCGACCCGACGCTGGATCCCGCGGCGCGCGCGATGACGGCGATCGGCGCGGTCGCCCAGCGGTACGCGGCGACGCCGGAGCACGAACGCAACCTGTCGCCACAAGCGGCGATCCATCAGCTCGTTTCCTACACGGTCATCGCGATCGCGATCGCCGCGCGCGCTCACGACGTGGAGCTCCAGGCTTCGTTGCCCGAGCTGCTCGAGCCATTCGCGTCCTTGAACCCGGTCGTCGCCGCGATGCTGAAGAACGCGCGCGCTACCCTACGGAACGGGCTCGGACAGCGGGAGCGGGCCTACGCCCTGAACGTCGAGCTGGTCGGAGACCTGGGGGCGATCGGCGTCGAGCAGCTGAAGTACGTGGACAAGATTCGCGCTGCCGTTTGTTATTCGCTCGCCGCCGCGGAGGTCTTGCTCGGAATACCGGCGCCGTTTCTCGCGCGGTTCGCGTCGGAAGAGGACGCGCACCAGCGTGTCAGCGCGCGTTTCATGCAGATGATCGCCGCGCTCCAGCAGGGGGACACCGACGCCGCCGAAGCGCATCGCCGCGCCGCTGAGTTACTCGCGCTCCAGAACCGCGCTTCTTCGATGTTCTCGACGTTGCCCCTGGAGCTCGAAACGCACGCGGCCGCCGGCGATCTCACCGGTGTCCGTCAGGTCCGCGCCGGCATCCAGTCGCTCGCGGACGCACTCCCCGGCTGGCGTCCCATGATGCACGTGGCCGATGCACACTATTTGCGGCTCTGCGGTGACCTCGCCGCCGCTCTCGCGGCGACCGAGCTTGCCATACGCGCCGGCCAGCACGGCGCGCTCGTGAATGCGTGGGTGTGGAACGCCAAGGTGCTCGCGGTGGAGCTGCTCACCGAACTAGGGAGAGCGCACGAGGCGGGTGCGCTGGGAAACGACGAGATCGAAGCGTGCCGCAGGCTCGAGATGCCGTACATGGTGCGCAGCTTCTCCCTCGCGCTCGCCGGAGCGGACGCGAAGGAGGGTCGGTTTTCCGAAGCTCGGGGACGCGTCGAGGCGGTCATCGCGGAGCAGAAGGCGCTCGGTGTGTCCGGTCTTCGACTCGCGCAATCCTACGAGGTCCTGGCGCGAATCGCCCTCGAGGCGCGCGACAAGGAAGGCTTCGAGCGGGCCCTGACCCTCACGGGCGAGCTGTACCGGCGCGCCACGAGCTCGGCCCTGCGTGCGCGCTACGAACGACTCATCGATGAAGCGCGCCAGGTAGGCCTGGTGGAGACGGCCGCGCCGGCTGCGATCGTGCACACCGAAGGCGTCGTTCGCTCCACGCACGGGCTCACCGACGTCCTCTCTGCCTGCGCGAGCGCCGCCGAACGTGCGGGTCGGGCGCTGGCGCTCCTCTGTGACGGCGATCCTCCGACGCGGGGACACCTCTTGCTCTCGACACCGAGCGGCCTCACGCTCGCGGCGTCGAACATCGCTTGCGACTCGGTCACCGAGCTCAAGGCCTTCGCGAGCCAGTGCATAGAACGCGAGCAGGCCGCCGACGACATGGAAACCGGCGCGCTCCACTCCGCGTCGCTCGGGACCATGACCGGAGCGTGGCAGGACCTCGACGGCACCGCCTACGAAACGGTCCTGCTCGGCGTGGTCATCTCCGGTACCTTCTGCATCGCCGGCATCGCGCTGCTCGTCAGAGCGCCCAACGTCGTCGGGCGGACGGGCAGCCCCGTCGCCGAGTCCATCGCCCGCGCGCTGATCGAAGCGGGAGACGCGGTCGGCATCGCCGCGGCCTGACTCCGGCCGATTCGAGCTACGGCGCGATGAACTCCCGGCGCGTCATCGAGAACACGGACACGAGCGCGGCGAATCGAATCATCGTGCAACCAGAAAGAGGACGGCGCCTCTCGGCCATATTGACCTTCACGGCGCAGTCGAGATACGTTGAAAATATTTCGTTTTAGCAGAAAGGATTGCCGCATGTTCCGACGCGCTTCTTGTCTCATTCTCGTGCTGTGTTCGGCGGCCCTGGCCGGATGCGGAAGTGATAACGGCGGTGGGAACACCGCATCCGATGACGGGTCCGGGGGAGCCAGCGGACCAGGCTCCGGCGGCGCTGCTTCCGGAAACGGAGGGTCCAACGGGAGCTGCAACGTGAGTAGCTGTCAACAATGCTTCACCGCGAACCCCACCGATCTGACCCAGTGCATGGCCGCGTGTAACGGATGCTCGGATGACCCGGGCGGTGGTGGCACGAACCCCGGTTCCGGTGGCAGCACCGGTGGAGACGGGCACATCCCGGCGAACGATTGCATCACGGCTCAGACATGCAACTACGACTCGGATTGCTCGGACTCGGGCCACTGCAACGGGTCGGTCCACCAGTGCTTCGACCCGAACCCAGTGGCTAGCACGGTCCTCCACTGCGACGTCGTTCCGTGCGTGTTCGACGTGGACTGCCCTGCGTCCTGGAAATGCAGCACGTCGACGAACAAGTGCTTCGTGCCCTAGCCGGGCCCCACTCCACGCGGCGCCCAGACGTCGCGGTTCCCCGCTCGCTCGGGCGCCATCTTCCCGCTGAGCCACGGTGCTGGTTCGGCCGCGGCAAGCTGAGTTAATCTCCGTGCGCTAATGGACCAAGCGGACATGCTGACGGCAACCGCGTCCTCGGCGGTGGCCTCCCATGCGGAGCGAACGCTACGGAAGCTCGTCGAAGCGGTACAGGACATCGTCTACATCGTCGCAGGGGACAACCCTTACGAGGGTCGCGTCGAGCTGGTCAGCGAACACGTGGCGACCGCCACCGGCTGGAACGCGGAAGATTTCATTCGAGATCCAAACCTGTGGTTTGGCCTCGTTCATCCGGACGATCGTTCCACGATGATGGAATCGACGACCCGCATGATGTCGTCGGGGCAGCCCGTGGTGCGCTCGTATCGGCTCCGGCATCGGAACGGGAGCTTTCGATGGTTCGACGATCGCGTCGCGCCGATCCTGGACGCTTCCGGCAAGCTCCTCGGGTTCTGCGGCGCGGCGCGGGACGTGACGGCGCTTCGCGAATCGCAGACGAACGCCATCCTGAACGATCGTCTGGCGGCGCTGGGAACCTTGTCCGCGTGCCTGGTCCACGAGCTCGGCAATCCGCTCACCGCCCTGCAATTGTGCCTGCAGGCACTCAAACAGGCTCTCGCTGTCGACGAAGCGGATACGGTCGCTACGGCACCGCCGGCGGGAGCGGCACGCTCGCCGTCTCCGCGCGACCTCGTGATCAAATGCAGCGAGGCAGCCGACGATCTGCAAGCGATCCTGCGTGACGTGCAGGGGTTCGCGCGAGACGACAGCGTGCAAATGCCCATGGATCCCCGTTCCGCGCTCGAGCGGGCGTTCCGCCTCGTGAGTCCGTCCCTGAAATCCTTCCGGATCGTGCGCCGCCTCGATCCGACGCCGAACGTCCTCGCGAACGAGGTGCGCTTGGCACAAGTATTCGTGAATCTGCTAATCAACGCCGTTCACGCCTCGCGCTCCGAGGAAATCGGGCAGGAGATTCGCGTCACGACCTCGACGGAGGCGGGCCGGGCGGTCATAGAAATCCAGGACGACGGCGTGGGCATCTCGCCGGACGCGTTGCCGCACATCTTCGACGCCTTCTTCACTTCGAAGCCCGTCGGGGTCGGGACCGGTCTCGGGCTCTTCGTCGCGCACAAGATCGTGTCGGATCTCGGTGGCGAGATCCAGGTGCGGAGCACGCTGGGTACCGGCAGCACCTTCCGCGTCGTGCTGCCTCCGCACGACGCGGGGACCTGACCTCGCGGCAAGAGACCGAGTCGTTCGCGGTCCGCGCGGAGCGCGCAGCACGTGCGCGAAAGGGCGGGCGCCCTCACCGCACATTGGCGGCGATCCAAGCCCCGAGCGCCCGGCTGACCGCCACGACGAGGAGGGCGACGAACACGTGCTTCAACGTCTCGCGCCAAGGACTGACCCCGCGAGCGCGGGCGATCCTATGCGTCAGCGCCCCGAGGAGCAGCATTCCCCACGTGAGCGCGACTATCGGAGCCGCTCGAAACGGAGCGACGACGGCGATGCCGACGAAACTCATCACGACGAGAAAGCGCGCGACGAAGTTCGTGAGCGTGGCGTGGAAGGCGGATCGTCCTTCGAGGTTCTCCGACTCCTGGTACATGTGAATGCTGAGGGAATCGCTCACGTTGTCGGCGATGCCCACGACAAGGAGTCCGCTGACGATGGACGCGCGCGGAACGCCCGCAGCGCCGAGTCCGACGATGAGACCCACGCTAGTGACGATCGCCGCGGTGCCGCCGTAGCTGTAGTGACGCGGGCGAGCGCGAGCCATAGAAACAATATCGCCGAGTGCCATGGCGCGAGTCACCTCCTCGATCTCGATTGTTCATGGTGCCGGAAAAGCGAAGCACGCGACGAGATCATTGCGCCTGCTTCGCGCCATTGAACAGCTCTTCTAAGGCGGCAATGAGCTCGTCGACCTTTACCGGCTTGGTCAGATACCGATGGAAACCTGCTTGCTCACCCCGTTCTCGATCTCGCCCCGATGCCGCCGCCGTCAAGGCGATGATCGGGATCGCTCGCGTCTCCGGGAACTGCCGGAGCGCTTTGAGTGCATCGAGTCCGCTCATGCCGGGCAGGTTGACGTCCATCAGGATCACGTCCGGAAGGAGCCGGCGCGCCGCCGTCACCCCGTCCTCGGCGGTCGTCGTCGTCACCAGCGTCAAGTGGTCGAACGTGCCGAGCAGATCCTTCATGAACACCACGTTGGCCGGGTTGTCCTCGACATAGAGGACGACTCGCGCAGGGCCGGTCGAAAGCTCGGCGTCCACCTTGAGGAGTGCGCGTTCGGGCAAGGGGTTCACCCGCAGCTCGTCGTGCACGGGGATGTCCACCCAGAACACCGACCCCTCACCGGGTGAGCTGCGAAACCCAACGCCGCCGCCCATCAGCTCGGCCAAGCGCTTGGTGATGACCAGACCGATACCCGTGCCTTGAATGGGACCCGCCTCCTGTCCGGCGCGCTGAAACGGCTGAAATAGCTTCGCTTGCTTGTCCAACGGGATCCCGAGCCCGGAGTCCTCGACCGTGACGCGCACGTGCTTAGCGTCGGGCAACGACACACCGAAGACAACCCGCCCTCCTGTACGGTTGTACTTGATCGCGTTCGAACCGAAGTTCATCAGAATCTGAATCAGTCGAACGCGATCGACGGCGGCCATCGGGAGGTCCGCGGGCACGGCGGAAGCCTCGAAGACGATCCCCTGCCGCGCCGCCATGGGTTCCATCGTTCTGCGAACCTCGCCGAGGACATCGACCAAGCTCACGGGCTCCGTCGAAATCGATACCCGTCCGGCCTCGATGCGGGACAGATCCAGGATGTCGTCGATCAGGCGGAGCAGGTGCTCCCCCCCTTTCAAGATCTGCTCCACTCGATCCTTGTGCCGGGACGAGAGCGGGTCCTTCTTGTCACGCTGCAGGAGTTGCGCAAACCCGAGAATCGAGTTCATGGGCGTCCGGAGCTCGTGACTCATCGACGAGAGAAACTCGCTCTTCGCCGAGCTCGCCGCCTCCGCTTCCTTGCGCGCGGCCCGGAGCTCTTCGGCGCGCTTCTCGTCCTCCGTCAGATCCCAGATGACCTCGACGACGCCCCCCTCGGCGGTCGGTCGACTGGTGATTCTCAAGCTCCTCCCGTCTTGGACGCGGATGTCGACCGTCCTCGATTGCTCGCGGCGGCCCGAGAGACACTGCTCGCGAAGCTCCCGGTTCTCCCCTTCGGGGCACACCGCGTGCTTCAGCCAGGTGTCGAGGAGGCGCTCGTAAGAGAGCCCCAGTATTGCGCCTTCCACCCCTTCACCAACGAGGCGGCGATACACGCTGTTGCAAAGCACGAGCTCGTCGTTCGCATCGAAGAGCGCGAACGCATCCTGCATGCTCTCGACGGCGCTCGCGAGACGCTCCGCGCTGAGCTTCGCGGCTGCCTCGGTTCGCTTCCGTTCCGTGATGTCTCGGATGGCGGCGGAAACCGTCAGCCCACTTTCTGAACGGAGGGGACTGAGGCTCACTTCGATCGGGACTTCCGCGCCGTCCTTTCGCCGTCCGAAGAGCTCGAGGCCGCTCCCCATCGGTCGCATCATCGGGTTCGCGAGGAAGCGCGCCACATGCAGCGAGTGCCTCGTCCGGAGTCGCTCGGGCACCAAGACGTCGAGCTCTTGCCCCACGAGCTCCGAACGCACGTACCCAAAGAGCACTTCAGCCCTCGCGTTGACCAGCTCGATGCGCCCGTTCTCACCGACGACGACGATTGCGTCCGGCGCCGTATCGAGCAGCTGAGCAAAACGGCGCTCGGACCTGACGACGAGCTGCTGTATGGCCTGATCTTGCTTCGTGCCGTGCTCCTTGAGGCGTACTAGATCCGTCACGTCTTCCACGCAGTGGATGATGTACTCGACGCCCCCGTCGCTCCCGGCGACGGGAAGATTGAGCGGGCTCCAGTAACGCTCTTCGAAGGCGCCGCCGTCGGATTCCGGTCTGCGGATATCGAATTTCTGGATCTCCATCCTGTCCGGTACGCGATGTGCGAGCACCCGATCGAGCGACGCACGAAGTTTCGCCACGCCGTCGGCGCTCGGATCGTCCGGGTTGTCCGGAAACACCTCAAAAAGCGGTCTGCCGACGATCGCTTCGCGCTTCGTCATCGTGGCGGAGAGGTACGGATCGCTCACGGCGACGATATTCAGATCCGGCGATAGTACCAGGTAACAACCCGGTGACGCTTCGAACAGCCGACGAAAATCAGGCGCAGTTTTCACGGTGTCCATCCTCGATGGTCGATGGGCTGACGATGCTCACAGTAAGTCACGCCGTGTGCCACGCAATATGTCGACCGTCGATCGTCGCGATGCAGATTCTGCGCAGTCGCCGCCGACGCCGGCGAGAGCTCACGAAGAGTTTGCGCGTGAACGCCGAGCTTGCACGACCTCCGTCCGTGAAGAAGCCCCCCGAGCTCGCGCTGGTTTCACGCCGTGGGCACGGACGGTGCACTTCGACGCCTTCATGGCACCGGGCAAGACACGGACGATGGACGGCAACGAGGCGGTCGCTTCCGTCGCGTACCGGTTGAACGAGGTGATCAGCATCTATCCGATCACCCCCGCTTCGCCGATGGGCGAGCTCTGCGACGAATGGGCTGCGGCGTCGAAGCCCAACCTTTGGAACGGCGTTCCGACCGTCATCGAAATGCAGTCCGAGGGCGGGGCGGCAGGGGCGATACACGGCGCGCTCCAGTCGGGAGCGCTGGCGACGACGTTCACCGCTTCCCAGGGGCTGCTGCTCATGTTGCCGAACATGTACAAGATGGCCGGCGAGCTCGAATCGGCCGTCATTCACGTTGCGACGCGCACGGTCGCTACCCACGCGCTCAGCATCTTCTGCGACCACTCCGACGTCATGGCCTGCCGGCAGACCGGGTTCGCCATGCTCGCGTCGTCGACGGTTCAGCAGGCCCACGACTTCGCCTGCATCGCGCAAGCCGCGACCCTGCGCGCGCGCGTTCCGTTCCTGCATTTCTTCGACGGGTTCCGGACCTCGCACGAGCTCGTCCGGGTGCAAGAGCTCAGCGACGACGATCTGCGCGCGCTCGTCGACCACGGCTGCATCGACGAGCGCCGGCGCGCGGCGCTGACCCCTGACCGTCCCACCATCCGCGGCACCGCCCAGAATCCGGACACGTTCTTCCAGGCTCGCGAAGCCGCCAATCGCTTCTATAGCGCCTGTCCCTCGATTATAGAGGAGGAGATGGCGCGCTTCGCCGCGCGAACCGGTCGCGTGCACGCCCCTTACGAATACGTCGGGCACCCGGACGCGCAGACGGTCGTCGTCGCCATGGGTTCGGCATCCTGCGCCGTGGAAGAGGCCGTCCGCGAGCTGTCGTCGCGTGGGCGACGCGTCGGAATGGTGCGCATTTGTCTCTACCGTCCGTTTCTCCCGGAGCGCTTCGTGGAGTGTCTGCCGCCTTCGGTGTCGAAGGTCGCGGTGCTCGATCGCACGAAAGAGCCGGGCGCCATCGGCGAACCGCTCTACCTCGATGTATCGGCGTCCGTCTCGGAGAGCAGCCGAAAGGCCGCGATCGACGTCATCGGAGGGCGCTACGGTTTGTCGTCCAAGGAGTTCACGCCGGCCATGGCGGCCGCGGTGTTCGAAGAGCTCGAACGCGCGGCGCCGCGCAGACACTTCTCCGTCGGGATTGTAGACGACGTGACCCACGAGTCACTCGACGTGCCCAAGGACTTCGAGCCGTCGTCCAAAGACCTGTACCAGGCGGTGTTCTTCGGCCTCGGCTCCGACGGCACGGTCGGCGCCAACAAGAGCACGATCAAGATCATTGGCGACCACACGGACTGGGAGGTGCAGGGGTACTTCGTCTACGACTCCAAGAAGGCCGGAACGGTGACGGTTTCGCACCTTCGCTTCGGGAAGCGACCGTTTCAAGCACCGTATTCGATTGACCAGGCGGACTTCGTCGCGTGTCATCAGTGGGATTTTCTCGAAAGGCTTCCGGTGCTCGATCGAGCCCGGCGCGGCGCTACGATCCTTTTGAACAGCCCGCACGGGCGGGATACATGGTCGCACTTGCCCCTCGAGGTCCAGCATCGAATCGTCGAGATGGCGCTGAACGTCCACGTGATCGACGCTCGACGAATCGCCATGGAGAGCGAGCTCGGGCCGCACGTCAACACGGCAATGCAGCTCTGCTTCTTCGCGCTGTCCGGTCTCATGCCGCTCGACGTCGCGAGCGCCGAGATGAAGGCGAACATCGAACGGACCTATGCCAATGACGGCGCGATCGTCGAGCGCAATTTGAAGGCCATCGATCTCGTGCTCGACCGACTCGAACCGCTCGACGTTCCCTCGCCCTCGCAACCAACCGTGACCGCGAAACCGCGGCGGCCCACGGTACCGTCCGAGGCGCCGTCCTTCGTGCAACGCGTGACGGCCGCGATGCTCGCGGGACACGGCGACCTGCTTCCGGTAAGTGCTTTTCCCGTCGACGGCACCTGGCCGAGCGCGACGAGCCAGTGGGAGAAACGACGGCTCGCGTCGGAGATTCCCGTTTGGAACATGGAACTCTGCATTCAGTGCAACAAGTGCGCGCTCGCGTGCCCGCACGCGGCCATCCGCGCGAAGGTGTATCCGGCGGCATCGGACGCTCCCCGGGACTTCAAGGTCGCCACCTGGAAGGGTCCAGATCTCGCGGGCCAATCTTATACACTGCAGGTCGCGCCGGAAGATTGCACCGGTTGTCGCCTCTGCGTGGAGGTGTGCCCGGCCAAAGACAAGACGAACCCGCGACGCAAGGCGCTGGAGATGCAGCCGCTGGCAACGCGTCTCGAAACCGAGCGCACGAACTACCAGCACTTCCTGGCGCTACCGGAAGTCGATCGGCGCCGCGTTCACCTCGACGTGAAGAACTCGCAGCTCTTCCAGCCTCTCTTCGAATACTCGGGCGCCTGCGCCGGGTGCGGGGAGACGCCGTATTTGAAGCTCCTCACGCAGCTCTTCGGAGACCGATTGCTCATCGCCAACGCGACGGGGTGTTCGTCGATCTACGGCGCGAACCTCCCGACGACGCCGTACGCCGTCGACGCCGCCGGCAGAGGGCCCGCGTGGGCGAACTCTCTGTTCGAAGACAACGCCGAGTTCGGATACGGGATGCGGGTCGGCGTGGACACGCTGGTCGAAGAGACACGGCGACGCCTCCGTTCGCTCGCCGGCGATTTGCCGGCGGATCTCGTATCTTCTTTGCTCGACGCCGATCAGACGAACGAGGCTGGCATCGTGAATCAACGCCGTCGCGTCACGGAGCTTCGCGACCTCGTTCGCCGGCTCGATTCGCCGGAGGCTCGCCGGCTCGACGAGCTCGCCGACTACCTGGTCAAGAAGTCCGTCTGGCTCGTCGGTGGCGACGGCTGGGCGTACGATATCGGCTTCGGCGGGCTCGATCACGTCCTCGCGTCGAATCGTGACGTAAACGTGCTCGTGCTCGACACGCAGGTCTACTCGAACACCGGGGGCCAGCGCTCGAAGGCCACGCCGATGGGCGCCTTCGCCAAGTTTGCATCGTCCGGCAAGGAGACCGCGAGGAAGGATTTAGGCCTTTACGCGATGAGCTACGGCCACGTGTACGTCGCCAGCGTCGCGCTGGGAGCGAAGGATGCGCAAACGTTGAGGGCATTCGCCGAAGCGGAGGCCTACCCGGGCCCCTCGCTCGTCATCGCCTACGCACCCTGCATCGCCCACGGCTACGACCTCTCTCACGGAGCTCAGCACCAGAAGCTCGCGGTCGACTCGGGAGTGTGGCCCCTCTTCCGGTTCGATCCACGGCGCGCCGATCGCGGGGAGCCGCCGCTGTCGCTGGACACCGTGCCCGGTAAGGCGACGGTCGCCGAGTACATGAACGCGGAGGGCCGGTTCACCGCGGGGAGCCACGACGCCCAAGAGAGAAGCCTCGAGCTTCGCGCGCACGCCGAACGCGAAGTCGCTCGCCGCACTCGCCTCTACGCGGAGCTGGCGAGCTTTCGGACGTCGCCATGACCCCCCGAACCGAGCAATCGCCGCTCAATGCGCTCGAGCGCGCCATCCTCGACGCGATGACTCGCGAGCATCCCTCGCTCGTCGTCGACGCCGATCGCCTGCACGTGCGAAGTCGCCGGTACACCGGGGTCGGTAGCTATACGGATTTTGCTTGTGACGACTCCGGGGAGCCGCGCACGCTGAGGCTGAAGGCGCGCATCACGATGCCGGGACTTCCGAACGGAATGGGCGCGGTTCTTTATCTGTGCGGGCGCCAACTACAGTGTCTCGAGACATTCACTTCGGGCGACGACTACTGGGATGGCGCTTCCGAAGGATTCTCCGTGAGCTGAGCGCTCAGCGGTCCTTCCACGGCTCGGGCGCCTGCGATTCGCGCGGATCGAGCGGCTCCTCGGGAGGGTGTCCTATGATGAAGTCGCGCACCTCGGCTCGCCCGCTGTCGGCGAGCGACGCGGGCGAGCCCGTCCCCAGGATTCGTCCGTCTTGCAAGAACGCGACGCGGTGACACACCGTGAACACGGTCCGGAGGTCGTGCGAGACGACCACCGAGGTGATCCCCTGCGTCGTCCGGAGATCTCGTATCAGATCCGAGATCCGATGGGCATTTTGCGGATCGAGCCCCTCTGTCGGAGAGTCGTAGAGCACGACCTCCGGCTTCGTGATGATCGTGCGGGCGATCCCCACGCGCTTTCTCATCCCGCCGGAGAGATCCTCCGGCATGTTCGCCGCTTCCGTCGGGGGAAGGCCGACCACCTCGAGGGCCCAGGCGATCCGCTCCTCTATCTGCTCCGCGTTCATGGTGCGAAAGAACTGCTCGTGCAGGGCAAACTCCAGGTTCTCTCGGACGGTCATCGAGTCGAACAGCACGCCCGCCTGAAACAGGAAACCCACGCGTTGCCGCAGGCGCGTCTGCTCCTCCGACCGCATGTCCGGCACGCTCTTCCCGTCGAAGGACAGCTCTCCCCGGTCGATGGGAAGTAGGCCGACCATGCATTTGAGGAGCACGCTCTTGCCGGCCCCCGAAGGTCCGATGATGCCGAGGCTCTCACCGCGCCCGAGCTGCAGGTCCACCCCGCGCAATACCGCCGTGGAGCCGAACGACTTCCACACGTCGCGCAGCTCGAAAAGAGGGCCGTTGCCTCGTTCGCCGGAGGCCGTCGCGATCGTCTGCGCCATTCGAATCACGGAAAGCAAGGCCGGTGCCTGACTGTGTCGGTATCGACCTCGCCTTCCGACGATTCGGGTCCCAGGTGGATGCGTCGCGAAGAGTTGCGCCTCCGCGCAGAAGCTGCGCCGCTTCGCAGCGGCGAACACGCTCGACGCGACCACAGCGCGCGGCATACCGCATGCACTCGAGTGGACACATGACCACGTCGCGAGCCCCCCGCAGCCGTTTCGGTCACCGATCCTCCAGCGCAGTGGCGCTGCTTTCGATGGCAGCCCTGTCGACCGCTTGCGCGTCGCAACAGCTTTCTTTGGGAAGCGCGAACGGGATAGCCGAGCTGACGCCCGTGGCATTGATTTCACGGGTCGAGCAAACGTCCTCCCGGCAAGCCGAACCTTCAGCGAGCGCAACGCCTGCGCGCGGCGAAGGCGACGAAGAACGCGCGGCTACCCCCGACCCAGCATCCACTGCTTCGAAGGACGCGCCGCAAGAAGCGCCACGGCAGCGCGTCGTTTCCTTTCCCCACGAAACACCGACGCCGCGCCCCGAGCACCCCTCGGATAGCGCGCGAACACTGACCATCGCCGGGTACGGCGTGCAGCTCGTCGGGATCGGGGGGCTCGTGACCGGTGCCGCGCTCGGTGTCGAACAGCGCACCGAAACTCAGGCGGCCTCCAACGCGCTCGCAATCGGAGGTGCCGTCGCGGTCCTCGCGGGGACGATCCTGGTGGCGAGCGGCTCGCCCATAACGTTCGGCCCACCGCCCACCCATTTCATCGAGCTCCGATGACGCCCACAGTTCGCAAGCACGCTGTCTGCTTCACGGTGAGGATGAGCCGCTCCTCTCTTCCGAAGAAGACGCACCGCTGGCGCCGACGCGCGATCGCGGTGGCGACCGCGGCGTTCGCTCTGGTCGGCCTACGGCTACTGCCCGCGGTCGCCGAAGGAAACGTGCCCGACTGCGTGCGAGTCTGGGGCGAAGCGCGCTATCGCAACTTCGCCTACGACCACATCGTGCACGTGAACAACGGATGCCCGGCCACGGCGTTGTGTGACATTTCCACCAGCGCGAATCCCACGCCGACGCGCGTCGAGGTTCTGCCACGGCAAGAGATTGAATTGCTCACGTTTCAAGGTTCGCCCTCGCACGACTTCGAAATCCACGCGGAGTGCGGCCTGGTCCTCGACTCGAGCGTCGAAAGCCGCGCGTCTCTCGCGACGGCGTTCGCAATCCTTCGCGAATAGAGGAGAGCTCCACATGGCAAACCCAATCACCAACGTGACATCATCAACAGCTCCCAAGCGGCCAATGCCCGCGGAGGAGAACGATCGCAGGATGACGACGGTCGGCCTCGTGCTACTCATCCTCCTGGCGCTGGTGGTCTTGATGATGCGTCATCTGACCGGCAACTGACACGCGGCGGTACGTACAATGAACATCCTCGACGTGATTCGCGAGCGTCACTCGTCTCGGGTCGCGTTCGACCCGGATCAGCGCATTCCCGAGGAGCACCTCCAGCAGATCCTCGAAGCAGCTCGCTGGGCGCCGACCGCGCACAACATGCAAAACTTCCAGGTCCTGGTCGTCGACGACCGGGCGGTGCTCCGCGAGCTCTGCAAGCTACAGAGCTCGATCTCGCCCATTTTCCTAGAGGAAAATTATCGTCAGCTCGCGTTCTCCGAAGACGAGCTCAGGCAGAAGAAGGTCGGCCTTCTGGCGACCCTGTTCCCACCATCCTGGCGAACGGCGAACGTCGCTGAGCATTCGAACGAACCGTATGCGCACGCCATTCTCGGACCGTTGATCGAGATGAGCAGCGCGCTGCTCGTCGTCGTGTACGACGCTTCCAGGCGCGCACCCGCGTCGGAGCACGACGCGCTCGGCACGATGAGCCTCGGATGCGTCCTCGAGAACATGTGGTTGACTGCCCAGTCGCTCGGCATCGGCTTCCACGTCCAGAGCATGTTCGGAGAAGCAGACGTCGAACGGGACATGAGGCCGCTGCTGTCCATTCCCAAGCTGTTCAAGATAGCGTTCGCGGTCCGTCTGGGTTACCCGACGACGTCCCCCAAGTACCTCAGAGTTCGTCGCGACCTGCAGGGCTTCGTGCACCGGAATCGATTCGGCGCTCGTTCTCGCGGCGCAAAGTGAACGCGCCGGCTCCGGGCCGACCGTCAGCCGTGCGTCGCTTCCGGCGAATTCCACCAACCGCCGCCGAGCGCCATGTACAGCGCGACCGCGTCTTGCAAACGTTGGGCGGCGGCCTCGATGTAGCCGAGCTGCGCGCGCAAATACTGGGTGTCCGCGACGAGCACCTGAAGGTACGTCCCCATCCCCGCTTGATAATTGGCTTGAACGAGGCGCGCCGCTCGCTCCGACGTCTCGACCGCCTCGATCTGCGCGGCGAGCGCTTCCCCATCGTGCTGGAGACCGCGCAGCGTGTCCGCCACTTGCTCGAACGCGCCGAGGACGGTCTCGCGATACTGAGCGGCAGCGACGTTGCGTGCTTCGATGGCCGCCCGGCGCTGGTAATACAGCGTGCCGCCGTGGAACACGGGCTGCGTCAGCCCGGCTGCGACGCTCCAGAAAGGGCTGCCCGAAGCGAAGAGATCGCCTGGCGAAGAGTTATTGACCCCGTACGTCGCGCTGAGCGTCACGTTCGGCAACATCGCCGCGGTGGCCACGCCGATCTCCGCGTTTGCGGCGTGGAGCTCGGCCTCGGCAACCAGGACGTCCGGCCGCTGGCGCACCAGCTTCGACGGCAGCGTCAGCGGTAGGGTATCGGGAGTATTGAGATCCCAAAGCGACGGGAGGTTTGCCGCGAACGCGGCCGGTGTCGCGCCGGTCAACGCGGCGAGCAGATCCGCGGCTTGGTCGACCTTCTGCTCGAGGACGGGCAGCGTCGCTTCCGTGCTCGCCACTTCGCTCTGCAAACTGAGGACGTTCGCGAACGGCGCCGTCCCCGCCGTAGCCTGTGCGTTCGCGATGCGTACCTGCTGCGAGAGCAGCGCGAGCGTGGTTCGGGTAGCGTCTATCTCGGCGCGATACGCGGCCTCGGCGATCACCGTGTTGATCACGTTGGCGGTGAGCGAGACGTAGGCGCCCGCGAGAGCGTGCTTCTGCGCGTCCACCGCCGCGCCGAGCGCTTCGACGTGCCGGCGCTCGCCGCCCCACACGTCGAGCGCGTAGCTCACCGTTCCGGAGAGCGTGAACAGATTGAACGTGCTGCTCGGGAGCTTGCCCGGCGCCGGGTTGTAATGCTGGCGACTCACACCGGCCCTTGCATCCATTTGAGGGAAGAACACGCCGTATCCGGCGCCCAGGTTGTCCTGGTTTTGCCGGAGCGTCGCGCGCGCTGCCTCGAGCCCCGGATTGGCCGCGAGCGCCCGATCCACGATGGAATCGAGGGCCGGACAGCGGAGCATTCGCCACCACCTGGCGCCGACGTCCGCCCCCTCTACGAACTTGGGCACACGTTCATTTCCGTTGGGCGACTCGGCCACGGTGTATTTCGTGTCGGTCGGCGCGGCGGGGCGATGGAAATCCGGGCCGACCATGCACCCCGAACCGGCGACGCACGCAGCGAGCAGCGGCCAAGCTTTGTTCATGGTGCCTTTTCACCGACGTACACGTCGACGAGCTCGCCGGGAAACACCGGCACGTTCTCCGGAGTCTGGAACTTGAAGATGATGGGCAGCACGCGCAGATCCACACGCTCCTGCCGTTGATTCGAGAGCTGGATTTTCGGTGACACGTACGGCTGCACGCGAACGAACTCGAGCGCTATTTTCGTGTTCGTCCCGCGGATGAACATCTGCGCCGCGAGCTTTTCCACCGCTGGCAACCGCGGAATGAGGATCTCGTCGATGTAGCAGCGGACGGCGAGCATGCCGCCCGAAGTCCCCATCACGACAGCGGGCCCGAACCCTTCCGTGTACGTGTCGTAGACGCCTTGGGGCGACAAGTAGCTCCCGACCGGGGCGTTGACGGACATCACGATTCCGTCGCCCGGAGCGCGGACGGTGTACTTGGCGAGCAGCGCGGTCGCCGCGGCGTAGGCCTTTCCGAGCGCGTCCGCCTGCTTCTCCTGGTTCTTGACGTCGTACCTCCACGCGCCCGCCTTCATCAGCTCGTACTGGCGCGTCACGACGTCCAGATTCGCGTTGGCCACTTTCTGGGCGTTCGTGGCGTTGTCCAAGGCGTCCTTGCTCACCGACTCCGGATCGAGCTCGTACGAGCGCTGCTGCTTGGCGAGTTGATCGTCGGAGCTCTTCAGGTTCGCTTGGGCGAGCCCGACCTGAGCTCGCGCCACTTCCAGGTTCTCCTTGCGCGGCTGAGCGCGGAGCTCGTCCAGCAACGTCTTCGCGGCCTCGGCCTGGCTCTTGAGCTGCTCGGCCGTCGCGCGCTGAACGGAGTCGTCGAGCTGCAACAGCGCCGTCCCCTGCGTCACGCGCTGCCCTTCGGCGACGAGCACTCGAACGACCGAGCCTGAAACCTCCGGGTAGATGTTGATGTTCTCTCCGTTGGCCTGATAGCTCTCGACGATACCGTTCGCGTAGATCCCCTTCGGATACGGGTTCGGCGCTGGTTGAAAGACCGGCGACTGTGGTTTGCTCGGAACCGCGTACACGTAAGCGCTGGCGAGCGCTCCTGCGGCGCCCAGAACGACCAGGCTGAAGATCACTTTGTTACGCATCCGCGCGGCCCTTTCCGTCGAGGAGACGACCGTCTTCCATGTGCAAAATGCGATCCGCGAACTCGTAGATGCGGTCGTCGTGCGTGACCACGACGATGCAGCGGTGGTCGGTGAGCACTTCGCGTTTGACGAACTCGACGATCTTCCTTCCGGTGTCTCCGTCGAGCGACGCCGTGGGCTCGTCGAAAATCATGACGTCGGGACCGCTGGCCAGGGCCCGCGCGATGGCGACTCGCTGCTGCTCTCCGCCGCTCAGACGCGTGGGATTCAGGTTCGCGCGCGCGGAGAGCCCGACTACTTCGAGGTACTTGGTCCCCTCCCGGATCGCATCCGTCCACGCGCGCCGCCTGAGCACGAGGGGAATCGCGACGTTCTCCACGGTCGTGAGATTCGGGAACAGGTGAAAATCTTGGAAGACGAAGCCGATCTTCTGCAGCCGGAAGTCGGCGAGCGCGTTTTCCTTGAGCGACCAGACGTCGGTGCCCTCCACCGACACGGTGCCTTCATCGGGGCGAAGGATGCCGGAGATCATGCTGAGCAGCGTCGTCTTGCCGCTACCGGAGGGGCCGACGATGTACAGCATCTCGTGAAACGCCGCCTCGAAGCTCACGTCGCGAACGGCGCACGTCCTGGCGTCCCCTTCGCCGAACCACTTCGTCACGCCGGCGGCCTTTATCGCGATGGCGCTCATCTCATCCTCGGAAGATGTCGTACGGGTCGATGCGGAGGACCTTGCGCACCGCGATGTACCCGGAGAACGCCGCGATCACGAGCACCATGCCGAGCGCGAGGGCGAGGTTCCCGTAGGTGACCATCGCCGCGTAGTCGGGCATGCGCAGCTTGGCGAGCGCGATGAGCGCCGCGCAGAGTCCGATTCCGAGGCCGTAGCCAGCGAGGCCCGTAACGAACGCCTGAAAGAAGATTATCGCGACGAGCTCGCGTCCCTTCGCGCCGATCGCCTTGAGCGCCCCGAAGCGCTCCATGTTCTCGAGCACGAACGTGTAGAAGGTCTGGCCGGAGATCGAGAGGCCGACGATGAAGCTGATCATCGTCATGAGGAGGAGATTCGTCCCCATTCCCGTTCGGAAGATGTACCAGTCGGTGATCCGATCGATGAACCCCTGCTCCGATTGTGCTTCGTAGCCGAGCCGCCTCACCTCTTCCTGAATGTGAGGGATCGCCGCGTCGCTCTGCGGTTCGACGAGGATGAGCGAGATCGTGTAGCGCATCGACGGAACGTACTGAACGGCTCGTTGGAACGTCGTGTAGAGGGTCGGAATGCCAAACAGCCCGCTCGCCGGCACCTGCGCGATGCCGACGATGACCCCGCGGTGATCGTTGAGCTCGAACTCGGTGCCCATCCGGGGATTCTCGAGCTTTCCGTACTCCTCGTCTTTCACGACGATGAAGCCGTTCTCCGCGTAGATGTCTTCGACTTTGCCCTCGATGAGCTTCGGTCGACCGAACAGACTGGTGTCGTCGAGGCCGAGCACCGTGACGGGTTGGTACGTTCCACTCCGAAGACGGACCAGCGCCGCGCCCGAATAAAGAGGAACGGCGTACTTCACGCCTTCGATGCTGCGAACGGCGTCGAGCACGTAGTCCGGTAACGGAATCGCGCTGGCGACGTTCGTCACCGCGGGATCCATCACCCAGACCTTGGCGCCCGTGTTCGTGACCGTCGCCGACGCCTTCTTCATCATGCCGGCGAACATCGACGTCATCTGGACCATCAAGAACACCGAGAAGGTGAGGCCCATCAGGAGCGCGACGAACTTTCCCCGGTCGTTGACGAGGAGCTTGTATGCGATCCGGAAAATGCCGAGCACGCCGCTTGCCTTGCAGAGTCCGTACCGCCCATGTCCGCCTCGATCCGCCACCGAGCGACGCCCTCACGAGACGAACGCCGTGCACGACACGCGCAACTCTTGCGCTCGTCACGGCGCGCCAGGAGTCGATGGGACGGGCTCCTCGGAAGCGCTCTACTCCGGAGGGCACCGTGAGCGAGGATCAGGACGCCCACCCGAAGGCCGAGAGCTGGTACCGCGACGCGCTCGAGACGGCCCCGGACGCGATGGTGATTGTTGGCTCAGACGAGAAGATCGTCTTTGCCAATCTGCAGACACGGCGCCTCTTCGGCTACGACCGAGACGAACTCGTCGGGCAGTCGCTCGAAATACTCGTGCCCGACCGACTCCGGGCGGGCCACTCCAGGCACGTCGGGCGCTTCTTCACGCATCCCGGCGCTCGACCGATGGGGTCGGGGCTCGAGCTCCTCGGTCGGTGCAAGGACGGAAGCGAGCTCCCCGTCGAGGTAAGCCTGAGTCCCCTCCGCACACCGAGCGGGGCGCTGGTCTCCGCGGCGATCCGCGACATCTCTGAACGCCGGAAAACCGAAGCGACGGCGCGAGTGGCGAGAGAGCGCCTCTCCAACGCCGTCGAGAGCATCCAGGATGCCCTGGCGCTCTTCGACCGGGACGATCGCATCGTGCTGTGCAACAGCGCTTACCGGCGGCTGATCGGTCCAGTGCTTCCGGGCTCGTTGCTCGGACGTCCTTACAGCGAGGTGCTCGAGGCCTGGGTCCGGGAGCTTGCCTTCAGCTCGGACGAAGAGCGCGCCGCGTTCCGCGCGGAGCGGCTCGCCACACGGACTCGGGCGAGCTCGGTGTTCGACATCCGGACGCTGGATGGACGATACCTGCGCGTCGTGGATCGTCAGACCGCGGACGGCGGGCTCGTCAAGACGATCTGGGACCTCACCGACGACGTACGGCTCGCGAACGAGCTCGCCGCGGCGCGCGCCGCGGCCGAAGCGGCCAGCGCCGCGAAGAGCGAGTTCCTCTCGTCGATGAGCCACGAGCTCCGCACGCCGCTCAACGCCATCCTCGGATTCGCTCAGCTGTTGCGCCGGGACAAGCGGGAGCCCTTGTCCGAGCGGCACCGCGAGCGAGCCGATCAGATCGTGAAAGGGGGCGAACACCTGCTGCGACTCATCGACGATATCCTCGACCTATCGCGGATCGAAGCGGGCGCCGTCTCCATGTCGCTCGAAGCCGTGAACGTCGAGGACGTATTGACGGAAGTTCGGACGGCGCTCGAGCCGATGGCCGCGAGAGCGGGCTTGTCGCTGGAAATGCAGCGTCCGGAGACTCCCCTACCGACGATCGCCACCGATCGGACGCGCTTCGCCCAGATCTTGATGAACTTCGGCTCGAACGCGATCAAATACAACCGGCCGGGAGGCAGCATTACGTTGACGGTGTCGGCGCGGCCGTCGAACGTCGTCCGCGTCGCCGTCGAGGACACCGGGCTGGGAATTCCGCTCGAGAAGCAGGGGAAGCTGTTTCAACCTTTCCAGCGAGCGGGTCAGGAGACGGGACCCATCGAAGGGACGGGGATAGGTCTCGTCATCACGAAACGCCTGGCCGAGCTCATGCGCGGAAGCGTCGGCTTTCGTAGCGCCGAAGGAGAGGGATCCGAATTCTGGGTGGAGATGCCCGTGCACCTCGGGACCTCCCTCGCTTCGGCGAGAGAAGTCTCGGCGGGCGCGGCGAAGCTCGTGAACGCCGGTGGAAGCCGCGTGGTTCTGTACGTCGAGGACAACCCCGCGAATATCCTCTTCATGACGGACCTGCTCGGAAGCTTCGACGGCATTCAATTGATCACCGCCCCCACGGCCGAGATGGGAGTGGAGCTCGCGCGCATGAAGAAGCCCGATGCGATCGTCATGGACATCAATCTTCCAGGCATGAGCGGCCTCGACGCACTCCGCGAGCTCAAGGACTCGGAGGAGACGAAAGATATCCCCGTCATTGCCCTCACCGCCGCAGCTTCCGAGCGAGACAAGCAACGGGGACAGCAAGCGGGATTTTTTCGGTATCTGACGAAGCCGGTCAGGGTGGACGAATTCGAGGCGGCCCTGCAGGCCGCCGTCGAATCACGCGCTTGAGAAGTTGCAGCGATTCGCGCAGCCAACGTTGCTCGGCGCAAGATCCGCGCTTCGCGAAAGCGCCGCGCGCGAAGCGATTCGGCGCTACCGGCAGCGCAGACTTGGCACGCAGATTGCTTGGCAGAGGACATGAAAGCGACCATTGAATCCGTAGGGGGAGTCGCCAGCCGCGTTCAAATCGGCTCGCACACGCTCACGTTCGATCAGCCTGGCACCGTGCCCGGCGGTGAGGACCGCGGCCCTTCGCCGCTCGACGTCCTCGTCGTGAGCGTCGGTGCTTGCGCTCACTACTTCGCAGCGGCGTTTCTCCATGGGCGCCGGCTCCCCGTCGAGGGCCTTCGCGTCGAAGTCGAGGCGAACAAGGGCCGGAGCCCTTCGCCGCGGATCGAGAAGCTCTTGATTCGAGTGATGCTACCGTCCGGAGTGTCGGAGAGCCATTTGCCGTCCATCGAGCGGGCGATCCGCAACTGCCCGGCGTACGGGACGCTCGTGCATCCGCCGGACGTCGAGCTGACGGTGCTGAAGGAGGCTCCGGAGAAGCTCACGCTCGCTTCGTGAGCGCACGGGCTGCAGGCTCACGCATCGCTTGCAGATCGGTTGGGGACTCGAACGGATTGATCGTACCGCCGTCTTTGGGCATGGAGATTGCTCCCCTCGTCGTGGAAATGACCGAGACGCCATTCGAAGTGCGCGAGCCGCTCTTGGCCGACCATGAGCGGCTCGAAAGCTTATTCCAGCAGGTGATTTCCGCGTTCGAGGCGGGCAGCCGAGAGGACGTCGACGCGATCTGGAGTCGGTTCGATCGAGAGCTTCTCGAGCACATGGAAGCCGAGGAGCGATGTCTGGTTCCGTGGCTTTTTCGAGCAGATCAGAGAGCCGCACGCTCGATCATCCAAGAGCATCGGCTCATCCAGTCCAGGTTGGTCGAGCTCGGCGAAAGCGTGGACCTTCACACGATCCGCCTCGATGTAGCGCGGACCTTCATCGACGAACTGCGAGCCCACGCCAAGCACGAGGACCGCGTGCTCTATTCGTGGGCCGACGAGCACGTTCCCGAAGAAGACCGGCGATCGCTCCTGGGTTCCCTGATCGAACGCGCGAAGCTCTGGCTTGCCGCCATCGCGCCCTGACGCGCTCGTCATCGTTCTCGCGGCAACACCATCTTGAAGATGGCCCCGGGAGAGCCGTCTTCGATCCAGATCCTTCCCCCGTGAGCCTCGACGGCGAGCCGGCAGAAAGCGAGGCCGAGGCCGCGGCCGGCGCGGCTCAGATCGTTCTGCGAGCGCTCCGCTTGCACGAAAGGATCGAAGATGCGATCGCGCAATTCGCTCGGGACGCCGGGACCTTGGTCTCGGACGGCGACCTCGACCCCCTCGCTCGTGGTCGTCGCGGTAACGGACACCGTCGTCTCCGGAGGCGTGTGCCGCATGGCATTGTCCAGCAGGTTCACGAGCAGGCGACGAAGAAGATCCGGATCGGCGTAGACGTGCTCCGCGGTGAGGATTGCCTCGAGGTGAATGTCGCGCGCGGCGGCGGTCACGGCGAGCTCGGCCAGGAGCCCGTCGACGAGCACCTTCAGAGCCACCTGCGTCCGCTTGGCGAACAATTTCCCTTCATCGCCCTTCGCCAGATCGAGCAGGTTGAGTATCAGCCGAGACAGCTGCCGCGCTTCGTTGCGTATCTGAGTGGCGGATTCCCTGGAGGACTCCGAGAGCTTCGGATCCCTCAGCAGCAGCTGCGCGTGCAGGTCCATCGTTCCGACGGGGTTCTTCAAATCGTGAACGACGAAGGCCATGAGGCGCTCCTTCTGGAGCTGCACCCGCAAGAGGGCGTCGCGCTGCTGCTTCAATAGATCGTAGTGTTCCCGGAGCTCGGCGCGCATGCGACGGAGCTTCAGCGCCGTCTCGACACGAGCGACCAGCTCGGCGGGGCGAACGGGCTTCGTGAGAAAGTCGTCTCCGCCTACCTCCAACGCGCGATCGAACGTGTCCACGTCACGCAACGCGGTCAGGAAGATCGCCGGGACCTCCGCGCCGTTCGGCAGCGCTCGGATCTTCTCGCACGCTGCGAAACCGTCGATGCCGGGCATCCGCACGTCGAGGATGACGCAATCGGGAGCCTCACGCTGGAATGCGTCGATGGCTTGAGCACCGTCGTTCGCCAGGATCACCCGATGGCCCTCGTCCTCCAGCGTGTTCTGGACGAGCGCTCGGTTTGCTTCGTTGTCGTCGGCGACCAGGATCTTGGCTTTTCCAGCGGCAATTGCGTCGGTCATACGTGGCCTCGAAGAGGTGAAGCGAAGCTACTTCCGATCCAGCGCGCAAGCCAGCCGGCCTGCATACGGGGTTTTTCACGTCCTCGTCGCAATCATTGCGCAGACCTGCAGACGCTGCGCCGTGGTCGTCGATCCGTTTGTGCGCGGTAGTGTCCAAAGCACCCCGTCGCCTCGAGGAGCCGTCGTGGCACGCGGACTGCACCGTCTGGGCGTAGAGGTTCGGGCCCCGTGACCAACGACATCATGAGTCCAAAAGTCCAGGGAGGCACGGCCCGTCATCACGCGCTCCTCGAGCGACTCCGCCGTTCTGCGGTGGCGCCACCGGAGCTCACGCGAGAAACTCAGGTGTTCACGGCTCACCGCAGCGTGGCGTGAACTCGAGAACGGAGGAAGCCCATGCAGCAAATGCAAGCAGCCGTGTTCGTCGAAAAGGGAAAGATTCGACTCCGCGAGGTGCCGCGCCCCGAGCCCGGACCGGGCGAAGCGCTCGTCAAGATTTCGCTGACGACGATCTGCGGCACGGACGTGCACATCCTGAAAGGCGAGTATCCCGTCCGGCCCGGTCTCATCGTCGGACACGAGCCCGTCGGCACGGTCGAATCCGTCGGCCCGGGGTTGACGGGGTTCGAGCCGGGAGATCGCGTCATCGTCGGCGCGATCACTCCCTGCGGGCAGTGCCGCGCCTGTCTCTCCGGCGACGGCGCGCAGTGCAGCCACGGAGGCGACGGTTTCGAGGCGATCGGCGGGTGGCGCTTCGGCAATACGATCAACGGTTGCCAGGCCGAATACGTGCTCGTGCCGCACGCCCAGGCGAACCTCGCGAAGATTCCGCGAAGCCTGGCGGACGAGGACGTCATCCTCTGTCCGGACATCATGTCGACGGGCTTCTCGGCGGTGGAGCGCGCGCCGGTGAAGATCGGAGACGCGGTCGCCGTCTTCGCCCAAGGACCGATCGGCTTGTGTGCCACGGCGGGCGCGCGGCTCGCCGGTGCCACGTTGGTCATCGGCGTCGACAGCGTCCCGGCGCGGCTCGAGCAAGCGAAGCGAATGGGAGCGGACGTCGTCCTGAACTTCAAGGAACAAGACGTCGTCTCGGAGATCAAGCGTCTCACCGGCGGTGGCGCGGACGTCGCCATCGAAGCCCTCGGACAGCAGGCGACGTTCGAGGGTTGTCTGCGCAGCGTACGACCAGGCGGCGTCGTCTCGAGCCTCGGCGTATACTCGGACCATCTCCGAGTCCCGCTCGACGCCTTCGCCGCGGGCCTCGGCGACTACAAGATCGTGACGACGCTCTGCCCAGGGGGCAAAGAGCGGATGCGGCGGCTCATGAACGTCATCCTCGCCGGGCGGGCCCCCTTCCGAGAGCTCGTGACGCATTCGTTCGCGCTGTCTCAAATCGAGGAGGCCTACGATTTGTTCGGCCATCAGCGCGATGGGGTGATGAAGGTGGCGATCCGGCCGTAGTCGCGGGCCAGACGAGCAGCACCCCCGCCTCGGCGCAAATCTTGCACCGAGGCGCAAGATTTGCGGCTCGGAGCGCCAAATCGCAAGAATTGCCGCTCTATCGCGCTGGTACGCCCGTTGCTGACCCCGGCACTTCGTGTGCGCAATAACGGCTGAAACGGCGCTGAAGGAAACTGCTCCGTGAACGTGCTCGGACTAACGGACGCAGAAGCGGCCGACCGCCTCGCGGAGTGCGGCTTGAACGAGCCGGTCGCGACGGTCCGACGATCGCTCGCACGTCAGATTCTCGCGCGGTTCGGCAATCCGCTGGTCCTCATCCTCGTGCTCGCGAGCGCGGCTTCGGCCGCAGTAGGCGATTGGATCAACGCCGTCATCGTCGTCACGATGGTCCTTCTCAGCGTGACGATCGACTTCGTGCAAACGCGAAGATCCGAGCGCTCCGCCGAGGCGCTTCGTGAGCTGGTGGCGCAGAACGCCGTCGTGCTCCGCGACGGCGTGTTTCGAGTGATCGCGCGGCGATTCGTCGTTCCGGGTGACGTCGTTCGGCTCGAGGCGGGGGCGATGGTGCCCGCGGATGCAAAGCTCATCGAGGCCAAAGACCTGCACGTCAGCGAAGCGGCGCTCACCGGCGAGTCGCTCCCCGTCGAGAAGAGCGTCGGCGAGGCCGTGCTCATGGGCACCTCGGTCGTGAGCGGCACGGCAAAGGCGCTCGTGACCCTCACCGGACCGAAGACGGCGTTCGGGGCGGTAGCGAAAGCGCTCGCCGAGAGACCGCCGGCGTCTGAGTTCGAGCGCGGCATCGTCCGCTTCGGCGTCTTCGTCGTGAAGACGGTGGTCTTCCTCGTCCTGTTCGTGTTCCTGGCGAACGCGGCGCTGCATCGGGATCCGCTCGAGTCGTTGCTCTTCGGCGTCGCGCTGGCGGTGGGGCTGACGCCGGAGTTCCTGCCGATGATCACCACCGTGACCTTGACGAGCGGCGCCCAGAAGATGGCTCGCGCCAAGGTCGTCGTGAAGCAACTCGCGGCCATCCAGAACCTCGGCAGCCTGGACGTGCTTTGTTCGGACAAGACCGGCACCTTGACGACCGGAGAAATGACGCTCGAGACGTGGGTCGACGTGCAAGGCACGACGTCGGAGCGTCCTCTGCTCCTCGGCTACGTCGGCAGCTATTTCGAGAGCGGCGTGGATAACCCCCTCGACGAAGCCACGCTGCGCCAGGCAAACCTGAACCCCCTCGATTCAGCGGTCTTGCGTCACCCGCATCCGGACATCTCCGGGTTCACGAAGCTCGACGAGATCCCGTTCGATTTCGAGCGGCGACGGGTCAGCGTGCTCGTGCGCCGGGGCGCGGAAAAATTGCTGGTCACGAAGGGCGCGCCGGAGCCCCTGTTCGGGATCTGCGCGAACGTCGAGGCCGATGGGGACGTACGCCCCTTCGACGAAGAGCTCCGCCGGCATGCGTCGGAGACGTTCGAGCGTTTGAGCGCCGAGGGATACCGCGTGGTCGCCGTGGCTCACGCTCTATTGGCGGCTCCATCGTGCTCGAAGGACGACGAGCAGGGCCTCACGTTTTCGGGCTTCCTGGCGTTCGCAGATCCTCCCCGAGAAGACACCCGCGAGGTGCTGGCGGGGCTCGCGGCCGCAGGAGTCGAGGTGAAGGTGCTGACGGGGGACTCCGAGCTCGTGACTCGGCACGTCTGCGAACGCGTCGGGCTGCCCAACGACCAGATCCTCCTCGGAAGCGACATCGATCGCATGACCGATCCCGCCCTCGCGCACAGCGTCGAAGGAACGCGGGTCTTCGCTCGGGTGTCGCCCGCCCAGAAGAGCCGCATCATTCACGCGCTGCGCTCGCGCGGCCACGTCGTCGGGTTTCTCGGCGATGGGATCAACGACGTGCCGTCGCTCCGCACCGCGGACGTCGGCATTTCCGTGTCGTCGGCCACGGACATCGCGCGGGACGCGGCCGACGCCATTCTCCTCGAACGGGGCCTCGGCGTATTGCTGACGGGCATCGTCGAAGGACGAAAGGCGTTCGGCAACGTCATGAAGTACCTGCTCATGAGCACGAGCTCGAACTTCGGCAACGTCCTCAGCATGGCCGCCGCGTCGGCCTTCCTTCCCTTCTTGCCGATGCTGCCGAGCCAGATCTTGCTGAACAACTTTCTGTACGATCTCGCCCAGATCACCATCCCAACCGACACCGTCGATCCGGAGCTGGTGAAGAAGCCTCGCCGCTGGGACATCGACGTGATCCGCCGGTTCATGTTGTGGATCGGCCCGGTCAGTTCGGTGTACGACTTCCTGACGTTCTACGTGCTCTTCTCCGTGTTCCATGCGTCCGAGAAGACGTTCCACACCGGGTGGTTCGTCGAGTCTCTCGTGACGCAGACGCTCGTGATCTACGCGATCCGAACTGCTCGGAGTCCGTTCGCCAACCGCCCGAGTACTCCTTTAATCTTGACCACGACCTCGATCGTCGCGCTCAGCCTGGTGCTCACGTTCACCCGACTGGGAACGCTGCTGGGGTTCACCCCGATGCCGGCGATTTTCCTGGCCTTCCTCGTGGTCGCAACGGCCACTTATCTGGTCATCGTGGACTGGGTGAAGCGTCGCGTGCTGTTTTATCGCGAGGACACGGCCAATCCCGCGAAGCCACGTGAACGAGCCTCGTCTCCCCTAACCACCTCTGAGATACTCTGACCCCCGGAAACGGACCTGCTCATGAAAACTTCCGAATCGAACAAGGCGCGTGTGTTGGTCGTCGAAGACGAAGCCGGTGCTCGCTCCGCCCTGGAAAAGCTGCTGAAGGCGGCGAACTACACGGTGGACTCCGCAGAAGACGGAGTCGCCGCGCTCGAAGTCGCCGCGGATCGTCCGCCCGACGTGGTGGTGACGGATCTCACCATGCCCCGCATGGGCGGCATGGATCTCCTGAAGAAATTGCGCGAGCAGGACCCCGATCTCCCCGTCATCGTCGTCACGTCGCTCGACGACGCCTCGACGGCAATCCAGGCGATGCGGGCGGGCGCAGAAGATTACCTGACGAAGCCGCTGGACTTCGACGCGCTCTCCGTCGCCCTCGAGCGCGCCCTCGAGAGCCGCGAGGTCCGGGTCGAAGCGGAGAACCTGCGCCGTCAGGTGCGCGATCGATCTTCGCAAGGGTTGCAGGGGCTGCTCGGCACGAGCCCCGTGATGCAGAAGGTGTATCGCGTGGCGCGGCAGGTCGCGTCGTCTCGAGCGACGGTCCTCATCACCGGCGAGAGCGGCACCGGCAAGGGGGAGCTCGCGCGGGCGATCCATGCGCTCGGACCGCGCGCGGAGAAGCCGTTCATCACGCTGCACTGCTCGGCGCTCGCCGAGTCGCTTCTGGAAAGCGAGCTCTTCGGACACGAGAAGGGCTCGTTCACCGGCGCCGATCGGCGGCGCGCGGGCAGGTTCGAGCAAGCGGACGGAGGGACGTTGTTCCTCGACGAGATCGGGGAGATCCCGCCGGCCACGCAGGTGAAGCTCCTCCGCGTGCTCCAGGAGCGCACGTTCGAGCGCGTCGGCGGCAATGACTCGATCAAGGTCGACGTCCGGGTCATCGCGGCGACGAACAAAGATTTAGCCGTCGAAGTACGAGAAGGCCGATTCCGTGAGGACCTCTACTACCGTCTGAACGTGGTCCACATCGAGATGCCGCCGCTCAGGTTGCGGGGAGCCGACATCCTCGGGCTCGCGGACCATTTTCTCCGGAAATTCACCTTGGAAAATCACAAACGAATCGAGGGCTTCACGTCGGAGGCCCGCACGAAGCTCCTCGGTCATCGATGGCCGGGAAACGTCCGCGCGCTGGAGAACGCGGTCGAGCGAGCGGTCGTGCTCTCCGAAGGCCCGTTGATCGAAGCCGAGGAGCTTCCGTTCGAAACGATCCCCGACGCGATTGGGGCGCTACGCATTCCAGGATCGACGATGGCTGAAATCGAGCGGTACGCCATTACGAAGACCCTGGAGGCCGTGGAAGGGTCCACCAGCAAGGCGGCCGACGTCCTCGACGTCAGCATCCGGACCATCCAGTATCGCCTGCACGAATACGGGCTCACGAAGAAGTAGCTCGGCGCGCCCATATTGCGGGCGAGCGCAAGCGCTGCGGGCTTTTTAGGCAGGACGACGGCCAAATCTCGTTGGCCGTGATGTTGCTTCAGCGAACGTCATGCGAAACGAACATCGATCTCGTGCCGTGAAATCCCCGTCGCTCCCCTCCCCCATCCTCGTCAAGCACTGCATGACGGCAGCGACGCATTCGGTTGGGAAGGATCAGACGCTGGCAGTGGCCCATGGGCTGATGCAAGCTCATGACATACGCCACCTGCCGGTGCTCGAAGGCGGCAAGCTCGTGGGCGTCGTGTCCGAACGGGATCTGTACTTTCTCGAAACGATCGCTGGCGTGGATCCAGCCGCCGAGCTGGTCGAACAGGCCATGAGTCCCGACGTGTACGGCGTCTCGCCGGAAATTCAGATTGAAACCGTCGCGACGGAGATGGCCAAACACCGTTACGGCTGCGCGGTCGTGGTGGAAGGGTCCAAGGTGGTCGGTGTGTTCACGACGACGGACGCGCTCGACCTCTTGGCGAAGCTGTCTCAAGAACGGAGTACGCGACCGAGTTGATCCTCTCCCCTCCTGAACAGGAGAAAGACATGCACCTACGCCGTCTCCGTCGAACGACGGCTCACCTCGAACGGATCGTCGACGCCGTCCCTGCGATGCTCGCTTACTGGAACGCGGACGAGGAGTGCGAGTTCGCGAACCTCGCCTACGAGCGCTGGTTCGGAGTGAAGCTGGACGCCATGCTGGGCATGAAGCTGCGGGATCTGCTCGGCCCCCTCTACGCGCTCAACCGACCGTATATCGAAGGAGCGTTGCGCGGTGAACCGCAAGCGTTCGAACGCGAAATTCCCGATCCCGTGGGAGGCCCCTCGAGATACAGCCACGCCGAGTACATTCCTCACGTCGTGGGGGGACGCGTGGAGGGGTTCAGCGTCATGGTGACCGACATCTCCGCTCGAAAGCGGCTGGAGGATCGCCTGCGCGAGAGCGAAGCGCGGCTGCGCGCGGTATTGGGGGCGATGGCCGAAGGCGTCGTGGTCCAGACCCGAAGCGGCGAAATCGTCACCAGCAACCCAGCCGCTGAAGCGCTGCTCGGATTGACTCACGATCAACTCATCGGGAGGTCGTCGCTGGACCCCCGCTGGCGGGCCGTGCACGAGGACGGATCGCCGTTCCCCGGTGAGACGCACCCGGCGATGGAAACACTCAGGACGGGCAAGGCCCACACGGGCGTCATCATGGGGGTCCACAAACCTTCCGGCGAGAAGTCCTGGCTCAGCGTCAGCTCGCAACCGTTCGGCGACACCGACGCCAGCCTGCCACCAGGCGTCGTGTGCACCTTCCGCGACGTGACGCAAGATCGGCTTGCGGCGGAGCGGACCGCTCGCCTGGCCAGGCAAGAGCGACTGGTCACGACCGGCAAAATGGCAGCCGGTGTGGCCCACGAAATCAACAACCCGTTGATGTACGTCCTCGCGAATCTCGATTTCGCGATCGAGGAGTTGCACGCGATGGCGCAGGAATCACCCACGGATCGATTCCTCGAGCTCATCCGAACGCTCACCGATGCCCGCACCGGAGCCGTCCGCATTCGAGACATCGTCCGCGGGCTCCGTGCGCTGGCGAGCCAAGACAGCCCTCCGGTCGCGACCCAGGTGCGCCCCTGTATCGAGACCTCCGTGAACATGGCAATGCACGAGCTCCGCCGTCGAGCGACCGTCGTGGTCGAGCTCCCGGAGGTGCCCGCCGTCCTTGCCGACGAATCCCGCCTGACGCAAGTCCTCGTGAACCTGCTGGTCAATGCGGCGCAGGCGTTTTCCACCGACGATCCCGCCCGCAATCGGGTCGTCGTCTCCGCGAGCACCATCGACGATCACGTGCGCATCACGGTCGAAGACAACGGCCCCGGGATCCCCGCTGACGTCCTGCCGCGCATCTTCGACCCGTTCTTCACGACGAAACCGGTCGGACACGGCACTGGCCTTGGCCTCTCGATCTCTCAATCGATCGTGAGCGCGCTCGGAGGCGAGCTGCGCTGTGAGAGCGTCGTTGGCCGGGGCACCGAGTTTCACGTGCAATTGCCGGCCGTGGAGCTCCCCGGAAAGAACGCCTCGGATCCACCAGACGCCGAAAGCCCGACGCGCGGCCGCGTCTTGATCGTCGATGACGACGTCGCCGTGCTGAACTCGCTGGAGAGAATCGTGAGCTCCGAACACGACGTCGTCGCGGCCTCGGATCCTCGCGACGCGCTCGACCGCATCACCAAGGGTGAACATTTCGACGTGATTCTGTGCGATCTGATGATGCCGTACCTGAGCGGGCTCGAGCTCCATCAAAGGACGAAAGAGCTGCAGCCGGACCTGGTCTCTCGCTTCGTGTTCATGACGGGCGGTGTGCTGGACGAGTCGATGAACGGACGCCTCTCCCACATTTCGAATCCGGTGCTCGAAAAGCCGGTCGGGCTGGCCACCCTGCGCAAGACAATCGGCCGGTTCTTACGACGAACGGACGACCGCGGTGTCTAGGTTCCGTCGTCGCGCGCAATGCTTGCACGGGGCACGAAACGCTCCGCGAATCAACGAGCCATGACGATTGACGGCTTCCGTCCGCAGCATCGAGCGGCGTTCACTGGGTTCGTTCCAGATGCGGCGCGCCGTTTCTACGCCGCGATCACCTGGCTGTCTCGACGCTTGAGCGTGGAGGTCTCGGGCATCGAGAACGTCCCTCGGGGCAGGGCCCTCCTCGTCGCCAACCATGCCTTCGGGTGGGACGTCGTCTTTCCGATGGCCACGATCTGGAACGTGCAGCACAGGCCGGTCTGGGCGCTCGGCGAGCACGCATGGTGGAAGGTCCCGTTCTTACGTCGGCTCGCGGCCGCGACCGGCACGGTGGACGGCACGCCCGCGAACCTGGACCGACTGCTTCAGCGCGACCAGCTCGTCCTGGTGCTTCCGGGCGGCCTGCGCGAAGCCGTGAAGCCGCGCGAGCTCCGATATCGTCTGCTCTGGGGTCATCGATATGGCTTCGTCCGAGCGGCGATCCGCAACCAGACGCCGCTCGTTCCGCTGGCCGCGATCGGCGCCGACGACGCCTTCGAGTTGATCGGCGACGCCTACCGGCGCGGCGAGCGCTGGCTCCATCGAGGCAGCCTTCCGATACCCCGCAGCCGGCGACTCTTACCCATTCCGCGCATGGTGCAGCTCCGCTACGTGTTCGGGGAGCCGATCCCACCACGGTTCGGCGCGGATGAAGCGGAGAACGAGGCTGCGGTCAAATCGCTCCGGCACGAGATCGAAGGGGCGCTTCACGAGCTCATCGAAACGGAGCTCGCGCGTAGAGCGGGCATCGAGACTGAATGAGCCTCGAAACCCGAGACATCGAACGTCGAGCGGCCGCTACACCGTCGCATCGCCGGCGCGGTCGTCGCTCCAGCCGTTCTCTCCCGTCAGCGGCACGAACGCGCAGAGCCCGAGCGATTCGGTGGTCAGCTTGCGTCCGGCGCGCGTGAAGCGCATCAGCGTCTGCTGGTCACGACCGCCGACCGGGATCACCAGTCGACCCGACGGACCGAGCTGGCCGAGCAGCGTCGGCAACAGCGCCGGGGATGCGGCGGCGACGAGGATCGCGTCATACGGCGCGTGCTCGACGAGCCCGAGGCTGCCGTCGCCGATGACGACGTGAACGTTGTCATAACCGAGCGCGCCGAGCGTCGAACGCGCCCGCCTCGCGAGCTCCGGAATGATCTCTACCGACCAGACCTCGCGGGACAGCTCTCCGAGCACGGCTGCCTGATATCCGGAACCAGTTCCGATATCGAGCACCCGCTCGCCGCCGGTCAAGTCGAGCGCCTCGGTCATTTTCGCGACGATGTACGGCTGGGAAATCGTTTGGCCCATGCCGATCGGCAGCGGCCGATCTTCGTAGGCGCGCCAGCACAGATCGTCCGGCACGAAGAGATGGCGCGGAATCTTCGCCATCGCGCGCAAGACGCGGGGGTCCGTGATGTCTGCGCCGCGGAGCTGGTGAGTGACCATTTCGTCGCGGAGCGTGTGAAGCGTGCTTTCGTCGTCGTCGATGTCCATGGCGAGCCGATGCAGCATTGGCCGTGCCAGGAGACCGACCCCACGACACGCAAAACCTGCTCGACGATGCGAATTCTGCGTTCGGCGGCGCCAAGAGGGCGCCGCCGACGCGCCCATGCCTGCGGACGGACCGGGGCATGCGCCTTGCTCGTGAGCTCACCACGGAGGACACGGTCCACATGACGACATGGGTTCTGGTCGCAAATCGCACGGGCGCCCGCATCTTCGATCGCGACGGGTACAAGTTGAGGCTCGTCCGTTCGTTTCAGCATCCGTCCGGCCGGGAGACGGACCAGGACATCGAAGCGCAACGTTCCCACCGGACGTTCGACAAGCACGCCAGAGGGCGCACTCATCAAGCGTCCCCGCACGAGCACTCCGCCGAAGCCTTCGCTCAGGAGCTGGCGAACGAGCTCGGACGCGGTCGTACGGAGCAGGGGGTACAGCGCGTCGTGCTGATCGCCGAACCTCACTTCCTGGGACTCGTTCGACTGGAGCTCGACGGGCCCACCGCGAAGCTCGTCGCCGCCACCATCCCCAAGGACCTCGCCGGCGCAGACGTGGACGCCGTCCAGGATCATCTCGCCGGCGTCTCGCCACTCTGAGGAGCGCGGTCGCGGTGACTTCCCGGAGAATCGCAGAGAGCGCCTCACGGCCCGGCGCTCTGGGTACGGCGCTCGTAGCCTTGCTCGCCGTCGCCGCTTCTCTTCTCTCGTTCGCGACTCAGGCGACGGCGAGCGACGCGCCGATCCCGGTCATCGACCTCTCCGTCGATCTCGCCGCGCCCTCGCCGGAGGGCTCTCCATTGCTGACCGCACCGCGCGGACAGGCGACGGCGCTGCGACTCCGACAAGGGCATGTAGTCGGCATCGCCGTTCCGCTGCACGACCCGCGACCGGGCGTCGCGGCAGATCCGTCCGTCGAGCTGCTCTACCGCATCGTCCAGCGCGAGCTCTCGCGATCCAATCAACTGCGCCTTCCCAGCTGCTCCGGCAGATCAGACGGGATTCGAACGTGGTTCAGCCTGGACAGCGTGAGCGATCCGGCGGACGAGCCGACGAAGATCGGGCTCTGGATCCTCCGCGGTGTGCGGTTCTTCCGGATCGTCGACGCCCACAGCAACGAGCTCGCGACGTCCTGGAACGAGCCCGTTCCGGTCATCGGGCTGAGCCGTCGCGGCGCGAGCGTCGTCCGCCACATCTACGCGGCGGGCGGTGTCGTCGACGTGGGGTCCGGCTCTTCCCTGATGCGCGACGACGTGTTCGCCATCGCGCACGAATACGAAGCGCCGGTGGTTGCGCTCTCCGCGAACGCGCGCGCGCTCGCCGACGACGCGAGAAACCTGACCGATTCGGAGCTCCGATCGATCGGACGGAGCGGCGGTGTCGTGGCGCTCAGCCTGGACGAGAGCCGGCTCGTCCGGGGGAGGACGGCGACGCTGCACGACGTCGTCCGGCAAGTGGAACACCTGGTGAGAGTCGCCGGAGTCGACCACGTCGCCATCGCGTCGGGCTACGAGAGCATCGCGCCGCCCGAAGGGTTGACGACCGCGGCGGACTTCCCGTCCATTGCGCGCGCGCTACTCGGCTCCGGTATGGCCCAAGACGACGTCGAACGCATTTTCAACCGGAACGCGCTGCGAGTTCTCTGTCCCGATGTCTCCGCTCGGGGTAAGCATGAGAACGAGTAACTCGAGCGGCGACCACTTCGAGGTAGCCATCCGCGCCGCGCTGGCCACGCTCGTCGTGTTCACGGCGTCGACGGCGCACGCGCAATGCGGCGCGACGCTCTCTTCGTGCCGTCAGTGTCACGAAATCGACGCCAACGGACCACCCCCTCCGGCGGCGCGGTGGCATTCGGACCACGCACTGGGCGACTTCTGCGCCGACTGCCACGGCGGCGATCGCACGGCGCCCGACGAGGCCTCGGCCCACGCCGGCCTCGTCGATCCGTTGTCTCCTTCAGGCGAACGGTGCGTCGCGTGCCACGCCGGCGAACCGTCCAAGCTCGGCGCCTACGCTCCCGAGACGAAGCCGAAAAATACCTCTGCGGCTGCGGCGCCGCCTGCCGCTCGTAAGCCGCCGAGCAACGGCTCGAGCGGCGGAGCTGCGCGCCCCGCGAACGCGACGCTGGCGGCGCTGGCTATTTTGCTCGCGCTGGGCGGCGGCGCGTATGTCCTCCGGAACGAGGCGCGCCGACGATCGCGGCGGTTACCGTCGGTCCGCGCGGTCCTCGAACGCAGGGAATGGTCGCCCTATGCCTGCGGAGCGTTGCTCGGCGTATTGGCGGCAACGTCGATGGCGCTGTTCGGTCATCGGCTGAGCGGTGGCGGAGCGTATCAGCAGCTGGCGGCACCCGCCGGTCGCGCGCTCATGAAGGACTCGGTCTACTTCCATCGCGTGCTCGCGGGCGCCGCGCGCTGGGAGCTGATGGGTCTGCTCGGAGCCCTCGCCGGCGCGTTCTCCGCCGCGCGTCTCGGCGGCGCCTTCCGCGTTCGCACGATGCCGGACGCGGAATGGACGAGCGCGTTCGGGGGGAGCACCAAAAAGCGGTGGCTCGTCGGCTTCTTCGGCGCCGCGCTCACCGAGATCGCTTCGGGCATCGCGGGAGGTTGCACGGCGAGCCTCGCGATTTCGGGTGGAGCAGCCCTCGCGCCCGGCGCCTTCGCCTTCATGGGGGCAATGTTCCTGGGTGGCGTCCCGACCGCGTGGCTCGTCTTCCGGAGAGGTCACCGATGATCGAGCTCACCGAAGCCTTGGCAGTTGGTTTCGCTTTCGGGTGGCTGCTGCAGAAAGCCGGTCTTTCCCGGTACGAGCGAATCGTGGGCGTCTATCGGTTCAAGGATCTCGCGGTAGTGAAGGTCCTGTTGACGGCCCTGCTCGTGGGCGCCGCCTGCTTGCGGGCGATGACGGCTCTGGGGCTTGCCGGAGCGGTTCCCATTCCGGCGACTTACTTCGCCGGCAACGTCGCTGGTGGCGTCGTGTTCGGGATCGGAATGGCGGTCTCAGGCTTCTGCCCAGGCACCGTCGCGGCGGGCGCAGGCGAAGGACGGCTCGACTACCTGATCCCCGGCATGCTCGGCTTGATCGCCGGCGCGCTCACGTTCGGAGTCATTTATCCCTGGGTGCTGCCCCTCGTCAGCATCGACGTACGCCCCGGCTTGACCCTCGCACGCTGGCTCGACGTGGATCCGTGGCTCGTGCTGCTCGTGCTCGCCGAGCTCGTGCTGCTCGTCTTCTACCTGATCGAGAGCCACCGGACAGAAGCACCCCACGATGGGAACGTCGTTTCCGCAGCGCGCGGCGGAACCCCACGGCGTGCGGAGTCGACGTAGCGCTGACACTACTTTGGCAGGATCTCCGGCAAAGCAGCAATTTCCAACAGCAATACTAATAAATCGAGACGCCGCCCGCCACCAAGCGCGCGCTGACGTCGCCAATCTTCGCCAGATGCGCGCGCGCGATGTCTTCGACGGCCGTCGAGAGCGTCCGGGTCTCGCCGCGCTCTCCGCGCAGGAAAACATGAACGGCGGCAGGCTCGTCGATGGGCGCGCCGATCTGGCTCACGAGGCAGCACTCCGCGTACCTCACGCCGGGGACGGACGCGACGATGTCGGCGGCGACTTCACGCGCGACGATGTTGTAGAGCTTTCCGACGTGCGTCACGGGGTTCTTGCCCGCCAACGCTTCCATGCTCGCCGGCCTGAGCGGCGCGATCACACCGTTCGCGCGGTTGCCACGGCCCACCTGCCCGTCATCGCCGCACTCTGCGCTGGTTCCGGTGACGGTCAGATAGACGGACGAACCATCCGCGGCGTCGGCCGCGTTCACGCGCACCTGCAACGAAACGCCTTGGGGCTGACCGACCTGCATCGCGGTCGCCGCCACGGCACGGATCTCCTCTCGATAGGAAGCGAAAGAGGGCACGTGCTGCGCGACGAACGCGCGCGCGATGGTCATCGCGACGTCCGATTTGCGGCGGACGGCCATGACCTTGACGTCTTCGCCGTGCGCGGGGCGTTCAGCGATGAACGACCGGGAATTGAGCCGTCGCTCGAGGGCGACCGTCGCGAGCTCGAGGGGGCTCGCGGGGGCGTAACCGACGCCTACGGACGTGTCGTTCGCCAACGGCGTCACCGCTTCTCCCGGCCGGAGAAACAGGTTCGCCAGGTCGGCGGATCCGGCCCTCACGAGGCAATGAACGCGCACGTGTCGTTCCGGATCGACGGCGTGCAAACTTTCGCGGATCCATTCCCGAGCGGACGCTACCGCGATGTCCTCCACGGGAATGGTCACGCCGCCGGCGTTCGTGGTCGCGCGCCCCGCGAAGTAGATCTCGATGGGCTCGAGGACGTCTCCACCTCCGAAGTTCGCCCGCGCGGCGCCGCCGCGGAGCAACACCTTGTCGACGTTGTGGTGGAGAATCTTTCCGAACCGTTCCAGATAAAATCGCGACAGACCGAGCGAGAACCGCTCCGCGAGCGCGTCGCAGATCGTGTCCGGGTGGCCGATGCCTTTTCGCTCGACGACCTCGAAGTCGCGGTCGTGTTCGGCTGAGTCGCGGAGCTCGACGACGATATCCATGCGCGTCTCGCGGTCGGTCCCTCAGGTGGTCGACGCGGGATCGCCCGTTCGGGCGATGCGGTCGAGCCTGACTTCGCGGTACCCATGGGGCCCCACGCGAAGCCTGCCGTCCACCGCGACGGCGCCGCCTCCCGGAGTGAGGACCTTGATGGGATTCAGGTCGAGCTCGCGAATCTCGGGCACGATCTCGACGAGCGCCGAAACCCTGCAAACGACTTCGACCAGCGCGTCGCGATCCGCGGGCGGCGCGCCACGAAATCCGTCGAAGACCTTGCTCGCCTTGAGACCGGACAGCATCTCCTTCGCGTCGACGTCGGAGATCGGCGGCAGGCGAAACGCCGCGTCGCCGAGCAGCTCGACCTGAACGCCCCCGAGGCCGACGACGACGACGGGACCGAGACTCGAGTCGCAGGTGACGCCGACGAGAGCTTCGATCCCGCCGTCGATTTGGCGCTGGAGGACGAACTGCTCGATCGAGTAGCCCGCGCTCGCCAAGCGCTCCATCATGGACGCCGCTGCGGCCAGGACCTCGTCCGTCGATCGCAGATTCAACGCGACGCCGCCGACGTCGCTCTTGTGCACCAGCCCCTTCGCCTGAGCCTTCAGCGCGACGGGAAAGCCCATCTCTTCGGCCGCCGCTGCCGCCGCCTGCACGTCGGCCGCGCTCGTCCTGGTCGGCGCAAACGGGATACCCGCGAGGTCCAGCACCGCCGAGAGTTCGTCGATGCCGAGCCAGACCGCCCCGTCCTGCGCGCGGCGTAGCGCTCGATCGATGATCCGTCGGATGCCGCGCTTGAGCTCCCGCGGAATAGCGTACGTCTTTCCGCGGGGCCGCTCGCAAAACAGGGCGTGACTTCTGGCGGCAGCCAGCGCCATGGCGGCGTTCTCGGGAAAGCTGTACGAAGGGAGCTTGCCCCGAGGGCCTTGAGCGAGAACCGCGGGGGCCCCCTTGGATGACATGAACACCGTGACGACGGGCTTATCGGCCGGAACAGCGCCTGCTCCCTGCCCGATCGCTCGGGCGACGTCTTCCGGGTTCGTGACGAAGGGTGGAATGTAGATCACCACGACCGAATCGACGTTGGGGTCTCTTCCAACCAGCGCGATCGTCTGTTCGAACTGCGCGGGCGTCGCCGACGCGATCATGTCGATCGGGTTCGAGAGACCGGCTTGAGGCGGCAGGAGCTGCCGGAGCGCCGCGAGGGTCGGCTCGGAGAGCCTCGGCAACGTGAGGCCGCGCGCTTCGCAAGCGTCCGCGAGCAGGATGCCGGGACCCCCGGCGTTGGTCACCACGCCCACGCGTGGCCCGCGCGGCAGAGGTTGCGTCGAAAGCAGCGAGACCACGTCGAAGAGCTCCTCCAGCGTGTTCGAGCGGATCACGCCTGCCTGCGCGAAGAGCGCGTCGATACCGACGTCGAGGCTCGCGAGCGCCGCCGAGTGGCTCGCGGCGGCGCGGGTTCCAGCGGCCGATCTGCCCGACTTCACCGCGACGATCGGCTTCTTACGGGAGACCTCCGGCGCGAGCCGCGCGAATTTCCAGGCGTTGCCGAAGCTCTCGAGATAAAGGACGATGACGCGCGTGTTCGGATCGTCCGCCCAGTACGAGAGAAGATCGTTCGACGAGACATCGGCTTTGTTGCCCACCGACACGAACCCGGCGAGCCCGATGTTCAACGTGCTCGCATAGTCGAGCATCGCGATGCCGAGCGCGCCGCTCTGCGAGAGCATCGAGACGTTGCCGGCGGGAGGCCAAACGGGAGCGAACGTCGCGTTGAGCGAGACCGAGCGCGTCGCGTTCAGGACACCCATGCAGTTCGGCCCCACGAGCCGCATCCCCGCCTTCTGCGCCATGTGCCGCAGGCGTGCCTCCGCCGCCCGTCCCTCTGCGGACGATTCGCCAAAGCCAGCAGACAAGACGACCACGCCGCGCGCCCGCACCGCCGCGCACTCCGCCACCACGTCTTCCACGTGCTTCGCCGGAACGGCGATCACGACGAGGTCGACGGGCTCCCCGATGGCCGACAGCGACGGAAACGCCGGGACCCCGCCGATCTCCTGGGCGTTCGGATTCACGGCGTAGACGGGGCCGCGGAAGCCGGCGTTCAGGAGATTCTCCAGGACGGCGCGCCCGATGCTGTCCTTGCGTCGAGACGCGCCGACGACCGCCACCGAACGGGGCTCGAAGAACACCCGGACGCTCTCGCGCGCGGCGAGGCGCTCTCGTTCGACGCTCGCCTTGAGCAGAGCCTCCGTCTCTATCGTCGAGAAGACGATCTTGCGGACGCCTGCCTCGTCCGTCTCGTGGAGCGCGAACCCGCTCCGCTCGAGGACGTCGATCATTTGGTGGTTGTCGGCGAGGACGAGCGCTTCCAGCTCGTCGATGCCCGCTTCGCGCGCGACGGCCGCTACCCGCTCGAGCAGCAACGTGCCGATACCGCGGCCTTGCTGGTCGTCCGCGACCGCTACCGCGAATTCCCCGCGTCGCAGCTCCGCGTCCCTTTCGGCGCCCGTTACAGGCTCGTTCGAGTCCAGCGTGAATTCGGCGATACCCACGATCCGCTGCTCCCCGTTTTCGACCACCACGGCGGCGATCGCGACGGTCGCCGCGGGATCGAGGCTCGTCATCCGCTCTATCTCCGCGGCAGGAAGCGAGGAGCGCGCCCCGAAGAATCGACTGTGGCGCGACTGCGGCGTCAGGCGCTCGAAGAAGGCGCCGACGAGCTGTTGATCCGTCCGTGAGACGGCGCGCAAGCGCACGGCTCGACCATCCCTGAGGATCGCGTCCTCGCCGTAGATCGAAAGCTCGTGATCGAGCGCCGAGCGAAGGCGTCCGGTCTCGGGAATCGACGTATCCGAGGGCGCGGCGATTGCCGATTGTCCGGCTGGTACTTCGGCTCGATCCATGCCGACGAGCTGAGCAATCAACATACCAGTGAGGCAAGCGCCCACGGCGTCGGGTGTACAGGTCAGAGGGCATCGAGATGCGCACGAAGTGCGTCGTTGCTTCACCCGACGCGCAAAGCTTGCGTGCTCCGGCAGACGCCACGCGATGAAAGTCTGCGACTCGTTGCGAGTCGAGCGGGTCGGCCGCTGGGTGCGGCGCTGCCTTGCCAGCGATCTCGCGGTTCATGCGCCCGTGTAACTCGCTACAGATGTTGCTCGGAGATGGTCCGCGCCTTGCTTGATCCGACGCGTGCAAGCGTCGAGCACCCTGATTGGTCACGTGGTGAGCGTGCGCGGTTCGGTGGTCGACATCGCGTTCGACGATGGCCAAAGGCCCCTGTTGCGAGAAGCTCTCCAAATTCAGGGCGCCCCGGATGGTCCGCTGGTCCTCGAGGTTCAACAACACCTCGGGCCGGGCACGGTTCGCGCCGTCGCGCTCGGCGTGACCTCTGGACTGGCTCGCGGCGTTTGCGTTTCTCGAACCTATGCGCCGCTGCGGATCCCCGTCGGGCGAGTGGTGCTCGGGCGGCTCGTCGATGTCCTCGGGCGGCCTCGGGACGGTGGCGCGCCCTTCCGCGACGACGTCCAGCGCGCTTCGATACACGGGCGCGCCCCTCCGTTTCAGCAGCAAGGAGCTCGCCGCGAGCCGTTCCTCACCGGGATCAAGGTCATCGATCTTCTCACGCCGCTGGCGCGAGGCGGTAAGGCAGGGATGTTCGGCGGCGCCGGCGTCGGCAAGACCGTACTGATCACCGAATTGATTCGCACGACCGTCGCACGGCATTCCGGCGTCTCGGTGTTCGCGGGAGTCGGAGAGCGCTCGCGCGAGGGCCACGAACTGTTGCTCGAGCTCCGGAGCTCCGGTCTGCTCGAGCGCACGGCGCTCGTCTTCGGGCAGATGAACGAGCCACCGGGCGCGCGGTGGCGCGTCGCGCTCTCCGCGGTGACGGTCGCAGAGCACTTTCGCGACGTCGAACAGCTCGACGTCCTGCTGCTGATGGACAACGTGTTCCGATTCGTCCAGGCGGGCAGCGAGGTATCGGGTCTGCTCGGACGCCTGCCGTCGAGGGTGGGTTATCAGCCGACTCTGGCGAGCGAGATCGCCGAGCTGGAAGAGCGGATCGCTCGAACGGAGACGGCTTCGATCACCGCCATCGAGGCCGTCTACGTGCCCGCGGATGACTACACGGATCCCGCCGTCGCCGCGACGTTCAGTCACCTCGACTCATCCATCGTCCTGTCGCGGGAGATGGCGAGCGAAGGCTTGTATCCTGCGATCGATCCGCTCGACTCCACTTCGACCCTCTTGGATTCCCGGGTCGTCGGGAAGCGTCATTTCGACGTCGCGGAGGCAGTGAGAAAGCTGATCGCCCGCTATCGCGAGCTGCAGGAAGTGATCGCGCTGCTCGGCATCGACGAGCTCGGCGCCGACGATCGCCAGGCCGTCGGCAGAGCGAGGCGAATGATGCGATTTCTCACGCAACCGTTTCAAGTCACGGAGGGCTTCACTGGTCTTTCAGGTCGTACGGTCGCCTTGGAAGAGACCCTCGCCGGCTGTACGGCGATCCTGGAAGGAGCGGGAGACGCGATGTCGGAGTCGGCTTTCTACATGGTCGGGACGCTCGCGGAAGCGCGAGCAAAGCACGCGGCGTCCGAACGCGGAGAAGCGCGGTGAGGATCGAGATCGCGACTCCATCCGGCGTTGCCGTCGACGTCGACGACGTCGTCCATGTCCGCGCGGAAGACAGGACCGGGGCCTTCGGCATACAGCCGCGCCACGCCGATTTCGTCACCAAGCTCGCCATTTCCGTCGTGACCTTCCGAGACGCGCGAGGAAACGAGCATCACGTCGCGGTACGCGGAGGGGTGTTGCGCGTACGCGCCGGGAAGTTCGTCGATATCGCCACCCGCGAGGCCGTCGTCGGCCGGCAGCTCGCCGAGCTCAAGGATGCGGTCCTCCATCGACTCCGGGAAGCGGCAGAAAGCGAGGCGACCGCGAGGACGGAGGCGGCTCGACTGAACGCAGCGGTGGCTCGACATCTTTACCGATACGTCCGGGCGGAGGCGACGGGGCAACCGCCGACGCTGCGCTCGACGCGCCGGGGAGAAGAAGCGTGAAAAGAGCGGCGCCCAACGGGCAGCTCGAGAAGGCCGTCGAGCGCCGCAGCGCGCGCGCGGAAAAATGGCGCCACGAAGGGGAACGACCCTTGGGGCGCAATCTCGCTCTCGCTGGAGCGCTCGGCTGGCTCGTCGTAGTCCCGACTCTGCTCGGCGCTTTCTCCGGGCGCGCACTCGATCGGACTTGCGGCACCGGCGTCGCTTTCTCGGCGGCGTTGATGTGCCTCGGACTCGTCGTCGGATGCTGGCTCGCCTGGCAACGCATGAGGTCCGCGTGACACCGATGGCGCTGCGACCCCTGGCGTTCCTCGTTGCGGGGGTACTGCTCGGCCTCCTTCATTTTGGAGCCTTGCGACGCGCCGTCCGCGTTCGCCTGCAAGGACACGGTCCGAAGCTCGGCCTCCATTCGGTGCGTTTCGCGTCGACGATCACCGGTCTTCTGGTCGTCGCGCGGGCAGGAGGCGACGTGGCGCTGCTGGCCTCGTTCGTCGGGTTCGTCGCCGCCCGGGCGTTCGTCACCTTACCGGGGGGGCCGGTATGACCCAAAGACCGTCGCCGCTATCGAGCGACGTCGTTCTTCACGCCGGCCCCGTTCCCATCACCCGAGCGGTCGTAACGACGTCCGTCATCGTGATGGTTCTCGGGCTCGTGTGTTGGGCGAGCACGCGAAGAATGAAGACCTCCCCCGGCCGCTGGCAGGCCGCGCTCGAAGCGGTGGTCACCACCGTGAAGGACGAAGTGCGCGAGATCCTGCAGCGCGATCCCGAGCCCTTCCTTCCCGTGCTCGGCACGCTGTTCCTCTTCATCGCGGTGGCGAATCTGTCGGCGCTCCTGCCGGGGGTCACGGCGCCGACGGCGAGCATCGAAACGCCCGTCGCGCTGGGGATCGTCGTGTTCGCCTCGGCGCACTTCTATGGGTTACGAACGCAAGGCCTCCGGCGATATCTCCGCACGTACCTGGAACCGAATCCGCTCTTTCTGCCGCTCAACATTCTCTCCGAGGTCACTCGGACGTTTTCCCTGATGGTTCGTCTGTTCGGCAACATGATGAGCCACGAGCTCGTGATCGGCATCGTGGCCACCATCGCCGGGCTCCTCGTACCGATTCCGTTCATGGCGCTGGGCATCCTGATCGGCGTCATCCAGGCGTACATCTTCGCGATCCTGGCGACGCTCTTCGTGGCGGCCGCCATCGGTGCCGCACAAAAGGAATGAGAACATGACCATTCAGATGATCAGCGTGATCTGCGCCACGATCGCCGTCTCGGTCGGCGCGATCGTACCGGCGCTCTCCGAAGGAAGAGCAATCGTGGCCGCGATGGAGGCGATCGCGCGACAGCCGGAGTCACAAGGGCCCATCTCGAGGACGCTCTTCGTGGGACTCGCGATGATCGAAACGATGGCCATCTATTGCCTCGTCCTCGCGCTCCTTCTGCTCTTCGCGAACCCTTACGCGCGGTAGGTTGCTGGAGAAAGCCCAAGGGCCATGAGCGGTTGGTCGGTTGCCTTCCAGGTCATCAACTTTCTGGTTCTAGCGGCCGTGCTGCGACACTTTCTATTCAAGCCGGTCGGCACGATCATCGAGCAACGTCAGCAACAGATCGAGCGACAGAGAGCAGAGGCGGAAGGGATCCGCCACGAGGCGGAGGCTGTCCGAAGCGAGGTCGAGCGTGCAAGGCGGGAGCTCGGAACGGAGCGAACGCGCTTGCTCGAGGAGACCCGAGAGCAAATCGCCAAAGAGCGGCGGGAGGCGCTCGCGACGACTCGTGAACGAGCCGAAGCGCTGCTCCAGAATGCTCACGGAGAGATCGATCACGAGCGCGAGCTCGCGACGGAAAAAATCTACCGGGAGGCCGTCGATCTCGGCATTCTCGTCGCGCGTCGATTGGTGGAGCAGGTCAGGTCCACGAACGTGGCGGAGGCGTTCCTCGCGCGCCTTTGCGAAGACCTCGACGAGCGCCTGCCCCGGCAAAGGAGCTCGCTCCAGCGCGAGCTCGACGGCGCGGAGGTCCTCATCGCGACGGCGCCCGCGCTGGACGCGGACGCGCAGCGCCGCTGGCTGGCGAGGATCACCTCGCAGCTGGGAGACGGTGTGCGCGCGCGCTTCGTCCAGGACGAGGCGCTGATCGCCGGCGCGGAGCTTCGTCTTCCGCACACGAGTTTCTCGTTCTCCTTTCGCGACGGGCTGCGAACGGCGCGGGAAGAGCTGGTCAAGAATGCCGAACGTCGTTGAACGCCTCGACGAACGCTTGAACGAAGCCCGCGCTCGCCTTTCGACTCTCGTGATCGAGCCCGAACGGCGTGAGGTCGGGGTCGTGGACTCGGTCGGCTCCGGCATCGCCTCCATCGTCGGGCTCCCCAGCGCTCGGCTCGACGAGCTGCTCGTCCTGCCGGACGACACGCACGCGCTCGCCGTTACCCTGGACGCCGACCGCATCGGCGCCGTTCTGCTCGATCGCGCCGAGAGCATCGTAGCTGGCGTGGAGGTGCGCGGGAGTGGAGAGGTCCTCCGGGTCCCGGTCGGCGACCCTCTCCTCGGGCGCGTGATCGATCCCCTCGGCCGCCCGCTGGACGGCGGCGCACCCGTCATCGGAGTCCGTAGAGACGAAGTCGAAAGGCCGGCGCCCGCGATCATCGATCGGGAGCTCGTGACGGAGCCGCTCCACACGGGCGTCCTGGTGGTCGATTCGATGGTGCCCCTCGGACGTGGACAGCGCGAGCTCATCATCGGCGACCGCGCCACCGGCAAGACGTCGCTCGCGCTGGACACGATGCTGAGTCAAAGAACGACCGACGTCGTCTCGGTCTACTGCGCCATCGGACAGAAGGCCTCCGCGGTAGGAAGACTGATCGAGGAGGTCCGCGAGCGCGGCGCGTTCGAGAGGAGCGTCTTCGTCGTGGCCGAAGCGGACGATCCACCCGGCCTGCAGTGGGTGGCCCCCTACGCGGCCTGCACGATGGCCGAATACTTCAGGGACCGGGGCGGACACGCCCTGCTCGTCATCGACGATCTCTCCAAACACGCGATCGTGCATCGCGAGCTGTCGCTGCTCTTGAGGAACCCGCCCGGCCGTGAAGCGTACCCGGGTGACGTCTTCTACCTCCATTCTCGGCTCCTGGAGCGCGCCGCCAAACTCTCGAAAGACGGAGGTGGCGGCTCGTTGACGGCGCTCGCGATCGCGGAGACTCAAAGCGGAAATCTGAGCGCCTATATTCCGACGAACCTCATCTCCATCACCGATGGCCAGATCTACCTGGAATCGAAGCTATTTCACGAAGGGCAAAAGCCGGCGGTCAACGTGGGGAAGAGCGTGAGTCGCGTCGGGGGCAAGACGCAGCCCGCGGCCATCCGCGGCCTCTCCGGTCGTCTGCGGCTCGACTACTCGCAGTTTCTCGAGCTCGAGGTCTTTGCCCGTTTCGGGCAGGTGCTCGATCCGCGCACCGCCCGTAGTCTCGAGCAGGGGCGCCGCATCCGCGCCATCCTCGAGCAACCGCAATCGGAGCCGCGCTCGCTGGCAGCCGAGGTCGCGTTGCTGCTCGCGCTGCACGAAGGCGTGCTCGACGTCCTCTCGCTCGACGCCGTACAGCGCTTCAAGACGGGCATCGAAGACGGCCTCCGCGCCGATGTCGGCGAGGTGGCGCGACGGATCGAAGCGACCGGACGACTGGAAGACGATGCACGCCGTCGCCTCGTCGACTGGCTCACAGCGCGCGCCGCTGCGCTTCGACCCGTCGAGGAGTGAGCGATGCAACGACTCGCGGAACTCCAAGCACGCATTCACAGCCTGAGCGAGCTCGGCGACGTGGTCTCCGCTCTGCGCGCCGTCTCCGCGGCGCGCGTGGAGCAAGCGCGCGGTGTTCTCGAGGCGACGCGGCGATACACGCAGACGATCGAAGAGGCGATCTCCGAGGCGATCGGCGGCTCGACACCGCTACCCGACGAGACCGTCGAACGCGCTGGCGGTGGTTACGTCGTCGCTTTCGGCTCGGAATACGGGTTCGTCGGGTCACTGAACCACCGCGTGCTCGACCACGCGCTCCACGCAAGGAAGGACGGCGACACGTTGTTGCTCGTCGGTTCCCGCCTGGAGATCGTGGCGACGGAGCGACGCGAGCCGGTCGCGTGGAGCACGCCCATGGCAGCGCAGATCGGCGCCGTCGATGGCGTCGCGCTCCGCGTGGCGGCTGAGCTCGCGCGTGCCTGTGCGAGCTCGACGATGGACCGGGTAATACTCGTGTACACCGCGAGCGCCGGGGGCGGCGCTCGGAACCCGGTGAGCGAGGCGGTGCTCCCTTTCGACGTCCGGCGTCACACACCGGCGCACGAGCACCTCCCGGCCGCGCTGTCCACGTTGCCGCGCCGCGAGCTCGTCGACGGCCTCGCCGAAGAGCTTCTCTTCGCCGAGCTCGCGCACGCAGCCACGGAATCGTTCGCCAGCGAGAACATCGCTCGCCTAGCCACCATGGAAGCCGCGGCGGACAACGTGCGCGGGAAGCTCGGCGAGCTGGACGAGCTCGAGCACGAACTCCGCCAGGAGGACATCACGATGGAGATGCTCGACGTCGTGACAGGGGCGGCCGCGGTGGACCCCCGAGCCCGCTAGCACCGCTGCTGGAGTCTTCGGCAGAGCAGATTCCCACTCACGCCGGGCGAGCCGGCCGCGTCTTCAGGATCTCCATCACGCGCGGCAACGCGTCGGCCGTCACCGAGATGGAATCGATTCCAGCGTCCGCCAGGAAGGCGGCGAACTCGGGGTGGTCGCTCGGTGCCTGCCCGCACAACCCGACCTTTCGCCCTTTCTCGTGAGCCTTGGCGATGACCGTCTCGATCATCCGCTTCACGCCCGGATCCTCCTCGTTGAAGATGTGAGCGAGGAGCTCCGAATCACGGTCCACGCCGAGCGTGAGCTGTGTGAGATCGTTCGACCCGATCGAGAATCCGTCGAAGAGCTCGGCGAAGTCGGTGGCGAGAACGACGTTGTTCGGGATCTCGCACATGACGTAGACCTGCAGCCCCTTGTCGCCGCGGCGGAGCCCGTTCTTCTCCATTTCCTGGTGAACGCGCCGCGCCTCTTCCAACGTCCGGCAGAAGGGGATCATGACGACGACATTCTCGAGCCCCATCTCTTCACGAACGCGACGGATGGCACGACACTCGAGCGCGAAGCCCTCGCGATAGCGCTCGTCGTAGTACCTCGAGGCGCCGCGAAATCCGATCATCGGATTGTCTTCCTTTGGCTCGAAGGCCGCGCCGCCGGTGAGCGAGGCGTACTCGTTCGTCTTGAAGTCGCTGAACCGAACGATGACCGGCCGCGGGTAGAACGCCGCTGCGATCTGCGCCACGCCGCTCGCCAGTCGGTCGACGAAGAACTCCGCCGGCGAGGAGAACGCCGCGGTCCGGGCGCGGATCGCCGCGACGGCGCCGGGATCGGTGACTCGCTCGGGGTGCACCAGCGCCATTGGGTGCACGCCGATGTGGCTCGAGATGACGAACTCGAGCCGCGCGAGGCCCACTCCCGCGCTCGGCAGCTGCCCCACCTGGAACGCGCTCTCCGGGTTGCCGACGTTGAGCATCACCGGAACGGAGGGCTTCGGAAGATCGGCTGGGGCCACTTCGGTCTTCTCGAAGTCGAGCAGGCCCGAGTACACGCGGCCCTCGGTGCCCTCCGCGCATGAAACCGTCAGGAGGTCACCGGAGTGGAGCGTCGCCGTCGCGACGCCGGTGCCCACGATACAGGGAATGCCGAGCTCCCGAGACACGATGGCGGCGTGACAGGTGCGGCCGCCGTGATCGGTGACCACGGCAGAAGCGCGCCGCAGAACGGGCTCCCAATCGGGATCCGTGGACGCAGCGACGAGGACCTCGCCATCTTCGAACGAGCCGAGCTCGGCGGGCGAATGGACCACCCTGGCTTTGCCCTTCCCGATGCCGACGCCGACGCTCTTCCCGCGGAGCAGGACCGACGTCTTCTCGCGCAGGCGGTAGAACACCAGCTTCGGGCGCTGGCGGCTCGCGTACACCGTCTCCGGCCTTGCCTGCACGATGAAGAGCTCTCCGCTCCGCCCGTCCTTCGCCCATTCGATATCCATGGGGACGGGATGACCGGCAGCGCGGGTGTAGTGGTCCTCGATGCGGACCGCGGCCTTGGCGAGCTCCAGCGTTTCGTCGGCGGTGAGGACGAAGCGACGGCGATCCGCTTGCGGCACGGGCTCCTCACGAACCTCCCGCGTGCCCCCGGCGGCATAGACGAGCCGAAGGGCTTTCTCCCCGAGCTCGCGACGAACGATGGGTCGGTAGCCGAGGGCCAAGGTCGGCTTGTGAACCCAGTACTCATCTGGATTCACGCGCCCTTGCACGACGAGCTCGCCGAGCCCGTACGCCGCGGTGATCAACGCGACGTCAGGAAAGCCCGTTTCGGTGTCGAGCGTGAAGATCACGCCCGCCGAACCCAGATCGCTCCTCACCATCTTCTGAACACCGACCGAAAGGGCGACGCTCCGATGGCTGAAGCCGCGCTCCACACGGTAAACGATGGCCCTGTCGGTGAACAACGACGCCATGCAATCTCGAACCGCCGAGAGCAGCCGAGATGCGCCACGAATGTTCAAGTACGTTTCGTGCTGGCCAGCGAAGGAAGCATCGGGAAGATCCTCCGCCGTCGCGCTCGACCGCACGGCGACGTCCGTCTCGTCTTCGCCGTATTTCTTCGACAGCTCCTCGTAGAACGTCAGGATCTGCGCGGCGAGGTCCCTGGGCAAAGGAGCTGACCGAATGCGGTCGCGAATGCGCTGTGCCTCTCCCTGTAGGGCCGCGACGTCGCGAATATCCAGGCGATCGAGCGGCCCATAGATGCTCGGCTCGAGGTCGTTCTCCGTGAGGTGCGCGCGGAACGCATCGGCCGTCACCGCGAATCCATCGGGGACCTTCACGCCCGAGGCCGTGAGATGACGAATGAGCTCGCCGAGCGAGGCATTTTTTCCTCCGACGCGGGGGACGTCGGACAGCTGCACCTGGTCGAACGGAAGGACGTAGGAGGGTTTCATCGACGAGGGGTGGAGCAACGCGCATACCAGGTAAGCCTGATTGGTGGGGTGCGATGAGCACGCTGCCATCCGGTGAGTGTCCTGCGCCGGGCGGCGCAATGCTTGCGCCTCGCGATGAAACTGCGCGACGGCGGCCCGCCGATGAGCGGACGGGCTCCCAAAAATCCAGAGGCCGCTTCCTTGGCACCGGCGATGCACTGCGTGGCGCCATGACCGAAAGACCCCTGGAGCTAAAGAGCATTCTGGTTCCCACCGACTTCGGCCCGACGGCGGCGAAGGCGCTCGATCTCGCCGTGGATCTCGCGAAGAAGTACGGCGCGACCATCACGCTGTTGCACGTGTACGAGGTGCCCGTGTACCCCTACCCCGGCACGCTCGTCGACATCGACTTCGTCACGCCGATCCGCGAAGCAGCGCAGAAGGAGCTCGCGTCGGCGTTCGACGCGTTGAAGCTGAGGGGAGTCGAGGCGCGCTCCGAGCTCGAGTTCGGCGTGCCCTGGAGCGTGATCTTGGACAAGGCGGCGCACCGAAAGGCCGACCTCATCGTCATAGGGACACACGGCAGGAAGGGCGTGATGCACGCGATACTCGGCAGCGTGGCCGAGAAGGTCGTACGCCTCTCGCCGATTCCGGTGCTCACCGTTCGCAGCTCCGAGCCTTCACCGGCGTCCGCCCCCAAGAAATAGGAGCTCTCCGACGAATCTAGCCTCGACTCGAGCGAGGCTTGGAAGAACAGGCCGGCCCGCGCTCACGTCGAGCGCGGGCCGGCTTCGTTTTTTCAACGTGGGATTCGGTGCTCGGACGACGTCGCTGCACGTTCCGCACGCCGGCGCAGAACGTGCGACGTCTGCGACTCGTCCGCATCGACTCGCCGGGGCGCGCGTGCGGTGTGTGGGTGGCACATCGCTTGCTCGTCTCGAGCGCACGCCAACCGGCGCTTTCAAAGGAGCAACAGCATGGCCAATATCACCGTCGAAAAGGACACGAGCAAACCCGCGCCCGCCGCCCAGTTGGCACGCCGAGAAGGGTGGGATCCCTTCGTGGCCATGCGCGACTTGATGCGCTGGGATCCTTTCCGCGACACGACGCTGCTTCCCCTCGTCGACGTGTCAGGTGCGTCGTTCACACCGGCCTTCGAAGTGAAGGAGACCAAGGACGCGTTCGAGTTCAAGGCCGACGTGCCGGGCATCGACGCGAAGGACATCGACGTCAAGCTCACGAGCAATCGCCTGACCATCAGCGGGAAACGTGAAGCCGAGAAATCCGAGAAGGGCGAGACTTACTACAACTACGAGCGTTCGTACGGCAGCTTCACGCGGTCGTTCACGCTGCCCGACGGCGTCAACGGCGAAGCCATCCACGCCGATCTGAAGGACGGCGTGCTCAAGGTCGTCCTGCCGAAGAAGCCGGAGGCGAAGCCGCGTCAGGTGCAGATCAAGACGGGGTGAACCGACTGGCGGCGATCGCTCTCGGCGTGTCACGCGCCGGGGGCGATCCGATCGCCTACGAGATGCTCATTCGAGGAGAAAGCTTTCATGGAATCGAACACGAGGCCACGGCGCGTCTGCATTCTCGTCGGTGGAGGAGATGCGCCTGGCGTGAACGCCGTCGTTCGCGGCTTCGTACATGCCGCGCGCCACTTCTCGCTGGAGGTGCTCGGGAGCCGCTACGGATTCGAGGGATTGACGGCCTCCGAGGGCATCGTTCCCCTCTCGATCGCGGACATTCGAGGCATCCTGCCGAAAGGCGGTTGTTCCCTCGGCTGTTCGACTCGACTGAATCCATTCTTCGCGTCCACTCGTAGCAGCGGCACGGAAAACGAAGGCCCCGCCATCGTCGACCGCCTCCGCTCACTCGGAGTCGAAGCCCTCGTGTTGGTCGGCGGGGACGGGACCACGGTCGCTGCGATTCGATTCAACCAGCTCGGCATGCCCTGCATCTGCGTGCCGAAAACAATCGACAATGATCTCGGCCAAACCGACGTCGCCTGCGGCTTCGATAGCGCGGTGGAAACGGTGACGCGCGCCGTCGACGCGTTGCACTCGACCGCAGAAGCCCACTCGAGAGTCATGTTGGTCGAGGTGATGGGTCGCGGAGCGGGCTTCATCGCCCTCAACGCAGGGGTCGCAGGCGGCGCCGACGTCATTCTCATCCCCGAGATCCCGTACCGCCTGGAGCACGTCGTCGCGAAGATCCGCGAGCGCGAAGCGCTCGGGTTGCGGTTTTCCATCGTCGTCGTCGCGGAGGGCGCGAAACCGGTCGGCGGCGAGACGCTGGAGGTCGAGGCGGGCAGTCCGGGCCATCTGGCGCGGCTCGGGGGAGCGGGAGAACGACTCCGGCGCGAGCTCGAAGCGGCGAACCTCGGACACGAGATCCGTCTCACCGTCCTCGGTCACCTCCAGCGCGGAGGCTCGCCTTCCGCGTTCGACCGAAACCTGGGAACTCAGCTCGGAACTTACGCCGCGGAGCTCTGTCATCGCGGCGAATACCCACGCCGGATCGTCGTGCGCGACGGCCACCTCGACGCGATCGCGCTCCCCGCCGAAGAAGAGCGACAACTGCACAAGCGAGTGACCCTCGCGGAAGATCCCATGGTCCGCGCCGCCCGGCTCGTCGGCATAGAGCTCGGTGCACCTCTGCCGGCGCGCGCCTGACGCGCATTCGTCGATTGCCGTACACTCATTCACGTCAACGCCAAGTCGCAGGAGCCATTCAAAATGAAAGTTTCACAACTGATGTGTCCGGCGGTGATCACCTGCCGTCCAGAGGATTCTCTGGATAGCGCCGCCTGCAAACTGTGGAATCACGACATCGGATGTTTACCCGTCGTGGACGACGACCATCGACCGGTCGGGATGCTCACCGACCGCGATATCTGCATGGCCGCATACACCCAAGGGCGCCTGCTGAAGGACATTCGGGTGGACTCGGTCATGTCGAAGGTCGTCTTTTCGGCGCCTCCTACCGACCGAATCGAGGACGTCGAGGTGGTCATGAGGGTACGCAAGGTTCACCGGGTGCCCATCGTCGACGACGAGAATCGAATCATCGGCGTGGTCTCCACGAACGATCTCGCCCGCGAGGCGGCGCTCGAACTGCGGCGCAAACACCCGGACGTTTCGGAAGACGAATTCGTCTCGACGCTCGCGTGCATCTGCGAGCCGCGACATCGCGCGTCTCCGTTCCCGGCGGCGGCCGAGTGATGCGGGGCTCGACGCGCTCGCTACGCCAAAAGGCTCGCCGGTGATTCGAGAATCTCTCGGAACGTCCGCGCGAGCTTCGAAGCGTGGTGGCCGTCGATCATCCGATGATCGAACGTCGCGGTCACCGGCAAAATCGGGCGGATCACGATCTCCCCGTCGACGACGACCGCCTCGTCCCGGACGGTCCCCGGGGCGACGTTCACCGAGAGCCGCGTCACGGGGACGATGGGCGGGAACGCAAATCCAAGGCCCAGCGCACCGACGCTCGTCACGAAAGCCGCCCCGAACGGATCTCGCGGAACGCCGAGCGCGGAAAGATCCAAGTTCAGCTCGTATTGCACGAAAGACGCGAGCCGTAGAGTAGGCTTGATCGCCCACCGCGGGAGCGCGCTCATCAAGCGCTTGGTACCCGCAAGAGCCGCGTCGTCGCCTCTCCGGATCTCCGCGGCGTGAGCCGCCACCTCCTCCGCGATCTGGACGACGCTCTTTCGGTCGGCCTGTTCGATCTTGATGCCGCTCAGATCCGTGTCGCCGTTGCCGGCCACGGCGACCAGCACGAAGACATCCACCTGCTCTCTCAGGAAGACGGATCCGCGCCGGATGAATCCGTTGCACTCCGGGTGGCTAGCCAGGGTGCAGGCGATGGCCTTGACGACGAGGTGGGTCATCGTGACGTGCACGGGCCCTGCGTTCAAATCGGCCAGCATCCGATTTGCGGCCGTCACGTCGATCGAGAGCATGCCGTAGATCGTCGGGTCATTGGCGGCATCCCACGTCCCCAGGGATAGCTTCCGCCAGCTCGAAATGTTCGTAGCGAAACGGCCGTGGACGTTGGGCTTCATGTTCGATCTCCATCGCTCGTGAGCACTTCTCGTGCCCGGTAAGAGCAGGTGCAGCCGCGTTCGCGCCGCTCCCCCCGCAGTCAGCGAGGTCGCTCTTCGGCGAAACAATTGCGCGGGCACGCGGACGTTGCACCGACTCGCCCCGAGAACCAGCGCGCGCCGTCGTTCGATGACCCGGCACGGTGGTTGCTCTCTGCGGTCCTATGAATTTCAACGACGTCATCAGCGCGCGGCGCGCCGTTCGTAGCTTCACGCCGAAGAAAGTCGACGATCCGACCATCCGTGCATTGCTCCGGGCGGCGGTCCAGGCGCCGAGCGCGATGAACGCCCAACCCTGGCATTTCGCGATCGTCCAGGATACGTCGAAGCTGAAGCGTTACTCGGACCGGGCAAAGGCGTTGCTCCTCGACGCGCCGCCGGACGCCAAGAGCACTCACTACGAACAGATGTTGCGCGACGCGCACTTCAACGTCTTCTACGACGCGACGACGCTCATCGTCATCTGTGGCAAGGATCGCAGCCCGTACATCGAGGCCGACTGCTGGCTGGCGGCGCAGAACCTCATGCTCGCCGCTTGCGACATGGGCCTCGGCACGTGCCCCATCGGGTTCGCGATTCGTGCGCTGAACAACCGGGACATCAAGGAAGAGCTGCAGATCCCGCTCCCCGGCGTGGCGGTCGCGCCGATCATCGTCGGTTATCCGAGCGCTCCGGTTGCGCCGGTGGCGCGAGCGGAACCGCATGTTCTGTCCTGGGCCCGCTAACCGCAAAGGTACCCCGATGACGATCACGAAGATTCTCGTCCCGATTGATTACTCGGAACACGCCGAACGCGCGCTGTCGACAGCGACGAATCTGGCGCAAGTCTTGGGAGCAACGGTTCACGTCGTCCACGTCGGTCCGGACGCACCGTACTTTGGCCCCCCGCTCGCACCCGGTCGAGCGTTTGCGCACGAGCTCGCCGAGGCCAATCGCAAGGAGTTCGACGCCTACCTGCTCGCGCTTCGCGAGCGCGGTATCGAAGCTGCGGGAACGCTCGCGACCGGCGTCCCGTACGTCGAGATCAACCGCTTGGCAAAGGACATCGGCGCCGATCTGATCGTCATGGGGACGCGCGGGCGGACCGGTTTCGAGTACTTGCTCCTCGGCAGCGTCGCCGAACGCGTCGTTCGTACGTCGCCGGTTCCGGTGATGGTCGTCCCGGTGCCGCGCAAAGACGCGGAGCCGCCTGCGAAACGATGACTCTACTTCGTATCTGGATCTCGGGAACTAAGGAGAACAAGAGAAAATGCATGCCGGGCAAATCATGAGCCGTGACGTGATCACCTGCGGTCCGGACGATTCTTTGGCGGACGCCGTACGAAAGATGCGCGACCACGGCGTCGGCTGTTTACTCGTCGTCGACCGGGATGACCGCCTCGTCGGCGTGATGACGGATCGTGACGTCTGCTTCGCCGCTTTCACCAGCGAACGTCCGCTGAAGCACATCCCGGTGAAGTCCGCGATGACGAGCCATGTTTACTCGCTCATGAGCGACAACCGCATCCAGGACGTCGAGGTCATCATGTCGACTTACAAGGTGCGGCGCGTCCCCATCGTCGACGGTGAGAACCGCGTGCTCGGCGTGGTGTCGCTGAGCGACATCGCTCGCGCGGCGTCCCGCGAGCTCCGAGAGCGCCATCCGGACGTCACCGACGCCGATCTGGTCACCACGATTTCGCAGGTGTGCAAAGCACGAGGCTTGATCCCGCTTCCTGCCGCGGATTGAGGTTACCGATGTCGGGCTTGGAGACGTACGGCGTTGCCGAGCTCGTACGCCGGCGACTTCCTTCCGCGCTCGCCGAGCTCGCCGAGCTCGCGCTCGATTTGCGCTGGACCTGGAGTCATGCTGGAGACGCGCTGTGGGGCGGCGTCGACGCCGGAATGTGGGAAGACACGCGCAATCCGTGGCTCTTGCTCCAGACCGCGAGCGTCGAGCGCCTCGAGAAGCTCGCGGTGGATGCGCGGTTTCTCGACGAGCTCCAACGGCTCGTCGAGGACCGCCGAACCTACCTGGCGGCCCCGCCGGATCCGCCGATCGACGCGACCGTGGCGTACTTCTGCATGGAGTTCGGCCTGGGCGCCGCCTTGCCGCTCTATGCGGGCGGCCTCGGGATCCTCGCGGGAGACTACCTGAAGACGGCGAGCGATCTGGGCTTGTCCGCCGCCGGGGTCGGCCTTCTCTACCAGGAAGGTTACTTCCGCCAATCGATCGACGCCGCCGGGCGGCAACACGAGACGTATGCCTACATCGATCCGGCGACGCTGCCGATCGTGCCGGCGCAAGCCGCCGATGGAAAGGTCGTACGGGTGTCGATCGACTTACCCGGCCGCAAGCTCTGGCTCCGGGTGTGGCGCGCGCGCGTCGGGCGAGTCGACCTTTTTCTCCTCGACGCGAACGACGCGGCGAACGCCCCCGTCGACCGCGGCATCACCGCGACGCTCTACGGAGGCGACGCCGAGACACGGCTGTTACAGGAGATGGTGCTCGGCATCGGTGGCTTACGAGCGCTGTCCGCGGTCGGCGTGGCGCCCGCCGTTCTTCATCTGAACGAGGGGCACGCCGCCTTCGCCGTGCTCGAGCGAGCGCGTGCGTTTGCTCTCGAAGAACGGACGACCTTTCGCGAAGCGCTGTGGGCGACGCGCGCGGGGACGGTGTTCACGACGCACACATCGGTCGCGTCGGCGTTCGATTTTTTCGAGCGCGATTTGATGGCGAAGTACTTTCCATCCGACGGAGAGTTCCTCGCGCCGCTCCGGATTTCGACCGACGAAGTGCTCCGGTTGGGGCGGCTCGATCCGAACGACGAAGCGGCGCCGTTTGCGATGCCGTATCTCGCCTTCCGTGGGGCCGCCCTCGTCAACGGAGTCAGCGACGTGCACGGAACCGTCAGCCGCCAGATTTTCTCGGCCTTGTTGCCGAGATGGCCCGAGGCGGAGGTCCCCGTGTCGCAGGTCACGAACGGAGTCCACGTCCCGTCGTGGGACTCCGCCGCCGCGGACTCGCTCTGGACGCGAGCCTGCGGTAAGGAGCGGTGGGTAGGCTCCGTGGAAGCCCTGCCGGAGGCGGTCCGTTGCGTTCCGGACGACGAGCTATGGGCCCTTCGAGGCGAAGAACGCCACAACCTGGTCACCTATGCGCGCGGCCGGTTACGAAGCCAGCTCGCGCGACGTGGTTCACCGGCCGCGACGGAGCTCGGTGACGTTCTGGATGCGAACGTCCTGACGATCGGCTTTGCCCGGCGCTTTGCGGAATACAAACGACCCAATCTCCTCTTGAGCGACCCGGACAGGCTCGTCCGCTTGCTGCGCGACGCGACGCACCCAGTGCAGCTCGTCATTGCTGGAAAAGCCCATCCCGCCGACGAGCGAGGCAAGCAGCTGATCGCCGACTGGATCGCGTTCGTGAATCGACCCGATGTCCGCGGACGCGCAGTCTTCCTCGAAGACTACGACATGGCAGTCGCCGAGAAACTGGTCGAAGGCGTCGACGTCTGGCTCAACACGCCACGCCGTCCGTGGGAGGCGTGCGGAACGAGCGGGATGAAGGTCCTCGTCAACGGCGGGCTCAACCTGTCCGCGCTCGACGGCTGGTGGGCGGAGGCGTTCTCCAAGAATTGCGGCTGGGCCCTCGACGCCTCGACCCCCGACTCCGATACCGAGGACGCACGACAGCTCTACGCGTTGCTCGAAGAGAACGTCGTTCCAGCCTTCTACGATCGCGACGCTGCAGGGATTCCGCAAGCCTGGGTGAAAATGATCCGCGCGAGCATGGCGGGTCTGGCGCCCAGGTTCAGCAGCAATCGGATGCTCCGTCAGTACGTCGATCGATACTACGCGCCGGCGGCTCGTGCGTTCGGCGATCGAGCGATGGACGGCGCGGCAAGCGCGCGGGAGCTCGCACGCTGGAGCGAGACGCTCGCTCGCCATTGGCCCCAGATCCATTTCGGCGACGTTCAGGTGGACGACACGAACGACCGGCCGCGGCTCAGGGCTTCCGTCTATCTCGGCGACGTGGAACCGAGCTCGGTGAGGGTCGAGGCCTATGCCGATGCCCGTCATCAGCACGAGCGGGCGGTCGTCGAAATGTATCCGACGGAGGCTCTGACCGGAGCGACCGGCGGCCACGTGTACGAAGCGGTGGTCCCCGCGTCGAGACAGAGCTCCGATTTCACCGTGCGCGTCATTCCCGCTCACGCCGCCGCGATCATTCCAAATGAATTGCCGTTGATCTCGTGGCAACGCTGAATGTGCTCGCGCTCTCGAGGCCGCGCTGAATCTGCGGAGCAACGCAAAGGGTGCGGAACGCTCCCGCCGATGCAAAATCGCTTCAGCGCTTTCAGCGCACTCGAGGATCGCGGGCTGGCGACCGGTGCCCGCTTTTCAATTCGTGGCGGCACGTAAAGTGCTTCGAGAATCGAGCATGGACAGACACGTCATCATCGTCGGCGGCGGCTTGGCGGGGTTGTCGGCCGGGTGCTACGCGCTGCGAAACGGGTATCGCGCGACGATCGTGGAACACAATTCTCAGCTCGGCGGCGTCTGCACCGCTTGGAAACGGGGCGATTACACGATCGACGGGTGCATTCATTGGCTCACCGGGGGCCCGTTCCTGCGCTTCTACGAAGAGCTCGGCATCCTGCCGAACGTGTCACTCCGCGTCCTCGACGAGTGGGCAACCTACCGCGATGCGTCCGACGGTTTCCAAGTAACCTTCAAGCGCGATCTCGACGCCTTCGTCACGGACCTGATCCGTACCTCGAAGGAAGACGTCCTCGAGCTCGAACACCTCCGCCGCGCGGCGGCGAAGTTCGTCCACGTCGCTCCCCCGATGGACGCGCCGGAGGTGACGAGTCTTCGAGACGACCTCGAGAACTTCTGGTCCATGCGCAGCGCCATACCGACGCTGCTCCACTACCGAAAGCCCGTCGCGCTGTGGGCAAAGGAGCATCTCGTCAGCCCGCGGCTGCGGCGGCTCTTCGGACGAATGTTTCCGGAGACCGCGCCCGCCCTGTTTCTCTTGATGGTGCTCGGCTATCTGGAGAAGGGATTCCTGTCGCGACCGATCGGCGGCACGGCCGCCTTCCGCGACGCGCTGTCACGGTCGTACTGGGAGCTCGGCGGCGAAGCGTTGTTGAGCGCCACCGTCGAGGAGATCGTGATCCGTGATGGACGCGCGCGCGGCGTACGCCTCGGCGACGGCTCGATGCTCGACGGGGACGCCGTCATATCGACGTCCAGCGCTCCTGAGACGGTGTTGCAACTGCTCGGCGGGCGTTACGACGCGACCATCACCCGCGATCGGCTCGAGCACTGGAAGCTGTTCACGCCCATCGTGCTGGCCAGCTTCGGCGTCGCGTCTCCCCTGAAAGATTTGCCGGCGCTCCTGATCGTGGACCGTCTCGAGCCTTTCTACGTCGGACAGCAACCAACGGAGAGCCTCTACATTCGCACGTGCAACGAGGACGCCGGCCTCGCGCCCCCGGGCCACAGCGTCATCCAAGCGATGGTTCCAACCGACTACGATTGGTGGGCGAAGGACCGCGCGGATTACGACGCGGCGAAGAGAGACGTTGGCTCAACCGTGCTCGCTCAGCTGGAGAAATGCTTTCCCGGCATTCGCGACGCGGTCCGGATGATCGACGTCGCGACGCCGCTCACCTATTGGAACATGGCGCGCTCCTGGCGCGGCGCGTACGAGGGATGGATGCCGACCACGAGCTCGTTCTTCGGTCATGTCGGCAAGACACTCGACGGACTCGGCAGCTTCTACATGGCAGGCCAGTGGGTGGAGCCGGGCGGCGGTATCCCGATGGCCGTCAAGAGCGGGCGTCAGGCCGTACAGCTGCTCTGTCGAGAGGACGAGCGTCCGTTCATCGCCGCGGCCGGGCACGCCGTTGTCGGCTGGTGAGCACAGGCCAAAGCTTCAATCGGGAGATTCACCATGCTCGAGTCCATCCGCAGACTGCACAAAGACCACATAGATTTCGTGATCTTATTTCGCGAGTTGAACGACGCCGTCGAATGCGACGACGCGTCGATTCTGCAAGCATGCTGGACGAAGTTCGAGTCTCGGCTCTCGACGCACATGGCCGCTGAAGAGAGATACTTGCTACCAGGGCTCGAGAGCCGCCACCCCGTCGAAGCAGAGCGCCTGCGCGGCGACCACGGCCGTTTTCGTTCGCTCTTGGCCGAGCTCGGCGTCCGCGCCGATCTTCATCTCTTGCGCAAGACCGCGTCCGACGAGCTTCTCCAGTTGCTCGAGTCTCACGCCGCGTGGGAGGACAAGACCATCTACAAGTGGGCCGAGCAAGAACTGGACGCGGACACCCATTTCTCGATTCTTAGAGCTCTTTCTGGGACGTGAGCTGCTTGACGCAAACGCCCCCCGACTCTTGCCCCGCGGGACCGAGGAACTCCGCCGGTTCCCGACGACTCCGGGTCCTCGTCGTCGACGACGAGGATAACGCGAGGCTGGCGCTCGAGTCCGCCGTTCGCTCGCTCGGGTACGAATGCCGGAGCGCGCGGGATGGGATGGAGGCGTGGGAGCTCCACCAGCGTGAACACGCAGACGTGATACTCAGCGACTGGCAGATGCCGCGAATGGACGGCATCGAGCTCTGCCGCCGGACCCGCGTGAACGACGGAGAAGGGCCGTATACGTACTTCGTCTTCATGACCCATTTCGGGGACAAGGAGCACTTCATCCGCGGCATGGAGGCCGGCGCGGACGACTACCACACGAAGCCGGTCGATCTCGACGAGCTCCGGGCGCGGCTTACGTCCGCCGAACGCGTCGTCTCCCTCTACCGCAAGCTGGCGGAGCAGAACGCCACGCTGCGTCGGGACAGCCAGGCCTCTTTCCGCATCGCGCGGCTCGATCCTCTCACGCAGGTGTCGAACCGCTTGTCGATGGACGAAGACCTCAAGGTCCTTTGGGCGCGCGCCAAGCGGTACGGTCGTCGATACTCGATCGCCATCTCCGACATCGATCGATTCAAGGCTTACAACGATCGCTTCGGCCATCTCGCCGGGGACGACGTACTGCGCCGTATCGCGCAGACCATTCGCGGGCAGCTGCGTCGAAGCGACGGCCTCTATCGGTACGGCGGCGAGGAGTTCGTGGCCCTTCTTCCCGAGCAGTCGTTGGCCGAGGCGGAGAAGGCGATGAACCGCGTGCGCGTCGCGGCGGAGCGGCTCGCGATCCCCGCGGGCGACGAAGCGACGGTGGTCACCATCAGCGTGGGCATCGCCGAACTGGACCGCGAGCGAGACCATTCACCGGAGGATTGGCTACGCCGTGCGGACGCCGCGCTGTACCGCGCGAAGAGCGGCGGTCGAGATCGCGTGGAGACGGACCGTCCTGCGACCGTCGTCCCCTAGCCTCGAGTTTTGCGCTTTTCGCGTGCAGAGAGCTCGCGTCTTTCCGTGCTTCGCGCGGATTTCTCGACTTCGTGCTCGAGTCGAGGCTAGCGCTTCACGCGCCGATCCGTCCGTTCGAGCAAGAATCGCGGAACGCGCAGAACGTGCGCCGAAGTTGGGCGTCAACCGATTGGCGCTTCGTTTCGTGTGTAGCGCGTCTTGACCGGCCGGCGTTCGTGCGCATTTCACGTTCACGGGCGTTCACGCCCGGACGGGGTCTGGAATGCCCGATGTAAACGCTCCGCAGGGACGCGCGATGGCGCTGAAGGAAGACGCTCTGACGAACGCCATCGTCGACGCTGCTCCGGACGCGCTGATGGTCGTCGACTCCGGTGGGCGCATCGTGCGCGTGAACGCGAGAGCGGAATCCCTGTTCGGCTACTCGAGCGCGGAGCTCGTCGGAAGATCCGTCGAGACATTGATCCCCAACAGCCTTCGAAGCAAACACGAGCAAGAACGACTTTCGTTTCTGCGTTCGCCGAAGCTGCGTCCCATGGCTGCCGGACGCGACCTCCACGCTCGACGCAAGGACGGCGAGGAGCTCTCGGTGCAGATCGCCCTCAGCCCGATTCGCGTGGCCGAGGTGCCGCTCGTGGTTGTCGCTGTTCGCGAGACGCCGGAGTTTACTCGTCACGAGCGCGCCTCGGCCGAACGCTCGCGTTCCATGCTGCGCGAGCTCGAAACGGTCCTGGAGACGATCCCCGATCCCGTCGTGATCCGTACCGCAGGGACATACGCGTACGTGAACTCCGCGTTCGCACGCGTGCTTTCGTACGACTCTCCACGTGAGCTCCTCGGCAAGCCGGTCCTCGAAACGGTTCACCAGGAAGACCGTGAGATGGTCAGGCGCAGCATCGAGGCGGACTCCGAGGGGCCCCGTTCCGCCACCTCCGAAATCCGAATGCTCTCCAGGGACGGCTCTTCCGTTCCACTCGAATTCGCTCCCCCGGCGCGGATCGTCTATCAGGGGCAACCGGCCTTCCTCGTCGTCGCTCACGACATGCGGGAGCGAAAGCGCCTCGAGGCCGCCCTGAACGCGCGCGACCGCATGGTGACCGTCGGAACGTTGGCGGCAGGGGTCGGTCATGAAATCAACAACCCCCTCGCCTTCATCACCATGAACCTCGAGTTCCTCGCCGAAGAGATCCGAGCAATCTCGAACGACCAGAGCGGCAACCCGCGGTTCGACGGGGTGCTTTCGGCCATTGAAGAGGCGCGACAAGGGGCCGAACGTATCCGAAAAATCGTACGAGGGTTGCACACGTTCGCGCGCGGAGAACGTGAGGAGGCCACGGAGCTGGACGTGCACGCCGTGCTCGAAACGTCGTTCAACCTGACGCGGAGCGAGCTCCGGCACCACGTGCGACTGGTGAAGGAATTCCACCCTGTGCCGCGCGTCTACGGTGACGAGTCCCGCCTCGCGCAAGTCTTCATCAACCTGCTGCTCAACGCTGCTTACGCGATGCGAGAGCGACCGGTCGAAGAGAACGTGATAACGGTATCGACGTTCGCCGGCGACTCCGATTCGGCGATCGTCGAGGTCCGCGACAACGGGCCGGGAATGACGAGCGACGTCCTCGCGCGCATCTTCGAGCCGTTCTTCACGACGAAGCCGATCGGCGAGGGAACGGGGCTGGGGCTCGCCATCGCGTACGACATCGTCGCGTCGCTGGGCGGCCGAATCACTTGCAGCTCGAGCCCGGGCGCAGGCGCGACGTTTCGAATCGAGCTGCCCGTGTTGCGTCACTCCTCGATACGCCGCGAAGTCGCACAGATCGAAGAGACGGCGGGTAGACGCGGGCGGGTGCTCGTCGTCGATGACGATCCGATTGTCGCCGCGTCACTGGCGCGGATGCTCCGACCGGCGCACGACGTGGACTGCGCATCCGACGGAATCGAAGCGTTGGCGGCGCTCCGAGGCGACCACTCCTACGACGTCATCCTATGTGACGTGATGATGCCGGGGATGGCCGCCGCCGACCTCCATGCGCGGGTGGCGCGGGAACACCCCGCCGCCGCGGCGCGCTTCGTCTTCATGACCGGCGCCACCAGTCGGTTGACCGCGCACGCATTTCTCGACGAGTTGCCCAACCCCGTCCTCGCCAAACCCTTCAGCGTGCCGAATCTCCTCACGCTGGTGCGGCGGTTCGTCCGGGAGAACGACGCGCGAGAGGTTTGCGGAACGTGCTCACTCGTATCGAAGGGCGTCGATGGGATCCAGGCGAGCCGCCTTCCTCGCCGGAAAGAGCCCGAACAGAACACCCACGAACGCGCTGAAAGCGAACGAGACGAGCACGGAGTCGAGCCGCATCGAGAACGGAAAGCCGAAACGTGACGCGACGAGCTTCGCGGCGAGCGCGCCCCCCGCCACGCCGATGAGGCCGCCGGCCGTCGAAAGCGAGACGGCTTCCACGAGAAACTGCGCGAGAATGTGCCAGGGCTTCGCTCCCACGGCCATGCGTACTCCGATCTCGCGGGTGCGTTCCGTGACGCTCACGAGCATGATGTTCATGATGCCGATGCCCCCGACGAGCAGCGACACGATCGCGATGGCCGCGAGCAACCCGGTGAGCACGCCGGTCCCCTGCTGCTGTGCGGCGGCCAGCTCGGTCAGATTCCGGACGGAGAAGTCGTCCTCGGTCTCCGACAGGAGATGATGGCGCTCCCGCAAGATCGCCGTGATCTCGCGCTCTGCGCGTGCCGTCTGGGATGCGGTCGTGGCGCTCACGAGAATGACGCCGGCGATGTACTTCATCAGCCCCCCCTGGATCTTCGCCTGAAACGTCGTCACCGGCACGATCGCCGTGTCGTCGTAGTCCGTGCCCATGGGGGACTGACCTTTACGCTCGAGCACGCCCACGACGACGAACGGCGTCGATCGGAGCCGGACGATACGCCCGATCGGAGAGACGCCGGGAGCGAACAGCTTGTCGGCCGCCGTCTGTCCGAGGACGATCACCTTCGCCCCCGAGTCGACGTCGTCGGCGCCGAAGAGCGAGCCGCTGGCGATCTTCCAGGCACGTATCTCGAAGAAGTCCGGGCTCGTCCCGGTCACGTTGGTGGTCCAGTTGGCGTCGTCACCGAGCAGCGTGACGTGCGCGACCAGCCCCGGTGCGGCGAGCGCGACGGCGGGAGCTTGAGTGCGTATCGCGCGCAGATCCTCCCAGGTGAGCGTCGGCATCGAGCCGAATCCGCCCATGACGCCTCCGGAAGACGTGGAGCCGGAAAGAACCACGAGGAGGTTCGTGCCCATGGCCGCGAATATGCGCTCGACGCGAGTCCTCGCGCCTTCGCCGACCGCTACCATGGAGATGACCGAGGCGACGCCGATGACGACTCCCAGGGTCGTGAGCAGCGATCGCGTCTTATTCCGCGAGAGCGCGCGCAACGCGAGAGGAAACGTCTGCGCGATGTTCACGCCGCTCTCGCTCTCGCCGCGTCTTCCGCCGCCGACCGAGGCGACTGGCGATTGTCGGAGACGATCCTTCCGTCCCGAACCAGGACGACTCGCGAAGCGTAGCTCGCGACGTCGGGATCGTGGGTTACGTACAGGATGGTGAGCCCGCCACGCCACAGCTCCTGGAACAAGGCCATGACGCTCGCGCTCGTCTTCGAGTCGAGGTTGCCGGTAGGTTCGTCCGCGAGGACGAGACGTGGATCGTTCACGATCGCGCGCGCGATGGCGACACGCTGTTGCTGCCCTCCGGAGAGCTGGGAAGGCCGGTGATCGAGCCTGGCGCCGAGCCCGACCCGCTCGAGAGCCGCCGTCGCGCGGCGCCGGCGCTCGTCCGCCGGCAGCCCGGCGTAGACCAGCGGCAGCTCGACGTTCTCGATCGCGCTCGTGCGCGGCAGCAAATTGAAGCTCTGGAACACGAACCCGAGCAGCTCGTTGCGAATCTCGGCGAGCTGCCCGCGGTCGAGTCGGGACACGTCGCGCCCGGCGAGCACATAGCGACCACGGCTCGGCTTGTCCAAACACCCGAGTATGTTCATCAGCGTCGATTTGCCCGATCCCGACGCGCCCATGATCGCGACGAGCTCGCCGGATTCGACTCGAAGATCCACCCCGTCGAGCGCCTTGAACTCGTCCGCCCCGAGCATGTAGCTCTTACCGAGGCCTTCGGTTTCGATGAGGGCGTCGGTCATTTGGCGTCTCCGCGGTTCGTCTCGTCCACCGCTGCCTCTGTGACGGCGAGCTCGGAGACTCGAACTCGCCCCTCGACGATCTCCGTGTAGTCGCCGTCGCTCACCCCGATGCGCACGACGAGCGGAACGGCCTGACCGTCGCGTAGGATCCACACGAGACGTTCGTCGGTATTCTGTGGAGCTCGCGCCGTCGCGCCCTGCATCGCCGAGAGAACGCCGTGATCCGGACGGAAGCGGAGCGCGACGTTCGGCATTCGCAGGACGTTCTGCCGGTGCGAGTACACGATCGTGACGTTGGCGGTCATGCCCGGCTTCAGCAGTCGCCCGGAGTTGTCGACGTCGATCACCGCGTCGTAGGTCACGACGTTCTGGATGGTCTGTGCGTCGTCGCGGACCTGCCGGACCGTCCCTTCGAAGACTCGGTTCGGGTAGGCGTCGACGCGAAAAGAAACGTTCATTCCAGGCTGCACTCTGCCGACATCCGCTTCTGCGACGTTGGTGTCGACCTGCATGCGCGTGAGATCCTGCGCGATCGTGAAGAGCGTCGGAGCCTGCAGCGTCGCGGCTACCGTTTGCCCGACGTCGACGTTCCGCGAGATGACAATGCCGTCGATCGGGGAGACGATGGTCGTGTAGCGAAGGTTCAGCTCCGCCTGCTCGACCGCCGCTTTGGCTTGAAGCACGGCGGCTTGAGCAGAATCGACGTCCGCGCGCGCAACGCCGAGGTCGGCCTCCCGCGTGTCCAGATCGGCCGACGTGGCCAGCCCCTCGGAGACGAGCGCTTTGGCTCGTACGTACTGGCGGTCGGCGTTCACGACCTGGGCATATGCTTTCGAGAGCGCCGCGCTCGCCGCAACGCGGTTCGCCCGCGCCTGTGCGACGGCCGCCTTGAAGAGCGACGGTTCGATCCTCGCGACGATCTGATCCTTGCGCACCTGCGACCCGAAGTCGGCGTAGAGCGACTCGATGCGTCCCGAAACCTGGCTGCCCACGCTGACCGTCACGAGGGCGGAGACGACGCCGCTGGCGCTGACTCGCGCGAAAATGTCGCCGCGATCGATCGGCGCAGTCTGAAAGTGAATAGGCGTTGCTCTTCGCTTCAACGCGCCACGAGTCGCCACGCCCACGGCGATCAAAAGCGCAAGGACGACCGTCGCTCCGAGCAAGAATCGAAACGTGCCGCGCTTTTTGGCGCGCGCACCGGGTCGCCGACGCTCTTCGGTTCGCGCGGGCGACGCCGACGGTCCGGGCGGCGGCGGCGCGTCGTCGCGCAGCGCACCGAGCGTGCCGAACGACGAGCTCGAGAAATGACCGTCGCTCATCGGACACCCGGAACGCCGACGAGCTCGTCGACGTTCGGCTGCGGCACGATCTCGATCCGACGGTTCTGCCGACGGCCCGCTTCGCACGCGGCCGAACCGCGCGCGGCGAGAACTGCGAGCGTAGAATGCGTTTTCATGTTGCTTCTCCTCGGAGCGACTTTCTCGCGCGCCTCCGACTCGAACGGGACCTGCTTCTGCGGCATAGCTTCGTCTCTTTCGCCGAGCTCCGTCGCGAGGTCAGAGCAAGCGCGATGCCACCGCCGCGGCGCGCCTGCGCCGCATTCGCGCATGAATCGCGACGTGCAAACGGTTCGCCGCCGCGACGGCTCTGCACCACCAGCCGCTTTGGCGCGATCGATGCACCGACCTCCGCGCATGCGTACCGCTCGAATTCACCTAGACGCGTCGCTCGATCTCGGTTCGGGCGCGAAACGGTCGTCCCTGGCGCCGGCACCGGCGGCATTTCCACTGGCCGTCCTGGTCGCTGCGGCGTCACTGGCGGGCATCTACTCGCCGGCCACCTACGCTCGCGAGACCGCGGCGTGGGCGGCACAGGGCATCGCTCAGGATTGGTTCGACCTGCTCTTCACCGTACCCTGGCTGCTGATCACCGGGGCTTTGGCGCTACGTGGCTCGGCGCGCGCCGCGATCCTTCTCGCGGGGGGAGCGTCGTACGTCCTGTACGAGTTCGTCATCTACGCATTCGCAGTGCACTTCAACGCCGTCTTTCTCGTTTACTGTGCGACGCTCGGACTATCGTTCTTCTCGACGATCGCGGCGATCGGATTCGCCAGTAGGCTCCCTCCCCCCGTGCCCTGGTCAAATCGTCGCAGGGGGCTCGTCGGCGGTTTCTTGGTGCTCCTCGGAGCGATGTTCGCGGCCACGTGGCTCGCGGAAATTCTTCCTGCGCTGGCGAAGGGGACCACTCCAAGCTCGATCATACAAGCCGGATTGATGACGAACCCTGTCCATGTGATGGACCTATCGATAGTGTTGCCGATACACTTCGCAGTGGGGATCGCCGTGCTATATCACCGGCGCCGCGGCGTCACGCTCGCGCCGATCGTCCTGGCCTTCGACCTCGTCATGACGGCCTCGATCGCTGCAATGATGCTCCTGATGCGCGCGCGCGGCTCCGAGACCAGCGCGGCGCTGACGGTCGCCATGGGCGCGCTCTCCGTGGCCAGCGCGGCGCTGCTCGGGCAAGTCATGCCGCGGCGTGCACCGTGAGCACTGGAACCGGGGACAGACGAACTATTTTCTCGGCGACGCTGCCGAGCAGCGCGTGCGCCGCGCCTTTCCTTCCGTGCGTGCCCATGACGATCAAATCGGCGCCGACTTCTTCTCGCACGCCGAGGATCTCTTGCCATGGCACCCCGAACCTCAGAAATCCCTTTGCGTTCGGCGAGCGACCGGCGATGTCCTTCATCGTGTCGTCGAAGTCTCTGCGCGCGACTTCGATGACGGGACCGAGCAGGTCGACCGCAGAAGCCGACGCCGCGTACGTGTACGACGGGACGTCATACGTGTGAACGACGTTCAGCGTCGCGCCGTATTTGCGAGCGAGGTCGATCGCAATCTCGAGGGCGGCGTTCGACGACTCACCGAAGTCGGTCGGGACGAGGATGTTCTTGAATTCCGTCATGCGGGCTCGAGGTGCAGTCATCGTGCCTGGGAAACCGGGACCAGCGGTTGAGCGTGGAAACCAGACCCGCCTTTGCGTTCACGGCCGGAGCCAACGCGCCAATTGCGCCACGACGCAGGAACTGCACGGCAAGCGCACGACACGAGCAAACGGCGCAAAGGCTTCACGCCGCCGGCAGACCGCTCGGGCGCGCAACCGTGCGGCACGACCGATGCTTCTGCTCCCGCCGATGCGACTGGAAAAACCGAAGCTCGAAAAAGACGATTCTCTCGTGACGGCGCTGCGCCAACGGAGAACGACGCGCGAAATCCGCGACGAGAAGCTCCCCTCGCAGACGTTGTCGAACCTGCTCTACGCCGCCTGCGGCGTCAACCGCGAGCAAGGTCCATTCGACGCGCCAGGGGTCACCGCGGCCTCGGCGAGCAACTCGCGAGAGATCGACGTGTACGTCGCGCTCGAGGACGGCGCGTACCGCTTCGATGCGGAGGAGCACGCGCTCGTGCCGGTCGTGTCCGACGACGTCCGGCTGCTCGCCTTCACGCCGCACCAGCCGTTGATTTCGCCGGGCGCGCCGGTGCAGCTCATCTACGTCGTCGACGTCGACAAGCTCGAGCACACCCGCGGGTTCGACGAACCGGGATTGCACGATCCGGAGGTTCAGAAATCCTACTATTTCGTGGATACGGGGATCATCGCGGGCAACGTGTACCTGTTCGCGGCGTCGCAAGGTCTCGGGTGTTGGTTCCACAACTGCGATCGAGACGGACTCGCAAAGGCGCTGCGCCTCGGTGACCGTCAACGGGTGCTGTTCGCGCAGACGGTCGGGTACACTTTGAGATAACATCGGCTGCTCTCGAGCGGCGAATCGCATGGGCGGAACCGAAGTCGTCATCCAGGCCCGCGATCTCGCGAAGACGTACAAAATGGGTGACGTGGAGGTCCACGCGCTGCGCGGCGTCGATTTCGAGCTGCGACGGGGAGAGCTCGTCGTGCTGCTGGGGCCGTCCGGGAGCGGCAAGTCGACGCTCCTGAACATCCTCGGCGGTCTGGACGTCCCGACGTCGGGGAGCCTCGTCTACGCCGGACGCGACCTATCGCACGGGAGCGAGCAGGTCCTCACCGAATACCGCCGGCAGCACATCGGCTTCATCTTCCAATTCTACAACTTGATCCCCGGTCTGACCGCGCGAGAGAACGTCGCCCTCGTCGCCGAGATCGCGGAGAACCCGATGCCACCCGACGAAGCCCTCGGCCTCGTCGGCTTGTCGGAGCGGGTCGATCACTTTCCGTCGCAGATGTCCGGCGGTGAGCAACAGCGGGTGGCGATCGCCCGCGCCATCGTGAAGAGACCCGAAATCTTGCTCTGTGACGAGCCGACGGGAGCGCTGGACATCAAGACGGGGCGCCTGGTCATCGAAGTGCTCGACCGCGTGAACCGCGATCTCGGAACGAGCATCGCGGTCGTCACGCACAACGCTTCCATTGCGCAGGTCGCCGATCGCGTCGTCACCCTGGCGGACGGCAAGATCGCGAGCGACACACCGAATCCGGAGCGCAAGGCACCCGGAGAGGTCTCGTGGTGAAGACGCTGCACAAGAAGCTCGCGCGCGACCTCTTTCGGCTGCGCTACCAGTGCTTGACGATCGCCATCGTCGTCGGCTGCGGGCTTGCGAGCTTCGTCGCCGCCGTCGCGGCCGCCGCGTCCATGCGCGCCTCGCGCGACGTCTTCTACCGGGAAGCGCACTTCGCCGATATCTTCGTACACCTCAAGCGAGCTCCGCGATCGGTGCTCGACCGGCTGCGCGATCTGCCCGGCGTTGCCGCCGTGGACGGCCGTGTCGTCGACGACTTTCGCATCCAGATGGACGAAAGCACCGAGCCCGTCGCGGCGCGCTTCGTCTCGCTCGCCTGGCCGGTGGAGGAGCGACTCAACCAAGTGAAGCTCGTCGAGGGCCGGCTCTTCGAGCCGGGCAGCTCGAGCGAAGTGGTCGTCGGCGAAGCGTTCGCCGAGGCGTGGGGGCTCGCTCCCGGCGCCGAGATCGTCGCCGTCATCGACGGACGCAGAGCGCGCCTGCGCGTCACCGGCATCGTGGTGTCCCCGGAGTTCTCGTTCGCCGCTTCGCCGCGGACCGGTCTACCCGATCCTCGGCACTTCGGAATCGTCTGGATGGACGCGGATTCACTATCCAAGGCGATGGGCTTCGTCGGCGCGTTCAACGATGCGACCATACAGCTTGCCGCGAAGAGCGACGAACAAGAGACGATCCGCCGCGTCGACCTCGTTCTCGAGCCCTACGGAGGACTCGGCGCGGTGGCGCGCGCGGACCAGCCGTCCGCAAAGCTCGTGGAGCAGAAGATCGACCAGCTCGGGAAACTCGCGAAGACCCTGCCCGCGATCTTTCTGGCCATCGCCTCGTTCCTATTGAACGTGCTCTTGTCGCGCATCGTCGGCACGCAACGCGAGCAGATCGCGACGCTGAAGGCGCTCGGCTATCGGACGGGGTGGTTGGCGCGACATTATCTGGAGCTCGCGGCGTCCATCTGCGCCCTCGGGGTCGCCTTTGGCATCGCGCTCGGCGTGGCGGGGGCGAAGGCGCTCCTCGTGATGTACGCCCGGTATTTCAAGTTTCCCGTCTTCGTCTTCGAATTCAACGGCTGGGCCATCGTCCTCGGGACGCTATTTGCCTTCGCCGCCGGGCTCGGCGGAACGCTGCTCGGCGTTCGCAGGGCCGTGGCGGTACCACCGGCCGAAGCCATGCGGCCGGAAGCGCCGCCTTCTTATCACGCGACGGTCTTGGAGCGTTTCTATGGAAAGCTGCCGCCCGTCACGAAGATGGTCGTCCGTGATGTCCAGCGACGCCCGCTGCGCCTTCTTCTTTCCGCCGGCTCGATCGCCCTCGCGACGTGCATCGTCCTCGCGGGGGGCGTCTTCGGCGATTCCTTGAACGAAGTGCTGCGCCTGCAGTTCGAGGTGTCGCATCGCGAGCAGATCACCGTGACGCTCGACGCGCCGAGGCCCTTCCGCGCCGTACTCGACGCCGCGCATATCCCAGGCGTCCAGAACGCCGAGGGGGAGCGCGTGGTCCCCGTACGCTTGCGCGCCGGCCCGCGCTTTCGGACGACGGCGATCTGGGGGCTGTCGCCCGAGAGCGACTTGCATCGGCTGCTCGACGTGAACCGGCGCCCGCTCGCGCTCCCGGCGGGGCTCGCCCTGTCGCGCGTGCTCGGCGATTGGCTGGGACTGCGCCCCGGGGATCGAGTGGGCGTCGAGGTGCTGGAGGGGGATCGACGAAAGCTGGAGGTACCGGTGTCGGGGCTGGTCGACGATCTCCTCGGTCTCGCGGCGTACATGAACGCCGCAGAGCTCGCCCGTCTGCTCGACGAAAAGCCACGCGTCAACGCGGTTCTGCTCGCCGTCGATCCCGAAGACGTCGACGAGGTCACCGAGCGCCTCGATGACCTTCCAGCTGTTTCCTCGGTGACTCGGCCCGAGCTGGATCAGAACCTCGTGCGCGCCGAGGTAGCGGACGTGTTCACCGTACTTTCCGTGATGCTCGCGCTCTTTGCGGCGGCCATTGCCGTGGGGGTGGTCTACAACAACGCTCGGATCGCCCTGGAAGTCCGAAGCAGGGATCTCGCGACGATGCGCATTCTCGGATTTTCCCGCGGCGAGCTCGCCGGAGTGCTCCTCGGCGAGCAGGCGATCCAGGTGCTCCTCGGCGTCGCGCCCGGCCTCTTTCTGGGACGAATGCTGGCCGGCCTGTGGCTGTCCACCATCGATCGGGAGCTCTTGCGCGTCCCGTTGACGATCACACCGGCGTCCTACGTCGCCGCGGCTTGCGTGGTCCTCTTCGCTGCTCTGGCGAGCGCGCTCGTCGTGCGCCGGCGATCGGACCGCCTCGACCTGGTCGCCGTCCTCAAGGCGAAGGACTGAGAGAAGCCAATGAACGTCACGTTCCGAATTGCCGTCATCGTCATCGGTGTGGCGTTGCTCGCGGGCGCCTTGGCCGTGATGCGACCCCAGCCGATGGAGGTGGAAGTAGCGACCGCGGTGCGTGCGCCGCTGGAGCAGAAAGTCATCGACGATGGCAAGGCGCGGATCCGTGAAAAGTACACGGTGTCGGCGCCGGTGACGGGAACCTTGGCGCGCATCGAGCTGCACGAGGGAGACGTCGTCGAACCCGACTCCGTGCTCGCGCGCTTGCTGCCGCTGGCGAGCCCCTTGCTCGACCCGGAATCGCGCAAGGCAGCCGAGCAACGGCTGGCGTCCGCGATTGACGTGGCCCAACAAGCCCGAGCCACCGTGGACCGCGCTCAGGCCGTCAGCGATCAGGCAAAAGTGGACCTCGGCCGAACGGACGCCCTCGCAAAACAAGGATCCCTCGCCACCACGGTCCTCGACCAGGCGATCGTCGACGCGCGCACGAAGGCAGCGGAGCTCGAGTCGGCGAAGTTCGCGGCGAAGGTCGCGGAACACGAGATCGCGCAAGCGCGCGCCGCGCTCGCGCGGTTCACTCCCAAGGCAGGCAACTCCGAACAATTCGAAATCACCTCGCCCGTGCGAGGACAGGTGCTCCACATCCTGCGCAAAAGCGAGGGCGTCGTGGACGCCGGAACCCCGCTTCTCGAAGTCGGTGATCCGCGAGCGCTCGAGCTCGTCGCCGACGTGCTCTCGCAGGACGCCGTCGAGATCGCTCCCGGTATGATCGCCAGCGTCGATCACTGGGGGGGCCCGGCGCAACTAGCGGCGAAGGTGCGGCGCGTCGAGCCGGCCGCGTTCACGAAAACCTCCGCGCTCGGCGTCGATGAGCAGCGCGTGAACGTGCTGCTCGATCTCGACGGACCCCCGGATCGATGGCGCGCGCTCGGCGACGGTTTCGCCGTCGAGATCGGAGTAACGGTGTGGTCGAAACCGGATGCGCTTCAGATACCGACGAGCGCGCTGTTCCGGACGGCGAGCGGTTGGGCGGTGTTCGTCGTGACGAGTGGCCGAGCAGGGACTCGCTCGGTGACGCCGGGCCACCGAGGTCCCCTCCGGACCGAGATCCTAACCGGGTTATCGCCTGGCGACGTCGTGATCATCCATCCGGCGGCGGCCGTTCACGAAGGCGTGAGGGTTCTGCATCGTTGAAAATGGACATTCTTCGTTCAGAGCGACGGGTGGCCGAGGTGCCGCGGAGGGCCGGCAGGTTCGGGAGCGAGCCGCACGGCGTTCTGTGAATTGTGGTACTCGTTCTCGAGGCGCTGCACGACCGCCGTCGCAACGCGCTGGAGCTCCGTCGCGCTCGACATCGCCGCCGCCTCCACTCCAAGCTTGTCCGCGAGCCCTGCCAGCGCGCCGCCCCACGCAAGCAACTCTCGATCGGTGAGCGACTTTGCCTGAAGGGGTACCGGGTGTCCCGCGCTCTCGGCGGCCGAGCTGATGTAGTCGAGCCAGACGCCACCCTTCAGCGGCGTGTGCGCATCGCGCGGAATCTCCGGGGACGGCACGCTGAAGAGCGCGCCGAATGGCCGCTCGAGCGCGTAGACCTTCAGGTGTTTCGGCAGACCGCGGGCAATCTCCATCCGGTCCATCGCGGCGAGGATGGCGAAGGCTCGTGCTTCGTGGGTCAGAGCGCCGGCGTCGAGCTCGAGCAACCCGAGGAGCGCCTTGCTCTCGCTCAGCGGACCGACTGCGTCCACGACGTCGTCGCTGAGCTTTCCCGGAGTCCGCTCGCGGTCGATGTCCTTCTTCACTCGATCCGCGGCGCGGCGCGCCGAGAGGTTCTCTCGCTCGACGGCTGCGACTCCGTCGAACAGAGATCCGAGCGCTGGCGAACGACTCGCGTCGACGGAATCGCCGCCCAGAACGGCCATGATCCTTTCCTTCGCCGCGGCGACTTCCGTCACGTCCAGCGCGCGGAGGCGCTCGTAGCGAGCCTTGTCGTCGCTGCCGTATAGCCGATTCATGACCTCGTGACATCGCCGCTCCGCGTCCGCCCCGCGCGTCTCTTCAGGAACGTCTTCGGCGTCGCTCCAGACTCCCCCGAGCCAGCACGCGGCGACCGCGATCACGAGTTGGTGCGCCTGCCCTTGCGACGCTTCGGCGGCGACCGGTTTCTGCGCCACCGCGCCGCTCGGCGCGCTGGCCGTCGCCGTAGCGGCGGGTGTCGCGGGTTGTGCGACGGGCGCAACGCTTGCGGCGCGGTTCGTCGTCGAAGCGCCGCAAGCGAGCGATATGACGGAAGCGGTGATGATTGCGGAGCGTCCGAGTCTCATGAGCACCAGCGAAGCATTCAGCGTGCCAACGGAGCGACGCATCGCCGGATGGACCGATGCGAAGCGATTCGACGCAACGGATACGACACTGAGCCGTTCTCGGTTCATCTGTGCGAGCGGAAGCGCAAGAAGAGAGCACGCCGGACGCAGGCGTTGCGCGGCGTCGCAGGCGTTGCGCGGCGTTAAGAGATGGACGGAGGCTGTGAATCGCACGGCTCGTCATCCATTGGCAGTTGACTCGGGCTCCGCGGCCTTCGAGTGAGGTGAAACGTCGAACCTCAATTTGTCGGACTCCGCGATGTCGCGCGCCAGGAAGTAGCTCAGAAACGTCCGGATCGCGGCGATCACCGCGAGCTGTCCGAGCTTGCTCCAGGTCGGGGAGATCGCGGATCGAATGACGTCGGCGGCGAGCTCGAACTCCAGCCCGAGGAGCAGCCAAGCGGCGAACCCGAGCCAGATCGCGCGCTTCTCGAACGGTTCCGACGCAGCACCGAGTACGAGCAAACGGCCAACTCGATAGAGCGCCTGGGCGGCGCCGATCGCGATGAGCAACGCAGCGCCGGCCTCGACGGAGAGCGCCAGAATCTCCGCGATGGCCTCGAACACCTCGGTCATGACGGTGCCTCCGAGCAGAAGAGTCGAATCAAGACTCGTGCCGAGAAGGCGCGATAGACAACCGGAACGCGGAGGTTTCGCCGCGGGGCGATCGGCCGCCGGTGCCCGTGCAAGTGTCTTCGGTGGCCGAAGCTCACTTGGGCGAGCCAGTCGGAAATAGCAGCGAGAGCGCGAAGCGCAGCGTGTTCGAGCCGGCCTCTTCGGGGCGCACCACGTTGCGGAAGTACTGAACTCCGATGCTCAGAGGCTGGCCTGCAAGAACCGTCGTCTTCGAAATTCCTCCGCCGAACGGCACCGTCCAGCGATGACCCCTCGCCGCGTCCCAGTTTGCAGTGATCGTTGGCGCCGTCGAGATGGCCCAACCCGCCGCGAAGTTGAAATTCACGAAGTACTGCAAGACGAACAGGTTGGTCTTCGGGGAACCTCCGGAGTCGCCGATCGGAAAGAACTGGCTGGCTAGCGCGCCGATGACCCAGGGCCCGGGCATGGTCAGCACGACCGCGGTCGGTCCTAGCGCCCACGTGCCCGTCTCGACGGCCTCGGCGGTGGCGGTCGGGAACGAAGCCGCGGGTCCGATGCCCCACACCAGGTCGCCGCTCCCCGAAGGCGCGAAAAACAACTGCTCCTGGATGTCACCGAAACCGGTGCTCCGTTCGTTGGCTGCGATCGGCACGTCGTCAATCGGCACGATCGTCCGAGCGATGAGGTTGAAGTCTGGCGTCAACCGGATCGGAATGACAGGTTGGAAGTTCAGGTTGAGGAACGTCCGAGCGCCGAGGCCGCCGTTGCTGGTGAAGTTGAATTGAAACGGCATACTCACCAGATCGGCGACGGGGTTCTGTGTTTGCTTCGAGAGCGCGGTCTGGTCTTGTTCGAGCGGAGCCGTCGCGCCGGCGCTCTTTCCCTGTTCGGCCCTTGCGACCGCCGCCAACGGGACTGTCGCCAGCGTAACCACGAGCGTGCACGACGCCGCGCGCTTCATGGTCTCCCTGTTGAATCGCGAGACGCAGCGGTCGACGGCGAGCTCATCCGAATGGACCGAAGTGGAACGCGATGCTGGTGATCGCCAGAAAGCCGATGATCAACAGCAAGAGCGACATCAACAGAGTGAGCGACACGGGAAACCCCGACTCTCCGTGAATGATACCTTCGTGCACCAGCCGATCGCGCAGGACACGGAGCTCTCGCATGAACGCGACGTGATACGCGATGCCGACGGTGAGCAGTGACACCCCGAGCGCGATCAGTGCCAGGCCGAAGTTGCGCGGCGCGCGTGTTCCGCTCTCGAGTAGCCGGGTCTCGCGCAGCCGTTGAAAGAACTGAAAGATGGTGAACCCGAAGCTGATGAGCGCGAGCGCCGTCCGGACCGTCGACATGAGCGTCCGTTCTGCGGAGAGACGCGTTCGCTGAAATGACATGCCCGTGCGCCGCTCCGAGAGCTCGACGGTTCTCTCCTCTGAGACCGAGATCGTGGCGACGGGTTGGGCTTCCGGCATGAAGTCCTCGAAGGATGCGCATGCAGTCTCATTTTGCGCGGCTGCAACGACCGTTCCCGGGCAAACACGAACCGGTGAGCGCGCTCGGCTCGAGGGAATAGCGAGCCGCGTACGGCGCTGCCGCGCACGCTTCACGAACCCCGCAGCCGCCTACCGCGGCCCAATGAATAATCTCGCGGTGCTGCCGAATCCTCCAGTGCCGACGCGCCCGAGCGTCGCTCGCAGACGGCAAGGCGTTCGTAGATTCGACGGTATGCCACTTGCTCTCGGACGAACGCCGCTCGCGCCTGTCTCCGTAAGGGTCCGGCAAAAGGAGCATTCATGTCCCTCAAGGAATACGAGCCCGGTTTTGCGTTCCCCGGAGTCATCGGCCGGACGATCGAAGAGTCGACGCCCGCCTGGCCACGTCCGAAGCGCGCGAAAGCGGGCGCGCCGAACGTGCTCTTCATCGTGCTCGACGATTTGGGGTACGGACAGCTCGGCTGTTACGGTTCACCCATCCGCACGCCCAATTTGGATCGACTGGCTGCGAACGGTTTGCGTTACAGCAACATGCACACGACCGCGCTCTGCTCTCCGAGCCGCTCTTGCATCGTGACCGGGCGCAATCATCACTCGAACGCAATGGCGTGCATCACCGAGGGCGCGACGGGTTACCCTGGTTCGAACGGGCTCATTCCGTTCGAGAACGGCTTCCTTTCGGAGATCCTGCAGGCCCACGGATATTGCACGTTCGCCGTCGGCAAGTGGCACCTGACGCCGGTCGAACAGTGCAGCGCTGCCGGTCCGACCGATCGCTGGCCGCTCGGGCGGGGATTCGATCGCTACTACGGATTCTTTGGTGGGGACACGAGCCAATACTACCCGGACCTCATGTACGACAACCATCAGGTTGCGCCACCGAGAACACCGGAGCAGGGCTACCACCTGACGGAGGACCTCGTCGATCGCGCGATCGAGTTCATCGCCGACGCGAAGCAAGTCGCTCCGGACAAGCCGTTCTTCACCTATTTCTGCACCGGGGCGATGCACGCGCCGCATCAGGTTCCACGCGAGTGGATCGACCGGTACGAGGGAATGTTCGACGACGGCTGGGACGCCTATCGCAAGAAGGTGTACGACCGCCAGCTGGAGCTCGGTCTCTTACCGCCGGGGACGAAGCTTTCCGCGCACGATCCCGATGTCCAGGAATGGAAGAGTCTCAGCGCAGAGGAGAAGCGACTCTATACGCGGATGATGGAGGTATTCGCCGGGTTCCTCGAGCACACCGATCATCATATCGGCCGCCTGATATCGTTTCTCGACAAAGCGGGAGAGCTCGACGACACGATCGTCATGGTCATCAGCGACAACGGCGCCAGCGCCGAAGGGGGGCCTCACGGTTCGGTCAACGAGAACCTGTTTTTCAACAACGTGCCCGAGACGTTGGAAGACAATCTGAAAGCAATCGACAGGCTGGGCGGCCCCGAATACTTCAACCACTACCCTTGGGGTTGGGCGTGGGCAGGCAATACTCCCTTCCGTCGCTGGAAGCGGGAGACCTACCGTGGGGGCGCCAGTGATCCGTTCATCGTGCACTGGCCGAAAGGCTTCCAGCTGCGTGGACAGGTGCGCGACCAATACGCTCATCTCATCGACATCGTCCCGACGGTGCTCGACGCTCTCGACATCCCACCCCCCGGCACGATCCGCGGCGTGACTCAATCACCGATCCAGGGCGTTTCGTTCCGGCACACCTTTCAGGATCCGAAAGCGGCGACGCGTCATATCACCCAGTACTTCGAGATGATGGGCCACCGCGCGATCTATCACGACGGATGGCGGGCGGTCTGTCCGGTACCTGGTCCGTCCTTCACCGAGGCCGGCATGGGCTTCGGTGAAATGCACATCACCGAAGAGAAGCTCCGCGAGCTCGACGCGCACGGCTGGGAGCTCTATCACGTCGCCGAAGACTTCTCCGAGACGAAGAACCTCGCCAGCGACCACCGCGACAAGCTCGTGGAGATGATCGCGACGTGGTACGTGGAAGCTGGCAAGTACGGCGTGCTGCCCATCGACAGCCGCGGTACGGCGCGGCTCGCCGAAGAGCGACCGCAGATCACGCTCGACCGCAAGCGGTACGTTTATCATCCCAACACCTCGGTGGTGTCGAACAAGATCGCCGCGCGCGTACTCAACCGCCCGCACAGCGTCACGGCGACGGTGAAGCTCGAGAACGGCGCCGAGGGCGTGCTCCTCGCGCAGGGCGGCGCCTCGGGTGGGTACTCCTTTTACATGAAGGACCACGTGCTGCACTACGCCTATAACTTCCTCGGCGTCCGGCACTTCCACATCGCCAGCAAGACGCCGGTGCCTCCGGGCAAGCACGAGCTGAGGTTCGAGTTCGAACCGACCGGCAAGGCAGATCTGGCGCACGGCAAGGGCACGCCCGCGCGCGTACAGCTCTACGTGGACGGCAAGCTCTCGGCGCAAGGAGACTTGGCGATCACCATTCCCATCGACATCGGGATCACCGAGGGCCTCGTCTGCGGGCGGGACGACGGCTCGACCGTCACCAAGGACTACGACGCGCCGTTCGCTTTCACCGGTGAGCTCGAGCAAGTCGTGCTCGACGTGTCCGGTGACCTGATAGAAGACAAGGAAGCGGAGTTGCGCACCATGATGGCGCACCAGTAGACAGACGACGCACCGCCGCATTTCATCGAGGCCCGATCATTCGGTCGCGCACTTGTCCTTCGACGGGTGCGAGTATTCGCGCGCCACGGACGTTCATGGGTGCCCTCCTCACGTCGTAGCGACCGCCTGACCACGCTGTGATCGACCGAGCGACGCGGCATGCATGTTGCTCCGAGCGAGCCGCGCGAAGGACCCGGCGGTCCTCGCCAAGGAGGTTGTCAGATGGCAATGAGTAAGAGTGGCAATGGCGGCGGCGCTGCCCGCAAGCCGAACGTCGTGTTCATCATGGGAGACGACATCGGTTGGCTCAACATCGGCGCCTATCATCGGGGGATGATGGCCGGCCGAACGCCGAACCTCGACCAACTCGCGGCAGAGGGGATGATCTTCACCGACTACTACGCCGAGGCGAGCTGCACCGCCGGACGCGCGCAGTTTCTCACGGGCCAGCTCCCGATCCGGACGGGACTGACGACCGTCGGGCAGGCGGGCGCGAAGATAGGAATGCCCAAGGAGGCGCCGACCGTCGCCACCGTCCTGAAGTCGCTGGGCTACGCCACCGGTCAATTCGGCAAGAACCACCTCGGCGACCGGAACGAATATCTCCCGACCCTGCACGGCTTCGACGAGTTCTGGGGTTATCTCTATCACCTGGATGCGATGGAAGATCCGTCGCACCCGAACTATCCGGCGGAGCTAGTCGATAAGGTTGGCCCCCGGAACATCCTCCACTGCCACGCGACCGACAAGGACGACCCCACGGTCCATCCGCGCTGGGGCAAGGTCGGCAAGCAGACGATTAAGGACGAAGGGCCGCTTCCCCCGAAGCGCATGGAGACCGTCGACGACGAGATCCTCGAGCACGCGCTCGAGTTCGTGGATCGCGCGATGGGCGAGGGCAAACCCTTCTTTCTCTATTTGAACCCAACGCGCATGCACGTCGTGACGCACCTGCCGGAGAAGTATGAGAACATGCGGACGCCGCAGAACGGCTGGGGCGTCTACGAGGCGGGCATGGCGCAACTCGACGACATCGTCGGCGCGGTCATGAAGAAGCTCAAAGACTCGGGCGTGGAGCAGGACACCATCGTCGTCTTCACGACGGACAACGGCGCCGAGAACTTCACGTGGCCCGACGGCGGGCAGACGCCGTTCGCCGGCGGAAAGGGCACCGTCCTCGAAGGCGGCTTCCGCGTCCCGTGCGTTCTCCGATGGCCCGGCAGGGTGCCTGCGGGGAAAGTCGAGAACGGGATCCTCTCCGGGCTCGACTGGTTGCCGACCTTCGCCGCCGCGGCAGGCGACCCGAACATCGTCGACGAGCTGCGGAAGGGAAAAAACCTCCTCGGGACGAACTACAAATGTCACCTCGACGGCTACGACCAGACGAGCTTTCTGTCCGGGAAGGGACCGTCGATGCGGCGCGAGATCTATTACTTCGCGGAGGCAGCGCTCGGCGCGGTTCGGCTCGACGACTACAAGTACCGCTTCATCGATCAGCCCAGCGGCTGGTTGGGAGGCACCGTGAAGCCGGACTGGCCGCTCCTGGTGAACCTGCGCCTCGACCCGCTCGAGCGGACCGGCATCGGGCAGTCGCTGAATCAGACCAACTGGTTCACGTACGAGTTCTGGCGCTTCGTCTTCGTCCAGGAGATCGTCTCGAAGTTCGCCGAGACCTTCGTCGAGTTTCCGCCGTTGCAGGCTCCCGCCTCCTTCAACCTCGACGCGGTGAAGGCGCAGGTCCAAAAGGCCGCGGCGGCGCACCACGCCGGGGCCTGAGGCGCCGGTCCCTCCGATTGATTCCGAAACGGGCGGCGAGCACGATGGGGCGCATCGTGCTCGCCG
>DASZVB010000020.1:0-29884 GCA_035547195.1 Polyangiaceae bacterium
GCACGTACGAGGATCTCAAGGGCGAACTCGGACTCGACCACTTCGAAGGTCGGACGTACACGGGCTGGCAACACCACGTCAGCTGCACGCTCGCCTGTTTCGCCTTTCTCGTCGCCGAACGCGCACGAGTTTCCCCCCCCGGAGACCGGACGGACGCGTCTCGACGACCCGATCGCGCGCGCGGCCTGAACGCCACTTTCACGACTCCCTCATCACCTTCCGGCTGGCCGTCGCCCGTGCCCTCATCCGATGGCTGCCGCGATGTCCGTGCTGCCTCGCCGGAAACACCAACGTTCACGACCGCGAAGGGTGCGGCAGTAGTGTTAGATGCCTTCACCGACTCTCAGCTCAGGCTGACACCCTCGCGCCACCTTGGTTAAGTCCTTCGCCGCTCGTCGATCTGCAAGACCGTTTTGGACGGACTATCCGCCGGAGGTACCGTCGGGTGCAGATCGAACCTTATTGTGCACCATCGTACCCATGTTATCGGCTTCGAATCCCGCCCTCTCCGCTGAATATCCCGAGTCAGTTCAGGCGATTCCCGCCGGGGGGAACCGGCTCAGAGGATCCTCGTCCGGATGCTGGTCCCGAAGGCCGTCGATCGCCGCCTTCAGGTCACCGTCAACGTCGTGGTCCAGATCCATCACGATGTAACCGATCTCGGCGTCGGTCGACAGGACCTGCGCGGCGATGTTCGCGCCGTGCTCACTCACGACGTGGCTGAGACTCCGGAGCGCGCCCGGGGACGTTCTGATGCACGTTGACGAGCCGGCGCACACCACGCGGAGGCGCCGGTTCGACCTGCGGGAAGTTCACGGCGGCAGTACTTCCACCGGTGCGGACGTGCCGGATCAGCATGGAACCCACCTCGCGACCGATCGCCTCCTGCGCCTCGGCCGTCGATCCGGCGATGTGCGGGGTCAGGACGACGTTGGGCCGCCCCTTCAACGGCGTCGTGAACTCGTGGCTGTGGCCTTCCGGCTCCTCCGGGAACACGTCGACGGCCGCACCCGCGAGGTGGCCCGGCGAGCGCGCCGCGGCGAGCGCGCTCACGTCGACGACGCTGCCCCGGCTCGCGTGCACCTCGTAGCTGCCGGCCGCGACCTTCTGCCATCGCCGGCGTGCATCTCGCGGACGCGATCGACGATGCGCCTCGACAGTATGACGATCTCGCAGAGCACGAGCTCCGCGACGGAGCGCGTGTTCGAGAAGGGCGCGTTGAAGACAGGGATGCCCAGCCTGTTCGCCACGCCGAGCTCGACCTGATTCGTCCCGATGCAGAAACACCCGACGGTGATGAGTCGTGGGGCGGCCGAAAGGACCCGCTCGGTCACCCTCGTCTTGCTCCGGATCCCGAGGACGTCGTACTCGCCGATCCTCCGGACGAGCTCGTCCTCGGTGAGTGCCTTGTCGAGCGCGTCCACGTAGAAGCCCTCCGCTCGAAAAAGCTCCAGCGCACTCGAGTGGATATTCTCGAGGAGCAGGACCCGAAGCGGGGCGTTCTTCGCTCTCGGCGAGGGGCTCGTCGCGACTGGGTTTGCAGCGACGGTGTCGATGGAATTGCTCATGGGAATCATTGCGGTTGAAGCTCACTTCCGAGATGGAGGCGGTTGACGCAGTTCCTCGGTGGTTGACCATCGAAGACGCGGAGCGCCTACTGCGCGGCGCGGCCTTGCGTCGCATCTCGTCGAGCGATTGGGCGTTGTAGAACGCGACGTGCGGCGTGATCACGAGCCTGCCCGAGAGCCAGGGCGCGCGCTCTCGCCAAGCTACGAGAAGCGGGTGCGACGGCTCCGGCGGCTCCGCAGGGAGCACGTCCAGACCCGCCGCCTCGATCAGACCGGAGCGGAACCCTTCGTGGAGAGCGTCGAGATCCATCGTCTTGCCGCGCGCGGTGTTGACCAGGAGCGCTCCCGCCTTCATGCCTCGAACGAAGGAGTGACTCACGAGCCCTCGCGTCTCTTCGGTCAGCGGAACGTGGAGGGAGACGGCGTCGCATCGGGCGAGGAGGTCCTCGAGGCTCTCCGCGCGCTCAAGGCCGAGCGCCTTGTCGTAGCCGTCCTCCTTGTAAGGGTCGTAGAAGACGACGCGCGCGTCGAAGCCGGTGAAGCGATCGCCTGCGCATCACGGCCTACGACGAAAGCGCGCGCGAGCCGCTGGCAGTGGGCTTGCCTCCCGCAGCTTCCGCGCCGCATCTCTGAGAGCACCGTCGGGATCGTCGGGCTCGGGCGCATCGGCACCGCGACGGCGCAGCGCTTGATACAGGGCGATCGCGTGATCGGCGGCGGCGTGCGTGCCGTAGTCCGGTACGTTGCACGCGGGGATGCCGCGCCGTCCCGCCGCCGCAATATCGACGTTGTCGTAGCCGACGCCGACGCGGACGATCACGCGGCAGCGCTCGAGCTTTTCGATGACCGTCGCGTCGAGCCGGAGCTCGTGCCAGGCAAGGACGGCGTCCGCACTGGCCCAGACCTCGGGATCGAGCGCGTGCGGATCGCGGACGTGGGGTGCGAGGATCCGGCGAATACCTCTTCTTCCTGCCGGCAGGGGACGTCGAGGCAATCGGGGATCAGGATGGTGAACATGCGAGTCGGCACGGAAGCATCGTTCAGATGCCACCCCCATGATCGAAGGCGTCATAGCGCGCGGCTGCCTGGGTGACGTGCCTCCCCGGAGCCACGTCGTGCGTGAGCCACACGTTGCCGCCGATGCTCGCCCCGCGACCGATGGTGATGCGTCCGAGGACGGTCGCGCCCGCGTAGATCACGACGTCATCCTCGACGATGGGGTGGCGCGGTACGCCCTTGACGGGGTTTCCGGCCGCGTCGGTCGGGAAGCTCTTCGCGCCGAGGGTCACCCCTTGATAGAGCCGCACGTGCTCGCCGATGACGCTCGTCTCGCCGATCACGACGCCGGTGCCGTGGTCGATGAAGAAGCGCCCGCCGATGGACGCGCCGGGGTGAATGTCGATGCCCGTGAGCTCGTGCGCGAGCTCGGAGATGATGCGCGGGATCAGCGGAACATGGAGCGCGTACAGCTCGTGGGCGATCCGGTGATGGGTGATGGCCGTCATGCCTGCGTACGAGAAGATCGTCTCGTCGACGCTGGTGGCGGCCGGGTCGCCTTCGTACGCCGCGCGCGCGTCGCCGCCGAGGAGCTCGCGGATCGCAGGCAAGCGCGCCGCGAACGCACGGGTCACCCGGTCCGCCTCGCTCGCGTATCGCTGCTGGTCCCACTCCGGCCCGCGATCGCCGCCGAAGGCAAATCCCAGGTAGACTTGCTCCCGAAGCGCGGTGAGCACGGCGTCGAGCGTCCGCCCCACGTAGTACTCGAACCCCTGTACGGAGACGTCGGGCGCGCCGAAGTGCCAGGGGAACAGCGCTGCACGCAACCCCTGGACGATGTTCGCGATCTCGGCGTGCGACGGGATCTGGCTTCGCGCTCTCCGGGCATGCCCGTCGGAGGTGAGAGGGGTGTTCGCGGCGCACAGCGCCCCGACGATCGATGGAAGCTCCCACTCTGTCCGGTCGGCGCTCATTCGAGGCAGACTCTGCGTCATACCGTGAGCCCCTGTTCGTCGAACAGCCCCTGAAAGAGCACCGTGCTGAGGTACCGTTCTCCCGAATCCGGCAGAACGACGACGATGGTCTTGCTCTCGTTCTCCGGCCGGGCCGCGACGCGCGCCGCCACCGCGACCGCGGCGCCGCTCGAGATGCCCGACAGGATGCCCTCCTCGCGAGTCAGTCGCCGTGCGTATTCGATCGCGTCCTCGTTCGTCACCTGCTCGATGGCGTCGACCAGCGTGAAATCCAGGACGTCGGGCACGAAGCCCGCGCCGATCCCTTGTATCTTGTGAGGCGCTGGCGCGAGCGGCTTCCCGTCCCGGTGCTGAGTCAAGATCGGGCTGCTCCCGGGCTCGACCGCGATCGAATGAAGGGGCCGATTCCGCACCTTCTCGAAGTACCGGCTGACGCCCGTGATCGTCCCGCCGGTGCCGACACCGGAGATGAAGATGTCGACGTCACCGTCCGTGTCGTCCCAGATCTCCGGTCCGGTCGTGCTTTCGTGGATCTTGGGGTTCGCGGGGTTCTTGAACTGCTGAAGGAGCAAGTATCGTTCGGGGTCAGCGCGAGCGATTTCCTCCGCCTTTGCCACCGCCCCGCTCATGCCTGCGGGACCTGGAGTGAGGATGAGGTGAGCGCCGTACGCCGTGAGCAGCTTCCGGCGCTCGATGCTCATCGTCTCGGGCATCGTCAGGGTGAGCCGATACCCGCGCGCCGCCGCGACGAACGCGAGCGCAATCCCCGTGTTGCCGCTCGTCGGTTCGATGAGCTCCCGCTTCAGGTTCGGACCCAGCAATCCCCGCTCCTCGGCGTCCCAGATCATGGCCGCACCGATGCGGCACTTGACGGAGTAAGCGGGATTTCGCCCTTCGATCTTGGCGAGGACCCGCGCGCCGGAGCGGCCGATCACACGATTGAGTCGGACCAGCGGTGAATGACCGATCGACGTCGAGTTGTCTTGGAACCAGTGCGTCATGTGGACCTTCCTTCCCTACCGCAGGCGTTCGTCGGGAAGCGCGCGTGCAGAAATCGTTCCACTTAAATGACAGCTTGTCTTGCTCCGTGGACAAGGGCGATATGACGCCACGACGCCGCGACTTTGCCCCCTGTCCGCGAGGCTCTCTGCCGCTGCAATCCGCCGAAATTCGCGCAAGCACGCACCGATTGCGGCGTTGCGCAACGTTCGCGCGCGGGACCGTAAGATGGACGTTTCGTCGGCTGCGTGACGGGAGGCCGGGCGCCGGAGCACCGTATCACCCGGGTCGGCCGTGAGCACGAGGACGAGGGCGCCCTCCCGCAGATCTCGGGCGGCGGCTCGTGATCACGCGCTCTTCCGGACCTGGGCCCTCAAGCGTTCGCCATCGTCAGGCAACTACGGGCCCCACGTCGAGTATCCTCCCGGGTCCGAGCCTGCCTCCAATTACGCGGCATGGCTCGCGACGGGCCGCACCCTGGAAGTCCCCCCGGGCGCGTGAAGATCCAATGACGCGAAGCTCGTCATGGATGCCCAACCCGCTGCCCAACATCGGCCCGATTTCCCTCGCCTCCCGTGGACTCACGGGCACCAGCGGAGAGAGCGTTCTTCCGAAATTCGCTCCTAGTCTCACGTCGTTGGCTCGCAAGGTCGCGTACCGCTTGATGGTTTCGCCAACGCCGTTCGCAGGGTTCGAATCCCGCCCTCTGCGCTGAATATCTGCCACATCGCGGCGAGCGTGTACTCAGCAGCACGTTCCCATTCATTGGGATCCGCTGGACGTCCATTGAACCACGCACGAGTTGATCTCGTCCGCCCGAGCCGTTCAGCGCGTGCCGACAAGCGTCCTGCGACAGGAAGACACGTGCCGCAGCCTCGCCGCGGCGCGCGTGCTCCTGAAGCTCCCCGGATGCCTCGCCGTGGACTGCGCGAGCCCGCGAAGTGACGCGCCGTGTCCTTCGCCCGGCGGCTACCAGGGACTGGACAGGTCGGGGTCGGTGAGGAATGCGTCGTCGGTCAGGCTGTCGAGGAACGCGAGCAGATCCGCGCGCTGGTCGGCCGTGATGGTGAAGCCCTCGACCACCGAATCCTTGTAGGGGTTCAGATTGCCGTGGCCGGCGTATGGGCCGCTCGTGATGGTGCGGCCGCCGGCGGCGTAATGGTCCAGCACGCCGTCGAGCGTAGCGATAGAGCCGTCGTGCATGTACGGCGCCGTCTTCGCGATGTTCCGCAAGGTCGGCGCCTTGAAGCGGCCCATGTCCCTCGCCTGGTGCGTCACGTGCTCGACGCCGGTGTTCGGCTCGGGGTACGCGCCCTTGCCGTCGATGTTGTAGAGGCCAGTGTTGTGATAGGGCGTCTCGAAGAACGCCTTGCCGGCCCAGTTGACGTGGTCGGTCAGATTGAACCCGATGTGACAGTGGAAGCAGCCGGCGGCGTCGGAGTTGAACAGCGCGTACCCGCGCTGCGCGGATGCGCTGAGGGCCCCGGTGTCGCCGTACTGGTAGCGGTCGAACGGGCTCCTTCCCGAGATGAGAGTGCGCTCGAACGACGCGAGCGCCTGCACGACGTGGTTCCCAGTGACGGGCGACGGATCGCCGGGCCACGCGGCCGCGAACAGCGTTTCGTAGATGGGGACGGCCGAGAGACGCGTGTCTAGCGTGTCCTCGCTGTTGAGCCCGAGCTCGATGGGATCGTCGCCGAACATCGGCACGAGTGCCTGGTGCTCGAGGTCGGCCATGAGCGGGTTCGCCCACGTCAGCGTGGAAGCGTACGCGACGTTCGCGAGGCTCATCGGGCTGCGGGGGTGGAGCATTCCGGTCGAGCCGAGTCCCTGAGCGCGCCCGTCGGTGAAGGCTAGCTGCTGTTGGTGGCAAGTCGCGCAGGACTGCGTCTGATTGCCCGAGAGCCGGGTGTCGTAGAAGAGATAGCGGCCGAGGCGCACCTTCTCGACGGTCATCGGGTTGTCCGCCGGCACCACCGGCACGGGGAAGCCCGGCGGCAGGGTCCAGGTGTATGGCGTACCGCCTCCGTCAACCGGGCTGGTCACTCCGCTGTCGGGGCCAGGCCCGGCGTCGCCGCGCTCTCCGGGCGGCGTCGCATCCGTGACGGGGCCCGGGCCGGCGTCGCCGCGCTCTCCGGGCGGCGTCGCATCCGTGACGGGGCGCAGGCCGGCATCGGCCGTCGTGCGCCCCGCCGCGTCCGGCGTTCGGTGCGCGTCGGGAATCTCCCCCGGGCCGCCGTCGCGCGCCATGACGCGATGGCGCCCGCCGTCGCAGGCGAACGCCACCGCACCGCACGCGACCACGAACCCGAGGCGCGCCGTGAGTCGTCCGTGCCGTCGAGATCCGCCGCCGGAGCGCATCACTCGACGTGGTAAGCGGACTGCGTCGTCAGGCTCTTGCCCGTCGCGAAGTCGACGCCCAGCGCGGCGAACTCGGTCGGGCAGGTCGTCCCCTCGGAATGGCACTGGTTGTTCTCCGCCAGGTCGATCTGCCCGAAGATCACGCCGACGTCGGCCACGATGGTGTTCTTCGCGGGGTCGAACCCGGTAAGCCGGATCACGTTCCGGTTCGGCGCGGAGCAGGCGACCTTCGGCGGCCCCATGTAGTCCGGCATCCCGCCGTCCATCGTGGTGTTGTCGCATCCGGTGCTCCCCATGTGCACGAGCCCGAGCCCGGGCTCTGCGTCACCCGCCGGAGCCGCGGTCGCACCGAGCTCCGCCTTGACGAACTTGTAACCGTAGAGCCAGCCCCAGGTCATGGCGCCTGCCTGGAGCGGCGCGGGCAGCTTCACCGGGTCGCCGTGGTTCAGCGCATCGGGCACGCCGTTCACGAACACGACGCCGCTGTACTTGCCCGAAGGCACCTTGCCGGTGATGACGGTGTTCATCTGGGCGTTGCCCTCCATCGCGCAGGCACCGGTGCCGTCCTCGAAGTCGAGCAGGGCGACGTCGGGCGTCTGCCAGGGCGAACGCGTGTCGAACGTCACCGGCACTTCCTCGTCGTTCTCGTCGAGCAAGCTGACGCTCTGGATGTAGAAGCGGAAGTCGCGCGGCTCCACGGTGACCTTCGTCGAGCCCTGACCGGTGTACGTCTGGCCGCACGCGAAGGCGGCGGTGCCGACCGTCGCCTTGAAGTGAATGGTGACGTCCATCGGCCCGGCGTCGGCGCTGCCGGAGTCGGAGCTGCCGGCATCCGCTGCACCGGTTGCGGAGCCGCCGCTGCCCGTGGTCGAACCGCCGCTGCCCGGCTTGCCGCCGCTGCCTGTCGTGGAGCCGCCGCTGCCCGGCTTGCCGCCGCTGCCCGCAGTCGAGCCACCGCTGCCTGTCGTGGAGCCGCCGCTCCCCGACTTGCCACCCGTCGACGCCCCGCCGGATCCAGTCGGTCCGCCGTCTCCCGTGGTGCTTGCGTCGGCCGACCCCGGCGACGAATCGCTGCTGCACGCGGACAGCGGCCCGCACGCGAAGGCACACACAGCTGCCAGCTCAAACCAGAACGTCGAATACTTCACGGGACTCCTCGATGATGGAAGGGATCATCGTGCAAGCGTGCTTCCGCTCGCGGCGACGATACGGAGGAGTGTGCCGGCAAGGAGCGGTTTCGGTGGTGCGGTACGTTGTCGCAGCTGCGCTCCGGACGGTTCGCGACGCGCGTCGTCGCGTGCAGCGATATGCGGACGAAGCTGCAGACATAACGCGGCGCACGCCAACGCACGCTCCGATTTAGGAGAACGTTTTGCACGGGACGCTGGCGGGCAGCCGCGCCTGGTCCGTTACAATAAACCCGCGCCGTCGTGACTGCGGCACGGTGTCGCGGCGCGGCGGCTCATCAGCAGCTGGCGACCACGGGCGACTTGTCCAGAGCGCGTCTTCGTGGCCATGGTAACCGGGTGACGCTGCCCTCGAAACACTGCGAGCTCCATCCTGATCCTCGACGACGATGCAAGCGCCGGCGCGGGAGAAGACGCCCATGCACTTCAGGACGCAGGTCTACGCGCCACGCGATTCGGCCAAGGTATCCTTGCGTGAGAACCGCGGGTTCGTCGAGGGCTGGCACGACTCTTCTGAGCGATGGGCTTGTTGTGATGACCGTCGCGCGGCACCACGAGTACACGTTTAGTAACCAGCCAATACCGCCGCAGACGTGAATCAAGATAGTTTGTACGGCCAGTGATCGAGGTCGAAGGCGCTTCGCCATCGCTCTCGCCGAGCGCCACCGTCCCGCTTATTCTGCGCGCCTCATGCGGGTCGGTGACATCCTCGGCGAGAGATTCTGCCTTCAACGCCTGATTGCGAGCGGGGGGATGGGCACGGTCTTCCTCGCGTCGGATCGATTGACGGCGTCGCCCGTCGCCGTGAAGGTACTCGGGGTCGTCTCCGAGGCCTCGAACGAGCGCTTCCATAGAGAAGCGCACGTCCTTTCGGCGCTGTCGCATGCAGGGATCGTGCGCTACGTCGCCCACGGACGGTCCGACGCGGGAGAGCCGTATCGACGGCAATCCTTCCAACGTCAAGCTCATCGACTTCGGCATCGCCAGGCCGCTCGAACGATCGACGGATCTCACCGGTTCGAACACGATGCTCGGTACGTTTGGGTACATGGCGCCCGAACAACTGACGAGCTCCGCGACGGTGGACGCCGCGCGCTGACCTGTTCTCGCTGGGCTGCGTCCTCTTCGAGTGTTTGACTGGGACCCCCGCGTTCAACGGTGAGCATGCCGTCGCGCTGATCGCGAAGCTGCTGGCCGCCGAGGTGCCAAAAGTGAGCTCGGTGCGTCCAGAGCTCGGCGTGGCGTTCGACAACCCCGTGTCCGGTATGCTGGCCAAGGAGCCCGCCGCCCGCGTGCACAGCGCGGCCGCCGTCGTCGGAAGGCTCGAAGCGGTCGACCTTTCGCGGTCTACGGCCGAGAACGCCGAAGGATCGATGCGACGGAGGCGCAGGTATACGCCCAGCAAGGCTGCTTCGAGGACGCGCTCCGTGAGGCCCGAGCGGTGCTCGAGGTCCAGCGACCCAAGCGCGGCGTCCCGCAGCGTCGATCATTGCATACGCTCTTTTCGGTCTCGGGCGCTTCGAGGAGTCGCTCGTTGCATGCCAGCTGGCCTTTTCCGAGACCGGACCCAGTCAGCCGGACGGGGAGGCCGTATTGCTCGGCGTGGACGCCGCGGCTTGTCGCTTCTATTCTTCGGATCTGAATGTGCGCCTGAATCCGACGGGGCTCGCGACGTATCCGGATGTCACCGTCATCTGCGGACCCTTGGAGCGCGAGCCAGAGAGCGAGGGCACCGTGACGAACCCCAGAGTGATCGTCGAAGTGACGAGCCGCGGCACCGAAAAATACGACCGCGGTGAGAAGCTCCAGCACTACCAGCAAGCCCCGAGCATCGAGTGCGTCGTCATCGCCTCGCACCGCGAGCGGCGCATGGAGGTTTGGAACCGCAGCGCTTCGGGCTTTCAGCGTTCGGAGGCTGGTCCGACGTCGAGGGCACGCATCGAATGCCTAGGCTGCGATCTGGACATCGACGCGATCTACGGCGCCGCGGGCATGCCGTAAGGAATATGGCGTGGCCATGGTGCTCTCCCGAGTCGCATCGTCTCGGGCACGATTGATCTGAAAAAGCAGACTGACGCCGCGTCAATGACTCACCGGCCCGGCGAAGGCGTTCGGGCAAGGCTGGTCGCGCTCACCGGGCCTCCGATGGCTCCTCCGCAAAGCGAGCGCCGACGAACGGCGATGAGCCGTCCTGAGACTTCGGCAGCTGCCTTCCCGTCACTCGCTCGCGAGCTTCGGCAGCGTGGTGTTCATGGTGGCGCGTCCACCGGTCGCTTTGTAAAAGGGCATGGTGCCGGTCACGTCCTTCTGACCGAAGAAGTCTGCGTAGACGTCGAACCAGCTCATCTCGACGCTCGACAGCGGCTTCTCCGAGTACACGGCGAAGGCCATCGAGAAGGCCTTCTGTGAGTCCTTCGAGCTCGGCGTGCGCGCGCCCTCTGCCGCCACGATTTGGTCGATGGTCACGGTCTTCTTTGTGCCCTTGACGATGACGCCGTTTGCCGTGTTGCCGACCACCATCGCATCTTGCATGGAAATGATGGGCTGTACTTCCGACGGCGTGGCCAGACCGGCCAGATACAGCTCGATCGGAGAGAGCGGCGTCGTACGCCAATCATTTCCGCCGGGCGCGAAGAACCCCATCGAGTAGGTGCCGTCCTTGTTGTCGACGAAGGTCTTCGGATCGAACCCGCCGAGGACGCCGTACGTCCCGGCGACACCCAGTGCGACGTGCCGTCATCCAGCCCGAGACTCGAGCTGAGGAATACCGCCCATTGATGCATGATCTCGTGGTTGATGGGCGTATCCATGGAAAAGTCGAGAATGATCCCGGCCTTTACCGTCTTGGAGTTGCTTCCCCATGCGGAATCCGGCGGCTTCACGGTGAGCCCGACGCCGGACGCCCGTTGCCGAACGGCTCGCCATCTTCGTCGTGATCTCCCCGCGCGACCAGATGCCGTCCCCAGCGAAGCGATCATGATGAATCCAGGGGACTCGGTCACCTGGACATGCACCTACGACAACGACAACGACCCCGGCCTCACCCTCACCTTCGGACAATCGGCGACGACCAACGAGATGTGCATCTACGAGGCGCGCTACTTTCCACGAGAGCGGCGAGGGCGGCCCTCCACCTGCGGCGGCGCTCCTTCTCATCTAGAGCTCGCCGACCTCGAGAATGTAATTTCCGCCGGCCATACCGGTGCCACCGTCCGGCATGCCGTAATAGGTATCGATCTTCAGCTTGTAGAGTTTCCCCGTGGCGCCGCGGACAAGCCACGTGCCGTCAGCAGGGCTGAGGACGTGGGTGCTCTCGTCGTATGAGTACCAGCTGGAGAATGTCGTCAGAGCGGCGCCGGTCGGATCGGTTCGTGCGTTGCAATCGGCATCGAAGAACGATTCGGTTGCGAACGTCGCGGTCCTCGCGTCCGCGACGGCCACGGAATCGAACTCCTTGGAAATCAGGACTGCACCGCCTTGGCCCGGGCCGCCGTCGCCACTGTTCGTGTAGATGACCGGGCGCTTGATCGCGAGATCCCAGTCGGTCGACGCGAGCGACGTCGTGTCGGTGACGGAGACCTTCGACGCCGTGGCCAGGCTGACGAAGATCCACGGGTTCATCGGCGCGTTCGGAGGGCCGCCCGCCGTACCATCGACGTAAAGGGTCTTCGTGTCCGTATCTGTGCCGATGACGGTGACGTCGCCGGTCGAGACGGAATCGATCGAGCCGAGCAAGGTGCCACGCGCAGCGGTGCATTCACGTCCGCTCGAGCCGTCGAGTGCCACGCCCGTCTCCGACGTGCTCGCGTCACTCGGCTCCGAGACGCCGCCTTTGCCACCGTTCGACGTGTTTCCACTCTCGCCGGTGGCGCCGCCGGTCGTCGCACCGCCCGCCGAGTTGGACGAGCCTGCCTTGCCGCCTGTCGACGTGCTCGCACCGCCGGCGCCTGCCTCCGGCGAAGAGGTGCCCTCCGCGTTCGAGCTGCTGCATGCGGAAAGAAGCAATGTACAGAAGAGAAGCGTCCTCATGATGACTATCCACTGACCGGCTTGATGTGCACCACGACGGTGCCGGGAGACGACGTCGTGGCGTTCTTGAAGCTGGAGAAAGCAACCAGGAATTTCTGCTGTCCGCTCGCGTCGACGACGAGCCATGCCTGCCCGGTGGGAACCGGGGGCGATTGGGTCGAGTCCAGCCAACCGCCGGTCTCGAATGCGCTCACGACGTGATCCCCGCGAAAGACCGCCTTCGAGAATGACTCCGCCGTGACGCTGTCGAACTGGGCTTGTTCGGCGTCGGCGGTCTTCTTTTCCACGTCCTGGAGCTGTTCGGCGCTCGTACCGCTGGCGTCGAGATCGATCGCGCCTACCATGCCCGGGCCGCCGGCCTCGCCGTTGACGCTGATCGCGTCGCGCCGGAAGCACAGGTCCCACGCCGACGAAGCCTTCGCCTCTGTGACGGTGAGCGGCGTCACTGTTCCCGTCTCGAGATCGAGGCATCCACTCGGCGCGGTCGTCGGCGCCGACAGGCCGCCGGCCGTTCCATCGACCTGCAGGGTCTTCGTGTCTCCGACCTCCGATGTGAGCTCGGCGTATCGGAGTTGATAGAGCGCGCTCGTGGCAGCGTTGGCCTGAGTGCCGTAATAGCCGAGCACTTGGACCTTCCAGAGGCGCTTTCCGTCTTGCACGCCGTAAACGTGAAATCGGCTGTAGAGCACGTGCGTCGAGCCGTCGTAGGCGTACCAGTCGAGGAAGGCGCCGCCGGCCTTGTCGACGGAGATGAAGGGAACAGACGGAGCGGCGGCGCCGAGGAAGAGGGCCGGGTCGAGTGGTCCAAACGCGCCGCCCATGCCCGAACCCGAAGCGCCGCTGTTCGTGTAGATGTCATAGCCTTCGAACGCGAGGTCCCACTCGGGCGACGCTTGCGGATCCCCGTTCGGAACGATGACAGAGAGGGCGCTGAGGCTTACGTACACGCGTCCGCTCGCCGGAACGGGGACTTCGAGCACGTCAGTGCCCGCGAACACCTTGGCGTCCGCGCCAGCATCGGTCGGAGCGGTCGCGACGACTTTGCCTCGCTTACCTGCGGTGTTGCCACAGGCGATCGACGTGCTGCAGAGGCCAACGAGAACGCAGAAGATGGCGGGACGCATCACTCTTCCTCCGAGGGAAACGCCGCTCTGAGACCAACGTAAAGGACACGGCCGAGCGGTGGCCGTAGATCACCGACGCGTCCTGGCGTCTGATGCACGTCGAAGAGATTCAACACACCCGCGTAGAGCTGCGAACCCGGCCACAGCGTTTTCCCCAGCCGAAGGTCCACGGTGTCGTATCCGGGAGTTCGCGTCGTATCGTCGACGAAGGCGTCGCTCACGACGTGCGCACGAACGTAAGCTTCGCTCTTCCACGGAAGAGCCGCGCGGACCGACGCCGTCACCGTGTGAGGCGGGCGACCGCTGAGCGGCGCGTCATTCACGTCGTCCCGAGTCCACTGATAGTCGTACGCGAGCTCGGCGCGAAAGCGATCGCTGACAGTGTACGAGGCCACGCCTTGTGCCCCGAATGTCCGCACGCGTTCGAAGTTTTTGTACGTGTAAGTGACGACCGTTCCGGCGGTCGTTCCGGCAGAAAGATCGATGTCGATCAGATTGTCGACCCAGTTCATGAACGCGCCGCCGCGGAGGGACCAGCGCTTGCCGGGCCTCCAGGTCACGTCGCCGTTGACGCCCCAGGAGGTCTCGGGCGCGAGCGACGGGTTGCCGATGACCTTGTACCCGTAGATGGAGTGATCGAAGTTGAAGCCGAGCTCTTCCGCGCTCGGCGTGCGGAAGCCGCGCCCCGCCGACACGCGCAGCGTCCACGTGTCCGAGGGCCGGAGTGCGGCCGCCAGTCGCGGCGCGACGACGCTGCCGTATCGCGGATGATACTCGGCGCGAACGCCCGGCAGAAGCGTGAAGAGCTCGCCGAAGCGCCAGGCGATCTGTCCGTAACCTGCGGCGCTGCCGAGGAGCTCCGGGACGATCTCGGGCGTCATCGTCGACTTCAATGCGCCCTCGACGCTCTCCGTTTGCTCGAGAGACTGAGACAGACGTTCGGCCTCGAGTCGCGCGCCGGTGACCCATGTTCGCGGACCATCGGCGAAGGTCGCCGTCGCCTCGAAGCTTTCCATTGTCTGCGTGCTCCGCCGGATCTGATCGAGCGGTGAGCCGCGAGGCACGGTAGAGCTCGTGTCGTCGACCCATTGCCTGCCGAGCGACAGCCGGAGGTTCGAGCCGGCGCCGAACCGGATCGTCTCGAGCACCTGGACGGCGAAGCGATCCGTCGTCTGCGGCGTATCGGTGATGAACCGACCGAGTCCCGGGTAGGTGGTCGAATCGATCCCGTCGAGCTCCTGGCGCAGCCACCGCCCGCGCACCTGCACGTCGATTCTCCGGGTGAACGCCGCTCCGGCTCGCACGCCGACAAGCAATCGTTGCATCGCGGGGAGCTGCAGATCCGGCAGGTGCGGGTCGCTACGGATGCCGTCCTGCCGGTTCCATCCGAGGTCTGTCGCCGCCCAGACGGCGTTCGTGCGGTAGGCGCCGGTCCCTTGGAGGTTGATGCCGTTGTGGCTGCGGTATTCGCCGCGCGCGCGCCCGCTCGGACCGTCGTCCCGCGGTGGCGCCGTGATGATGTTGACGACGCCACCGATGGCGCTCGAGCCGTAGAGGGCGCTCGTCGGGCCGGTGACGATCTCGATGCGTTCGACGTCGGTCATGGGAATGGCGGCGAGATCGATCGCTCCCCCCACGTCGCCGATGACCGGCTCGCCGTCCTCCAAGATCAAGACTCGATTCAGATCGAAGCCCTGGATCTGGATCGGGCTCACCGTGCCCAGATAGCCGTAGGCTCCGGGATTGACCTGCACCCCGGGCTGGGTCGACAGCGCTTCGGCGACGTTGGTCGCGCCGCGTTGCTCGGCCTCGTCGCGCGTGACGACGTCCGTCTTGACCGTCGCACGCTGCGATTGTTCGGGAGTGCGAGTCCCGGTCACCACGACGCTCGTCGTGGCGTCATCGTTCGACGGCCCCGGTGGATCGGCGGCGGCGCGTCGCGTGCCGGAGAGGAAGGTCAGGATCAGCATCAACCTGCGTGCTCGCCTCACTGTGTTCGGTTGGCCCTTGCCTGGCGCCGGACGCGGCACACGCCGGTCCTCTGTTGACGGACGGATGACGATGACCCCGACTCCGTCAGGCCCCATCCGATCACGGTGATCGTCTCAGTCCTCATGGCACGAGAAAGGCTCGTCGCTCACCCGCTCCTTCGCCCTGCTCGCAAGACATGGCTTGAAAGGATGATCCGACCTCGAAGAAGGTCGTTGACAGCAGCGGGGGCGATGGCGCAAGGTTCGAATCACGCGAATGACTCGCATTTTCATCCAAGACCCGGCGCCCTGTCAAGCATGTCCTATGTGCAACCGCACCGTGAACCGGCGCGCGGTGTTCGCGGAGACGGCACTTCGATCCAGGCTTCATGGTGAATCGACCGGCTCGGGAGGGATCGCATGACCAGCAATACTCGAAATCAATGCGCTCCCATTCTTCTCGCCGCGAGCGAGCTCCTGCGCATCGAGTACTGCCGGAGCTGCCAGCAGGTCGCGTTGCAGTTCGGCGTGATCACGGTGCGGCTCCACCCGCGAGCTTGCCAATCAGTGCTCACGACGCTGGCGCATGCTTTGAACGGCCTTCGGCGCCTGGAGGAGGAGTGGTCCAGCCAGGCGTCGGGCGCCCCGAGCCAACAGAAGCTCATGTCATGAGTCGATCGGGGCGGCTGGTACGATTCGACGTTGGTGCTGTCGCGCTCGGCTGTCCAGCGTTCGTTCCACAACCCGAAGGTGCGGCGCGGGTTCGGAAGCGTTGAGCGCGAGATGGTTTCTGTGCGTGACGCCGCGCTCGGAGTCCATCGTTACGTGGGGCTGCTCCTGGCTGCGTTCTTGATCGTCGCCGGCGCGACGGGAAGCGTGCTTGCCTTCTACACCACGCTGGATGCAGTCGTGGCTCCAGAGCTGCATCGGGTCGTGCCGCGCGGCGCTGGTGTCCCGCTACTCGATCCGTTCGTGCTGCGTGACCGGCTCGTCGCGAGCTTGCCCGCGTCGAGGACCTCGGGGGTCGTCCTCGAGCGGCACGCGGGCGAGTCGGTCGGATACTGGATCGACGATCGCGAGGTATTCGTGGATCCATACGACGCGACGATCCTCGGTTCGCGACGGTGGGGCGACCTCGGCGAAGGGAAGAAGAACGTCCTACCGTTCCTCTACCGCCTCCACTACTCGCTCGCGCTGGGCGAGCTGGGTACTTCGGTCTTTGGCCTCGTGGCGGTCGTCTGGACTCTAGACTGCTTCATCGGCGCGTACCTCACGCTTCCGCGCCCGCTGCCCGAGAGAAGAAGGACGAAGGCGTGGCTCTCGCGCTGGCTGTTCGCGTGGCGATTGAAGACGGGCAAGCTCTTCTCGTTCGTATTCACGTGGCACCGGGCCAGTGGCCTGTGGGTGTGGGGCATGTTGCTCGTCCTCGCGTGGTCAGCGGTCGCGCTGAACCTGCGCGCGGTCTACCGCCCTGTGATGTCCGCGATCTTCGGCGCAGCGGACGAAGCGGAGCAACGGCTCCCCCGCCTTGCTGCACCCAGGACCATCCCCAAGCTCTCGTTTCGGGACGCCTACGGCGTGGCCCGACGCCTGATGTGTGGCGAAGCGACACGACGAAACTTTCGCGTACTTAGTGAACGCTCGATCGACTACGACCCGGAGCACGGGGCGTACGCTTATGTGGTGGAGAGCACGCTCGACGTGTCAGAACGCGTCGCCGCGACCACCCTCTACTTCGACGGCGACACCGGTCAGAGGATCTTTTTCGACGCCCCAACGGGAGAGCACGCGAGCAAGACCCTGACGACGTGGTTGCTGGCCTTGCACTTCGGCGCCGTCCGCTCTGGTGGCTTGGTCTATCGCGCGTTCGTCTGTGTCATGGGCGCCTTTGTGACCCTCCTCGCGATCACGGGCGTTTGGATCTGGTGGCGGAAGCGTGCAAAGCGCTTGGTCCCCCCACGACCACACGACTCATCGACGTAGACCAAACCCCCAACCACTCAACCGCTGGAGACCTCAATGTCGCTTCGTGACTTCCCCCATCCCGCCGTCCGTTTACCGTTGCTCCTCTCACTTTTTGCCGTCGCTTGCGGAAGTGATGGAAAGCTAGGCGGCGGTGCGCCGGCGAAGGCGGTAGATGGGCCGCTCTACGCCATCAGCACGTCGATCCTGACGAGCGACTCGTCGACGTCGTACCTCACCACCGCCGGTTCGCTCGACAAGGGACCCGCGGTGAGCCTGGACGACGCGATCGAGTTCGGCGACTCGGCCCGCGCCTACGGGCGCGACGGGACGAACGTCGTCTACGTCACCTCGAGCGAGGACGCCATCATGACGGAGGTGACGTTCGACGCGAGCGGGACCGGCCACCGCGGCCGCACGCTGTCCTTTTCGAATCTCGGCCTCAGCGCGACGACGGGAGGGAACGTCAACTATCACATCTCCGCCACGAAGGCCTACTTCGTCAGCCAAGACCTCGCCCAGATCATCATCTGGAACCCGCACAAGATGACCTACGAGCGCACAGTCGAGCTGCCGTTCGAGGCTTCGCCTGGCGCTGCCGACATCGTCTTCTACCCGCGGCCCATCGTCGTCGGACATCAGCTCGTGCTCGTGGCGACGACGTACGACGCGAACGATATCCCTCTCGGACTGGTCGTGAACGTCGTCGACACGGACGCCGATCGCGTCGTGTCGTCCACACTGGAGACCCGTTGCCACGACCTGTTGCAGTCTGCGGTCGACGCGAACGGCGACCGCTATTTCGCCTCGAGCGACTACGCCGCGGCTCAGCATCTCCTAATCCCGAGCTCTCCGGGTCCGTGCATGCTTCGGATGCGCGGGGGTGAGACAGGGTTCGATCCTGACTGGTCGCGGACGCTCACCGGCGACCTCGAGACGCCGCTCTGGACGGGCGTTACCCAGGGCGCAGGAGGAACGGTGTACGTGCAGGGTACCGACGCAACGACGAAGAAGATAACGGCCCTCGACGACGCCTACGAGATCACGATCGCTCAACCATGGTCCTGGTACGCGCTCGACGGCGGCGACGCGGCGCCGACCCCCGTCGACGTCGGGATGCAGTATCCGCCTTCGTTTCCCCCGATGTCCGAGGACGGCAACGACTACGTCACTATCTGGGACGGCGAGAACTCGACGCTCGTGAACCTGACGTCACCGGGAACACCCCGGGCTGGGCTCGTCGTACCTGGCTTCCTCTACAACGTCGTCCGGATCCGCTGACCCCTGCGGCTCTGACGTAACGTGACATGACGACCATCACTGCATGAAACGAATTGAACAATGACGCTCGCCAAATTCCACACATTCCGCGATCTCGTATTCTTCGGCGCCCTGCTCTCCGCCGTGGGCGCTGCCAGTTGCTCGAGTGACGGCGGGGCCGCGCCGGGCGGCGCCGGCTTCGTGACGAAAGAGCCGCGTTATGGCCTCGTGACCGTAGTGCATACCGGCGATACGCCGACCACCTATGTCAGCACGGTGAACACCCTCGACTTCACGTCGATCGATCTCGCGGAAGCGCCCGAGTTCTCCGGCATTGCCGAGGCCGCGGCGAGCGCCGGGAAGGTCTTCGTGTCGAGCGGCGAGGCTCCGACTCTCAGCCGTTTCTCGTTGTCGGATAGGGGAGAATGGAAAAATGAGGGGACGCTCAGCTTCGCGAGCTATATGTCGGACTCGTTCGAGCTCGAGAACAACGTCTTCGTCACTGCCGACAAGGCTTACCTGCCATTCTCGGTCGCCTCTCGGATCGTCTGGGATCCCGCGAAGCTCAAAATCACGGGGACGCAAGCAGGTTCGCCCGACCTTCCTCGCGCGAAAAGCAACCTCTCCCTTCGCGTTGGCTACGAGCATGCGATCCGCGGAAACAACGTCTTTCAACCGTTCTTCTGGTCCGATGACAGCACCAATGTGATTGGTCCGACTTCGGAGATCGTAGTCTACGATACGTCCACGGATGAGACGATCAAGGTCCTCGAGGCTCCGTGCCCGATGTTGACGATCGTGACCGAGGACGACACCGGCAACGTCTATTTCAGCAACAGCGCTTATGGTGTTCCGCAACGCCTGCTCTCGGACAGCGCTCCTGCGACGAGCCTCGCTCGTATCAAGGCAGGCGAGACGGATCTGGACACGGACTTCACGGTTCGTTTCACGGATCTTACGGGCGGTCACGAAGCGTCGACCTTCCTCTATGGAAGCAACGGGAAGGGCTTCATGGCGGTCTATGACACCGACCTCTCGACGATCACGCCGACGGCCGACCAGGACACGATCGCTACGGACCCGCACCAGACGATCTGGACGCTCGATCTCGCGACCCAAGCGGCGGCGCCCGTGCGCGGCCTACCTGCATTCGGCGGACAGCCGAACGTCTTCACGATCGACGGTCGCACTTTCGTCTTGTTGCCGAGCTCGGACTACGGCTCGACGTCGATCTATGAGTTACTGAGCGATGGCTCGGCCGTCCAGCGCGCGACGGCGACGGGCTGGGTCTATCAGATGTTCAAGATCCGATGAGGGGCGCGTGCGGCGGATATGCACGAGCCAACGCCGCTCGGCGGGTTCCCCCTCCGCTCACATCTCCGAGCAACACCGAAAACCGATATACCCCCCGCGGTACGATCGCGTCATTCGCGGCGCATATCCGCACGGCATCGTCGTCTCGTTCCCCTCGCGGTAGCTGTCTCCGCGGACGTGGCAGTAGTCGGCGCTTCCGCCGGTCGAGTCGCAGGAGTCTTCCCACTCGGCGACGTTGCCGGCCATGTCGTAGATTGCGCTGAAGGGCGCCGTCTGGCCGTGGCACCGCGTGGCCGAGCCGACGTCATGAGGAGTGTCGGTCGTCGGTTGAAAGCCCGACGTGCCGTCGAAATCGACGCCGACGCACGCCGACGGATCGAACGTCGATCCGTAGGGGAACGTCGTCTTGCCCCCCGCGCTGCACGCGAAATACCACTCGCTCGCCGGCTTGGCAAAATCGGTGTAGGCGTTGGACCCGCCGCCGACCTTGCCGCAGAGGTGCTTTCCGGCGAAGGCACAGTACGCGGCCGCGTCGCACCAGTCGACGGACGAGACGGGCAGGTCGGCTCCGCCGGCCGGGGGAAACACGCCGTCGGGCACGAACGACTTCTTCCACGCGCAAACCGTGGCCGGCAAGAGCGACAACGGCGGGTTCGACGCGAGAAACGCCGCGTAGTCGGAGACCGTCACTTCGGTCGTGTCGATGCAGTACGACGGACCGCTCGGCGGGGTGATCGACACCATCGGCGGCCCCGCCTTGCCGTCCTCGCACGGCCGTACGGGCTCGGACGAAGCGTCCATCTGAGTGGTCGCATCAGCGACGGCGGCATCGGACGACCCCGCCTCGGTCGTGCCCGCGCGCGGCTCGACGCGTGCGTCGAGCTCGCGAGCGAGGGCGCGCGTCGCCTCGTCGTGCTTCGGAGCGCCGGCGTCGGGCAACGCCTGCGCCGCGCGCGCCACCCCGACGCCGCCTTCGCCCGACGTGCGCGGCGGCGTGACCTGCGCCGGGCCTGCGTCGCCGAGCACGGTCGGCGCGGTGCGGAACTCGTCTTGCGAGCACCCGCAATTGAGCACGACGCCCAGCAGGGCAGCCGAGGAGAATCCAAATCGCATGACGGGCGCGCTCCTTTGCAAGGGCGATGCCGGAGCGTCACGCCTCTCCTGCGCCCCCTGGAAATTCGCGACATCCCGACGGCTGGGCCACGACCGCGGAGCGATGGGGAGCGTCATGGCGCGGATGTACGAAGTCAAAGCGTTGACGCACTCTCCCGAGCTCGCGCTAGGATCCGAGAAGGATGTTCGGACCGAAGGATCGCGCCGCGCTCTCGTCGATCGTGGAACGCCACGCGCGCCTGCTCGCCGCCGCCGGCGAGGAGCTCGGAGCTCGTCCGCTCGTCCTGCCGACGGCGGAATTCTTTCCGGATCGCTTCACCGGGGACGAAGCGTCGGCGCGAAGGCTGGTCTCGCGGATGCTCGAGCACGCCGGGCTCGTCGACGTGCCAGTGACCACACGAGTGGTCGAAGAAGACGAGCCGGAGTCGCCCCACGGAGGCGGCTGTAGCACCGGGTGCGCGGTGCCCGTCGCGAACGCCGCGAGCGCTCCGCGGCTCGTCGACGACGGCGACGGCTTTCTGCTGAACGTGCCCGCGCCGGAGCTCGCGCATCCGGTGGTGCTGACGACGATGATCGCGAGGGCGCTCGGTCACGTCCTGCTCGTGGAAACGTCGCCGTCCGGCGCGGTCATCGAGGGCCCGGTGGACCTCGTCGCCGACTACGCGGCGGTGGCGCTCGGGTTCGGACCTTTGATGCTCGCGGGCGCGTACATTTACTCGTCCGGGTGCGGCGGTCCGAGGGTCGCTCGGGTCACCCGCGCGGCGCTCCCCGAGCTCGCCGTGCTGACGGCCCTGTTCATGGAGATGGGCGGTCACGGCGCTCGCAAAATCATGAAGGAGCTCGGCGCGACCCAGGCCGATGCCCTCTCGCACGCGCTGGAATGGGCCCGCAGCAACCGCGAGCTCTGCGATCGCTTGAAGCGCGATCCCGAGCGCGTCGCGGCGGGCGACTACTCGCTTCGCGACGCGAAGCCCTGGCTCGTGCGCCTCTTCGAACGTAAAGCCAAGCCGGCCGACGACGACATCCCCGCCGATCTGTTGGCGCCCAGAGCCGCGGCGCCGAAGCCGCGCGACGCCGCGAGCGAAGAGCTCGCGAACCTGGTCCACGAAGCGCTCGAAGCGGCTCGCACCGACGCCGAATGACAGCGAGCGCATCAGTTACATCGGAATTGTTGCGGATTTCGCAATAGTCTTGTGCGCCGCGCCCCCTTGCCGGCGCGTTTCCCGGACTCGAAGATGCGCGGGCGATCGCGAGCGGACGCTCGCGGACTTACCCAAGGAGAGCGTATGCGACTGAAACTCTTGGTGCCGGCGCTGCTGCTGCTCGGCACCGTCGCCCGAGCCGAGCCCTGGACGTTCGACCTCGCGCACTCGCGCGTCGGCTTCAGTGTCCGTCACATGATGGTCTCGAACGTGGCGGGCAGCTTTCACGACGTCAAGGCGACCGTGGACCTCGACGAGAAGAACCTCACGAAGAGCACGGTGGAATTCACGATCGCCGCGAGCTCGATCGACACGCAGAACGCCGATCGCGACAAGCACCTGAAGAGCCCCGACTTCTTCGACGTCACGAAGTTCCCGAGCCTCACCTTCAAGTCGACGAAGGTCGCGCCGGCGGGCAAGAACAAGTTCAAGGTCACCGGCGATCTCACGATCCGCGACGTGACGAAATCGGTCACTCTGGACGTGACCTTGACCGACCCGATGACGACCCCGTGGGGTAAAACCGTGCGCGGCGTCGAGGCCACCGGCAAGCTCAACCGCCACGAGTTCGGGCTCAACTGGAACAAGACGCTCGACAAGGGAGGCGTCGTGGTGTCCGACGAGGTGAAGCTCGAGATTTCCGGCGAGCTCGACAAGTAGCCGGCACCGGCCTCAGCGGTTTTTCTCGTGGCGCTTGGCCTCCACGACGATCGTGATCCGTTCTTCCAAGACTGCTCGAGTCGAGGCTACGGCTATCGGCAGTATCGCTCTATCGCGCGGAGCAGGCGTTCGAGCTCGATCGGTTTTTTCATGACGAGCACGCCGCTCGGCGCGCGCGACGGATCCGACGTCGAGACGATCACCGGAACTCCCGAGAGTCGCGGATCCTGCTGCATCGCCGCGAACACCTCGTTCCCGCTGACGACCGGCATGATGAGGTCGAGGACGACGACGCACGGCGGGACGGGCCCGGCGAGCGCACGCAGCGCCTCGGCGCCGTTCGCGGCCGTGGTGACCTCGTAACCTTCGTCCTCGCACAGCTCCTTCAGCGTGTCGCGGATGTCGTCGTCGTCGTCGACGATGAGGACGGTCATCGAGCGTGCCCCGGCGCCCTATGAGCGACCCGGGGAAGGACGACGTGGAACGCGGTTTCCCCTGCGACGGAGGATTGCGCGTCGACGTCGCCGCCGTGAGCCCGCACGATCTGCTTGGTGATGTAGAGCCCCAGGCCGAGGCCTTGCGACTTCGCGCGCCGCCCGTCGCCGCCGGTCATCGGCTCGAACACTTTCGCCACCAGGTCGTGCGGAATGACGCCGCCGTTCGTCACCTCGACGCGGACCGCGCGAGGATCGGTGCCGTCGACACGGACGCGCGCGGGCATCTCCGGCGCGCCGTGCTGGACGGCGTTGCCGACGAGCGTCGAGAAGACCTGACCGATCCGCTCCCGATCCCAGTCCCCCACTGCATCCCCCACCGATTCGAGCGCGATCGATCTCCCCGCCGCCTTCGACGTCTCCTCGATGACTTGCCGGATCTCGGGGACCACGTCGAAGGTCTCGGTGGAGAGCGGCAAACCGCCGCCGACGCGGACCCGCGTGAAGTCGAGCAGCTGGTCGATCATCCGCGCCATACGGCGCCCGCTGTTGACGATGCGACCGAGCGGTTTGTGCAGCCGTTCGTCGTGGGCGCGCTTCGTCGCGAGCTGCGCGGCGGTCATGATCGCGCCGAGCGGATTGCGCAGGTCGTGGCCGAGCATGCCCGTGAACATCTCGTTGACGCGCACCGTGTGCCGCATCTCGGCGACGGCCTCGAGCCGCGCCACGGCGGCGGCGACGTGGTTGGCGATCGCCGTCGCGAGATCGAGCTCTTGGGGCGAAAGCTCGTGCGGTTCGTCGAAGTAGAGCATGAACTTACCGAGGATGCGGCCCTCGGTGACGAGAGGGATGAAGGCGAGCGCCCGGATGCCCTCCGCTCTGATGACGGGGAGCAATCCCGCGAGCGACGGCGCGCGCGCGGCGTCTCCGATCACGACGGGGCTCGGCGAGCGCTCGTCGCGTGGCCAGGGAGAATGTCCTTCGACGGCGGCGCGGTAGCCTTCGGAGAGCCCGCGAAAGGCGCGGAAGCGCATCACGCCGTCGGCGTCGCAGAGGAGAACCGCCGCGCGCTCGGCGTGCACCGCGCGCCCGATGGCGTCGAGCGAAGGCTCGAGCACCTCCGCGGTGCTCTCCGCGCCGATGACCAGGCGCACAAGCCCGTAGAGCAGCTCGGCGCGCAAGCGCGCCCGCCGGTTCGCTTCGTAGAGCAGCGCGCGGTCGACGGCGTGCGCCGCCCGCTCGACGATCTCGCCGACGAACGCCCGCTCGGCTTCGGAGAGCGGGCCTTGCCGCGCGTCGCGCAAGAGACAGACGAGGCCCACGTGCGCGCCACCCGCCGTGAGCGGCACGACGTGGTTCACGTCTCCGTCGAGATCCGGCGGAACGGTGCGGGCCGAAAGCGCCTCTGCGACGGCGAGAATGCGTTCGGAAAACGGAAACACGCCGCTCGCTCGAGGGATGTCGCCGTCGCCGAACAGCACGGCGGCCGAAGAGCCGTTTCCCGCAATCGCGACCTGCTCGGCGATCGTCTCAAGGAGCGACGGCAGTCGCGTGCTCGCCTCGGAGAAGAGGCGCGTCGCGTGGTTGAGCACGGCGACGCGCGAAGCCTCGGCCTCGGCTCGCTCGCGGCGGTGCGCTTCCGCTTCCAGCAACCGGAGTCGCTCCAGAGCACAGGCGCCGTGACGCGCGATCAGCTCGAGCAATCGGTGCTCGCTCGGTTCGTCGGCGATCGCCCCTTCGAAGGCGAACGTCAGGGTACCGAGGGTCCGTCCCGCCATCTGGAGCGGGACGGAGCGGCAGCGCCCGGTGCGCGACATCTTCGCTTCCGCGTCGGAGTGGTTGTAGGCGTGCACGGGCGACGGCGGCGGCGTCTCTTCCTCGTGCAAGAAGAGCGCGGCGCTCGCGGCGCCGAGAGCTTCCGCGGCCTTGTCGACGACGGCCTCGTAGACCTGCTCGCGCGTGATCGCCCTCGCGATGGCGCCGACGATACGACCGCTCGAATCGGGTTCTCGCGCGTGCGACAGGGAAGCCGGCGCCTCCTCACCCGGCTCGCCGGCGCGCTCCGCGCCCCTATAGAGGCGAACAACCTGATCTTCCGTCTCGACGCGGCCGCTCGGTTCGCGGAGCGCCTCCACGGCACCGTCCGCTGTAGCGCGCATGCTCATGAGGCCAGTTGCATTCCTTCCTACGCGCGGAAGCCGGCCCCTGCACCCGCAGCCGGTCCGCACAAATCGAAGCTCCTATCGGGGGCGAGGCCGACGGCGCTGCTACTTCTGCGCCAAGCCGCGCACTTACGACGATCGGCAGGCTCGCCGGACCGAAGGCACTGGAATTGCTGCAACTATGGAGCTGGTTGCTGTCTCACCGGCCGCCGGGCACCTGCGTCGTGACCGAGGCAATCTTGCTCCACGGGATCAAATGCCACGCCTACGGAGCGGGCTGTGTTTCCGGTGTCGAACCCGGAAGCCCATTCGGCGCCGGCGCCTCGGGAGCGGGCTGCGGCGTCATTTCCGGCGCGGCCGGCGGGACGGGCGGCGTGGCCGCAGGAGGCGGCGGGGGCGGATTGGCTGAAGGTGGCGGGGTCTCGGGGGGCTTGGCCACCGGTGGCTCGGCGGGCGCGGCCGGCGTTTCGGGCGCGTCGCTGAACGCGTAGATGAGGCTCACCGTCGTCGCCGTATCGAGATTCTTCTTCGTGGGCAGCGGCGCGTGATCGTATCGCGCGGAGAAGCCGAGCCCGAGGGAGAGGCCCCCGCCGACGTGCGCGGCGAAGAGGGCGTCGTAGTTCAAGCGAGCGCGAGTCGCTTCGACGAAGCTCTGGAGATATTCGACGCCCGTCGCGAAGGTCACTTCCTTGTTGAACGCATGCTTGAAGCCGAGAAAGATACGCGCGGAGTGGTCCGTCGCGGTCTTCGAAAGCGGCGGCACCATCGGGTCAGGCTGCAGCGCGTCGTCGCGACGGATGTCGTACTGAAAGTCGTAGCCGAGCTCGGCCCAGAGCGACGTCGGATCGGTTCTGATGAACACGTACTTGGCGCCGGGGTCGACGTTGAGACGGAAATCCAAGCCCTGAAAGCGGTCGTGACGACCGGTGCCGATGAGAAAGAGGCTCATGCTGTCGATGAGAAAGCGGTCGTAGCGCAGCCTGCCCTGGATGTTCTGCGTCGTCGTCGCCAGGTGCTCCCCTGGCGGGGCGCTCTCGCCGTAGTTCGCGAGCACCGCGGCGCCGAAGCCGTCAGAGCCGCGACGCATGTCGAACTTGCCGTTCGCCGTCGCGGCGACGAGCCGTGAGTTGCCGCTCGCGAACTGTCCGCCCGCGGAGACGGTCGCCGTCGTCTCGTGCGTTGCCTCGTCTTGCTTCGGCGCTTCGGCGTCGAACTTCGGCGCCTCGACGAGCGCCTTGGCTTCGTCCGGCGGCGTGCCCATGCTCGGCTGGTCGTCGGCAAAAGCGACGGTGGTGCTGGACACAACGAACGCGGCTACGGCGGCCTGCAAGTGCAATCGCATGGCACGCGGGCGTATCACGCTCCGGCGCCGAACGGCGCTCTAATTTCGTGAAAGTCTGGGAACGACAATCGGGTTCATTTGTCCAAGGCCACCTTCCTCGATCGACGCTAGAGTCCGCGCAGCGAATGCATTCCAAGACGGTATCGATTCCGCAAACTTCTGCCCGCGCGGCGACGCTCGGCCTGCTGTGCGTAGGAGTTTGCGCGCTCACCCCGAGCTGTAAGAAGGTGGCCGAGCCGAGCTCGACGAGCCAATCCGGCAGCGTGAGCGCGGCGAGCAACGCTTCGCCGGCGCCTGCCCCGCCCAAGGTGTCGCTGTCCGCGGTGTGGGGGAGCGGCGCCGCGGATGTCTGGGCCGTCGGCGTCAAGGGCGCGATCGACCATTACGATGGACACGCCTGGACGCACGTCGACAGCCCGACGACGAAGAATCTGTCCGCGATCACCGGTTCGGCCCACAGCGACGTCTGGGCGGGCGGCGACGACGCCACGACGATCCACTACGACGGCCAGTCGTGGAAGGTCGTCGCCGAAGAAAAGGACGAGACGATCCTCGGGATGTGGGCGAGCAGCCCGAACGACGTCTGGGCGTCGGGCATCGAAGAAGACACGTCGATACTCCGTCACTACGACGGCAAGAAATGGGAGACCGCGCCCGTCGGCGGTGCGACGAGCCTCTGGGAGACCTGGGGATCGGGCCCGACCGACATTTGGATGGTCGGCACGGATCGCAAAGCCCAGGGATTCGTCTTGCAAGGCAACGGCAAACACTTCGACCGCGTGCCCTTCGAAGGAGGCTCGCTACGCGCCGTCTGGGGCACGGGACCGAACGAGGTTTGGGTCGGGACGTACGAAGGCGAGATCTGGCAGTTCGACGGCAAGGCGAAGAAGTGGACGCCATCGCCGACGTCGCCGAAAGCGAAGCTCCTCGGGATGTGGGGAAGCAGCGCGACGGACATCTGGGCCGTCGGGCTCAACGGCGGCGCATTCCACTACGACGGGCAGGCCTGGACGAAGCGGCCGACGGGGACTTCGGAGGCGATCTGGGCGGCGTGGGGCAGCACCGCGTCCGACGTTTGGCTCGTCGGGACGGGCGGCACCATCAAGCACTGGGACGGGCACGCCTTCACGACGCTATGAGGGCCGCGACGTCGGGGTGAATCTTTTCATACACAATGAATCGACGGCGCGCGGTGTCGAGAAACGTCGCACGAGGCTCGCCCTGCTGTAATCTGCCGCCCGAACCGGCCCTGTCCGCCGGATGGACACTCGTTTCGCAAGGAAGGTCGCCCGTGCAATCGATATCTCGCGTGTTCGCGTTCGTCTGCGTCAGTGGTCTCCTCGCCGCGTGCGGCGGTTCGGAGCCGGAGCCGAAGGCACCCTCGAGTGAAGCGCCCGCCGCCGCGTCGGAAAAGCCGGCGAAGGGCGACGACACGGACAAAGCCGCCGCGCAGAGCAGCGACGAAGCGCCGGCGAAGAGCGACGACGCTCCCGCCGCCGACGCGAAGCCCACCAAATCGCTCAAAGACGTGCTGACGACGCCGGGCGCGCTCTTCGTCTTCTCGTTCACCGCCTCGGACGTGCATCAGCAGGCCGACGACAAGTGCACCAAGGTCGCGAAGGACGACCCGAAGAAGAAGGCCGACTGCATGTCGAAGGAGAGCGCGAAGCTCGAGGGCGACGCCTTCCAGTTCCAGGAGCAAGGGGACAACAAAGGCGTCTGGCTCACCATGCAGCGCAAGGGCGACAAGCTCACGACCAAGCACAAGGAAGAGATCGAGTTCGGCAAAGAGACCGACAAGACGATCACCATCACCCCGAAGAAGGGCAAAGAGGTGGTCATCGAGATCCCGAGCGAGGGGCAGATCGTCCTGACCGATCCGAAGCTCGGGAAGATGGTCTACGAGCTGAAGCTCGGACTGGTCGGCGATCAACAGCGCTAGGCGCGCCTATAGCGGCACCAGGCGCGGACGCGTCGTGATCTTCAAGAGCGCGACGCGTTTGCTCGTGGCGTCGAGCTCGAAGCGCGCGACGCTCCGCGCGCCCGCCGCGTAGATCGTCATGGAGCCGCGCACCGTTCCGCGGTGCCCTTCCGGGCGCGTCACCTCGACCAGGTACTCGCCGGGCGCGCCGCCGCGCAGCGCGAGTCCTTCCCGCGTCGTGCTGCGGACGTCGCGCGCGCTGATGACTGCTTTGGTCGGTGCGCCGAGCCAGGAGACGCGCGCGCCGTCCGGCGTGAGCAGCGAGAGGTCCAGATCGTCGCCGCCGTCCCACGTCGCTTCGACGCGCAGGTCCCCGCTGAGCGCCGACGGATCGGCAGGTTTCGTCGCCAGGAGGAGGTCGGCGGCGCGCCGGGTCGTCTCGTCGGCGAGCGCCATCAAGTCCGAAGCCACGCCCTCGGACCCGAGGTCGCGTGTGCACCGGACCGCTTCGGCAAGAAGCTTCGAGTCCGTCGCCCGGATCTGCGCGGCGGCCATCGAATGCCGGCAGGCGAGGTCGGCGTCGCCCGCCCACCGGTAGAGCCGCGAAAGCCGGAGCACGGCCTTCTGATCGCCGGGACGCACGTCGAGGACCGACCCGAGGATGCGTATAGCGAGCTCGCGATCGCCGCGCGCCGCGGCGACGTCCGCGCGCGCCGTGAGCGCGTCGGGATCCAGCGGATCCTTGACGGACCAGCGCTCCGCGACGCCGGCCGCGTCGTCGAAGCGGCCGTCGAGCATGTAGAGCGTGTAGAGCCGCTTCAGGCTCTCGCGGCTGGGATCGCTCCCCGACGCGCCGCGCTCCGCCGCCGAGACCGCGCCTTCCGTCACGCGATCCGGCAGCGCGGGCGGCACCACGATGCGCCCGACCCGCTCCCAGATCTTGCGCATGGGAATGTAACGCCTGCCGAAGCGCGGCGGAGGCGGCGAATACGGCGAGGGCATGAGCAGCGGCCCGGTCATGTCTTCGCGCGGTTCGAACGCGCGCCCGCCGGCGGCTCTCCCGAGATCGCCGTTCGGCGCGGCCGCCGCGGGCGGCGGCGCCGAGCGCTCCTTCTTGTTCGGGCTCGCCTCGAGCAACGGTGTGGACGACGAAAACTCTTCGCGCAGCGACTTGTCGGACGGCGCGCCGCGGCCGTCGTCGGCGTCGTCGAGGGGCGCCTCGGCGTCCGCCGACGTGCTCTCCGCCGCGCCATCGCCGGTCCAGAGCGGCGCGCGCTCGGCGCGCGCGCGGCCGCACGCGTGCCTC
>DASZVB010000021.1:0-1727 GCA_035547195.1 Polyangiaceae bacterium
GACTCATTACCGCTTGTCCTTCCCGCGGCGACGGCCGCGAACGATCAGCTTGTCCGATTCCTTGTGCTTCGAGCGGGTGCGCTTGCCGAGCGTCGGCACGCCCCACGGGGTGACCGGGTGGCGGCCGCCCTTCGACTTGCCCTCGCCGCCGCCGTGCGGGTGGTCGACGGGGTTCATCGCGGAGCCGCGAACTGCAGGGCGCTTCCCCAACCAACGACTCCGCCCGGCCTTGCCGATCGTCACGTTGCCGTGCTCGACGTTTCCGACCTGGCCGACGGTGGCGCGGCAGGTGAGGAGCACGCGGCGCATCTCGCCGGAGGGGAGACGCAGCGTCGCGTAGGCGCCGTCCTTCGCCACGAGCTGGATGCCCGAGCCGGCGGAGCGGGCCATCTGGCCGCCGCGGCCGGGCTTCAGCTCGACGTTGTGCACCATCGTGCCGGTCGGGATGTTCTCGAGCGGGAGCGCGTTCCCCGGCTTGATGTCGGAGCCGACGCCCGACTGGACGTACGACCCGACGCGCACGCCGGCCGGCGCGAGGATGTAGCTCTTGAACCCGTCCGCGTAGTGGAGCAGCGCGATGCGCGCCGAGCGGTTCGGGTCGTACTCGATCGCGGCGACCTTGGCGGGCACGCCGTCCTTCGTGCGCTTGAAGTCGACGATCCGGTAGCGGCGCTTGTGGCCGCCGCCCTGGTGGCGCGTCGTGATGCGGCCCGTGTTGTTGCGGCCGCCCTTCTTCGTCAGCTTCTCGGTGAGCGACTTCTCCGGGGTCGACTTCGTGATCTCCGCGAAGTCGGACACCGACATGTGGCGCCGCCCCGGAGAGGTCGGCTTGAAACGACGTACCGGCATCTAGAGCTGCGCTCCTTCGAAGACTTCGATCGTGTCGCCGGCGCGCAGCTGCACGACGGCCTTCTTCCAGCCGGGACGGGTGCCGCGGAAGGCTCCGCGCCGCTTCGGCTTCGCCTGCACCTTGATCACGTTGACGCGCTCGACCTTGACCTCGAAGAGCTCCTCGACGGCCTGGCGGATCTGCGTCTTGTGCGAGTCGGGGTGCACCTTGAACGTGTAGCTCCCGCGCGTCGAGGCGGCGTACGACTTCTCCGAGACGATCGGCGCGAGGATGACCTGGGACGCGTGCATTACTAGACGGCCTTTCCGGTGACGAGCGGAAGCGCACCCTCGGTGACGACGAGCGAGCGCGCCCAGACGACGGCGGCGACCTCGAGGTCGCTCGGCCCGATCACGACGACCCGTTCGAGGTTGCGGAAGCTCTTGAAGACGTTCTCCTCCTCGTGCAGCGCGACGACGACCGTGGGAGTGTCCTTTCCCCATTTCTCGACGAGCGCCTTCGCGGCCTTCGTCGAGGGCGCCGGGAACTGCTCGGCCGCGATGACCGCGAGCGTTCCCTCGGACGCATGCGAGGCGAGCGCCGAGCGAAGAGCGCTGCGCTGCGCCTTGCGGTTCACCTTCTGGACGAATGTGCGCGGCACCTTGGCGAACGCGTGGCCGCCGCCCGCGAACTGCGGCGCGCGGATCGTGCCCTGGCGGGCGCGGCCGGTGCCCTTCTGGCGCCACGGCTTCGAGCGGCCGCCGGAGACGAGCCCGCGGCTCTTCGTCGCGGCGGTGCCGGCGCGCTGGGCGTTCAGCTCGGCGCGGACGGCCTCGTGCACGAGGTGCGGCTTGATCTCGGCCGCGAAGACGGCCTCGTCGAGCGTCACCGTGCCGGT
>DASZVB010000022.1:0-216410 GCA_035547195.1 Polyangiaceae bacterium
CCCCGATGCTCACGAAACGCCCAGCACCGCCGCGATCCGCGTCATGGTCGCGCTCCTCTATCGGCGCGTCGGCGCCGACGCGGCGCTCGCGTTCGCCCGCGGCTTCGGCGGCGCCCAGACGGCGATCGCGGCTCCGCAGCGCGCGCGGCGCTGACGCGAGCCTCAATGCGCAGACGCCGAGGGCGCGGCCGCGGCGAACTTCACCGCGTCGAACGGGATCGTCAGTTCGACGGTCGCGGTCTCGCCCGCGACCACGTTCACCGGCGCGGACGTCCGGCCCGCCGTCGACGGCAGGTACGCCGAGACCACGACGCTGCCCGCGGGAACGTCCTTGATCTCGAAGGTTCCGTCGATGCCGGTCACCGCCGTGGTCGGGTATTTCAGCACGAACACGTCCGCCGTCGCGAACGGGTGCGACTGATCCTGAAGCAGGAACTCGCCGGGATGATCCGGGAAGAGCTTCACCGAATCCCCGCCCGGAAACGCGACGATCAGCGCGGCTTGTTGCGTCCCCGAGAGCGTCGGGATGACGGCCTCGCTGCCGCGATTCTTCACCTCGAGCCGCTGCCCGAAGGTCATCGCGACCGTTCGCGACTCGAAGGCGCAGCCGCGCGCCGTCACGAGCTTCACGTCTCCGCGCGGTGGAACGAAGCCCTTGTAATTCGTAACGGCGACCAGCACGTCGGCGAGCTCGCGGCCGGGTCCTTCGCGGAACAGCTTGCCGTAGAACGGCTTCGCGCTCTCGCAATTCTTGCTCTTCGCGAGCTGGGCGAGGGCCCCCGGAACGTCCGGCGCCGGGTCACCGGAGACGTGCACCACGCCGTGAACGGCGCCGATGGGCCCCGAATACGGCTTCTCGTGCCCGGGGTTCAGGGCGGCCTCGACGTACGCCGACGGGATCGGCTTCAGCAGCGCTTCTGCCGCCGAGCTCGACGGCTGGGGCGCGCTCGATTGCGGCTCCGGTGCGGCGGTAGTCTTCGACTTGCAGCCGACGACGACGCACAGGAGCCCACACGACAATTTCGCTCGATGAGAAAAGCGGCGCATTCTCTACTCGGTGGCCGGATGGGGTACGAAAAGGCTCGCCCTATCTAGCACGACCCGCCCGTACTTCTCTCGACTCCGTTGGCGAGCGGTGGACCGCTGCCCGCGAACATTCCCTGGCCGCTTCGGCCACGCTGGTGCAAACGATGCGGTCCATGGACCTGCGCGAGCTGCCGGATACGCCCTTCTCGCGGCATCCATGGGAGATCGCCCGCGCTCGCTATTTCGTCCGCGTCGCCCGGGAGAACGTCCCGAACGGGCAGCGGCTCGCCGTGCTCGACGTGGGCGCCGGAGACGGCTATCTCGCCTCGGAGCTCGTGCGTTCGCTGCCGAAGGGGAGCACCGTCACCTGCTTCGACACGCGCTACTCCGACGAGCAACTGGCCGCGTTCGCAGCGCGTGCTCCGGGCGGGCTCTGCTTCACGCGCGTCCTCGCCGAAGAGCGGTTCGACTTATTGATGCTCCTCGACGTCGTCGAGCACGTGGCGGACGACCGCGACTTCGTGTCTCGTCTCGTCGATTCGCACCTTCGTCCGGGCGGGCTCGTTCTCGTCAGCGTGCCGGCCTGGCAAGCGTTGTTCACCCGCCACGACGTCGTGCTCGGACACCACCGGCGCTACCGTCCGCGCGAGCTCGACGCCCTGTTGACGGCAGCGGGGCTAGTACGCCTCGAAGGCGGCTCGCTGTTCACCACGCTGATCTTGCCGCGGCTCGCCGCGAAATGCGTCGAGCTCGCGCGCGGAGTGCACTCGGCGCCCGACGGCGCGCCGCCGGACCACGCCACGACGAGCGCCGCCACGTTCCACGGCGGCGACCTTCTCGCCGCGGCGGCGACGTGGGTGCTCGATCACGACGCCCGCGCCGGGCGCGCGCTCTCGCGGCGCGGCGTCGCTCTACCCGGTCTCAGCGCTTGGGCCCTCGGGAGAAAGCCGTGAGCACGGAGTTCGTCTGGGTCGTCCCCTGTTTCGACGAAGAACACCGCCTCGATCGCGACGCCTTCGTGTCGCTCGTCGACTCGCGCCCCGACATCGACGTCCTGTTCGTCGACGACGGCTCGACCGATCGCACGCGCGACGTCATCGAGGCCCTTGCGCGCGCGAGGCCGGGACGACTTCGGGGCCTCTCGCTTTCGCCCAACCGCGGCAAGGGCGAAGCCGTTCGGCGCGGCTTATTGCACGCGCTCTCCACCGGTCCGCGTTTCGTCGGCTATCTCGACGCCGATCTGGCCACTCCGATTCGTGAGATGTGCCGCTTGTCGGACGTCCTTCGCGACCGTGGCGTCGACGTCGTGCTCGGAAGTCGAGTGGCGCTCCTCGGGCGGCGCATCGAGCGAAACTCGACGAGGCACTACGTCGGCCGCGTCTTCGCCTCGGCCGCGTCGCTCATGCTCGGCGTCGCCGTCTACGACACCCAGTGCGGCGCCAAGATCTTCCGCTCGACCAACGCGCTGAAGGCCGCGCTGGCGGAGCCCTTCTCGTCCCGATGGGTCTTCGACGTGGAGCTCCTAGCCCGGCTCCTCGAAGCGCGGGACGCAGCCGGTGCCCCGTGCTCCGTCGAGATAGTCGAAGAGCCGCTGCTCGAGTGGCGAGAGGTCTCCGGATCCAAGCTGAGCCTCCGGAGCCTTTGCCGGGCTCCCGTCGACATGGGCAAAATCGCGCTCCGTCTGCGCGGCAGGGCCCGCAATCGAGCAAGAAATCTCTGAGTCCGCGCACCTCGTCGCCGAGCGCCCCGTCCTCGTGTACCTTTCCCGCCGCCATGCGCGCCCCCGGGTTCACCGTCCCCGCGCGGCCCTGGGCTCTCCTGCCTCTCGCGTCCGCCGTCGCGTGCCACGCCCGCGCCGACGGCCCTCCGCCGCCCCCATCGCCGAGCGCGGAGAGCGCCACGATCCTCGGCGGTGAACCGCGCGTGCACCCCGAAGGCGAGCTCGCCGTCTTGCGCGACTACACCATGAGCGTCGAATCCGACAAGGAGTGTCGAGAAGACACCCCTTTCGCTTCCAAGCGCGGCTACGTCAAGTTCGGCATCGAAGTGACCCTGGAGGGCACTTCCGCCGTCGAGGTACCGGTCAACCCTTTCTACGCGACGCTCTACGACTCGAACGGCGACGTATATACGAGCACGCTCGCCGGATGCGATCCCGGCCTCGTCTCGATGCGAGTGACGACCGGCAAGAAGGCGCGCGGCTTCATCACGTTCGAGATACCGGCGACATCGCGGAAGCTCGAGTTGCACTATGAGCCCACGATTATTGGGAGGACGGCGGAGGAGGCTCGATTTGTGGTTGTGAGATGAGGTTGGGGTTGGGGTTGGGCAAGGGGTAGTGCTAGGGGTTGGGGTTGAGTGAGAGGGAGAGTTGGGGGGTCGGTGTGCGGCGTGGGGCGGCTTGGGGCCGTCGGGGGGCGGCATGGACGCGACGAGCGGGCGCGACGATGCTTGAGCTTCTCGAGATCGCTCACGGTACCTCCGTGCTCGCCGGTGTCCAGGCCGCGCCATCGGCTTCGCCGATGGTGCGCGCTCGCTTCGCCCGCGCGCAGCCTGGACACCGGCTGCGCGCGGAGGGCGTGGCGCATCAGGGGCGGCGTGGGGCCGTCGCGGGACGACGCGGGCGCGACGATGCTTGGGCTTCTCGGGATCGCTCACGGTACCTCCGTGCTCGCCGGTGTCCAGGCCGCGCCATCGGCTTCGCCGATGGTGCGCGCTCGCTTCGCTCGCGCGCAGCCTGGACACCGGCTGCGCGCGGAGGGCGCGGGGGGCGTGCCTCGAAGGCAGGCACGAAAGGACGGACGAACTCGTATGACACTCAAGATATACCCGGTCACTCTTCAGCTCGTTCAGCGGCTGTCACCTCTGGTTACGCGGCTTCGCTTGCGCTCGCCTGCACTTGCTGATCAGATGGAACGAGCACTCATCTCGGTTCCTCTGAACACGGCGGAAGGCGCCTATAGCCGCGGGAAGAATCGACAGGCTCGCTTTCAAACCGCGGCGGCTTCTGCCCGCGAAGTGCTCGCGTGCTACGAGACGGCACAGGCGTTCGGTTGGGTCGGCGATCTGGAACACGACATCGCCGCCCTCTTCAATCAAATCATCGGCACGCTCGTCCGCCTTTCGCTCGCGAAGGCGTCCTGAAAACAGACCAGGGCGCCGAGCACAATGCCCGGCGCCCTGGCGCTCTTCATTGCACTGCAGCGCGGGGGAACGAGAGCTTGTACAGCGTAGCGAGGATACGCTGACACCGAGCTTCGAGCTCCGTGCTGAGCGGGGGCAAGTAACGCAGCCGCACGGCGATCTCGAGTGCGGCGTAACTCTCGCGCATTTCGCGCAGCGCAAGATTGTAGCAAGCAATGCGCGAGCGCCCGCGAGCGACCCAAGCCTCCGCGGTGTTCAGAGCGACCGAAGTGGCTGCGCGGCGAAGCTGCCGTGCCAAATCCGGATCGTGGTGAGCGATGCGAGGCACGAGCGAGCCAACGTCCTCGACGAATGAAAGGATGACACTGTAGATGTGCAGCATGAGGTTCTCCTTTGCGAGAGCACCCACTCCACTCCGCAATCCGCGCGCGCAGGATTGATCTAGGGCGGGCGAAGCCCGCCGCGCGCGTCTGCGCGCGCGGGCGAAGCCCCTAGAGCAATCCGAGCACGCGGATAAACTGAAAATCCTCGAGCCAGCCGACGCGTCGTCGCGCCCCAGCGCCGTATCCCGCCCCGTCCCTGCCCCCGATCCAATCCCCGATCCGGATGCCGTTCCCGCTCCTGATCCCGATCCTGACCCAGTTCCTGATCCCGATCCTGACCCAGTTCCTGATCTCGATCCTGACCCAGTCCCGATCCCGCTCCCCTACCCCTCACAACCCCGCATTACTCGCGACGTCCAACATATCCCCCGGCATCGTCCCAAACGCCAAAACCAACACCGCCGCGATCACCAGCGCCGAAGCGACTAGCCCCGAGCGCATCGGAATCGCGATCGGTGCTCCGGGAGCGGGCTCGCGCATGTACATGTAAACCATGACCCGCAGATAGTAGTATGCGCCGATCGCGCTGTTGATGAGCCCGATGATGGCGACCGCGTAGAGCTGCGCGTCGATCGCCGCACGGAAAATGTAGAGCTTTCCGAAGAAGCCCGCGGTCGGCGGAATGCCGGCGAGCGAGAGTAGAAAGAGCGAGAACGCGAGCGCCGCCGGCGGATGGCGGCGTCCGACGCCGGCCAGATCCTCGTACGTCACGGCCTCGGCCCCGCGACTGCCGCACGCGATGAGCGCGCCGAATGCGCCTGCCGTCGAGACCGTGTACGCGAGCAAATAGAAAAGGATGCTCGCTTGCGCTTCCGAAGTCGCGCGCACGGTCGCGGCGACGCCCACGAGCACGTAACCGGCGTGCGCGATCGACGAATACGCGAGCATGCGCTTCACCGACTCCTGGCGACCCGCGATGACGTTCGCGACGGTCATCGACAGGACGGCGAGCGCCGCCAGCACCGGCGGCCAGCCCGCGCCCCAGCTCATCAGCCGCTCGTCGCCGAAGCCGACGAGGAGCACGCGCAGGAGCACCGCGAACGCGGCGCTCTTCACGGCGACGGCCATGAAGCTCGTCGTCGGGGTCGGAGCTCCTTCGTAGGCGTCCGGCGTCCACATGTGGAACGGGACGGCGCTCACCTTGAAGCCGAGCCCGACGATGATCAGAACCAGCGCGATGAGCACCGTCGGTGCGCTGACGGTGCTGCCCGCGGAGCCGATGCTCTTCACGGCGCCGCCGACGCCCGCGAGATCCGTGTGGCCCGTCGCGCCGTAAAGGAGCGCGAAGCCGAAGAGCATCAACGCGGCGGCGAAGCTGCCGAGCAAGAAGTACTTCACGGCCGCCTCGGCGGCGCGCGGGCTCCCCCGGCGCAAGCCGATCATCGAGTAGACGCCGAGCGACATCGTCTCGAGGCCGACGAACACGGCGAGCAGATCCCCCGACCACGCAAGCGCGATCGCGCCGAACGTCGACAGGAGCAAGAGCGGGAAGAACTCGCTGCGATCGATGCGGTGCTCGGGTAGGTAACCCGCGGCGAGCAGCGCGGCGAGCGCGCCGCCGATGCACAGCACGAAGCTGAAGAACAACGCGAACCGGTCGACGACGAGGTACGGCGCCACCCGCTCGATCCCCTCGAGCTTCTCGGGACCGATGAGCCAGACCGCGATCGAGAGGACGGCGCCGAGCATCAACACGACCGCCGCGACGAGCCCGAGCTCCGCCCCGCGACCGGCGCCGGCGTCGACGACGAGCTCGCCGTGCATGCCGGCGGGATCCTCGGGTTTGCCGAACGCCTCGGCGAGCATGAGCAACAGAGCGCCCAGACCGACGATGAGGAGCGGCGAGAGCGCAAACGGAAGACTCGTCGTCATCGCGCACCCCCGGCCATCGCCACGGCCTTCGCCGAAGGCGCTTCGGGATATCCCTCGTCCAAGGGACCGCCGCGCTGCGGCCGCAGCTTCAGCGACGGATCCCCGGCGTGCTGTTCGTATTGCATGCGACCGTCCACGAAGTCCTCCAGCACGGCGTTCACGCTGTCCGTCATCCGGGACAAGAAGAGGTTCGGAAAGAGCCCGATAACGAAGACCAGGGCGATGAGCGGCGCGACGGCGACCGTTTCGCGCGTGTTGATGTCGGAGAGGTGCTCGTTCTTCGGATTGTCGATCGGCCCGAAGAACATGTTCTGTACGACGTGCAGCATGTACACCGCGGCGAGGATGACGCCGAACGCGGCGACGGCGGCCTGGCTCGTCGACTGCTTGTCGAGCACCTGCGACACGATGGTGCCCATGATGATCATGAACTCGCCGACGAACCCGTTGGTGCCGGGGACGCCGACGCTCGCCATGGTGACGATGACGAACAGGGCCGCGTAGATCGGCATGGCCTTCGCCAGGCCGCCGAACTCGTTCATCAGGCGCGTGTGCCGTCGGTCGTAGATGACGCCGATGAGAAGGAACAAGGCGCCGGTCGACACGCCGTGGTTCACCATCTGCAAGATGGCCCCCTGCATTCCCGAGCGCGTCGCGCCGAAGACGCCGAGCATCACGAACCCGAGATGGGCGACGGACGAATAGGCGATGAGCTTCTTCACGTCGTCCTGCTTCCAGGCGACGAGCGCGCCGTACAGGATTCCGCCGAGGATCGCGACCGTCGCGAGCGTGGCGCTCGCCGCCCAGGCGGGGCCCTCGAACATCCCCATGCAGAAGCGGATGTAGCCGTAGGTCCCGAGCTTCAAGAGCACCGCGGCCAGGATGATGGAGCCGCCCGTGGGCGCCTGCACGTGCGCGTCGGGCAACCACGTGTGGAAGGGCCACATGGGCACCTTGATCACGAAGGCGAGCGTGAACGCGATGAAGCAGAGCCACGCGGCGCGGTCCGGCAGAACGAGCCGCCGCAGCGCGAGGTAGTCGAACGTGTAGTAACCGGCGACCTGCTTGTGAGCCCACACCAGATAGAGGATCGCGGCGAGCATCATCATGCTGCCGGCCATGGTGTAGAGGAAGAACTTGTACGCGGCCTTGATGCGCTCGACGCCGCCCCACACGCCGATGATGATCAACATCGGCACGAGCATGAGCTCCCAGAACACGTAGAAGAGGAACAGGTCCAGCGCGACGAACGCGCCGAGCATGGCCCCTTGCAGGAGCAGGAACGAGAAACACAGATCCTTCGTCCGCTTCTTGATGGATCCGAAGGAGACGTAGGCCGCGATCGGCGTCGTGAAGGTGGTCAGAAGGACCAGCCACAGGCTGAGCCCGTCGACCGCGACGTGATAGCGGATGCCGAACGAGGGCAGCCACTCCGAGATGTACTGGAAGTGCCAGCCGCGGGACATCGGAGCCGCGAGCAGCCCGAGCGACGCGATGAAATCGATGGCCATCACGACGAGCGTGAAGCGCCGCAGGAAATTCGGCGTCTGTCGCGGCAAGAAGAGAACCGCGATCGCCCCGACCAAGGGCACGAAGACGATGACGTTCAGGAGATGCGGCCACTCCGCCGGAGCGGCCTCGGGCTCCGCTTCTTTACCCGGCCACAGCCCGTAGATGAGCGCGAGAGCGAGCACGCCGACGAGACCCAAGGCGAAGCGCTCGAGCGCGCCTTGTCGCTTCGGCAAGAGGGCGCCGACGGCGAACGCGACGGCGTACGGGAACAGCGCGACGACCGCGCTGGCGAGCGGGCTCATGGCGTCACCTCACGGCCGGCGAGCGCGCCGCGTAGCACGCCGTCGGCGCTCGCTCGCTTGGGTTCTTCGGTCCTCGGTCGGGTCAGGGTGATCGTCTTGTGACCGACGCGGCCGAAGGCGTTCATGACTTCGAGCTCCACTTTGCGTGACTGGCCCACGCCGAGAGAGAGCTCGACGCTCTTCTTGTCGCTGAAGTCCGCCGTGTCCGGCTTGCCGTCGGCGTCCGCGTCCCAGCGATACGAGTAACCGAGGCCCGGCGCGGCTTGCACGGTGTAGTGGCCGCTCGCGTCGTCCTTTTCCACGTGCGCCGCGGCTTGCGGCATCGTGAAGAACCAACCGACGAACGCCATGCCGACCATCATGACCGCGGCGTAAGCCTGGACGCGCCCGGTCTGCAGCAACCGCAGCAGATAGCCGCTCACCGCGACGACCCACGCCGTGAAGCGCGCGATGATGCCGTCGACGACCCAGCGATCGATCCACACGCACACGTCGGCGATGAAGTCGACGGTGCCAATGAAGAACTCGTCGTAGAATTCGTCGACACGCCACTTGTCGTAGACGAGACGGTACAGGCCGGGCATCTGCTCGGCGAGGCGCTTCGCCGGCGCGCCCTTCTGCTGGTAGTAGATGAAGAAAGCGACGCCGATGCCGCCGGCGGCGGCGACGAGCGCGAGCGGCATGACGATGGCGCCCTTGTCCGACTCCTCGACGCTCCTTCGCGCCACGGCGAACACCGGCTCGAGCCACTCTTCGAGCGGGTGCATGAAGACGCCGCCGACGAGCGCGAGCGCGGCGAGAATGACCAGCGGCAAGTGCATTGCCCACGGCGACTCGTGCGGCTGTGGTCCCTCGAGCGGCTCGGTGGGCGCGTCGGCGGGGCTGTCGTGCTGGCCGTGCGCCGCGTGCGGCGAATGGGCGTCGTGGCCGTGCGCGTCGTGGCTGTGGGCGTTGTGGCCGTGGGCGCCTTCGGGCTCTTTCCAGTTCGCGACGACCTTCCACCCGCGGAACTCACCGAGGAACGTGAGCACGTAGAGGCGGAACATGTAGAACGCCGTCAGCGCCGCCGTGACGAGGCCCACCGTGACGAGCAGAGGACCGCCCCACGAAGGCCAGGTGAACAGGGTGAGGCCGTAGGCCGTGGCGTCCTCCGTCGGCGGCTTCACGCTGGAGACGAGCGCGTTGTGCAGGATCTCGTCCTTCGAGAAGAAACCGCTGAGCGGCGGAACGCCGGCGATCGCGAGGCAAGAGACGAGGAACGTCGCGTGCGTGATGGGGAGCGCCTTCGCGAGGCCGCCCATGTTGCGGACGTCCTGCGACCCTTCCACATCGTGGATGCGGGCGTGCATCGCGTGGATGACCGAGCCCGCGCCGAGGAAGAGACAAGCCTTGAAGAAGGCGTGCGTGATGACGTGGAAGAAGCCGGCCGTGAACGCGCCCACGCCGACGCCCATGAACATGTAGCCGAGCTGGCTCACGGTCGAATAGGCGAGCACCTTCTTGATGTCGTTCTGGACGAGGGCGATCGTCGCGGCGAGGAGCGCCGTCGCCGCGCCGGCGATGGCCACGACGAACATGGCCGCGGGGCTCAGGACGAACACCGGAGCCGTCCGGCAAACGAGGTAGACGCCCGCCGTGACCATCGTCGCGGCGTGAATGAGCGCGCTGACCGGCGTGGGCCCCGCCATGGCGTCCGGCAGCCAGACGTAGAGCGGGATCTGCGCGCTCTTGCCGGCGCACCCGAGGAACAACGAAAGGCCGACCAGCGTCGCGGCCGTCACTTGCACCGGCGCGCTGATCGAGCCGAGGAACCCCGAGCTGCCCTCGAGCCAAGGAACCTGCCAGACGGTGATCGGGCGGAGCAGGTCTTGCCCGTGCGCGGCGATGCCGGACCACGTCAGCGAGCCCGTGTAGCGAACGAGCAGCGCCATCGCGACCAGGAGACCGAAGTCGCCGATGCGGTTCGTGATGAACGCCTTCTTGCCGGCGGCGGCGTTCGCCTTCTCGCCGTACCAAAACCCGATGAGCAGGTAGCTGCAGAGCCCGACGCCTTCCCACCCGACGAACATCACCGGGAGGTTGTTGCCCAGGATGAGCACGAGCATCGAGAAGATGAACAGGTTCAGGTACGAGAAGAAGCGGTGATAGCCGGGGTCGTCCTCCATGTACGTCGTCGAGTACAGGTGGATGAGGAACCCGATGCCCGTCACGATGAGCGACATCGCGCCGTTCAGCTCGTCCATGAAGAACGAGACGTCGATGGTGATCGGCACGGAGCCGCCGCCCTGATTGATGGCGTTCAGCTCGCCGGAGGGCGAGAGCCCGACCCATTGCCATCCGGTCCACACGAGCCGCGCCGACTCGTCGCTCGTGTGCTTCGCGTGGAGCATCGCGAACGCGACCGCGCAAGCGAGGAACGAGACGCCGACGGACGCGAGCGCCATCAGCGTGACGGCTTCTCTGCCGAGGCGTTTTCCGAACGCGCCGTTCACGAACGCGCCGAGCAGCGGCAAGACGATGATGGCGACGAGAAGCGTACAATCGCGCTCGGGGAAGATCGCTAGCAGGGTGTCCATTCCGACCTCTAGTGCCGCAGGCTGTCGGCTTCGTCCGAGAGGACGGTCGCGCGAAGGCGGTACAACGAAAGGACGATCGCGAGACCCACCGCGACCTCCGCGGCGGCCACGGCGATGATGAAGAAGGCGAACATCTGTCCGTTCATGTCGCCGGTGTGGACGCGGTTGTACGCGACCAGCAGAAGGTTCACGGCGTTGAGCATCAGCTCGATGCTCATGAGCTGCACGAGCACGTTGCTCCGCACCAGGAAGCCGACGGCGCCGATGGTGAAAATGATGGAAGAAAGGAGCACGTAGTGCTCGAGCAGCTGACCCAAGAGCATCAGGGAGCGACCTCCTTCGGGCGGCCGGAATCGTCGCGCGGCAACAGGGGACCGACGAAGAGCTTGCGCGGATCCTTCACCGGCGTGGCGGGCTTGCCTGCCGCGTGACGGCCGCGCGCGACGGCGATGGCCCCGACGACGGCGACGATGAGCAGAGCCGTGGCGAGCTCGAACGGGACGATGCCCGCCGTGAACAGGAGGTGGCCGACGCTCTCCACGCTGCCGTGGTCTTGCATGACGGGCGCGAATCGGGTGACCTGATCCGCCCGCGGCGCGAGAGCGAACATCGTGCCGATCGCCATGACGCCGAGGAGCACGCCGCTCAGGATCTTCGCGCCCCGGGCGCGGTCTTCGCGCACGGCGTGGGCGTCGGCGCCGATGAGCATGAGGACGAAGACGAAGAGCACCACGACGGCGCCCGCGTAGACGATGAGCTGTATCGCCGCGAGAAACTGCGCGGAGAGCTTCAGGAAGAGCCCGGCGATGCCGACGATGGTCGTCAGCAGCCCGACCGCGCCGCGCACCGGGTTGCGGGCGATGACGGTGCCGAGCGCCCCGACGATGCACGCGATGCTGCACACGACGAAAAGCAGCGTCCCAGCGCTCATAGCGAAAGCCTCCTGGTTTGCGACTTGCCGCCGTTCTTGATGTAGTCCTCGAAGTTCTTGCGGTAGCGGCGCACGAACGCGAGGACGGGCTGCGCGGCTCCGTCGCCGAACGCACAGATGGTGTTCCCCGTGATGTCGTCGGCGATTTCGTGGACCCGGTCGAGCTCTTCCACGGTCGCCGTGCCGGCCACGACCTTGTCGAGGATGCGGACGATCCAGCCGCAACCCTCGCGGCACGGCGTGCACTGCCCGCACGACTCGTGCTTGTAGAAGTGCATCAGGTTTTGCAGCGCGAGCACCGGATCCGCCGCGTCGGAGAGGACGATGGCGCAGCAGGTGCCGAGCATGCTGCCGATCATGCGGAAGGTGTCGACGCCGAGGGGCAGATCTAGGATCGATTTCCCGTTGTACGGGGCGAACCGAGGATCGTTCGGGACGTTGACGATTTCGTCCGGCAAGTGCACGGGACAGGACGAGCCGCCCGGGATCACCCCGAGGAGCTTTCTGTCGCCGAGGACGCCGCCGCCGAGATCGTAGACGAGCTCGCGCAGCGTCAGCCCGACCTGGCACTCGTAGAGGCCCGGCTTCTTCACGTGACCGGACACGCCGAAGATGCGAGCGCCGCCGTCGTTGAACGGGTGCAGCTCGGAGAGCTTGCTGAAGGCGTCGCCGCCGACGGCGAGCACCGACGGCAGGATGGCGATGGTCTCGACGTTGTTCACCGTGGTCGGGCAGCCGAACGCGCCCGCCTGCGCCGGGAACGGCGGCTTGATGCGCGGCTCGCCGCGGCGGCCCTCCAACGAATTCAGGAGCGCCGTCTCTTCGCCGCAGATGTACGCGCCCGCGCCCGTGTGCACGTGCACGTCGATGTTGCGCGTGAGGCCGAAGGCGTTCGAGCCGAGGTAACCCTTCGCCCGCGCCTCGCGCACGGCCTGGTTCAGGCGCGCCTTCGAGAGGTGGAGCTCGTCGCGCACGTAGATGTACGCCGTCGGCGCGCCGATGGCGTGAGCGCCGATGATGCAGCCCTCGATGAGCGCGTGAGGATTCATCTCCATGATGGAGCGATCCTTGAACGTGCCGGGCTCGCCTTCGTCCGCGTTGACGACGAGGTAGTGCGGCTTCTTCACCTCCTTCGGCATGAAGCTCATCTTCGTGCCGCAGTCGAAGCCCGCGCCGCCGCGTCCGCGGATGTGCGCTTTCTTCACCTCTTCGACGAGCGCTTCGCGGGTCATCCCGAGGGCGGCGCGCGCCGACCGGTATCCGCCGTCGCGCTCGTAGAGCCCGATGGTCCACGAGTCGGGGACACCGTAGTTCTTGGTCAGGTATTCGGAACGCTTCAGCATTACAGCGCTCGTCCATTCATGGGACTGGCGGGAGATCCGGCCCCCGCTCGGGTGAGATTGCAGAGCTGCATTGGAATCCTGGTCAGGCTTTCGCCAGGAGGCCGTCGAGGATGCGGTCGACGGATTCGACGCTGAGGTTCTCGTGATACGACTTGTCGACCTGCATGACGGGGGCCGTGCCGCACGCGGCGAGGCACTCCGCGGTGCGCAGCGTGATCTTGCCGTCCTTCGTGGTTTCGCCCACATGCACGCCGAGGCGCTTCTCGCAGTGCTTCAGGATGTCGCCGCTGCCGCGCAGCGCGCACGAGAGCGTCCTGCACACCCACACCTGATGCTTCCCGGGCGGCGACTCGTTGAACAGAGAATAGAAGGTGACGACGCCCTTCACGTGCGCCGGGCTCAGGTCGAGCTTGCTCGCGACGAAGGCGATGACGTCTTCGGAAACCCAGCCGTCGTTGGCGTCTTGACAGAGGTGCAGCACTGGGATGCACGCCGCCATCTTGTTCGGGTAGCGGGACAGGATGTCGCGTAACTCCCGCTCGTGTTCGTCGCTCAGCGCGAATGCCATCTTGGAACTTGTTCCTCGAATCGTTGATGAGGTGCGAGGCTCACGAGCCGGCGGTGACGGAGACGTCCCAGCGCTACCGTCGGCGCGCACCGTAGTGAGGGTCAAAGCGAGGTGTCAAGGCCACGCTTTCTCACGAAACCTGACGCTTTTTTGCTCGCGTTCCGCCCGCTTTCCGGGGAGGCGTCGCGAGGTGCCCGACGCGGTTTTCTGGCTCCGATCGCGCCGAATGCAAGTAACCGCGCGCGACGCCGTAGTGCTCGGACGAAAGGCCGTGGCGGAAGCCGCCGCTCGCGCGACGACGCTCTTGGAAGCCTTGACTACCCCGTGTAGGCTGAGTCCTCTGTCCGCCCGGAGGTAACCTTCGTGTTTTGCCCGAACTGTGGAGCTCAGAACCAGGATACCGCGACCGCATGCGCCAAGTGCGGGTTCACGCTGAAGGCGGCCGCGGCTGCGCCCAAGTTCAAGGGCACGATGCTCATGATGAACGCGCCGCCGGCAGCGGCGCCGAAGCCCGCCGGGCCCCCCGGTGCGGCTCCGACACCGGCCGCGCCTCCGGCCGCAGCTCCCCAAGCGCCTCCACAAGCTCCCGCCGCACAGGTCCCCCCCGCGACACGACCCAAGCTCAAAGGCACGATGATCGGCGTGGCCCCGCCGTCCATGGGCTCCAACATCGGTCAAGCAGGGGGCGCTCCGCCCGTCGGGGCGCCGCCTCAACCGGCGTATGCCCCCCCCGCGGCTCAATCTGCATACGAGCCGCCCCCGCCCGCGGCGCCCGCTTCGGCGGTGAATCCGCTCGGCGGCACCGTCGTCGCGGATAACAGCGCGTTTCAATCACCGGGTGGCGGCGGGGGTTTCCCGCATCAGCCTCCTCCGGCCCAACCCTCTCCAGGGGGCTACGGCGCGCCGCCCCCCGCGGCAGCCTATGGCGCGACCCAGGCCTTCGGCGCGCCGCCGCCGGCGTACGGCGCGCCGCCACAGCAGGCGATGGGCGGCCCTGGTCCCCAGGGCTACGGGGCACCGCCGCCGGGATTCGGCGCTCCTGCGGACGTGCTCGGCGCCACGGCTCCTGCCGCGGAGGGTCAGCCGATGCCCCTTCCGCAGACGTCGTCCATGGCCCAGGTGCACGATTCCCTCGCGCCGATTCCGGGCACCGTCGGCGGCGCGAACCCCATCGTCACCGTTCTGCTCATCGTGCTCACGTGCGGCATTTACGGCATCTACTTGCTCGTCAAAGGGAAGAAGTCCGCTCCTTCTTGAGCCGGGAAGCGTCGCGCCCCCGTTTCCTGAATCGCGAGCGGAAGGTTCTTTTCCTCGTCGTCGCGCTGGGCTTCATCGCCGCGCGCTTGCGCGTGCCACTCTGTCCGGTCGCGCTCCTGTTCCATCTGCCGTGCCCCGGCTGTGGTCTGTCGCGCGCGACCTTTGCGCTGCTCCGAGGTGACGTTCGCGAGGCGCTCGACTGGCATCCACTGGTCATCGTCGCGCTGCCGGCGCTCGGCGCGCTCGCGCTCCATGCGACGAGCCACGAGCGCGCCACGGCCGGCAAAGAGCGGGCCGCGGTGGCGCTCTCGGCTCTGCTCATGGGGCTACTGGTCGCTGTCTGGCTCGCGCGATTCGCCGGCGCGTTCGGAGGCCCGGTAGCAGTGTAGGACGCGAGGGCGCGTCTCCGCGTTCGAGCGCGGGGCTCGCGAGCTCGACGGCGTTTGGAGAGCGGGCGCGCGGGCGTGTTTCCCGTGTTCGAGCGTGGGGGTTTGCGAGCCGCTGCCTTGAGCGATCAAGGTCGCGGGTGATCCATCGCGATGGAGCATGAAAACAGCCACGGCCTCGCAGCCGTTTTTTTACCTTGAGTGCTCAAGGCCCGAGTTTCGCGATTTTCGCGTGGAGAAAACTCCGCGATTTTCCGCGCTTCGTGCGGATTTCTCGACTTCGGGGTCGATGCGGCACGCTTCAAAAGTCGCGCGCCTCTCGCGACCAGAGCCCCAGCTGGCTCCGGCCTCGCCGGTTTTTCTCGTAGCGCTTGCCCTCCACGACGATCGTGATCTGTTCGAGCGCTTCAAACGTTGAAGCGGAAGTGCATCACGTCGCCGTCTTGCACGACGTAGTCCTTCCCTTCGACGCGCAGCTTCCCCTGCTCGCGGCACTTCGCTTCGCTGCCGAGCGCGATGAGATCCTCCCAGCGGATGACCTCGGCGCGAATGAATCCGCGCTCGAAATCCGTATGGATGACGCCCGCGGCCTTCGGCGCGGTGAGGCCGTTCTTCAGCGTCCACGCGCGGCACTCGTCCTCGCCGGCGGTCAAAAACGTGATCAACCCGAGGAGCCGATAGCCGGTGCGAATGACCTCGTTCAACCCCGGCTCCTTCAGCCCGGCGCTCGCGAGAAACTCGGGCCGATCCGAAGGCTCGAGCTCCGCGATCTGAGCCTCGAGCTGCGCGCAGATGGGGACCACCGGCGTGCTCTCCGTCTTGGCGAGATCCAGGATGGCGCGATAGTGCGGGTTGCCGTCGAGGTTCGAGAGCGATCCCTCGTCGACGTTCGCCACATAGAAGGTCGGCTTGGCCGTCAGGAGCTGCAGATCGCGATACACGACCTCTTCTTTTTCGCCTTCCACCTTGAACGTGCGCGCCGGCTTCATCGCATCGAGGTGCGGGACCAGCCGCTCGCAGAGCGTGACGGCGACCTTCTCCATCGGATCGCCGCCCTTCGACTGACGTCGCGCGCGGTCGAGCCGCTTGTTCGCGGTGTCCAGATCTTTCAGGCAGAGCTCCGTCTGGATGGTCGCGACGTCCGCGATCGGGTCCACCTTGCCCTCGACGTGCGTGACGTTGTCGTCGACGAAGCAGCGCACGACGTGCGCGACGGCGTCCACCTCGCGGATGTGCGAGAGAAACTGGTTGCCGAGCCCCTCCCCTTTCGACGCGCCGCGTACGAGCCCCGCGATGTCGACGAAGCGAATGGCCGCGGGCACCTTGCTCTTCGTCTTGAACATCTTCGCGAGCGCTTCGAGCCGCTCGTCCGGGACGGGCACGATGCCGACGTTCGGCTCGACGGTGCAGAAGGGGAAATTGGCCGCTTCCGCCTTCGCGGTGGACAGCGAGTTGAAGAGCGTGCTCTTGCCGACGTTCGGCAGGCCGACGATACCGCAGGAAAAACCCATGTCTTATTCTCTGACTCGCGCCGGCTCTACCGCAGGCGCGGCGGGCCGTCGAGCGCGGGCGTCCCGGCGCTCGAGGAAGCAGTCGTGGCCGCCTCAGCTAGCGAAGAAGACTCGAGATAGACTGCAAAAAACGCGGGTCAGGAATGCGTCAGCGACGGTTGCGGCGGAAACCGCTTGGTTGGTAGGCTCCTCGCGCCTGACGCCCGAGAGCCCGCGGGGCCTCTGACGGGAGCCGGCATCCCGAACGCTCTCGTTTTGCCCGAAACCCGTTTGCACGGAGACGTACCTAGATGGACCTGTCGTTTTCGCCGGAGCAGCTCAAGTTCCGGCAAGAAGTTCGCGAATGGATCCAGTCGGCGATGCCGCCGAGCATTCGCGCCAAAGCCGCCGTCGACGGCTCGTTCGATCACGACGAGCAAATGGACTGGCACAAGATCCTCTACAAGAAGGGGTGGGTGGCGCCGCACTGGCCGAAGGAGGTCGGCGGACCGGGCCTGGACGTCACGCAACGTTTCATCCTGAGCGAGGAGCTCGAGCTCGCCGGCGCCCCGACGCTGAGCCCGTTCGGTCTCGGGATGGTCGGTCCGCTCATCATCCAGTTCGGGAACAAGGCGCAGAAAGAGCGCTTCTTGCCGAAGATCCTGAGCGGCGAAGAAGTGTGGTGCCAGGGCTACTCCGAACCGAACGCCGGCAGCGATCTCGCGTCGCTCAAGCTCCGCGCGGAGTCCGACGGCAAGGGCAGCTACATCCTGAACGGCCAGAAGACGTGGACCACCTACGCGCAGTACGCCGATTGGATCTTCGTGCTCGCGCGCACCGACGCGAGCGGCAAGAAGCAGAACGGCATCAGCTTCTTCCTCGTCGACATGAAGACGCCGGGCGTCACCGCGAAGCCGTTCCTCACGACGGGCAACACGCTCGCCTTCTGTGAGACTTGGTTCGAGAACGCGAAGGTCCCCGCCGAGAACATCGTCGGCGAGCCGAACATGGGCTGGACTTACGCGAAGGCACTCCTCGGCCACGAGCGCACGCTGGTCGCCGGCGTCGGTCGCTCCACGCGCCAGATCCTCCGCATGAAGCGGATCGCCGCGCAGACGGAGATCGACGGTAAATCCGCGCTCGAGCACCCCGGCTACCGCGGGCGCATCGCCCGCCTCGAGATGGACCTCGAAGCGCTGCGCATGGCGAACTACCGCACGGTGGCGGGCGCGCAGCTCGGCAAGGCGCCCGGCCCCGAGTCGAGCATTTTGAAGCTCCGGGGCACGGAGATCCAGCAAGAATGCTTCGAGCTCATGATGGATCTCATGGGTCACCACAACCTGAGCTGGTTCAACGCGGCGGGGACCATCCCAGCGCGCGAGGAATCCGTCGCCTCCGAACACAATTACCTGCGCGCCGCGACCATCTACGCCGGCTCGAACGAGATTCAGAAGAACATCATCGCGAAGATGGTGCTCGGCCTCCCGGGAACATAAAGTCATGGATTTTCAGCTCACCGACGACCAGCGCATGCTGGTCGACACCGTCAAGAACTTCACCAAGAAGGACTCGCACGTCGAGCGCGTGCGTCGGATCCGCGAAAACCCCGTCGGCTGGGACAAGGCCGTGTGGCAGAAGATGGGCGAGCTCGGATGGCTCGGCGTTCCCTTCGCGGAGAGCGTCGGCGGCATCGGCGGCTCGTTCCTCGACGCCGGCTTGATCGTGGAGCAGCTCGGAACGACGCTCGTGCCCGAGCCCTACGTGCCCTCGGTCATCGTCGCCGGGCTCACCATCTCGCACTACGGCACCGAGGAGCAGCAGCAGAAGCTCTTGCCGTCGATGATCGAAGGCAAGACGAGCCTCGCGCTCGCCTACGTCGAAAAGTCGAGCCGCTACGACGTGTCGCGCGTCGAGACGCGCGCGGAGAAGAGCGGCGGCGACTACGTGCTTTCGGGCAAGAAGGAGTGGGTGCTCAACGGCCAGGCGGCGGACCACGTCCTCGTCAGCGCGCGCACCTCCGGCGGCGCCGCGGAGGCGAAGGGCGTCTCGCTCTTCGTCGTCCCGCGCGACGCGAACGGCGTGAAGATCACCACCGTCGACTGCATGGACAGTCACAAAGCGGCGATGATCGAGCTCTCCGGCGTCAAGGTCGGCAAGGACGCCCTCATCGGCGAGGAAGGGGCGGCCGCGCCCATCCTCGAGCGCGCGCAGGACTACGGCGCGGCGGCCTCGTGCTGTGAAGGCTCCGGGATCAACCAGGCGACGCTGGCGATGACCCGCGACTACCTGTGCGAGCGCGAGCAGTTCGGCGTGAAAATAGGCACGTTCCAGGCGCTCCAGCACCGGCTGGTCGACATGTTCGTCCAGGTGGAGCTCTGCAAGGGCACCGCGATCCTGGCGATGCTGCGCGCCGACTCGGCCGACGAGGTGGAGCGCAAGCGCGCCATCTCCGCGGCGAAGAAGCAGCTCTCCACCGGCGGCTTCTTCGTCACGCGTCAGGGCATCCAGCTGCACGGCGGCATCGGCGTCACCGACGAACACAACGTGGGCCTGTACTTCAAGCGCATGCAAGCGCTCTGCGCGCTCTACGGGGACGAAGCGCACCACGTGGATCGGTTCGGTTCCCTGCCGAGCTTCACGGCCAACGTCTGAGAGCACCGCGAGCGCGCGTGGATTCGACTTCACGCGCGCAACGCGGCCGGGTCACGGCATCTTCACGGTAAGGACCCGCGACGAGTGATACGCGGATCTCCGATGCAAGGAATCGACGCTCCCCCGGTACCGTGGAAGGAGTCCGCGGAAGCTCCGGCTCTGAGCGTGGCCGCGCGCGCGCTGTTGCGTCTCGCCGGCGAAGGCGCGTCGGTGGCGCTCGCCGTGTGGGCGCTGCGCGTCGGGGATAGAATCGTCGACTTCGCGGGGAGCAACAGCGGGAGAGCGACGGACCGAACCTACGCGTTCGTGGACATGGTGTCCGGCGCGGTCGCCGCGGTGCTGCTCGGCACGGCCGTTCTCGCGTTCAAACGCACGAACGCGATCGAGTTCGTCCGGCGACTGTCGCTCCGACTTTCACCGCTGCTCGCCGCGTGGATCTTGCCGCTGCTCTTCCGGTGGCGCCTCTGGCAGGGTCGCGAGCTCACGTTCCTGGCGCTCGTCTCGCTAGCCGCGCTGGTCGTGCAACGTTCGGTGCGGGCGATGCTGCGGACGCCTCCCGCGTTTCGCGAAGCAGCCGCCGCTCGAGCGAGGCCCGCGCGACCTCCGGGGCGGCTGCGAAACGCGCTGCCCTTCGTGGGAGTGCTCGTCGCGGCCGCGGGGTACGCGGCGTACTTTTCCTACTACACGCTGCGGAACCATTTCCGGATCGGGACGGCGGCGCTCGACCTCGGGCTCGAGGACAACCTCGTTTGGAACGCGGTCCACTGGGGGCCGCTCTTCAAGTCTTCGCCGCTGGGCGGCCCCAACGTTTCGCACGGCGGATACCATCAGACGTACTTCGCGTACGTGCTCGGCATCCCGTACCGGCTGTGGCCGGACCCGCGCACCCTCCTGGTCATCCAAGCCACGTTCGCCGGCGCCGCGGCGATCCCGCTGTACTTCCTCGCGCGACGCCGCCTCTCCGCGCCGGAATCGGGGATCGTCGCGGTCCTCTACCTCCTCTACGCGCCGCTCCACGGCGCGAACCTCTACGACTTCCATTACCTGCTCCTCGCCCCGCTGTTCTTGTGGACGGTGCTGAACCTGGTCGAGGTGCGCCGGTACGGCTGGGCCGCGCTCGCCATCGCGTTCACGCTGTCGATCCGAGAAGACGTCGCCGCGCTCCTCGCTTTCGTCGGCGCCTACCTCGTGCTCTCCGGGATTCGGCCCAAGGCGGGCATCGTGGTGGCGCTCGTCGGCGGGGCGTACTTCGTGGCGCTCAAAATGTTCGTCATGCCCCGGTTTCTCGGCGGCAGCGAAGCGTTCATCGAGATGTTCCGCGAGCTCTTGCCGGAAGGGGACCGCGGTTACGGCGGCGTGCTGAAGACGGCGATCGGAAATCCCGGTTACACGCTGGGCAAGCTGCTCGAGCGCGACAAGCTGCTCTACGTCCTGCAAATCCTCGTGCCGTTCGCGTTCTTGCCGTTTCGGCGCGCGATCGGCTTGATCTGCATCGCGCCCGGGTTTCTCTTCACGCTGCTCTCGACGAAGTACATGCCGCTGATTCAGCCGACGTTCCAGTACACGACGTACTGGACCGTCTTCTTGTTCATCGGCAGCGTCGCGAACCTCGGATGGATGCGGGAAAGTGAGCTCTCGCACCCGGCCGAGGCGGTGGAGTGGCGCGCGAGCCGGCACGCATGGATCGCCGCGATGGTGTGCACGATGCTGGCGACCTCGTATCAGTTCGGCGCGATCCTGCAGCAGCACACGGCGCGCGGCGGCTTCGGGCCGTTCCGGTTCGATCTGACGCCCGCGGACGTCGCGCATCATCAGCACGTCTACAAGCTCATCGCGGAGGTCCCCCCCGACGCGAAGATCGTCTCTTCCGAGACCATCGTGCCGCACGTCTCGCAGAGGAAGAACAGCTACACGCTTCGCACGGGCCTCCACGACGCCGAGTGGCTCCTGGTGTGGATGCCGCCGCGAGGCGACGAGCGGATCCTCGTGGTTCAAGCGCTGCGCGCGGGCACGTACGGTGTATTCGATGAATCCGGCGAGTTCATGCTCGCGAAGCGCGGCTACTCGACGGCCAAGAACGCCCACGTGATGGCGCACTACGGTCTTTAGCGCGCCGCTTCCGGTGTGCGAAGGGTGCGATCTTTTGGTAGCTTGCCGGCCGTGTCACTCACGGACCGCATCCTCGGGATCCCTTTCGTGTACGACGTCATCCGGCCCATCGTGGTCGGCGGCATCGACATGGGACAGGTCGTGGTCCCGCTCTCGGTTCGACCTTCCGACGTGGTGGTGGACGTCGGATGCGGAACGGCGGTCACCCTGCAGCACCTGCCGCGGTTTCGGCGATACGTCGGGTTCGACACCGACGAACGCGCGCTCGCCGCGGCGGAGCGACGCAGGGATACCCTCGCGCCGGACCAGAGCGGGCGCGTCGAATTTCGGCACGCGATGCTGAAGGCCGACGCCGTTCGAGAGCTCGCTCCGGACGTGGTGATCCTCGCCGGCATCCTGCACCATCTCGACGATTCGACCTGCGAGGAGCTTCTGCGTTCATTGCTGCTGTCGCCGAACCTGAGGAGCGTCGTGACGCTCGACGTGACGTTCTTCCCCGGACGCCTGGTGAACAATCTCTTCTCGATCCTGGATCGCGGTCAGTACCCGCGGCATCCGGGCGCCTACTCGTGGCTCGCCGAAAGCGCGGGGTTCAACATCGACGCCGAGCGCGCGATGCCGGCGACTCCGGGGAACAAGCGCGTCGCGTATTGGTGGATGAAGCTGTCGCCGAGGGCCGCCGCGGAGTAGCAAGCCGGCTCAGCGCAGCATCGAGAGGACCTCGGCGTTGCGCGTCACCGGCCCGCCGCGCCGGGCGAGCGCGAACGGCGGCGCGACGTCGACGACGCCGAACGTGCCCTTTCGTAGGAGCCCCGTCACCACGTCGTACTCGTTCGCCACGAAGTCGGCGTGAGAGCTGGGGAAGAGGACGTACTCCGCGTCGAACACCCCGATGGTGAGCGAGTACGCGTCCGGGCGACTGGACACCTGCGGAGTCGTGAAGGCGGACCCAGCTACCTTCGCGCGAGGCGGCAGGTCCTTCAGCACCGCGAGCAGCGATTGATGCCGCGTGTACCCCTCGTGATCCACGCCGAACTTGTAGGGTACTGGACCGCAAGACGACGTGTTGTGCTGCAGCACGGCGCCGTACTGGTAGCTCGTCGCGAGCGTCGCGAGCGTCATGGCCCAGAGCGCCGCGTGCCGCGCGTGGCGAGCTCGCGACGACAGCACGATGACCGCGGCGACGAAGACGAAGGCGACCCAGTAGGCGTTCTGCTGATAATGAATGGAAGCGTTCGACGGCTGGCTCGAGAGCGTCGTGAAGGCGAGCGCGGGCGCGGCGAGCAGAGCGCTGAGCGGCAAGCGCAACGGGACCAGCGCGAGCGGCACGAGCATTTGCATCAGGTACGCGAGCTTGTCGCTCTCGAGGATCGTCCCGACGGTGTACCAGGGGTTCGAGAACACCGTCCGCACCGCCGAGCCGATGGTGTCGTCCCCCGTCGGCAGCAGGCGCGCGTAGTTCTGCGCCAGGCTCTCGCCTCCCTGGAAGGAGCGGAGGACGATCGCTTCGAGGACGACGAAGTATGCGGCCGAGACCGCCGCGACGACGAGACCCGCTCGCGGCCGCCGTCCGGCGATGAGTAAATAGAGGCCGAACGCGAGGAGCTCGATCGCGACGTTCTGCGTCGCCGCGAGCGCGAGCGCGACGGCGATCGCCGCGAGCCGGTCGCGGCGCGACTCGAGCGCGTAGAGCGCGAGCCACAGAAAGCCGGTCGAGAGCGGAAGATAATGGAACTCGAAGAGGTTTTCTCCGTGCACGCCGGGGAAGAGCAGATAGAGGAGCGAGAGCAGACACGCGGCTTTGGTGCCCACGTGCAGACGCGCATACAGAAAGAGAGGAATGGCCGCCGCGCCCAAGAGCGCTGCCTGCGCCACGTACAGCGTTTCGGGGCGCTGATAGAGCGCGTAGACCGGCGCGAGGACGAACGCGAGAAGGCTCGCGTCGTAGCCGAAGCGCGAGCCCACCGGGCCGAGCTGGGGCGACGATTTGAAGAACGGCCCCCCGTGGACGATGTTCCACGACAGGTTGTTCTCGACCGCCAGGTCGTAGCTGGAACGTACGCCGTAGTGCCAGGCAATGGTGACGTAAGAGAAGTAGACGGCGTACGCGAGCGCCCCCGCGCAGACGAGAAACCAGGGCGCCCGCTCCGCGGCGCGAGGAAGCCGCGCCGCGAGATCCGACCGGAACCGGGCGAGCCGCGCATGCACGAAATGCTCCGGCCCGAGCGGCTCGGCGGAACGTCGCGCGCGAACCCCCACTTCGAGGAGGATCGCCGCGAGCGTGACCAAGGTGAGAAACTCGACGTCCCTGTCCCGCCAGGCCTTCCACTGAAACAGGAACGGCAAGAACCCCGTGACGCCGAGCGGCGCGAGCCGGTGCGCCACCCGCCGTATCGTCGTGGCGATGGGCGTGGCTCGTCGCGTGCGGAACGCGGCCACGAGCGTGGCCACGTCGACGACGAGCGCCGTGCCGAAGCCCATGCCGAGCACGAACCGGCGGATGCCCGGCCGCATCTCGTTGTTGGTGAGATAGGCGGCGAGCGGATCCTTCAGCAACAAGAAGCCGACCGCGAAGCCCAGCGACAGGCCGATCCCGGAAAGGATCAGCAGCGCGCGACACGCGACCGTGAGCGGCGGCGCCTCTTCCGCGTCCGCGCGCGAGATGGACGGGGCCTTCGAGAGAGCCAGCTCGGGTGCGGTCATGGGGCGCGGAAGGATTGATACGCCAAGTCGAGCCGGCAAGCGAGAGCTGCCCAAAGCCCTGCGCCGCGCGCGCGGGCTCTCGCTAGACGCCGTTGGATCCGCGGCCGATCGCGCCGTTAGGCGGCCGCGACGAGATGGACCGCGGCGGCCGCGATTCCACGACTTCGTCCGAGCTCGCGTAGAGCGTGTCGCCCAGGACGAACGCGACGTCCGGCGTCGTCTCGGCCTCGACGAGGATCTGGTACGAGAAGAGCGTCTTGCTCAGGGCGATGAGCGCGAGGTTCACGCGGACCGCCGTGCGCCCGAGGATCCCATTTCCGAGCACCTTCGGGAACGGCGCCGGGATCCCCCTCACCTCTTTGATGCGGTAGCCCGTGTCCCGCAGGAGGCGCTCGAGACTGCGGAACGTGAAGAGGCGGGTGTGCGTCTGATCCAGGATGCCGCGCTTGCCGTAGTTGAACTGACCTAGAGCCAGCATCAATCGCTGCACCACGAACGCGACGTTCGGCGAGGTCATGATGAGCGTCTTCGTGTCGTACGTGAACTGCGTCCGCAGCTCTTCGAGGAACCGCTCGGGGCTCTTCAGGTGCTCGATGATGTCGAGCATCAGGAGATGCGTGTGATCGCCGACCCGGAAGCGGACGGGCTCGTCCAGATCTTGCCGGAAGACGTCGATGTCTGCGCCGGTGACCGCGTGCACGTCCTTGTCCACCACGGTGACCGTGGAGCCGCGCTGCACGATCTCCCGGGCGAGCTCGCCGGGACCGGAACCGATGTCGAGCACGCGGCTGCCCGCCGGAATACGGTCGAGGACCATGGTGTGACTGCTCGGGTACCCGAGCTTCAAGTCGTAGATGGTGTTGTCTTGCGGTTCGGTGTCGAACTTGCGCTGATAGAGGAGCCCAGTCCGGTGAAAGACGCTCTGCAGGGTCGTGCGGAGCACGTTGGCGGCGTATTGAACCCCGTTCGCGTGGGAGATACCGCCCCCATAATACGTGGGAACGGGCCGTTCCACGATGCGCGCTCCGGCGTGCAAGAGCTGAATGAAGAGCTCGGTGTCGAAGTGATAGTCGTTCGAGTTCAGGTGAAACGGCAGCCGCTTCAGCTGCTTCACCGAGTACGCGCGGTACCCGCAGTGCAGCTCGGTGAAGTGCGTGCCGAGCAGGGCGTTCTGCGCCGCGGAGACGAGCCGGTTGCCCGCGTATTTGTAGAGCGGCATCGCCCGCGTCCGCGGCCCCGCGCGCTTGGCCATGCGGGTGCCGATGACCGCGTCGGCGTTGTCGGACACCAGCGGTTCGAGCAGCGCGAGCAGCTCTTCCGGGGCGTATTGTCCATCGGCGTGGACGAGAACGACGTAGTCGAAGCCGCGGTCGATCGCGAACGCGTACCCGACCTTCTGATTGCCGCCGTAACCCTGGTTGAACTCGTTGCGCAGCACGGTGACGGGCAGCTCGGGGTGCGCTCTCCGGTACTCTTTTCCGAACTCGAAGGTGCGATCGTCCGAGGCGTCGTCGACGATGACGATCTCCGCGCGGAATCGATCGAACAGGGTGCGCGGGATCCGATCGAGCACTCGGACGAGCGTCTTCTCCGCGTAGTAAGCGACGATGAAGATGAGCAGACGAGGCTTTTGCTTCGGCACGATTCGGACCTCAGTTTACCTCCGGTTTTCTACCGTACACGACGAGATCTCCCGTCCGCTCCGCCACGAAGAACCGCGACCGTAAAACTTTACGCGCCGGCCCGTCGAGATCCTTCTCGTCGCCGACCAGCGCGGCGTCGGCGTGCTGCAACGCGTCCGCCACCGCTCGCCGAGACAGCGGCTGCTCGGCCCTCTTCGGATAATGCTTCATGTCGTCGGGATACGGCTCGCAGACGTTCAGCGCGCTGACCGGATACGCACCGTTCGGGTAGCGCGTGACGCGCCAGACGACGACCTGCGGCTCGCCGACCTGTGGCGGCGGCTCACGGGGCATCTCGGCGACGCGCAGGCCGCCGTAGCTGCTCGCGTCCGGCAACAACGAGTGCGCGAACAGACCGAACACCACGTCCTCTTGACGATAGGCAGCCGGATTGGCGCCCGGCGCCCAGATCACGTGCGAGACGCCGAGCTCGCGAAAGCGATCATAGACGTCACGCGGCGTGCGCAGCGTCCGGTAGTCGATGGCGCCCTGGAACCCGGCGAGATCCAGGAACACGGGGCGATCGATGCCGAGCATGGAATGCTGCCCGTGCAGCAGCACGACGGCGTCGTGGGGCAGCGCCTTGCCGATCGCGACGTAGTCCGAACGGTAGCCCTTGAAGCGCTTGCGCGTGTGGCCCTCCATGGAGCTGCGGATCAGGGTGAAGGCGTTCGCGACGCGGTCGCTGCCCGAGAAGTACCAATCGCCCGCCCAGACGACCTGAAGAGCGACGAGCGCCGCGACGCCGACGCGCGCGAGCGCGCCGACCTGCCACGCGCGGAAGAGCAGCGCGCCGACGACGGCGGCCATCAGCGGCATGAAGGTCTGCAGATTCCTGTCCACCCACATGGTCATTGCCCAGGTGAACAAGGCACCCATGCACACGGCCATGCCGAGCCACAACTTTCGCGCCCGTCCGACGAACGGAAGCGCCGGCAGGAGCAGCGTGAGCATCGAGCCGAACGTCGGTCTGTCGTTCGTCCAGGTGTAGTGAGGCTTGAACGAGAACGTGAACATCATCTCGAACGCCTTGCGCAGGCGCTGGGACAAGATCTTCGGCGGGTGGTAGTTGAAATCGGCGAGCAGGAAATCGAACTGCTTCTGCGCGTCGTGCAGGTACGGCTTGCTGTGAATCAGGTTCTGCGCGAGCGGGAAGAGCGGGTTCCGATAAAAGACCCAGTTCGAAGCGAAATGCGGGGACGAGACCACGATGAACGCGCCGAGGGAGGCCGCGATGCCGCGGGCGAACCCTCCGACGTCCGGCGCGTCGTTCCCGCGCAGGCGCTGGACACAGAGGACGACGAATTTGACCGCGACCATGACCACGAGGGGCGCGAGCAAGTACATCGCGTGAAACTTCGTGAGCAGCGCCGCGGCGACGAAGACGCCATACAGCACGCCGTGTCGGACGTCCCTCACGTCGCAGAACCGCGCCGCCGCGAGGAACGCCGGAACGGCGAAGACCGAGAGGAAGTGATCGGCCGCGGCCCCCATGTTGCCGTCGTAGATGAAGATGCTCGGAAACAGGAACAGCGCGACCCACCCGGCGCGCGCTCCGGCGTTCTCCGCGAGGTAGCGAACGCCGGCGGTCACTCCGACGAGCGTCCACAAGAAGACCGTGAACTCGTCGTGCAGCCCCATCATCCAGCGCTCGGGCGGCTTGTCGAAGCCCGGCACCAGGAACGCCCAGGTGTTCACGACGCTGCCGAGGTGGGGGACCGTCTTCACCCAATCGCCCGGAAAGGCGACGATGCGACCTTCGCGCGCGTAATCTTGCGCGATGACCAGGTGATTCCACGCCGCGTCGTAGTTGATCGAATCCGGCGACAGGACGCCGAGGTACAGGACGCCGATGCCGAGCGTGCCGAACGCCGTGGCCGCGAGTGAAATCGGCGTCGCGGCCGACGACGGCCGGAAAAATCCGCGGAGCCACGGCAGGGTCGTCTTTGCTCCGGCCGCGAACATCGCGACCGGCAACAGGACGGCGTACGGCGGACGCAGCAGATGGACGAAGCCGCCGAGGTAGATGCCCATCACGAACGCGACCAGCCCGAGCGGCAGCGACAGCGCGAGCTTTTCGAGGTCCGGCAGCTCGGTGAGGCGCAACACTCGGACCAGGAACAGATGGCCGAAGCTCGCGCACGCGAGCGTCAGCACGACCTGCCACGCCCAGATCTTCGCGAGCACCAGGAAGAGCCAGCTCCCGACTGCTTCGTATCCGTCGAGATACCAGCCGAACCAGGCGGTCGCGGCGAGGAGCACGACCGCAATCAGCGCCGAACGAACTTTGGGCGAACCAAGTAACTGTGGAAGCGCGAGCGAGCGCGTCGAGATTCGTTGCAACACGACGGGATGTTGTCCGCGCACTGCTCTCGCGAACGTCACGTGAGGCTTACAACACGGACCGCCACATTTCCACCAGGCGATGGGGCCCGTCCTCGGGGCTTCTCGACCTCCCGCTCGGGCAAGCTGTGGTAGGGTCCGCGCCCCGTGGCAGCATTTTCGCGCGGACGGCTCCGTGGGATCTGCCTGTCGCTCGTTCTCGTGGCCGGGGCGGCGTTCTACGCCGGCGTCGTGAACCGGTATTATCCGTTCGGGCGGTGGCTATTTTTCCGCTATGCGAGCATCGCGGCCATCGCGCTCGTCTGGGCCGCCGCGTGCGTCTCCGCGGGCCACGCGCTGCTGTCGCGCCTCTTTCGTCCGGCGCTGCCGCTCCGCGAGCATCTGGTGCTCGCATTCGCGTCCGGCGTATTCCTGTTCCAGCTCGCGGTCTTTCTCGTCGGGCTGGCAGGGGGCATCGGAACCATTTCGTTCATGGCGTTGCCCCTCGCCTTCCTCGCGAGCGGCGGGCTCGATTTATTTCACCGACTGCGGCGCGCGTTCCGGCACGTCCGCGCGATGATACGGCGGCGTGGGGTGTACCGGCCGTTTCGCCTGGTGGCGACGTTCGCCGGCGTGCTCGCGGTCGGGCTCCTCTATTTCCAGATCCTCGCTCCGGAGACGATCGGCTTCGACTCGCGCTGGTATCACATGCCCCTCGCCGAGCACTACGTCGCGCTCGGGGCGATCCGCCGGTCGCCCGAGGGGTGGTGGCTCGCCGCGTACCCGCAGCTCGCGAGCTATCTCTTCACCTGGGCGTTTTGCCTTCCCGGCTCGGCGCTCTTCGACCGCGTCGAGCTGTGCCTGCACCTCGAGCTCGCGACGTTCATCGGCATGCTCGCGGCCATCCCGGTCGCCGTCCGAAAGCTCGTGCGCCGGACCAGCGCCGCGGGCAGCTGGTCCACCTATTTTCTCTTTCCGCAAATCTTTCTGTACGACTCGAACCTGAATGGGGGAGCGGATCACGTTTCGGCGTTGTTCACCTTGCCGCTCGGCCTCGCGCTCCTGCGTGCGTGGCCCGCGCTCGACGCCGGCGCGTGCCTCGTGTTCGCCATCATGGCGTCGGGGATCATCCTCACCAAGTACTCCGCGTATTCGGTGCTCTACGCGCCGTTCTTCGCGCTTGCGCTGCGCAGCGCTTATCTCTTGTTCCGGCCATCGGCGGCTCGCTCCCCTTCGGCTTCGCGCTCGCGCCTCGTGCGAGGCCCGATCGTCGCAATCTTCTTCGGGCTGGTCCTCACGAGTCCTCACTGGCTGAAGAACCTCGTCTGGTACGGCGATCCGTTCTACCCGATCCTCCGAACGACGTTCACGCCCAGGCCGTGGAACCCGGAAGCGGCGTCCGTCTGGCGGCAGTTCATGGGCCTCATGACGCCGGCGCGACCGGGGATGCAAGGCGTGCTCGAGGCGCTTCGAGCGACGGTCGCGTTCCCGTTCGAGGTGCACGACTGGTGGGTGTTCCATCACGACGTTCCCATCTTCGGGCCGCTCTTCGTGCTGCTGATACCGTGTCTGCCGTTCGTGCGAGCGCGTGCCAGGGTCTGGGTGACGTACGCGGCGGGCCTCTCCGCGGTCTTCTTCTGGTACTTGCCTTGCCACTACGAGCGTTACCTCCGAACACCGATGCCGTGGATGGCGGCCGCCACCGCGGCGACGCTGATCCTCGTGTGGCGGAGCGGCCGGCTCGCACGCTTCGCGATGATGCCGCTCATCCTGCTGACGGTCGTCTGGAGCGGCGACGTGTACTTCTGGCCGACGCACAACATGATCAACGACTCGCCGCTGCACGTCGCGTCGAACCTGATGGCCTCCGGGTTCCTCGGCACGCGCGACCGGCTCCGCGTCAACGCGCCGTACAGCAACTACGGAGAGACGCTGCCGAAGGGCGCCCGCGTTCTCTTGCACGAGCTCCCGCTGCAGCTCGGTCTGGGAGTCGACACCGTGTCCGACCTCTGGCAAGGACGCCTGAGCTACGTCGCCCTCACGACGCCGGCGAAGATCGACGCGGAGCTCCGGAGCATGGGAGTGACGCACTTGATGTACAACCGCGGGAGCAGCGACGGTCATTTTCCGCTCGGCAGCGACATCGCGTTCCACGCCTACGCCCGCTTTGCGCAATACCCGGACGACCGGGGCGTCCTGCGGCTCGCGAACATGCCGTCGTCGCCGCCGCCCGCGGACTTCGACGACAGCGTGACGTATCTCGCGTGCGACGGCCCTTATCGACCAGGCGCGTATCGACTCTCGGACCTGCGCGTCCCCGTCGGTGAGGCGGCGTCCCCGGCTCCCCGGCGCGAGCTGCCGAACCCGCTCCGCCCGGTCGACTTCGATACGGCCTTCATCGTGCAGTCCGCGGGGTGCGGCGAGCACATGCCGTCCGAGGTGCAGAGTCGCTACGCGCTCCTGCTTCGGCGCGGTCGAATCGAAGTATTCGCTCGCCGTTGAACGACGAACGATACGACGGAAATGCGTGATCCGGACGCTTTTTCCGTGCTGGCGCGCTACGGGGACCGATGGTAGACGCGAGCGGGAGAGCGTGGTGGCGAGCCCTCGTTGCTCGCGTGTTTCTTGGTGTGAGAAGACGGGCTGCTTGTCGAGGTTGTCGAAGGTCATACACGAGGCGCTGATTCGCACCCTCGACACCGTCTGGCTGAGGCAGCCGCAGGCGATCCGCGTCGCCGTGCCTCCGTCCCAGCGGCCCGACGCCCGCAGAGAGCGCGCGTGCGCGCGCGCGATGCTGCGCGAAGCCGTCACGATGGATCCCGGCTGTGCGCGGGACGATCTCGCGGCCGCGGCCCTTCGCAAGCTGCTCGCCGTCGTCGGACGCGCGTCGGCATCGGACGCCGCCGACGCGGGCGCCGCGGGCGCGGCTCGCGTCCGTGCGTCGCTTCGCTCCGAACCCCTGGAAGCCGCGCTCGCCTCGGCGCTCGCGACTGCGCCGGCGCCCGCCGGCGAGGAGCGGTTCCGCGCGCTCGTCGATCTGTGCGCGTGGACGGACGCTCTCGTCGACGATCGCAGCGACCGTCACAAGCGGGTGGAGCGCGGCGCGGGGGTCGCCGCGGTCGCCGTAGCGGCGCTAGCCGCGGCGCAAGCGCTCTTCGGCGCGCGCAACCTGGCATATGGAAAATCCGTCACTGCCAGCTCGGTCTGCAACAAGACGCCGCCGTCGCCGTATCACGAACCGCCGCTCAGCCGCGTGGTCGACGGCGTGCGCTACGAAGCGCCGCCACCGCCGCCGGGCTGGGGATGGGCCACGTTCGCCGCCTGCACGATCCCCGAGGTCCACGCTTGGATCGCCGTGGATCTGGGGGAAGAGCGCGCTCTATCGCGAGCCGTGGTGTACGGCCGCTCCGACTGCTGCTGGCACGACGTCTTGCCGCTGGCCGTCCAGATCTCGACGGACAATCGACACTTCATGACCGTGGCGACGACGGACACGCCGTTCACGTCCGAGTTCCCTTGGAAGCCGTCGCTCGACGGCCGTCGCGCGCGCTACGTCAGGCTCTACACGGAATCGGGGGCCCCAAAGTCGATCGTCGTGAGCGAGCTCGAGGTCTATGGGCGCTGAGGCGCACCCGCTCGCCGGGCGACTCAAGCCCGGTACCGTGCAGCGCGTCCTCCATCTGGCGTTCGTGCTCGTCGCGCTCGTGCTCGCCGTGCGCTGGGCTCGAGCGGCGCTACCGCGCTACTTGCCCAAGGATTGGGCGATGGCGCACGTGCTCGACGCCCTGGAAGACTGGGGCGCCGCGCGGCTCTACCTCGACGGAGTCAATCCCTACAGCAAAGCCGGCGCGGAAGCTCTGCACACCGTCGCGTTCGGTCATCCCCCGACGGCCCTGCTCTGGGTGCTCCCACTGGCTCCCCTCGAGAAGCCGATCGCGGCGGAGCTGATGAGCCTGTCCACGTGGTTCTTGCTCGCGCTGGGGCTTTATATCTGCGCTCGGGAGCTCCGATTCCCCTCGCCCATCGCGCTCAGCATCCTGCTCTTCGGTTGGGCCCTCACCACCGAAGGATTGCTGGTTCATTTTCACGCGATTCAATCCTCGGAGCAGATCGCGTTCGCGCTCGTCGTCGCCTGGGTGTACCTGCGCCGCGGACGCGAGGTGCCGGCGGGGATTGCGCTCGCCGTGGCGGCCACGTTCAAGCTGTTCCCCGGAGTGCTCTTCCTCGTCCTGCTCCTTGCGCGCCGTTTTCGTGCGTTCGTCGTCGCGTGCCTCGGGTTCGGCCTCGCCGTGGCGGTCGTGACCGTGCGGTTCGGCGTCGGTCTGTGGAAGGAATTCCTGGTCCAGCAGGAGCCGATCGCCAAGCTGTGGATGGGCCACGTCCGAAATCAGAGTCTCACCGGTGCGATCATGAGACTGCTGCAGCCGCTGTGCGTCGCGCCCCCGGTCCCCACGCCGAAAGCGAACTTCATCGCGACGGCGATCGCGTTGGTGCTCCTGGCGCTCGCGGCGTTCGCTTCGCGGCGAGCGCTGCGCCGCGCGCGAACAGAGGACCCGCGCGCCATCGACGTGCCGTTCGCGCTGTTCTCGACGATCGCCGTCTTCATCAATCCGTGGATCTGGGAACACTACTGGGTGCTCCTGATCCAGCCGGCCTTCGTCGTCACCGGCACCCTCTACGCCCGGCTCCGCGACACGTTCCAAGACTGGCTCGACGAGACGGCGTCTCACCGCGCCCTCGCTCTCGCGGCGCTGCCCTCCGCGGTCGGCGTCGCGGGCATCGGCCTCATCGCCAAGCTCGTCGAGATGCAGGGCGTCCACGTCGAGCATTTCTGGGACGAGTACGCCACCACGAAGAACGACTGGGCGCATCACCAAGTCCACCTCTACGAGGTGGTCGGCACGGCGCCCTGGGTGCTCATGATCCTCCTCTGCTTCATGGCGGCGCCGTTCGTCGGGCCTTCGCCTCCGCGACCGCCGCCCGGCGCCGGAAGCGCGGACCCGGTTTGAATCGCACGGCGGCGGACGCCGCTACTCCGCGAACAGATCTAGAAAGCGCAGCAGGGTCGACGTCCCCGCGACGCCGTCCCTCGCGTTCGTCGCCAGCGCGTCCGCGTCCAATCCCTCGTCGTTCAGAATCGCACCGCGGGCGCGCACGTATTCGCGAACCACGTCGCCGTCCATCTCGGGGTGAAACTGCACGCCCCAGGCGTTCTCGGAGAATCGCACGGCGGCGTGCGGCTCGCGCTCCGTCGTCGCCAGGACCTTCGCGCCCGGCGGGAGCAGGGTGACGGAATCGACGTGCGTCGCGTTCGCGAGGAACGGAGCGGTCGCCGCTGCGAGGATCGGATCCGCCGACACGACGCGAAACTTCACCGTTCCGATCTCGCGGCCGCGCGGGTTGCGCTCGACCAGGCCGCCGAGCGCTTGGCCGAGCATCTGGTGGCCGAAGCAAATTCCGAAGACCGGGACGTTCGTTTCCACGACGCGGCGCAGATACGCTTCTCCTTGGACGACCCAGTCCTCACGATCGGTGACGCTGGAGGCCGAGCCGGTGACCACGATCCCGGCGAAGGTCCGCGGGTCCGGGAGCACGCCGCGGGAGCGGATGTCGAGATCGACGAAGGGGAGCGCGACGCGGTCGCCGGACGCGCGACGGATCATGTCGGCGTAGCTGCCGCGCGATTGCCTCACGCTCTCGATCGGGTCGCCGGCGATGAGGATGGCGATGGGGCGGGACATGGACACGCTCCTTGGGACAACTAGGACGTACCTTGCTACCGTCGCGGCGTGGCCGCCACGACCATCGCCGAGGTAAACGCCGAGCCGTTGACCGTTGCGCTCACGGAACCGTTCGGCATCGCCACCGGCGCACAGTCGACGGCGGAGAACGTGCTCGTCGAACTGCGGCTCGAGGACGGGACGATGGGGATCGGCGAAGCGGCGCCCTTCCCGGCCGTGAACGGCGAGACGCGCGACGGCGCGCTCGAGGCCGTGGCGGAGGCGCGCGCGGCGCTCGTCGGCGAAGACGCGACACGATTTCGACGCCTCGCGGACATCCTGCGCGAGGCGTGCTCGGCCCCGACGGCGCGATGCGCGCTCGAGTCCGCCGTCTTGGACGCGTTCACGCGCCGCGCCGGCGTGTCGCTGCTCGCCTTCTTCGGCGGCAGAGAGACGGCGCTGACCACGGACATCACCGTCGTGACGGGATCGCCGGACCACGCCGCTCGCGCCACGGAGCGCGCGAAGGCCCAGGGCTTCACGACGCTGAAGGTGAAGGTCGGCGGCGGCGCGGTCGAGCACGACGTCGCTCGCATCACGGCCATCCTCGACGTCATGCCGGAGGCGCGGCTCGTCCTCGACGCGAACGGCGCGTTCGACGTCGACCAGGGCGCTCATCTCGTCGAGCAAATCGGCGCGGGGAGGATCGCGCTGTTCGAGCAACCGACGCCGGGGGGCGACCTCGACGCGCTCCGGAGCTTCCGCAAGCGCACGCGCGTCCGCGTCGCCGCCGACGAGATCGCGCGCTCCGCCGCGGACGTCGCGATGATCGCCGCGATGCGCGCGGCCGACGTAGTGAACGTCAAGATATCGAAATGCGGCGTCGTGGAGGCCGCGGACATGATTGCCGCGGCCCGCGGTTACAGCCTCGGGCTCATGATCGGCGGCATGGTCGAAACGCCGCTGGCCATGACCGTCTCCGCCTGCCTCGCCGCCGGACACGGCGGCTTCGACTTCGTGGACCTCGACACGCCGCTCTTCATGAAAGACATCCCCATGGAAGGCGGCTTTCGGCAGATCGGCCCACACCTCGATCTATCGCATATCGAGCGCGGACACGGCGTCGTCGTGACACGCCGCGGCTGAAGTCGCCCGGCGCGTCGCGAGACACGCCACGGGCGGTCTGCTAGAAAATCAGTCCCAGTGGGCGGTTCTCGTCCGTTACGCCAGCTCGCGCTTCCGATGTCCCTCGGGTCGTCGCCGCCCGTGGCGTCGCCCCGGATCCCGAGGGCCGATCGCGTCTGGGTGAACCGCAGCCTGAAGATGACGAGCATCCAGTGGATCGGCTTCGACATGGACTACACGCTCGCCATCTACGACCAGGCGCGCATGGATTCGCTCCAGGTCGACGCGACCGTGCAGCGCCTGGTCAAGCGCGGCTACCCGCCGTACCTGCTGAAGCTCGAGTACGACTACCGCTTTCCGATCCGCGGCCTCCTCGTCGACAAGCGCTATGGTCACTTGCTGAAGATGAACCGCTTCAAGGTCGTGCGGAAGGGCTGGCACGGCCTCAAGCCCATCCCGAAGGACACGCTGCGCGAGCTCTATCACCAGCAGCAGATCCGGCCGCAGACGTCGCGCTATCACTGGATCGACACGCTCTTCTCGCTCGCGGAGGTGACGGCCTACGCCGCGATCACCGAGGCGCTCGAACGCCGCGGCGAGAAAGTGGACTACGAGCAGCTCTTCCGCGACGTGCGCGAATCCATCGACGAAGCGCACCGCGACGGCACCATCTACGCGAACGTGCTGCCGGACATCCCGAAGTTCATCTACCGGGATCCGCACCTCGCCGAGACGCTGCACAAGCTGCGCTCGTCGGGGAAAAAGCTCTTTCTTCTGACCAACTCGCCCTGGGGATACACCGACTCGGTCATGCGCTACCTGCTCGGCGGGCAGCTGAACGAGTACCCGTCGTGGCGGCTCTATTTCGACGTGGTGGTCGTCGCCGCGCAGAAGCCGGTGTGGTTCAAGGAAGGCCGGCCGCTCCTCGAGCGAGACGGGAGCGTCCTGCGCGATCTCTCCGGACCGCTGGAGCGCGGCAAGATCTACGAAGGCGGCAGCCTCGTCGAGTTCGAGCGCCTGCTCGGCGCGCCGAGCTCGAGCGTCCTGTACGTCGGCGATCACATCTACGGCGACATGCTCCGCTCCAAGAAGGAGTCGGCGTGGCGCACGGCGATGGTCATCCAGGAGCTCGACGCGGAGGTCGAAGCGCACGAGCGCTGCGCCGCGGACATCGCGCGCCAGCGCTTGCTCGAAGAATCGCGGGAGAACTTGGAAGACGAGCTGCGCTACTACCAGGCGCGGATGAAAGAGGTCGCGAAGAGGAGCAAGACGACCCCGGAGCTCGACGCCGAGCGCACGCGCGTGAAGCGCGCGATCGAGCGCATCCGCGGCGAGCTACACGAGATTCAAACGGAGCACTCGAAGCTGCGCGAGCACGTGGACGTGAGCTTTCACCCGTACTGGGGCTCGCTCCTCAAGCAAGACAACGAGCTTTCCATCTTCGGCCAGCAGGTGGAGGCGTACGCGGACGTCTACATGCGCCGCGTCTCGTGCCTCAGCCACTACTCGCCCATGCAGTTCTTCCGCTCGCCGCACGATTTGATGCCGCACGAGCTGTGACTTCGACGTTATCGGTACCTGCCACCCCTGACGTCCGTTCGGAGCGAGCCGCCGGCCGCAGCGTTGACGCCGCGCGCTGCCGTCGCTGCTTGCATAACTAGCCGCGATGGGGGAACGTACCCCCACTTTTTCGGGAATGGCGCGCCGCGCTCATCGGTTCTCGGCCGTCGGCGGATAGCCGATCCCGGTTCTTCCGAGAGCCGCTTTGGAGTAGCGATGCGTTGGCCGGCGAAGTGTTGAAGGATGCCCGCGCCCAACGCGAAGAAGTAGCGGGCACCGAAGAGGAACGACTCTCATGAATTTGACCGAGTGGCTCCAGCGCCTGATGACGAATTTCGGGGCGCAGTGGGTGATGTGGCTCCTGATCGGCCTGAGCGTCGTCTCGGTGGCCATCATGTTGGAACGGGCGTGGTTCTACTGGTCGCTGCGCGACGACCTCGGCCGGCTCGCGAACGATCTCCGCGATCTGCTGCGCAGAGGCGATCTCGAAGGCGCGAGAAAGAAGATGGAAGCGTCGCCGAGCGCGGAGGCCGCGGTCGTCGTCGCGGGTCTCATGGAGAGCGACAACGGACGCGGCGCCGCGGAAGAAGCGATGCAGGGCGCCGTCGCGTTGCAGCGCATGCGCCTCGAGCGACGGCTCGCGTACCTGGGCACGCTCGGTAACAACGCGCCGTTCATCGGCCTGTTCGGCACCGTCATCGGCGTCGTGCAAGCGTTCGCCGCCCTGGGCCGCCAAGACACCGCGACCGCCGCCGCCGAGGCCGCCGCGGGCATGGCGCCGCAAGAGGTCATGGCCGCGATCGCCGAGGCGCTCGTGGCGACCGCCGTCGGTCTCGCGGTGGCCATCCCCGCCGTCGCGACGTACAACTATTTCGTGAGGCAGATGAAATCGACCCTCGCGAACGCCGAGGTGCTGACGCACGTGCTGCTCGCGCACCTCGCCGCCGAGCCGTCGAGCGACGCCAAGGCGCGCGAAGGCGAGGCCGCGTAATGGCCGGCGGAGCGAGCAGAGACGACGACGATCTGATCAGCGGCATCAACGTGACGCCGCTCGTCGACGTCATGCTCGTGCTCCTCGTCATCTTCATGGTGACGGCGAAGATCATCGTGCAGCAAGGCATGCCGATGGATCTTCCGAAGTCCGCGAGCGGCGAGAGCCTGCAGACGATCTTCAGCGTCGATCTCACGGTCGACGGCAAGGGACGCGTCGATTCGAAGCCGGTCGCGAGCGACGAGCAGATCTTGCCGCTCGCGCGAGCGGCCAAGGCCGGCAACAAGGACATCCGCGCCGTCATCCGCGCCGACAAGAAGGTCGAGCACGGCCGGGTCATCCACGTGCTGGATCTGCTCCGTCAGGGAGGCATCGCGAAGATCGCGTTCGCCGTATCGCCGACGACGAAGGCCGACGTCGAAGCTCCGAAGTAGCCGGCTGGGGCGCGAGCCCCAGCCCGAGAATACATGCCGGTCTTGGAAGAACAGATCACGATCCAGCACGGAGACTCTTCGCCCGGGAAAAAACCGGCGGAGCCGGCGCGAGCTTCGCGACGGGCTGGAAACGTCGCCAGACCTTTCGCTAGAAGAAACGGTGAAAGCCCCCTAGGAGAGCGTTCTCTCGAAGGACGCGACGCTCTCTCGAGGGAGACGCTGCCGGCGGCTCTACGATCGAGGTTCCGCGGGAGAACGGTATGGTGAGTCAGGCCGCCAGCATTCGACCATCCGAAGAGAGCTCGCTCGCGGGCGACCCGCTCGGGCGGATGCTCGCGGCCGACGGACGCAGCGAGCTCCGATTCCGCGTGAGCCTCGCGCTGACGGTGGCGTTCTACGTCGCGCTCGGCGTGCGCGGTCTCGCGATGTCCACGGGCCTCGGCAATTTTGCGGACAGCGTCTTTCGCGTCGTCAACCGCCCGCAGCACACCGAATTCGACATCGAGCCCCCGCCTCCGCCGCCCCCGCCGGAGCCGGAGCCCGAGAAGCCGCCCGAACCAGAGCCGCCCAAGGAAGCGCCGCCCCCGAAGGCGGCTCCCGCTCCCGCCACGCCGCCGCCCGCCGCACAGGCCGCGAAGGTCCTCACGCAGGACCCGGACCCCGACGAGCCCGTCGACCTCACGGGCGATGGCTTCGTTCAGGGGACGGGCGATACCTACGCCGGCGGAGTCACCACGACGTCCGGAACGAGCAAGAGCGCGGTGCGTGACGTGCGCGCGACGGGGTCCGCCGAGGCCGCGCCGGCGGCGAAGACGGCTCAAGGCCCCGGCGGCCCGGATTTGTCACGCAAGGCCGCTCTGCTCGGCGGCAATTCGTGGGACCGCTGTGGCTTCCCTGCCGAAGCCGACATCGAGCAGATCAACTCGGCGCGCGTGACGCTCGTCGTGACCGTGGACTCGGACGGGCACGCGACCAGCGCCTCCGTCACGCAGGACCCGGGGTACGGGTTCGGCGCGCTCGCGAAGCGATGCGCGCTCCGCGAACGCTACGCGCCCGCGCTGAATAAGGCTGGCGAGCCGGTCACCGCGACGCAGACGATCATCATTAATTTCCGGAGATGAAGCGGCCCGATCTCGGCGAAGGTTGCTTCCCGTAGCCGGCGGGGTCGGGGCACGGTCGGCTGCTGCGTTCTGGCTTCGGTGGTTTCGTACGCGGCCCGTTGCCAGATGGCGCGGTGGAAAACCGACCCGCATGCTAGAGTCGGCGATCAAATCCGCCGCCCATGTCCTCCGACACCGTCGAGCTGCTCAAGAGGGTAGACCTCTTCGCGGGGCTGAAGCCCGAGGGGATCGCCCTCATTTCGAAGGTCGCGACGGAAGAGACCCACGCCGTCGGCACGAAGATCTTCCAGCACGGTGACGCGGGCGACAAGCTCTACCTCATCCTGGACGGTCGCGTACGGATCAGCCGCGACGTCCCCGGGATGGGCGAGGAAGCGCTCGCCGTGCTTGGCCCAGGGCAGGTCTTCGGCGAAATGGCCCTGCTCGACGAATCGCCCCGCTCCGCCGACGCGCGCGTCCACGAGCACTGCCGCGTCCTCGCCATTCCGAAGGACGGCTTCGATGACCTGCTCTTCATGCACAAGGACCTCGCGTACGAGGTGCTGTGGAGCATGGTTCGCATGCTGATCGGGCGGCTGCGCGAGACGACCGATAAACTGACCTTCTTGTCAGTGACCGGGCGATTCTAGAGGTTCATCCGTCGCCCCTGGGCGGGTTTGCAGCCTGCTCGCCGCCCTTGGGGCATTTTCCCGCGAAGAAGACGGCGCGGGGGCGCTCTATCGTGGCCGCGGCGCTGGCTTCGCGGCATTTAGAGGCCTTCCCCGCGGCTTTTTTCCACAATTTGACTTCCTGACACCCGTTCAGTACGATTCGCCCCACTCAACATGCAGGGCCTCACGAAGCGTCAAGAGCAAACGCTCGACTATATCCGCCAGTCCATCGAGCAGCGCGGGTACCCGCCTACCCTCCGCGAGATTGGCGAGTACATGGGAATCCGTTCGACCAACGGCGTCAACGATCACCTGCGGGCTCTCGAACGCAAGGGGTATCTGCGGCGAGAGGACATGAAGAGCCGGGCGCTGCGCGTCGTGGATCAGACGGACCGCTCGGCCCCGCCGCCGAAGCCCACGGACGAGAACCTCATCGACGTTCGCATCGTCGGACGCGTCGCGGCAGGCCTCCCCCTCATGGCCGAGGAAAACGTCATCGACACCGTCCGTATCGATCGGATGATGGTGCGCGGTGGCCGCGAGGTGTTCGGGCTGCGCGTCACCGGCGACTCGATGATCGAGGCCGGCATTCTCAATGGCGATTACATTTTCGTGCGGCGTCAGCCCACGGCGGATCGCGGCGAAATCGTCGTCGCGCTCATAGGCGACGAGGCCACGGTCAAGCACTACTACCCGGAAAAGGATTACATCCGTTTCCAGCCCGCGAACTCGCAGATGGCGCCCATTCTCGTACGCGCGGCGGATTTCAAGCCGACGATGCTTCTCGGGGTAGTCGTCGGCGTATTCCGCCGCCTGTGAGGCGTTCGTTCAGGTCGGGGTTTACGCGTCCGACGCCCTAAGGCTGTATTGACGGCCAGTTACGAGCGTTGATAGCGTCGGACTCGCGGTTCCCGATGGCCGAGCCAAAGTCGCCGAGTCCTCGTGTGCGCGCCTTGCTCGCCCTGACCGCGGTCGTCACCGCCACGGGTTGCGGCAACACGATCTACGCCTTCAAAGCGAACTCCGCGGCGAACAAGGTCGAAGAGGCGCACGAGCTCGGCGCCGAAAAGCTCGCGCCGTACGAGTACTTCTACTCGAAGCTGCACCTCGAGAAGGCTCAGGAAGAAGCCGCCGAGGCGAACTACAGCGACGCCATCAACCTCTGCGAGTCGAGCGAGGACTACGCCGACAAGGCAATCCGTTTGACGAGAGCAGCGCAGCGGGGGGCGGGCCGGTGATGCGCACGTCGCGGTTGTTCGTCGTCGTTTCGACGCTGTCGGTGCTCGGGCACGGCTGCGCCGAAGCGCCCAAGCTCCAGGGGAAGATCGAGGGGCTCGAGAAGATCGCCGAACAAGCGGAGCGCAACGGCGCCATACACTGCGCGCCGCGCGAGCTCGCGATCGCCAAGAGCAACCTGGAGTTCGCGAAGATAGAGCTCGCGCAAGGGTCGCTCGTCCGCGCGAAGCAGCACGTCGCGATCGCCGAGCCCAACGCGAACGCGGCGACGTTCCTCTCGCCGCCGCAGTACTGCGCGACCCGGCAATTCGTGGAACCGGGAGATCGCGACGGCGACGGTTATCCCGATCCGAACGACAACTGCCCGGACGAGCCGGAGAACTTCAACGGCTACAAGGACGACGACGGCTGCCCCGACGACCCGGACACCGACGGCGACGGCATCCCGGATTCCGCCGACCAGTGCGTGCTCGAGGCGGAGGACGCCGACAAGTACCTCGACGAAGACGGATGCCCGGATCTCGACAACGACCTCGACGGGATCCCGGACACCGCGGACAAGTGCCCGAACGACGCCGAAGATCCGGACGGCTACCAAGACGAAGATGGTTGTCCGGATCTCGACAACGACAAGGACCAGGTCCCCGACGTGAAGGATCAATGCCCGAACGAAGCGGGCTCGACGACCGAGGAGCCGCTCGGCTGCCCGACGAACCAGCTCGTCGTCGTCACCGATTGTGAAGTGAAGATCACCCAGCAGATCCACTTCGAGTTCAACAAGGCGAAGATCCGCCCGGAGAGCTTCCCCGTCCTCGACGCGGTCGTGGATGCCCTGCGAAAGAACCCGGACATCCGCATCGAGGTCCAGGGACACACCGACAACGTCGGCGGCGCCGTCTACAACAAGCGGCTGAGCGATCAGCGCTCGGCGTCCGTCAGACAGTATCTGACTTCACACGGCATCGATTCGACTCGGCTCTCGTCGCACGGCTACGGCTTCGACCGTCCGCTGGTGCCCAACGACTCCGAGCGCAATCGCGCACTGAATCGGCGTGTTCAATTCGTGCGCACCGAAGGCGTGAAGGAAGGATGCCCGCCAACGAGCAATTGACGCGGCGGGCGAGAAGTACGAGCCGAGCGCGGCTCTGCTGACAACGAAAGTTTGTGTTTGTACCGGAGGACTCACGTGCACCGTCGATCTGCTTTTTGTCTGCTCGTCAGCGCGCTTCTGTTGTTCGCCGCAGGGCGCGTCCACGCCGCGCCGCGCGATGCCGCGGCAACGCAGAAGATCGACGAGGCGATCAACAAGTACTACCTCGCCACCGAGTTCGACAAAGCCGAGGCGCTGCTGAAAGGCGTGCTCGAGGCGTGCGAGGACCGCTGCAGCCCTCAGGTGAAGGCGCGCGCGTGGATGTACGTCGGCATCGTGCGCGGCAGCGGCCGCCAGGACATGCCCGGTACGAAGGAAGCGTTCGCGCAGGCCCTGGCGCTCGATCCGAACGTGAAGCTCGACGACGCGCTCTCCACACCCGCGGTGAAGCAGGCGTTCGACGGCGCGGGCGGCTCCGCCGGCGGCGGCGCTGCGGCCCCTGCCGAGGCTCCCGCGCCGAAGTCGGGGGGCGGCGGCGGCGAAGTGCCCGGCAACATGGAATGCACGCCGAGCGTCAAAGAAGTCGAGATGCAGCGGCCGATCCCGGTTGCGTGCACGACCGACGAACCGGCGGCGAAGGTGTCCCTCCGCTACAAGGCGTTCGGCGCCGGCGAGTGGGCCACCGTCACGATGACGAAGAAGGGCGAGTACTGGCAGGGCGCGATCCCGTGCTCCGACACCGGTACGACCGGAAAGCTCCGCTTCTACGTGCAAGCGAAGGACAAGGACGGCGAAGAGCTCGACAGCTTCGGCTCGAAGAAGCAGCCCGCCGAGATCAAGATCGTCTCCAAGACGGACGAAGAGCCGCCGTCGTACCCCGGACAGCCGGCGCCGGCGAAGTGCATGTCGGCCAGCGAGTGCCCGGAAGAAATGGTGGGAACGCCGGCATGTCCGACCGGCGGCGGACCGAAGGCTCGCGGCGGCAAGGGATGGGGCTCACCCTGCAACGCCTCGCAGGAGTGCGACGTCGGGCTCCTCTGCCAGCAGGGTGACAACGGTCGAACCTGCGAGAACGCGCCGAAGTGCGATTCGAACAGCGATTGCCCCGTGGACGCCGTGTGCAAGAGCGGCACGTGCGACGTTTCGGACGAGGGCGGCGAAGAGGCGGCCAAGCCCGGCAAGTTCAAGAAGAACCTCATCGGCCTTCACATCGCGGCCGATTTTGCCTGGCTCGGCGGCTCCGACGTCTGCGCGAGCAACGACTACAGCTGCTTCTACGCCGGCGGCACGCCGTACGGGGGCACGCCGCAGAAGGGCAACGGCGGCAGCTTGAACAGCGGCCTCCAGCTCGGGACGATCCGCGTCCTCGGTTCGTACGAGCGCCTCTTCACCCAGAACATCGGCGCCGAAGGGATCGTCGGTTTCGCGTTCAACGGCGGACCGAAGGGGAAGACGGGGCCCGCGTTCTTGCCGTTACACCTCGAGGTGCGCGGCAAATACTGGTTCGGCAGTGACGTCGCGTCGCGCCGAGGCCTTCGGCCGTTCGTCGGACTCGGCGGCGGCGTCGCGCAGGTGGACGCCAAGCTCTCGGTGAGGATCTTCGACTCCAAGCTGCCCGCGGGGCAGCAGACTCCTCAGCTCGATGCTTACCGAAGGCTCGGCCAGGCCTTCGTCGCCGCCAGCGGCGGCGCGATGTACGCGTTCGGCGTCAACCACGGACTCGTGCTGAACCTGAACTTCATGCTGATGGTGCCCGCGACGGGCTTCGTGCTCGAGCCGTCGATCGGTTATCAGTACGCGCTGTGACCGGCGCGCCACCAGCCGAAGCCCTCGACGTCTTCGGGCTGCTGGAGGCGCAAGCGCGGACGCACCCGGATCGCGTCGCGGCGCGCAGTCGCCGCGGCGGCGCGTGGAGATGGTCGACCTGGGGCGAGCTGTTCGACGCCGCGCGCGCCGTCGCGAGCGCCCTGCTCGACCGCGGCGTGCGGCGCGGCGACGCGGTCGCCCTGATGGCGAACACGCGGGAAGAATGGACGGTGGTGGACTTCGCCGTGACGTCGATCGGCGCCGTCACCGTCCCCCTCTACCCGACCGCCACCGAAGGCCGGATCGCGCACGTCCTCGCCGACGCCTCCGCGGTGCTCGCGGTCGTCGAGGGGGTGACCGAGCTCGCCCGGGTGCACGCCGCGCTCGGCGCCGTGCCTTCGATGCGGGAAATCGTCGTGATCGACCCGCGCGCGTCCGATTCTCTCGACGGAGCCCCCGGCGAACACTGCATACCCGTCTCTTCATACGCCGATTTGCTCCGCGGTGGACGCGCGCACACGGGGAGCGCGTCCTTCGACGAACGCCGCAGGAGCGCGTCGCCCGCGGACGTCGCGACGCTGGTGTACACGTCGGGGACCACCGGACCGCCCCGCGGCGTGATCCTCACTCACCGGGCGCTCCTGTCGCAGACGAAGGCGCTGCTCCGGGTGTTCACGATCGGGCGCGACGACGAGCAGCTGCTCGTCTTGCCGCTCGCGCACATCTTCGCGAAGGTGCTCGTGCTCGTGCACGTGGCGTCCGGCTCGCGCCTCGCGTACGGCGACGGCCCGAATCGACTCACGCGAGATCTCGCCGAGGTGGAGCCCACCTTCTTCGCGACGGTCCCGCGCTTCCTGGAGAAGGTCTACGCCGTGGCGAACGACGCGGCCCGCGCCGAGGGTCCGCTGAAAGCGGCCCTATGGGCGTGGGCCGTCGACGTCGGCAAGCGGAAAGCGAGCCGCCGCGCCCGCGGGCTCGTGCCGAAGCCGCTCCTCGCCGCGCAGGCGCGGTACGCCGACAAGCTCGTGCTCGCGCGCGTGCGCAACGCCTTCGGCCGGCGCTTGCGGTTCGTGATCAGCGGCGCCGCGCCGCTCCCGCCGGAGCTCGCCGAATGGCTGCTCGCGTGCGGCGTCACCGTGCTCGAGGGCTACGGCCTGACCGAGCTCGGCGGCGCGTCGCACGTCAACCGGCCTGGTCGGTTCCGGTTCGGCACCGTCGGCCAGCCGCTGCCCGGCTACGAAGCGAAGCTCCACGGCGACGGCGAGGTGCTCCTCCGCGGCCCGTCGATGATGCAGGGCTATCGCGGCGACGGCTCGGCGACCTCGGCCGCCGTCGACGAAGACGGCTGGCTGCACACCGGCGACATCGGCAAAATCGACGACGACGGTTTCCTCGCGATACAAGATCGCAAGAAGGACGTGATCGTCACCGCCGGCGGGTCCAACGCCTCACCGCAGAACATCGAGAGCGCGCTGCTCGAGTCGCCGTGGCTCGCGCACGCCGTCGTGATCGGAGACGGACGCCCCTACCTCGTCGCCTTGCTGACGCTCGACGAAGCGGTCTGCCGTCGCTGGGCCGTCGAGCGCGGGCGGCCGAGCGACCTCGCGAGCCTGGCGAAGGATCCGGAGCTCGTCGCCCTCGTCGAGCTCGACGTGGAGAGCGTCAATCGGCGCCTCGCGAGCTACGAGACGATCAAGCGCTTCACCGTGCTGCCGACCCAGTTCTCGAGGAACACCGGAGAGCTCACCGAGCTCGGCAAGCTGCGTCGCGACGTGATCCGGCCCCGCTACGAAGCCGAGATCGACGCGCTCTACGCGCGCTGAATGACGTGCTAGACGAAACGGCGATGACCGAGCCCGACCCGCTCGACGAGCTCCGGACCTTGACGACGGCGCTGCGCGCGCACGCCGAGCTCTGCGCGCTCTCCGGCGCCGCCGGACTCGAACCGTCGAAGCGCGTCCCGGAAGCGACCGGCGCGGCGGCGCGCGGCGCCCCGCCCGCGACGGAGGTCGCGCCACCCGCGCGCAGCGCGAACGCCGGAAATCCGGCCTCGTCGCCCGCGGAGAGCGTGCGCCCGAGCCCGGCGAAGACATCGCTGCCCATCGCTGCCGGCGACGAACGCCTCGTCGCTCTGGCGCAGGAAGTCGCCGGTTGCACGCGCTGCGGCCTGCACCGCGATCGCACGCAGACCGTCTTCGCGCGCGGCATCGGCTCGAGCGGCCTTTGCTTCGTCGGCGAGGGCCCCGGCGCCGACGAAGACGCGCAAGGCTTCCCCTTCGTCGGAAAAGCCGGTCAGCTCCTGGATCGGATGATCGCCGCGATGGGCTTCGGTCGCGACGAGGTCTACGTCTGCAACATCGTCAAGTGCCGCCCGCCGAAGAACCGCAAACCGGAGCCGGACGAGATGGCCGCCTGCCGGCCATACCTCGTCCAGCAGCTCGAGCTCGTCGACCCCAAAGTCATCGTCGCCCTCGGCGCGACCGCCGTGGAAGGCTTGCTCGGCATCAGCGGCGGCATCACCCGCCTCCGTGGAAACTGGCGCCTCTACAACGGACGCATCGCCGTGATGCCCACGTTTCACCCCGCGTATCTGCTACGTACCCCAGAAGCAAAGCGCGACGTCTGGAACGACCTGAAAGAAGTCCTGAAGCACATGGGGCGTCCCGTTCCGTCGGGCGCACGCGAATAGCGCTGCCGGAAGACGCGCGGGACCACCGCGCCCGGCGGCGACCTGCGGCTCGGTGCGCTCGAGCGCTAACGGTGACGTTCGGGGCCACCTGCGGCTCGGTGCGCTCGAGCGCTAACGGGCAAGAGCTCGTTCGGGTGGAAAGGTACGTATACGAACCATCATTGGTTTGTCGCGAGTAGCTCGTCGCGGAGAAGTCGGCGAATCGGTCCATTCGTCTGCGACGACGTGTCGGCGTGCAGCCATCGAGATGCGATGAGGCCGCCGGAGCGTGGCTGGATCGCAGCGATTCGAGGCCGCCGAGACGTCGAATTGCGGTAAGCCTTGCCGTATTTCGTAGCCAGCCCGTGCCCTATTCGTGCGCGGCCAAGAAGCGCTCCGCTTCGAGGGCCGCCATGCAGCCGGTGCCTGCCGCGGTGACGGCTTGGCGGTAGGTCCAGTCGGCGACGTCGCCGGCGGCGAACACGCCGGGGATGCTGGTCTGGGTCGTGCCGGGCTTTACCTTGATGTAGCCGTTGTCGTGGATGTCGAGCTGACCTTTGACGAGGTCGGTCATCGGCGTGTGGCCGATCGCGACGAACATGGCGGCGCAGTCCACCGTTCGGACGTCGCCACGCTTCAGGTCTTTCACGCGGACGCCGACGACTTTGTCGAGGGCGGGGTCGAGCACCTCGACGACCGCGTGGCTGTAGAGGATGCGGATCTTCGGGTTGTTCACGACACGGTGCTGCATGGACTTGGACGCGCGGAACTCGTCCCGGCGATGGACCAGGGTGACGCTGTTGCAGAGGCCGGAGAGGTACGTCGCCTCCTCCATCGCGGTGTCGCCGCCGCCGATGACGACGACGTCTTCGTTGCGAAAGAGCGCGCCGTCGCAGACGGCGCAGGCGCTGACGCCCTTGTTCTTGAGCTTGTCCTCGCTGTCGAGCCCGACGTAGTTCGCCTTCGCGCCGGTGGCGACGATGACGGTTTCGGCGAGGTGCAAGATGTTCTCGTCTTCGCCCACCCACACCTTGAAGGGGCGGCGCGAGAGATCGACGCGCTGGACGTCGGCGGTGACGATCTCCGTGCCCTGGCGCTCCGCTTGTTCGCGAAAGCGCACCATCAATTCTTGGCCCGAGACCTTCTCCGGGAAACCCGGGTAGTTCTCGACGTCGCTCGTGAACATGAGCTGACCGCCGGGGATGAGGCCGCCGGCGTTGAAGCCCTCGACGCAGAACGGCTTGAGGTTCGCCCGCGCCGCGTAGATCGCCGCCGTGAGCCCCGCGGGGCCGGAGCCGATGATGATGACCTTGTGGTGGCGCGGTTCGCTCATGCGCCACTCTTTAGCATTTCTTGTTGGCCCCGCGATCCAGCGCGGAACACTCGCTTGCGCTCCTCGCTCCGCTGCGGTGCTCGCTCGCGCCCTTGAATTCTCTGCCCGTGCGGGGGATGCCTCCCATCCCCCGCGCCCCCCAGAGGCGGACACTTTCCGTGACGGAAACGCGCGCCACCGGGTACTCCCCGAGAGCCTGGTTCAGTCTTTGATCGGGCTGGCTTTCAGGGCGGCTTTGCCCTCTTTGATGTAGACGCTGAACTTGACGCGTCGCACTCCGTGGCGCTCGACGATGGCGTCGCGGTGCTTCTTCAGCGTGCTCTGAAACTTGTCGAAGGTGAAGCCGTCGAGCGACTCGCCGCAGCGCTGCTTCGTGGCGGCGAATTCCTCGTAGACGTTCAACCATTCGGCGTTCTGCGGGTCGCCGGATGGCTGTTGCGCGGCCGCGGCCGCGGCCATGGGTGCGGCGCCAGTGGCCGCGGGCGCCTTCGGCGGCTTTCCGGGAAGCCGTCTCGGCGCTTCGGCGACCTCTTGCTGCGCGCCGACGGCCGCTTCCGCGACGACGGCGGGACGCGGCGCGGAACCCGGGGCACGCGGTGGAGGGGCGGGCATCGCCGCCGGCGCCGGCGGCGGCGCGGGCTTCGGTTTCGAAGCGGAATCGTCACCGGGGAAACTGAAAGCGCTCATCTGCGGCTCGGCGGGGAGATCGCCGAGAACCTGCGTGAGATCCGCGGCGCGGCGGGTGCCGCCCGTCTTCGCCGCGGCGACGTCGATACCGTCGTTCACGTCGGACGCGATGGTCCGGTATACGCCACGGTACCTGGAGGGCTGCATCGCGTCCGACTGCCCCTTCGCGAGCTTCTGCACGTCGTCGCGGAACTGGGCCAGCGGCTTGGTGTGCTCGAGCCACGACAAGCCGAGGCCGATGCCCATCGCGATCAGCGCGATCGCTATGACGATGACGATGGGAACGCCCGACTTGTCCTTGTCGTCGGCGGCGCCGAAAAACCCGACCGGCGTGCGCACGCTGAGCACGTTGCGACCGACGACGTAGCCGGCTCCGAGGCTCCAGGCTTCGCCGGGAAGCCGGCTGTACACGACGCCGAGCGACTCGTTGATCTGCCGGACCGAGCTCCGCCCCTTCGACTTGTAATCGGGGTCCGATTCGACGTCCTTCAGGTCGGTGATGATCATGTCGAGCTGGCTTCGATCGAAGCCCTCGGGCGCGCCGGACGCGATCCGGATGCCGCCGGAATAGAAGGCGACGGCGGAGCCGGTCCTCTCCGAGAGCTCGCGCGCGAAGCGGTCGTCGATGATGCGCGCGCCCACGACGGCGCCGGCCGGCGCCGAGCCGAGATCGTATTCGACGGGGCGCGCGACGACGCGGTACACGCGATCGAGCACCAGCGTCTCGTCCCGGATGAAGCCGTGGAGCGCGTCGGCGACCACCGGATAGCCTCCGAGCTCGAAGTCGTCCATGCCGTTCGCCTGCTCGTAGCCCGTGTGGGCGACGACGCGGCCGTACTGATCCACCAGGAAGATGGCGTCGAAGCTCTGATCCTTCGGGATGGTCGCAGAGACTTTGTTGAGGCCCGCGAGCGCCGTGGTGCGCGCCTTTTCCGGAACCTTGGCTTCCGAGGCGCTCGAGTCGGCGAGCGCCTTCGGGATGGAGCTGTCCATCGCGAACTTGATGAGATGCGCGGAGCGTTCGCGCGCGTCGTTCTTCAGGTACCAGGAGACGAACTGGCTGTCGTTGGAGAGCCCTTCCGCCATCGCCTTCGCGCCCTGCCGGTTGTACATGCTGTCGGCGAGGTACAAGACGAAGACCAGCGCTCCGACGACGAGCCCGAGGAGCACGTACCAAAAACGAGAAAGCAGCATCGGGTCACCAATTGGGGGCTAGTTGCTCTTGTCGGCGGCCTTTTCGGCCTTCTCTGCTTTCGACTCGTCGGCGACTTTCAGCGGCGCCTTCGACATGTCGATGTCTGCGGTCCCCACCTTCACGGGCACCTCGGGCCCGACCTTCTTCCCGGCGAAGTAAGCCTGCAGCCGGTAATCGCCCGGCGCGTCCACCGACAGCGCGAAGTCCCCTTTCAACGACGGGTACGCAACCGCGGCGACGTTCGGTTCGGTGATGACCCACATCCGAAGGCTCGGCGCGGCTTCGTCGCGGATCTCGACGCTGCCGGAAGCGGGAGCCGTGAAGGACCGGATGCCGCCCTTCACCGTGTCCGAAGCCGGGAACGTGCCGTTGCCGACGGCATACAGACGGTGCGCGAACGGATCGGTATTTTGAAACTGAAGCTGTGTCCCCGGAGCGACGACGATCGTCACCGGCGCCGTGCGGCCGCCGCCGACCCGGACGAGCACCGGCTTCTGCGGCGTGGTCCGCTCCGTGGAGAGCAGCGCCAAGCACAGCTCCTTCGGGATGTGCGGATAGAGGCGGCGAAACTCGGCGCGAACAGTCGGGACGGGCTCACGAAACGAATACAGGTGGCGCTCGGCGTCCTTCGCTTCTTCCCACACCGGATTCAGAAGGTGCTGATACCCGACGACGGCTCCGCGAACGTGCGCGGCGCGCGCCTCGCTCGCCCAGCCGAGCCCGGCCATCCCGACAGCGCCGACGAGGCCCGCCGTCCCGAAGGAACGACGGAACGCGGCTAGCCCCGAAACTCTGAACCTTTTCGCAGAGTCACCCATGGAGCACGCACCCTACCCGACGAGCGGCGCGGGCGGAAGCCCAGTTCGGGCAGGGCGCCGGCCTGTGTTGACAGGACCGGCATTCCCGGGAGTTAGCGGCTCCTTACCGCACGAGACGTGAGTCGAGCTGCCAGCATGAACCCCTAGCATCGCTAGGTGGGTGACTCGCTTCGGCTTCAGGCTTCCCGGTGAAGAATTCCGGGCCTAGCTCATCTGCCGAAGCTCGTCTCCCTGGTTCAATGTCTTGTACGGGATTCATTCTGGCGGACTACGCGTCTCCGCAGAGGGAGCCTCCACACAACGTATTTCTCCCGGATCGAAGCGTCAACGGAGGGAGCGCGCGAAATCGCCGCCGCCCCGAAGCCCGCGGATTTCGAACCGCTTGTCGGCCGCGTCCTGCCGCGCGTGCAACGTAGGCGGATGTGGTCCGCTGAAATGTGGGCCAGCTGGGCTCAAATAAGCGAGTTCTTCCCGGCATGACCTTTGGAGCCGTATCGAGCGACCATTGGGCCGGCGATGCACCGAACGCGAACAACGATGCGAGAGCAATTTTCCTGAGCGAGGCGCGCGCGGGGAACCTGCTCTGGGTCGAGCTGATGCCACCGCGCCCCGCAGTGCGAGGAAGGCTCTGCTTGCTGATCGAGGGCGCGATCGAGCGCGCGCTCGACGCACGAGGCGCCCCCCCGCCGAGCGAGCTCGCCACGACGACACGCGACGAGATCGTCGCCGATCAGATCCGCCGAGCGCTCGTCTCCGGAACCTCGGGCATCGCGCTGTGGCTCTCTTCGCTCGAAGCCATCGCGGGTCCGGATCTCGCGCTCGACACCGGCGATAGCCGCACTCTGTGTTTCTGGCTGGACACCGCGAGCGAACGCCCGGTGCGGCTCGGATTCGACGCCGTGAACCGGTCGCTCGGCGTGTACCTCCCGCCGCGCAGCCTGCAATCGCTCCTCGACGAATCGGAGCCCGGCACCGACGAGCAACAGGAGGCGGAGCCGGTCGCGGCCGAGGCTGCTGGGCGCGAGCCCTACTCCGCCGGGTTCGATACGGATCCGAGCGAGCTCGGTCCGAGCTCTCAGGATCTGACCGTCGACGACCGCATGCTCGCGGCGCGTGCGCACGCGGCCGCCGAGGCCGCCCAAGCGCAGGCGCCCTCGGAAGAGCCCGCTGCGCCGGCCGAGGAAGCGAACGGCGTCGAAGAGCGTCCGAGGCCGACCACCGCCGAGAGCACCTTGGCGGAGACCGCGCGAGCGATGGCGGAGGAAATCGCCGAAGACAGCGACACGGGCTGGCTGAGACACGCGCTCATAGATCTGTCCACGCCGGAGCCCGTCGTCGCGCAGCGACCCTCGCTGGCGGTGCCGGACCTCGTCGTGCCGCGCATCACGCCCTTGCCTCGACGCGAAACGACGGTCGCCGCGTCCGGAGCGCCCGCGCCGGACCACCACGCCGAGCCGCACGCGCCCACGCCGGACCACCACGCCGAGCCGCACGCGCCCGCGGGGGCCACGGTCGCCGAACGTACCGTCGACGTGAACGTCGAAGCGAAGGCACCCGACGCCGACGGGAACGCGACGTCTTCGCTCGGCGCCGAAGGGCGTCAACCCGCCGAAGCCGCGCCTTCCGCCCAGGAAGACGCCGACGCGGCCGTCGCCGCGAGCATCGGACCGCGTCTCGAGCTCCGGCTCGCCGACGTCCCGGAGACGACGGCGCCGAACGCGACCGACGTCGAAGCGGAGACCAAGCGCAAGCTCGAGACGTGCTGGCGCGAGCTCTCCGCCGCGACGGGACCGAAGCCGCTGGCGGTGGTCGAGCGGCTCTTCTCGTCGGCCTACATGCCGCTGCGCGCGGCGCTCGACCGCGGCGCGGACATGCCCGCGCTGCGCGAGACAGCAGACGACTGGTCGCAGAGTTTCGAGAAGAGCTACAAGGACGGCTTCGACGCCCTGCGCGTCCGCAACAAGCGCCCCGCCATGGTGGTCGACGTCCCGGACCTGGCGCTGCGCGTGGCGCGCCTCCACGGTGCCCGCACGACGCAGCTCTTGCTGGTGGATTCGTTGCGTTACGACCTGGGCGAGATGGTCAACGCTCGCATCGCCGCCATCGTCGGCCAGCGCGCCGCGTGCGCGGAGCGCTTCCTGCTGTGGGCGGCGCTGCCGACGAACACCGCGACGCAGATCGAGCTCATCGGGCGCGGCCCGGCGGGCCTGCGCGAGCCGATCACGGCCACGAACGACGAGCTCATCGTCGGCCGAGGACGCAAGGCGCAGATGGTACGGCGTCTGAAGACCGGCCACCGCGAGCTCCTGAAGCTCGACATCGTGGCGGCGCGCCTCACCGAGCCGCACGGCAACGATCCGAACGGCTTCGAAGCCATCGCCGACGAGGTCGGGCAGCGCATCGCCGCCCACTTCGAAGGCCTGCAGCCGCGCACGCTGGTGATGATCTTCGGGGACCACGGCTTCACCGTCGACCACCACACCGACGGCCGCCCTTCGGTAACCGAGGGCGGCGCTTCGCCGGAAGAGGTGCTCGTCCCAGCCTTTGCGTGGCTAGTGGGCGCGGTACACTGAGCGCTCATCCATCAGTGGACTGGCGGGCAATCCGGCCCCCACTTGGGTGAGGGCCGGATCGCCCGTCGTCCCTGGCCACAGGTCTGATGAGTGCTCTGGACTTTCCCGTGGGTCGCGCGACTCCGTCGCGCTCCCTCGCCACCCGACACGTGGTCCCTTCCCTTTCCCTCACACTAGCCCTACCCCTCCCCCTAGCTATCCCGGGCTATAGTCGCTAAATGCCAATGGTCCATGGCGGTCGCTTGGTTGCCCGCGCTCTGCGCCGGCAGGGGATAACGCATGTCTTTACCCTGTGCGGCGGGCACGTACAGGCGATCTACGACGGTTGCATCGACGAACAGATCCGGGTCGTGGACGTGCGGCACGAGCAGACCGCCGGGCACGCCGCCGACGGCTACGCGCGCGTCACCGGGAGACCGGGCGTCGCGATCGTGACGGCGGGCCCCGGCATCACCGACGTCGTCACGGCGCTCGCGAACGCGCAGCGCGCCGGCGTCCCGATGGTGTGTATCGGCGGAGCGGGCCCGCGGGCGCTGACCGACATGGGGTCTCTGCAAGACATGGACTCCGTGACGTTGATGCGACCCATTTCCAAATGGTCGGTGCAAGTGCCGGAGGTGGGGCGCATCGAGGAATACGTCGACGCCGCATTCAGGATCGCGCAGGCCAACGTACCGGGGCCGGTCTATCTGGAAATGCCGCTCGACTTGTTGATGAGCACCGCGGAACCGGGCGGCCCTGCTTCGAAGCCGTCGCCGCCGGCGCGGCCCGCCGGCAACACGGACGCGATCTTTCGCGCGGCCGACGTGCTGCGCAAAGCGGAGCGGCCGTGCTTCCTCGTCGGCGCGCAACTTCGCTGGAGCGGCGACGCGGACGCGCTGCGCCGCTTCGCCGATGCGGTGCGGGCGCCGTTCTTCCTCAACGGCATGGCGCGCGGCGCTCTGCCGCACGCGCACCCGTGCCTCTTCGCGCGCTCGCGACGGAAGGCGCTCGCCGAGAGCGACGCCATCTTCGTCTTCGGCACGCCGTTCGACTTCCGCGTCGACTACGGGCGCGCGCCGACGTGGAATCCGGCGGCGAAGGTCGTGCAGATCGATCTCGACGGCGCCGAGCTCGGCAGGAACCGCACCGTCGACGTTCCGATTCACGGCGACAGCGGCCTGGTGCTCGATCAGCTCGCGGTGGCGATCGGCAGCAAGGAAGCGCCGGCCTTCCTGAGCTCTCTGCGCGCCGCCGAGGACGCTCAGCGCCGAAACATGCTGCGCGAGATCGAGAGCGACGCCGATCCGCCGAACCCGCTCCGCGTGTGCCACGAGCTCGGCAAGCGACTCGGCCCGCGCGACGTGGTCGTCGGCGACGGCGGCGACTTCGTGGCGACGGCGGCCTACGTGATACCGCTCGAGTGGCCACAGCTGTGGATGGATCCGGGCCCCTTCGGCACGCTGGGCATCGGTCCGGGGTACGCGATGGCCGCGCAGCTGGCACGCCCCGACGCTCGCACCGTCATCGTCTATGGAGACGGCTCCTTCGGCCTGCACGCCATGGAGTTCGAAGCGATGGCGCGCCAAGGGATCCCCGTGGTCGCCGTGATCGGCAACGACGCGGGATGGACTCAGATCCGCCGCGGGCAGGTCATGATGTACGGCGAAGACCGGGCGGTGGCGACCGCGCTCGCGCACACGCGCTACGACCAGGTCGTCGAAGCCGTCGGCGGACGCGGCTTCTGGGTGGAGCGCATCGCCGATCTCGGTCCCGCCCTCGACGCGGCGTTCGCGTCGGATCGGCCTTCTTGCGTCAACGTGAAGATCGCCGGGAGCGAATTTCGTAAGGGCGCGATCAGTGTGTGAGCGCATTTGACGAGCGCGCGTCGTCCGAACATTTTTCACAGGAAGACGGATGTTCGGAAGATTCCCAAATCCCTTCTCACCTTCCGTCTTCCTGTTCAATCCGCACGACTGCACCAGCGTGATGGTGAGCGATCAAAGCGTGAGCGCGTTGGACGAAATGCACGCTCTTCGCATCCCAAACTGCAGCCAACCAAGTTCTGATCGAAGAACATTCCGTCGTGTGTGTGGTCCGGGCGGTCATGCGACGTGCGTCCGTTCGCGGTCACTCGGAGAAGCATTCGCGTTGCGCTAACATCGTCGACACGAGGCGACGGACTCGTGCGTTCGCGCGCGGTCCGAGGAGCAGTAGCGAATGACCAAGGTTTCATGGCTGTGCGCAGCCACGGCGCTCGTCGTGGCGGCGTGGGAGCTCCCCGCGTGCTCGGCGAGCACCGGAGCGGGCAATTCGATCGGGTATTTCTCTTCCGGCGGCGCGGCGATCGCCGCCGCGCAAGGCGGCGCGATCGCGATGGGCGGCGGTGGCGCCGGAGCGTTCATCTCGCAACCGGGATCCGGCAGCACGCCGCCCCCCGGCACGATCGTCGGCGTCTCCACCCGTCCGATGGACATGGGCAACGGCCCCGACGGCTCGTGCGGCGAGCTGCCGTTCACCGCCCAGCAGGCGACCAAGACCACGACGATCACGCACGAGACGCCGGAGCCGATCGACCTTTATCTCATGTGGGATCAGTCTCTCTCCATGTCCTGCGCGATCTCGTCGGGCACCGGCGGGGCCGGAGGGATGGGCGGCATGGGCGCGACGACGGCGGCGGATCGATGGGACGCCGTGAAGGAGCCGCTCAGCGCGTGGGTGCAATCCGTCCCCGCGGATCCGCCGTTCAACGTCGGCATCGGCTACTTCGGGATCCCGACGATGTTCGGGCAGGACCCTAACGCCCAGTGCGACGCCGCCAACTACGAAAAGCCGGACGTCGAGATAGGTCCGCTCCCCCAGAACGCGACGGCCATCGTCGATTCGCTCGACGCGCACAAGCCGAGCACGAACACGCCGACGAAGGCCGCTCTGCAAGGCGCGGTCGACCACGCGCTCTCCTGGAAGATGAGCCACCCGAACGAGGTCGTCGCCGTGGTGCTCGTCACCGACGGCGAGCCGAACAGCTGCGGCAGCGTTCAAGACGTCGCCGACACGGCGGCCATGGCTTACGACAACGGCATGGGCGTGCAGACGTTCGTGATCGGCGTCACCAGCTCCGGCACGACCTGTTTCATCGATCCGGATCCGCCGAGCGTGAGCGATCTCGACACCGTCGCGATGGCCGGCGGCACCGGCAAGGCGCTCGTCGTCGACGTCACGCAGGACCCGCAGCAGCAGCTCACCGACGAGCTCAACATGATCCGCAAGAGCATCACCATGACCACGACGAAGACCGAGGTCATGACGAGCAAGCTCCCGTGCCAGTTCCAGATCCCGATGAACGTGAACATGACGAACGGTCCGCACGTCGTGTTCGACAAGGACAAGGTCAACGTCGATTTCACGAGCAACCAGGGCGTGAAGGAGTCGGTGTACCGTGTGGACTCGCTCGACCAATGCGCGACCACGAACGCCCTCGGCTGGTATTACGACAACGACGACGCGCCGACCCAGGTGCTCTTGTGCCCGAACGCCTGCTCCCAGATCCAGGCGCCCACCGCCGACGGCGGCGTCGACCCGGCCGTCGCCGGGATGGCGCCCAAGGTGAGCATCGTCCTAGGCTGCAAGAGCATTTATGCCCCTCCGGCGTGACCGCTCGTCCATTGGTGGACTGGCGGAAGCTCCGCCCCCTTATTCCGGATCTACGGTGCCGCTCACGGGGCTGCCGGTCGGGACCGGGTTCTGCTCGCGCTCGAGGTAGCGGAAGATGGTGCGCGGATCGACGCCGAGGTCGCGCGCCGTCTGGGTGCGGTTGCCGTTGTTGCGTTCGAGCACTTCCAGCACGTACTTGCGCTGAAAGTCCTCTTTCGCCTTCTCGAGCGGCACGATGGGCGCGTGCGCTTCGAGCCCGAGGTCGAGATCTTCCGGGCCGAGCAGGGTCTTGTCGCAGAGGACCAGGGCCTTCTTGATGCGGTTTTCGAGCTGCCGGATGTTGCCGGGCCAATCGTACTTGCGGATCGCGGCGAGCGCTGCGGGCGAGAAGCCGCGCACGGGGCTGCCGAGCTCGTCGGCGTACTTGGAGAGCAGCGCCTTGGCGATGATGAACGTGTCCTCGCCGCGTTCGCGGAGCGGCGGAAGCCACAGGTTCACCACGTTCAGGCGGTAGTAGAGATCTTCCCGGAACTCGCCCGTCTTGATCATCGCCTCGAGGTTCCGGTTCGTGGCGGCGACGATGCGGATGTCGCACCGCTCGGGCTTGCTGTCGCCCACCCGGTACACGACGCGTTCCTGAATGGCGCGCAGGAGCTTCACTTGCAGCGCCGGGGTGAGCTCGCCGACCTCGTCGAGAAACAGCGTCCCGCTGGCGGCTTGCTGGAACTTGCCCGGGCGGCTGGCGATGGCGCCGGTGAACGCGCCCTTCACGTGCCCGAACATCTCGCTCTCGATGAGGTTCTCCGGGATGGCGCCGCAGTTCACGCTCACGAAGGGCCCTTCGGCGCGGTTGCTGCGCCGGTGGATCTCCCGCGCGATGAGCTCCTTGCCGGTGCCCGTCTCGCCGGTGATGAGCACGCTGATGTCCGTCGCCGCGACCTTCTGCAGCTTGCGGAACACCTCCATCATCGAAGGACAGGCCCCGATGATCTCCCCGAAGCGCTTGTCGGACAGCTCGGCGGCGAGCTTCTCCTTGTCGGCGCGCAAGGCGCTGAGGAGCACCGCGTTCTGCAGGATGAGCGACGCTTGACCGGCGAAGATGACCAGCAGGTCGAGCTGCGTCCTGTCGAACAGGTGCTTCACCTCGTCGTTGCCCAGGTAGAGCGCGCCGACGACCTCCCGCTGGCTCATGAGCGGGGCGCACATGACGCTGGAGAGCTTCAGCGCGAGCACGCTCTCGCTCTTGCCGAACGTCGTGTCGTTGAGCGCGTCGCTGACGATGATCGGCCGCTTCGTCTCGATGACGTGCCGGACGATGCTGTCGCTGATGCTGCCGCTCGGGTCGTCCATGCTCTCGCGCTTGACGTTGCGCGACGCGCGCACCCTGGGCGTGGCGCCCTCGCCCTCCGCCGCGTCCACGAGCAGCACCATCCCGCGGGACGCCCCCGTGATCTCGATGACGTCGTCGAGGAGCGCTTCGAGCAGCTCGTCGACGGACGGCGTGCTCATGAGCCGCTCGCTGAACTGGAACAGCTTACGAAGGCCGGCGAGCTCGTTCGGGGCCTCGCGTTCCCCGGCCGGCGCGGCAGCCGCCGGCAGCTCGCTGTACATGCTGAAGCCGAGCTGCGCGCTGCCGAAGCTCAGGCGATCCCCGTCGACCAGCCGCGCGCGCCGCTTTTTCTTGCCGTTGATGGCGATGTCCGCTTCCCGGTCGAGCTCTTCCAGCTGAAAGTCGCGCCCGTTGAAGACGATCTGCGCGTGGTGCTCCTTCACGCTCCGGTCCGGGATGGAGACGTCGTTGCCGAGCGCCCTGCCGATCGTCATCACCGGCTTGTGAATGGCGAATAAAACCGGCGATCCTTCGCGGGGGAAATAGCGCAGCATCGCCATGGGAACGTCCCAGACTAGTGTCCCGCGCGGAAAGTCGCAATCCAGTGCGCCCACGCGCGAGCGGGCCCTTCCGTCCCTCCGGGCCCGCCACTCGCTTCGCTCGGCTCCGTGTGAACGGCTAGAGCAGCACTTTTCTGGACCTCCGTCGCGTTGGCCGGGGCTACCACTCTCTCTTGAGCGGCCGCGTGAGGACGTCTTCCACGGCGCGCTGCGGCGACTTGCCCTCGTAGAGCACGCGATAGACCTCGTTGCAGATGGGGAGATCGACGTCCAGACGACGCGCGAGATCGTGCACGCTCTTCGCGGTGCGCACCCCTTCGGCGACGTGGCCGAGCGCGGCTAGCACGTCGGCGAGCTTCTTGCCGCGGCCGAGCTCGAAGCCCACGGTGCGATTGCGCGAGAGCTCGCCCGTGCAGGTGAGCACCAGGTCGCCGAGCCCCGCGAGCCCCGCCAGCGTGAGCACGTTGCCGCCCTTCGCCACGGCGATACGCACGACCTCGGCGAGCCCGCGGGTGACCAGCGCCGCGCGCGTGTTGTGGCCGAACCCGAGGCCGTCGCAAGCGCCGGCGGCGATGGCGATGACGTTCTTCAGCGCGCCGCCCACCTCCACGCCGATGGGGTCGTCGCTCGAGTACACACGGAGCCAATCCGTCGCGAAGACGCGCTGCACCTCCATGGCCAGCGCCGCGTCGTGCGACGCGACCACGACATTTGTCGGAACGTGGGCGGCGACCTCGCGCGCGAAGCTCGGACCGGAGAGCACCGTGAAGCGCCGATCCGTTTCCGGGCCGAGCACGTCGGACACCACCTCGCCCATGATCATCAGCGTGTCGTTCTCGATGCCCTTGGTGGCGTTCACCAGCGCCGCGCCGGGCGGCAGGTAAGGCTTCGCGTCGACCACGGTGCTGCGGAGCGCGTGCGACGGAACGACGAGGACGACCAGGTTCGCCCCTTCCAGCGCCTGCTCGAGCGAATGCGTCGGAACGAGCGTGCTCGGCAACCGAACGCCCGGGAGATAGCGCGTGTTCTCGCCGTCGCGCGCCATGGCGCTCGCGTGGTCGGCCCGCCGCGCCCACAGCCGCACGGCGTATCCTTTGTCGCCCAGCACCTTGCCCAGCGCGGTCCCCCACGCGCCGGCGCCGATGACCGCGATCGAGTTCATGGGTTCGCTCGGACTACGATAGGGGACAACGATCGTCCCCGACACGCCTAGTGTCAACTCCGAACGCGCTTTCTCCCTAGGGCTTTCTCCCTGGAGTTACGAGAGGGTGATACGCTGCCGCGCGATGCGCGTTCGTTTCATCGGCACGCCTCCGTCGATCACGTCGCCCCGGCTCTCTGCCGCGCTCGCGGCGATGCTCGCCCTGTTCGGAGCCGTCGGCTGCCCCAGCCGGGACAGCATGGGCGTCCGCGCGATCAGCCTGCTCGGGCCGGGCGTGATCAACGACCCGGCGAACAAATCGCTCCGTTTCGATCTGTTGAAGTTCGGCCTCGATCAATTCTGCGCCGAGATGCGCGATCGCGGCGCGCCGCTGAAGCTCCGCGACGGCGAGCCGGTCCTCGGACGCTTCTTCGCGACGGGTTGCAACTCGCAGATCATCGACGACGAGAGCCGGGAGTCGTTCATTGTGCAGTACGCCGGGACGGGTTACGGCTGGACGAATCTCACGGGCCGCCTCGCCTTCCAGAGCTCCGGCCTGGTCGAGTACGACCCTGATTTCCAGCTTCAGAACGGCGCCCTCTACGTCTACTTCCGGCCGCGCAACGTCGCCTCCGCGTCGTTTCAGACGCTGCTCGTCGAATCGGCGCTCGCGCAGACGGGCATCGCGGTCACCAGCGTGAACCCGGATCAGCTCGGGCGCGACATCGTGGATGGCCAGCTCAAGCGCGGCTTCACCGTCATCCGTTACAGCTCGAACGGCGAAACGGACTTCGGCATGGGCGTCGTCCCGGTCGGCAGCCGGCCGTTCCGGCCGTTCATCGTCCAGAGCGAAGACAAGGTCACCCTCGACGACGACAGCACCGAGGTCCACTCGAACCAGCAAGACGTGGTCGGGGGCCTTGTCGTACCAAACGACAATCAAGCGCTGTATTTGACGATGCAGGCGGACGGCGCGCCGGCGGTCGACGTCTTCGTCATCGGCAAGGACGAAGGCGACAAAGTAGTGGATCGCCTCGCCCACACCCCGGGCCCGACGACCCTCACCGCGCCGCCGCTCTTCGGTGGCACCGTGGTTTCGGGCTCACCCTGGAAGCAGGTCGTCCCAGTGCCGAAGGGCACTTATTATCTGTTGCTCGACAACAGCTCGGCCCTCGGCCAGGCAGCGCCGCCCGCCGTCCAGGGCGACGACCGAGCGGCCCGCGTCGACTACGTGGTGGAGGTCGGCGACCGCCCGTAACTGCTCGCGGAACCGAACCGGTCTCCCCACGGTTGCCCGGTAGGCCCGCCCCTAGTAAGAGTGGCCGCCGTCCTCGGACCCGCACCGTCCATCGTGTCAGAGAATCCCAAGCTCATCCGAACGCTCTTTTTGGGAGCTTGGTTCTTCGCGGCTCCCTTCCTGCTGGCGATCATCACCGTCAAGCTGCTGCGGGCGCCGCCGGATCTCGGCGCGACGGATCTCTTCAGCGTCATTCGCTCGTTCGTGAGAGACCAGGAGGTCCCCGCGGGGATCGTGCTCTTCACTCTGTTCGAGATGGCGCTCTGGTCCGTGCGGCATCAATTGCCGTTCGCCGACCGACTCGGCGTCGCGGGCCGGATCGGCTTGCCGCCCGAGGTCCGCGACGACTACGAAGCGGCCGCGCAGCTCGCCGACGAGATCGACCGCATCCTCGTGCACCGGGCGAAGGCCGTCGAGCGGAAGGTGCCGCGCACCACGCGCGACGAGCTCGAGGCGACGGTCCTCGATCTACGCCGCGCCATGCGCTCCGATCCTTTCGACGAAGAGGCGTTTCACGGCGCTCACGAGCGCCTCGTCCGGCGTTCGAGCGCCGTCGATCCGTGGCGCAAGAGCGAGCTGCGCGAGTACGTCGAATCCATCGGCTTCGCGGTGCTCGTCGCGGTGCTCCTGCGCGCCGTGGTCGTCGAAGCGTTCAAGATCCCGAGCGGGTCGATGCTGCCGACGCTGCAGATCGGCGATCACATCTTCGTCAACAAGTTCATCTACGGTCCGGTGGTGCCGTTCACCTCGACGCGCATCCTGTCGCACATGCCGCCCGCCCGCGGCGACATCATCGTCTTCGAGAACCCCGATCACGGCCCGACCGACGAGCGCGAGGACTACATCAAGCGCGTCATCGCGCTGCCCGGCGACGTGCTCGAGGCCGACGGCGGACATCCCATCATCAACGGCTGGCGCGTGCCGAGCTGTCTCGTGGGCACGTACACCTTCTCCGAACAGAAGGACGGCCCCACGGACACGGGCGAGCTCTACGTCGAGTACCTGGGCGAACGCGCTTACCTGACCTTCTACGAAGCCGGACATTTCGATCGGCACGAGGGGCCCTTCTTCGTAGAACCGGGCGAGGTCTGGGTCTTCGGCGACAACCGCAACAACAGCCGCGACTCTCGCGCGTGGTACGGCGGGCGCGGCGGTGGCGCGCCCTTCGACAGCATCAAGGGTCGCGCGTTGTTCGTCTGGCTCCCGCTGGATCGCTTTCTCTTGAACGTGATGGGATCGCCCCAGCTGCCGAACGGCGCGCCCCCGGAGATAGTGAAAGGGATCGCGACCTGCCTCGCGAAGCGCCCGCCGATCAGCGAGACGACGCCTCCTCCGGCTCGGGCGCGGCCAGCTCCGTAGCAACGGCGTCGCGCGCCTCGGGACCGCCGCCGGCGAAGCGGGTGCCGGGAACGATGCCCAGCGCCTCCGCCAAACTCTGAGCGGACGACGCGCGCCACCATGCATACATCATCGCCGCGACCCACCCGAGGAAGAGGATCCACCCACCCGTGGCGAGCACCGGCAGGATGACGCGGCGACCGAATACGAAGAACCAGATGGAGTTCAGGACGAACTTTGCGAAGCAGGCGTGAATCGCGATGCCCTTGGCGCGGTCCGCGCGGGTCTGCCACAGCTCGAACGCGGCGCTCGGAACGCTGGGGAAGGCGCGCGCATCGGTACCGCGTATGTTGATTCGCCGCATGGCGAACATACCCATCAGCACGAGGGCCAGGATGTCCGTGGGATCGATGGGCAGCCCCGGTTTCATGGGTCGCTGCTTTAGGCGGTTTTCGAGGCCGGTAGAAGGACCGTTTGCCCCGCCGCTCGTGACGCGACGCGTAGACCTCATTTCATGCGAACAAGGCGATTCCAAACGCTAAGCTACGTGGGAGTTCCCTCTCGCGCTCGGGTTCTCGGCGGAGCACACGGGCCGGACGGACGACTAACATGAGCTTCGAGTTAGAGCGCGGCTCCACGCTCGGAAATTACGAGCTGCTCGTACGGATCGGTCGCGGCGGCATGGCGAGCGTGTGGGTCGCGCGCGGGCGGCCGAGCCCGGACGGTCCCGAACAGCTCGTCGCCATCAAGGCGATGCTGCCGGAGCTCGCTTCGAACACCGAGTTTCGCTCCATGTTCCTCGACGAGGGGCAGATCGTCGGCAGCATCGATCACCCGAACGTCGTCAAGGTGTACGACGTCGGCGAGGAAGAAGGCATCCTCTACATGGCGATGGAGTGGGTGGAGGGGGACTCCCTGCACACGCTCATCGCCGAAGCGAACAAGCGGAGGCCGATCCCTCCCGAAGTCGCGGTGCGTCTCATCGCCGACACCGCCGCCGGGCTCCACGCCGCGCACGAGCTCCGCGGCTGGGACGGCCAGCTTCGGGAAATCGTCCACTGCGACGTGTCGCCGCACAACATCTTGATCGGCCTCGACGGCGCGGTGAAGCTCGTCGACTTCGGCGTCGCCGGTGCGATGAACCACATCAACACCGAGGACGAGATCAAGATCCGCGGCAAATTCGGCTACATGTCGCCCGAGCAGGCGCAGGCGAAGCCGCTCGACAGAAGGAGCGACGTCTTCTCGCTCGGCATCGTGCTCTTCGAGCTGACGACCGGGTACCGCCTCTTCCGCGGCCGCGACGATCGGCACACGCTCGAGCTCGTCACCTGGGGAAAGATCCCCCGCCCGTCGCAGGTCATCTCGCGATACCCCGACCAGCTCGAATCCATCGTGATGCGCGCGCTCGATCGCGACATCGAGCGACGCTTCCAGACCGCGGAGGAGTTCCGCGACGCGCTCGAGAGCTACCTGGTCGAAGAGCGCATCTTGGTGCCTGCGGCCGGCGTGAAGGGCCTCTTGAAGCGCGTGCTCGGCTCTCGCATCGATCAGCGCAGGCAACAGATTCGAGCCGCGATCAAGTCGCTCGAGGGCGCGGCGTACGTGGCGACGACGCTCGTATCCGAAGACACCGTCGTCGGCGACGAAGAAGTCGTCAGCGTGAGCGTCTCGCAGAGCGATCCGCCGAGCAATCCGAGCTACTCGCAGTCGCAAGCGTCGCGCGATCTCGGCGCGGCGTTCTTACCCGGCGACGGCTCGAGCGGCGTGCAGACGCTGAGCCAGCCCTCCCCGCCCCCGCAGAAATCGAACCGCTTCTTGCTCATGGGCGCCGTCCTCGGCGTCGTGATCGCGGGCGCCGCGGTCCTCGTGATGCGCCTCGGCGGCGCGCACCAGGAAGCGCACGAGCTCGGCCGCGCCGGCCCGCCGCCGAGCGCGACGCCCGCCGCGGCGCCGGCGCCGAGCGAAGCGCCGTCCGAACCGACGAAACTAGCCGAAGGACAGAGCCTGGATACGCTGCCGCCGGACCAGCCGACGGCCCTGGCGCGCCCTCGCGCCGCGGGCTCTTTGCCGGCGGGCAAAGCCGCCACCGTGGAGCGGATGGTCCACGATATGGAAGCGATGCGCGCCGAACAGAACACGCCCGCTGCAAAAGTGACGCTGACGGAAGAGAAGGACAAGGATCGCGTCGCCGCCATCGCCAATCAGGTCAGCCTCGACGACAAGGGCGGCGACACGCAAGCGCCCGCGGCATCGGAGAGCGACTTCGACAAGGCGACGGCGCAAGCACAGCTCACGCACGTCGCTCAGCTCGTCGGGACTTGCCGCAAGGCCGGCAGCGAATCGGGACCGGGGCGCGCGCTCGTGACCCTTGCCACCAACGGAACGCCGCAGAACGTCACGATCCAGGGCAAGCTGTCGGGGACGCCGGTGGGCGACTGCGTCGCAGCGCAATTCCGCGGCATCCACGTCGCGCCGTTCACGGGGAATCCGGTGACCGTCTCCAAGGCGTTCGTGATCGCGGACGCGCCCCCGTAGCGCGTCCGCGCAACGAACCCCAAAGCCCGATTGCGCAGACCCCGTGCCCAGATGGCTGGGTGAAGCGCGGAAGCCTACGAAAGTAGGCTGAGCACCGAGAGCAGCCAGATGGGTGCGGGCTCAAAGCAAGCGAGCTTTAGCTCAGCCGCCGTCCTTCTTGTTGAACGGCACGCAGCCGGTGCCCGGGTCGACGCCGCAAGCGGTCCCGAGGCAGCAAGCCTTGCCGCTCGTCGGCTGCGGGCAGTACGCCAGGTTGCACGCGTGCGCGGCGTCCGGCTTCAGGTGACCGGCATCCACGGCGTGGAACGGCGTGGTGGTCGTGTCCTCCGACGCGCACGCCGACGCGGTCCCGAGCGCGCACAAGCCGGACACGAGCAGAACGAACGTGCGTGTTGCGATGCGGTTCATACAGGTCTCCCGTTCCTCGGCCCGTTTCGCACGTGGTCTTCGCTTCGTGCGAATTCGCCGGGACAGCGAATACAGGATAACTCAGCACGACGCTCCTTCGCCAGTTGCACCGCACGGACATGCTGTCCGGCAAGCACGCTGGGCGCATTCACGCCGCGGCGACGGTGCGTCGTTGCAATGAAGCTCATTACAACGACGGCGATCAAATGCGTGGTAGCCGTCAGCGCTCGCACCTGCGCGTGTACTGTGTGTGCACAGCTTGCGGTGCGGACGGAACGAACGTCGCTCGAGGAGCCCGATGGACGTGTTTTGCGCACTCCGTCCGGCTCGCAGCTCAGACGAAGACGGCCGGGAGCTCCGAAACCAAGACGCGATCCCTGCCCTCGTGCTTCGCGGCGTAGAGCGCGCGGTCGGCTCGTTCGATCCACGCCGCCGCCAATTCGCCCGGCACCAGCGCGGCCACGCCGATGCTCACGGTGACGGAAAACGAATTCCCGCGGTGCTCTATCGTCATCGAGCGGACCGTCTTGCGCAGCCGCTCCGCCATCGCCCGGGCGTCGGCGAGCGACGCATCCATGAGAACGATGGCGAACTCCTCGCCGCCGTAGCGCGCCACGAAGTCCTCCTTGCGTAAGAACGTCCGGAGGAGGCACTCGGACACCTTGCGAAGCGCCTCGTCGCCCGCGGGGTGGCCGCGGGAGTCGTTCAGCTGCTTGAAGTGATCGACGTCGATCATGAGCAACGTGGGCGGCGTGCCCAGGAGCAGCCCCAGATCGGCGATCCGGGCGATGTGCTCGTCGAAGGCCGCCCGGTTATAGAGCTGCGTCAGACCGTCCATCGTCGCGCGCTCGCGAGCCTGCAAGAGCTCGCCCCGGATCTTCCGGAGCTGGTCGGCCAGCGTCGCGATCTGCGCGCGATGGCGCTGCTGTCGTTTCTCGATGGAGGCGCTGACGACCGAGGCGAGCGCCGTCGCCGACATGCGGATACGCGCGACGTCGTTGGAGGACAACGCCTCCGACAGCGCCGCGATCTCGCCGCGGGCCGCCTCGTCCGCGGTGCTGTCGTCGACGACCGTCGTGCGGACGCAACGCGCGAAGGTGTCGATGGCTCCGCGCAGCGCCGAGAGACTCGTGCGGACGAACGCCGATTCCGTGCGCCGGTGCTCCTCGAAGAAACGCCGCAGACCGCCGAAGTCGCGCTTCGAAGCGCCGCCCGAAGACTCGCCGTCGCCGCTCGCGAGCAGCTGTGACGCCCAACGCTCGCAGTCCTGCCGGACCTGCGCCGCCTCCCTGCCGTCCATGTCGAATGCGTGCTCTCCGTAGCGTTGGATCAGCGCGGCGACCGTATCCAGCGCGCGATCGAAGTCGCTCGGCGCCGTTGACGGAACCGACATGTGGGTGGCGGGAGGCGGGTCGACGGATCTTCGCCTGAAGAGCATGCCTCTGCGAGGAACGGCTCCGGACCGCCACCCCTTGAAAAAAAACGCCGGCCGCGCGTCCGGCGACGGAAAGACTCATGCGGCGGCCGCGGCGGCCGTCTTCGATCGAAGGAGTCCATGTCGCGCCTACGGCTATCGAACCTGTCGAACCTATCGAAGCAGCGACACGCCCTCGTCGCCCGCGCCCGGTCGATAATTTTTCCATCGAGCGAAAACTCGGTGCAGAATGAAGGCATGCTGCGACTCGAGCGCTGGCTCACCTTCGACACGGAAGGCAAGCCCGCGGAGCCCAGCCTGCGGTCCGCGCTGGTGGAGACGTTCCAGCACTTCGAGCAGACCAAGCCGCCGCCCTTCGCCGCCACGCTGTCGAGCACGGTCGTCCTCGACGACGGCACCGGGCAGCCCTGGACGGTCCGCATCGATCGCGGGAAGTTCACGCTGAAGGCCGGCCATGCCCGCGACGCCGACGCGGTCATCGCGAGCGATCCGCTGACGCTCGCGAGCATCGTCCGCGGCAAGCGGAGCGGCATCGAACCGTATCTTCGCGGGCGGCTTCGCGTGCGCGGGAATCTGTCGCTCGCGCTCAAGCTCGACGCCCTCTTCGATCGGCGCGACCGCCCCACGGATCGGGTGAAACCCGGGCGCGTCACCGCGGCGGGCATCGACACGTTCTATCTCGAGGCGGGCTCGGGTCCGCCGGTCATCGTCCTTCACGGGCTCGCGATGACCAACGCGTCGATGATCTCGACGGTCGCGTCGCTCGCCAAGAGCCGCCGCGTGATCGCGCCGGATCTGCCCGGCTTCGGCGATTCGGCGAAGCCGCTCCGCGACTACGATCCGGCCTTCTTCGCGCGCTGGCTGCTCGCGTTCATGGACGCGACCGGCGTGTCGCGCGCCTCCATCGTCGGAAACTCCATGGGCGGTCGCATCGCGATCGAGACGGCGCTCGTCGCGCCTCACCGCGTCGAGAAGCTCGCCCTGTTCGCAGCGTCGATGGCCTTCCGGAAGAACCGTCAGGCGGTCCCGCTGGTGCGCCTTTCCATCCCCGAGGCGGGCTTCATGCCCGTCCCCGTGCTCGGGCTTCACATCCGCCACGGCCTGCGGCTGCTCTTCGCACAGCCGTCTCGCATGCACGAGGCCTGGTACGACGCCGCCGTCGACGAGTTCATGCGCATCTTCAAGGCGCCGCGCGCACGCGTCGCGTTCTTCAAGGCGGCGCGGCAGATTTACCTCGAGCGTCCCTTCGGCCCGCAGGGCTTCTGGGAACGCCTCACCGGGCTTTCGGTTCCGGCGCTGTTCATCTGGGGAGAGCGCGACCGGCTCGTCCCGCCGTCGTTCGCGCGCCACGTGGAGCAGGCCGTCCCCCACGCGCGCTCGGTCCTCATCGAAGATTGCGGTCACTTCCCGCAAATCGAACATCCGGAGCTCACGAACCGCCTCGTCGAGGAGTTCTTCGAGCAAGGCGAGGCCGGGCTTCCGCGACGCGTTCGGGCATGAGCGCATCGGTGCATGGTTGAGCGCCGAAGTCGTACAGAACCCCTTCTCGGAACGCTACGGCCCTGTTAGGAGCGTTCCGTAGAGGCTCGCGGCGCCCGAGCCCTGCGCCCGAGGTAAAGTAGCGCATGAACCTCGCCGAGTTGGCCGAGCAGAATCTCGCCGATCATGGCGAATACGAGCGCCTGGTGTTCGAGGGCCGCTCGTACACGAATCGCGAGCTGTTCGACCAGAGCACCCGTCTCGCCGGCGCGCTCCGGGCACTCGGGCTTTCACCCGACGACAAGGTCGTCGTCATGATGACCAACAGCCCCGAGGTGTTCGTCGCGTACGCGGGCATCTGGCGCGCCGGGCTCGTCGCCATTCCGGTTCTTTTTCTCCTCGAGTCGAACGAGGTGCGCTTCATCCTGGAGAACTCCGGCGCGAAGGTCGTCCTCACCTCGCCGGAGACCCACTACAAAGTCGCGGCGGCGGCGGAGGGCCTGCCGGTGCGCATCGTGGTGACCGGCGTCCGCGCCGAGACGCCCGACGGCGCGCTGTCCTTCGACGAGCTGATCGAGTCGCACGCGCCGCTCCGAGCGATCGCCCCGCGCAAGGATCACGACATCGCGACGATCCTCTACACCAGCGGCACCACCGGGCGGCCGAAGGGCGTCGTGCAGACGCACGGCAACCTGTACGCGAACGCGATGAACGGCTGGAACAGCGCGAAGACGCGCCGCCTCGGCGAGACGAATTTGCTCGCGCTGCCGCTCGCGCACACGTTCGGCTTGAGCGCCCTCATCAACGGATTCCTGTTCGGCAGCCGTTCGGTCTTGATGCGATGGTTCGACGTGGAGACCGTCTTCGAGCTCATCGAGAAGTACCGGGTGAAGGCGATGTCCGGCGTCCCCACGATGTTCGTGTACATGCTCGCGCACCCGAACGCGTCGAAGTACGACACCTCGTCGGTGGAGCGCTGGCTCGTCGGCGCCGCGCCCATGCCGATGGCGAAGCTCCAGGAGTTCGAGCGCCGGTTCGGCGGCACCATGTACGTCGGCTACGGTCTGACCGAGTCGTGTCCCGGCGTCGCCGTCGAGCGCGAAGGGATGACGCGCAAACCGGGCTCCACCGGCGTCGCGCTCGACGGCGTGAAGATCCGCATCCTCGACGATCAGGGCAACGAGGTCGCTCCCGGCAACATCGGCGAGATCGCGGTGCAGGGCGAGAACGTGAGCCCCGGCTACTACAAGAACCGCGAAGCGACGAGCGCCGCCTTTCACGACGGGTGGCTGCTCACCGGAGACATGGGTTACCTCGACGAGGAGGGGTATCTGTTCGTCGTCGAGCGCAAGAAGGACCTTCTCATCCGCGGCGGCTTCAACGTCTATCCGAAGGACGTCGAAGAGGTCATCTATCGACACCCGGCCGTCAGCGAGGCCGCGGTCGTCGGCGTTCCCGACTCGCTGATGGGCGAAGAGGTGTGCGCGTATGTAGTGAAGAAGGACGGCGCCGAGGTGACCGAGGCCGCCATCATCCAGCACTGCCAGTCGAAGCTCGCGAAGTACAAGACGCCGCGTTACGTCGAATTCGTCTCGGCGTTGCCGAAGACGAGTATCGGCAAGATTCAAAAGAAAGAACTTCGTCGAGCAGCAGCAGAAAAATACGCGCGCTGACCGAATTGCGACGGCCAGCACGACGGCGCGCGAACGAAATTCGAGACGACATCGACCGAGCGCGGACCGACCGCCCGCCACGTCAGCGCAACGCGTTGGGAGAGTTACCAACGACGCGAAGCGCGAAGCGCGGTGACCGCAATGGATTAGCCATCGCGCGGCGGCGCTCGGCTATGCTGCGGCTTCATGTCCATCGGCCGGACTACTCACGCATTCTCTTTCGTGGTCTCCCTCGCGCTGGCCCTGTGGTGCGGCGCGTGTACGAGCGAGCCGAACCGCAATCTGTTCGGTGATTCGAACGACGACACGGCGGGGGGAAGCGGCGGAAAGACTTCGTCGGACGGCGCCGGAGGCGCGACGCCGGAGAGCGGCGGCGGCGCGAACGGTGGAACGACGCAATCGGACAACGGCGGTACGTCGCCTTCGACCAGCGGCGACGCGAGCGGCGGAACGACGGACGACAGCGGCGGCGGGTCGTCGATCGCCGGCACGACCGCCGCGTCCGGAGGAGCGCGCCCCGGGAACGGAGGCGCGAGCGCGTCGAGTGGCGGCGCGAGCGCGAGCGGCGGAACCAGCTCGAGCACGGGCGCCAGCACCGGCACCGGCGACGGCGGCGCGGTGGGCAGCGGCGGCACCGACGCGGACTCCGGCATCGGATCCGGCGGTCACGCCGACTCGGGTTCGTCGGGAGGCCCGCCGGCGATGCGACGCGTGCACTGCGGCGACACGAGCTGCGACGTCGGCGCGGGCGAGGTGTGCTGCGTTCACGACCAGCCCCCGGGGCCCATGGGGATGGCGACGCCGCCAGTCGCGGCGTGCACGAAGGACGCGATGAACTGCGCCCGCACCTTCCGCTGCGACAGCGACGCGGATTGCGACCACGGCGAGCAATGCTGCATGGACTTCTCGACGTCGCCGACGATGCCGAGCTCGACGTGCGCGAAGAGCTGCGACTCGCCGCTCTCGTGCAGCGTGCCGTCGGATTGCTCGAACGGACAGATGTGCTGCGGCGCGATCGGCACGGTGCCCATGGTCGGCGTCAAGTACACCAGCGTGACGTGTCAGGACTCCTGCGGCAGTAAGACGCCGTTCTGCGTCGACGACTCGCCGTGCGGTAAGGGCACGATGTGTCTGCAGAGCGTGACGCTGCCCCCCGGCTACACCGTCTGCCGGCCTCCCGACGGACCCTGATCGCAATCACCTGCGCTTCTTGCGGTTGCTCGGGGGCAGCGCGCGGCCCTCTTCGACGGCCTCGCGCAGCGAGCGCTCGACCTCTTGAGCGAACACGAGCCGCACGGCGTCCGAGCCGAACGCGCGCAGCGCCTGGAACGAGCGGCTCACCTGCTCGGGTCCTTCGGCGTCCTGCGCTCGCTTGACGAAGTACTGGACGAGCTCGTCGGCGGCGCGGCTCAGCTGCTTGCGGAGGATCTCGTGCGCGAACTTCGCCGCTTCGAGCGGCACGCCGGAGCGCTCGAGACCGAGGGCGATCTGGAGCATGCCGGGGCTCGGGATGAAGTACGTCACCGGCGACGTCTGCGTCTCGCGACGGACCAGGTTCGCGCGGGCGAGGTCGGCGATGAGTCCCGGCCGCGCCGCTTGTCCGAGCAGCTGTTCGAGCTCCTGCTCGGTGCAGACGCGCGGGCGGTCGTCGCTCCATGGCGCGCGCAGCTGTTCACCGACGCCGAGCCACTCCGACACGGAGACCTGCCCGCCTTCGGTGCGCTGGAACAGATCCCGGATGGCGCGCAGACTGAGACCGCGATCTTGCATGTGAGCGACGAGACGGAGCCGCTCGGCGTGCGACTCGTCGTAGTACGCGATGCGCCCGCGACGGACGGGCGGCGGAAGGGCCCCCTTGGCCTGATAGAACCGGATGGTGCGGCTCGGGACGCCGGTCTGAGCGGCGAGCTCGTCGATCGTGTACGCGCCGGCCGGCGGCGTCTCCTCCGGCGGGGTCGTGTCTTTCCTATCTTTCGAATCTTTGGGGCCGTCCAGCGCCATGTAGCGGCACTGTAGCACTGTGACAGTAATCACTGTCAAGAACAGTGGCGCGCGCGGTCGGAGTGCGGCGTTACGACCCAGCGTCGACCACGCCACGCTCACGCCGGACGATCGCTCCCGCGTGAGCTCCATGGCGTTCGCGTGTCGCGGAGCGGGTCGTGCGTAGCTCGCGAGTGACGGGACGGAAAGCGACTCGCAAATTCTCCACAAGCGTGCTCGCGCGCGCTTGCTCGATCGCGTTCGTCCGACCAAAAGAGTGGTCAAAAGCAAATGAGCGTCGCAGTCATCTCCGACCTACATCTCGGTCCTGGTGACCGAAGCGATCTCTTTCGCCACGACGACGCCGAGTTCCTCCGGTTCCTCCGATTCCTCGAGGGCAACTTCGAGCGCATCGTCCTTCTGGGCGACATCTGGGAGACCCTCACGCCGGCGTGGCCCTGCGATCCGGCCTTTGCGCTCCGGCGGGCCCGCGAGGCTCACCCGACCATCGCGCGGCGGTTCGAGCTGCCGCAGTACTCGTACGTGCACGGCAACCACGACATCGTGGCCGGCGTGAGCGAAGGCGCCCCCGACGAATTGGTCCTGACGCACGGCAACACGCGCATCCTCCTCACCCACGGTCACCACCACGACATGCTCATCCGCAAGGCCCGCTGGCTCTCGGAGCTCGGCGTGTGGCTCGGCGGGTGGATCCTGCGTCTCGGGCTCGCCTCGGTGTACCGGGTGTTCGACACCCTGGACCGCTTCCGTTCGGGGGTCGCGCCGGATCCGAGCAGCTGTACGTTCCAGCGCTGGGCCGTCTCGCTCGCGAAGCGCCGGCGAGCCGACATCGTGGTGACCGGGCACACGCACGTCGCCTTGCGCACCGAGCACCCCGACGCGCTCTTCCTGAACAGCGGCTCGTGCTCCGGCGGCCGCTTCTCGTTCTTGAGCCTGGACCCGGCGAACGGCTCCTACGGCGTGCACGCGGCATGGTGAAGATCGCGACGCGGCGTACGGCGCTGATGGCGCTCGGCGGCGCGGCGTCCGTCGCGCTCCTCGCGGCGAGCTTTCGCGGCGTCGATGCGGGTCGCGTGTCGCGGTTGCTCGGCGGGATCGGCGGAAGCACGCCGCTGCTCCTCCTGCCGTCGTTCTTCGCCGTGTTGCTCGAGTGTCACGCCTGGCAGCTCGGCCTGTCGCTCGCAGGGCAGAGCACGCGGCTGCTCCCGCTCCTCGGGGTTCGCGTCGCGAGCGAGTCCGTCGGCGCCGTGTTGCCGCTCGGTGCGGTCTGGGCGGACGCGCTGAAGCCGCCGCTCCTCGCCGCGCGGTGCGGCGTGCCCGTCCCCGCCGGGCTCGCCGCCGTCGCGATCCGCAAGTATCTCCTAGTGCTCTCGCAGGCGGCGTATCTCGCCATCGCGTTCATCGCCGGACACGAAGCGCTGCGCCGAGGATTTTCGCAGGCGCTGGGGATGCCCGCGCTTCGATTCACCGCGGTCCTCGCGTCGATCGCGCTCGGGCTCGTGGGGACCAGCATGGCCGAGGTGCTCGGGCGTGGGACCGTGCTGCAGCGCATCGTCGAGTGGCTCGCCACGGCGCGGCTCGGCGTTGCTCGCCGGGTGTTCGGAAACCGCCTCGCGCGGCTGCGCGACGGAGCGCTCGGCACCGACGACGCGACGGCCGCGTTTTTTCGCGCGGACTTCGGCGATCGGGCGCGTCCGCTCATGACGTGCGTCGCCGCGTGGCTGCTCGAGGCGACGGAGACCTGGTTCTTGCTCCGTGCCGTCGGCGCCACAGCGGGCTTCGGTGACGCCGTCGGCGTCGAAGCGCTGGTCGTCCTGTCGCGACATTTGTTGCCGTTTCTCCCCGGAGGCCTCGGCGTGCAAGAGCTCGGCTACACCGCGCTCCTCGGGGGCGTCGGGTGCGACGTCGACCACGCGATGTCGCTCGTCGTGCTGAAGCGCGTCCGCGAAGCCGTGTGGGTCGCGGTGGGAGCGCTGGCGCTGTCGAGTGGCCGTCTGGTGCGCGCGCCGGCGGCGGCAACTGTCTGACGGTACGCCGTCGGCCGCGCGGCGGGAACAGACGTCCGGCCGCCCTGGTTGCCACATCACGGTATCGCAGCGGGGCTCCGGCTCCGGGATCGAGGCGTTACGTCGCCGCCATCCGCTGTTTTCGAACGGTTCACCTCGGATTCGGCGGCACGTCACGTGCAGCCGCAACGCTGCGAGCATGGGAAGAAGGAGTAACGACGCCCAGCCGAGTCAAAAGCAACAGCTGTTCGTCCGCCTGGCGCCCCTGGCGATCGTCCTTTCTGCCTGCGCGGCGCCTCCCGCCGCCACACCCCCACAGGCGACCACTCACGTCGAGCGCGGCCTCGGCGCGCGCACCGCGGTGCTCGTCGCCATCGACGGTGTCCGCTGGCAAGAGATCTTCGGCGGCGTCGATCCGGCGCTCGCGAACGCGAAGGGGCTCGCGCCCGAAGAGCGCGTCGACGCGGCGCATCTCGTGCCGAACCTGTATCGTCTGATGACGAGGGACGGCGCCGTCGTGGGCGGGCCTTCGGCGGCGATGCCGATGCGAGCATCCGGACCGAACTTCGTCTCGCTGCCCGGCTACATGGAGATGCTCACTGGTCGCAGCGACACCGGATGCACGAGCAATCTGTGTGGAGACGTCCCCTTCTCGACGATCGCCGACGACGTGGCGGACCGCGGAGGCCTCGCGGCGGTAGTCGCGTCATGGCCCGGCATCAACCACGCGGCGGCGGCGACCCGCGGCCACGTCGTCATGTCCATCGGTCGCAGCGGCGGCGAGAACCGCTTCGCGTTCGAGGACGACCCCAACGTCGCCGCCCTACTGCGCGAAGGAGAATCCGCGGGTCCCGCGCCCGGTGAAGAAGACTTCCGCCAGGACGAGAGCACCGGCAACATCGCCTGCTCGTACCTGGAATCGCACCGTCCGACTTTTCTGTTCGTGGGCCTCGGCGAAACCGACGAATACGCCCATCAGGGCGACTATCGCGGCTATCTGTCCGCGCTCCACGAGGCCGACGCCGTCGTCGGGCGCCTCACGGCAGAGGTCGCCGCGATGAACGCCGATGGCCATCCGTCCACCCTGCTCGTCACCACCGATCACGGGCGCGCGAGCACCTTCAACACCCACGGCGGCGACAGCCCCGAATCGTCGCGCGTGTGGCTCATCGCCACCGGCTCGGGCATCCTCGCCCGCGGAACGACGTCATCGGCCGCCCCCCGCCACCTTTCCGACGTGAGCCAGACCTTACGGCGCGTCCTCGGCCTCCCGCGCGTCCAAGCCGCGCCCGCCGGACACGTGCTCACCGAGCTCTTCGCCGCCCCGGATTCGGCGCTCGCAACGCGGTGACGTATTCCGGGGCCCTCCCACGGCGCGGTGAACGCCAATGCGGGGGATTACACGAGCATTATACAGAGCCAGGACGATGGCGGCGGCGGGCGGCCGTGGCGCGCTCAAGCGCGGCGGCGGGCGGCTATGGCGCGCTAGAGTGCGGCGGCAGGCGGCCCGTGGTGCGCTCAAGCGCGGCGGCAGGGTGGCCCATGGTGCGCTCGAGCGCCTAATGGGGTGAGGCTTGTTAAGGTGGGTACCGATGCAGAAAACGATGGTTCGTATACGAACCATCGTTGAGGACCCAGGAATGGTTAATTCGATCGATGCTTCTCCAAGAACGAGCGATTTCTGCGGCTCATGGAACTGCGGACCTCCGATGCACGACTGACTTCGCCACTCGCCGGCCCTAAGGTGGGTACCGATGCAGAAAACGATGGTTCGTATACGAACCATCGTTGCACGAACGCGAGTAGCTCATCGCGAAGGAGATCGACCGGACCAGCCCATCCACTCGTCCTGCGCGCGAAGCGAGCCGGCGCCCGACTCGGTCCAGTGGCGGGAGAGCGAGGGCTCCCGCAGGGCGGCGGCGGCGAGCGGACCCGGCTGACCTATGCTCGACGCGCGGCGCGCACATCGCCGCGCGCGCTTCGCCGGCGATGTGCAAGTCGTCGTGCTCAGGGATGGAACACCAGCGTCGTCACGCTGTACGCCGGCATGGTGTAGTTGAAGGCGTTCGTCGCCACCTTCGTCAGCGAAGCGCCTTTCACGGGCTTGGCGTTCGCGCTGGTCAGCGCGTAGACGTCCGCGCTGTCGAGGACGGCGGTGTGCTTCAGCGTGATGCCGGCTTTCTGCGAGCTCGATTGCTTGTTGATCGCGACCACGACGACGTTCTGGTCGTTCGCCGACGCGACGCTCGCGTAGACGCTGCTCTTGTCCACCGCGGAGGTCGTCGCGCTGACGGAGGTGTCGCCGAACGTCGCGTCGTTCCCGTCGTAGTTCCGGAACATCGCGAACCCGGCGAAGATGAAGCTCGTCTTGCTGGTCGACCACATGGTGGCCGCGTAGAGCCCCTCCCGCCCGAAGACGCCGAGCACGTCGGCCTCGGCAATGCCGCCGGAGATGTCGCCGCCGGCGCCGTAGTTGTACTCGCTGATGGACAGCTTCGTCCCCGGGTAGTGTCCGTCGATTTTTTGCAGCAGCCGCGGGATGAGCTGAATCGGAGCTTTGAGGCTCTGGGTGATCCAGCTGTCTTCGGTATAGGTGGAGTCCCATAGCGAACGCGGCGCTTGCAGGCGCGCCGCGACCTCTCCCGCGCTGATGCCGTCGTCGATGATGCGATTTCCATCGCCCTTCGCTTCGGGATACCAGTGCACGTCGAGCACGTCGAGCAGCCGCTTGCCCGCGCTCTGCTCCGCCGCCTTCATCGAATCCAGGTAGAATTCGAGGAAATCGCGATTGTTCGCGTCGGACGCATTCTGCAAGCTGACGTAGCCCTCCCAGCCGTAGCTCGCGGGGCCGAACACGAGCGTCTTGGGCGCGACCGCCTTGATGGCGCCCGCCAGCGCCGTGGAGCTCTTCACCAGCTCGGCATAGGTCACGGGCGTTGGGTGGATCTCGCGGTGAGTCGACGACCAGAGGTCGGGCTCGTTGTCGAGCATGTAGAAGATACGCCGCGACGGATCCGTCTGCGCGCTCGGGAACTGGCTCTCGAGCCACGAGACGAATTCGTCCGCATACACCTTCGAGTCGGTGGTGTCGGGCGGATACGCGAACGCGCTGCCCTTCTGCGGCACGATGGGGAAGAAGTGCTGCTGGATGACCGAGGTGCTCGCGGGGTTCGAGTCGACGGGGCCGCTCTCGTCGGCGGACACCCACCCCGCCATCGGAACGGTCATGATCATGCTCGCGCCGTTGTCGGACGCGGTCTTCACCGATTGCTTCATCGGATCGCCGGCGACCTTGCTCGAGCTCATGAAATCGTCGTTCTCGTACATGTAGTCCGAGCCGGCGTTCGAGGCGTTCGTCTCCCAGTTGTAAGCGGTGAGGCGATTGCCGCCGACGCGCGTCAGGGTCAGGTTCTTCGCTTCCTTCGTGAGGTCGCCCTGGTTCGTTCCGTAGATGTATGGAGAGATCGCGTGCCGGTTCGCCGTCGTGTCGATCGTGAAGAGCACGTCATGTGCTCCAGGATCCCCTGGCGTGGTGACGGGACCCGTGGGACCCGAACCGCCGGAAGCGCCCGAAACGCCGCCGTTGCCCGCGCTCGTGCCGCCCGCGTTTGCCGTCCCCGAGCCACCGGCGATGGTGCCGCCCGTGTTTGCGGCGCTGCCGCCCGCGCTGCTCGTAGGCGTTCCACCCGAGCTCACCGAGACGTTGCCGCCGCTGTTGCCGGACGTCGCGCCGCTCGCCGTGCCGCCGCCGGCGCTGGTCGCGGTGCTCGCTCCGGTTCCACCGGCGTTCGTCGCGGTGGCTCCGGTTCCACCGGCGCTCGCCGCCGTGGCTCCGCTCGCGCCGCTTGGGCCCGTCCCTTCATCGTTCGAGTCGCTGCTGCACCCCACGGCGGCGAGCACGAGAAGAATCGAGGCAAGGCTTTCACGACGGATGCAATTCATGGACAGCTCCCAGTGACAAAGTCGCCTTGCCCATAAAAACAGGCTCAAATTCTCAGCTCACCGGAATGATCGCGCGAGACGCGATCCAACGAAAACCGGCGCGCGCCGCCACTACAGGGCTCGGACCATGTGGCACCGAAGGCCCATCCTCGAGCTCGCTCCGATCCTGCTCGTGCTTTGCGGCTGCTCCGGCGAAAGCGGCTCGAACAGCGCGAACGGCGGCGGGCCGTCGGCGGACGCTGCGGCCCCGCAACGCGGCGACGGTGCCGTGGGAGCCGCTGGGAGCACCAATGGCGCGAGCGTTACCAGCGGCACCGGCGGTGCATCAGGCACAGCCGCGAACGGTGGTAACACGAACGGCAACAGCGGCAGCTCGAACACCGGCGGAAACAGCAGCGGAAACAGCAGCGGCGGCAAATCCGCGGCGAACGGCGCTGCGGGCTCGAACACCGGCGGGAACGCGGGCTCGAACACCGGCGGGAACGCGGGCTCCGGAGGCACGAGCGCGAGCACAACCTGCAAGCGCGGCATCGCGGCGAACACCGCACCCGGAGCGGCGTTCTTTCCGGCGATCGGCTGGTGGTACGACTGGTCGATGCAGCGCTCGGGGGCGGACGTCGGCATCGAGTTCGTTCCGATGATGTGGGGCAAGAGCGACGTGAACACGGCGATCCCGAAGGGAGCGAAGTACCTGCTCACGTTCAACGAGCCCAACTTCCATTCTCAATCGAACCTGACGCCTCAGCAAGCGGCGAGCTATTGGCCGACGATCGAAATGGTCGCCAACGCGGCGCACGTCCCCATCGTGTCGCCCGCCATGAACTTCTGTGGCCCCGAAGATCAATGTAACGGCACGAGCCCTTACCAGTACCTGAAGGATTTCTTCACCGCGTGTACGAACTGTAAGGTCGATTACGTCGCGGTCCACTGGTATAATTGTGATTTGCCTTCGCTCCAAGACTACCTGGAGCCCGGCGGCAGTCTCGAAGGCTTCGAACAATTCGACAAACCAATCTGGCTCACGGAGTTTTCCTGCAACGGCGGCGCGAGCGAAGCCGACCAGGAAAAATTCATGCGCGCGGCCATCCCCTTACCTGGAGCAAAATCCGCACGTGTATCGCTATTCGTGGTTCAGCGCCGGCCCCATCCCCAACGCCGAGCTCATGAACTCGGATGGATCGCCGACGGCCCTGGGTAAGGTGTACATCGGCCTCGGGGGCGCATGTCATTGAAGACACTTCCATCTGTTCTCCGGAATGCGAGCGCGGCCCTCGTGCTCTGCGTCGCCTGCTCGTCGAGCTCGGGCGGACGTTCGTCGAACGAGCCCGACGACGCAGGGTCCGCGGGTACGCCGGCGACGGCATCGGGTTCCGGCAGCGCGACCGGCATGACGTCTTCCGGCGGCGCGGCGAGCTCCGCGTCAGCCGGTGGAACGACGTCGAGCGGCACGCGCTCCGGCGGCACGACGAACGCGGGAGCCACCGGCGCCTCGGGGGCCACGACGAGCGCCGGCGGCGCGAGCACCGCGGTCGGCGCAAACGGCAGCGGCGGAGAGACGAGCTCCGGGGGCGCGGGCAACTCCGGCGCTGCACCGCCGGATTCGTTCTGGAACACCGGCCCCATCCCCGCGGCGAAGAACGTCATGATCTTCCGCTTTTTGAACCGGACGAACGGCAACTACGCCGACGGCGAAGTCTTCTGGAGCTTCAAGAGCGGCTCCATCTCCGAGCTTCACTCGATCGCCGAGCAAGACACGTACGACATGCCGGCAAATTCATCGGGCCGTCTGTATTTTTATCTGTGCAAGGCTTCCGACACCAGCTGCACGTCGGATCCGACGAAGAGCAAGTACTTCGACTTCATCGAGCACACCATCGGCGCTCATCAATACAACGGGAACACCACGCGCGTGGACGCCTTCGGGCTCAAGATCGCGATGCGGCTCCATTGCGCCGACGGCTTCGATCGCGCCGTCGGCGAAGACTACGAGACGTTCCAGGAAGATCGCGCGGTCACGTTCCAGAAGTTCATCGATTTCGTCCCCGACGAATTCAAGGGGCTCGCCCAACCGCCCTTCGCACCCTATCGAATCGTGCAACCCGGCAGCGGAGGATTCGACGCCGAGGGAGCGCACGCGCACTACTACGATTCCATCGCCGACGCGATCTGGTCCGCGAACGGCATCACCATCCCGAAGCCCGGACCGAACGGCAGCGGGCTCGGCAGCTACCCGGACCTCTCCGCCGCGATTTACCGACACGTCGGCGACGTCTCCGGCAGCTTCGACGAAAGCGGCAAGTTGGTGAACAAGAATCTCTGGGCCGACGCGAGCACCTTCTACGCGAAGGCGCCGGCGGACTACTACGCCGAGTTCTGGCACGTGCACGCGATCGACGGCAAAGCGTACGGCTTCCCGTACGACGACGTCGGAGGTTACTCGAGCTACGTGTCACACCAGAACCCCCAGTACCTGCTCGTCGCCGTCGGTTGGTGATCCGGCGCTCGTCCATCGGGTTGAGCTTCGGAACCTTCGCCAGCCCTCCGGACAGCGGCGAAGTCGGACGCGCCCAGGCCGTGCAAGCCGCGGCGGCGCGCGTCGTCGTCACCGAAGGGCTCGTCGCGGGCCTCGGTTCCTCTGCTACGATGCCCGTGTGACGACGAAACATTGTCGAGGGCTGCTCGAGAAAAGTCGCGAACCCGGAGATTTCGACCTCGTCGTGGCCGAGCGTCCGTCGGCGTAGCGGCGTGGAGTTCCGAGAGATGTCAGCGGAGAGTCGACTGCAGACCGCGCTCGTTCTGTCGGGCGGAGGCGCGCGCGGAGCCTATCAAGTGGGAGCCCTCCGCGCGCTTTCGGAAATGCTCTCGAACGCCCGTGAGCTGCCGTTTCCGATTCTCGCCGGTGCATCCGCCGGAAGCATCACGAACGCCTTCCTCGCCGCGCACGCGGACGATTTTTCCGGCGTAACACAGCTGCTCGTCGACTTCTGGGCCCATATCCGGCCGCACGACGTATTCCGCACCGATACGAGCACTCTGCTGCGCGTTGCCGCCGAGTGGGCGGCGGACCTGAGCCTGGGCGGCCGAACCGGAGCGGGACGGGAGCGATCCCTCCTCTTGACGGATCCCCTTCGCGCTCTGCTCGCCGAGCGACTCGACATGGACGCCGTTCGACGGAACGTCGAGCGCGGACTCGTGCGCGGCATCGCGCTCACCGCGACGAATTACCGCACCAACCTCGCGGTGACGTTCTTCGACGGAGCGGAGAGCATCCGTCCCTGGGGTCGTTCCACGCGCATCGGCATGCGCGATCGGCTGACGATCGATCACGTCATGGCCTCGAGCGCCATCCCCATATTTTTTCCTGCGATCCGCATCGGTGGCAAGTACTTCGCCGATGGCTGCGTGCGCCTGACGACGCCGCTCAGCCCCGCGATACACCTCGGCGCGGAGAGGATTCTCGCCATCGGTGTTCGATCCCCGGAGTGTCCGGATCGGAAAGAGGCGGCGCCGTCGGGAGGGGACGAGCCGTACCCGACCGTCGCGGAAACCGCAGGGTTGCTCTTGAACGCGCTCTTCCTCGAGGCGCTCGAGAGCGACGTCGAACGCTTCGAAAGAATCAACCACACCGTGACGCTCGTGCCCGCCGCGGTCATGGACCAAGAAGCGCTTCCGCTGCGACCGATTCCGCTTCTCGTCCTCCGTCCGTCGTGCGAGCTCGGCGCGCTCGCCGTGGGTGCCCTGGAACAGTTGCCGCACATCGTTCAGCACTTGTTCCGCGGCCTGGGCGCGACGGCTCAAACGGGCGCCGACCTGCTCAGCTACCTCGCCTTCGACGGCGAGTACACGTCGAAGCTCCTCGCGCTGGGCTACTCGGACACCCTGGCACGAAAGGACGAGCTCTTGGAGTTTTTTCGATGACTCCGCCGGCAAGAAGGCGAGCGTCGTTCACTCGGAAGACGAGCCTCTGCCTTCCGTCGAGACGGCGGGCTCCCGCTCGTGAACGACGAAGACGTGGCGACGCGCGATATTGACGATCTTCGCGGCGGTCGTCCCGAGAATGTGATCCCACCCGTGATAGCCGTGGCTTCCGATGACGATCAAGTCGACGTCGCGCTCGTCCGCGACGTCGAGGATTACCCGCCAAGGCACGCCGAGCCGCACTATCGGCGGCTGCACCGCGACGTCGTCGGGAGCGGCGGCGATCAGACGAGACATGTCCTGCATGGCGTTCGCCGCCATTCGAGCGACGAGGGGATCCGCCGGACAGCCCGCCGCAGCCGGCGGGAACTCCGGCGGGACCGTGATGGCTCGGGCGACGTACAGGCGCGCGCCCACCGCGCGCGCTAGCTCACCGGCGACCTTGAAGACCCCAGCCGCTCGCACTGACGCATCCAGCGCGACGAGAATCCGTTGAAACATCTGACGCTCGAAAGGCAGAATCCGTACCGTCGAGTGCGAGCAAGGGTTTCCGGTCGAGTCGTGCTCGCACCATCGGCGGCCACCGGGAGAATTTCCTGCTGCGTCGGGAAGAGCTCCCGGGAGTCGATCGCCTACACTCACGCCGTCGCAGGCGCCGCCGACGCGTCCCCGGCGTGCGCTTCCTCGCTCGCGGGCTTCGCGAAGATCAGGAACATCACCGGCACCAGGAACAGCGACAACAGCGTCGACGACGAGAGGCCGCCGACGACCGCCAGCGCGAGCGGTTGATTGGCTTCCGATCCGTGCTCGAGGCCCATCGCGGTGGGGATGAGACCGATGACCGTCGCCAGGCTCGTCATCGCGATGGGAACGAAACGGGATCTCGCGGCGGCGATGATGGCCTCCACCTTGTCCGCGCCTTCGACGAGCCGCCGGTTGGCGTCATCGACGAGCAGGATGCCGTTCGACACGGCGATGCCGATGACCATGAGGATGCCCATCAGAGCGGTGATGGAGAAACCCTGACCGGCAGCCATCAGCGCGAGCACGATCCCGACGAGAGACACGGGGATCGTGAAGAGCATGACGAAGGGCAACCGCAGCGACTTGAACTGCGACGCCATGATCATGAACACCACCATCACGGCGAGCGCCAGCGCGACGCCGAGCCCCGAAAACGTGTTCCTCATCAGCTGAATCTGTCCGACGAATTCGAAGTGGATATCCCGGGTTCGCGGATCGCCGCGTAGCGCGCGTTCGAGATCGTTCGCGACCGAACCGATGTCGCGCCCCTCCGTCTGCATGAAAACGTGCGCCGCTCGTTGCAGTCCGTTACGCTCGATGCCGATGGGGCCGATCGACCGCCGCACGTCACCGTAGGCGCCGAGTCGCACCGGCTTTCCGTTTGGACCCATGATCACCGGCAACTCGGCGAGGGCGTTGATGTCCGGCACCTGAGCGCCGTCGTAGTAGGTGACGACGTAGTACGACTGACCGTTGTTCGGATCGATCCAGACGCTCGGCGTGTTGATGTTTCCGAGCGTGGCCTCGAGCGTCGTCTGCGCCGCGTCCCGCGCCGCGACGCCGACCATGCCGGCCTTCTTGCGGTCCGTCTCGACGCGGATCTCCGGGTAGTCCATCTGCAGCGACGGCCAGATGTCTCGGACGCCGGGCACCGTGCGGGCGACCTCCGCGACGGCCTTCGCCTGACTGTCGAGCTCCTCGAGATTCGACCCGCGGACTTCCAGCACGACGGGCGCGATGTATCCGTTGGCGAACACGCTCGCGACCAGGCCGCCCGGCCACTGCAGAAACTCGACGCCCGGATAGTGACGTTCCAGGATGGCGCGGATCTGGTCGGCGAGCTCTCTCTGACTCAGCGTGCGCTCCTCCGGCGGGACGAGCGCGAGCCGGATGAAGCCCATGTGCGGTCCCCAATTCGGGCTGGTCATCGCGCTGCGCGCGTTGTTCGGCGACCCGACGTTCGTGAGGACCAGGTTCACGTTGCCCTTCGGCACCTCGGCCTCGAGTACGCGCCCCATCTCGTCGATGTGACTCGACGCTTCTTCGAGGGACGTACCCGGCGCGACGCGCACGTAAATGCGCTCCATCGACTCGTCGATCTCCGGGAAGAACGTGCTCGGCAAGCGAGCCGCCGCCCACGCGCTTCCGGCGACGAGGAGGGCCGAGGCGACGAGCACCGTCCCTCGGTACGGCAAGACACGGCGCAGCACGGCGGAGTATCGCGCCGCGAGCGCGTCGATCGCGCGTTCCACGCGCTTGCCGAGCGGGCCGTGCTCCCCGTGATCCAGGAAGAAGCGACAGGCGACGGGGGTCACGCAGATGCTCACGAAGTACGACGCGATCATCGCCACGGCGACCGTGAGCGCGAGCGGCGCGAACAGCTTCTTCGCCAGCCCAGCGAGGAGCAGCACCGGCAAGAGCACCGCCATCGTCGTCAGCGTCGACGCGAGCACCGGGAGCGCGACCGCGTTGGCCCCTTCCAGGGCCGCGCGGAATCGATTCATTCCCATCCGCTGGTGGCGGTGTATCGACTCGAGCACGACGACGGCGTCGTCGACGAGGCGTCCCATGGCCAGCGTGAGGCCGCCCAGCGTGAAGGCGTTCAGCGTTTGACCCGACGCGTACAGGACGATGAGCGTAATCGCGAACGAGAGCGGGATGGCCACGGAGACGATGAGCGTTCCGCGCACGCTCTGCAAGAAGATCAGGATGACTATGGCGATGAGGACGAGCGCCTGCACCACTTCTCGGCGCAGCCCTTCGTAACTGGTGCGAACGAAAGTGGATTGATCGAACACCGGCACGACGCGAAGCCCCGGCGGCAGATCCTTCAGCTCTGCCACGGCGCGCTTCACGGCGTCGACGATCTCGAGCGTGTTTCCCCCGGGCACGCGCAGCACGTTGAGATAGACGGCGTTCTTGCCGCCGACGGCGACGGCCTGGGTCTCCGGAGCGCCGCCGTCCTCGACGCGGGCGACGTCGCGAATGAGGACGGGCGCGCCGTCGTGCGTCTTCACGACCGAATCCCCGATGGCCTTCACGCGAGCCGGGACGGCGTTCGTATAGACGTTGGCGTCGAACTTGTGCGAGATGAACTCGCCCGAAGGGAGCAGCGCGTTCGAGTCGTGGACCGCCTCGGCGATGTCGCTCGACGTGATCCCGCGGGCCTGCGCCTTGACCGGATCCACGACGACGTTGATCTGTCGCTGCCGGCCCCCGTTGATCGACGCGCTCGCCACGCCAGGGATGCCTTCGAGAATGGGCTCGATGTAGTTCAGGGCGTAGTCGTAGAGCTGCGGTCCGCTCAGGCCCCCGCCGGCGACGGCGACCTGGACCACCGGCGCGTTCGACGGATCGTACTGCAGGACGAAGGGCGGCAGGACGCCCAGCGACTTCGGAACGGCGCTCATCGCGAAGGCCACTTGCTGCTGGACGAGCGTCTGCGCCGCGTTCAGGTCCGTGCCCCATTTCAGCCAGACGTAAACGATCGACAGGTTGTTGCGGGAAATGCTCTCGACGTGCTCGACGCCGGGGGTAGCGCTCACGTATTTCTCGATGCGCCACGTGAGCGTCTTTTCCACGTCCTTCGGCCCGAGGCCGGGAGCCATCGTCCCGACCACGAGGACGGGCGGGGTGAGCTCCGGGAACGTGTCGACGCTCATGCGCGGAGTGACGACCGCGGCGAATACGACGACGGCGATGGACGCCATCAGCACCGCGATCGGGTTCTTGAGCGACAGCCACGTCATGCGTGCGCCTCGGCGCGTCCGTGAGCGGGCTCGACCTCTTCCTCGTCGGGTTGCTGCCGCTTCGCGAAGAACAGGAACATCACCGGCACGAGGAAGAGCGAGAGCAGGGTCGACGAGGTGAGGCCGCCGACGACCGCCAGCGCCAGCGGCTGGTTGGCCTCGGAGCCGTGCTCGAGGCCCATCGCGGTGGGGATCAGGCCGATCACCGTCGCCAGGCTGGTCATCGCGATGGGCACGAAGCGCGAACGCGCCGCGGCCACGATCGCCTCGACCATGTCCGCCCCCTCTCCCAACCTGCGGTTGGCGTCGTCGACCAGCAGGATGCCGTTCGATACGGCGATGCCGATGACCATCAGAATGCCCATGAGGGCGGTAATGGAGAAACCCTGACCGGCGGCCATCAGCGCGAGCACGATCCCGACCAGCGAGACCGGGATCGTGAAGAGCATCACGAACGGAAGACGCAGCGATTTGAACTGCGCGGCCATGATCATGAAGACGACCATGACGGCCAGGCCGAGCGCGAGGCCCAGGCCCGAAAACGTCGTCCGCATGAGCTGGACCTGACCCACGAAGTCGAACTTGATGTGGCTCGTACGCGGGTCACTCTTCAATACGCGATCCAGATCGTTCGCGATGGATCCGATGTCGCGCCCCTCCGCTTGCATCAGGACGTGCGCCGCGCGCTGGAGCTGATTGCGCTCGACGGCTATCGGCCCGATCGAACGCCGGATCTGGCCGTACGCTCCCAACGTGACGGCTCGTCCGGCGTCGCTCACGCGGACGGGCAGCTGCGAGAGCGCCTGAGTATCGACGACGTGCTGCCCGTCGTACGAGGTGACGACGTAGTAGGACTGACCGTTCGCCGCGTCGATCCAGACGCTCGGCGTATTGATGTTCCCGAGCGTGGCTTCGAGGGTCGTCTGCGCGGAGTTCCTGAGCGTGACGCCGACGAGCCCCGCCTTCTCACGATCCGTTTCGACGCGGATCTCGGGGTAGTCGATCTGAAGTGACGAGCGCACGTCGCGCACGCCGGGGATCGTGCGGGCGACCTCGGCGATCGAATTCGCTTCCGACGCGAGCTCTTCCAGCTTGTCACCGCGAACCTCGAGGACGATGGGCGCGATGTATCCGTTCGCGAAGACGCTCGCGACCAGGCCACCCGGGTATTGCAACGTCTCGACGCCCGGATACTCCCTGGTCAAGATCTCCCTGGCCCGCGCGGCGATCTCGGATTGCGACATCCTCCGCTTGTCGGCGTCGGCGAAGGCGAGGCGCAAGAATCCGGTGTGCGGCCCCACGTTGGGGCTCACGATCGCGCTCCGCGCGTTCTGAGGCGTGCCCACGTTCGCGATGACCATCTCGATGGTCCCCTCGGGGAGCTCCTTCGACAGCGTCTTGCCCATCGCGCTGAGCTCGGCGCCGGCGTCTTCGAGCGAGATCCCCGGCGCGAAGCGCACGTAGATCTGATCCATCGACTCGTCGATCTCCGGAAAGAACGTCGACGGCAATCGGCTCGCCGCCCAGCCGCTTCCGACGACGAGGACGAGGGCCGCGGCGACGACGGTCCAGCGGTACGGAAGCACACCGCGCAGTATCCGCGAATAGCGGAGCGCGATGGAGTCGATGAACTCCTCGACGCGCTTACCCAGCGGCCCGTGCTCCGCGTGTCCGAGCAGATACCGGCACGCAACGGGCGTGACGGCCATGCTGACGAAATACGAGGCCATCATGGATACGGCGACGGTGAGCGCCAGCGGCGCGAAGAGCTTCTTCGCCAGCCCGGCGAGGAGCAGCACCGGCAAGAGTACGGCCATCGTCGTCAGGGTGGACGCGAGCACCGGGAGGGCGACGGAGTTCGCGCCCTGGAGCGCGGCCTCCTTCGTGGACAAGCCCATGCGCTGGTGACGATGGATCGATTCGAGCACGACCACGGCGTCGTCCACGAGGCGTCCCATCGCCAGCGTCAGGCCGCCGAGCGTAAAAGCATTCAACGTCTGTCCCGAGGCGTAGAGGACGATGAGCGTGATGGCGAACGAGAGCGGGATCGCGACCGACACGATCAACGTCCCGCGGGTGCTCTGCAAAAACAGCAAAATCACGAGCCCGATCAGCACCAACGCCTGGACGATTTCCCGCTGGAGACCGTGGTAGGTCGTGCGCACGAACGTCGATTGATCGAAGTACGCTCGGACGTGCATGCCCTGCGGCAGATCCGTCAGGTTGGCCACGACCTTCTTCACGGCGTCGACGATCTGGATCGTATTCCCTCCGGGAATGCGGAGGACGTTCAGATAGACGGCGTCCTGTCCGTTCACGGCCACTGATTGCGTCGGCGGCGTGCCGCCGTCCTCCACGCGCGCGACGTCCTGGATGAATACCGGCTTGCCTTCGACGACCTTCACCGGCGCCTCGCCGATGGTGCTCACCTTCGCCGGGATCGCGTTGGTGTACACGTTCGCGTCGAACTTCGGCGAAATGAACTCGCCCGACGGAAGCAGCGCGTTCGACTTGGACACCGCCGTCGCGATGTCCTCGGAGGTGACGTTTCGCGCTTGCGCCTTCACCGGATCGACCACGACGTTGATCTGACGCATGCGGCCGCCGTCGGGAGCCGCGCTGGCGACGCCCGGGATGCCCTCGAGGAGCGGTTCGATGTTGTTGAACGCGTAGTCGTAGAGCTGCGGCCCCGTGTAGCCCGCGCCCGACACGACTACCTGCACCACCGGAGCGTTCGACGGATCGTACTGGAGCACGAACGGGGGGAGCACGCCCAGCGACTTCGGGACAGCCGCCATGGCGAACGCCGCTTGCTGTTGCACCAGCGTCTGCGCGGCGTTCAAATCGGTGCCCCACTTCAACCAGACGTAGATGATCGAGAGGTTGTTGCGCGACACGCTCTCGACGTGATCGACGCCGGGGGTCGCGCTGACGTACTTCTCGAGGCGCCAGGTGAGCGTCTTCTCGACGTCCTTCGGACCGAGGCCGGGCGCCAAGGTGCCGATGATGAGGACGGGCGGCGTCAACTCCGGGAAGGTGTCGACGCTCATCCGGGGAGTGACGACGGCGGCGAAGACGACGAGCGCGATGCAGATCATCAGCACCGCGATCGGATTGCGGAGAGAGAGTCCGGTCATGGCTGCTTCATCGCGGGAGTCGCGCGCTCGGCGAACGAGGCCGCCGGGGGTGGCGTGACGCTCGTCGCCGGCGCCGCAGTCCGTGCCGTACCGGAGGAGTCCTCCGGCTCCTCCTTCGCCACGACCTTGTCACCTTCCTCGAGCAGCGCGCGTCCTTCGGTCACGACGCGGGCGCCCGGAGCGAGCGAAGTATCGAGGTACAGGGAGCCGCCGGCCTCGCCTCTGACGGGGACGGTCTTGGCGTGCGCGATGGCGCCGTCGATGACGAACAGGGTGGCCTTCGAGCCTCGAAGCGTCGCTGCGTAGAGTGGAATTTCCGTGGCGGGTTGGGGCCGGCCGACGTCGATGTGCACCTCCCCCGTCGTCCCCACCGGGATTTCGCGGTTGGGATCCTGGATATCGATCTCGAAATGGACGGTACGCGTCGTCAGGTCCGCCGCGGGAGCGCGGCGAGTGATCGTGGCGGTGAAGTCCTTGTTCGTCGCGAAGACGTGCACGTCGATCTTCGTCGCCGGCGCGACGACGTCGAAGTCGATCTCCGGCGCGTCCGCGGTCATGCGGACGGTGCTCCGGTCCACGACGTTCACGATCGACATTCCAGGACGCACGAAAGCGCCGGGATCGATGGATCGCTTCGAGATCTCGCCGTCGAACGGGGCGCGGAGCACGCAGTCGTTCACCTCGAGCACGCTCGCGGCGAGCTTCGCCTTCGTCGCCTCGAGCTGCGCCAGCTGCGCCGCGCTCTGCGCCGTCTTTTGCTCGGCCTCGTTCGGCGAGACGAAGCCGCCGTCCAAGAGCCCGCGGGTGCGAGACGCCTCGTGCGCGAGAGCTTGCTGCGTCGCATCGATGGCGCGCGCTTGGCTGGCGACCGCCTTCTGAGCCGCGCTCGCGTTGCGGCAGTCGAGCGTCGCCAACACCTCGCCGCGCTTGACCTTCGCCCCGGGCCGGACGAGCACCGTGTCGACGTACGCGGAGACGAGCTGCGGACCGACGCTCACCTGCACCCACGGCTCGAGCGTCCCGATGTACGTGCGCGACGGCCTGTAGGTGGAGTCCTTCGCCGTCACGACGGTGACCGGTTTCGGTCGCGAAGAGAGCGCCACCTTGTTCGTGCGCGACTCGGCGCGCCACATCATGATCCCGCCGAGAGCGAGGACGCCGGCCACGCTGGCGGCGATGACGATCGGCACCTTCGCGCTCCTCGTGGGGACGTCGCGACGCGGCTCGACGCCGGGGTCTCGTGACATCGTGGGATCCGTCACGTTCACAATCCTTCCGCAATGGCCCGGCCGAACGCCGCACGGGCTCTGGCCAAGTCGAATTTTCCGACAGCAAGATCGATTTCCGTGCTCGCGCGCAGCGCCTCGGCGTCGGCGAGCTCGACGCTGGTGCCGAGCCCGGATTTGAAGCGAGCGTCGGCCTGAGCGTAGTTGGCGTGCGCGGCCGTCACCGCGGCCTCGAGCCCCGGCAGCGCGGCTCGAGTCACCTGTACGCCGACGTAAGCTTGCTGAACGCCGGCGACGAGCTCCTGGCGCGCGACCTCCATCTCGTCCCTTCGGACTCGTTCGGCGGTGCGCGACGCGGTCCGGCGCGCCGCGACCGTGCCGTCGAAGATCGGCCAGCTCAAGACCACGCCGACGTCCCAGTTCGGAACGCTCGGCAACCACCCCGAATAGTCTGCGCTCTGGCCGCTCGACGGCGGTGCTCCACCCGCGCGACCCGACAAGGTCGTGGTGAGAAAGAGGTCCGGCCGCAGCTCCGCGCCGATCGCGCGAGTCTGCTGCTCCTGTTGCTTCAATCGGGCGAACGTGCTCAAGAGGTGCGGATCTCTCGCGCCGGCGAGCTCGATGGCGCGTGACAACGCCGGCATCTCCGCGGGGGTGGGCGCTTCACCGACGGCGTCGAGCAACGGCTCGGCCGAACCAATCGACGCGGCGAGGACGTTCTGCGAGATGGAGACGTTCCCGGTAGCGCGGATCTTCGCGATGCCGAAGCGTTCCAGATCGGCTTGGGCGCGCGTCAACTCTATCGGCGAACGCAAACCGGCGCTGACCCCTCGCTGCGCGAGATCGCGATGAACCCTGGACCGTTCATAAGCGCCTTCGGACGCGGCGAGGACCGCCTTGGCGGCCTGCACCGCGAAGAACGCTTCCTCCACGCCGAACTCGACGTCGAGGCGTTGCGCGTCGGCGTCGTGTTTGCTCACCTCGGTGAGGGCGTCCGCGGCGGCGGCCTGGGCGGCGATGCGGCCGAAGTCGAACAGCTCCTGGGTGAGCCCGGCGCCCGCGAAGGTCGAGGCGTAAGGCTTCCACCCGGCGCTCCCCGCCGTCGTGGCCCGCGTGCCGCCGATACGCGGAATGTCCATGAACGGCAGCGTGATGTAACTCGCCGTCGTGTTGTTCGCCGTGCCCCCCAAGAGCTGCGCGGTGACGCCGACGACCGGCAACCACTGGCCGCGCGGGATCTCGGCGGCCGCGCGCTCTTCGGCGATCCGCGCGAGCGCTGCGTGGATTCGAGGCTGATGTGCGCGAGCGTACGAGAGCGCGTCCGGCAGCGTGACGCCGCGCGCGGACGGCAGGTCGTCGGCAACCACGCTCGCGCCGGCGTGCGCGTCGCTCGACGCGAAACCGAGCCCGGCCAGAATCAGAATCGAAGGCAAGGTGAGGTGGGGTAGCCGAGCTACGCTTCTCAGCGGCATGCGATGGTCGCCGCGCGGAGCATGTTCCGTACCAGCGTGAAGCACCGCTTCGGATTGGACGCGAGCCGCCAGGTCCGCGCGATGGAGCGGGAGAATCTCCTGATGCATCGGGAGATCCTCCCGGCGCGCCCCGTCACCACACAAGGCGAATGTGAGATCCTCCACGGTTTCGTCGAGGGATCGGAAGTTGCACCGCCTGGAATCGGCAGTATGGATGTCGCGCTGCGCTCCACGGCCCAGGGCCGTCAGATCCCGACCCCCCGCAAGTGTCGAGTGCTCATCGTCGACGACGACCGAGCGCTCGCCGAGACTCTGGGCGAAGGGCTGTTCGATCGCGGCTACGACGCGGTCACGCTCGCGTCGAGCAACGAGGCCGCGCGCCGGCTCGGCGCCGACGACGTGGATGCGCTCGTGACGGATCTTCGCATGCCGGGCGTGGACGGACTCGGACTGCTGGAATTATCGCGGCGCGCGGCGCCCGAGCGCCCCGTCATCGTGATGACGGCATACAGCGCGGTGGAGAGCGCCATAGAATCGATCCGACGAGGCGCGTATCACTACCTGACGAAGCCCTTCAAGGTAGACGAGCTCGCGCTGTTCCTCGATCGCGCGCTCGCGGAAGCTCGCCTGCGCGGCGAGGCGCGCGTCCTGCGCCGAGCGCTGCGCGACCAATTCGCAATCGGCAACGTCATCGGCAGGAGCGGCTCGATGCGTGAGCTTTGCGAGCTGGCTGCTCGAGTCACCGACGCGTCGACCCCGGTCCTCATCATCGGCGAGACCGGCACCGGAAAGGGACTCTTTGCGCGCGCCCTCCACGGGGAGGGGCCGCGCGCTCACGCGCCGTTCGTCACGATCAATTGCGCGGCGGTGCCCCAAAACCTCCTCGAGAGTGAGCTCTTCGGCCACACGCGGGGCGCGTTCACCGGCGCGACGGGCCCGCGAAAGGGGCTCTTCGAGGAAGCCTCGGGCGGCACCGTGTTCCTCGACGAAATCGGCGAGCTGCCGCTCGCCTTGCAGGCAAAGCTCCTCGACGTGCTCGAGCGCGGCGTCGTCCGCGCGCTGGGCGCCGATCGGGAACGTCCCATCGATGCGCGTGTCATCGCGGCCACGCATCGCAACTTGAGGGCGAGAGTGCGTGAAGGGAAATTTAGGGAAGATCTCTTGTTTCGACTCGACGTGGTTCGTCTGGAGATCCCGCCCTTGAGGCAGCGTCTCGAAGATCTCCCCTTGCTCATCGCGCATTTTCTCGCGCAGGCCAAGGCTCGGCATCCGGGCTCGCCCGTCGAAGGCCTCGGTCACGACGCGCTCGCGCGCTTGATGGCGCATCCGTGGCCCGGAAATGTTCGCGAGCTCGAGAACGCCGTCGAGCGAGTCGTCTTGCTCGGGCGCGGCGCCGAAGTCGGCACCGCGGAGCTCCCGGCCGAAATGGGACTCGCCGCGGCCGTCGAGAGTCGTTTCGAAGGCCCCGTCATTTCTCTCGACGAGCTCGAGCGCCGTTACGCCCGCTGGGCCATGTCTCAACTCGGAGGGAGAAAAATGCTGACGGCGGAGAAACTCGGGATCGACCGAAAGACGCTCTCCAAGCTGCTCGACGAAAGCATGACCGAGCGCAACACGAGCACGACGTAATACCGCCGTCGCTCGTCGATCCAAGGGAATGTTTCTTGCTGGATCACGAGCGTAGACGCTCGGGCCAGTCATGGGAACCAGCATCGAAGACACCGAGCCCGTGCGTGGTTCGGACGGAGTCGCCGGGCGGCGCCGTCGGATCTCGATCATCGCGGCTGGTTCCGTCGGTCTGGCAGTCGGAACCCTCGTCCTTTCCGTCCGCGCGGCGCATCGCCAGAACCACGTCGCGCTGGCGGGCTCGCCACGACTCGTCACCGTGGCACCGGCGACGGCGACGAATTTCCGCGACACGCGCCTGTACGTCGGCGCGGTCGAGCCGTGGGTGGAAGCGAACGTCGGCCCGCAATACGTCTCGGCGTACGTGGAGACCGTCACGGTTCGGCCCGGCGCCGCGGTCCGGCGCGGGGAGGTCCTGGCCACGCTCGATTGCGCGAATCCCAGCGCCGAGAGCCGCGCCGTGGCGATGCGAGCGCGGGCGGTCGACGCCGAGATGCGCGCCACCGCCGACGAGGCCCAACGCCTGTCCACCATGCTGGACGGAGGATTCGTCTCGCCGAACGAGGTCGAACAAAAGATGGCCGCGAGCCACGCCCGGCGGGCGGAGCTGCTGGAGACGAACGCCCGGCTTCTCAGAGCGTCGCTCGACGTGCAAGATTGCATCCTGCGCGCGCCGTTCGACGGCGAGATCGGGACGCGCGCCGTCGATCCCGGCGCGTTCGTGCACCCGGGCGCGGCCATCGTCTCCGTCGTCGATCGCCGCACCGTGCGCGTCACCGCCGACGCGCCGGAGAAGGACTTCGACGCGCTCTCCCCGAGGACGTCGGTGAAGATCCGGATGCTCGCGATCGATGCGGCGCTCACGGCTCCGATCGCCCGGCGCGCGCCGCGGGCCGCGCCGACCTCGCGGACGATCCACTTCGAGGTGGACGTCCCCAATCCGGATCTCGCCTACCCGGTTGGAACGACCGCGACGGTGCAGATCGACGTCGGGGAACCGAAGGCGGCGACGGCGATTCCGCTTTATGCGACGACGCAGCAGGAGGGCAAAGCCAAGCTCTTCGTCGTCGAGGGAGACGTCGCGAAGAGCCGAACGGTGCCCGTGCTCGGAGAGACGGGAGGCAGCGTCTTCTTCGAGCCGAGCGTCCTTCCGGAGCGGACGCTGGTCGTCACGGAAGGCCGGACGCTCCTCTCCGACGGCGATCGTGTCCGCTACAAGCTCGACGAGTCGGAGCCGCGCGGGCCGGCGACCGGAGGAGGCGAAGGCCCACGCAACCCCGGCCGCGGCGGCGGCTACGGAAGACCGCTGTGACCGGGCTCTCGCTCCGCAATCCGCTCGCGAGCTTGATGATCGGCATCGCGGTCATCGTGTTCGCGTTCGTCGTCACGCCGCGAATGCCCGTCGATACCTTTCCGGATCTGACTCCGCCGGTCCTCGTCGTCGGCACCCTCGCGCCCGGGCTCGCGGCGAGCGACGTCGAGAAGACGCTCTCGTGGCGCATCGAAAAGTACGTCAGCGCCACGCCCGGGGTGGAACACGTTCAGAGCGTGTCGCGCAACAACCTGAGCATCGCCTACGTGTGGCTCAAATGGGGGACGGATCTCAACGGCGCTCAAACCCTGGTGCAGCAGCAAGTGCAATTCGCGATGTCCGCGGTGCCGAAATCCCTCGGCGTCATCCCGCCCTTCGTGCTGCAGTTCGATCCGACCAACGCGCCCGTGCTACAGGTCACGGTGTCCGGCGGCGGGCTCAGCGGACCGCAACTCTACGACTACGCACAGAACTACATCGAGCCGCTGCTCGAGGGCATCCCCGGGGTCGCGAGCGCCTCGCCGAACGGCGGCACGCAGCGGCAGATCAACGTCATCGTAGACCGCGCCGCGGCGCAGTCTCGCGGCGTCACCGCCGAAGAGATCTCCGCGGCGGTGAGTCAGTCGAACGCGCTCTTGCCCTCGGGCGAGTTCATCGCCGAGGGCTTCGACGCGAACGTCTACACGGACGCCGTCCCGAAGCGCGTGAAGACCATCGGCGACGCTCTCGTGAAAGACGTGGGGGGCCGGCCGGTGTACATTCGCGACGTCGCGCGCATCGAGGACGCCGGAGCGGCGCCGACCCAGACGGTGTCCGTCGACGGCCGAGAGGCCGTCTACTTGAACGTCCTGCGCGTGCCGGGCGGCAACACCCTGGACATCGTCGACAAGGCGAAGAAGATCATCTCCGAGCTGCGCAACCTGCCCTCCGGGATGGTGGTGAAGCCCGTCTTCGACGAATCGACCTACGTGCGGACGGTGTATTCCGGCTTGCAGCGGGAGGTCGTGCAGGCGCTCGCGCTCATCGCGCTGGTGGTCCTCGTCTTTCTCCAGAGCTTTCGCGGCACCCTGGTCGTCGCGATGGCGATCCCGCTGTCGTTCGCGATCACTCTCGTCGTCCTCTACGCGAGCGGACAGACGCTGAACGCCTTCACCCTGGGCGGCCTCACCTTGGCCATGGGCCGGCTCGTCGACGACGCGGTCGTGGTGCTCGAGTCGATTCACCGTCACCGCCGCGACGGAGTCGATCTGGGGCGCGCGGCTCTAGAAGGCACGAACGCGGTCGCTCTCCCCGTCCTCGCATCGACGCTGACGACCATCGCCGTCCTGCTGCCGGTGCTGCTGCTCGCGGGGCTCGCGAGACGACTGTTCGCCCCGCTGGCGCTCACCGTGGCGACGGCGATGATCGCGTCGTATTTCGTGAGCATCTTCGTGACTCCCGTTGCGGCGCGGTATGTCCTCGGCCGCGCCGAGCCCGAGGGGGTCGGTGCTCGACTCGAGGCGTACATCCAGAAGACGGCCGACGCCTACGCGCGCGCGTTGCGGCGCGCGCTCGACGTACGCGGCGTCATCGTCGCCGCGTGCGCGCTGCTCACGGCCTGTGCGGCCTGGGCGGCCATGCGCCTGCCGAGCACGTTCTTCCCGGAAATCGACGAATCCATGGAGCGCGTCTACGTGCGCTTCGCGCCGGGCATCTCCTTGAAAGAGTCGAGCGCGCGCATCCGGGAGATGGCCAAGATGCTCTCCGAGCGGCTCCCCCAGGACGAGGTCTCGCTGGTGCTCACGAACCAGGGCTCGCCGCAGAACGCGAGGAGCGCCATGACGAGCGCCAACGACGGCCCCCACATGGGCTTCATTCGAGTGGGGCTCGTGCCGCCCGAGAAGCGACGACACACGCAAGAGCAGGTCGCGGAGCTCATGCGCCACTTGCTGAACGAGCACTACCCCGGCGTGGAGTTTCTTCAATGGCCCGGCGGGCTGGTCGCCAGCGTCTTCTCGAACGGATACTACGCGCCCATCGCCGTTCAGATTCAGAACGACGACCTGGACGCGCTCGAGGAGCAGGCCCAGGCCGTCGCGAACGAGGCTCGCTCGGTCGGCGGCGTGCGCGACATCCGCGTCCAGCTCGAGACGGACTACCCGGAGATACACGTCGATACGATACGCGACCAAGCGGGTCTGGTCGGCGTGACGTCGCGGCAGGCCGCTCAAACGACGCTCGACGCGACGCTCGGGAACATCAACACCCCGAGCGTATGGATCGATCCTCACAACGGTCAGGCGTACTACGTCGTCACTTACTACGACGAACGCGACGTTCCGGATCTACACGCCCTCGGCCAACTGCCGGCGCGGGTCGACGCGAACGGGGCTCCCGTGACGCTCGGCGCGTACGCGAACATCGCGCGCGGCGAAGGCCCCATCGCCATCGAGCGGGATCACATGCGCCGTGTCACCGAGGTGTACATGAGCACCGAAGGTCGCGACGTCGGCAGCGCGTCCGACGAGCTCGCGAGAAGGCTGGCTTCCAACCCGGCCACCCGCGACCTGAAATGGAGCTGGGTGGGCGAAACGGATCTCATGAACACGACCTTCGCCGGGCTGGGCCCCGCGCTCGCGCTCGCGGTGATGGTCGTTTTCATGGTGATGACGATCCAGTTCAAGTCGCTGAGGTTGCCTTTCGTCATGCTGTTCACGATCCCCGTTTCCCTCGTCGGCATCGTGACCGCGCTGATGGCCGCCGGCCAGGGCCTCTCCGTGCTCGCGCTGATGGGCATCTTGATGGTCATCGGCATCGCCGTCGCGAACGGGATCCTCCTCGTCGACGAAGCCACGCGTCACCTGAACGAAGGCGCGCCGCCCGTGGACGCCGCAGTGCAAGGCGCGCGCGTTCGATTCATACCCATCATGATGACGAGCCTCGCCACCGTCATCGGCCTCGTTCCGGTGGCGCTCGGGCTCGAACGCGGCACGGAAGCGAACCAGCCGCTCGCGCTCGCGGTCGTCGGCGGCCTCACCTCGTCCACGCTGCTGTCCTTGTTCCTCGTTCCCGCGATATTCACCTTCCTCGCGAAATCACCCGCCCCCCCGCCCGCGGGTCGTTTGCAGCCGCCGCGATGAATCGATCGGCTCGCTCGTCCAAATCGCAGTCGTCCGCGTTTTCCGATTCATTGCGCGGCGCCTTCGCCGGCATGGCGGGTCATCGTCGATGCGGTATGGTGGGACCGTGACGATCGCGTTCCCGCTGCACCGCTACACGTACGAGGAATACGTGTGGCTCGAAGAAGGAAGCCCGATACGGCACGAATTTCTCGCGGGCGAGATCGTAGCCATTGCGGGCGGCACGCCGGAGCACGCGGCCATGGCTGCGGAAGTGATCGGGCAGTTGCGGGATCAGCTGCGCGGCGGGAACTGCCGAGTCTTCACGTCCGACCTCGGCGTTCGCGTCATGGCAACCGGGCTTGCCACATATCCCGATGCGTCCGTCGTCTGCGGGCCGACGGAGCGCGACCCGGACAAGAAGACGAACGTCACGAATCCTCGCGTCCTCGTCGAGGTGACGAGCAACGGGACGGAAGAATACGATCGCGGCCAGAAGCTCCAGCACTACATGCAGATCCCGAGCCTTCAGGCGGTCGTGATCGTTTCGCATCGGGAGCCCTGGATCGAAGTCTGGTCACGGTCCGGGACATCGTCCTCCTGGGAGTCCAAGAGGTCGGCGCGCGGCGAGGAGGCACGCATCCCCGCCATCGACTGTGCCTTGAACGTCAGCGCCGTCTTCGAGGCCGCCGAAGAGCCGCGCTGACGTTCACCCCGTGGGGCTCTTCAGTCGGTAACCGACGCTCGACACCGTCTCGACGTAATCGCGCGCTGCGCCGAGCTTGCGGCGCAAGCGCGTCACGTACGCGTCCACCGAGCGCGCCCCCACGTCCGCGCCTCCCCACACGATCTCGAGCAGCGCCTGGCGCGGCAGAACCCGATCGCGCCGGGTCATGAGCGCTTCGAGCAGGCGGAACTCCCGCACGCTCAGCGTCACTTCTTCCTTGTCGACCCACACGCGGTGCGAGCGGGCGTCGAGCGACAGCGCGCCGACGGTCAGCACCGCCGCGGTCCGAGCGACGGGGCGCGGTCGCAGAAGCACGCGGACGCGCAAGAGCACCTCGCGCACGCTGAACGGCGCCACGACGAAATCGTCGACGCCCACCTCGAACGCGATGACCCGATCCATCTCTTCGCCCCTGGACGTCACGACGAGGATCGGCACACCGCGCGTCGCCCGATCGCCCCGTAGCGCGCGGCAAATCTCGAGCCCCTGGATGTCCGGGAGCACCAGATCCAAAACGACGAGCTCCGCTCCCCCGTTTCTCACCGCCGCGAGAGCCGCCCGCCCCTCGCGAAACCGCGTCACCCGATGACCCGCGTCGCGGAGCGGCTCTTCCAGCGAAAGGCCGATCGAGTCGTCGTTCGTGAGGAGGACGACGCGCGCCTTCGTTTCTGCGGCAAGCTCTGCCTCTTGCGACGGATCGTCGCTGGCTTCAGGGGGAATGGTCGGCTCGGCGTTACGATCCGACATCGACAAATAGCTCCGTCCACCCGACTCCGCCCCGATCGTCTCGGAGGACGAACCAGAAATGAACGCGTCCTTTCGCGCCGGGAGCGACCCATTCGTTTTCGGAGAATGCATTGCGGGCCTCCTCTTCCGTTCGACCCGTGCCGTCGTGGTCGAAGCTTCCGTCCGTCGCGAACCAAGCCACGCGCATCGCTTCACGGTGGTCGACGATGTTCCTCGTCGCGGGGTCGAGCACCACGTACGGCTCCGATCCCGTGCAGCCTTTCGGCGTCGTACAATCTTCCGGGCAACCCTTGATTTGCTTGCCCATCACCGTTCGATCCATCGCGTATTCGCCAGCGCCGCAGACGCCGTCTCCACAGGTCGACGACACCGGACAGGCCGCCCACGTTGCGCGGAACGTGATACGTTCGTGTGGCGAAACAGTGACTTTCGGTGCGTCCTCGCCGGCCTTGAACGTCTCCTGCTTCCCGCCGGAGTGCGTGATGAGAATTTCATCAATCGCCGGGTTCTCGTTCGGTCGGTAGCGATCGGCGTAGTCCAGGGACTGATCCTGCGTGGCGCCGCTCAGACCGCAGGCGAGCCGCGTCACACCGACCACGTAATCGGGATCCTCGTGCGGCACGGGCACGTAGAGACGCACCGGTTGGTAGTAACCGCCGGTGGTGTCCGGATCGGCGGCGCGTGCAGCAGGCTGGCCGGGCTTCGGCGTCGGCGGCGACGGCCCGAAGACGCTGCAATCGTCCTTGTCGACCGTCGCGTGCACGTCCGCGCCGAACCCGATCGGGTCCAGCGCCTTCCCGGTCGGCTCGTAGCAATCGAGCGAAGCGGGGCCGATGACGGCGATGGCCTTTCTCTCGGTGCAGAAGGCCCACTGGACGTGCGCCGACTCGTCGACGTCGTCGGCCACGGCGTAGAGCGCGTGGTAATCGACTCCGGTCTGGTCGCCGGGCTTTTGCTCCGCGGGGACGGATTGGACCGCGAGCACGCGCGAAGTGTCGACGAGAGACGCGCGTCCTTCGATGTTCGGCTTGCAGCCAAGGGCAAGCGTGCAAGTCGCGATCGCGAAGACCGCCGGCGAGCGGACGAACGACATCCGCGTTACCACGTGAGCTTCCCTCCGAGCACCGGCAGGATGGGTAAGCCGGTGATGTAGTAGCGCTTCGAGTAGTCGTAGTTGTAAACGATCTCCTCCGGGTTCGCGTGGTCGGTCACGTTCTGAACGTCGAGGTAGACCTCGAGCCCGCTGCTCTCGCTGAACGTGAACCGCTTCGAGACGCGCACGTCCGCCTGGTAGAAGGGTGGGATACGTATCGAGTTGTGGGGCCCGAACAGCGGCTGCAAGACGCCGTTCTGGTCGAGCACCGCGCCGACCACCGGCGTGCGCGGGTAGCCCGTCGAGTACCGGAAGCGGCCGCCTATCTCGAAGCCCCCGCCGAGATCGTACGACGCGAGCGCGGTGAAGACGTGCGTCTGATCGAAGTCGAAAGGACGGTACGCGTTCGTTCCCGCGTCCGTCCGCTCGCTCTTCATCAAGCTGTAGCTGAGCCAGCCGAAGAAGTGCTTGATGAGCTCGTGGCGAAGGAGGACTTGCGTGCCGTAGGAGCGCCCGAGTCCCGTCTGGATCAACCCTTGAGCGTCGGCGGGGACGGCTTCGGCGCTGCGGACGACGAGGTCCGACTGCTTCACGTAGAAACCGGTCATCTCGACGGAGATGGCCTTCGAGAGCTGGAAGGCGCCGCCGGCGAGGTAGTGCATGGCCTTCGACGGACCGAGCGCCGGATTGCCGAATACGGCCGAGAGATCCTCCGCGGCGGGCGGCTGGTGATAGACGCCCACCGCGGCGCGGAGCTTGATGTACTTCGTCGCCGCCCAGCGCGCCGCGAAGCGAGGCTCGAGCTCGCTGTCCTCGCGCGCGCTGCCGCGCGGCGGGAGATCTCCGGACGGCGAGCTCGATCGGCTATCGGTGACGACGGAGGGCTCGATGCGGGCGCCGGGGATGAGATGGACCGCGCCGCCGGCGAGCGAGAAATCCGCCTGCGCGTACGGCGCGAGCCCCGCGACGACGGTCGTCCAGTTGTCGGCGATGCCCTCGTTGCTCGGGATCTGACCGAAGACGTACAGATCGCCTTCGCGCGGTGGAGACGTGAGCGACCCGGCACGGCTCAAGCGGCTGGACACGACCTCGGCGTCGATGCCGCAGCCGAGCGACAAGAAATCGGCGGGTTGTCCGGTCCACGCGGCGCGCAGGCCGTAGAGCGTCGAGTCGTTGTCGAGGATCGCCTTGGTGGTCCCGAACGAGTTCGCGATCTGCGAATGATCGAACCCGAAGTAAGGCGTGACGGTGACGCTGCCGCCGTCCTCGAACTGTCGCTTGTAGCGAACGTAGACACGCTGAAAGCTGGTATTCTTGTTCTCGGTCTTGTTGTTGACCGGATCCGGATCGACGAGCGAACGACTGATGCGATCCGAGGACAGGAGCCCGCCCACCTCGACGCTTTCGCCTTCTCGCGGCACCCAGGCGGCGCGGATCTGGCTGTCCCAGTAAACCGGAATGGGAACGAACTCGCCGACGTCCTGCGAGGTGAAGCGCTGGAGCACCCAGTCGAGGTGGCTGCGACGGAAAGCGCCGGCAAAGCGGAAGTGATCGCCGACGGAACCGCGAACGCTGGCCGCGGCGTCTATCGCGTCGACCGCGACGCTGCCGTGATAGGGGCCTGAGTCGAGCGGCTTCAAGCCGACGTTGACGAGGCCGCCGAGGCCGCGGCCGTGGGCCGCGCCGTATCCGCCCGGCTCGAGCTCGACGTTCTGCACCAGATCGGAGTGGATGACGGAGCGGTAGCCGCCTTCGTGATAGAGCACCGGCACGTGCACGTCGTCGACGTACACGCGGGTGTCGGCGGCGCCCGCGCCCCACACGACGAGCTGGCCCGAGCCGACGCTCGACCGCGCGACGCCGGGGAGGTTCTCGACGACCTTGATGACGTCGCCGCCGGTGCCGGCGACCTTCGCGCCCTGCTCGGCGCTCACCGTGGTCGACGCTACCGATTTCTCGAGCTCGGTGTCGACCACGACGACCTCGAAGTCGACGCGCTCCTCGGGTGCCAGCGGCTCCTTCGGGACGTCGACGTCGTACGTCGCGTCGTACTTGTGCCCCGCGGCGAGCACTTCTTCGGTGCCGACGGGCGTGAAGTCGCTGCCCGAGATGGTCACCGAGTGGACGCCGGGCGCGGCCTCCGGGAAACGGAAGCGGCCCATGTCGTCCGTCTTGGTCGAGTCGTTGTCGAGCCCGACCGTGACGCCGGCGAGGGGTTTTCCCGTGGAGCGATCTCGCACGACGCCGCCGAAATCCGCCGTCTTCGGAGCGACGACCACCGGCTTCAGCTCGAAGTCGTAGCGGTACTGAATCCGCACGGGCGACGGCACGCCGTCGATCTCCGCCGGCTCGAACTCGAGCTGCTTGGCGGCCGAGACCGCGGCCGCGTCGAAGGCGTCGCCCGCCGACCCGACGACGGCCGCGTCGACGACCTTGCCGTCGGCGTCGATCGACAGCGCGAGCGCGACGGATGTCTTTCTACCCGCGGCTTTCTCCGACTCCGGATACACCGGCTCGACGAACTTCTTCAAATGAGGCGCCTTCGTCAGCTTGCCCGACGGCTTGTCGGGCGTCTCGGCCGCCTGGGGCGCACTTTGAGCGAACGACGCGCCGCTGTAGCTCGCCGCCGCTGCCGCCAATAAGGCAGCGAGTCGGAATCTCAAGTTCATGTGGGAAGAGCGAAGCGCATGGCGAGCACGAACGGCGCGGCGATGGGCTTGTTGCAGCGCGTGGCGGGACTGAAGCGGTAACGGCGGGCGACTTCGAGAGCGGCTTCGTCGAGGCCGTAGCCGAGGCCGTCGAGCAACTTCGCGCTGACGACCTCGCCCTTCTCGTTGATGAAGAGCTCCATGCGCACGCGACCTTGCACGTGAGCGTGACGCGCGCTCTCGGTGTACGACGCACGCAGGATGGTCAGCGGCCGTGCCTTGACGATGTCCTCGGAGCATGTTGCCTCCGCGCGCTGAGCGACGAGCACTTTGGGTTTCACCGGAGTGACGGCGGCGACGGCAGCGACGGCGGTCGGTTGCGGCGCGATGTTCACCGCGACGCCGTCGGACGAAGACGAGTCGAGCGCGATCCCGATATCCGTGAACGCGGGCCCGCTCGCTGGCGACGCCTGCGGGGGACGGGCCGCCGCCGCCGCGGGACGAGGGTTACGCCCCGGCGTGCGCGCGGGACGCTCCGGCGGGTGCTCGGGCGGCTTCGGCGGCTCGGGCTTCTTCTCTTGCTTCGACTCGTTCAGCGCGATGGCCACGACCTCGCGCAATTTGTCTTGGGGGATGAGCGCGAGGGCGGCGCCGACGACCAGGTGCGCGGCGATGCTGACGACGTAGACCGTCGAGAGTCCTTTCTTGCGCCGTGCCATCGCCCGCTCGCCCCTAGTTCGTCCGCTCGACGGAGATGGCAAACTTGGTGATCCCCTCGATCTTCGCGAGGTCGATCACGTGCATCACGTCGCCGTGCAGCGCTTCGCGGTCCGCGGTGACCACCAGGTTCGCGTCCTTGTTGGACGCCTTCGCCTTCTTGAACTCGTCGCGCAGCTGGCTCTCTTCGATCGGCTTTTGATTGAAGAGGTACGAACCGGCCTTGGTGATGGTGACGGCGAGCGGAGTGTTCGCCGCGCCGTCCGACGACGCGGTCTTCGGGAGCTCCACCTTCAAGCTCTGCGAGACGATGTACACCGCGGAGACCATCATGATGACGAGGAGCACGAGCACCACGTCGACCATCGGCGTCACGTTGATGCCGACGATCATCCCGCCCTTCTTGCCCTTACCTCCGCCGAGCGACGATGCCATGGTCGTTTCCCTCCCGAGCTCAGTTCGCGCCGGCCGCGGTGGCGAGCCCGCGCAGCGCCGCGTCTGGCGGCGACGAAGGAGTGGTCGTCGCGGAACCGCTGGCGTGCGGGATACCGCTCGACTTCAGCACCGCCGCGACGTCCTTGGCGATGGCGTTGAGGTTGCTCTCGATGTCGCCGATCTGCTTCTGGATGATGTTGTAGGCCACGACGGCCGGGATGGCGACGAAGAGGCCGACGCCGGTGGCGACGAGCGCCTCGGCGATGCCGCCCATGACCGCGTTCATCGACGTCGCCGACTGACTCGCCCCGAGCTGGTGGAACGCCATGATGACGCCGATGACCGTGCCGAACAGCCCGATGAACGGCGCGTTGTTCCCCAGCGTGCCGAGCAGCGTGGAGCCGCGTTCGAGGTCCATGCGCGCGCGGATCATGCCGCTCTCGATCGCGTCCGCGACCGCCTCCGGCCCGGCCGGCACGTAACGCATCGCCGGAGCGAGCACGCTCGCTTCCACGGACGGGCTCTTCTTCAAGAGCGCGACGGCGGCCTCCAGGTCGCCTTGCTCGAGCGCGACGACGAGCTTTTCACCGAGCTCGTCGACGTCGTCGCTGCGCTTTCGGAAGTACAGCGCGCGTTCGATCATCGCGCCGATCGAAAACACCGACAGCGCGAGCAAGAGGTACATGACCCAGCTCGATCCGAGCAGGGCGACCTTCAACAGTTTTTCCACGAGCATGTGAGGATCCCTTTCTCAGAAGTCGTATTCGGTCAGGAACATGCCGATCTGCGAGCCACCGTTCGCGGAGACGTCGAGCAGCTCGCCGCGGACCGTGCGCTTCAGATCGAGACGCTCCGGTCCGCCGTCGGGGCCTCCCTCGGCCACGAAGACCGAAGCGGCGAAGTGGACCGCGGGTTGTTTGCAGGCGTCGAAGAGGTTCGCGTAGATGCGGTAACGGCCTTGCGGGCGCTCCGTCGGCCAGCTCAGGTTCTCCACGCGGAAGCCGTCGATCTGGCAATTGGCGTTCGAGTCGCGATCGAACACCGCCGCCGGCGGCGCCGCCACGCCGCCGTCCAGGATGCTCGTCGTGGTCGCGGTCTTCGCCTGGAGGAGACGGCCGTCTGGACCGATCACCTGCAAATCGAGATCTGCGTTCACGTCCCACGACAGCGAAATGACCGCCTTGGGCGGCTCGCGTTTCGGCGAGCAGCTCTGCAAGTTGTCGGTGACGAGTCCTTTGATGCAGATGCTGACGACGGCTTGCGGTCCCGCGTGCCCGCGCTTGTCGAGGGCGACGACGCGCAAGTTACGGCGCCCGGTCGGAAGATTGCGTCCGAAATCCGCCGTCGCCGCCCAGGTCAGCCGTCCCGTGGCGGGATCGGGGCCCCCGATTGGAACGATCCAGTAACCCGTACCGACACCGTCGAGCTTCAACCCGATCGAGACGGTGTTGTCGGTTGCGTCACCCTGAAAGCTGGTGCTCGTCTGACCGGGGAAGAAGGCGAGCTGTGTGGTCCGCGGCGCAGAGGTGCTCGGCGGGCCGTTGTCCGGAGGCGGAGGAGGATTGGGGCCCGCGTCTTCGAGCGGCTGCCCGAGGAGCTTCCCCTCGACGAACTGGGCGTTTTCGATGCGAAAGGGCTCGTCGTTACCGATCTGCGGATTGTCCGACCAGCACCCGGCCACGACGAGAGACGCGGCGTAGAGGGGGATGCGAGCGTACGCCTTCACAGCGACACCTGCAGGCGAAGCGTCCACTGGTCGTTCTTGAAGTCCGTCGGTACGCCACGGCTGTCGCGCGCCAAGAGATCGGCGATGTGGTCGTACTCGAAGACGAGGCGCGCTCGATCCGGCAGCGTCAGGCCCACCAACGGCGAGTACGTCTTGATGGTCTGCGAGATCGGGACGAGCTTGCCGGCCGTCGACTGCGTCGAGTCGGCGTTCGGGTTGTATTGATCGTAACGAAAGCCGACCACGCCGTAGGGAGTGATCTCCTGCGTGAACGCGACGTAGAACCCGAGCTCGCGGATACCGGGCCCAGCCGTCGTGCTCCCGGCCTTCACCGGATCGTTGATGACCGGATTGGCGGCGAGCGGATCGGCGATGAACGTGTTGCGATCCAGATTGCTCGCCGCGATCACTTCACCGGTGAGAATGGACCAGCCGAGGAGCGTCTTGAGCTGGAGCTGCAGATCCGCGCCCACGCCCCAACGCGAGAATGTGGACGAGGGGATCGCGGCGAGCGCCGGCTGACCGGAGATTTCGTTCGGCTCGACCATGCCGTCCCCGTTCTGGTCCGTCCAGCTCAGGGTGCTCTTCGTGGCGGGAGTGCCCGGGTGAAAGCCCTTGCCGCGGTTGTAGGAGATGCCGCCGGACACCACGAACGAGTCACCGGCTTTCGCCTCTGCGCCGAGGCGACCGGTGATGTCCTTGTTGCCGTCCGGATCTTGCAAGCCGAAGCCGCTCTTCTCGTCGAGCGGCTCGCCGTTGGTGACGGCGAACGCATAGCGCGCGAAGCCGAGGCCCCCGGAGAGCCGCCCGCCGACGTCCGGCTCGCCCGGCCACAGCGCTCGCGACACCGTGGACCGCTCCATGAACCACCGGGTTCGCGGCGATTGCACGAGATCGAACCCGAACGGCAAATCGAATTGTCCGATCGTCAGCTGCGCGATCGGCGGGACGCCCTTCTCCTTCGAGCGCCCATAGATCAGCGACAGCTCCGCCTTCTGAACCCGAAACGCGGGTCCGTGCACCGTGTTGCCGTCGAATTCGACGATGACCTGAGCCCAATCCCAGTCACGCGTGAAACGGATGCGGCCGCGGCGCAGCAAGAAGCGATTCTGATTCAGCAGGGTCCCGCCCTGCGTCAGCTGATCCGTCGAATCCTGGTGCGCCTCGTACTGGGCTTGCGCATAGCCGGAGATGACGACGCCGGTCCCCAGGATCCCCGTCGGCGGCGACTCCTTGTGGACTTGTTCCGCCGGGTACGGAGGAGCCGTCGCTCCGCCGCCCGCGGGCGGCGGGTTCGGCGTAGTACTGACCGCGGATCCGCTCGCCGGCGTCACCGTGATCGGCGGTGCGGGCGGAGGCGGCGGGGGCGGCGGCGGTGCCGGAGCTTCAGCGCTTGCAGATGCGCCCGGCGAAGGCGCTGCGTCGACCTCTTCGTCGGAGGGCGCAGCTTCCGACGGCGCCGGCTGCGAGGGCGGCGCGCCCGCGCTGGGCGAGCTCGTCGCGCTCGGCGTCGGAGCGACGGGAGGCGAAGCGGAAGGAGACGGCGCCGGTGCCTGGGCGAACGCGCGCGCGCCCATCGAAACACCTACCATCACAAGAAAGGCGGATATCGAATACTTTGGAAAAGCTTGTGACATGCTCGGTTACACGTCACCGGTGCATCGGGAGAGCGGGACTCCGCCCGATGCACCGGTGAACGACCCCAATCACGGGATGTCGGGGAGCTTCCCGTTCTGGAACTTCTCGAGCTTCGAGTTGTCGAACGGTGTGCACTTCGAGTCGGTGCACTTGTCGGTGTAGAAGTCGGCCGCCGTCGGGGGGCACCCGGTCGAAGTGCCGCTGTCGCCGGCGCTGCCACCCGTGCTGGCGCCGCTGTCGCCGCCGCCCGTGGAGGAGCCGCCGGTGCTGCCATCACCGGTCTCGCCGCCGCTGCTGCTGCCGCCGGCGCCGCTGTCGGTGTTCGACTTGCCGCCGCTCGAGCTCGTGCTGCCACCCGTCGACTTGCCGCCGCTTCCGCTGCCGCCCGTGGACGTTTTGCCGCCCGTCTCGGTGCTGGCGTCGGGTCCACCCGGCGCCGGATTGTTGTCGCTCGAGCACGCCGCGGAGAACACCGCGCCTGCGGTGGCGAACGCGACGACGCTGACCACCGCGAACCGATTCATCTTGAGCCGAGCCATCACTTCACCTCGCAGTAGCCGTAGTGGCACTTGGGCGTTCCCGTGCCTTTGCAGTCATCGTCGGTCGAGCAGGTCGTGCAGCTGCTGGGTGCGGTGCCCGTCGCTTCCGCGACGAATTTGCACTCACAGCTCAACGCGGGCATGTAGCTCGAAAGGGCGCCGCCATCTTCCGAGCGCGAAACGCGCATCGCGCAGTCGGGGACGACGGAAGCCTTCGCTTCGACCTGGATGAGATCGAAATCGGGGTCCGTCGCGCCAGTGAGGTAATCGATGAACTTCTGGACGTCGGCGTTCGCGATCTTCCCGCTCGGTGCGTGCACGTACAGATGCACCGGACCGGAGATGGCGTAGTGACCGTCGCGGGTGTTCGCCTTGTCGAAGCTGCTCGTCGAGTCCGAGTCCGGCGTGTAGCCGCACGAGGAACCCGACGGCTGAAACGCGAGCGCGCGGACGGTGCTGCGGTTCTTGTCCGCGTCGCCGGACGACATGATGCCGATCGCTGTCTGCGTCTTGCCGGCCGTGACGTCGTTGGCGAGGGAGGTGAGCACGTTCGACGTGGCGGCGTTCTGATTGCCCTTCCACTTCGCGCCCGGCAGGCCGATCACGGCGCCGGACATCAGCATCGTGCCCGACGTCGGAGCACGGACCTCGAAGACGCTCGGGTCGTTCCAGGGGACGCCGCCGCCGGCGTCGGCGCCCAAACCAAACGCCAGGTACGCGGCCTCGGAGCTGATCGACAGCTGCGTCGAACCCGTCGGCACGACGAAGTTCATCGACTGAACCGGTCCGTGGTAGTCCTTCACGTCGCTCGCGAGCGTGTACGTCGGACCGCAGGTCTTCGCGTAGACGTCGGAAACTCCCACGTCCACCGTCGTGCCCGCTGGATCCAGCGTGCAACCCATCGTGTTCTCGACCGGCGCCGTGCCCGTCCCGCTGAACGTCGACGCGGTCCCCGTGATGGTGCTCGGCGACGACGCGACCATCGTCTGCACGCCGGTGCACGACCCCTGCCCCTGGTACACCAGGGTGATCGGCGTCGATTCGTGCTGGAGGGATGCGGCGACGGCCGCGATGAACGGCTTTGCGGCCGTCGAGCCCGCCACGTAGATCACGTGGTCGATGGTGCTGCAGTCCGCCGCGTGAGCACTCGGGGCGAAGAGACCGAAAGCGCTCGCCGCGAGCACTCCGCCCCCTGCGGTTAAGAAGCGCAAGCTTCGCTGTTTCGTCATGAAAATGTTTCCTTCCTGAAAGCGCGGCTGTCAGCACAGGTAAGTGCAGGTACGCCGCTGCCGCGGAACCTAAGCGGCCGACGAGACAGCTCGTCGTCCATTCGGCGAAATTTCCGTGACGTGCGTCCAACACCCGCGAGCCACGCAAGTGACGCACGTGTGACGAAAGAAGATCCGACCGGTGACGCCGCCGCGTGCCCGGTGGAACACCTCCGCCCACCGAACGCCTCAAGCATCCGCTGGCGCGTCCGGTCATGCGTCATTGGGCAGTCCGGAGCCCGTCGAATCGATGCAGCCGAAGTCGAGGGACGTGACGACGCCGTGGGTCGCGGCCTGGATTCTCATAGCGAGCGGTTCGATGGTCGGCTGTGGACAGTCCGCCGAACCTCCCCGCGCGGTATCGAAGGTTCGCCCCGACGACCCCTACGCCGTCGCAGAGTTCGATTCGCTGGCGACGCCGTGCACGTTCGACCCTACCAGCGGCGTGATGACCGTCACCGTGGAGAGCGGCGAAACCGCGCTGATAGCGCGTCGTTCGACGGACTCGGTCATCACGCAGAACGGCGATCAGTGCGGCAATCCCGCCCGCGCCTCGAGTCTGAAGGCGCTTCACGTCACCGCCGACTCGAGCACCACCGTCATCTTGAGCTTCGCCTACGGCCTCTACGCGACGGGATCCGCGACCAGTCCGCAGAGCGGCATCGTCGTCGACATGAGCAGCGGCGGCGATTTCGAGCTGGTCGGCACGAGCGGCAACGACACGGTGACCCTGGGCACGCGGGGCATCGGCGTGAACGCGGACACCGTCGCCGACATCACCTTCCCGCACGGCGAGCCCGACTCGTACACCTTCTCCCTCGGCGCGGGCGCCGACACCTGGACCTCCGACGGCGGCTACGGGACGGGGTCGACGTACACCGGCGGCAAGCCGCTCGCCGTCTTCGGCGGCACCGGCAAGGATCTCTTCGACGAAGGCGCGTCCGTCACCCCGAACGAAGAGATCCACGGCGAAGACGACGTCGACACCGTGACCTTCGCCAAGCGCTCCGCGATGAATCCGGTCACCGTGACGCTCGGCGGTTCCAACGGCGACGACGGGGACAACGGCGGCGAAGCGGACGACATCGTCGACGCCGAGATCCTCATCGGCGGAGCCGGCGACGACACGATGACCGCGGCGACGGACGTCGCCGTCACGATGAGCGGCGGCAGGGGCGACGACGTCCTCACCGGCGGCAGCCAGGTCGACGTCCTGAACGGCGAAGCGGGCAACGACACGCTCGTCGGCGCCGGCGGCAACGACACCCTGAACGGCGGCGACGGCGACGACACCTTCGACGAGGGAACGGCCGCCAACGGCGGCGACGTCTTCAACGGCGGCGCGGGCGTCGACACCGTCGACTATTCGAAGCGGGCCGGCGGCGTGGGCGTGAAGATCACCATGGACGGCCTGGCCGCGAACGACGGCCAAGCGGGCATCGAAGGCGACAACGTCAAAGCAGACGTCGAGAACGCCATCGGCACGGACTACAACGACCTGATCACCGGCAACGCCTTACCGAACCGCATCAAGGGCGGCAAGGGCAACGACCAGCTCAACGGCGGCGACAACGACGACGTCTTCGACGAGGGCGACGATCTGACGAGCGGCGATCACGACAGCGACGTCATCGTCGGCGGAAAAGGAATCGACACGGTCGACTACTCGGGTCGCAGCGCCGCTCTGACCATCACCCTGGATGGAGCGGCCGACTCCGGCGATCAATCCGTTTCGCCGAAAGAGGCGGACTCACTCGACTGCGAGAACGCCACCGGCGGCTCCGGCGTGAACACCATGACCGGCAACGCCGCTGCGAACTGGCTGATGGGCGGCGTCTCGAACGACGTCATCCACGGCGGCGACGGCGACGACACGCTCGACGGCGGCGGCGGCGACGACACGCTCGACGGCGGAAACGGGGCGGATATCTGCTTCAACGGCGGAGCCGGGACGCGCCTCGACTGCGAGCTTTAGCCGGGAGAGCTGACGCCTCGTCGGATTCCGTCAGCGTCCTTCGGCGCGCGCGCTCTCGGGCAACCCTCGCCCCTTCCAGATCGCAAAAATCGCCGGGTACACCGCGAGCTCGAGCAAGAACGACGTCACGAGCCCGCCCACCATCGGAGCTGCAATTCGCTTCATGACGTCGGCGCCCGTTCCGGTGCTGAAGAGCACGGGGACCAGGCCGATGATCATGGCGGAGACGGTCATGAGCTTCGGGCGCAGGCGCTTCGCGGCGCCTTCGACGATGGCCTCGCGCAGGTCGCCGCGCGTGACGAGCGCGCCGTCTCGTTCACGACGGCGGTGCGCGAGCTTCAGGTAGAGGAGCATCACGACGCCGGTTTCCGCGTCGAGACCCGCGAGCGCGATCACGCCGACCCAGACGGCGACGCTGAGGTTATATTGGAGCAGGTAAAGTAGCCACACCGCGCCGATGAGCGAAAATGGGACGGCGAGCAGGACGATGAGCGTCTCGGCGACGGATTCCGTGTTCAGGTAGAGGAGAACGAAGACGATGGCGAGCGTCAGCGGGACGACCCACGCGAGGCGCTGCTTGGCCCGCTCGAAGTATTTGAACTGACCGACCCAGTCGAGCCGCGTCCCCGGCGGCAGCAAAACTTCGCGCGCGACGACTTGCTTCGCTTCGGCGACGTAGTCGGCGATCGGACGGTCGGTGTCGACGAACACGAATCCGACGAGCTTGCCGGCTTCGCTCCGGATCATGGGCGGACCGAGGACGGTCTCGATGTCGGCGACCTGGGAGAGCGGCACTTGCGCGCCGTCGCGCGTTCCGACGAGCACCTTGCCGAGGACTTCCGGCTCGTCGCGGAACTCGCGCGCGTAGCGGACGAAGATGGGGTAGCGCTCGCGGCCTTCGACGGCCTCGGAGACGGCCGCGCCGCCGACGGCGTGCGCGACGACTTCATTCACGTCGGAGACGGTGAGTCCGTGACGGGCGGCTTCTTCGCGCTTCACGGCGAAATCGATGTAGAAACCGCCGGTCGAACGCTCGGCGAAGGCGCTGCGCGTACCGGGAACCTTCGCGACGGCACGCTCGACCGCGATCGCGGCCGCTTCGATGGAGTCGAGATCGCCGCCGAACACTTCGATGCCGAGCGGGCTGCGAACCCCCGTCGCGAGCATTTCCGTCCGCGTCTGGATCGGCATCCAGAAGACGTTGGGCATGCCGGGGAAATGGAGCTTCTCGTCCATTTGGCGAACGAGACCGTCCCAGGTGACGCCGCTCCGCCACTGATCGCGCGGCTTGAGCACGACCGTGACTTCGGCCATCCCGAGCGGCGCGGGATCGGTCGCGCTCTCGGCGCGGCCTTCCTTGCCGAAGACGCTCTCGACCTCCGGGAATTTCTTGAGCTCCCGGTCCATCGCCTGCAGCACCACGGCCGCTTCGTTCTCCGACATGCCCGGAGGTGCCGTGGGCATGTAGAGGATGACGCCCTCGTTCAAGGGCGGCATGAATTCGCTCTGGAGTCGGAAGAACGCCGGCACGGTGAGCGCCATGGCGACGACTGACGCCGCGACGACCTTCCATCGGTGGCGCACGACGAAGCGCACCACCGGCGCATACGCCGCCGCCAGGAGTCGGTTCAGTGGATTGCGTTCTTCGTCGTGGACCTTCCCACGCACGAAGACGACCGCGAGCGCCGGCGTCAGCGTGACGGCGAGGATCGCGGCAAATCCGATGGAATACGTCTTCGTGAACGCGAGCGGTCTGAACAAGCGACCCTCGGTCGCTTCCAGGGTGAAGACGGGCAAAAACGACGCGGTGATGACGAGCAGGGAGAAGAAAATGGACGGGCCGACCTCCTGCATCGCCGAGGTGATCACCGACCGTCGCGGCACGGGTCTCCCCTGCCCTTCCCATTCCGCGAGTTTCCTGTGGACGTTCTCGACGATGACGATGGACGCGTCCACCATCGCACCGATGGCGACGGCGATGCCGCCGAGCGACATGACGTTCGCGGTGAGGCGTTGCTCGGCCATGGGGATGAACGAAAGGAGCACCCCGACGGGCAGCGTCAAGATTGGAATCAGCGCGCTCGGCACGTGCATCAGGAAAATGAAGATCACCAGGCTGACGACGGCCATCTCCTCGAGGAGCGTGCGCCGCAGCGTGCGCGCCGAGTCTTCGATGAGCGTCGACCGGTCGTACGTGGTGACGACGCGTACTCCCTCGGGCAGCCCGCGCTGGATCTCCGCCAGACGCGCCTTCACCGCGTCGATGACGGTGAGCGCGTTCTCGCCGTAGCGCATGACGACGATACCGCCGGGAGCTTCGCCTTCGCCGTTCAGCTCGGTGATACCGCGCCGGATGTCGGGGCCGATGCCGACTTCCGCGACGTCTCTCACGCGCACCGGCGTGCCGTTCTCCACCTTGATCGGGCTCTCACCGATGTCGTCCGGCCTCTTCACGTATCCGCGGCCGCGAATGACGTGCTCGTGTCCGGCGATCTCTATGACGCGCCCGCCCACATTTTCGTTCGATGCGCGGACCGCGCGCACGACGTCGTCCATCGTCACGCCGCGGGCGAACAGCTTGCTCGGATCGACGTTGACCTGATACTGCTTGACGAAACCGCCGACGCTCGCGACCTCGGCGACGCCGGGCACGCTCTCGAGCGCGTAACGGACGTTCCAGTCCTGGATGGATCGGAGCTCCGCGAGATCGTGCTTGCCGGTCTCGTCGACGAGCGCATACTCGAAAACCCAGCCGACGCCGGTGGCGTCCGGGCCGAGAGTAGGGTTCACGCCGTCGGGCAGCTTCGCGCGGACGGAGCTCAGATACTCGAGCACGCGACTCCGCGCCCAATACATGTCGGTGCCGTCTTCGAAGACGATGTTCACGAAGGACATGCCGAACATCGATTCGCCGCGCACCGCGTGCACCTTCGGCGCGGCGACGAGCGCCGCGGAGATCGGATAGGTGATCTGGTCCTCCACCAGGTCGGGGCTCTGGCCCATCCACTCGGTGAAGACGATGACCTGCACGTCGGATAGGTCCGGGATTGCGTCGAGCGGCGTGCGGCCGAGCGACAGCCAGCCCCACGCCGCGAATGCGGCGACCGCCAGCACCGTGAAGAGCGGACGGCGAGCACATACCGCGATGACGCGCGCGACGACGCCGACGTCCGCCCCAGGGGGCTTCCGGCCGTGATCGCTCATCGAGTGGCTCCGGCGTCCGCCGCGGTCGTCGTTCGCGGTGCGGCCTCCCAATACTTCGCCGCCGTGCTGATGCGCGCTTCCGCCGCGATCAGGAACACCCCGGATGTCGCGACGACGTCGCCGGCGTGTAGACCGGCCAGCACCTCGTATTTCCCGCTCACCTCGCGACCGATCCGCACTTCTTGCGGCCGGAAGCGTCCGTGCCCCAGATCCAGAAACACCAAACGCCGCGGACCGGTGTACACGACGGCCGCGGCAGGCACCTGAAGCCGAGGCGCCGGATCGGAGGCGAGCTCGAGGGTCGCGTACATTCCGGGTCGCAACTCGAAGCGTGGGTTCTCGAGCTCGACGCGAACACGCCCGGTCCGGCTCTTGGAGTCGAGATACGGGTACACGTATGCGACCTGCGCCTCGTACGAACGTCCCGGGAGGTAGTCGAGCGCCACCGTCGCTTTCTGGCCCACGCGGACGTGCGCGAGATCGGCTTCGTATACGTCCGCTTCGACCCACACCTGGTCGAGCGCGGCGATTCGAAAGAGGCGCATTCCGGGATCGACGGCGCCGCCTTCGACGACGTTCTTCTCGATCACGAAGCCGCTCGCCGGCGAACCGATGACGACGTTCTCGAGCGGCGCTCCGCTCTTCTCGATGCCCGCGATCCCTTCGTCCGGCATGCCGAGGAGATGCAGGCGCTGGTGTGCGGCGCGGCCGAGCAATTCGCTACGACTTGCGACGCCGCCGGCTCCCGCTGCGCCCCGGGTCGAAAGCAGAAAATCTTGCTCTGCGTTGTAGAGCTCCGGACTGTACACCGAGAGCAGCGGCTGACCTGCGCGAACCCGCTGCCCCGTCCGGCTCACGAACAGCTTGGTCACGAAACCCTGAACCTTCAAGGTGACGTCGGCGAGCTTCGATTCGTCGTACGTGATCTGTCCGACGGCCCGCAGGCTCTGGCGCATCGGAGCCTCCGCGACCGGTTCGGTGCGCACACCGATGAGCTGTCGCCGCGCGGCGTCGATGAAGACCTCCCCGTGTTCTTTCTGTTCCTTCGTGACCGGGACGAGCTCCATGCCGCAGATCGGGCATTTCCCGGGTACCGGCTGCCTCACGGAGGGATGCATCGAGCAGGTGTAGTGATCGACCTCTGCGGTCGCCGCGCTGGCGACCGGCGAAGGCCTGGTCGTCGTTCGCGATCCGGCGATGCCGAACCACGCGGCGAGCGGACCGCGGAACACGATCGCCGCGAGCACGAGCGCGACGGCGAGGACCGCCCATGAAATCGTGCCGCGACGACGAGGGCGGAGCTCGCTGCTCACGGCACGCCTCCGTCGACGCCGAGCCCCGCAATTCGACCGAGCGCGCGCTCGAGCTCCGCGTGTCGTCGATCGCATTCAGCGCGCGCCATTTCGTAGTCGAGCTCGACGCTGCGCAGGTTGCGCTCGGCCTCGACGACGGCCATGAAGGACGTCCGCGACGCAGTGAACGCGGCGCGCGCGGCGTCGATCTCGTCGCGCGCGACCGGTAACAGGCGCTGCTCGAAGAGGCGCAGCACCTGCGACGATTCGTCCAGCTGTTTCAACGCGACGTAGACCTCGGTCCGCGACGAAGCCTCGAGACGTCTGGCGTCGGCCTCGTGCTGGGCGCGCATCGCGGTCGCCTCCTCGACGGCGCCGCCGCGCGCGCCGGTCCAGACGGGAAGGTTCAACCCGAGCCCGAGCATGAAGCGGTGCTCGGGCATGTCCCACATGGAGTTGTACGACGCGGTGACGGCGACGTCGGGGTAGTACTCACGGCTCGCTCTATCGGCGCGGAGCTGCTCCGCTCGCGCCCGCCGCCGGACGGCCGTTATATCGGGCCGTCGCGATACCGCCTCGCTCTCGAGCTGCTTCGTGTCCTCCGGCACGGGGGTGCTCGGAAGAACGAGATCCGCGGGCGGCGGCAGCGCGGTGTCGGGGTCGCGGTGCAACAGCTCGTTCATCTGAGCGACGACGACGTCGCGTCGTGACGCGAGCACCACCGCATCGCGCTCGAGGCGCGCGAGCTCGGTCTCCGCGCGGAGCGGATCCTCCGCGGAGCCGCGCCCCGATTCGAACTGTGCGACGGCGCCCCCCTGCGCTGCCCGCATCAACTCGACGTGACGTGCGTTGATGGCGATCGAGCGCGTCGCGACGAAGTACTCGTCGTAGAGCGTCACCGCCGTGAACGCGAGCTCACGCCGCATCGCTTCCAGGTCGCTCTTCGACGCCGCCGCTTCCGCCGCGGCTGCCTCCGTTTCGAGGGAGCGTTTGCCGAACCACGGAAGCTTCTGGGTGAGCGCGACCTCGTACCCGAAGCGGGCGGACGAACCGATGGAAAGAGGGGCGAAGCCCACGTCCAGCATCGGATCTTCCAGGCCGCCGGCCCTTCGTACGCGCGCGAGCGCCGCGCGAAAGCTCTGACGCGACGCCTCGATGCTCGGGTTTCGTCGAAGAACGGCGCGCACGAACGTGGCGCGGTCGAGCGCGCCGGCCGTGCTAACCAGCTTGGAAGCGTCCCAGTGGGTGGCCGCTTCCGGCGCTGGCGACGCCGCGCGCGCGTCGTCCACTCGCAGGCTTTCGTACGAGGCGCTGCCCGCCGTCGCCGCGCATCCCGAGAGCGCGGCGACGCAAACGATACAAAGCAAACGCATGCAGAGCATGAAAACTCCTTCGAAGTCACGGACGCGGCGCGCGGCGGAGCGAGCACCGCAAAAACGAAAGACGCGACGGCGCGCCCCGGCTGCCGCGCGTCACACGCGCGCCGAAGCCACGTCGGTCTGCTCGATGACCGAGAACCCCGAGGTGATCAGCTCAAAAACGAACAGTGCGCGATGAAGAGCGGCGGCCCGGCGATCGGCGGCGCGCGCGCGTGCGCAGGGAGCGTCCGCACGCCGGTGGAAGGTCCAAATGCGTAGTCCAGCGCCGGAACCGTCGCGACGATCGCCGCGGGCGGCACGGAGACGTCCGTCCCGAAGGCCTTCAGCGTCGGAGCACGTGCGGACGGCGCGAGCCGCTCGCAGCAATCGGTCATCCGGATCTTCACCGCGCAGAGCGCTTCTGACGAGGGCGCGGCGTCGCGCTCGCAACAGCAGGTCGCGACGACGCGGTTCATCATCCGGCAAAAGAAATGCGCGCGCGCGACTGCAGTGCCCGGCAACAGCATGGCCAGAGCCGTGACCGCTGCGATGAGCTGGCCGCGCAAGGAACGCATGTATCCGTAGCTATATCACGGGCGGCGCGGGCACGCCGTCACTCCCCCTTCGCCGCCTCCGGCTTCGCCGGCGCGCCCGGTTCGGCCGAGGCTCCCGGCGTTGCGTCGTCGTCGTCATCGTCGGTCTCGAGCTTCTGTTCGTTCTCCGCGGCGGCCTTGATGCGGCCTTCGGCGGCTTCCACGGAGGCTCGCGTCTGGACGAAGGTGACGCCGAGGGTGCCCGCGCAGAGGGCTCCGAGCGCGATGGAGGCGAACCAGATCCCGCGGCTGGAGAGCAGCAGCGCGATGGACGCGACGACGATGCCGACCTCGGCGGCGAGCTGCGCCCACTCGTAGTGCTCGGCGGCTTCCTGGTGCGCTTCGATCTTGCCGTCGTACGCTTCGGCGTCCTCCTTGGCTTCGCGGTGGTCGCGTTCGTAGGCGCGAGAGAGCTTCTTGAAGCGCGTGATCTCTTCGGGGTCGGGCGTCAGGAGATCCGCCATGTCCTCGGTCGACGAGGCGATCAGGTCCTTCAGCTCCGCGGTGTCCTCGTCGTCCGCTTTTCCCGACGACGAGCGCTTGGTGCGGAGGGTCTGCTCGACCTTCCGGATCTCGTCGGGCTTCGGCGAGATCGACTTCAGCAGCTCGAGGTCGGCTTCGATGACGCGAAACTTGGTCGCCTCGGCCTGAGCGAGCCCCCACTTGGTCGATTGCGTGACCATGGTCCCGATGAGCTCGGTGCGCTGGCCGCCGACGAGGGCGGAGCAGAGCGCGAGCATGACGCCGAGCACGGCCATGGTGATGCCGATGTGCGTCCCGGATGCTTTGTGACCGTGACCACCGTGACCACCGTGCTCGCCGTGGCCAGCATGACTCATGTGCTCGATTTTTTCTGCGAGCTCGTGGACGCTCATTGCCCCCCCGCGAGCCACAGCGCGAGCGCGAGCGCGACACCGACGAGCAGCACCACGACGCCGAGCGCCTTGCCCCAGAACGCCGTGTACGACGAGACGCTTCCGACGACGTTCGTCTGCATGCGATCCAGATCCACCTGATGGGTGATGCCGCGGCGGAACCAGCCGACGATCTCGACGGGGCTGCCCACCAGCTTGCCGAGCTTCCTCGAGGCGAACCACCAGTTGCCGAGGAAGCCGAGCGGCGACTCGTAGTTCACGGGCATGAGGCCGCCCTTGGCGTCCTCGAGCACGAAATCTTCACCGATGCGGTTGCCGGCATCGGCGCGCCCGGCGATGGCGCCGGCGACGCGCACCGGCTTGCCGCGGAGCGGTGATGCATACGGATCGCTCATGAGATCGAGCACCGACGCGGCCGCGGGCTCGCCGAGCGGGCCGAAGCGGTAGAATCCCTTCAGGGTCATGCCGAAGCCGAGCGCGGCGATGACGATGCCGACGCCGGGACCGACCGCGCCGCCGCCGCTGAGGAGCGACAACCCGACGACCAGGAGCACGGCCATCGCGGTCGTGATGTACGGCATGAAATAGACGGCGACCTCGAAGAAGAAGTTGCCGTACAGGCGCCCCATGTCGAGCGCCTGACCCGAGGCATCGACGCGATCGATCGACAGGATGGGTTGCCTTCCCGCGGCGATCGACTGCTCGGCGAGCGCTCGAATGCGCTTGCCGGTGAGCGGGTGCGTGGAGCCGAGCTCGAGCACGGTGGCCCAGGGATTGTACAGATCGAACAGGAGCACCTTCTCCGTCCGGCGAACGGCGTCGAGGAAGGTCGGCATCAGCGCGGCCTGCCCGGGAGCAGCGCCGAGACCCGGACGCTGCTGCTCGATCGCGGCAGCGGCGCCGGTCGCGCGGAAGGCGACCCCCGCGGCGGCGCCTCCCTTCGGATCGCTGATACCGAGGGCGCGCGTGCCGCCCATGAGCTTGACGGTCACCGGCGTCGGCGCTTCGCGGGTGAGACCGTAGGCAATCTTCACGAGGGCAGTGGACAGCGCGTTGGCGTTGCCCGTCTCCGCGGCGGAGAACGCGTCGGCGTAATATTCGCGCGAGCGCGACAGAAACAGCAGCATGTACTGACCGACCCAGTAGAAGGCGAGCGCCGCGAGCGCGATGGGCACGAGCGGCCGGGAGTTGTTCTTGCCGCGCACGTTGCGGGTGACGACGTACACGTTCCAGAGGATCTGCAGCAGCGTGGCCGCCAGCGTCATCACGATGAAATCGCGGTGGACGATGTGCCCGAGCTCGTGCGCATACACGGCCTTCGCTTCTTCGTCGTCCAGGTAGTGCAGGATGCCTCGCGTGACGACGAGGCGCGCGTTCCCTGCGCGGCTGCCGTAGCAATACGCTTGCGGCGTGCGATCGTCGATCATCTTGAGGCGCGGCACCGGAATGCCATGCTTCCGGCAGACGCTGGCGATGAACGCGGCCACCTGCGGGCGCTCGGAACCGAGCTCGTCCAGCGTGATGTTCCTCGCCTTGTAGATCCAGCGCTGGATGAGGTCCATCACGAGCGGCGAGATGAGCCACATCACGAGCGACCACAGACAAGTGATCCCGACGCTGAGCGCGAGCGCGATCGGCAGCTCGAGTTGCGCAGCCAAGCTGGCGGCGACCACGGTGGTGAAGACGGAACCCACCAGGAACGTGATCGTGACGACGGTGGCTAGAAGCGTTTTCTGCCGCATGTGTGCCTCTTCCTCTTTAGGGCGAAGCAGCAGCATAACCGGGAACGAGAGCGGCTTGTGAGCTCGCGTGTCGAGGGGCTACTAATCTCAACTCGAGATGGCTTTCGCACGATCGGCGCTCGTGTGGGACTGGCGTTGGATTCGCGCTCGAATCGTGCGGTTCCTGGCACATGTGCCAGCGGGCGAAGACGGGCCATCGCTGCTCTTTCTCGGGTGGTCCAGGACGAAGCGAGGCACGCCGAGCTCGCCTTCCGCTTCGTGCGGTGAGCGCTCGAGGTGAGCCCGCTCGCCACGCGCGTCTCTCGGACGGAGGCTCCGCGGGCTCGTCGTCGTGGAACGGCTCGACGACCCCGCCGAACCGTTCCACGACGAGGATGCCGCCCCACTGCTCGCGCGACATGGGCTCTGCCGGAGCACACGCTCCCTCGTTCGCCGCCGTGCGCTCTTGGACGTCGTCGCGCCCTTGTCCCACTGTCCTCGTCGCCCAAATTCGCGGGCGGCGCGACGCAGGTTCCCTGCATCGAGAGCGCGCACGCCTCGGTTTGACGCGTAGTCACAATTCCTGAGTGCGTCATTTCCGGCGAGCGCTCGGGACCCGTTTTAGCGCGCTCCCCGGCGCCGTCAGACGCTGTATGATGCTTTCGTCGAGGAGGTTCCGGGGAGGTTCACCGGAGCCGAGATCACGATGCGAATACTTACTACGAGCACCCTTACTTTCGTGATGGCCGTCGGGCTGACGGCCTGCAGCTCCGGCGGCGGAAGCCCCGGCAACCCACCCGACGGCGGCCCTTCCAACCCGGACGCGTCCGCCGGAGGAGGATCGTCGGGCGGCAAAGGCTCCGGCGGCGCAAGCTCCGGCGGCGCGAGCTCCGGCGGCACACAAGCCGGAAGCGGCGGGAGCGACACGCACCGTGACGGCGGGGGCGCCGGACGTGATGCGAGCAGCGGCGGCGCGGAGAGCGGCGGCGCCGGAAATGGCGGCGCCGAGAGCGGTGGTTCGGGCAACGGCGGCGCGAGCGACGGCGGTTCCGGAAATGGCGGCGCGGAGAGCGGCGGTTCCGGAAATGGCGGCGCCGAAAGCGGCGGCTCCGGAAATGGTGGCGCCGAGAGCGGTGGGGCGAGCAGCGGTGGAACCGCAGGAGATAGCGGTACCGGCGGCGTTCCGGCCGACGCCTCGCCGTGCCACGCCTGTGCATCCGGGATCTGTCTCGCGGACGGCGGCTGCGCCGAGTGCGGCAAGGACGCCGACTGCCACGACCCGACGCCGCGTTGCAACGCCGGAACCAACACTTGCGTCGCCTGCATCCCGGGCGGGACGGACAACTGCGCCAACGGCCAATACTGTGATTCGGTGAGCCTCACCTGCAAATCCGGGTGCAAGACCAGCGACGACTGCGGCACCGGTTTCTGCAACGCGCTCCATGTCTGCCTCGATTGCGACCCGAACGGGACCGACACCTGCACCGACGGCAAGTTCTGCACGGTGGAAGGCGCCTGCATCGCCGGTTGCAAGGCGGACGGCACGGGCTGCGCGAGCAACGTGTGCGACTCGGCGCACGAGTGCTCGTCGTGCGTCAGCGACTCGGAGTGCGCTCCGGGCCACGTGTGCTCGTCGGGGACGTGTCTTCCGAACTGTGGACACGACAACGATTGTCCGAGCAGTCTCACCTGTTGTGGAGATCGATGCGCCGACCTCACCCGTGACCACAGCGCTTGCCTTGCGTGTGGCACCGCGTGCGCGGCCAATCAATTCTGTGGGACCACCGGCTGCCAGAACGGGACGATCGCCAACGTCTGCGGCTCCGTGAAGGCGACCTTCTTGAAGGATGGTCTGGACGTGGACGACGCGGAGGACGACGTCCTCAGCGCGAACACCGGCCTCACCGCGACCTGTACGAACACCACCGTCACCTCGACGAAGCAGGAGCTCTCGCCGACGATCAATCCGACGACGGGACAGCCCGTGGTCGGGTCCGGCAACTTGCAGGTCGTCGTCGGCGGTCCCTTCGGGCAGAGCCTCATCCGCTATCTCGACGCGGCCGCCGTCACGTCGATCTACAGCACGTACGACAACGGCAACGAACAGTTCCGTCTCCGAAGCGGCGGCACGCCCCCCGTAGACGTCGCCCAGAGCACGAGCACGGACGGACACGACTTCGTCCTCATCGAGACCGTCGTGGATCCGACGACCGGCACCCTGATGCTCGCGATCGACGGCTTTCAGCAGTACGGCACCACCGCCGGCGTCTGGTACTTCCTCAACACGATGCTGCCGTCGCTCTCGACGTACACCAAGAGCTACTACGTCTACGAATGGACGGACTCGGACGGCGACAAAGCGCCGAGCAGCGGCGACGCGTTTAGCCTAGTCACGTCCGGACCCTGATACGCCGCACCGTGGCTGGCTGTCAGCTATCAGCTGTCAGCCATCGGCTATCAGGCACGGCAGAGAGCTCACGGCCGAGGGCTGATGCTGACGGCTGATAGCTGATAGCTGACGGCTGTCTACGACTTTGCTCCCGCGGGCCACCGCGCAAGCTTATTGGCGTGTCGCTTGTCTTCGCCTCGCACCATGAAGACGACCATCTCGCCCAGGTTGGTGGCGTGATCGGCGATGCGCTCCAGGTACTTGGCGATGGATTGCAGCCGCTGCGCGTTCGAGACGGTCGTCGGGTCCTGCATCATGTGACCGAGCAGCTCGGGGAAGATCTTCGCGTAGTTCGCGTCGACGACGGCGTCGCGCGCGATCACCCGCTCCGCTCGCGCTGCGTCGCCCTGGATGAAGGCGTCCAGCGCCTCGTGCTGCATGTCCAGGACGACCTGCCCCATCTGCACGAGCGACGCGCGCACGGGCTTGAGCGAATCGGCGTCGAGGTCCAGCACGCGCTCGCAGACGTTGCCCGCGAGGTCTCCCATGCGCTCGAGGTCGGTGACGATCTTGAGCGACGTGGTGATGAAGCGCAGATCCGACGCGACCGGTTGACGGCGCGCGAGGACGCGGACGCACAGCTCGTCGATGTCCATCTCGAGCCGGTCGATCTCCACGTCCATCGCGATGGTCGATCTCGCGAGCTCGGAGTCGTGACGCGCGAACGACTGGAGAGCGCTCTTCGTCATCTCCTCGACGCGCGCGCCCATGAGCAGCACGGCATCCCGAAGGTGCTGCAGCTCCTGTTCGTACTCGCGATCCGTGTGTCGCATCGTCGCTACCTCAGCCGAATCGGCCCGTGATGTAGTCTTCGGTACGGCGCTCTTTCGGCCGTGTGAAGATGACATCCGTGAGATCATACTCCACCAGCTCGCCCATGTAGAAAAAGGCCGTGAAGTCGGCCACGCGAGCGGCCTGCTGCATATTGTGCGTCACGATGACGATGGTGTAGGTGTCGCGGAGCTCGTGCATGAGCTCCTCGACGTGCGCCGTGGCGATGGGGTCCAGCGCGGAGCAAGGCTCGTCCATCAGGAGGACCTCCGGCGCGAGCGCGATGGCCCGGGCGATGCAAAGGCGCTGTTGCTGCCCGCCGGAGAGGCTGGCCCCGGAGCGCGAGAGCCCGTCTTTTACCTCGTCCCAGAGCGCGACGCGACGCAGCGTCTGCTCCACGAGCGCGTCAGGGGACTCGACCTTCAGCCCGTTCAGGCGGAGCCCCGCGAGGACGTTGTCGCGAATGGACATCGTCGGAAACGGGTTCGGCTTCTGAAACACCATGCCCACGCGGCGCCGGACGCGAACCGGATCTACGTCTTCACGGTAGATGTCCAGACCGTCGAGGAGCACGCGACCGTTCGCGTGCGCGCCCGGGGTGACCTCGTGCATCCGGTTCAGGCAGCGGACGAACGTGGATTTGCCGCATCCCGACGGGCCGATGATCGCCGTGACCTTGAAGGTCCGGATCGGGAGAGTGATTCCTTTGATGACCTCGGCAGCTCCGAATCCCGCCTTCAACGTCTCGACGCGGATCTTCACCGGGTCGCCTTCCGCCGTGATGAGCTCGTCGGCGCGTCGCTGCGCCGCGACACGAGCTGGCGGCTCGGTCAGAGGACGCTCACCGATGAGCGGATGGGGCATGGCGGACTCTGCTTCGCGGCTCATCGTGCATCCAATCGGTTTCGAACGAGGAACTTGGCGGTTACATTCAGGAATAAAGTGAGGATCACCAGGACGAACGCGGCCGCCCACGCCTGCCGGTGCCAGTCCTCGTACGGCGAAACGGCGTACGTGTAGATCTGCACCGGGAGCGAGGCGACGGGCTCGTCGATCCCGCGGCTCCAAAAGCGGTTGTTGAAGGCGGTGAACAGGAGCGGCGCCGTCTCGCCCCCGATGCGCGCGACGGCGAGCATCGCGCCGGTGACGATGCCGGGGAGCGCCGTGCGAAGCACGATGCGCAGCGTCGCGCGCCACTTCGGCATGCCGAGCCCGAGCGCCGCTTCTCGTAGCGTGCCGGGGACGAGCCGGAGCAGCTCTTCCGTGGTGCGCGTCACCGTCGGCAGCATGATGATCGCGAGCGCGACGCTGCCCGCGAACGCGCTGAAGTGGCCCATCGGCCGAACGATCACGGTGTAGACGACCATGCCGATGGTGATGGAGGGAATGCCCGACATGACGTCGGCGGAAAAGCGGACGGCCGTCGCGAAGTTGCTCTGGCGGAATTCGCTGAGGTAGACGCCCGCGAGGACGCCGATCGGCATTCCGATCGCGCAAGCCATCGCGACGAGCTTGAGCGTGCCGCCGAGCGCGTTGGCCATGCCGCCGCCCGCTTCGCCGACGGGCTTCGGCAGCTCGGTGAAGAACGCGAGGTTGACGCCGCCTAGGCCTCTGGCCGCGGTGAAGTACAGGACGCTGACCAGGGGCAAGAGCGCGAGCAACACCGCGGCGCCCGACGCCACGCGGAAGCCCGTGTTGACCACCTTGCGATACGCATAGCCGGGCTCGCTCATCGCGCGCCTCCGGCGGGACCGGCGACGCGCCAGACGAGCAGCCGCGCGACGACGTTCAAGAGGAACGTGACGCCGAAGAGCAGGAGGCCGATCTCGGCGAGCGACGCGAGGTGCAGATCGCTGGTCGCCTCCGCGAACTCGTTCGCGATGACGCTGGCCATCGTGTACGACGGCGCGAAGAGCGACGCCTTGATCTCGGGGCTGTTACCGATGACCATGGTGACGGCCATCGTCTCGCCGAGGGCGCGCCCGAGCCCCAAGATGACGGCGCCGATCAAGCCCGAGCGCGCGAACGGCAGGACGACGTCGCGAAGCGATTCCCACTGCGTGGCGCCGAGCGCGAGCGCGCCTTCGCGGTACGAGTTCGGAACGGCGTAGAGCACCTCGCGGCTCACCGACGCGATCGTCGGCAAGATCATGATGGCGAGGATCACGCCGCCGGTGAGCATGCCGTAGCCCTGGTGGGGGCCCTGGAAGAGCGGCAGAAAGCCGAACGCGCTCGCCAGCGCTGGCTCGACGTGCTCGCGAAGGAACGGAGCCAGGCCGAAGATGCCCCACAGGCCGTACACGACGCTCGGAACGGCCGCGAGGAGCTCGACGAGGGCCGAGAGCGGCGCCCTGAGCCAGAGCGGCGACAGCTCCGTCAAGAAGATCGCGACGCCGAGCGAAACCGGAACCGATATGAGGACGGCGAGCATCGACGAGACCACCGTGCCGTAGACGAACGGTAGCGCGCCGAACACTTCGCGCACCGGGTCCCATTCCTGGCTCACGATGAAGTGCAGCCCGAACGCCGAGAGGCTCGCCTTCGACGCCTGCGCCATCTCGGCGACCATCAACAGAACGACGCCGATGACCGTCGCCGCGAACAGCATCGCGAGCACGCGGAAAACGAGGTCGCCCGGGTTCGCTTCGCGACCCAGGCGACGTAAAATCCGCGGTTGCGCGCGGATCAACGAGAGCTCAGACTTTTCGCCCACCGGACCTCACGTGCCCGAGTAGAGCATCGTCGCTCCGGAGTGGAGCGTCTTCAGGCGCGCCTCGACCTTCTTCACGACCGCCTCGGGCAGCGGCGCGTAGTTCAGGGGCGCGGACATCTTCTGCCCGTCGTGGATGGCCCACCACAGGAAGTTCGTGAGCACCTTGCCCTTCGTCGCGTCGGGCATGTCCTCGTAAACCAGGACGTACGTGAACGACGAGATGGGATAGGCGGCCTCGCCCGGTGCATCGATGATCGACGTGTACAGCGTGTCGGGCATCTCGACGCCCGCCGCGGCCGCCGAGATGGCGGAGATCTCCGGCTTCACGAACTTGCCCGCCGGGTTCTTCAGCGCGGCCATCGACAGCTTGTTCTGGACCGCGTCGGCGAGGTCGACGTACCCGATGGAACCCGGGCTGTCCTTCACACGACCGGTGACGCCGGGGTTGCCGGGCATGCCTTGGCCGACGGGCCACTTGACGCTCTTGCCGGCGCCGACCTTGTCGCTCCAGTCCTTGCTCGCTTTGGCGAGGTAGCCGGTGAACACGGCCGTCGTGCCGCTGCCGTCGCTGCGGTGCACGATCACGATGGGCGTCGCCGGCAGCTTGATACCCGCGTTGCTCGAGGCGATCTTCGGATCGTTCCACTTCGTGATGGTCCCGAGATAGATGTCGGCGAGCGCCGCGGGCTCGAGGTTCAACTCGGGGACTTCCGGGACGTTGTAGGCGATGGCGACCGCGCCGATCGTCATCGGGAGATGGACGAGCTTCCCCGGCGCCTTCGCTTCTTCCTCGGCCGTCATCGGCGCATCGGTCGCGCCGAAGTCCACCGTCTTGTCGCGAATCTTGGCGATGCCTCCGCCCGAGCCGATCGGCTGGTAGTTGATCTGCACTTCGGGGTGGATGCGGTTGTACTCGCTCGTCCACTTGGAATAGAGCGCGTTCGGGAACGTCGCGCCCGCGCCGTTCAAGGCGACGGTCTGCGGCTTCGCGGGTTCGGCCGGCGCAGCAGCGCCCTGCTGTTGTGGGGCCTGGTCGTTGCCACCTTTGCAACCGACTGTTACGAGTGACAAACCCGCGAGAACCCAAGCGACGAAGAAGTCTTTCATGTGGTCCGCGCCCGTGTATCAAGGGGGTGCCGCGGCCGTGAGGCACCCGAGAAACAGATTTGTGACGGTTGCGTGTCAGAATCGACGAGCGGCGAGCTGCCGGACCGTACCGCCTGACGAAACGCGCTTTACCGGGACAAAATGCGACGTTACGCGGCAGAAGGGCGCGCGCGCTCCGTCGGCTCGGCGGCTCTCAGCCGCACGTGGAAGCGGGTGCCCTTGCCGGGCTCGCTGTCCACCGTGATCGTGCCGCGCATCGCCTCGACGAGATGCTTGACGATGGACAGCCCGAGACCCGTTCCTCCGAGCTCGCGGGAGCGGCCCGGATCGACCCGATAGAACCGCTCGAAGATGCGCGGCAAGTGCTGGCGTTCGATGCCCGGTCCGTCGTCCTCGACGTCGACGAGGATCGAGCCGTCGGTGGCGCGGGTGCGAATGAGCACTTCGTTCCCGCCGACACAGTACTTCACCGCGTTGTCGATGAGATTCGTGAGGACGTGCTCGAGGCCGCGGCGATCGGCGAGGGCCTGACATCCGGACGCGTATTCGGACGAGATCGTGATCCGCTTCTTCGACGCGCGCTCGCGGAACAATTCGACCACCGCAGTTGCCACTTCAGCCGGATCCACGGCTTCCAGGTGGACGGCGAAATCTTGCGACTCGATGCGCGACAGATCGAGCAGGTCGTCGACGAGGTTGCGCAGCCGCGCCGCGTTGCGCTGGATCATGGCGATGAAGTCGCGCGCCGAAGCCGGGTCGCGCTCCAAGACGCCCTCCAGGGTCTCCGCCGCGGAGAAGATCGCCGCGACCGGGGTCCGAAGCTCGTGCGAGGCGTTCGCGACGAAGTCCTTGCGCAGGGCCTCGAGCCGGCGCAGATGCGTCACGTCGACGAACACCGCGAGCAAGCCGCCTTCCTGACCCGGAATGCGCACCACGTGCACGAGCAGTCGCCGAGGCTTCAGCCCGCCGAGGTCGATCTCGCCGGTCGCCGGCGCGTCCTCTTCGTCGGCCTCGTCGAGCAAGCGCACGAGCTCGCCGTGGCGGATGACCTCGAGCGGGCTCTTGCCCTCTACGTCCGCTCCCACGAGCAGCATTTCGCGCAGCGCGGGGTTCACCATGGTCACGCGGCGGCTGCGATCCAGAAGAAGGACGCCCTCGCGCATGCCCACGAGCACGCCGCGCATGCGATCGCGTTCGCGGCGGTGTTCGGTGACCAGATCCGAGTAGCCGCGCGCGAGCTGATCGAGCGCGGTGCCGAGCTCGCCGAACTCGTCCGCGCCGTGCTCGCCGGCCCGGGCCCCGAGATCGCCGTCGGCCATCTTCCGCGCGGCGACGGCGAGCGCACGGGCGGCGCGCGACGCGATGGCCGCGGCGATCGTGGACATGACCAGCGCAATCGCGAAGGCGACCGCGCCGGCGACGAACGCCATACTGTCGAGGCGCTCCAGCGCGCGCGCGACGTCGGCGGAGGGCACGCCGAACCCCTCCTCCACCTCGCGCCGGAAATACATGTACCCCAGCGTGAACGCCGGCGTGAGGACCCCCAGGGAAATGAGGACGAGCTTGCCTTGTATGCCGAGCTTCAAGCCGTTGCCTCGACGGGCGCCGCCACGAAGCGGTACCCGACGCCGCGGACGGTCTCGATGTAGTCCCTGGCGGTGACCAGCTTTTCACGGAGGCGCTTCACGTGCGTGTCCACGGTGCGGGTCGTGATGTCCGCGGTGATCCCCCAGACGTCGTCGAGCAGGGTCGCTCGGCTCTGCACGCGATCCCGCCGATCGTACAGGGTGACCAGCAGCTTGAACTCGAGCGCCGTGAGCTCGACTTCTTGCCCGTCTACCCAGGCCCGGTGCGCGGCGCGATCGAAGGTCAAGCAGCCGAATTGTACCCGCCCTTCGCTCTCTTCGGTGGCTTCCACGGCGCCGCGGCGAAGAACCGCGGAAATTCGCAGTAATAGCTCGCGGACACTGAACGGCTTCACGACGTAATCGTCCGCACCGAGCTCGAAGCCGACGACGCGGTCTATTTCCTCGCCCTTCGCGGTGAGCATGATCACCGGGATCGAGCGCGTCCCGGCGTCCGCTTTGAGCGCGCGGCACACTTCCGTTCCCGGAACGTCGGGGAGCATCAGATCCAGGAGGACCGCGTCGGGGCGCCGCGCGCGCACGAGCTCGAGCGCGTCCCGTCCCCGCATCGCGGCGATGGGTTCGTGCCCGGCCTGCTTCAGGTTGTATTCGAGCACCTTCTGCAAGTCTTGCTCGTCCTCTACGACCAGGATGCGCGCCATACGGGGCCCCTCGTATCTCTTCAATGTGACGGGCCGGTGACGGCCCCGCGACTATCTACGACGGCCGGCGCCTTCAGTCACGTCGCGGGTGTCCCGGTCGACTCTCATGCGGAAATCCGAGGGCGGCTTCAGGGGAGCCGCGCCGTCGTCGAGCTTGCGGGCGCGAGCGCCGTTCGTCGCCAGCGCGAGCGCGAGCGACTGCGCCTGACGCCGCAGGCGAGCCGTGAGCTCGCGGTCCGTGTGGCGCGCGGCGACCCGCAGCGCTTCCAGCCGGTGCGCCTCGGCTTCCGTGACTCGACCGGCGTCGCCGAGCGTCGCGACGAGCTCGACGAGCACGCGCGCGCGGCTGAGCTCCTGATCGTCGGCGAACTCGAGCGCCGTCTTCAACGCCTCTTCGGACTCCTGCAGACGCCCCGCGCGCCGCAAGATGACGCCGAGCTTGCGGCCGAATACCATGAGCGCCGCGGCGGCGGCTTCGCGTTCACCGGCGACGAGCCACGCTTGCCCGAGCTCCCGCCCGCTGGAGAGCATTTCTTCGGCGCGCGACAGATCGCCCGCTGCGATCGCCTCGTCGGCGGCGCGCTCGATCCCCTCGGCCATGTGGAGATCGACGCCGGGTGCTTCCTTTCGCTCCGGCAGCGGGATCTTCGCTACGCGCGGCGTCTTCGACACCACCTGGTGCGGCGTCGCCGTCCGGTGCGGCGTCGCCGTGATCGCGTCGAGCTCCGGACCGAAATCCGGCAGCTTGCCCTGATGACGCAACGAAAGCGCTGCCGGCTCGTCCAGGGACGAAGGCGGGGCGGCGCTGGGACGCAGCGTGTCGGCGGTTCCGAGCGGCGCGATCCGCGGTCGCGAGGTGGAGCGCGGCGGAGCCGGATACGGGCTGCGGCGGCTCTCCGGAGGCAACACCTCCGCGAAGGCGTCCTCGAGCGCCTCGGCGAAGAGATCCGCGCTCGGGTAACGCTTCGCCGGATCTGCGTCGAGCGCCCGCAGACACACCGCGGAGAGCGACGCCGGGCATTCGATGCCGGCGGCGACCTCCCGCGGATCCGGGCGCTTCGCGTAGAGCTGCTGCTCGAGGACCGCCATGAGGGTCTCGCCGACGAACGGCAGCTGTCCGGTGAGCATTTGAAACAGCGTGATCCCGACCGAGTACAGGTCGGCGCTCACTTCCACGCGTTCGCCGCGGATTTGCTCGGGAGCCATGTAACAAGGCGTCCCGATGAACTGCCCGACGGCGGTGACCGAAGGCGCGCCGTGCACCTTTGCGATGCCGAAGTCGATGAGCTTCACGCGTTCGCAGCCGCTGAGGGTCGGCTCCAGGATCACGTTGTCGGGCTTCGCGTCTCGATGGGTGACGCCGCGCGCGTGCGCCTCGCCGAGCGCGGAGAGCACCTGCAGCATGATCGCCCGTACGCGCACGAGCGGCAGCGGCCCCTCGCACGCGATCACCGTGCCGAGGTCGGGTCCGGTGAGCCGCTCCATCACCAGGAAGAGCGTCTGCGGATCCGGCGGCTCCGTTCTGCCGAAATCGTAGATCTTGACGATGTTCGGGTGGAGGATCTGACTGGCGACGCGCGCCTCTTCCAGGAAGCGCACGACCACCGGCTCGCTCGAGAGCAGATGGGCGTGGATGCACTTGATGGCCACGGGACGCCCGAGCGTGCGCTGGACGCCTTGATAAACACGACCCATCCCCCCCTCGCCCAGGAGCCCTGTGATTTCGTAGCGCCCGGCCAGAGACCTGCCGATGAGCGGGTCGGTCACGATCGACCAAAGAACATAGGTCGTGAAAATTAGGAAGCTCTCTCGCCGAACCGAGCTAACTCGCCGATATATGGGCGGCTTTTCGACGGACGAAAGCGAGCCGACCGGCAAGCCGCATGGCCGGAAAACACGCCGAGGGCGCGCGGCTCGGGTGGGACAGCTGGGGCGAAGCCCCAGCCCGCGAAGAGAGCTCAATCTTGGAGGAACAGATCACGATCAGACAGTGAAGTCCGCATGCCACATGACAAACCGGCGGGCGCCGGCGCGCGCTACGCGACAGAATGCGTGAGTCGCGCGGGCCGTTCAGGCTCAGGAGTTCCGGTGCCTCCTCAGAGAAGTCTGTTCTGGTCGGTCGGTGGGGGCCCCCACCCCACCTCCGTCAACCTGCAAGCTCAACTCATCTATCCACGAGCTCGTTCCTCGAGCAATGCTAGCCGCATGGAGCCCGAGCGCGGGCCCGCCTACGATTTCGGCGGCGCCGTCTTCGATTTGAACGACCCGAAGGACCGCGAAATCGTGCGGTTCGTCCTCTCGCAGGCGCTCTTCGGCGAAGCGACCGGAGTGTACTGCGGGCGCTCGCTCTACGCCGCGCGATCGCTCGAAGCGGCCGAGTTCTACGTGCGACAAGCGCGCCAGGAGCTCGCGCACTTGAGACTGTTCGCGGACATCTTCCGCGCGCTCGACATGGATCCCATGCCCGCCCATTTCCTGATGCGGGTCCTCTCCTCTCACAACGACTACTACCCGCTGAAGGTGTTCCTCGAGCACGCGGTCGGCGAAGGCATGGTGCTCGACGTCTTCAAGGATCTCTTGCTCGCGACGCTGCCGGATCGCGACCCGCGGGTGCCGAGCATCAAGAAGAAGCTCCGCGTCGTCGTCGGCGACGAAGCGGAGCACGTCGCGTGGGGCGAAAAAGAGACCGCGCGCATTCTCGGCGAGAAGCCTTGGCTGAAGACGCCGTTCCTCGGATTGCTGGAGCTACAGCTCGCCGCCTTGCCGCTTCTGGTGCGCGCTCTACAAAGCCAAGCCGTGGGACACCCGGTGCTCTCCCACCTTCACGGCTTCGTCGCGCACGTGCAGCACAACGCGCTCGAACAGGGGAGGCGCCTCGGGTACGTGCCGGACGAACGTCCAGCGGGCGTGAAGCGCGCCGCGGCGATCGGCGCCGGGCTCGCGCTGTACCTGCGCAGCCGCGTCGCGAAGAGCCGGTCGAAGCTCGACAAGACGTACCTCTCCGAGCTCGGGTTTTCTCGGCCCTCATGAAGGGCGAGCGTCATCCGGCGAAGCTCGCGCTCCGCGAGGCGCGGGAGAACGCGATCGATCGGCTGACGAACGCGTTCGTCGGCGACGAGCTGTCGCTCGAAGAGTTCGAAGGGCGCGTGGACCGCGCTTATGGCTGCCGCACGCCCTCGGAGCTCGACGCGTTGACCGGCGATCTGAGCACGACCGTCCGAGCCGCCGACGACGCGCCGCGCGCCATCGTTCCGGCGCGGAGCGATCCGTCGCTCGAGACGCAGGTGGCCGTCTACGACATGCCCGGCGCCGCGCCCCCCGGCGCGCGCACCGTCGCCGTGCTCGGCAACACCGAACGGCGGGGGCGCTTCCGCATCGAGGGCGACCACGCCGTCCTCTCGGTGCTCGGCAACGTGGAAATGGATCTGCGCGGCGTGGAGCTCGGCCCCGGCGTCACGACGTTGCACGTGCGCGCCGTGCTCGGCAACGTGGAGATCACCGTCCCGCCTTCTCTCATCGTCGAGTGCGCCGGCACGGGGGTGCTCGGCTCTTTCGCCGGCGTGAACCACGTACCGGTGGAGCGCGCGCCCGACGAGCCGGTCCTGCGTATCGTCGGGAGCGCGGTGCTCGGCTCGGTGGAAGTTCGCACGCGTCCTTTGCAAGCGTTTTCTGAGAGACGATTGCCACCGCAAACGCGCTGAATCGCCCCGCCGTACCGGACGCTGTGGACAACTGAACCGGCAGGATTCTTACTGGATTCACGAATTGTGACATTTGTGTGACGCAGCGATTTCGTGGCGCGTTCGTTTACGTTCAACGAGCGCGCCGTGCGTGCTACGGAGCATCCCGATGCACGACGACGGCTCGGTCACGGCCCCTCTTTCGACGCGCGCCTTCGACCGTCTACGCCCGCTGGCCGATCACGTGGACACCTTCACCGAGCGCAGCAGCCGCGCGGTCGTCGACCGCGACGTGTCTCTCGCCGAGGCACTCTTGTCACCGAACGGTGAGCGCGCGAAATGCGATACCGCGCTCGAAGCCGCTTGGTCCGACATCCTGGGTGGTCAGACGCAGCCCCGGTCCGACGTGGCGGCCAACGTGTCGCTGCTCGTCTCCCTCGAGAAGATCGCCGACCGGGCGTCCGACGTCTGTCGCGCGGTCATCGGCCTGTCCGCCGACAGCCCGCTGCGCGAACTGCCGTCGGTGAAGAAGCTGGCCGAAATGGTTCCGGAGATGTTGCGCGATGCGCTCGGCGCCGTCCGGGAGAACGACAGAAAATCCGCCGAGCGCGTGCGCAAGAAGGGCCTCGCGGTCGACGCCTACTTCGCCCAAGCCCACTTCGACATGCTCCAGGTTCTGCGCCCCGGCGCCGTGGACTTGACCGTCGCGCAAAAGTTCCACGCCCTGAGCCGCGCGCTCGAGCGCATCAGCGACGGCGCCAGCGAAATCGCAGCGAGCGTGAACGGCCCCGCCGTGCTGTCGGCGTAGGGCGCGTTTCGTCTTTACCCTCCGGGAGCGGTCGATTATCTCTGCCGACCCGAGAGCAGGTCCGGAAGGGAACACCGATGTCGAGCAACGCAGAAAAGGCCCTCGCAATCCTCAAGAAGTTCGAAGGCAAAGAAGAGGGTGTGAGCGACTGGCACAAGATCGACCAGGCGCAGATCAATCTCTTCGCTGACGCGACGCTCGACCGGCAGTTCATCCACGTCGATCCGGAGATGGCCGCGCGGGTCTCTCCTTATAAGGTGACCATCGCGCACGGCTTCCTCACGCTGTCGCTCATCCCCTACCTCAACGCGAGCATCAAACCCGTCGACAACGCCATGTACGAGGGCCTGATGATGGGCATCAACTACGGCCTCGACAAAGTCCGCTTCCCGAGCCCGGTGAAAGTCGACTCGAAGGTCCGCACGCGCCGCGAGCTGATCTCGGCGGAGCTCGTCGCGCCGAACACCTTGCAGCTGAAGCAAAAGGTCACGGTGGAAATCGACGGCGAAGCGAAGCCCGGTTGCGTCGCCGAGACGCTGGTTCGGCTGATCTACGGCTGAGCGGCGCCTTCGCCGAGCGCGCGCGCGGTCCGGTCGACCCAGCGCACGAGCGCCCGCGGCGTATCCGCAGGCAAGGCTCGCGCGGGCGCCGGCACGGCCGAGCACGTGGTCCAGAAGACGACCGGGCCGTCGTCGGATTCGCGAAGCGAACGCAGGAGCCCCGCGGCCGCCTTGGCGCTGTACGTCGTCTCCAGCGTAGGCCCCCCGGCGTGCCGAAATGTGGCGATCGCTTCTTCGCCGTCCGGCGTCGCGTAGCCGTAGCCACGTCCTAGGAAGCGGCCATCGACGCGCAAGCGGCGGGCGAGCGAACGATGATCTTCGGCGAGCGACTCGTCGCGCGCGAGCGTGGCGACCCAGCGCGACGTTCGCTCCGCCAGGTGCGCGAGCCGATACGGGCTGGTGACGGGCCACGGCGTCACGCGCACGGACAGGATCTCGGGCGCTCGCCTTCCCTTGCTCTCCGAGAAACCGATTCCGAGGCGCGCCGCGAGCGCAAAGCCGGCGAGCAACCCTGCCGTCGTGCATCCGGAGCCACCCGGCACGACGACGCGCACCGGGTGCGGCAGCGTGCCGCGCTCGATCTGGCGCGCGAGCTCGAGCGCGCCGTTGACGTAGCCGAGCGCTCCGAGCGGCGTGGCACCTCCCGGCGGCATGACGAAGGGGCGATGTCCGCGCCGCCGTTCATTCCACGCGGCGAACGCGACGCCGAACGGGAAGGTGGACCAGTGAGGGAGCGCGACGAAGCGGCTGGCGAGCGCGGCGGTGGCTCGCGCGTTGACCAGCGCTTCGAACGACGGCGGCTGCGGATACAGGATCGCTCCGGAAGACAAACCTGCCTGCGGTGCGTGGAGGACCGTGGCCACGGCGTGGTTCGATCCGAAGGCTCCCGTCGAGAAGACGTGGGTCGCAGAGGCTCGTCGCGCGGCGCCGAAGAAGACCTCGAGGGTCCGGACTTTGTTGCCGCCGAAGACCTTCGACGAAAGGTCGTCGCGCTTGAGGTAGAGCGAGCCCGGCCGCGCGCCGGCGACGGCTTCGAGCTCCGGCGCCGTCTCGACCGGGGTCGGAAAGTCGCCGAGCGGGCAGAGCGAAACGCGCTCGGAAAGAGCGGGGAAAACCTCGAAAAGTGCGCGTTCCGACATTGCCCGAGAGCCTTGCTCTTCTTTGTAGGAGTCGACCGTACCCAGCGCTCAGCTGGGTCGACCATACCTGGGTGGCCATCACAGAGCTCACACCTCTGCCGGAGCAAGAGTGTTTCGCCCCGCTCGCCCCTCGGGCGGGGCGAAACACGGAGTCGACTCAGGCGGGCTCTGGGACTAGCGTCGCCGTCGAACCGGGTAAAGAACGTCGCACCGTGGTGCGAGGAGGTTCCTTTATGTCGAAGAACAGCGTCTCTCGTCCCCTCGTCGCCGTAGTTCGGATCTCGGCGCTTGCGAGCGCCGTCGCGCTCGGCGGCTGCGCTCATCAAGAAGACACGGGGCCCGCTGCGCCCCAGGCACCGGGGACGCCGGCGCCGCTGGCGAGCGTGATCGTCGAGCCCCCGCCCGCGCCCGCCAGCGCGGCGGCGGCCACGGCGGCGCCGGTCGGACCGCAGGCTCCACAAATCGATCCGCCGATTATCCTGAAGGACGTCGGGTTCAAGACGCCCGAAAGCGTTCTCTACGATCCGGAGCAAGACGCTTATTTCGTCAGCAACATCAACGGAACGCCGTTCGACGTCGACGGCAACGGCTTCATCTCGAAGGTCACGCCGGACGGCAAATCGGTGGAGCTCATGTGGATCGACGGCTCCAAGAAGACGTCCGCGCTGAACGCGCCGAAGGGCCTCGCGGTCTCCGGCAACGTCCTCTACGTCGCGGACATCACCTTCGTACGGATGTTCGATCGCAAAACGGGTGCGCCGAAAGGAAAGATCGCCATTCCGGGCGCGACGTTCTTGAACGACCTCACGACGGGTCCGGACGGCACCGTCTACGTCTCCGACAGCGGCCTCAAACCGGGCAAGAACGGCTTCGAGCCTTCGGGCACCGACTCCGTCTACAAGATCGTGAAGGGGAACCGTCCCGTGAAGCTCATCGCGGACAAGGAGCTCGGCGGGCCGAACGGCCTGGTCGCCGACGATTCCGGAGTCTGGGTCGTGACCTTCGGCTCGGGTGAGCTCTTCCGAGTCGACCCCAACGGCAAGAAGGAAGCCGGGCAGAAGCTGCCGCAGGGCACGCTCGACGGCGTCGTGAAGCTGTCGGACGGCAGCCTGCTCGTCTCGAGCTGGGCGGCGTCGGCCATCTTCCGTGGCACGCCCGGCGGCGCTTTCGAAGCGATCGTGCGCGACGTGAAGTCGCCTGCGGATATCGGCTACGACACGAAACGCAACGTGATTTTGATTCCGTTGTTCCAGCTCGACGCCGTCGAGCTGGAGAAGCTTCCGGGGCCGCCGCCCGCCTCGGCGTCGTCTGTGGCTACTCCGGCAGCCACTGCACCTCTCACGACGCCGCCGAGCACGCCGGCCACGACGCTGCCCGCAACCGGAACAAAAGGGGTCACGAAAGGCCCAATAACGGCACCCGCGGCCACCCCTGTAGGTGGTTCAGCGACACCAGCGACGCCCGTCACGGCCGCCCCGAAGTGAAGGCGCCCGACGCGCCCCTCCCGAAGAAATGAGGGCTCGCGCCGCTTGAATTGCAGGGCACGGCGCGTGCGGCGTTCCTTATGCGCCGCGCGCGCCCGGGGCGCGCCACGACGACCAAACGTCCCGCCAAACGGCGCTGCGGCAATCACTGACACGCGCGAGCGGACGAGCCGCACAGTCAGTGAAATCCGACGTCCCAAAGACGAAGTGGGCGCGCCCCTGGCTGAGCGACTGGATACGCGCGAGCTACGGCGGCGGGACGGGCGACGGCGGCGGCGAGACAACGGCATTGCTTGAAGTAGATCTAGGATCGAAATTGATCTCCGAGGAAGGCTTCCGCGGTTATCATTCACGGTCCGGAGCCTTCGCTCTTCACGAGCGTCCGATCCGGCGCAGCTCGAAAGCCCGAAGGTGGCTCCGGCTCGCGTTCAGGGGCGCCAATGACAGAAGAGGGACCCACCCGAAAGCAACTTCCACGGGTGCTGTTCGTCGACGATGAACCGCTCGTAGTCCGCAGCCTGAAAAGGACGCTGGCATCGCGCACGCTGGACTGGGAACCGCGCTTCGCGGAGAGCGGCGAAGCGGCCTTGTCCGTCGTAGATGCGGAAGTCGTCGACGTCGTCGTTTCGGACATGCACATGCCGGGCATGGACGGCGCAGAGCTCCTGCGACGGGTTCAGGAGCGCCGCCCGGAGGTCGTCCGTATCGTCCTATCCGGTCAGTCGGATCCCAAGCTCGTCTTCCGGGCGGTGCCCGTCGCGCACCAATTCTTGACGAAGCCCTTCGACTCCAATCACCTCGTCGCGGCCATCCAGCGGGCGCTCGAGCTGCGCCGCCTCATCGCCGATCCGGACTTGCGTAAGGTCATCGGCGGCGACAACCGGCTGCCGGCTGCTCCGCGTACGTACACGGCGTTGACCAGCGTCCTCGCCAGGGAAGACGCTTCGGTCGGAGAAATCGTGGAGGTCGTCGAGCGCGACCCGGCGCTCGCGGCTCGCGTGGCGCAGCTCGGTTCGAGCTCGTTCTTTCGCGTCCCCCCGGGAGTGCGCGGGCTCTCCGGCATCGTGGCGTATCTCGGCGTCGATCTGATCAAGACGCTCGTGCTCACGGTGGAGATTACCCGCGTGTTCACGCCGAACGCGGCGGCCCGCGGCTTCTCCGTCGAAACGTTCCAGAGCCACTCGGTGGGCGTCGGCCACCTCACGCGGCGCATGCTCGAGCGCACCGAGCAGACCGAAGACGCCTTCCTCGCCGGCGTACTCCACGACGTCGGGCGTCTCGTGCTCGCGTCACGGTCGCCCGCCGCGTACGCCGCGGTCCTGGACGCGAGGAGCTCGGGCAAGAGCAAGCTCGTGGACGCCGAGCGCGCCGTGCTCGGCGTCACGCACGCCGAGGTCGGCGCCTACCTGCTCGGGATCTGGGGCCTGCCGCTGGATATCGTCGACGCCGTTCGTCGTCACCACGATCAAGCGCCGCCGCCGCGAGAGCTCACGCTCGGCAGGGCGGTGTACTTGGCGAATCTCTTGGCCAACGACCCCGAAGCGGTCATCGACGAGGCCGAAGTGCGCCCTTCCGGCAGCCAGCCGCCCGCGCGGATTTCTCATCTTCGGGCGCTGGCGCGGGAGCTCGTCTGCGCGAAGTGAGCGCGGCGGCGCGGCTCAGCGAGCCGCCGAACGCAGCTTGGCGAGCTTGTCGTCGACGTCGCGGAAGCGCTCCGCGAGGGCCTTCACGAACGCGCCGGCCCAGGAGCCCCTGCCGAGCTCGCGCTCCAGCGCGTCTCTCGTGACCACCTTCGTGGTCACTTGGTCGATCGCGACGACGCTCGCGCTGCGGGGCTCCCCGGTGAGGATGGCCGTCTCGCCGAAGACGTCGCCCGGGCCCAGGATGCGCAAGAGCGCGCGCGTCCCTTCGGTGGCCTTGTGCACCTCGCAGGAGCCGCTCACGATGATGTACGCGACCTCCGCGGCGTCGCCCTGCTGAACGATGACGCTGCCCGGAGGGAACACCTCCGTCGCGAACCAACCTCCGCCGCGCAGGAAGTCTTCCACGTCGTCACGAAACGCGGCGACGGTCGCGTATCGATCCTCGTGCCGCTTCGAGAGCGCCTTCATGGCGATCCGGCACAAGCCCGGCGGCAGATTCGGCCACGCGGGGACGAGCTCCGGCGGCGTCGGACGGCAGCGCTGCGCGCGCTGCAACGCTTCGAACGCCGTCGGCGCGGCGTTCGGCCCCTTGCCCACCAGGAGGTGGTAGAGCGTCGCGCCGAGACCGAAGACGTCCGTCCGCTGATCGAGCTCGGCCGTCTTGCCCCACGCTTGCTCCGGCGCCATGTACTCGAACGTGCCGACGATGGCGCCGTTCTCGTCGCCCTCGTCCGGGGCGAGCTCTTCGGAGAGGGTCACCCGCGCGACCCGCGTCTCCGGCGCCGCCTCTCTCTCGCCGCAGATGAGCGCAATTCCCCAGTCCATCAAGAACACCTGACCGAAACTTCCGACCATCACGTTGTCGGGCTTCAGGTCGCGATGGATCACGCCGCGAGCGTGGGCGAACGAGAGCGCGTCGCACACCTTGAGCAGGACGCGCAGGACGCGCTCGATCGCGACGTGGTCGTACGGGGCGCGCTGCATCGCGGCGATCTGAGTGGTCAGCGTCTCGCCTTCCACGAGCTTCATGATGAAATACACGCCGCGCCCGTCGTCGCCGATGCACAGGTCGTGCACCGCCACGATGTTCGGGTGATCGAGCTGCCCGGTGATCTGCGCCTCTTCCATGAAGCGGAGCGCCGTTTGCGCGTACTCCGGGGCGTTCGGATCGCTCACCTTCACCGCCACGTCGCGGCGCAGCAGCGTGTCGTACACGCGACGGACCGACCCCATGCCTCCGTGCGCGATCTCGCCGATGTCGCGCAAGCGCTCGCCCGACGTCACCGGTCGCGGCCCGCCCGGCTTTCCGCCCTGCGCCGTGGGCTGGGCGCTCTTCCGCTCGAGCAGGGGGTCCGGCGCTTGGCTCGAGCGCGCTGTTCCCTTGTCGGCGTACGGTAGATCGTTCGGCGGGCGACCCTCGTCGGCCATGGGGGCGCACAATTGTAACGGCTCAACCGAGCGCGGCCAGGTATTCGAGCGCCGCCCTGCCGGGTAAGAACAAATAGGCGCCGCCGCGCACCTGGACGAAGCGCTGCGGGCACTCCACGCGCCGGAGCGGCTCGCTCGGGATCGAGTATCGGCCGCCCGTGACGGAGGGGTCTCCGACGAGGGGGTCCACCTCTCCGTGAAGGCCCTGGAAGACGCTGCCGTTGATCCACGTCTGCTGCACGAACTCGAACTGATTCGCGAGATCGGCGTTGAAGGCGAGGAAATGGAGCCCTCGCGGAGAAGCGTCGCCCGCGCCCGCCGCGGCGGCGGCGATCATGTCCTCGGGGCGCATCGACGGCACGAAGGGAGGTCCGTACGAGCGGCCGCGCCGGACGATGCGGTGCTTCTTCGACTTGGCCAGCCCCATGTCCGGGTCGCGCGAGAGCAAGGCGCGCGGGTTGGTCCTGCGGATGTGCGCCCCGGCGGGACAGCGGTCCCCGTGAGGATCGTCGCGCGCGTAGTCGAAGTCGTCCGGGTTCGGCGCGCTGGGTCCGTATCGCAAAGGACGCGTCACCAGCGCGGAGCCGTCCGGCCAGCGTCCGACCATCTTCGCGGCGAGCCGCACCCGGTCTTCCGCCGTCGCGTCGTCTCCGATGAGCGCCATGCTGCGCCAGAACGCGCCGACGTCCTGCTCGAGCTGGCGGAACGCCAGGTAGGTGCCGTTGCGTCCGAAATCCTTGTCCTTCGTTCTGAGCGCGCTCGGCGCGCGCGCGTTCGCCGACAGAGCCGGACTCCGCGGAAAAATGCCCGCCTCGTTGGAGTAGCCGAGCAAGAGCTCGCCGGCAGCGACGCGATCCGCTTCCCGCGCCGGCCGCGAGCGAACGCCGTGCGGCTCTTCTCGAAACCGCGGTTGCACGAGGCCGTCCGCGAACCCGAAGTGCTCGCGTCGCGCGGACAGCGGCACGGTCAGCCCGAGCTCCTCCCCCGCCGGCCCGACCGCCTCTTTCAGCCCGAACGAGCCGAACGAAGCGCGGTGCTTCGCGATCGCCTCGTCCAGCGCGGCCTCGGTCTTCGAGTAGAGCATCAAGACGAGGTGCACCTGCGTCGCTTCGTAGCCCCAGAACCACCGCGACGGCTCGCTCTCGCCGACGTCCCTGAACTTGCGAGCGCGCGCCGGGTCGGTCATCCCCTGCAAGAACTCGGGCGAGAACCCGCTCAGCGTCGCGTCGTCGACGCCGAACGCTTCCAGGCCTTCGCGGGTGAAGGCGACGTTGGCGACGCACTCCGCCTCGTGCCGCCCGCGCCACCCGAACCGCATCGACCGCTCGCCGAGCAGACCGGCGATGAAGCCGTTCGCGAGCTTCTTCGTGTTCACCCGCAGCATCATGAAACGAGCGAACAGCTGCGTCGGAAAGCCGCTCAAGAGAACGGTCTGCACCTCCGACCACTCGACCTCGTCGTTCGTCGCTTCGTGCGTCATAGGTACCGGAGCCAATCCCGGGCGTCCGCCTCGGCCATGTAACCTCGAAGGCCGTCGCGCAGCTTCGAGTTGTCGTTCAGGTTGCGACAGGAGATGTCCGGGTTCGCGCGATACCAGACGTCGGTGCGCACCTGGTTCTCGCGCGTCCACGCCTTGAACACGCGTTCGTTCTTCGCCCCGTCGTCGATCAAGAATCGGGTCTTCGGGAAGTTCACCGTGTTGCTCCAGACCGCCGTCATTCCCGCCCCCGCCTCCTCGATGAAATCGCCGAGGTAGCGCTCCCAGCTCCCGTCGTAGTTCGAGCAGAACAGGAGCCTCGGCTGTTCTTCGTGCAAGATGGCCCAGTGCGCGCAATGAATCGTCTCGATGCCGCCGAGATCCCCCCTCCAGAACTGAAGCCGCGCCCGGAGCTCGATGGTGAAGAGCACGCCGCGGAGCACGAACATCCGGAAGGCGCCCGGTTTGATCGCGGCGACGTGGGTCAATTGGTTGGTGACGCCGTAGTCCTCGTCTTCGGCGTTCGCGAGGCCGCGCGCGATGTCCGTGTCGGTCTTCGCCGGATCCGTTTCTTCGGCGCGGCGGAGCAGCGCGACGACGAGAGCCCCGGCGACGCCGGAGCCCCCGACGAGGGTGACGACGAAGGCGACGCCATGGCCGACGGCGAACGCGGCGGCGATGGCCACCGCGAGCGCGGCGACGCCGACGAGAACCGCCGCCGTGCCTTTCCACCATCCTTCGACGCCGCTCGGCGCGATCTTCGCGGCGCGGGGCTCGAGCGCCCAGCGAAACTCGCTCTTCGCCACGAGGTCGATGACCTCCTTGCGGATGACGCGGGCGGGCCGTTCCGGCGTGGGCAGCGTGGAGATCTTCGCGGCGTCGAGGGTCTGCCCGATGAAACGACGCAGCGCTTCTTCCCGCCGGACGTCGGACATCGTGCGCCCGACGTATCCGACGTGCATCGCGCCGTAGGGGATCGCTCGCGCCGTCAGGTACGCGCGAAGGTCGTTCGCCGCGGACGCGCTCTCCGGAAATCCGGTGCAGTGCGCGAAGACGGTACAAAGTCCGTCGCCAGCCCGAACGACGAGCTCGTCGATGTGGACGTTCAAGGGGCCGTCGTACGCGACGGAGAAGGCCAGGTGCGTCTTGCCCGCCGCGTTGGGCGGCAGCACGACGAATCGCGCGAAGTGAACCGTCTCGAGGGCGCGAAAGTCCACGACGGGAGGTCCCCCTTGCCCGTCGAGCGCGGCGTCGAGCTCCGCGAGCAGCGAGACCAGCGCTGGCAGGTGTGCCGGCGACACCTCCGCGACGACCGTCAGCACTCCCTGAACCATGAAACCCCTAGTCGTACCCCAGAAGTCCCTCGGCGGTCGTTGAAATCCGGGCGCGAGGCCTTGACGCCGGAACCGCGCGTGGCATCCTCGGTCGCGAGATGCCGCTCGGAACTCAGGCCCCGCGTAGCGTCAGCCGTACCTGGTGGTGGCCGCTCCAGTAAGAGGCGGTCCGAGCATCGTTGTATTCGAGCCGCTTCCTTGGTGAGGCGGCTCGTGTCGTTTTACGCGCTGCCCAATCCCGAGGGAAGCGGATCCCGAGAGACCGGAGACAGCCCGTGAAGAACATCATCGATCCGCGTTCCGCCTACGAAAGATTCACCACGCAAGGTGGAGTCGTCATTTATCGAAGCTCGGAGGAGGTCGACGGCCAAAGCGCCGTCGAGGCGCTCATCGACGCGCTCGATCGCCGGCGCGGCGTCCTCCTCTCTTCGAGCTACGACTACCCCGGGCGCTACACCCGCTGGGACCTGGGGTTCGCGGCGCCGCCGCTCGAGATCTCGTCGCGCGGACAGGACGTCGTCGCGCGCGCGCTGAACGAGCGCGGGCGCGTGCTCATGAGCGCCGTCGAACGCGCCGTGGCCACCTCCGAAGCCGTCGAGAGCCTCTCGCGCACCGACGACGGCTTCGCGGTCGTGCTGAAGAAGCCGGAACGGAGGCTCCCCGAAGAGCTGCGCAGCACGCAGCCGACGGTGTTCTCGCTCCTGCGAAAGATCATCGCGCTGTTCAAGAGCCCCGACGACATCCACCTCGGGCTCTACGGGGCGTTCGGTTACGATCTCGCGTTCCAGTTCGAACCGCTGCGGCAGAAGCTCGCGCGCCCCGCGGATCAGCGCGACCTCGTCCTTTACATGCCCGATGAGCTCGTCGTGGTCGATCACCGGAAGGAGCGCGCGATGCGCTACTCGTACGACTTCGACCTCGGCGACAAGTCGACGAAGCGGCTCCCGCGCGAGGCCGAAGAAGCGCCCTACGTCCCTGCCGAAGGCGTCCGCGCCGGCTCGGATCACGCGCCGGGCGAATACGCGCGCGGCGTGGAGGAGGCGCGCGCGGCGTTCAAGCGCGGCGATCTCTTCGAGGTCGTGCTGAGCCAGACGTTCCGCGAGCCGTGCACGTCGAAACCGTCCGCTATTTTCCGCAGGCTCCGCGAGCGCAACCCCGCGCCGTACGCGCTCTTCTTGAACCTGGGGCAGCACGAATATCTCGTCGGAGCGTCGCCGGAGATGTACGTGCGCGTCGACAAGGATCGCGTCGAGACGTGCCCGATCTCCGGTACCATTCCGCGCGGCAATAGCCCGGTCGAAGACGCGGAGCGCATCCGCGAGCTGCTCGCCTCGAAGAAGGAGGAGTCGGAGCTCACGATGTGCACCGACGTCGATCGCAACGACAAGAGCCGCGTCTGCCGGCCAGGCTCGGTCCGCGTCATCGGGCGGCGGCAGATCGAGCTGTACTCGCGGCTCATCCACACCGTGGATCACGTCGAAGGGTATCTGCGCCCGGAGTTCGACGCGCTGGACGCGTTCCTGACGCACACGTGGGCGGTCACGGTCACCGGCGCGCCGAAGGCCTGGGCGATGCAGTTCGTCGAGGACCACGAGCGCTCGCCGCGCGCGTGGTACGGGGGCGCCATCGGCGTGCTCGGCTTCGACGGCGGGATGAACACCGGGCTCACCTTGCGAACGGTGCGCCTGAAGGACGGCGTCGCCGAGGTGCGCGCGGGCGCGACGCTCCTCTACGACTCCGAGCCGGAGGCCGAGGAGCGGGAGACGCGGCTCAAGGCATCGGCGTTCCTCGACGCGATCCGCGGCGACGCGCCGCGAGCGACGGCGGCGGCGACCGCGACGCCGTCGCCCGGTGAAGGTCGTCGCATCCTCCTCGTCGATCACCAGGATTCGTTCGTGCACACTCTGGCGAACTACCTGCGCCAGACCGGCGCGGAGGTCGTCACGCTGCGCGCCGGCTTCGCCGAAGCCGCGTTCGAAGCGGTGTCGCCGGATCTGGTCGTGCTCTCACCGGGCCCCGGCTCGCCGAAAGACTTCGACGTCTCGGGCACCCTCACGAAGGCGCTCGCGCACAAGCTCGCTGTCTTCGGCGTGTGCCTCGGGCTCCAGGGCATGGTCGAGCACTTCGGCGGGAAGCTCGGCGTGCTCGGCTACCCGGTGCACGGCAAGCCGTCGCGCATCGACGTCCTCGGCGGCACGCTGTTCGAGGGGCTCCCGCGGTCGTTCCGCGCCGGGCGCTACCACTCGCTCTACGCGATCCCGGAGGCGCTCCCCGACGTGCTCGCGGTCACGGCGAAGAGCGAGGACGACGTGATCATGGCCGTCGAGCATCGTCATCTGCCGCTCGCGGCGGTGCAGTTTCACCCGGAGTCCATCCTGACGCTGGATGGTGACGTGGGGCTCGGGCTCCTGCGCAACGTCGTAAAACGACTACGCGGCGCTCCATAGAAGGAACGCCGCGTTTCGAAGACCCTCTGCTACGCGCGCCGCGTCAGTGGACGCCGGCGTCGGGCTTCGCGAAGGGCAGGCAACCCTGGCCGGGGTTGTAGCCGCAGGTGTTCGCGTCCACGCAGCACTGGGTCCCGGCCGTCACCATTGGACAGTACGCCGGGTTGCAACCGGTGGACCCGCCAGCGCCCGTAGCCCCCGCCGCCCCGCTAGCCCCCGCCGTTCCGAGCGGCGCCGTCTTCGTGCCGTGACTGTCGGAACCACAACCTTCGACCGCAGCGAGACCGACGAAGGCGACGAGCAAAAGTCCCAAACTCCGCATGGTGAAAGGATTGTCACCTCAATCGCGGCGCACGTCCAGATCTTCCAATTGACATTTGGGAGCAAAACGTTGCAGCCGAAAGCGCTCGACGTGAACGAGAAGGCGAGCGAGGCTGCGCAACCTTCGTACACCGATTCGGTTTTATGACCATCGATTGCCTAGCCGATTAACCGAAAACACATCACGAGCAACACGAGCTACAGGATCACCGACGATGTCGTTCGAATCATCCGAAAAGACCAAACAATTGCAGGCTCGCTTGAAGGCGTTCATGGACGCCCACGTCTACCCCAACGAGCAACGATTCTACGAGGAGCTCAAAGCCCCGGGCGATCGCTGGCGCGTGCTTCCGCTCGTCGAGGAGCTGAAGGCGAAAGCCCGAGCGGAAGGGCTCTGGAATCTGTTCCTGCCCGAGAGCGAACGCGGCGCCGGGTTGACGAACCTGGAGTACGCGCCGCTCTGCGAGATCATGGGGCGAGTGCCCTTCGCGCCGGAGGTCTTCAATTGCTCCGCGCCGGACACCGGCAACATGGAGACGATCGAGCGCTACGGCACCGACGAGCAAAAAGAGCAATGGCTCAAGCCGCTCCTCGCCGGCGAAATCCGCTCGGCGTTCTGCATGACCGAGCCCGACGTCGCGTCGTCGGACGCGACGAACATCCAGGCGAGCATTCGCCGCGAAGGCGACGAATACGTCATCAACGGGCGCAAGTGGTGGTCGTCGGGCGCGGGCGATCCACGCTGTAAGATCCTCATCTTCATGGGCAAGACGGATCCGTCGGCGCCGAAGCACCGGCAGCAATCGATGGTCCTCGTGCCCCGGGACACGAAGGGCGTGAACGTGAAGCGGATGCTGAGCGTCTTCGGCTACGACCACGCGCCGCACGGTCACGCGGAGATAGAATTCAGCAATGTCCGCGTGCCGGCGAAGAACGTCCTGCTCGGGGAGGGCCGCGGCTTCGAGATAGCGCAGGGGAGGCTCGGCCCGGGTCGCATCCACCACTGCATGCGGACGATCGGCGTCGCCGAGCGCGCCCTCGAGGCCCTTTGCAAACGCGTCGTCGCGCGCGTCGCTTTCGGCAAGCGCCTCTCGGAAATGGGAAGCATCCGGCAGGACATCGCCTGGTCGCGCTGCGAGATCGATCAAGCGCGCCTGCTCACGCTCAACGCCGCGCACATGATGGACACCGTCGGCAACAAGGTCGCGAAGGTGGAGATCGCCGAGATCAAGGTGGTCGCGCCGACGATGGCGCTGAAGGTCCTCGATCGCGCCATCCAGGTGCACGGCGGCGGCGGCGTCTCCGGGGATTTCGAGCTCGCCTCGGCGTGGGCCTCGGTGCGGACGTTGCGATTCGCCGACGGACCCGACGAGGTGCACCTCGAATCCATCGCCAAGGCCGAGCTCTCGAAGTACGAGTGACCCACATGCAGACACCCATCTCGAATCCAGGAATGTCTCTCGACGGCAAGGTCGCCATCGTCACCGGCGCGAGCCGCGGCATCGGCGAAGCGATCGCCCGCGCCTTCGCGCGGCGAAAGGCCAAGGTCGTCATCGCGTCGCGGAAGATGGACGGCCTCGCCGCGGTCGCCAGCGGAATCGAAGCCGAGGGCGGCGAGGCGACTCCCGTCGTTTGCCACGCCGGGAAGGAAGATCAGATCGACGCGCTGGTGCAGGAGACCGTCGCGCGATACGGCAAGGTCGACATCCTGGTGAACAACGCGGCGACGAACCCGTACTTCGGGCCGATGATGAACATCGACTGGGGCGCGTGGGAGAAGACGTTCGAGGTGAACACGAAGGGCTACTTCATGGCCACGCGCGCCGTGGTGCGGCACCTCTCCGGGCGCGACGCGCCCGGGTCCATCGTGAACATCGCCAGCATCGCGGGCATCGGCGCGGCGATGGCCCAGGGCGTCTACGGCATGACCAAGGCGGCGGTGATCTCCATGACCAAGACGCTCGCGGTCGAGCTCGGCGGCACCGGTATCCGCATCAACGCGATCGCTCCGGGCCTCGTCGATACGCACTTCGCCGGCGCGCTGATGGCCAACGACGCGCTGTTGAAGACGATGACCGAAACGGCGCCCGTGCGGCGCGTCGGCAAACCGGACGACATCGCGGGCATGGCCGTGTATCTGGCGAGCGACGCGTCCGGCTACGTGACGGGACAGACCTTCGTCATCGACGGCGGTCTGCTGCTCACCGGAAGCCTCTGAGCGATCCCGAGCTCGGATGACGAGCGGCGCCGTTCGTCGCGCTGCGACAATTCGCCGCTCGTCGGGCGCGTGGGTCGCGCGCTAAAATCCAAGTGTCGGGAGGCTCGAAGTCTCAATTTGAACAGAATCCCGCTACTTGCCCTGCTCGTCAGCGGCTGCGCGTTCACGCCGAGCCTCGATTCCGATCCGGCCGCGTGGCACCCCGCGTCGCTCGCGGTGAGCGCCGCGGATGCGGGCGGCGCAGAGGACGCAGCCACTCCCGCCGAATGCAGCGCGGACCCACCCTACGCGGCGGATTTGAAGATGTCCTCGGCCAAGTCGCTGAGCCATCGCGCCGATCAACCGTGCCTCGAGGGCTGCCACGAACCCGGAGGATCAGCCATGAAGACCTTGGCCGTCGGCGGCACGATCCACCGCGCGCAGGGCTCCCACGACGTCGCGACCTCCGGAAGCGTTCACGGCGTGGGCGGCTCGACGCTGATGGTCGATCCCTGCGGCAACATCTACGCGACCGCCGACGCGCTCAAGGGCGACCCCCAGCTGACGGAGCCGTTCGTCCAGAACCCGACGCTGCACCGAATGGACAAGTCGCTCTATCGAATCAAAGATCCCGGAAGCTGCAACCAGTCCGGTTGCCATGACTTCGGAAGCACGCTCCGCGCAGGAATCTACTACTGAGCGCCCCCGTCCTGGCCAGGCAGGGCGTAGACCTTCGTCACGTTCTTGAGACCGCGGATGTACTGAACGACGGCTTCGATCTCGGCGCGCGAGTACTTGTCGCGAAACGACGGCATGTTGGTGAACTCGACGCCGTCGTCATTCACTCCCTGTGTCCCGAAGGCGACAATCGATTCGAGGCGAAGGTCCGAGCTGTTCTTGAACGTCGCCACCGCGTCCGCCGGGGCGATGCCCGGATGCACGAACACGACGTAGTTCGCGGGCCCTTCGATGGCCGTGTCGTGACAGCCGCCGCAAGGACCGTTGTCGTAGATGTCCTGGGCGCTCAGGCCGGAGCTCTTCGGCAGATCGACGCAGCTCAAGCCTTCGCAAGAGTTGAGCCCCACGCACGAGTGCTCGGTCAGGACCGTGCCGTCGTTCGCGTAGGAAAGGCCCTTGCACAAGTTCGAGCCGGCGCAGTTCGCGTTGGTCGTGACGAAGCCGCCGCGCGCTCCGCACAGATCCGAGAACTCGGCGAAGGTGATCGGCTCCATCGACAGGACGTTGTTGTACGTGCCGGCGTCGGCGGACTGCGACGGCGGCACACCGGCGTCGGTTACGGGTTGTTTACCATCGGCGCCCGTTTTCGGCGGCTTGGTTTCGCTGCTGGAGGCCGGCGCGCCGCTGCCCTGACTGTCGGCCACCGTCCCTGAATGATTGCTGCCGCATCCCGTGGATACGGCAACGCCGAGCAACCCCGCGAGCGCGTGCGAAGCGAGTCTCTTCGACGGCTGCGACGTTGCGAGCCACGAACGATCTGCGTCCTTCATCGCGATCCATCGAATAGCACACTCGCGCTCGCGATCATGTCGTGCGTGCCGCGTCCTTTTGTCGCAGCCGATTTGCGCCTCTCCCGAACTATGTGATGGCGATGCTCGCGTGCCGCAGATCCATTCTCGCTTCAGTCACGCTCGCGGTGCTCTGTCACGTGTACGGATGCGCCGGAGACGACACCCCCGGTCCGTCGCATCCTCCGTCGAAGTCGCAAGCCGACGCCGGTGCGCCGAAGAAGGACGCCGGCGTCCGGGACGCCGCGCCCGCGATCCACGTCGCAGTCGACGCCGCCGCCGTCGGTCCCGCGTGCCCGTATCTCGTGAATACCTGCGCGCCGTACGACGACGGCAGCAGCAGCCAGGTGCATGACTGCGTCAAACTCGGCCTCGACGGCCAAGAGACCTTGTGCAGCATCGAGGTCCAGGCGTGCAGCAACGCCTGCGCGACGGCCGCGCAGACGGAAATGCGCGACGCCTCCCACATCCCGAAGATACCGGATGCAGGCCACAGCCCGCCGACGGGGACTTCGCAGCCGTCGCACGACGCAGGACCGCCGCCGCTGCACGGACTCGACGCGGGAGCGTCTCCAGACGCCGGCTTGAACGTCTGTCAGGAGATCGGCGCGGTGTGCGCCTTGATCGACCCCGGAACCGGGCCCGTGCACGACTGCACCGCGCTCGGCACCTCGACGGATCTCGACAACTGCAACTCGGAGCTCGATCACTGCTCGACGCTTTGCGGTAACTCCATCTGCGTGCGCCTCGGGAGCATCTGCCACGACGTCGATCCCGGCAGCGGACCTTTGCACGACTGTCACTTCGGCGGCCACGCCATGGTGGCGAGCTGGTGCTTCGACAACGCCCTTCATTGCTATGCGATCTGTGAAGCGGCCGCCGAGGAAGAAGGTCTGATGTAGAGCACGACGCTGCGTCGATTCGTCGCAGCGTCAATTCACCGCATGGAAAGTCGATTGGTCTCTGAAGTAAGTCTCAGCCACAACAGGGAGATGAAACCATGAAGTGTGGCTTGTACTCATTTTGCGCAACGCTCGGTGCTGCAGTTCTTACGAGTCATTTGGCCTCGGCCCACATCACCATCGCGGGTCCGGCGTACGCGAAGGGCTCGTTCATCGGGGCGTTCTCGGTCGCGCACGGCTGCGAGAATGCGGCTGGCACCGGTATGTACGATACGTCCAGCGTCACGATCGACGTTCCATCGAGCGTGACAAGTATCCGCGCTGTCGACTCCACGCTCGGGAAAGCCGTCGTCACCCTGTCCGGCACCACTGTGACGCACATCACGTGGTCCAAGAACCAATCCGACATCCTTTCTAGCGACGTCGATTTTTACCAGCTGCCGGTCAAGATGACGATGCCGGACGCGGCCTGGACAACGGTCTACTTCTTCGCGCATCAGGACTGCATGGACACCCAGGGCCACACCGCCCATGTCGACTGGGTCGGCCTTGCCGGGCAAACGGCAGCGCTGCCGGACGGCGCGCCGCCGCCCGAGCCCGCGCCGAACCTCGTCCTCTTGCCCGCGCGCACCCCCGGCTGGAACAAGTTCACGGTGACGCAGCACCTCACGAGCCTCACGATCTTCAACGACGCCGAGATCGTCTGGGCCGGCAACGCGGCGTACAGCGTGAACCCGAATTACACGGCGCTGATCGGCACGGAACCGAACACGACGGCGCTGACCGACATCCCCGCGGGCACCGACATCTGGGTGAAGTACTGAGCCGCGAATGGCCACGCTTCATCGAACAATCGGCCTCGCGCTCGCTCTCACGCTGTCGGCGTGCTCGAGCGACAACAACGGCTCGAGCCCGCCCGATGGCGGCACGTCGGACGCCGGCATGAAAACCGTCACCGGGTCGGGCGGCTCGAGCTCGGGCGGCAGCAAATCGTCGGGAGGGACCTCCTCTTCTTCCGGCGGAACGACCTCGAACGGCGGTTCCAGTAGCAGCAGCGGAGGCGCCGGCGCGAAGTCGTCGTCGTCCCTGGACGGCGGCCCCGACGGGGGTCCCGACGCCGGGTTCGTGTCGCAGCTGCCGCGCCCCCTCTCGTTGCCACGTCCGCCGAACGGTAGCTTGCCGAGCGATCTGTTCCCGCCGAAGCTCTGATCGCGAGCCCTACGCCGGCCTCCCCGTGCCCATTCGAGGACCGGCGTCATCGGTCAACGGATGCGCCGCGGCCCGTTTCTGCGTCGAGCCCGATCCAGAAGTCTAGCTCGACGCTGCGCGCGAGCCAGGCCTGCGCTTTGGCGGGCAGCTCCGATACCTCCATGCTCGCGCAGGTCGATTCGAGGCGGGCCAGCGCGTCTTCGATCGAGTGGCTACGGAGCAACCCGAAGAGCTCCGCTTCGCGCGGCTCGAGCGGGAGCTGACCGATGCCGCCCGGCTTTCGCACTAGGGCCCACCACTGCGACCGGGGGAGCTTCGCGGGCAGCGGGATCGCGGCTTCGCCCGATTCCGCGACGACTCTTCGTCGCAGCTCGAGGAGCGGCCAGTGCTCTTCGAAGATCGCCACCGCGGGCGACGGCACGAGTCGCGAACCGAGCAGGCGCGCTGCGTCCTCCGCGCTCGGACGGTAGGGGATCACTGAAGGAGCGAAAAAGACGCGGCGCCACGCCGCGTCGATGCGCGCCGCTTCGCGGAGCGCCGCGGGCGCGACGCGCCGGGCAGAGCCCGGGATCCGGATGGGCTGATTGCCTAGCTGCTCGGACAGGAACCCGTCGAACGCGTCGGGGACACGGTCGATGTTCCAGCACCGAGGCGGATTCGCGAGCAGGTAGCGCGCGGCGTGCTCGTTGAAAAACCAGTAGCCGAGCAGGCGCGCGGTCAGGGGAAACGCCCCCTGGAGTACGCCGAACAGACGAAACCAGTACTGCCGGTTGTACACGGCGAGCCGCTCGTCCGCTGGCGTGCGCGGCCCGGGCAGCGCCTCGCTCTTGACCGCCGCTCCGTATTTTTCCTTCGACGCGCGCAGCGTCCCGCTGCCACGCGCGAGCGGCGTGCGCAGCATCGCGCCGAAGCGAGCCTGGAACGGCTCGAGCCAGTCCGGCGCGTCTTTGCTCAACTTCTCACCGCTCTCGCCTTGTCGAGCTCCGCCAGCGCTTCGGGCATGGGAGGGATCGCGTCGTCCCATTCGAGCAACGTCGGGAACGGACCCCCGCGGTTCCAAGCATGCCGATACAAGTCGAACACGGCGTCGCACACCGGATGATCGTGCGTGTCGACGATGGTGCCGTTCGGCTCGCGCGTATGCCCGGCGAGGTGCACCTGCAGGACGCGTGAGAAGTCGATCGCGTCCACGTACGTCTTCGGGTCGAATCCGTGGTTCTCGCTCGAGACGTAGATGTTGTTCACGTCGAGCATGAACCAGCAACCGGCTTCCCGGACGACGGTGCTATAAAATTCCCATTCGGTCATCGTCGACTGCGCGAACTCGACGTAGCTCGACAGGTTCTCGAGACCGAAAGGACGGCCTAGCCGCTGCTGCACGTACCGGGCGCGCTCGGCGGCGAACTCGACGAGGTCCGCCGTGTAGGGGGTCGGCAGGAGATCGTGATGCGTGACGCCGTGCGCCCCGGTCCAGCACAGGTGATCGGTGACGAACGGCGCGTCGACGTGATCGGCGAGCCGACACACGGCATCGATGTAAGCTTCGTCGAGCGGCGCGTGGCCGAGCAGGCTGAGGCCGACGCCGTGGAGCACGACGGGGTAGCGCCCGACGACTCGCTCCAGGTTTCTTCGCGGCGGCAGCGCGTCGCCCAGGAAGTTCTCGCTGATGATCTCGAAGTACCCGAGGTCGGGCCAGTGCTCGAACAGGTACTCGTAGTGCGGGATACGAAGGCCGAGGCCGAGCGCATCCCGAGCGAGACTCCGCCCGGCGTTCATCACGCTGGACGATAGCGCGGGATTTCGCGATGCGCTCGTCACCGTGCACGGACGAGGATCACGGCCAACGTGGCGGCTCGGGAAGTCCTCCCTCGAGTTGCGTGGAGACCGGCGCGGCCGCGTCCGGGAGGCCCACGCCGGGACTCTCGCCGAACTCGCCGGTGGGATACTCGAACGGAGTCAAGGTGCGAACGTAGTCCGCGACGCGCTTGATCTCGGCGAGCGAGTACTTCTGGTAGTACGTGGGCATGTTCGAATAAGGCGTGTACTCCGACGTGAACCCCTGAGTGCCCCACGCGATGATCGATTCCGTCCGCTTCTCCGGACCCTTCTTGAAGCGCGCGATCGCCTCTTCGCCGGAAATATCTTCCTTGTTGTAGAAGATCGCGAACTTCGTGTAGTCGACCTTGCTGTAGTCGATGGTGGCCGCCGAAAAATCGACTTGCGAGAAGTCCGCGTGGCAGTTGCCGCAGGGGCCGTTCACGTAGATGTCCTGACCGCCCTGGCCTTTGTCCGCCGGCGTCGTGACGCACCCCACGCCGGCGCACGTGCTGTTCTGGCCGCGACACGAATGATCCCACAAGACGCCGTCGTGGAGCGACAGTCCCTTGCACATGGCCGAGCCTGCGCAGGCGGCGTTCACGTAGACATAGCCCCCCCGCGAGTCGCAGATCTTCTGGAAATCCGCGCGGCGCATCTTGCCCGCGTCGGCGGTGACCTGGTTGTTGTAAGTCGCCCCTGCGTCGTCGGAGGCGCTCGGCGTCCGCGAGCCGCCCGCACCGGCGTCGTGGGACTTGCCGGGCGGGCAGTAGCCCGCGCCGGAGCTCGAGCTCCCCGTCGAGTCGCTCGTCTTCACAGGGTCGTTGCCGCATCCAGCGGCGCCGAGGAGCCCCATGAGTGCCGCAGCCAGCAGCACGTTCGACGCGGAAGGAGAACGTGAATCGTTCGTCGAGCTGATGTCGAATACGTTGCTCATGACACTCCTAGCCCCATGGCGCGCAACGTGCGCGCACGATGTCGTCGGCCTACGGAGGCTAATGGAACACTCGAGCGGTCGAGCTGCGGCTTGTTGTCGCGGACACGCTCGCGATCCGTCGAAGAGCCATCGAAGACCGCGCACGCAGACCGTCGCGCGCTCGGACGCAGACCGGATTCGCTTTCGCTCGAACGCCCGATGCTCAGTTGCAGCCGCAGCCGCTCGCGGGACCCAGGCTGCCGCCGGTTGCGCCTTCTTGCACGGCTTCTCGGTGATCGCGAGCCGCGCTCTCTGCGAAACCGGTGGACATCGTCGGATGCGCGAGCCGGCCGCGCGCGTAGCTCGGTACTTCCGCGCACGCGGCGCAGGCCATGACGATGAGCGCGGCCCAGAAGAATCGTGACCGGAACAGAACACTTCGTGCCGCGTGTCGCGTGCGCATGCCGGAGCTCGACCATCGTAAAGGGGAGCGGAGGGCCGAGCCTGCGACTAGATGTCGCATCTCGTGCGCGCGCAGCGCGTCGAGGCTCGCTCCTGCGGCGAAGTGTCGCAGCAGCGGATCGGCTCTCGGCTTCGATACGCGGTTGCGGCATGGTGCGCGTGTACCGGCACATCGTTCCGTGCGCTCATTCGTAGTCTTCGCCGCCAATCCGCGCCGTCTCTTGCTCGCGACGGCGCTCGCGAGCGCGGCTCGCGTCGCGAACGCCCAGGTGGACCCCCACGGCCCCGGCCCGCAGTCGGCGGCAAGCTCCCGGACCTCCAGCGTCGATGCACCGGGAACTCCGGAGCACGCGATCGTCACGACGGCTTCGGCGGAGCTCGCCGGTTACACCGACACGGATTCGGTGACGGTGATCACGCCCAGCGTCGCGGCGACCGTCCGTGACGACCTGCGCGGCTGGAGCGCGAATGGAAGCTACCTCGCGGACATCGTGAGCGCGGCGTCCGTGGACATCGTGAGCACGGCGAGCCAGCGCTGGACGGAGGTCCGGCACGCCGGGGATCTCGGCGCGACGTACATGCCGCGGAGCACCGGCGTCGCGGTGGACGCTTCGGCGTCGAGTGAGCCCGATTACGTCTCGTTCGCGGCGGGCGGGCGCTTGCTGCTCGAGCTCGCGGACAAGACGGTCAACCCCACGTTCGGCTACGCCTTCGCGCACGACACCGCGGGAAAGACCGGCACCCCGTTCTCGGTCTACTCGCAGCAGCTCGCGCGGCACGACCTGAGCGCCGGTCTCGAGCTCGTGCTCGACGGCGCGACGACGTTCTCCCTGACGGGCGACGCTCTGCTCGAGCGCGGTGATCAGAAGAAGCCCTATCGCATGCTCCCGGTGTTCAAGGCCGACGCGGTGTCGAAGGTTCCCGCCGGCGCGTCCCTCGCGCTCGTCAACCAGACGAGGCAGCCGGGCAACACGATGGAGAGCACGCCGCTCGAGAGGAACCGATTCGCGCTCGCCGGTCGCCTTGCGCGTCGCTTCAGCGGTTCCACCCTGGTGCTCAGCGAGCGTTTGTACGCGGATGACTGGGGGCTGCTCGCCAGCACGACCGAGGCCCGCTTCGTCCTCGACGCCGGGAGGCGGTTCCTCGTCTGGTTGCATCTGCGCGGTCACGTGCAGAACGGCGTGAGCTTCTGGCAACGGGCCTACGTGGGGAATGTGACCTCGGGAAACGCGGACGTACCGAAGTACCGCACGGGTGACCGCGAGCTCAGCCCGCTCGTCGCGGGCACCGCGGGCGCGGGCGTTCGCTGGAACTTCGGGCGCCGCAGCAATCCGTCGTCATGGGGCCTCGTGCTGCAGGATGATCTAGTCGCGACCCATTTCGAGAACGCGCTGTACGTGACGGACAGAATCGGCGACCTTGCCATTTTGCAGCTGGAGGTCGAGCTGTGAAACGGCTCCTCGCTTCGTTCGCGTTCCTGGCGTTGACCGGCTGCAACGATCCGGTCCGCAACACGGCGCTCGACGAGCTCGGCGGCGAAGCGCCCGGTGTTCCGGCGGGGCCTCTGCATCGCCCTGGGCAGCCTTGCCTGGTGTGCCACGGGGGCGAAGGGCCGGCGGACAGCGATTTCGCGCTCGCCGGCACGCTCTATCAGCGGCAGTCGAAGACCGATCCGCTCCACGATTCACGGGTCGATTTCATCGACTCCGTCGGCGACGAGTACTCGGTCGTGTCGAACTGCGCCGGAAACTTCTGGATCGGCGTGGAGAACTATCACCCGGTCTGGCCGGTGTGGGTCAAGGTCGAGTACCAGGACGATTCGGTGGAGATGACGTCGGCGCTCTTCCGCGATGGGTCGTGTGGCAGTTGCCACCGCGATCCCGCGAGCCCGACTCAGGTGGGCCACGTCTACTTCGCCGACTCGACGACGCCGTTCTCCCAGGAGCCGTGCAAATGAGGCCTGCGAGGCAGGGCGCTCGCCGCGCCGCGGCCGCGCTGATCGTTTGCGCCGCGGCCGCGCTAGGGTGTACGCGATACGAGGACGATCCGACGATCACGCTGTCGGTACCCTCGCGCGACGACTTCGACGCCGTGGACGCGGTGCTGGAGGTCCACTGCGGCACGCTGGATTGCCACGGAAGCCCCGCGCGAAATTTCCGCGTGTTCGGCGTCTACGGGCTGCGCCTGAACGGAAGCGACGTCACGGGCAGCCCCGACACGACGGAGGCCGAGGTAACGGCGACCTACGAAGCCATCGTCACCGTGGATCCCGAATCGCTGAGCGCCGTCTATCACGATCGCGGTCGCGATCCGCAACGCTGGCTCGCCGTGAGGAAATCGCGTGGCCTCGAGAATCACACCGGCGGCGCTCCGCTCCCTGCCGGCGGCCACGGCGACCGCTGTCTGATAGCGTGGCTCGGAAAGAGCGCGGACCAGTCGGATTGCACCGAGGACGTCTTCGGTCCCGTACCCCGCGACGGCGGGGCTTGGTGAAACACGACGACTAGCCCTTGCGCAAGCGCTCGTGCATGCGCTCGGCGAGCACGCTCGCGTTCGGCTCGATCGCGAGCGTGTCGTGATTGCCGGGCACGTCGACGACCTCGACGCCATGGGCAGGCAGGCCGTCCCAACCGAGCTGCTTGAAATTCGCGAGCAGCCACGGGTCCGTTTCGACGGCGCGGAACACGACGATGTCCCCGTCGTACGGAGCTGCTCGATAGTCTTCGACCGCTCTCAGGAACTCGCGACCGACCCACATGTCTCGGAGCTCGTGGGGCACCGGGCTGCCGAGCGCGCGGTGAAAGGCGACCGACGCGGAGAACGACGCCTCGCCGACCTTGCGCAGCACGCCGGTTCTCGCGCGGCCCAAGAGATAGCCCAAGCTGCGCTTCGACGCCGTGCCGCGTGACAACCACGGGAGGTGCGGCAGCCGATAGATGCCCGGCCGATACGTGTCGATGAGCCCCAGAAACGCGACCCTCTCACCTTCACGCCGGAGCCGCTGCGCGAGCTCGTACGCGACCACTCCGCCCCCGGAATAGCCGCTCAGGTAATACGGACCACGCGGCTGAAGCATGCGAAGCTCGCGGATGTACTCCGCGGCCATGTCTTCGATTCGCGTGAGCGGCTCGGCGACGCCGTCGGTGCCGCGCGCTTGGATGCCCCAGAACGGGCGCACGCCAGCGAAGTGTCCGGCGAGCGAGGACAGGTTCATCACGTTGCCGCCGGCGCCGTGGACGCACACGAGCGGCGGCTGGTCGCCGCGCAGCTGGAGCGGAACGAGGTAGGCGTAAGATCCCGTGGGCGCGCGGTAGCTCTTGCGACGTCGAAAGATCCGCGTCGTCGCGCCCGAGGCCCGGATGGACTCCGCGAGCGACTCGATGGTGGGCGCGTCGAGCAACGCTCGAATGGGAAGCGAGACGCCGTACTTCTTCTCGAGCTTGACCAGGATCCTGAGCGCCAGGAGCGAGTGGCCGCCGAGCACAAAGAAATCGTCGCGAACTCCCGGCGAAGGGACGGCGAGCGCCTCGGCCCATACGCTGGCGATGAACCGCTCGACGTCGTCCCTCGGCTCGACGCGCGCCGCGATCGAACGTGCCGGGGCGAGGTCGGGCGCCGGCAGCGCCTTTCTATCGATCTTGCCGCTCGACGTGAGCGGCCACGAAGCGACGGCGACGAAGGCCGAAGGAACCATGTAATCGGGCAGCCGTCTGCGGAGCGCGTCGCGGAGCGCGTCCGGATCCGCATGGGCGCCCTCGGGGACGTAGTAGGCGACGAGGCGCACGTCGCCGGGCGCCACCGCGCGCGCGACGGCCAGCGCGCTCGAGACGAGGCCCGTTTGCCGGAGCGCGAACTCGATCTCGCCGGGCTCGATGCGGAAGCCGCGCAGCTTGATCTGCTCGTCGAGGCGCCCGAGGTACTCGAGTACGCCGTCGACGCGCAGCCGCACCAGATCTCCCGTTCGATAGACGCGCGCGTTCTCGTCCTCTGCGAAGGGGTCCGAAACGAAACGCTCCGCCGTGAGCTCCGGGCGGTTGAGATAGCCGCACGCGACCCCGTCGCCGCCGATCCACAGCTCTCCAGGAACGCCCGCCGGCACGAGCTGGCGCTCGCCGTCGAGGACGTAGGCGCGCGTTCGATCGATCACGCGACCGATGGGCACGAGGCCGTCGCCGCTCTCGACCCGATGCATCGCCGACCAGACCGTCGTCTCGGTGGGTCCGTAGACGTTGAAGACGACCCTGGCGCGCGCGAGCAGCGCGTCCGCGAGATCCCGCGGGAGAGCTTCGCCACCGCAGAGCACGGTGAGCTGCCCGCTGCCGTTCCATCCGGCCTCCACGAGAATGCGAAACATGGCCGGCGTGGCCTGGAAGACCGTCGGGCGCACCGCTTCGAACAGCTCGCGCAGTCGCGGTCCGTCGATCACGACGTCGCTCGGGGCGAGATGGACGCTCGCGCCGTTCACCAGCGGCAGGAAGATTTCGAGCGCCGCGATGTCGAAGGTGACGGTCGTGACGGACAGCAAGCGATCCGAAGGCGACATCCCGGGCGTCCGCGACATGGAGGCGAGCAAGTTCGAAAGCGCGGAGACCGGGACGACGACGCCTTTCGGCTTCCCCGTGGAGCCCGAGGTGTAGAGCACGTACGCCGGCAACGACGGATCCTCTGCGGGCAACGGCGAGGCCGCCGCTCCCTCTTCGGCGAGCGGCTCGTGCAGCTCGACCGATACGACGGCCGCGCCGGCGCGGAAACCGATGCGATCGCGCAGATGAGCGTGGACGAGGACGCAATCCGGTGTCGCGTCGGCGAGGATCGCCTCGGCGCGCGCGACGGGATGTCGCGGGTCGACCGGCACGTAAGCGGCTCCGGCTCCGAGCACCGCGAGGAGCGCGACGACGAGATCCGTCGAGCGTTCCATGTAAACGAGCACCCGAGAGCCCGGTCGAACGCCGCTCTTTACGAGGCGCGACGAGAGGACGCGCGCCGCGCCGATCAACTCGCGGTACGTCAAGGTCTGCGTGCCGTCCGAGGCGGCCACGGCCCCGGGCGTCGACAGCGCGCGCTGCTCGATCGAGCGGTGCACCGGCACGGCCGCCTTCGGCGCGCCGAACGCGGCGTTGGCCTGCGCTAAAAGCGCCTGCCGCTCTTCTTCGCCCAGAATGGTGAGCCGCTCGATCGGCGAGTCCGGACGCGAGAGACCGTCCCCGAGCAACGTGGCGTAGTGACCGAAGAGACGGCGCATCGTCGCTGCGTCGAACAAGTCGGTCGAGAACTCGATGCCCGAACGCTGCTCGGGCGAGTCGGCCACGACGAAGCCGAGCTCGAACGAGACGGCGCGACGGTCGAGTCGCGACTCGACCAGGCCAGGCGCCGATGGGCGTCCGTCGGTGGGAGCGCGCCGATGCTCGAAGACGACCTCGACGACGGGCGCGGCGTCGTCGGGCGCGTCGCGGCCGACCACGGAGAGCGGATGGTCGAACGGCAGCGGCGAATGCGCCGCCGCTTTCGACGCCGCAGCGCTCACCGCGGCGACGAGCTCCGCGAACGAGGTTTCTCCCTCGATACGAATGCGGACCGGACACACTCCGGCGACGGCAGGGTCACTCGGCCGAGCGCCGGCGAGAAACGGCTCGCCTTCGACCAGCACGCCGACGACGAGATCCTTCTTCTGCGTGTAGCGGTAGAGGACGACGTACAGCGCGGAGAGCAGCACGCTGGAAGCCGTCGTCGCATTCGCTTCCGCGAAACGGCGCGCGGACTCGAGGAGCGCGCCGGAAAATGCGATGCGCTCGAACGCCGTGTTGCTCGTCCACGTGCGCGGGCGCGGACGGTCCGTCGGCAGCGCGAGCGGCTCGACGCCGGCGAGCGCGCGCTTCCAATGTTCGAGCTCCGAAGCCTGCATTTTACGCACGGTTTCGGAGCTCTGACGTTCGCCGGAGTCAGCGCACGCAGCGGCGTCTTCGACGACGTCGAACGTGCCGCCCGTGCGTGCGGGCGATGCGGACATGCGCATCACGAGGGGAGTTGCGTGCCTCCTGATGACCGTAGTCTTTCATCCGCCAACGCGAGTCGCAACGTCGGTTCGGCAGAACGGCAAAGATCACCAACACGCCGTTTACGGCTTTTTTTCAGCGGGCCGTGACAATCTGCCCCGTCGTATTTCGACACATGGTCTGTCGCTTTGGTCGAAACGCGACAGTGTGAGTCGTACATGTCGGCCGTTCTGCGCCGGACGAATCGGACATCGGGTCGTGCAAATGCATGGAATCGCACGACCGCTCGTCGCGCGCCGCCGCGCGACTCCGTATGCGTCTCACGTTTCGAACGCGATCCAGCCGAGAGACATCGCGACGACCAGCGCGGCTTTGGCTTCGCGCTCGTTGACGGTACGCCCGCCGCTCTTCGCGGACGTGAGCATGTCTACGGCATCGTCCAGCGTCTCGGCGTTGCCGATCAGCGACGGCACGAGCTGGAGCGAGCTCGGCGCGGTTCCGCGCTCGCGCTTGTCGTTCGCGGCCGACGCGCGCGGCCCCGGGACGAGTCGCGCCCACGCGCGCGGCAGCAGCGCGTCGGGACGTCCGTCGCTCGCGATGATCGCGCCCGACATCATCGCGCTCGACAGATCCAGGTCGAGCGGGAACTGGACGGCGCCCGGCTCCGAGCCCCTATAGAACGCGACGCGACCTTGTTTCCACGCACAAAGCTGACCCACCCGATCGCGCCCCTGGTCGCGCAGCGCACGGAACAGGTCCATGACGTCGACGAGGCGCATCGCGACGAGCGTGTCGCCCAACCGTCCTCCATGATTACTGAGCTCCGCGAGAGCCGAATCCAGCTGTGCGCGGGTGATGCGGCCACGCCGCACCAGATACTCGCCGAGGAGCTCTTCTCGCGCCGATGACGCGACGTGGTGCAGCCGTCCGCCGCTGAGATAAATCTCTTTGCGGATCGAAGGAGGACCGCTCGTCGTGGATTGCTCGACGAACAGCGCCCCCGTCTCGGAGCGCTCCCGCAGCCGCGCGAGGATGTCGAGCATGGGTGTTTCATCGAGCTGCGCCGCGTAATCCGGGACTCCCAGGCCGAAAATGATCCCGGTGGTAGTCGTCGTCGAGGGCAGCAGATGCCTGGCGAGCTCTTCGATGTCTTGGATCGGACGGTACCGTTCGCCGAGCAACGCCACTTCGTCGTCGCCCTCCAGCTCGCCCGTGGCGATCATTTCGATGAGCCGAGCGAACGGGACGTCTTCGAGGGACTCGCCGTTCTTCCGGCGAACCGAGGAACCCATGGTGCGCGGCTTCAGACCCGTCGGCGGATCGTCCCCGGTTTGATCGGCGATGACCACGGCGCGCGTCGCCTGCATGCGAGCGAATGATTCGCGCACGCGGCCTTCGATCTTCTCCGCGAGCCGCGCGGGATCGCGCGCCCACTCCACCCACTGTCCGAGCGTCGCGCGGACCTCGTCGAGCGGCATGTCCTCGAACACCGCGAGTCCGAGCGCGAGCTCTTCCGCCGACGCCGGACGTTTGCCGGGGTCACGCGACAGCGTGCTCTCGAGGAGCGCGAAGAGCCCCTTCGGAAGGTCCGCGGCGCGCCGGCGCAGCGGCTCGATGTTCGCGTCACGGATGGCGAGCAGGACGGCGAGCTGGCTCGAACCGGGGAAGATGCTCTCGCCGAGGATGAGCTCCCCCACGACCGCGCCGAGCGAGAACAGATCCGCGCGGTGGTCGTACGGCAATCCTTCGAGCACCTCCGGGGCGACGTAGCCCCACTTCCCCTTCACTTCCGTGGCGCTCGAGTCGAGCTCCATCGGCTCCGCGATCCGGGCAATGCCGAAGTCGCCGAGCTTCACGTCGCCGTCGAATGACAAATATATGTTCGAGGGCGACACGTCGCCGTGCACCAGGTGGAGCGGTCCGTGCTCGCCGGCGGCGGCGTGGACGCTGGAGAGCGCGCTCGCCACGCACCGGGCGATGTACATCGCGACGCCGAGCGGCAATCTCCGGCGCTCCGCGTCGGCGGTTCGCAGCAGACGGAACGCGTCGACGCCGTCCACGTGCTCCATGGCCAGATACGGTTGCCCGTCCACCATTCCCGCGCCAAAGACCTGCACGACATTGGGATGTTGCACGGCTCGGTGCAGCTCCGCTTCGCGAGAGAGCAACGCGAAGTCGTCGGTGCGGCTACGTCCCGGAAGCGGGCGCTTGATGACGAATCGCGGCGCCGGACGCTGCCCCACCGACGGGCGAGCGACGAAGACCTCGGCGGCTCCGCCGACCGCGAGCTTGCGTTCGAGAACGAACGGTCCGAACCGCTCCGGCAGTCGCGCTGCGTCGGACTGAGATCCCATCAATCAGACGATAGGATGCTTTCTCTTTGCGTGGTATCCACCGGGGCCCCGAGACCTGCGAAGGAGCAGAAGCGTTGGCCGACTTGGAGAAGTTTCGTGCGGAAATGCGGGCTTTCATCGAGAAAAATGCGCCCCCGAGCCTTTTGGGAAAGGCTTCGGACCCGGCCTTTCACGTGTGGGGCGGCAAGAAAGCCAAATATCCCACACCGGATGCAAAGGCGTGGCTCGAGCGGGCGGCCGAGGTCGGGCTGACGGCGCCGACCTGGCCGAAGGAGTACGGCGGCGCCGGCCTTTCGCGCGAAGAAGGAAAGATCTTCGAGCAAGAGCTCGCGGCGAAGAAGCTGCCGGCGCCGCTCGTCGGCTTCGGCCTCATGATGATCGGTCCGACCTTGCTCACGTACGGGAACGAAGAGCAGAAGCGCGAGCACCTGCCGCGCATCACGCGCGGCGAGATCCGCTGGTGCCAGGGCTACTCCGAGCCGAACGCCGGCAGCGACCTCGCTTCGCTGCAATGCAGCGCCGTCCGCGAAGGCGACCATTTCGTCGTGAACGGTCAAAAGACCTGGACCAGCTACGGCGATTACTCGGACTGGATGTTCTTGCTGGTGCGGACGGATCCGACGGCCAAAAAGCAAAAGGGCATCAGCTTCGTGCTGCTCGATTTGGACACGCCCGGCGTCACCATCAAGCCGATCCGTCTGATCAGCGGCGCGTCGCCGTTCTGCGAGACGTTCCTCGAGAACGTACGCATCCCGGTGCGCAACACGATCAGCGAAATCAACGACGGGTGGACGGTCGCGAAAGCGCTGCTCGGCCACGAGCGCACCATGATCGCGAACGTGTTCGGCACCGGCCAGCGGTCGCCGCGAGCCGATCGCGTCATCGAGGTAGCGCGCGAGGCCATCGGCGACGGTTCGGGTCGAGTGACGGAGCCGGTGCTGCGGGACCGCGTCGCGCAGCTCTTGATGGACCAGGCTTGCTTCGAGCTGACGATGCAGCGAAGCCGCGACGGCGCGTCCCGTGGTCACAAGCCGGGACCCGAGACGTCGTTCTTCAAGGTCTACGGCACCGAGCTGAACCAGCGCCGGCAGGAGCTCCTGGTGGCGCTCTCGGGAGAAGCCGCGCTCGGCTGGGAAGGCGACTCGTACGCGCCGGAAGATCTGGCGCTCACGCGCGACTGGCTGCGCTCGCGCGGCAACACCATCGAGGGCGGGACCAGCGAAATACAACTCAACATCATCGCCAAGCGCGTGCTCGAGCTACCGGACTGAGGGAGATTTCTCATGCTGCTCGTTTTGAACGAAGACCAGAACATGCTCGCCCGCACGGCGAGGGAATTCGTCGCTTCCACGGAGCCGCTCGCCCGGATCCGGAAGCTCCGCGACAAGAAGGATCTGCTCGGATTCTCCGAGGACGTCTGGCAGAAAATCGCCGAGCTCGGGTGGACGGGCATGGCGTTCAGCGAGGCCGACGGCGGCCTCGGCCTGGGGCTCGCGGACGTCGTGGTCGTGACCGAGGCGCTCGGCCGGCTCCTCGCCCCGGAGCCGTTCATTCCCTGCGTCGTGCTCGCGGGCAGCGTCCTGTCGCTCGCCGCGAACGCGGAGCAGAAGGAGAAGTACCTCGCGCCGCTCATTGCCGGGACGAGCCGCGTCGCGCTCGCCGCCGAGGAGCGCAAGTCGCGCGCGAACCCGAGCCACGTCACCGTGCGCGCGGAGCGAACGCCCGACGGCTTCCGCATCACCGGAGAAAAGACGCCGGTGCTCGGCGGTTATCGCGCAGGCACCCTCCTCGTGTCCGCGAGGACGAGCGGCGGCGACGCCGACGCGAAGGGCATCACGCTCTTCGTCGTCCCCGCCGACGCGAAGGGCGTCGCCGTGAAGCCGCTCGAGCGCGTCGACACCCGCAACGCGGCGCAGGTGCGCTTCGACGGCGTCACCGTTCCGGCAACGTCGGTGGTCGGTTCGGTCGACGGAGCGCTCCAGACGCTGGAAGCCGCCGTCGATCGCGCGACCGTCGCGCTCGCCGGCGAGATGCTCGGCACCATGAGCGAGGCGTTCGATTGGACGGTGAAGTACCTGCGCGAGCGCGAGCAGTTCGGCGTGAAGATCGGCAGCTTCCAGGCGCTGCAACACCGGGCGGCGCGGCTCTTCGTCGAGATCGAGCTGACGCGTTCGGCGGTGATGGCGGCCGCCCGCGCCGTCGACGAAGGATTGCCCCAGGCCCGCGAGCTCGTCTCGGTGGCGAAAGCGCGCGCCTCCGACGCGCTGGCCCTCGTCGCCAACGAGGCGGTCCAAATGCACGGCGGCATCGGCATGACCGACGAGCACGACATCGGGTTCTTCCTGAAGCGCGCCAAGGTCGCCGAGCTCACCTTCGGCGACGCGGCGTTCCACCGCGCGCGCTTCGCGTCGATTCGCGGCTTCTGAGATTGAACAGGAAGAACGGAAGAGCGGAAGGATTTATTGGGGGGCCCTCTGAGCGGCGCCGGCGACGCTGGAACGGCTCCAGGCGGCAAGCGACGAGGAGTCGGTGGTGCAAACAAAATCCCCTTCCGATCTTCCGACCTTCCTGTGAATCTCTGCCCCGTAAACGGGCTACAGCGCCTTCGCGACCAGGACGATGATCACGACGAGCAGGGCGCCGAGGGCGGCGCCGATGGCGATGGACATCGCGGCTTCTAGGCGCGTCGCGGGGGGCTTGCGGGGACGCGGCGCGATGGAGGGCTCCAGGATGAGAGACACCGACGGATCGCGCACTTTGCTCACCGCGGTGTCGTCCATCTCGACGTCGAGACGCGCTTGATACGGCGTCAGCCGATACGCGGAGTACGACTCGCGCTTGCGCGCGGACGCGACCGGTACGTCCGCAGCGCCGCCCGGCGTCTTGGCGACGACGCCGGACGACGTCAACACCGCTTTGGCCTCTTCCTCGGAGGACCCTTCGGGAGTGTCGCGGTCGCTCGCGCTCACGGCTCAGGCATAGCCGAAAATCGGGGCGCGCTCAAAGGTACGACAAACTTTGCAACGGTCGGTGAGCGCCCGCGGCGCGTCGGTCCGGTGAACGCCCGCGGCGTGTCGGTCCGGTGAGCGCCCGCGGCGCGTCGGTCCGGTGAGCGCCCGCTGCCTGTCGGCTCACGGAGCCCTACGCACCGCGGCGAACCCGCTCGTTCTCCCCTGCCCTATCGCGCCAAGCCGAACCCTCGGGTAGACAGCACCGAGCATGCACGGCGCGTCGAACTCCGAAGGCCCGGAGAGCACCGCACGCGAGGGCGCGCCCGGCACTATCGCCGACGAATCGGCAACCCCCGCGGAGCCGGCCTCCTCGGCGCGCATCGGCGATCACGAAAACGTCGTTTTCCCGGATCGCTACGACATCAAGGAGGAAATCGCCCGAGGCGGAATCGGTCGAATCCTGAGAGCTCACGACCTGCGCCTCGATCGCGAGGTCGCCCTGAAGGAGCTGCACCGTAACGATCCGGCCGTCGTGGAACGGTTCCTGCGCGAGATCCGGATCACCGCGCAGCTCCAGCACCCGAACATCATCCCGCTGCACGAGGCGGGACGCTGGCCCAACGGGCAGCCCTTCTACGCAATGAAGCTGGTGGAGGGCAAAACCTTCGGCCGAGCAATCGCCGATGCCCAAAGTCTCGTCGAGCGGCTGCTCCTGTTGCCGGTGCTCGTCGACGTGGCCGAAGCGCTCGCGTACGCGCACGGCCAGGGCGTCATGCACCGTGACTTGAAGCCGGCGAACGTGCTCGTCGGGCCGTTCGGTGAAACGGTGGTCATCGACTGGGGCCTCGCCAAACGCGTCGACGAACCCGACGAGCAGTTCGCCGCGACGCCCGCGACGCGCGGGTACGAAACCACCCTGGGCGTGGTCGTGGGGACACCGGCCTATATGCCGCCGGAACAGGCGACGGGACGTCCCGTCGATCGCCGCGCCGACGTGTACTCGCTCGGCGCGATGCTCTACCACCTCATCGCCGGACGCAGCCCGTACGCCGATGCGTCCGACGACGACATCCTGGCGCGGGTGCGCGACACGACCCCCGTGTCCCTGTGGCGGCTCGCCCCCGATGCCCCGCGCGACCTCGTCGCGATCGCTCACAAGGCCATGGCTCGCGATCCCGACGCGCGATACCCGAGCGCGCGCGAGCTGGCCGAGGAGCTCGGGAGCTATCTGACCGGCGGCCTCGTCGGCGCGTACCGCTACACGCTGTTCGAGCTCGTCGAACGTTTCTACGAACGGCGGCGCGCCATCGTGCTCACGGTGGTCGCCGCGCTCACGGCGCTCGCGGCGTTCGGCGCCGAGAGCTTCCGGAGAGTGCGCACGGAGCGCGACGGCGCGACCCAGAGCGCCGCGCGCGCCGACGCGGCGAACAAGCAGCTCGAAGAGCGGGTCGACGCCTATATCGTCGAGCGCGCGCGCGCGCTTCTCGATCGCGATCCGACCGCGAGCATCGGCCAGCTGAAGCAACCGAAGAGCATGCCGCCGGGAGCGGTGACGATCGCCGCGTGGGCGGAAGAGCGCGGCGTCGCCGAGCAGGTGCTGCACGGACACGTCGACTCCGCGACGACCGTCGCTTATTCGCCCGACGGAAGCCTCATCGCGACGGGCGGCAACGACCACCGCGTCGTCTTGTGGGACACGACGTCGTGGACCGCGACGGAGCTCCCCGGACACACGGATCGCGTGACGAAGATCGCGTTCTCTCCGAACGGGTACGTCATCGCCACCGGGTGCTACGACAAGCAGGTCCGCCTCTTCGCGCGCGACGGCAAGCCGGGACGCGTCCTCTCCGGCCACGGCGCCGCGGTGAAGGCGCTCGGCTTCTCGCACGACTCGACGCGCCTCTGCTCCATCGACACCGACGGCGAGGTGCGCCTGTGGGACGTCGCCACCGGGGCGTTCACGTCGCGCAAGAGCACCGCGGATCGCGATCTGTTCTGCTCATTTTCACCCGACGGCGCTTACGTCCTCTCGGGCAGCCACGGCGGCGTCATTCACCTGTGGAACATCGCCACCGGCAGCGTGCGCTCGCTGAGCGGCCACCAGGGCAGCGTCCGGAGCGCCGCGTTCTCGCCGGACGGCGCCTCGATCGCTTCCGGCGGCGAGGACGGCACCGTGCGCTTGTGGTCGTTGTCCGGCCAAGGTTCGAAGATCCTCGGCAACGAGGGCGCGACGGTACAGATCGTCGCCTTCTCGCCGGACGCGCGGCGGCTCGCGACGGCGGGCATGAACGGACGCGTGCGTCTGTGGGACGTCGCCACGCGCACGTCGCGAGTCGTGAACGAGCACGGTGAGCGCGTGGTCGCGCTCGCTTTCTCCGAGGACGGTCGCTACCTCGCGTCCAGCGGCTGGGACAAAATCGTCCGCGTGCACGATCTCCGCACCGAGGTGCGCACGGTGCTCCGCGGACACGGAGACGTCGTGTCCGCGCTGTCGTTCTCGCCCGACGGCACGCACCTCGCGAGCGCGTCCTGGGACAAGACGGTCCGCGTGTGGAACGCGCACCACACGCACGAACGCCGCGCGCTCGTGGGGCACACCGTCGGGGTCCGCACCGTCGCGTTCTCGCCCGACGGCAAGCTGCTCGCCTCGGGCGGACACGACAACGCCGTGCGCATCTGGCGCCCGGACACCGGCGAGAGTCGCGTGCTCACCGGACACACCGATCACGTGTACAAGGTCGTCTTCTCGCCCGACGGAAAATGGCTCGCGTCGTCGAGCGACGACCGCACGGTGCGCCTATGGTCGGTCGCCGGCGACGCCGTGCGCGTCCTTTCCGGGCATCGAGACGACGTCGAGGAGCTCGCGTTCTCTCCCGACGGCACGCGCCTCGCGTCGGCGTCGGAGGACCACACGGTGCGCCTATGGCCGATGAACGACGGCGCGCCCGTCGTCCTCCCGCACGACGGCGACGTCACGGCGGTCGCGTTCGACCGATCTTCCACGCTGCTCGCGTCGGCGAGCCGCGACCACACCGTCAGGCTGTGGGACGCGCACACCGGCGAGGTGCGCAAGCTCTTGCGCGGGCACACCGACGAGGTCTGGGACGTCGTGTTCTCGCCCGACGGCAGCCGGCTCGCGTCGGCGAGCGCCGACGACTCGGTCATCGTCTGGAACGTCGACGGCTCGGAGCGCGCGCGCCTCGGTTCGCTGCCCGGCGCGCACATCGTCTCGTTCTCTCCGGACGGCGAGCGCGTCGCGGTGAGCGGCGTCTCGCCGAAGCTCTGGGTCTGCCAGCTCTCGCAGCAGAAATGCGACGAGCTCACCGGGCACTCCGCCGTGGTGCACGATCTCGCGTTCTTGCCCGACGGCCGCACGCTCGCGTCGGCGAGCGGCGACGGAACCGTCTCGCTCTGGGATCTCGATACGCACGAACGCCGCGTGTTCGAGGGCCACGCCGCGCCCGTCTTCGGCCTCACCGTTTCGCCCGACGGACGGACGATCGCCTCTGCGAGCGGCGACGCCAACGTCCGGCTCTGGGCGGTCGTCCGTTTGCCCCGGAGTCGTCCCGAGTTGCTCGGCTTCCTCGACGGGCTCTCGCACGAGCACTACGCGCGCGGCATCCCCGAGGAGAACGACGACTCAGATGGCAAGCCGTAGCGCGACGCCGAGATCCATGATGGCGGGGGGCGTGGCGGGAATGGGGGTACCCGGGACGCCCTTCAAGCCGAAGCGAAACTCACCGTACTGATTGCCGTAGCGCGCCGAAGCGAAGGCTTCGAAGCGCAGGTGCGTGAGGAGCACGAGCGAGTAGTCGAGGCGGGTGATGAAGGATTGATCCGAAAGATTACCGAGCGTCGACAGCGTGAAGGTGTGCAGGTCCAGCTTGAACGGCGACGGGAACGTGACGTAGAGCGCGCCGTAGTGCTGGCCGAGGTAGAAGAACGTCGCGGGCTGCGAGAGCGGGACCGTGCGCGGCAGAACGAGCCCGAGGTACGCATCGGTGTCGTTGTTGTATCCGAGGCCGTTGTAGAAGTACTCGGCGCCGACCGTGAACATGTCGTTGTCGTTGTACTTGCGCGAATAGCTGACGCCGCCGACCACCTGAGGGCGGTAATCGTGGAACTGGTACACATGATACGCTCGGTCGGCCAAGGCCTGAACGTACGCCAGCTGTTGGTCCGAGGTGGCGTCCATGCCCGGCGTGGCGGGCAACGAAGCCGACGGCACGTATTGCACGCGATCGATTTCGCTCGAGTTCCTCAGCGCCATCTCGCCGTACACGTCGAAATCCCCGATCCCGAACGAGACGTCCGCGGCGATTTTCGGATCCTCATCCCGGCGGACGAGCGCGCCGACGCCGAACTCCGAAGCGTCGAGGACGAACTCCGCGCGCGCCGCGCCCCCGATGCGGCCGATGCTCTGCGTCGCGTCGACGTTCTCGGACAGCGCGTAGGCGTAGAAGTTCCACGCCTTGCTCTCGATCGGCACGTGGAGCTTCACCATGGTCGTGCCGGTGCGCGCGTCGAAGACGTCGAGCGGGTTCCTGAAGTTCAGGTGCAAGAAATCCGTGGGCGACCAGAAATGACCGGTGCCCCAGCGCACGTGTTGCTTGCCCGCGGTGACGAACACCGTGTGCGCGATGTCGAACCGCAGCCACAGCTGGTCGAGCACGACGTGGGGCACGTTCGTCTGCTGTCCGAACAACGACGAGAGCGGCGCGCTGCCCGAAGTGCCGCCGAACCCTTGCACCGGCGTCGCCTGGAGCTCTCCGGAGCTCGGCAGCGTCGGGTCGTACGTCATGCGGCCCAGCACGAAGCCGCGCACGCGATCGTTCGGGCGCGCGTCGAGGTAGACGTCGGTGAGCGACGGCGCGCTGTATGACCAGAACGACGGGCTCTGACCGCGCAGCGCCGTCGATTGCGCGCGCAGGTAGATCTGCCCGCCGATGCGCAGCGGATCCGACGGAGCGGCTTCCTCCGTGAACATCGGAGTCTCGTGACCGCCGAGCACGGCCTCGTCACGGCTGTCCGCCGGCGCCGAATTGGGCGCCGCGGGAGCTTTTTCTTCGCTCGCCGCCGCCGGGTTCGTCGACGGCGGTGCCGCCGCACCGCCGGGCGTCGCGCTCGGGCCGGCAGGCGGCTTGGCCTCGCTGCCCGGCTCGGGCGCCGCCGACGGCGCGCCTTGCCCGGGTGGCGCGGGAGCGGCGTTCGGCGGCGTCGCGGATCCCTGAGGCGCCGGCGTCTCCGGCTTGCCTCCGAACAGCTCGTCTTCGCTCGGACGTCGATCCTGCGCCGCGGCTTCGGGAGCGACGCTCGCGCCGATCACGAACGCGAGCACGGCTCTTCTCGAGCTTGCTTTCCACATTGCTGGCTCTCGGCGATCGATACGATGAGTTCTCAGCGCGACTTGCTCTCGAGCCACGCCTTCGTGAACAGGTTCGGCTCGAGCGAGTGCAGATCGACACTTTGAACGAGGATCAAGGTCGAGTTCTCTTTCTCGACCTCGTCGTAAAAGCGGATCTCCTGCGGGTACCAGATGTCCGCCTTCCTGGACTCGCTGTAAATCTTCTTCCACTTCGGATAGTACGACGTGCGAAGCAGGCGCCCCGAGAGCGCGAACTCCTGGCGCTTCAGGACGTTCTTGGTCTCCTTGTCGACCCACAGCTTGATGACCGGGAACGCGAGGTCGATGCCGGGCTTGCCCTTCAGGTTCATCACCTGTGCGTCGTAGGCGCCGAGCTTCTCGCTCCCGAGATCTTCCGGGTCGTATTCCTCTGCGAGCCGCGATTCGTCGAAGTCGCTCCTTCGTGAGTTCGTACCGCCGATGCGCTCGCGCTCGGTGCGTCGCTCCCATTTCCCGACCGACGGATCGTAAAACCACAGGTTCTTGTCGACGCGCAGGTAACCCTGGCCCTCGGACGCCTTCGGCTTCTGGAACAGGATCATGAATTTTTGATCCGCGCTTCGACGGTAGACGAGCGCGTCGTACACGACGGCGACCTTGCCCTTCTCCTTCTGCTCGATGTACACGCTGCTCTTCCAATCGCCCTGGTTCCTCTGGCGATCGTCGACGACCTTGAGGAGATCCACGAGCTCCTGCTTCGAGAGAGCGGCGTGCGCGAACGCGACGCGGAGCGGACCCACGAGGGCGAGCGCGAGGAGCGCGAACACGGCGGACAGAAAACGATTCTTCTGCATGGCTTTCTTCACCCGAAATGGCTCATGGCGTCGACGGGGCGGAGGCGGGCGGCGCGCAGCGACGGATACAGCGCCGCGAACCCGCTCACCAGCGTAATGAGCACGATGGCGAACGTGACCGAATGGGGCTCGACCGCGAGGTGCACGGTGTCGGCCATCAGGAACAACTGCGCCGCCTTCGGCACGGGGATGTGCGCGGCGTTGATCGAGCTAGCCACCAGGGCCCCGAGGATCACGCCCAGGCAGCCGCCGATGAGCCCGAGCGACGACGCTTCCATCAAGAAGAGCCGCGCCACGGCGCCGCGCTGCATGCCGATGGCGCGCAGCGCGCCGATCTCCCGGGTGCGCTCGCGGATGGCGATCCACAGGGTGTTCATGATGCCGGTCACCATGATGGCGATGAGAATGACGACGAGCACGACGCTGATTCCATTCAACGCCGTGAGCGTCCACATCAAGAATTGAAGCTCGTCTTCCCAGGTCGTGACGTCGTACTTCTGCCCCGTCCAGTCCTCGCGGGTCACCGACTGGAACTTCAGCCAGAACGGGCGCGCGTCGGGCTCCATGACCCGGTACCCGGCCTTTTCGAGCGCCGCGCGCAGGCGAGCGGCGAGCGGCGCGAGGTTCTCCACGTACGCGGGCTTCACCATGAGCTGGATGGCGCCGGTGACGTCCGGACGCAGCTGGTACAGCGACCGCAGCGACTCGTTCGGGATGAAGGTGTTCCACTGGCTCAAGAGACCGATGTCGCGGGCGATGGCCACGACGCGGCAGTCGATGGTGTTGGCCACGCCGCGCGTCGTCTGCGACGAGATCGTGACCGCGTCGCCGACCTTCAGCTCGAGCTTCTTCGCTTGCGCTTCGAAGATGAGCATGGTGTTCGGCTTCGCGAGCTCGTCGATGTCGCCGCTCTCGATGTCGAGCGCCTTCTTGAACTCCGGCTCGGTGCCGATGTCGATGCCGTTGATCGCGGCCTGGATCGAACCGCGGTCGGCGACGACCTTCCCCCAGCCGCGGCCGCGCTCGACGGCGGCGTCGATCTCCGGGAGCGTCTTCTTCGCGATCTCGAGCACCTTCTCGTACTCCGTGACCACCGGCCCGGCCTGGCCCGCGGTCACCTTGTAGAAACCGCCGATGTTCAAGTGCCCCGTCGACAGCGTGGTCGCGCTGTGGATGAGCGTCTGCCGGACGCCCGTGGAGAGCGCCGTGAGCAGCACGAGGAGCATGGTGACGACCGCCACCGCGGCGCCCAAGAACAGGGTGCGGCGCCGGTGCTCGATCAGGTTCAAGAGCGCGATGCGCGCGTCGACCAGGAAGGAAAACATGCTCACTCCTCCGACTGCATGGCTTCGCGCGGGCTCACGCGCGTCGCGATCCACGCGGGGTAAAGGCTCGAAACGACGCTGACGACGAGCACGATGACGAGCGCGAAGACGAGGTTCTGCCCGCCCACGGTGGGATAGAGCCGCGGGCCCGAGAAGAAGAACGTCAGGACGTCCGTCTTCGCCGGGATGCCCTGCTTGCCGAAGAACGTCAGGATGCCCGCGCCGAGCGCGCTGCCGAGGGCGCCGAAGAGGACGCCGACCACCACGGCTTCGATGACGAGCATCGAGAGCACGAACCGCCGCTGAGCGCCGATCGCCCGCAGCATGCCGATTTCTCGTACGCGCTCGAGCGTCGCCATGACCAGCGCGTTGTTGATGACGACCAGCGCCACGACGAAGATGATGAGCACCGCGGTGAAGAGCACGACCCTCATCAGCGTCGCGAACTGCCCGATGAAACCGGACGCCTGCTGCCACGACACCGCCTTGAGCGGCAGCCCCGCGCGCTGACCCGCCGCCTCGATGGCCTGCATCGTCTGCGGGATCTTGCCCTCGTCTTTGACCAGCACCGCGACGTTCATCACCACGCCGGTCTCGAGGTCCTTCGGATCGTAGGTGTCGTCGACGACCGGGCGATCGTGTCGCGTCGGTTCGGGCGCGGGTTCGGTCGCCGGCGAAGGCGCCGGCGCGCCCTCGTCCGCGGCTGCTTTCGGCGCGGCTTTCGCGCCGTGCGGACGCTCGTAGGCGGTCTTCGCGACGCCGGCGGGACGCGGAGGCGCTTGCGGCGCCGCCGGCTCGGGCGTGTCCGAGCCCTCGTCCTTCGCGCCGAAGAGCTCGGCCTCGGCGTTCTCTCGATCGACCTCTTTCGCGCCGGACGACTCCCGGATCTCGGCGATCTCTTTCTCGCGATCGGCGGTCATGAAGCCGTAGAGATCGCGGAACGAAACGAGATCCATCATGTTCATCGACCCGGCCTGCGGCGAACGCTCGAGCCCCTTGAAGGCGTAGGTCCCGTACACCTTCAAGCTCGCCGAGCGGACGTAGCCGCTCTTCGTGTACGCCTTGATGGTCAGGCGATCTCCCACGCGCACTCGGTAGAGCTCCAGATCCGGCGCGAGCTCGGCGTAGAAGTACTTGTAGCGCTCGTCGAAGTTCCCGTCGTCCATCTTGAAGAACGACGCGAGGAGCTTGCCGACGTCCTCTTCCTCGCTGTGAAGATAGGCCCGCAGCTTCGTCCGGAAGCGCAACGTCTTCACGGCGTCGAGCTGCAAGAGCAGCTCGCGGACGCCGGTGGTGTTCTCCCGCACGATGCGCTGCAGATCGAGATCCTTCGCGATTTCGAGCTGCTTGACGTCGCGGCCCTCCTTTATCTTGTCGAGGCCGCGCGCCGCCTTCAGCTTCACCTGCTCTTCGTAGGTGTACTTGGAGAACAGAAAGCCCCGCTGCCCGGGGGGAATCGCCGTCCCGTCCACGATCACCATGCGATCGAACGCCTTCGCGAACGTCGCGGGATCCGTCCCCAGGTAACGGAGCTGGATCATGTCGGCGTCCGTCGCCAGCGGCGCGACGCGGTTCTCCAGGAACTCCAGGTGATCGAACGGATCTCCGTCGAAGGTCTTCCAGAAATCCTCCGAGCTGCCCTTGCGGATCGCCTGGAGCTCGTCGTCGCTGACGGCGCGCTCGTCGGCCACCTTGCGCACGTTGTCGAAATCCGCCGACAGCACGGTCAGGATCTGTCGGACGTGACCCTTTTCGGCCTGATACAGCTCGCTCGCCGCGGCGTCGCCCTCCCCGCTCTTGCGCTTTCCCGCCGTCTCGCGCAGCTCGGCGAGCGCCTGGTCGACCGTGTTGCCGGAGTTCACGAGGGCGAACGCGATGCCCATCGGGACGACGCCCTGGACGTTGGGGACGGAGAGCAGCGCCGCGCGCACCTTGGCGAAATCGTCGAGCGGCGCGATGTCGCCGGGATCCGCCCCGAAGCCGCCCATGACGTCGAGGTCGTCCTTCGACTTGTTCGAGTAGACCTGGATGTGGCCGGTGACGCTGCCGATGATGCTGCGGCTCATCGCGTGGTCCACGCCGTCGAGCAGCGACGTGCCGGCGACGACGAGCAGCGCGCCGAAGCCGATGATGCCGCCCACGATGAGCGTCTTCCAGCGGCTCGCGAACAGATTGCGGATCGCGATCTGCGCGATGACCGCGAGGGTCTCGCCGATTCCGCGCATCACGTAGCTCCAGTGCCGACGCTCGCGGGCGATCCGGACTGCGGGCGCACGTTCGCCTGCGCGCTCTCGAGCTTGCCGTCCGCCAGGCGGACGAGCGAGCTCGCGTGTGCCATCACCCGCGCGTCGTGCGTGGAGAAGATGAAGGTCGTCTTCTCCGTCCGGTTCAGCTCCTTCATCAAGTCGAGGATGTTTTGCCCCGTCACCGAGTCGAGGTTCGCCGTGGGCTCGTCGGCGAGCACCAGCTTCGGCCGCGTGACGAGGGCGCGGGCGATCGCGACGCGCTGGCGCTGCCCGCCGGAGAGCTCGCTCGGCCGATGCTTCACGAGCTCCTTCAAACCGACGCGGTCGAGGAGGTGCATGACCCGTTCGCTGCGCTCCCGCGCGTTGAGCGTGCGCTGGAGCAGGAGCGGCAGCTCGACGTTGCGGAACACGTCGAGCACGTTCACCAGGTTGAAGCTCTGGAAGATGAACCCGATGGTGTCGAGCCGCAGCTTCGTGAGCTCGCGATCGTCGAGCTTGCCGATGTCGCGCCCGGCGACGACGACCGTCCCCGACGTGGGCGTGTCGACACAGCCGATGAGGTTCAGCAGCGTCGTCTTACCGCTGCCGGACGGGCCGGCGATGGAGAGAAACTCTCCCTCTCCCACCTCCAGGCTGACGCCGCGAAGCGCCTGCACGACGACCTTCCCCAACCGATAGTCCTTCGTCGCCTGATTGATGGATACGATGCTGGTCATGGGAGGCTTTGCCTTTCCAAATCCAAAGGCCGAAGGGCCCGGTACCGCGCCCCCCTTCTACGCGCCGCCGCGCTTCTGCGTTGCGCGGCTCGAAGGGGAACATTACAATCTCTTAGTTTCTGAATATCTTAATTTGTGAGCAACTAACGCTCCGCCGCCGCCATGTCAACGCGAAATCGTTCGGATCTCATCGAGTCGATCGAGCATCAAGCTCGCGTCGGCAGCACGCAAATCGTCCTGTTTCACACTGCGATCGCCGAACGTCTGGGATTGAACCCTTCCGATCACAAGGTGGCGGACATCCTGTCGCTCGCCGAGGGCCCGGTGACGCCGGGAAGGCTCGCGGAGCTGACGGGACTGACGACGGGCGCCATCACCGGCGTGCTGGACCGACTCGAGAGCGGCGGATTCGTCGTTCGCGAGCCGGACCCGACCGATCGCCGCCGGATCATCGTGCGGCTGCTCCCCGGGCGTATCCCCGAGCTCGTCGGTTTGTTCGCGTCCATCGGTGCTCGCCTTCGGGAACTCTGTTCCCATTACACGACCGAAGAGCTTTCCACTGTGCTCGAGTTCATGGAGAGGAACGCGGCGCTCGTAAAGGCGTCTGCCGCCGAGCTTCGAGAGAAGCCCCCTCCGAATTCCGGAAAGAAGAAGGCTGGGCCCTGATTCGCTTTCCGGTGCGCTCGGCCGTTCGACTCAGCCCCACCGAGTCGTGTCGATGACGGCCCGCTGAGCGCTGGAAGCCTGCGTGATGTTCGTGATGTGTGTCGAAATGGACATGTTCCGGCGCGAGCGCGTCAGCGTTCGTCCTCTTGCAAGACGACTTCGATCTGCTGCACGGCCTGATCGAGGATCTCTCGGATGCGGGCCTGAGCCCGTCGTGACATGCCGCCCCGCTTGGCGGATCGCTTGAACGTGCGGAACAGACGCGCGGCGCGGCGCATGACGTCACCGAAATCTTCTGCGTACCGCTCCCAGCCGTCGCCCGGGATGCGGTCGTAGAAGTCGCGGACCTCTTCGGCGTGCTCTTCCAGATCGCGGCGACCGGCGTCGGTGATGGCGTAGACCTTGCGCCCTTCTTCCGTGCTCAGCGCCGCGTGCCCGAGCTCTTCCAAGAGCTGCAGCGTCGGGTAGATGACCCCGGGGCTCGGTCGATACGCGCCCCCGCTGCGCTCTTCGATGGCTTGGATGACCTCGTACCCGTGCCGCGGGCGCTGGGCGATCGCGTCGAGCACGAGGTAGCGGACCTCGCCGCGCTCCGCGCGCGGTGGGGGCCCGCCGAACCAATCGCCGAACCAATCCGGCCTTCCCCCGGAGAAGTCGCCGCCATGTCCGCCCCAGGGTCCCCCGCGCCGGGCGGCGCCCCACATGTGGCTGGGATCCCGATAATATTGATGCATTTTGCTTTTCCTTTCGGCCCGCTGGGCCGTTTCTCGATACATCGTGATACATCGTATAGATATATCTTCTCGATACGTCAAGCCGATATATCGCGAGAATCGACCGACGCGTTCCGGCCACGACTTGACGTCGGTGCGCCGCGAAATATATCGCTTTGCGATATTTTCTTGAGAAAAGGGAGATCCGAATGAAGCTTCGCCATCCGTCGCTCGCGCTCCTTGTCCCCGCTTTTTGTGTGAGCTGTCAAAGCAACGAGCCCATCAAGCACACCAAGCACGTCGCTGCGAACACCCCCGCCGCCCCGACCAGTTTCACGGTCGACTCGGCGAAGCTGTCGATGTTCGCCGCGCTGCCGGACAAGGCCCCCGCCCACAACAACATGTCGAGCGACGAGAAGGTCGCCCTCGGGCGAATGCTCTTCCACGACGCGCGTCTCTCGAAGGGACACGACGTCTCGTGCAACAGCTGTCACGATCTGTCGAAGTACGGCGCCGACGGCACGGATTTCTCGCTCGGCGACGGCAAGAAGAAGCAAGCCCGCAACACGCCGAGCGTCTTCAACTCCGCGCTCGAGGCTACGCAAAACTGGGACGGGCGCTTCGAGACCACGGAAGACGCGACGCGATCCATGTTGCTCGATCCCGCCGTCATGGGCGGAGTCGACAAACACATCGTCGACACGTTGAAGTCGATTCCTCAGTACGCCGATGCCTTCAAGAAAGCGTACCCCGACGCGGCCGAACCGGTGACGCTGGACGGCACCGTGAACGCCATCGCGGTGTTCGTACGATCGCTGCTCACGCCTGCGCCGTGGGATGCATTCATGAAGGGTCAGCAGACCGCGCTCACGGACGACCAGAAGAAGGGATTCACGAAGTTCGTGGACGTCGGGTGCCCGACGTGCCACGTCGGCGCCCTGGTCGGCGCGACCATGTTCCAGAAGCTCGGCAAGGAGAAACCCTGGCCGGACCAATCCGACAAGGGACGAAGCGCGGTCACGAAGTCACCCTCCGACGACATGATGTTCAAGGTGAGCTCGCTCAGGAACGTCGAGCACACCGCGCCCTACTTCCACGACGCTTCGGCGAAGACGCTGGAAGAAGCCGTCAAGACGATGGCCACGTATCAGCTCGCGAAGGAGCTCTCCGACGACGACGTGAAGTCGATCGTGACTTGGCTCAAGACGCTGAGCGGCAACGTGCCCGAAGGCGTCCAAGCGGCACCCACGGAGTTCCCGTCGACCGCGAAGACCCCGAAGTAAGTTCCGGGCGGTCCGCTCAACGGACGAGCGCTTGCGCCGGAGCACGGTGCGTGCGAGCTTTCCGGTCGTCATGTTGCGTGTCGGCATCATCGGTTGGCGAGGCATGGTCGGTTCGGTCCTCATGGACCGCATGCGGGAGGAGCGCGATTTCGACGGAATCGCGTGCACGTTCTTCTCCACGTCGAACGCGGGGTCGGCGTCGCCCGACGTCGGCCAAGGCCCGAGCCAGCTCGTCGACGCGCACTCGCTGGAAGATCTGGAGAAGCACGACGTCCTCGTGAGCTGCCAGGGCGGCGACTACACGTCGGAGATTTACCCGAAGCTCCGCGGACGCGGGTACACCGGCTATTGGATCGACGCGGCCTCGACCCTGCGCATGGCCGACGAGACCGTGCTCATTTTGGATCCCGTGAACCGGAGCGTCATCGACGACGGCCTCGCGCGCGGCATCAAGACGTACGCGGGGCCGAACTGCACGGTGAGCCTGATGCTCATGGCGCTCGCAGGCCTCTTCAAGGCAGGCCACGTCGAGTGGCTGTCGAGCATGACTTACCAGGCCGCCTCGGGCGCCGGCGCGAACAACATGCGCGAGCTCGTCTCGCAGATGGCCGCGCTCGGACGGATCACGGCGCCGCTCCTGGCGGATCCCGCGTCCACCGCGCTGGACATCGATCGCGCGGTCACGAAGGCGCAACGCGACGGCAGCCTGCCGGTTCAATATTTCAAGCACCCGCTCGCCGCGAGCCTGCTCCCCTGGATCGACAAGCCCGTGGAGCTCGGCCAGAGCCGGGAAGAATGGAAGGGCATCGTCGAGACCAACAAGATCCTCGGCCTCTCTCCGCAGATCCCGGTGGACGGCCAGTGCGTTCGCATCGGCGCGATGCGGTGTCACTCGCAGGGGTTCACCATCAAGCTGCGGCGCGCCGTCCCCATCGAAGAAGTGACGGAGCTCATCGCGCACGCCAATCCGTGGGTGCGCGTCGTGCCGAACACTCCGGAAGCGACGCTCGCCGAGCTCACGCCGACGGCGGTCTCGGGCACCCTCTCGGTTCCAATCGGGCGCCTGCGCAAGATGCGCCTCGGACCCGAATACGTGACGGCCTTCAGCGTCGGCGATCAGCTCCTCTGGGGCGCAGCTGAGCCATTGCGTCGCATGTTGCAAATACTCCGTGAGCACGTCGGGTAGTCAGGCTCGAAGAAATTCAGCGCGTCGAAACGCGCGGAGGGCACTGAAACGCGTCACGTCGTTACGCGCCTGAGCGCTATGGAACTACACACAGCGGCACGCACCTCCGCGCACATGGTCGAGGCCTGCGCAACCCGATAACGTTTGCGTAGAGGCCTCTTGAGGCACGGTGCGTAACCACCTCGTGTTTCGGAAACCGGCCGCTGGTACGGCACGTGCACCCCAAAGGGGCTCATGCCCACCACGGAGTCGGTCGTTCGACCCCACGCGTCGCACCTCGAGCAGGGGACCACGGATCGCCGAGTGCATTACCGCGCACCTCTTTCGACACCGGCGCTGCTCGATGCCTTCGCCGCTTATCACCGCGCCCGCTGCGAAAACGTGTCCGTGAGCGGCGTGGCCCTTTCGTGCGAAGCCGCGCTACCGGTGGGAAAGACCGTCGAGGTCTATTTCGAGCTCCCGAGCGGCGTCGCCGTGGAGGCGAAGGCCCTCGTCGTCCGCGCGGGCCCGAGCCTCGTCGCGCTTCGATTCGTGGCGCTCGAACCGCAGGCGGAAGTCGCGCTGCGCGCCCATTGTCACCTCGCGAAGAGCATCCGTCCCTGAGCGGCCGCCTCGGCACCTTCGCCGCCCGCGGGTGAGGCCCTGACGAATTCGCCAGGATTTTCTTGCAGGTCGCGCGACTGCGTCCCGCCCCTTGCGTCATTCCGTCAGGCGACGCGCGCGCAGAGTCGATGCGTCGGCACCACGTCATTGCCCTGACGTCGCTCCGACGCGATGACGTCGCTCACGAGCTCGACGCACCCCCCGCAACCGCCGCCGGCGCCGCAGGCATCGCGCACGGCCTCTTCGGTGGTGGCCCCTGCGCGGACGGCCTCGCGGATGGTTCGGTCGCAAACTCGGAGACAGTGGCAGACGAGCATCGGTTTCGAGGAATGTAGCAACTTGAAAATGACTTTCAATATCGATAACGCTCCCCGTCTGGCGAATCTGCGCGGAACGTTGCTATGTGCTCGAAACGAGGGGTAAAACCGAGAGACGCTAAAGGTACGGCAAGATCCGGCCGAAGCGCGATTTCGCGCAGACCCGGTGACCTGACCAGGAGATTCCCGTGAAAGGCGACCCCGACGTCATCGACATGCTCAACGCGGTTCTCACGTCAGAGCTCACCGCGATCAACCAGTACTTCATCCACTACCGGATGTGTGAGAACTGGGGCTACAAGCGCCTGGCGGAGAAGAAGCGCCACGAATCGATGGACGAGATGAAGCACGCCGATCGCGTGATCCAGCGCATCTTGTTCCTCGACGGTGTGCCGAACATGCAGCGGCTGTCGCCGGTGCGCGTCGGCGAGCACCCCATCGAACAACACGAGGTCGATCTCGCGCTCGAGCTAGACGCGGTGAAGCGCCTCAACGACGGAATCGCCCTCGCCGTCGCGCGCGGCGACAACGGCACCCGCGACCTCCTCGAATCGATCCTGCACGAGGAAGAAGACGGAATCGACTGGCTGGAAGCGCAGCTCGGCCTCGCGAGGCAGCTCGGGACCGAGCTGTACCTCTCGCAGCAGCTGAAGGATTAGGTCGCGACGAGACATCGAGCTCGTCGCGACGCAAACCTTTCCGGCGCCTCGAGGCCTACTCCGCCGCCTTTTGCTCGCAGAAGCCGGTGCCCGCGGTTTGGATGCAGTAGAGCATGCGGCCCAGGGCGCCGTTGTTGGCGTCCTGGCAGCAGTCTGCGTCCGTCGTGCACCGCTCGTCGACCTTCGAGCAGGTGTGGTTCATCGTCTTGCCGCACATGCCGATGCCGGTGGTCGGATCGATGTTCGAGCAGTAACCCTTGCAGCAATCCGCGCCCGATTTGCACGGCTGGCCGTCTTCCTTGCAGGGCTCCAGCGCCGCGAAGGCGCGGATGTTGCCGCTGCCGAGCTCCTGACCGGGGAGCAAGAAGGCGGGGTTGCTCGGGTCCATTCCGGCGGGTAACCCGAGATTGACCGCCGTCACCCAGATCTTCTTCGCGGTGGGATCGTCGGGCTTCGGCGTCCAGAGGTTGCCGTACGTGCGCCGGCTCGTGAAGAGCACCCACGCGAAGCCGCCGCCGGAGATGGGGCTCACCGTCGGGAAGAACTCCAGGTTGTTGTCGCGATCCTCGCCGGCAGGCAAATAGCTCTTGCCGTTCGCGTAACCGTTCGCGGAGTCGAGGGGCGTGACCATGCCCGACGCGAGATCGACGATCATCAGGTGACCGGAGCCGAGCGGCGTCATCGTCGGCGGGCCGAGCAAGGGATCGGGGACCTGGCTCACGAAATCCGAACGCGAGCCCACCGCGAAGACGACCTTCGCCGAGTCCGGCGTGAAGAAGGGCCACGCCGGGAAGAGGTTCATGTCGCTGTAGATCTTGCGCGGGTTCGAGAACGTGTTCGTCGACGCGTCGAAATCCTGCACCCAGAGCTCGTGACCGCCGACGGTGAACGTCTGGTTGCTCGCCATCACCGTCGTCTGCGGGCCCTGGTCGTAGTCGTTGTAGACGAGGTGCTTGCCGTCCGGCGAAAAGGTGGGCATCTGCGCGTGCTGCACGTTCCAGCCGTTCGCGTTGATGACGTTGCCCGTCTTGGTGTCGAGCATCTTGGACGTCGACGTGACGAGCGCCCCCACGTCTCCCGGCGCCGTCGGGAAGAAGGCGCTGATCGTCATGTTCGGCGGCCCGTTCGTCATCAGCCGCGAGCCATCGGGGAAGATACCGGCGAAGCCGGCTTCCGGCAGATCGTTGAAGACGAGCGTCGGCGTGGGACCGGTCACGTCGTACGACTCGCTCTTGTAGGACGCGGCGAACGGCGCGTAGTTGTGGTGATTGACGGTCATCGTCGTGCCGTTCGCGGAGAGCGAATGGCACGAACGACACGGGCCGGTGGTGCCCACCCCGTTGTCGGTGAGAAAGAGCGTCGGCTGCGCGTCGCCCGGCACGAGCTTGAGCACCGCGCCGTTGTTGTTCGCGAGCATCGAGCCGTACGTGTTGTAGTAGATGGCGCCCTTCAACGAGGCGAGCGCGACCTTCAGCGTCAACGTCACGGGCCCGAGCACCATGCCGCCGGAGAGGAACGTGAGCTTGACGGTGATGGGATCGCCGAGACCGGTGCCGTACGACGCGGCGCCCTTCCACACGTTGTCGTCGAGCTGAAAGCGGACCTTGTCGGGCGTCTGCGGGCAGTCCGTGTACGACCACATGCTCGACGACATCTGAATGAGGATCTGATCCGCCGAGACGTTCTGATCCCACATGAAGAGCGGAGCGCCGAGGCCGCGCGGGAACACGGTCTGGTCGTACGGGTAGAGCATCTGCACGGTGCCGGACGGGTTCGCGAACTTCGATACGTTCGCGCCGCAGTTGTCCGTCGTCGGAGGCCCGACGTGACCGTCGCTGGTGGTCGGAGGCCCGCCGCCCGCGGCGGAACCGGCGGCCCCCATGGTGCCGCCAGTGCCCACCGTGATGATCCCGGTGTTCGTGGCTCCTTGAGAGAAGAAGCCGCCCGAGTTGCTCGTGCCCCCGCCCCCCGTGTTACCGGAGCCCGGCGTCGATCCGCTGCCCGAAGTCGGTACCGAGCCCGCCCCCGGCGCGAACGACGTACCACCGGTTTTTGCCGAGCACCCATTGAGCACCACGGCCAAAGCAAAGAGGGGCAGCACCGAACCGAACGGCCCGCACCCCGCCCGACGCGTATCCATCATAGATTGTCTCGCTCCACAGACGCCGCAGTACCGACCGTTCCGCTGCGAAGGATGACATCCGCGCCCCTACCTGTCACGGGACAATCCGCTGGGATGCTCAGTGTTACACCGTTGCGCACACTCGACGCGTCGCATTCACTAGCGCAACTTCATTTTAGAAGTGCCACGGGAATCGCGAATAGTCCTGTGAACGTTTCTCCAGGAAGGCGTCGCGGCCCTCCTGCGCTTCTTCGGTTCCGTACGCGAGCCGCGTCGCTTCGCCGGCGAAGATCTGCTGTCCGACTAGTCCGTCGTCCGCGAGGTTGAAGCCGAACTTGAGCATCCGCATCGCCGTCGGGCTCTTCGAGTTGATCTCTCGACCCCAGTCGAGCGCCACGCTCTCGAGCGATTCGTGCGGCACGGAGGCGTTGGCCATGCCCATCGCCGCGGCTTCGTCGCCCGAGTACGTCTTGCCGAGAAAGAAGATCTCCCGGGCTTTCTTCTGTCCCACCTGACGCGCGAGCAACGCGGAACCGTAGCCGCTGTCGAAGCTCGCGACGTCGGGATCGGTCTGCAGGAAGCGCGCGTGCTCGCGGCTCGCCAAGGTGAGGTCGCAGACGACGTGCAAGCTGTGACCGCCGCCGACCGCCCAGCCCGGCACGACGGCGATCACGATCTTCGGCATGAAGCGGATGAGGCGCTGCACCTCGAGGATGTGCAAACGGCCGAGGCGCGCCGCGTCGACGCCCGCCGCTCCCTCGTACTTGTACCCGTCCTTGCCGCGAATGCGCTGATCGCCGCCGGAGCAGAACGCCCAGCCGCCGTCTTTCGGAGACGGGCCGTTGCCGGTGAGCAGAACGCACCCGACGTCCGTCCACATGCGCGCGTGGTCGAGCGCGCGGTAGAGCTCGTCGACCGTGTGTGGCCGGAACGCGTTTCGAACCTCGGGGCGATTGAGCGCGATACGCACCGTGCCGTGCTCGCGGGCGCGGTGATACGTGATGTCCGTGAACCCGAAGCCCTCGACGGCGGTCCACCGCGACGGGTCGAAGATTTGCGAAACCATGGGTTGCTTCTACGACGCGACGGAGGGGGCGTCGTGGGGTTTGTAAGAACCGTGGGCGTCGTGGGGTTTTGTTGTTTTTTGTCGCGGTTCGGAGCGGAACACTCGCTGGCGCTCCTCGCCTTCGGCTGCGGGGCTCGCTCGCGCATCGCACGGCATTGTTCGAGTGGGGGTTGCCTCACATCCCCCACTCCCCCAGAGGCGGACATTGTCCGAGGAGACGGGGGGCGCGTCGTGAGTTTTTGTTGTTCTTGTCGCGGTGCCTCGCGGAACCCTCGCTTGCGCTGCTCGCCTCCGGCTGCGCTGCTCGCTCGAGGGAGGGTTCGTCGCGGTTCGAGTGGGGGTTGCCTCACATCCCCCACTCCCCCAGAGGCGGACATTGTCCGAGAGGGCGGCTTTTGGCGTCGTGAGTTTTTCTGGTTTGTTGGCGTGTTTCGGAGCGGAACACTCGCTGGCGCTCCTCGCCTTCGGCTGCGGGGCTCGCTCGCGCATCGCGCGCCGCGAATCGTGTGGGGGATGCCTCCCATCCCCCACTCCCCCAGAGGCGGACGCGTCGCGATGCCGGACGATGCCGGACGCGCCGCACGTGCTGCGCGACTTGCGCCGACGATCCTCGCGGTCGGCGAAAACCAGGGGGCGGCGTGAGGGCGGCGTCCGGGGGGGCGATTCCCCTGTATTTCCGCTAGACGGGGCGCTCGCGGGGTAGCTTGCAAGCGCAAGCGCGGGGCCCTGAGCGCTCCTGGCAAAAGCGAGAGCTCACGCCCCGTTGCCCGGAGCGACCTCGTCATCTAGAAAGTCGCGCATGCCGCTGTCTCAAGAAAGTCTCGATGAGCTCGTCTCCGCCGTCGCCCGCTTCGTCAAAGAGCGTCTGGTTCCGCTCGAGAACGAAGTCGCCGAAAACGACCGCGTCCCCGACGACGTCATCGACGAGATGAAGGCGATGGGGCTCTTCGGGATGAGCATCCCCGAGGAACACGGCGGCCTCGGGCTGACCGTGGAAGAAGAGGTCACCGTCGCGTTCGAGCTCGGACGCACGTCTCCGGTTTTCCGTTCCGTGCTCGGCACGAACAACGGGATCGGGTCCCAGGGCATCATCATGTTCGGGACCGACGACCAGAAGCGCCGGTATTTGCCGGGGCTCGCCTCGGGCGAGATCATCGGGTCGTTCGCGCTCACCGAGCCGGACGCCGGCTCCGACGCCGGCTCTTGCCGCACCACGGCGCGCAGGACGCCGAAGGGCTACGTGTTGAACGGCACGAAACGATTCATCACGAACGCGCCCAAGGCCGGAGTGTTCACGGTGTTCGCTCGCACCGACGAGAAGATCCCGGGGCCGAAGGGGCTCAGCGCGTTCCTCGTCCCGGGCAAGCTCCCGGGGATCGAGATCGGAAAGCCCGATCGGAAGATGGGCCAGCACGGAACCTACGTGAGCGACGTCATCTTCAACGACGTGCTCGTCGAGGAGAACGCGCTGCTCGGCGGGGTCGAGGGCCAGGGCTTCAAGGCGGCGATGCAGGTGCTCGATCGCGGGCGCTTGCACATCTCGGCCGTGTGCGTCGGGGTGGCCGAGCGACTCATCGCGGACTCTGTCCGTTACGCGAGCCAGCGCAAGCAGTTCAACCAACCGATCATCGATTTCGAGCTGATCCAGGCGATGCTCGCCGACAGCTACGCGGAAGCGCTCGCCGGCCGGTCGATGGTGCTCGAGACCGCTCGCAAGCGCGATCGCACGCCGGACGTGAACATGGACGCCGCCGCCTGCAAGATGTTCTGCTCGGAGATGGTCGGCCGCGTCGCCGATCGCGCCGTGCAGGTCTACGGCGGCGCCGGTTACATCGCCGACTACGGCATCGAGCGCTTCTACCGCGACGTGCGTCTGTTCCGCCTCTACGAAGGCACGACGCAGATCCAGCAAATCGTCATCGCGCGCGCCCTGAAACGCGGAGAAGGCCTGCGGTAAGAGGACTGAGCCTCAGGCGGCTTCTTTGGGCTTCGGCGGCCAGAGCAGCGATGCGGCGATGGTGGTCGCGAGCACGCCCGCGATGATCGCCAGGGAGATCCCCGTGGAGATGTGGACCCATTTCTGCGCGACCATCTTGCCGCCGACGAACGCCAGGATGATCGCGAGCCCCGTCTTCAGGTAGACGAAGCGCTGCACGATCGCGGACAGCAGGAAGTACATCGAGCGCAGGCCGAGGATCGCGAAGATGTTCGACGTGTAGACGATGAACGGATCCTTCGTCACGCCGAAGACGGCGGGGATCGAGTCGAGCGCGAACAGGACGTCCGACGTCTCGACGAGCACCAGCACCGCCAAGAGCGGCGTGGCGAGCCACTTGCCGTTCTCGCGAACGATGAAATGCGGGCCGCGGACCTCCGACACCGACGGCACCCAGCGGCGGAAGAGCCGGTAGGCCAGGTTGCTCTCGGGATCCGCCTCGTCGCCGTCGCCGCGGAACAACTTCCACGCCGTGTACAAGAGGAGCACCCCGAACAGGGTCATCACCCACCAGAACCGCTGGACGAGCGCGGTGCCGAGCCCGATGAACAGCCCGCGCAGCAAAACGGCGCCGACGATGCCCCAGAACAGCACTCGGTGCTGGTAGGCCGCCTGCACCCGGAACGCCGAGAAGATCACGACGAACACGAACAGGTTGTCGACGGAGAGCGCCTCTTCCAAGAGGTAACCCGCCGTGAACTCGAGCCCCGGCTGCGCGCCGCACAGCAAGTACACGCCGACGTTGAAGGCGGCGGCGACGGCGATCCAGATGGCGCTGCGAACCAGCGCTTCTCGCACCGAGACAGGCTTGTCCGCCTTGCCGACCACCCCGAGATCGATGGCCAGCATGAGCACCACTCCCGCTGCGAAGATCGCCCACATCGTGGGGTTGCCGGAGGTGCGCATGACGTGATCGGTGAACGAGCCCTTACCTAAAGGCTCGTACCAGAGGGTAGCTCGAAGGCAAGTTCAAAGGAAACCCGCGCGCGGGATGGAAGATGAAGGCGCGTGACGTGATCGCGATGGCCATGAACGACGCCGGCGCCGCTGGGCGCGCCAGCGCGGAGGGTCAATCATCGCCGCCGCAGGCCACGTCGATCACGGGAAGACGGCGCTCGTGCGCGCGCCGACGGGCGTGGATACGGCAGCGCGACGGCGAGCACGCGGACGTGCGGCTTGCGGGCCCTTTGCTTCGCGAATAGCGTAGCGGCCTTTCGCCTGCGCCCCGCGCAGGAGCGAGAAACAAGGATGACCGACAGCGTCACGCTCGTCACCGGCGGATCGGGATACCTCGGCGAGACCATCGTGAAGAAGCTCCGCGCGCGAGGCGACCGCGTGCGCGTGCTGGATCTGGTGGACAACGAAGATCGCCCCGCGGACGTGGAGTTCGTGCGCGGCGACATCCGCGACGGGGAAGCCGTACGGCGAGCGCTTCGCGGCGCCCGAGTCGTCCACCACAACGTCGCCCAGGTGCCGCTCGCGAAGGACCGCGAGCAGTTCTGGTCCGTCAACGTCGAGGGCACGCGCACGCTGCTCGACTACGCGCGGCGAGAAGGCGTGAAGAAGACGATCGTCGTCTCGTCGAGCGCGGTCTACGGCGTTCCCCCGAAGAACCCGGTCGACGGCGCGGTCGCGCCGGCGCCGCGAGAAGCTTACGGCGCCGCGAAGCTCGCCGCCGAGCAGGTGGCCCGCGACTACGTCGCCCGCGGACTCGACGTGTCCATCGTCCGGCCGCGGACGATCCTCGGGCACGGTCGCCTCGGTATTTTTCAGATTCTCTTCGAGTGGGTGCGCCGGGGCCGACCCATCTACACGCTGGGCGGCGGCGCGAACCGGTACCAATTCGTGCACGCCGACGATCTCGCGGAGATCTGCCTGCGCGCCGACGCCCTGCCCGGCTTCCGCGTCTTGCTCGCCGGCGCCGTCCGGTTCGGCACGATGCGCGAGCTGCTCGAAGGGCTGGTCGCGCACGCGGCGACGGGCAGCCCGATCCGCGCGCTGCCGTTTCGACCCACGCAAATCGCCATGGCCGTCACGAGCAAGCTGCGGCTCTCGCCGCTCGGCGACTATCATACGCTGATGTACGGGCGCGAGATGTACTTCGACATGAGCGCCACCACCGAGGCGCTCGGGTTCGTTCCGCGCTACTCGAACGCGGAGATGATCGCCGAGTCGTACGACTGGTACGTCGCGCATCGCGAAGAGGTGCTGGCGCGGCGCGACGCTTCGCACCACCGCTCGCCGGTGCGGCTCGGGGTCCTCAAGTTGTTGGAGCTCTTGCCGTGAGCTCCTCGGCGCTGATCTTCGCGCTCGTCACGGTCGTGCTGAACGGCGGCGCGCAGCTCTTGTTACGGAAAGCGGCGCTCACCGGCGCCGTTCCGAGCGCGCCGCTCTCGCTCCTCAAAAATGCTTTTTTCATGTGCGGCCTCGTCGCGTACGCCGCGAGCGTCCTCAGCTGGCTGCTCGTGCTGCGCAAGGTGCCGCTGTCCATCGCCGCGCCGTTCATCGCGCTGGTCTACGTGATCGTGCCGCTCGCCAGCCGTGCCTTGTTCGACGATCGCATCACGACGCGGATGTGGACGGGGATGGTGCTCGTCGCGCTCGGCGTGACGCTGGTGGCGAAGGGAGCGCAGGAGGCGCCCCCGACGTCCGGCGAGCAGCGAGACTGAGCTCCGCTAGCGTCGATTCTTCGTCGAGCACCGCGCGAAGCGCATGCGCCCAGCACATGTTCGAGAGACGCGGCGGGCAGCGGCGCGGGCCCGAGGTTCGTGTGCAGCAGGACGCCGGTCGCATTCACGACGCGACGGAGACCGGATCCGAGCCGCCTTTCGGCCGACCGCCGTCCGCGGGCGACGATTTCGTCACGCTCCGGACCACGTCGCCGCCGCGCGCCGCGCGCCGCGCGCCGGAGACGACATCGCGGGCGATCGCGGTGAGTCAAGCACCGCCCGGCGGAAGACTCGGCGGCTTCCGCGTGTTGGTCACCCGTGCCCGATACGAGAAGCGATGCGCTCCGGCGCGGGGGATGGTACCAAGCGACTCCCATGCGCTTTTTGCCCATCGCTCTAGCGCTCTGCTTCGCGACGGAGGTCCAGGCTGCGCCGCCGTCGGCGCCAGCGGCGCCAAAAGCCGACGCGCCTCCTGCCGCTCCCGGCGCTCCCACCGCGCCGAAGGCGGCGAGCCCAGCCCAGCAGCCGAACCCCTTCCAAGTCCCGTTCGAGAAGTATTCGCTGCCGAACGGTCTCGAGGTGATCTTGCACCACGACGCGAGCTTGCCGCTCGTCGCGGTGAACGTCTGGTACCACGTCGGGCCGTCGAGCGAGCCGAAGGGCCGCTCCGGGTTCGCGCATCTGTTCGAACACCTGATGTTCGAGGGCTCGAAGCACGTGGGCCACGAGTTCGACAGGCTGCTCGAGTCCGTCGGCGCGACCAACGTCAACGGGACGACGAGCTGGGATCGGACGAATTACTTCGAGACGGTGCCGCGCGAGAACCTCGAGCTCGTGCTGTGGGTCGAGAGCGATCGCATGGGGTTTCTGCTCGACGCGCTCACGCCGGAGCGCCTCGAGGTCCAGCGCGACGTCGTGAAGAACGAACGCCGCCAACGCTACGAAAATTCGCCCTATGGAGCCAGCGAGCTCGCGATGTACGAGTCGCTCTTCCCGCCCGACCACCCGTATCACGGCGCCGTCATCGGCTCGATGGAAGATCTGTCCCGGGCGACGATGGACGACGTGAAGGCGTTCTTCCACCAGTTCTACTCGCCGAGCAACGCGACGCTGGCGATCGCCGGTGACTTCGACCCCGCGGCCACGAAAGGATGGATAGAGCGCTACTTCGGCTCGCTCCCCTCGTCGACCCGGCCCTCGACGCGTCTCTCCATCACCCCGCCGCGCACCACGTCCATCCGCAAGGACGTGCAGGAGCCGGTTCAGCTCGCCCGCGTCGCGCTCGGGTGGCTCACGCCGCCCGCGTACAGCCCGGACGATACCGTCCTCGACGTCGTGGCGACGCTGCTGGCCGGCGGCAAAGCGACGCCGCTGTATCAAGACCTCGTCGTCAAGCAGAAGGTCGCATCCGACGTCACGGCCGCGCTCGACTCGAATCGCCTGACGAGCATGTTCGAGATCCAGGCGACGGTCGCCGCGGGCACGCCGTCGAAAAATGCGGAGGCGGCGCTCACCAAAGTGCTCGCGAACTTCACGAAAAAGGGACCCACCCCGGCGGAGCTCGACCGCGCGAAGCGCCAGATCCGACTACACGTATTGACGGATCTGCAGCGGCTCGACGGCGACGGTGGCGAGTCCGGACGAGCCGGCACGCTGCAGCGGTTCAACGAGTACCTCGGTGACCCGGGGAAGCTGCCCGCGTACATCGACCGGATGAACGCGGTGTCCGCCGACGACGTGAAGCGGGTGATGAAGCAGTTCTTGTCGCCCGATACGGCGGTCGTCATCACGACGGTGCCGAAGCAGGAAGGCGCTCCGGCCGCCGTGGGGAGCGCACCATGAAAATGAACTCTGCCCGCCTTCGCTCCGCGCTGAAGAACACGGCCGGTCTCCTCGCGCTCTTCGCCTTCGCTTGCGGCGGCTCGAAGCCCGCGCCTCAGGCGGCCGGCCCCGCTCCCGCATCGTCGGCGAGCGTCGCCGCCGTCCCGCCGAGCCCCGACTCGTGGCGCAATACGCAGCCGCCGCAGGGCCCGCGCGCCGCGAGCGAGTACCCCGCCGTGGAGACGGACAAGCTCGACAACGGCCTCTCGCTGTACGTGGTGCGGCGGCCGGTCGGCGTCGTGACGGTATCCGTCGTCGCGCTCGGGGGCGCGGCGCGTGTTCCCGCCGGCAAGAGCGGGCTCGCGGCGCTCACCGTCCGCATGATGACGGAGGGCACCACGAAGCACAGCTCCCTCGCCCTGGCCGAAGCCGTGGAATCGCTCGGCACGTCGCTCGAACAATCGGCGGGCCGCGACTTCGTGAAGCTCGGCATGACCACGCTGCGCGAGAACCTGAAGGACGGCCTCGCGCTGCTCGCCGAAGTCGTCAAGGAGCCCGCCTTCGCGCCGAAGGAGCTCGAGCGCGTCCGGCACGAGTGGCTCGACAACATCGAGGCAGAGCGCCAGAGCCCCGCGCGCCTCTCGTCCCTGGTCGGCTTGCGCGTGTTGCTCGGCACCACCGTGGGCGCTCCCGTGAGCGGCTCGCGCCACGACGTGGAGGCCTTGAAGCGCGCGGATCTCGCCGACTTCTACGCGAAGAGCTTCGTCCCCGGGAACCTCGCGCTGGTGGTCGTCGGCGACGTCGGGCTCGACGACGTGAAGCCGCTCGCGACGCCGCTCTTTCGCGGCCTGCGCGCCGCCGCGCCTCCCGCGGAGTCCCCCGCCCCCGCGTCGCTCGCGCAGGCCGGCGGAAAGGTCCTGGTCGTCGACCGCCCCGGCGCGGTGCAATCGGCGCTCTTCATTGCGCAGCCGTTTCCGAAACGCGGCGAGCCCGGCTTCGAAGCGCGCGAGCTGTTGAACGGGCTCCTCGGCGGCGTGTTCACGTCGCGCCTCAACATGAACCTGCGCGAAACGCACGCCTACACCTATGGAGCCACGTCACTCGACATCGCGACGCGGGGCTGGGGCGCCTTCGCGGTCGTCACTCAGGTTCGCACGGACGTGACGGGCGCCGCGCTCAAAGAGGCGCTGGCCGAGCTGCGAAAGGCGCGCGATCCCGCGCTCGGCCGCCCGATCACCGAAGCCGAAGTCGCGCTGTCGCGCGCGCTGCTCGAACAGCACCTCGGCGCGACGCTGTCGCACACCGAAGACGTCGCCGATCGCGTCGAGGAGCTGTTCATTCATGCGCTGCCCGCGGATTACCTGCGGAAATATCCAACGGTGCTGGATGCCACCACACCGCAGACGATCGCGAACGAAGCGAAGCGATTGGATCCGGATCACGCCGTCATCGTCGTCGTCGGTGACAAATCGAAGATCGCGCCTCAGCTGGACATGCCGATCGAGGCGGTTCCCGACACCTTGACCGACTGACGCTCTGCACAACGGTCCATCCGTTGCGCGGTAGCGACGAAGGTTCCGATAGTCCACCCCATGGTCGAGCGCTATTCTTTCGCCACCGTGCGGGAGAGCGAGCCGATCCTGGTCGTCGAAGATGATGCGGCCAGCCGGGAGGTCATCGTCGCGCTGCTCGGGCGAGCGGGGCTGCCCGCGGTAGCCGTCGCCGACGCCACGACGGCGCTCGAATGGCTCGAGGGCGAGCTGCCGTCGCTGGTGCTGCTCGACGTGATGCTTCCGGGGATGGACGGCTACGAGCTCCTCCAGCGTTTCCGTAAAACCGAAGCCTGGGCGCACCTGCCGGTCGTCGTCCTCACGGCGCTCGACTCGGAAGAAGCCATCGAGCGCTCGTTCGCCTGCGGAGCCGACGATTTCTGTTCGAAGCCGGTGCGTTCCGCCGAGCTCGTGGCTCGGGTGCACGGCCAGCTGCGCATCCGCGACTACGTCGAGCGCTTGAGCCGCCGCGAGCGCGATCTGCGCATCGTCGTGGAGCTGATCCAGACGCTCGCGTCGCGCCTCGATATCCGCGACATCCTCTTCACGCTCGTCACCCGCCTCGCTGCCATCGCTCGGGTGGATCGCTGCAGCCTCGTCCTCCTCGGCGAACGTCCGGACATCGGGTACGTCGTGGCCACCAGCGACAACGAGCAGCTGCGCGATTTGCCGATCAATCTGTCGAAGTACCCGGAAATCCAGGAAGCGCTCGCGTCGGGCGCGACGCTCGTCATCCGGGACGCGGCGAGGCACCCGCTCCTCGACGCCGTTCGCCAGCGTGACGGGCTCGTCGGCTTCGCGTCGCTCGCGCTGCTCCCGCTGGTGCACGAAGGCCGGGCGATGGGAGTGCTCTTCCTGCGCGCGCGCCGGCACGTAGCGTTCGAGACCGACGAGATGACGCTGCTGCAAACCGTCGCGCACGCGACGGCCATCTCGCTGCGCAACGCACGCATCCTGCAAGAGCTCCGAAAAGAGACGCAGCAGAACGTCCAGGCGCGCGCCGAAGCCGAGCACCGGATGCTGCTCTTCCAGCGGTACCGCGACTTCTTCGAGAGCTCGGCCGACGGGATCGTGGTGATCGATCAGGCCGGCCGCATCCTGTTCGCCAATCCGCGGGCGCGAGAGATCACCGGCTTTTCCGAGACGGATCTCGCGGAGGTGAAGCTCGGGGAGGTGTTGCCTCCCGAAGAGCAGAAGCGCGCGCTCCGCCTCGCGCGCGGTTTTCGGGAGAGCATCTACCCGCAGGGCGTCGACGTCAGGATCCGCACGAAGCACGGCGAAGAAGTCGTGCTCAGCGTGAACTTCAGCTCCGTGCTCCGCGAAGAAGGGGCCGTGCTCTTCACGTTCCGCGACGTGACCAGCGAGCGCAAAACGGAGATCGAGCTGAAGCAGACGAAGGAGTTCTTCGAGCGGGTGATCGAGAGCTCGGTGGACGCCATCGTCTCGGCCAGCCTCGACGGGCGCGTGCTCTTGTTCAATCGCGCGGCTTCGCGGGTGTTCGGCTACGAACCTAGCGAGGTCATCGGGAAGATGTCCGTAGAAAAGCTGTATCCGCCCGGCGTCGCGCGCGAAGTCATGCGGAAGATCCGCGACCCGAGCGTGTGCGGGCCCGCGAGGCTCGAAGACTACCGCGTGGACATGCTGAACTCGGCGGGCGAGGTCATCGCCGTGAAGCTCTCCGCGGCGCTCATCATGGAAAACGATCACCCCGTCGGCTCGGTCGGTATCTTCACGGACATCCGCGACAAGCTGCGCATGGAAGCGAAGCTGCTCCGCACCCAGGAGGAGCTCCGCGAACGCGAGAAGCACGCGGCCGTGGCCGAGCTCGCGGGCGCCGCGGCTCACGAACTGAATCAGCCCTTGACGAGCATCATCGGGTACGCCGAGCTTCTGTGCCGGCGGCTCGAAAAAGAATCCCCGTTGCACAACGCCGCCGATATCATCATCGCGCAAGCGGAGCGGATGGCGGAGATCGTCCGCAAGATCGGCAAGATTACGAAATACGAGACCAAGAGCTACGTGGGCGGCCAGAAAATCCTCGATCTCGACAAAGCGACGAGCGACCCCGAGCGGAAGGGAGCGCTGCGATGAAGACGCACGCGCTGAACGCCCCCGCCGCGCTGGTGACCGCCGAGGTCGAGTCCGCGCGCGTGCGGCGCGGTCCGAACCTCACGGACGCCTACGCGGCGCTGCTCGACGCCGTCACCGGCGTGTCGCTCGAGGCGGGGCCCGCCGCCGTCGCTCGCCGGCTGCTCGATTGCGTCGCTTCACTGCTGCCGGAGCGCGCTCTCGGCGTGTGTCTGGTGCTTTCGGAGAGCGCGGTGCCGCTCGTCGAGCTCGCCTTGCCGGAAGGGATGCCGCCGCCCGGGCGCGATCCGACGCGCCTGTTCCCCGAGCTCCTCGGCGAGCGCGTCCTCGAGTTCGAAGGCCTGCCGGGCTCGACGCTCCACGCGGCGCCCTCGAGCACGTCGCTCGAGGAGGACGCGATCGAGCGTGCCATCCTGCAACGCGCCGCCGCCGTCATGGCGACGAGCGTGCGCTCGGCGATGGTGCTGCGCGCCGCCAAGCCCGTGTCCGTCGAAATGACCGAGCTCCGGGCGCAGCTCATCCAGGCGCAGAAGCTGTCGACCCTCGGACAGATCGTCGCCGGCGTCGTGCACGAGCTGGCGAACCCGGTCACGTCCATCGTCGCCAGCACCGAGCTTCTCATGCGTAGTGGCAACGGCGAGCACCTCCGCGCGGACGAAACGCAGCACCTGCAACGCATCCGCGTCGCCGCCGATCGGATCTTGAAGTTCAGTCGAGACCTGGTGCAGTACGCGCGGCCGGCGCGTGAAGCCATCGAAACCGTCTCCCTCGCCGACGTGATCACGCAGGCTCATGCCTTCTCGCAACACGAGTTCGAACGGTACGGGATCGTCGTGGAGGTCTCGTGCGCCGAAAGCGTGCCGAAGGTGCGCGGGCGCGCGGGCCCCCTGACGCAGGTCTTCGTCAATCTGTTCACCAACGCCGCGCACGCGATGAGCGACCACGGCGGCCGGCTGGCCGTGACCGTGCGTGAGGAGCCGGAGCAATCGAGGATCGCCGTCGAGGTGACCGACACCGGGACCGGCATCCATCCCGATACCCTGACGCGGATCTTCGAGCCCTTCTTCACGACGAAAGAGACGGGCCGGGGGACGGGCCTCGGACTCGCGATCGTCAAAGAAATCGTGACGTCCCACGGCGGCACGGTCGGCGCGGCGAGCACCCCGGGCGAAGGGACGAGCTTCACCGTGCACCTGCCCCTGCCCCGCGCGGACGACTGAGCCTTCGCGCGGGCGCGAGCACGAGTATGCTCCGACGCGCGGGTCGCCAGGGGGCCCGCGCAAACTCGGGAGCTCATCGTGAACTTGAAGGGCTTGATCTGGGACGGCGCGAGCGGCATCGACGCTATCGCCGAAATGCTCGATCGCGCGCCGCACGAGGAGCGCCTGGAAGCCACCCGCGCCCTCGACCGCGGCGATCAGCGCGCGCTCTATCGCAAGGCGAAGGAGTCGAGCGCGCTGACGCTCGACGACTTCGTCCCGGCGGATCGCGCGCCGCTCGAACCGGTGCGGCACTTCGGCCGCAACACGTTGCCGACTCCCGGCGGCCTGAGGCACTTCGAGAAACGGTTCTGCAAGCCGGCGGACGGCAGCGCGCGGCTCGTCGGCTTCAACGAGTCGCCGTTTCGTCCGCTCATCGGCCCGGGATACTTCGTCGCCGTGACGACCGACTCGAACGCGGAGTGGGTCGAGCGCGGCACGGTCGTCGTCGACTACTTCCAGGTGCCCGAGGGAGCGGTGGCCGCGGGGTGGCCTGACGTGGTGCCGAACACGCGCGGCTTACAGCGCTACGTGTACAACCGCACCCGCGACTTCATGCGCAAAGTCTCGACGTACGTGACCATCGGCGCCGCGTTCAAGGGGGAGAAGTCGCTCGATCACTACTTCGTGCTCGTGCGCGAAAGGTAGAGCGCTCGGCGAAGGTCCCTTCGCCACGCGCCCCGTCCGACGAGCGCTCAGGACCGTTCCGCGCTCGCTCACGAGAGCACGTGCACGACCAGGACCAGGATGCCGCCCTTGTAGCTCTGTCCGGCGACGATGAACGCTTGCCCGACCTTCGCCTTCACCTCGAGCAGCGGCAAGAACGTCTTGCCGCCCGGCTGATTGATGCTCGCCGAGAGGCGCACGGAGCCGTCGGGCAGCACCTCGACGAGCTTCGTCTGAAGGACGCGCCCGTTCGGGAGATCGAACGTCTTCGGTTCGTCCTTCTTCAGGGGCAAGCGAACGCGCTGCAAGAGCTCGTAGCTGTCGTAAGAGGAGAACGGGATCTTCTTCAGCTCCGGCATGTCGCCGATGCGCGGATCGATGCCCTTCTTCGTGTTGGTCGCGTGCAGGACGAGGACCTCGGCGCTGTAGGTGCGCGCCACGGACGCCGACGGCGCCGGCGGCGCGTCCTTGGCTTTCGGAGGGGCGTCCGACTTGCCGTCGGCGAACGCCGGCCGTCCAGCGAGGACGAGCGCCGCGAGCGCGAGAAGCGAGACCACGCCGCGGATTCGAGTGCTCATAGGGGCGCCATCCTACCCTCGTCGGGAGGGGCATCGTCCATCAACCACACGACGGGGGTCTGGGCGTCGTCCGCGTTCTGGCCGCTCGGCACCATGAAGATGGACCCCGCGCTCGCACCGAAATCGACGGATTCGATCGCCGCTCCGGATTCCGTGTCGGCGACGGCGACCATCGGGGACGCCGCCGCCTCGAAGGCCGTCGCCCCCTGCCCCGGCGTCGTGCGGACGACCGACGCCGCTGCCCCCACGGAGGGCGTCGCCGGCGAACGGAAATAAAGCACGACGGCCGCGGCCGCCGCGAGCGCGAGCCCAATCGCCGGCACGGCGGCGATCCACCGCCGCGGCGCGCGCGCGTTTGCGCCGGCGAGAGCGGGCCGCGCCGGCGGTGCGATACGCGCCATCACGGAATCCGCGATGTCCGAGCCGGCGGTGGATGCGTCGGCGATCGCACGAACGGCGTCGCCGACGCGATCCCACGCGAGGAGCTTCAGCCTGGCTTCCGGCGAGCTCTCGAGCCAGAGCTCGACCTCGCGCGCGTCGCCGGCGTCGAGCTCGCCGTCGAAGTAGCGCATCAGGCGCTCGTCGCTCGGCGCGCTCACGGCGAGTCTCCTTCCTCGAGCGGCGGGCGCCCGACCTGCTCCTCGTAACAATCGGCGAGGGCGCGCTGCAGCTTCTTCCGCGCGTGAAACAGCCGGCTCATGATCGTCCCCTTCGACACGCCCATCGCCTCCGCCATCTCCTCGTAGCTCATCCCCTCGAGCTCCCGCATGAGGATGACGCCGCGATGGTACGGCGGAAGGTCCCCGAGCGCCGCCTCGATGCGCCGCCGGATCTCGCCGCGCCGCACGAAGTCGAGCGGATCGGTCCCCTCGAGTCGCGATAGCAGCGGCTGCTCGGCGCCGTCGTCGCCCAGATCCGGGTCGAGCGCCTCGCTCTCGCGTCGCGACGGCTTGCGCATGGCATCGATGGCCAGGTTGGAAACGATCCGGTAGAGCCAGGTGAAGAAGCTCGAACCGCCTTCGAACGTCGGGAGCCCTTTGTGGACGCGCAGGAAGGCTTCCTGGACGATCTCGCGCGCGTCGTCTTCGCTGCGCAAGAGCCCGATCGCGATGGCGAACGCCCGGCGTTGGTGTCGCTCGACCAGCTTGCGGAAAGCACCCGAATCACCGGCCTTTGCTTGGAGGATGAGGGCACGATCCTCTTCGGCCTCGAGTTTCCGGGCCTGTTCCTTCGACGATTTGGGCGAGCCGGTATTCACGCGACACCCGAGCCGGGCATCATACCGGCGTCTAACCCATGATTCTTGCTCAAGTTCCAACGGAGCGATGAACGCCTGGCGGGCCCTTCGCCCAAAACATTCTACGCGCGGTCAGTGCTCGTCCTTCCCTCGCGTGGGCCGAGAGCTCCCGTCGTCGGTCTCGTCGCTCGCGGGTCCCAGGACGACGGTGGGAGAAAGTAGTTTCTTCCCTCGCTGGAGCTTGAGGTGCACCTTCTTGCCGATCCCGGCGATGCTCGTGAGCCAGCGCAGGCGGTTCGGCCCCGCGCCGGCGGTGTTCTCGAACGCGAGCACGACATCGTCGACCGCGATGCCTGCCTGTGCGCCCGGACCGCCGGGTTTGACGTGAGTGACGAGCGCGCCGGTCTTGCTCATGAGCCCGAGCCGAGTCACGTCCTCGTCCTTCAGCGACGCGACGGTGATGCCGATGGCGCTCCGGGCGACCTTTCCGTGTTCGATGAGCGCCGGCAACAGCTCGCGCACCATATTGATGGGGATCGCGAACCCGATGCTGTTCGCCTCCGGCTTGATCGCCGTGTTGATGCCGATGACGCGACCGGTGAGATCGATGAGCGGGCCCCCGGAGTTGCCCGGGTTGATGCTCGCGTCCGTCTGCAGGTAGTCGTAGTACCCCGTCGGGTCGAGGCCCTTCACGTCGCTCTTCGTGCGTCCCTTCGCCGACAGGATCCCCGCCGACACCGTGTGCGAGAGGCTGAACGGATTGCCGATGGCGATGACCCAGTCGCCGACCCGAATGCCGTCCGAGTCGCCGAGCGGCAAGCATTTCATGTTGTGGCCGTCGATGCGGAGAACGGCCACGTCGGTGGGTGTGTCGGAGCCGATGACGGTGGCGCGCTTGCGCTCTTCTTCACCGAACACGACGTCGATGCGGGTCGCGTTCGCGACGACGTGATCGTTCGTCAGGATGAGGCCGTTCGGATCGAAGACGAAGCCCGTGCCGACGCCGCCGGCGACGATCCGCTTGCCGCGACCGTACATCGCCTGCTCCGTTTCGATGAAGACGACGGCCGGGTCGGCCCGCGCCGCGAGGTCGGCGAACGTCATGGGCGCGAGCGCGGGCGGCGGCGGCGAGGGGGGCCCCTCGGCGTAAACGCTGGCAGGCGGCGCAGTCACCGAAGACTCGGGGCGCGACTCGTCGGGAACATCGCGCCGCGAGTGACAGGATGCCGTTGCGAGCGCGACGGCGAGAAGGCCGCGCCTCAGCGCCCTCACTTCGCCTTGCTCACCTCGACGAAGCGCAGCCTCAGATCGTAGAGCGCAGCAGAGAGCATGCGTTCTTCCTCGCCCGTCAAATTTCCGTGAGTTTTTTCTTCGAGCAAAGAGAGGAGATCGATGGTCTGCCGCGCCATCTCCAGATCCGGCGGGCTCTTGTGACCGGAAGGGTCGGGAGCGTCCCCCAGGTGAACCAGCGCGCTGTGCGACAGCGAAAGGACGAAGGTCGCGAAATCGATGCTCGGAAGCTCGGCAGTCGGCCCCGAGCCGCCGTTCGACGCTCCGTCCTGGGCGGTCACTCTTCTTCTTCTCCGCGGGCCTCGCCGTCCTCGTCTTCGTCCGCTTCGCGCGCGGGCGAAGGGGCGGCCGGCGGCGCGTGCACCGCGGGCGGTGCGTGCACCGCGGGAGGAGGGGCAGCGGCGGCCGCAGGCTTCAAGTCCGCCAAATCTTCTTCTTCGTCGTCTTCCTCGTCGTCGACGTCGTCTTCGTCGTCGTCTTCGTCCCAGCCCTGATCGATGGGCGCGGGCGCGGGCGCGATGGAAACCGGCGCCGAGCGCTCCGCTGGAGCAGGCGCGGCGGCGGCCACGGGACGAGCGGCGACGACCGAAGCACGCTGCAGCGCGGCGCGCTCGCGCTCTTCCGGAGTGGTCAACGCCGGCTGCGGCAGGTCGATGACGTCCGCCTGTGGCTGAGCGTCAGCGAGCGCTTCGAGGTGCTTTTCGACCTCGGCATCGGTCAGCTGCCCTTTCGCGAGGAGCCGCGGGCGAACACGAACGTCGAACTTGAAGTTGGCCGGTAAATCCATTCGAGACGAGTCTCCGTGAGAATCAGGCTACCCTCCCCGACCCACCTAGACTTGGAGGCGGGAACGAGGCCGCTTCGTCCCCTTGGGGACTGTTGCTGCCTCCCCGTCTAAGCAATCGCTCGACGGGGAGCAAGGGCTGGGACGCCGGTTCGCCGGTCCGAGCGAGCCGGCCCTCGGCTTGGCTCAGCTCGTCGGCGGTGGCGGGTCGGACCGACTCGACGGAAAGCTGCAACCGGACACGCTGCCCGGCGAGCGGGTGGTTCGTGTCCAGGACCACGATGTCGTCCAGGATTTCGAGCACCTTCAAGAGGACGGTGCCCCCGCCCTCCTTGTCGGCGGTGAGCTCGTCCCCGGGCTCGAGATCCGCGGGCAGGTCGTCTCGGTCCACCTCTATGATGGCCTCCGGATCGCGACGGCCGAAGGCGTCCGCTTCGTCGAGGAGCACCTCGCGGACGTCGCCGGCCACCAGACCCGAGAACGCGCTCTCCAGAGCCGGCGCCACTTCACCATAGCCGAGCAACACGGTCGTCGGGGAATCGGCGCTGCCTTCTTCGACGAGCTCGCCCTCGGCGTCGAACAGCGCGTAGTGAAACGACACGACCGTCCCCGGACCGGCCTGGTATCCCCCGGAGCCCGAGCGCGGCGCGCGCGAGCGCCGGCTCACCGGAGGCCTTTCGCGAGCGCCGAGGACGGAACCGACATGACCCGCGAAACGTAGTCGCGAAGGACCCGCGCGGCAAATCGGACGGCCCCGCGAAGCCGCGCGGTCATCGGAAGGCGCGCAGCTCGGGCGGCTCTCGCCGGCGCCCGCGGTGTAGCTTCCACGCGTCGACGCGCGGTCACCGGAAGGTGCGCAGCTCGGGCGGAAGATAGAGAACGACGTTGAAGGAATCGACCGAGATTCGCCCTTCGGAAAAGGTCATTTCGGTCATCGAGGCGTTCTTGACACGCCAGTTGATCCGGAGCGCCGAACGCGGCGGCGCTTCCAGCGCTTCCTGCAACGAGACGCCGATGGGTCCCCCCGACGTGAACACGGCGACGCGGCGGCTCCCGCCGCGTGACGTGAGCTCGCGGAACGCGGCGCGCACGCGTTCGTGGAACGCCGCGAACGCCTCGACGCCGGGAGCCGTCACTCGCCCCTCGAGCCAGGCGTCCATCAGCACCTCGAAGAGACGCTGGAAGTATCGATTGCGATCCGGGCTCGCGCCCGCCGCTTGAAACTCCTCGGAGAGCTTTCTCACCTGGGGGTCGCGCTCGGTCAGGAGCGGCAGCAGCGTCCCGAGAATGCCGCCGGCGTCGTATTCGTCGAAGCGAGCATCCACGGTCGGCTCGGGCCACGCGCGGTCCGCGGCGGCGAACGCTTCGCCGGCGAGCGCGGCCGTGTGCCGCTGTCGCTCGAGGGTCCCCACGTGCACCTCGTCGAGCTCGACGCCGGCGCTCACGAGAAACTCGCCGAGCCGCCGCGCTTGATCGACTCCTTTCTCGGTCAACCTATCCGAGTCGGCGTCGAACGCGCGTGCCTGCCCGTGGCGGATCAAAAGGAGCGTGCTCATTGGGTTCGCACGTCCCTATACGATATAAAGCCGCCGTGCCGAAGGACGCGCGTCTGCTCGTCGCCGCAGCGGCCTTGCTCGCGGCGATCCCCGCGTGCCGGCAGCGCGCCGCGGGCGGCGGCGAGGCCGCTGCGCGCGGAGCACCGAGCGCCGAACCCTCCGCGGCCGTCACCGAGCCGCTCGCCGGCGAACGCGTCGAGGTCCCCGCCGGCAGCTTCCACGCCGGCAGCTTGCCGGGGGAACCCGGACGTCACCCGGACGTCGAGCAACGCCGGAGCGACGTCGAGCTCGGCCCGTTCCGCGTGGATCGTCTTCCGTACCCGAATGACCCGCATTCGCCGCCGCGCGTCGGCGTGACCCGCGACGAAGCCACGCGACTCTGCGAAGCGCGCGACGAGCGCCTGTGCACGGAGCTCGAGTGGGAACGCGTGTGCAAGGGGCCGGCGAGCCATCTCTTTCCATCGGGCGACACGTGGAACGCCGCTTGCGCGAGCGGGCCGCTCGGATGCGCGGCGGGCTTCGACGTCCTCGCCCTGGGCACGCTGCGCGAATGGACGGCGAGCGACGTCGCCTTCGAGAACGGCTCGCGCAAAGCCGCCGTTCGTGGAGCGTCCGCCAAAGCCGACGCGGCGGCGCATCGCTGCGCGGCGCGCGGCGCGGAGAACCCCGACGCGAAGAGCGACGACCTCGGGTTCCGCTGCTGCAAGGGCCCGAAGAACGCCGCCGTCGTGCAAGAGCCGCACGCCGGGCAGACGTTCGCCCAGGCGTCGATCACCCCGGCGCGACTCGCCGAGCTCTTCAAGGTGGACGAAAAGACGGCGCCGCTCTCGAAGGACCTGCGCTTCTTCAAGGAGCCGGACTCCGCGGAGACCGTGGTCGCGCGCGGCCCCGGCGACCGCAAAGGCTTTCTCTTCACCGTCGCGCCGCTTCTCTGGAACCCCGTGCCCGGCGCGGAGTTTCTCGTCGTGACCGGGCGCGCCGGCGAGTCGACGTCGTTCATCGCCGCCTTTCACGTCATGGGGAAGGACGATTACAAGCTCGCCTCGAGCTTCATCATGGAGAACGAAGTCGGTCCCGTCGCGCTCGCGTACAACGGGTACATCCGCCCGCGCATCCATTGGAGCACGTGCTGGGGATGCCCCGGCGAGAGCGGGAGAATCCTCTACCGCGACCCCGACGAGGCCGTCATCGTTCAACCGTGACGCACGTTGACTAGCGCTCAGCGTTCAACCGTGACCGGCGGGAGCCGGAGCTCGAACGCGTTGCCGGTGCTCTCCGGCGGCGCCAGGACGCGCACCTTCGCGCGGGCCGCCGACGCGGCGAGCGCGGCGCAGAGGAGACCGAGGCCTCGGCTGTAACGCCCCGCCGGCGCGGATTTCGCGCCGATCTGCCCCGTGGCCGTGAACACGCTCGCGCGAATCGGGTCCGGCAACGAGACGCCGTTGTCTTCGACGACGATCACGACGCCGGCGGCGTCCTTGCGTGTCGTCACGTGGACGACGGAACCGCCCGGCGAGTGCTGAATCGAGTTCCTGACGAGGTTCGCGATCGCACGGCCGAGCAGCTCCCGAGGCCCCTCCGTCTGCGGCGGCTCGCCCGCGTACGGCTTCACCACGACGCGGACGTTGTGGCTCTCCGCCATGGGCCGGGCCTGGGAAACGACCTCGGCGATGAGCAGCTGCACGTCGATTCGAGAGCCGTCCGCCGACTGCACGCCGCGCATCGACTGGCCGAGCAAATCGATGTTGTCGATGATGTGCGCGAGCCCCTCGCACGAGACGAGCCCATCGGAGACAGCCTCGACCGCGTCCTTGTCCTGCTGAACGATGGACGTCAGAAAGCCGAGATTGCTGTGCAGCGCGGAAAGTGGATTCCGCAGGTCGTGGGCAAGGAGCCCGAGCAACTCGCCAAAAGTGACTGGATCGAGAAGGTCGGGCACTTTGCTCCGGGGCTGCTACGCGGAGCGGACCCGGTCAGCCGGTATCCGGTTCCTCGTCGTCCGCAATGTCGTTGACGCTCGGGATCTTCTTGATCTCGAGACGGGCGATCTTCCACGCCCGCTGTACGATCCACGACAAGGACCGGTCCAGACGCGCCGCCTCGTCCTTTATCTCCTGGAGCATCGACTCCGGAAAGTAGAGACTCTGCTTACGCTTGTCGCTGCCCTTAGTGCCGCTCTGGTTATCGCCCATCTAGACCTACCCTGAGTTACAAGCGGTAACATAGGGCGTCCTCCGAAACAATGCGAATTCGCTCGAAGTCTTTTCGGTCTGTCGCTTTTATATGCGCACGTCACCACGACGAGCACGCCGGCGAACACCTACAAGCGCCGACATCAGCGACTGAAATCGCGCCGAAAAGGGCGTGGCGACTTACTAGAGCGGCCACTTTCGCGGCGATCGCGGCGCTGGTGGCCGCGATCATTACCGTCGAGGGCCTCGCGCGCGCGAGCGAAGGGCCCTACGACCTCGTCCGACAACTCGCACGCGTCCTCGTGCTCGTCGAGAACGAGTACGTCGACCCCGTCGATCGCACGCGCCTCCTCGAGGGCGCCATCAAGGGGATGGTCGCCGAGCTCGATCCGCACTCGTCGTATTTGCCCGAGGAGGACTATCGGATCTTCGAGGCGGACACGAAGGGCGAATTCGGAGGCATCGGCGTCGAGGTCGACTTTCGCAACGAGACCGTCGTCGTCATCGCGCCGATCGAGGGCTCGCCCGCTGCCCGCGCCGGGATTCGTCCCGGCGACCGCATCGTCGCCATCGACGGCAGTCCGGTCCGCGGTCGTTCGATGCAGGATCTCATCCGGCGCATGCGCGGCAAGCCGGGCTCGACCATCGTGATCTCCGTGAACCGCGGAGAGGACGAGAAGGTCGTCCACTACTCACTGAAGCGCGAGATCATCCAGGTCGCCAGCGTCTCGTCGAAGCTCCTCGACGGCGGCATTGCTTACATTCGCCTGAAGCAGTTCCAGACGGGCACGCGCGACGAGCTGCTGCGCGCGGTCGGCCAGCTCCGCGAAGCGGCGCACGGTCCCATCTCCGGCGTGCTCCTCGATCTGCGCAACAACCCCGGCGGCCTCGTCGACGAAGCGAGCGCCGTCGCCGACGAGCTGCTCACCGGCGGCGTCATCTACACCACGCGACACCGCGGCGAGACCGTCGACACGGTGAGCGCGAGCGCGGGCGGCTGTCTGAGCCGCGAGCCCATGGTCGCCCTGGTGAACGAGTACAGCGCCAGCGCCGCCGAGCTCCTCGCGGGCGCGCTGCAAGATCACAAACGCGCGACGATTGTCGGCGCGCCGACGTTCGGCAAGGGCTCGGTGCAGTCGATCATCGACCTCCCGGGCGGCGCCGGCTTGCGGCTCACGACCATGCGCTACTACACGCCGGGCGGCCACGCGATCCAGGCGCAAGGCATTCATCCCGACGTCACCGTGCAGACGGGGCCCGCGGACAAGAACCTCGGCCCGATCCGGGAGAGCGATCTCGACAATCACCTCGCGCCGGAAGGCGTGCCGCCACCGGAAGCGAAGCCGAGCGATCGCATCGTCGAGCCCGCCGCGGAAGCGAGCGCGTCCCCGAGCGGGCTCGACCTGCCGCGCGACGTGCCGAACGATCCGACGAAGGGCAAAGATTTCGCGCTGTCCGTCGGGTATCGGCTGCTCCGCGGCACCCTGAGGCGCTGATCGCTCACGGACGCCACGGCACGAACCAAAGCCGTAGATTCGCGGCGCGAAGCGACAGCGGCCACTCGCCCCAAACCGGCGCGAACCACGCCGCGCACAGCAGCACCGCCACGGTGAACCCGAGCGCTACCCGCGGATGACGCGCTTCGAGCTGCCGCATGACCCCGGCGAAGAGCACGACCGCGAACGCCCAGCTCGGCATGTAGTGGTACCAGAAGATGAACTTGCCGCGCGCCACCGTCCACGGCGCGATGAGCGCCGCCCACCCGATCACCGGGACGAGCGCGCGGCGAACGAGCTCCGCCGACAGAAAGCCGGGACGAGCGCGGCCGAGCATCTCGCGTACTCTGACCACTAGGGCGGTCAGAGGAAGCCCGATGACGGTGAGCGTGGCCGGCACCCAGAGCACCGGGTTTCCGCCGCTGGAGGCGTAGCGGCTGCCCCGCCCGTAGTCGGCGAGCTTGACCACGATGGGATGGTAGAGCGCGATCCACGAGTACCAGGGTGACGCGAGGCCGTTCTCGACTCTTCCGAGGTCCAGGTGATGCCGGTAGAGCCGAGCCATCAGCTCGAGCACCGAGCGGAGATCGCTCGGCGAATGGGTCATGCGCAGGGCCACCGACCACAGCCCGACGTGAACGAGCGGCGTCACCGCGAAGAGCAGGATGGAGAGCGGGGGAGCGCGGCCGAGGAGCAGCACCGCGGCCGCCGCGGGCAGCACGGCCAGCACGCCGCTCCATTTGATGGAGGCGGCGAGCCCGACGAACACGGCGGAAGCGAGCACCGACGGCCAGCCGCGCGCAGTCACCGCGAGCAGGACGCTGAACAGGATGAAACAACAAAGGATGCCGTCGAGGAGGCCCGCGCGCGAATAAGCGATGAAGAAACCGTCCGCGGCGAAGAACGCCGCCGCGAAGGCCCCGGCGCGGCGGGACGAGAACAGCGACTGCGCGAACCAGTACGCGACGAGGATCGTTTCGAGCCCGAAGCAGAGGGACGCGAAGCGCCGGCCGACGGAGTTGTACCCGAAGAGCAGGATCCCGACCGCCTCGATGAGCTTTCCGAGCGGCGGGTGATCGTTCACGTCGGGGAGGCCGAGCAGGTAGTTTTGCGCGTTCACGTCGAAGAACGCTTCGTCGAACGTCTGGAACGACGGGAAGCCGATGTCCCAGACGCGCAAGCCGACGCCGCCGACGACCATGATCGCCAGGCAGACGGTGGTGCAGCGCCGGACGCTGGACATCTCTTCCCAGCGACGAGCCGCCGCCCGCACCGCGGAAGCGGGAACGTCGAACGCCGCCATTGCCGTCATTGCGGGATCACGCAGTCGGTCAGCGTTCCGACGGTCACGCTCCGCTCGACGGGCGTGAAGGGCGCGTTGATCCCCCAACGCAGCGAGACCGATCGGAGCACGCCCACGACGTTGTAGTTGCACGCGACCGAGAAGCGCCCGGGAGGCAGTTGCCCGGAGAGCGCCGGGGTGTCCCAGAAGCCCGCGCCGAGGAGCAGCTCGTTCTTCACCGTGTTGAAGGGGCTGAGCACCTTCGCGTGGTCGGGCTCGGCGCCGAAGGGCTTACCGTCGGACCGGTAGTTGCAGTGCAGCCCGCCGGGCGTTTTGTCCGACGAGCAATCCAGCCGGGAGCGGTCTTCCGGGACGACGGTGATCTCGACCAGGCGCGTTTGACCGATGTGCCAGCCCTCGTTCTGGGCGGCGTAGCGCTCGGCGTATCCCGTCCACGAGAACGCGAGCCACAGCACGAAGCCGATCGCCAGTAACGAGGACGTCGCTCCGAGCAGCACAACCGAAGTGTCGGCGTGGCCCTCCATCGACGGCCTCCATAGCATCGACTCATCCCGAAGTCCGCTTGCTTCGAGCCCGCACTCATCGGACTGCTCTCGGTGCTCGGCGTACGTGCGGACGCCTGCGCGCCTCACCCCGCCGTCTGGGTACGGGGTCTATGCAATCGCACTTCGGGATGGATGCGGCGAAGAATCTTCGTGACGTTCCCGCGTCTACCCTTTCAGGAGGCCGCGCAGGACGTACTGCAAGATGCCGCCGTGCCGATAATATTCGAGCTCGACGACGGTATCGATGCGGGTCACGACCTCGAACGTCTTCGTCTGGCCGCCCGGCGACGTCGCACGAACGGTGATGCGCTTGCCGGGAGCAAGGTTCTCGGCGATGCCGCCGATGTCGTACGTCTCCTCGCCGGTGAGCGACAGGCTCTCCCAGCTCGCGCCGGCGTCGAACTGAAGCGGCAAGATCCCCATGCCGATGAGGTTCGAGCGATGGATGCGCTCGTACGACTGCGCGATGACCGCGCGGACACCGAGCATGTACGTGCCCTTCGCCGCCCAGTCACGCGACGAACCGGAGCCGTACTCTTTGCCCGCGAGCACGATGAGCGGCACGCCCTCGGCCTGATACTTCACCGAGGCGTCGTAGACGCTCTGGACCTCGCCGCCCGGCAAGTGCCGCGTCCACGAGCCCTCTTTACCGCCCGCGAGCGCGTTGCGAAGGCGCGTGTTGGCGAACGTGCCGCGCACCATCACTTCGTGGTTGCCGCGCCGCGCGCCGTACGAATTGAAATCCGCGGGCTCTACGCCGTGTTCGACGAGGTAGCGCGCCGCCGCGGAGTCTTTCGCGATGTTGCCGGCGGGCGAGATGTGATCCGTCGTCACCGAGTCTCCGAGCGCGAGCAGCACGCGGGCGCCCGCGATGTCGGTGCGCGGCGCGGGCTCGAGCGCCACGTCGTCGAAGAACGTCGGCTTGCGGATGTAGGTGCTCGCCGGATCCCACCCGAAGCGGTTGCCCTCGGGCACCTGTAGCTTGCGCCAGCTCTCGTCGCCGTCGAACACGCCCTTGTACTCGGACTCGAACATCGAGGGCGAGAGCGCGCCGGCGAGCGTCTTCGTGACCTCGTCCGGGGACGGCCACACGTCCTTCAGATAGACGTCCTTTCCGTCCTTGCCCTTGCCGATTGGCTCCTTGTCGAAATCGATGTCGACGCGCCCCGCGAGCGCGTACGCCACGACGAGGGGCGGGCTGGCCAGGTAGTTGCCACGGACGTGCGGGTTGATGCGGCCCTCGAAGTTCCGGTTACCGCTGAGCACCGCGCAGGCGACGAGGTTCGCCTGGGTGATGCCGGCCGCGACGGGATCGGGCAGCGGGCCGCTGTTGCCGATGCAGGTCGTGCAACCGTAGCCGACGACGTTGAACTTCAGCGCCTCGAGCGACGGGAGCAGGCCGGCCTTGCCGAGGTACTGCGTGACGACCTTCGACCCCGGCGCGAGGCTCGACTTCACCCAGGGCCGCGTCGTCAGGCCTTTCTCCACGGCCTTCTTCGCCAGGAGCCCAGCCGCGACGAGCACCGAGGGGTTCGACGTGTTCGTACAGCTCGTGATCGCGGCGATCACCACGGAGCCGTGGCCGATCTCGACCTGGGATCCGTCCAGCGTGATGGTCGTTTTCTTGCCGGTGTCCTTCGGGTCTCCCTTGGCCGCGGTGATGAGATCCGGCAACGCCTTTTGCCAGGTGGCCTTCATGTCGGAGAGGCGCACCTTGTCGTGGGGGCGGCGGGGGCCGGCGAGCGTCGGCACGACGGTGGAGAGATCGAGCGTGAGGGTGTCGGTGAACTCCGGATCCAGCGCGCCCATCTCGCGGAACAGCCCCTGGGCCCTGGCGTACGCCTCGACGAGCTTCGCGCGCTCGGCGCGTCCGGTGGCCGTGAGGTACGCGATCGTCTCGGCGTCGATGGGGAAGATGCCGATGGTCGAGCCGAACTCGGGGCTCATGTTGGCGATGGTCGCGCGGTCGGCGAGCGGCAGGCCGCCCACGCCGTCGCCGTAGAACTCCACGAACTTTCCCACGACGCCCTTGTCGCGCAGCATGCGGGTGACGGTGAGCACCAGATCCGTCGCGGTGGAGCCCGAGGGGAGCTTGCCGTGGAGCTTGAAGCCGATGACCTGCGGCACGAGCAGGTTGATCGGCTGCCCGAGCATCGCGGCTTCCGCTTCGATGCCGCCCACGCCCCAGCCGACGACGCCGATGCCGTTGATCATCGTGGTGTGGCTGTCGGTGCCGACCAGGGAGTCGGGGTAGAGGACGCCGTCGGTGTCGAACACGACCCGCGCCAGGTATTCCAGGTTCACCTGGTGGACGATGCCCTGGTCCGGGGGGACGACCTTGAAGTTGTCGAACGCCTTCTGACCCCAGCGGAGGAGCTGATAGCGCTCGACGTTGCGCTCGAACTCGAGCTTCGCGTTCAAGCCGAGCGCCGTGTTCGTGCCGAAGTAGTCGACTTGAACCGAGTGATCGATGACCAGCTCCGACGGGAACAACGGATTGATCTTCGCGGGATCGCCGCCCATCTTCGCCATCGCGTCGCGCATGGCGGCGAGGTCGACCACCGCGGGCACCCCGGTGAAATCCTGCAGGATGACGCGCGCGGGGTGAAACGCGATCTCTTTATCCGGCTCGGCCTTGGCGTCCCATTGGCCGAGCGCGAGGACGTCGGCCTTCGTGACGGCTTTGCCGTCTTCGCAGCGGAGCAGGTTCTCGAGCAGGATACGGAGCGAAAAGGGCAAGCGCCCCACGTCCACGCCCGCCGATTTGGCGAACTTCTCCAGGCTGAAATACGAGAACGTCTCGTCGCCGAGGGTGAGGGTCGAGCGCGTCGAGAACGAGTCGAGGCTGCGAGCGGGCATGTCCGCGTTCGTACCGCCGCGCTCTTCGCCGTTCAAGCGCCGCGGCAGCGACTACAGCTCAACCCGGTCGAGCTGATCGAGAAAGTCCATGGCGGTGACCAGAAACCGCCATCAAGGAAGGGCGCGCCGGACCTCGGCGCCCGCCGCGGCGGAGAGCGCCGTACGGGCGGCGACGATGCCGGAGCGCGCGGCCGCGAGGGCGGTTCGGTGGAGATCGGCGACCGCGTCACCGGCGGCGAGGATGGTCTCGGACCGGCGCGCGGCCGACCCATCCGTCAAGATTCCGACGCGTTCGAGCGCGGCGATGCCGATCGCGGCGACGTCGACGCCGCGCTCCGACGAGGCGCGGTCGAGAGCGCGGCCCGAAAACCCGATCTCGACGCCGGCGCGGACGCTCGCGCGAAACGCGCCCTTCTGTACGACGCCGGCAGCGAGCGCGACGGCATCCTCGTCGTCGCCCGCGTCGGATAGCAGGATACCGCCGCCGGCGACGCCGCCGATGGCCAGGATGACCGCGTCGAACCCCGCGTCGTTCGCGGTGAGGCCGCCACCGCTGCCCGCCACCAAGAGCCGCTTGCCCCGCGGTTCGATGGACCGCACGCGCTCGTGGCGGACCTGGACGCCGACGTTCGCGAGCAGCGCGTCGCGCGAAGCGTCGAACCGCGCTCCCGCGGGACCGCCGGGCGGCGACGTCGTCTCGCCGCAGGGCTTTCCGACCAGAGCCGTGAGCGCGTCGGCGCCGCCGGGCGCGGCGCCGAGCCACGGCCCCAAGAGCCAGGCATCCGGCGTGACGCGGCTGCGGCGCAGGCATTCCGCGAGGCGCGCCATGCGCGAGGGCTCGTCGTGGAGCGCCGCGAGGTCGTAGGGGCTCGCGGACGCCTCGCCGGGGTCGAAGATGCCCTGGACGGACACCGGCTCGAAACGCGTTCGCGTCCGCTGGGCCCAGGGCGCCGACGAGAGAGAGCGCGCGAGAAACGCCGCGTCCCATCCGTCCACCTGGGTTGCCGCGACGCCGACGCGCGCTCCGGAGAGCGCGGACACGTCGAGCAAGGACGAGTCCTTGCCGCGCGCGAGCCGCAGCACCCCTTCGTGCGTCGCGACGCGAGCGCTGCGCGTTCCGACGGACCAGGCCTCGAGCGCGACGGCGAACGCGAGGAGCTCGGAGTCGAGCGCCGTGTCCGGAAGCGCGTCCTCCCAGGGAGCGTCGTCGAGGGCGCCCGAGTACACCGAGCTCGCGCCGGGGTGGTCGAAGATCGCGGTCACGTCGGCGAACCCGCGTCGCGCCGCCCACGCCGCGGCCGTCCCGGCCACGCCGCCGCCGATGACGACGATTTTCACCGTTGCCCCGCGGCGGCGTTCGTGCCGAGCGCCGCGCGAACGCTGGCGAGCGCCAGCGCCTCTTGCCGAGCCTGGACCGGGCCCACCGCGGGCGCGCGACGCCGCCGGGCGCCGTCGAGAAACGCGAGCGCGAGCCCCCTGCCCTCTTCGGGCGAGCGCTCCGTCATTTCCGCGACGATGGCGCCGCACCGCGCGGCGCACCGCATGCCGCCGCAGGCGCCGAGGCCGAGCCGCGTGCGGCGCGCGACGTCGTCCACGCTGCGCGCCCATTCGCAGTCGACCGAGTAGCGGATCTCCGCTTCGATGACCGGTTCGCAGCTGCACACCGTGGCGCCTTCGGCGGGAGCCTTGCGCACCCGCTCCATCACCCGCGCCGCCCGAGTGCCGTGCCGATACACCAAGCGCGACGCCGCCATCGGCTCGAGGTGATGCGCCTTCGCGAAGAGCAGCGGGTCGAGCTCCTTCTCGCCGCCCGGCAGCGGCGACGTGTGCGTGGTGCTCTTCTGCGAGCGCCCGAGGCGTGCTGCGACCACGTCGGTTGCCTCTTCCGAGAAGAGCCGGTAGCTCGCGAGCTTCCCGCCGATGAGCGAGTAGAGGCCGCTCGCGCCGTCGGCTTCGTGGTCGACGACGCGATGATCGCGCGAGAGCTCGTCTTCGTTCGGCCCCCACTCGTAGATGGTGGGGCGGACGCCGGCCCAGGTCCCGATCGCGCGCGCGCTCCGGACGGCCGGGAAGATCCGCTCCACCGCTTGCACGAGGTAGCGCACCTCGTCGGTCGTGGCGACGCAGTCGTCGAGATCGCCGTAGTAGTCGTCGTCCGTCGTGCCCAGGACGGTCATGTTCTGCCAGGGCTCCATGAAAACCTGGCGACCGTCGATGGCGCGACACCCGATGGCGTAGTTCGTGAGCCTCCGATCGAAGTACACGTGCACGCCCTTGCCGGGGCGCACGCGGGCCGCCGGGGAGGAGAACCCGCCGAGCGCGGTCGTCAGCGGGGCCCACGCGCCGGTCGCGTTCACGACGACGCTCGCCGAACGCGCGCCGGTCTCCCCGGTGATCCGGTCTCTGAACCGCACGCCGGTGACGCGCCCGCTCTCGTCGCGCACGAGCTCCGTCACGGTGCAGTGGGTCCGGATCTCCGCGCCGTGCTCGTGCGCATCCACGGCGTTCGCGATGCAGAGGCGCGCGCCGTCGATCCCCCACTCGTCGAAGCTCACGCCGCCCTCGAGCTCGCAGGTAATGCCCGGCTCGAGCGTCCGCACGTCGTCGGGGCCGAGCAGAACGTGGGATTTCCCGCGCTTCAGCGGCTGATAGCGATCGTACAGATCGAAGAAGGCGTCGATCGCGAAGAGCTCCACCTTCGAGCCGAAGTGCTTCTGCACCGGCATGAGGAACGGAATGCGGAACAAGAGATGCGGCGCGACGCGCTGGATGTGTCCGGAGTCGAGGCACGACGTGTACGTCACGTCGGGGTCGTAGGTCAGGTAGCGCGGGCCCCCGTGGATCATCCCGCTCGAGTTGCCGCTCGCGCCGAAGGCGACGTCGTTGCGCTCGAACAGCGCGACCCGCAGGCCGCGGAGGGCCGCGTCGCGCGCGACTCCCGTACCGTTCACGCCACCGCCGATGACGATCACGTCTGCGTCCATTCGATCGCGCGAGATCTCCGCCGTCATCCGGATCTCCCACACTCTCCCCTCTCCTCGCAGTGCGTCAAGGGCTCCCTCGGGGCGAGAAGCAGTGTTCTCGTGGTCCGCGCCGCCGCCGCGGGCACGCGGCACCCCGAATATTTGCCTAGCCGGTGGGCCGCTCTTAGGTTCCGCGCCCATGAAGCGTCTTCGATGGATCGCGGCGACGCTCGCGGCCGTCACCCTGAGCACGTCGACGGGAGCCGCGCTCGCCGCCGGCGGCGAAGGCGCTCCCCGCCCCAAGAGCGTTCACGGCAAGCCCAAAGTGACGCTCGACCGACTCGACCTCACGAAGGTGCCGCTGGCGCGCGCGGACGAAGCCTTTCTGCGCGAGGCCCTCGCGGAAGAAGCGAAGCGGGCCGACTGGGGCGCGGGCGCCTCCGCACACATCGAGTATCGCTTTCGGCTGGACGAGCTGTCGGTCACCGAAGAACCGCGCGTCGTCCGCATTCGATGTTCCGCGTCCGGATTCTTGCCGAAGGGGCGCCGTACGAAGAGCCACATCGCGTTCGGCGGCGCGCCGAACGAACGGCAAGCCCTCGTCCGTCACGTCCTTCAGATCGTGGCGCGCGGGGTGATCACTCGCCTGTCGGACCTCGAGCGGCGGCGGCGCTCGGAGTGAACGAGAAATAGTTGCCACGCCGGCGGGGGTGGAGCGACGCTTCGCGGCCATGTCGACGCCTCGAACGTTCGTATGGGTTCCCGTCTTGGTGGCTTCGCTCGGCGGGTGCGGGAAGGCGTCCGCGCCACCGCCGGAGGCGGCGACCGCGCCGGCCGCGACGACCGCGCCACCCCCTTCAGCGACCAGCCCAGTTGTCGAAACCACACCGACGACCGGCAACCCGGAGCCCGGCCCCACCGCCGCCAGCGCGCCCGTGGTGCCGCCGGCAGAGCCCGGTCCGAACGACACGGCTCCCGGAAGCAGCACCAGCGGCGCGCCCCCCGCCCCTCCCGCATCGCGTCATGGCGCCCCGAAGGAACACGCCGAAACCGCCGCGACGCCCGCCGCGGAGGGACCCACGCCGGACGACCCCTGTCAGACGAAGAACTTCCACTACACGCAGATCGAAAGCGCGTGCAAGAGCGGCGGCCGTAGGGCGGTCAAGGCGATCATGAAGGGCGTCATCAGGAAAGCGAAGGCGGCGGGCACGGACCTTCAGTGCACCTCGTGTCACGAGGACATGAAGGACTTCCACTTGAAGTCGAATGCCGTCGGTGATTTGAAGAATTGGCTGTAGGGGATCGAGCTCGGGCTCAGCGGAGTGCTCGAGGTCGAGCGGGGCGTGGGGTCGAATCCCGCCCTCACTGCTCACGTGCCCGCGATGTGATGAGCCCTTTTTTCGTGCTCGCTTGCCGTTTAATTTTGTGAGCGTTTTTCGTGTCTTTTTGTCGAGTCGGTGCTCGAACTGTGGGCAGCGCGCCAACAAGGACATTGCACCTATGTGATAGGTGTTTGCGGGCGCTCAGGTGCGCGTTAGATCGTCGACGACACCGGCTTTCCCAAGCAGGTGACAAGTCTCCCGGAGTGCAGCGACAGTACAGCGGAACACTCGGAAAGACGGGAAACTGTCAGATCGCGACGAGTATCACGATCTCGACGCGTACCCAGCATTTGCCCGTGGACATGGATCTATATCTGCCGGAGTCCTGGGCCGAAGATCGAGCGCGATGTCGCGCGGCGCATATCCCCGACGACGTCGGATACCGCCCGAAGCGGCGCATCGCTCTCGACCTCATCGAGCGCAATGTTGCGGCAGGCGTTCCGCTCGGCCTCCTGCTCGCTGACAGCGCGTACGGCGACGTCGGTGCGTTCCGCGACGGCGTGCGGGCCCTCGACTTCGAGTACGCGCTCGACGTCAAGAGTCACACCCGCGTCGTCATCGTGTGCGACGACGGCGAGGAAACTGACCCGATGGACGTCGAGACCGTCGCCGACATCATCGGTGCCAAGAGATACCGCAAGGTCACCTGGCGGCAGGGCAGCCGCCGTGCGCTGGCGGCACGATTCGCAACGGTCCGAGTCCGCGTCGTCACCGGTCGTGATGTGCGCGGCGAAGAGCAATGGCTCGTCATCGAGAGGCCCTCGCGTAGCGCGCCGCCGGAGCACTACGTGCTCGCCCCCCTTCCCAAGTCGATGTCCCGAAAGGAATTGGTTCGCCGCATCAAGCAACGCTGGCGCACCGAGCGCACGTACGAGGATCTCAAGGGCGAACTCGGACTCGACCACTTCGAAGGTCGGACGTACACGGGCTGGCAACACC
>DASZVB010000023.1:0-53275 GCA_035547195.1 Polyangiaceae bacterium
AAGACGCCGGGAGATCTCGCGAAGTGTCAGGTCGGCGCCGTCACCTGTACGGCGACGGCCTTCGCGACGCCAATCGAGCAGACGGTGGCGGGCGCGGTCACCTGTGTGGACGGCGCGGCGACGTGTGCGGGAAATGCGAAATCCGCCCAGGACATCGCCGCTTGCGGTCAGACGTTCACCAAGTGCGCCGAGGAAGCGTCGACGGCGGTGCTGCCGCCCATCGTCGTGACGGCGGTGGATGGCGTCGCCGATTGCACGGCGACGCTCGGCACCTGTATCGCGGCGGCCACCACGCCGGACGCGATCAATCAGTGCAACGGTGCCGAGGTGACCTGCGTCGGCAAGGCGCTCGGAGTGACCATCCCGAACCCCGCCGGCGGCGTGACCTGTGCCGAGAACGCGGTGAAGTGCGTCAACGCGGCGCAAAGCATCGACGACCTCAACGCCTGTACGACCAGCCTCAACACCTGCGTGACGAACCTGACCCAGGGAACGCCGCTGAACTGCGACATCGTATTCACGCAGTGCGTGGCGAAGAACCCGTTCAACATCTTCCAGTGCGCCGACGACGATCGGAAGTGCCACGCTGGGCAATAGGCGCTCGTCATAAGGTTGGACTCTCGAACCCCTCGCGCGACCCGATCGCGTGAGGGGGCACCGCCGGATTCAAATTCGGCGGGCGGGGCGGCACGTGCCACCGCCGAATGGATGACGTGAGCGAAGGGTTTTTTCCTATGCACCCTCGCCCCCACGGCCGAACGAATGCCGGCGCGATTTCCTCGTCGACGAGCTACTCGCGACCGCGCAACGATGGTTCGTATACGTACCTTCGTTTCGCATCGTTACCCCCGCCCGTAACGAGCTCTCATATTGGTGGCGCTCGAGCGCGCCGTGCTGCCCGCCACCGCTCGAGCACGGCGTGCCGCCCGCCACCGCTTGAGCGCGACATACCGCCCCGCCGCTGCTTGAGCGCGACATACCGCCCCCGCCGCCGTTGTCTTGCAACCCTGCTAGGCTGATACGCGAATGTATACCGCTATGAAGAAGGCGGCGGTCGCCGCGTCCATTGCGCTTGCGCTGGGGTCGGGTTGCTCCGGCAACAAGGGCGGCAATTCGACGCCCGGGGGCGTGACGCCGGGCGTCGGTGCGGGGGCACCGGGCGGGCAAAGCTCGGGGACCGGTGGATCCGGCAATGTGAGTGGTCAGACGATGGCCCCCGGCGGGGCGTCGGCCGCCGGCGGGAGCGGGCAGTCGAGCACCGGGGCCGCGGTGAACGGTGGCGCGGCGGGCAGCGCCGGCGGCGCGGCGTCGGGCGGCACGGGCGTTTCGACGTCGGGGGGCAACGCGGGTGCTTCTGGAATCACGAGCGCCGGCGGCGCGGCATCGGGCGGCGCGACGAGCGATGTCGACGGCGGTTGCTGCAAGACTGCGGATTGTCAGCCCGACGCCGTGAAGACGTGCGTGTGCACCCAGTGGCAGCAATCGCAATGCTGCAGCGGCGCTTGGGATGAAGTCTGTCAGGCGACGGCGGAGCTGAAGTGCAACGCCGCGAAATGCGGCGGAGAACCTCCTTCGACGACGACGCCCGACGGTGGCGACATCGTGAAGGGCGCGTGCTGCGCGACGCACAGCACTCCGGGCTGCGCCGACACGGCGACCGAACAGTGCATCTGCGGCTTGCTCGCGGATTGTTGCACGAATCAGTGGGATTCGGTCTGCGTGCAGCTCGTGCGCGAGAAGCACTGTGAACCCGGCGTGCGCGACTGCGTCTGCACGACGTGGCAGCAGCAGAGCTGTTGCGACACGGACTGGACGGACTCTTGCGGCCTGGTCGCGACGAGCAAGTGCGGCGCACAGCCGGAATGTCCGTGAGCCGTGCTCCGGCTCAGCCTTCGCGGAAGATCTCCGAGACGATTTCGAACGAACGCAGGCGAGCGGCGTGATCGTAGATCTGCGCCGTGATCATCAGCTCGTCGGCGCGCGTTTCTTCTATGAATGCCTGGATGCCGCTGCGCACGGTGTTTTTCGATCCGACGACGGCGTACGCGAATACGTGCTCCAGCATCGCTTGCTCGAGAGGCGTCAGGAGCTCTTCGATGCGGTCGACCGGCGGACGTAGCGGGCCCGGCGTGCCGCGCCGCAGCTGCGCGAAGGCTTGCTCCAGCGACGTGAAGAGGCGGCGCGCTTCGCGATCCGTATCCGCGGCGAAGACCGCGATGGCCGGCATGGCGTATGGCTTGCCGAGGGAGCGCGAGGGGCGAAACCGAGTGCGATAGATCTCGAGCGCGCTCACGAGATGATCCGGCGCGAAGTGGGAGGCGAACGAGAACGGCAACCCGAGCTCCGCGGCGAGCCCCGCGCCGAACAGGCTCGAGCCGAGGATCCACACCGGGACGTTGGAGCCGGCGCCGGGTACGGCGCGCACCGACTCGGTCTTCGTCACCGGGCCGAGATAGGAGAGGAGCTCCACGACGTCGGACGGAAAGCTGTCCGCTCGTTGAGCAGCGTCGCGGCGGAGCGCGTGCGCGGTCAGCGGATCCGTCCCAGGGGCGCGTCCGAGCCCCAGATCGATGCGGCCGGGGTACAAGGCGTCCAGCGTGCCGAACTGCTCGGCGATGACCAGCGGCGCGTGGTTCGGAAGCATGATGCCGCCCGCGCCGACGCGGATCGATCGGGTCGCGGAGGCGACGTGTCCGATGACCACCGCGGTGGCCGCGCTGGCGATGCCCGGCATGTTGTGATGTTCCGCGAGCCAGTAGCGGTTATAGCCCCATCGCTCGGCGTGCCCCGCGAGATCGACGCTGTTGCGGAAGGCCGTGCTCGCGTCCGCGCCTTCGACGATGGGCGCCAGATCGAGGACGGAGACGGGGATCATCGCCCGACAATGTTGGATTCGCAAGCCGGATGCGCAAGGGCGCTCCAGCGGCTCCAGGCCTATGGCGTTCCTTTTTGCGCCGATCGTCGATAAGGAAGCCTGCAATGCCATCGCCCCTGCTCATCAAAAACGACGCTGCCTTCCTCGAGCTCCTCGGGCGTCACGCTTCGGCGCGAGAGATCGCGCTCGACTGCGAGTTCCACGGCGAGAAGCGGTACCGGCCGACGCTGTACCTCGTGCAGATCGGTTTTCCGGACGAAGCAGCGGCGATCGATCCGCAGCGCGTCGATCTCCGGCCTCTGCGCGCGGTGCTCGACGACGGCGAGGTCCGCAAGCTGTTTCATGCGGGACGCGAAGACGTGCGGCTCTTGTGCCGGGCGACGGGAGCCCTGGAGCTCGCCGGCGTCTTCGACACGCAGATCGCGGCGGCGTTCCTGGGGTACGGCGCGAGCATCGGCTACGCCCGGCTGGCCAAGGAAGTGCTCGGCGTCGAGCTCGACAAGTCGAGCCAGTTCACGGATTGGAGCCGTGAGCTGACGAGCGAGCAGATAGACTACGCGCTGAACGACGTTCGCTTTCTTCCGCGCATCGCCGCGAGGCTCACGGCGAACCTCGAAGATCGCGGGCGTCTTTCCTGGGCGCTCGAGGCGTCTTCCGCGATGGTCCGCGCGGCGCTCACGGAACCCGATCCGCGCAAGCTCTATAGAAAGATCAGCGGCTTCGCTTCTCTCTCCAAGGTGGAGCTCGGCATTTTGCGCGAGCTTACCATGTGGCGCGATTCCATCGCCGAGACCGAGAACTGCCGCCCCGAGAGCGTCGTCAGCGACGCGGGTTTGCGGCAGCTCGCGCTCCGGCCGCCGACGAAGCACGGCCAGCTCCGCGCCACGCGCGGCGTCGGGATCGGTGGCTCGGAGCGGTGGTGGAGCGAGCTCCGCGGCGCCGTCGAGCGCGGCAAGGCGGAGCCGGAAGCGCCGCCGGTCATCGCCGAGCCCGATCCGCGCACGGAGAACGTCGCGGCGCTCCTCGGCGTCGTGCGCCGGATCGTCGCGAGCGAGATCGACGTCGCGCCCGATCTGCTCGCGTCGACCGCCGACCTGCGCGCTCTCGCCGAGTGGCGCTCGACGGAGGACGCGACGCCGCCCGCGCTCGACGCGCTCGCCGGATGGCGCGAGCCGCTCATCGGAAAGCCGTTGCTCCAAGCGCTGCGCGGCGAGCTCGCGGTGAGGGTGGGTGGCGCCGCGGCGTCGGGGCTGTCGCTCGTGCCGGCGTGACGTCGCCGCCGTCGATGGGCGCGCGCGGCCGTCGCGCCGTGCCTCCGAGGCAGAGCCAGAGTTAACAGGAAGAGGGAAGAAAAGAAGGATTTATTTAGAGAACATCCAGGATCGACACAGCGATCCAAATTGTCTGCTCTAACCCCAAAAATCCCTTCTAATCTTCAGTCTTCCTGTTCAATCCTCTGCTCGAAAATAGCCGCCCGCGCCCCCCAGATTCAGCGACCACGAGTCTTGCCGGTACCGCGCCCGCGCTTTTTCGTCGAAGATTTGCGGCTCACTTGCTTGGGCGCCGTCGCGCGCGGCCGGGCTGCCGCCGAACGCACGCGTGACGTTCGAGTCGGACGCGGACGGCTGCGCTGGGCGCCGCGCGCGACCGCGGCCGATCGCGAAGAGGCCGATCGCGAAGACGAGCGACCGCTCGCTGTTCGGGACTCGGTTGCCGTCTTTCTTCGGGTGCTAGGCTCGGCGGTCGCATCCCCCGTGCTCGATTTCTTGCGCCGGGCGCCGGAGATCCGCGCAGCTCGACTCTCTTTCAACGGAACCCCGTATTCCGCCGCCGTCTCGCGGTGCACGAGCTTGTTGAAGGTGCGGCCGGCGCCGCCTCGGTCCTGATACAAGAACGCAAGTCGGGCCTCTTCGAACTTCTCGAAGAACTCGTCCCAGCCGACGGGCTCGAGCGCGTCGGCGCTGGAGAAACCAGGGAAGTGCAGGCGGATGATCCCCGTGCTCCGCACGACGGCCGGGTGCGCTCCCTTTTCCTCGGCCCAGCCGATGATGTCGTCGTGGTTCGTCGTCGCCTTCACCGCGCCGCTTACCTTGCTTCGTCGTTTTGCTGTCATGAGTCCTCATAATTGGGATTGGGTCGTTCGGATTGGGTTGGGTGGGTTCGCAGCGCTCTGGGCGGCTGTCCGGGATGCGCCGCCGTTCGAATCCATCGAGCTTCTTCCCGTGGAACGGTGTCTGCATGAACCACGGTCCGAGGTGACACCATGAAGACCACGATCCGAAGCTCCATGATGGTGGCGCTGATCCTTGGAAGCGTCGCGGTCGCGAGGCCGGAGCTCGCGCGAGCTGGCTCGAAGTCCGACCCGCCCGCGACCGGCGCGAACGACGCGAACATCAAGAAGGAGCTCAGCGATGCCGAGATCCTCGGCGTCGCCGACACCGCGAACACCAGGGCGATCGATCAGGCGAACGTCGCCGTCGACAAGGCTCAGGCCGACTCGGTCAAGCAGTACGCCCAAACGATGCTGAAGGATCACACCGAGGCGAAGGAGCAGGGGCGGAAACTCCTCGCCGAGGTCGGGATCTCCGTCAGCGCGGTCAGCGCCGGCCTTCAAAAAGAAGGCGACGACACCATGACCCAGCTCGAGACGGTGCTTCCGTCGAACTTCGACCGCACCTACCTGCAAGCTCAAGTGCGGCAGCAACAAAGCCTGCTGCGAACGCTCGACAGCGTCATTCCGCAGACACAAGGGCCGCAGCTGAAGGGCCTGATGATGTACATGCGTCAGCTGACGGAACAGCATCTGGCGACCGCCCGGTCGACGCTCGCCACGTTGGGCAGGTAGATGGATCAGAGCCAACCGCCGATCGTCAAACGCCCCGCGATGGTCGTCGACTTCGTCTGATTGCCGGTGAGGTCCACGTCGAGCGCCGGACCGAAGCCGAGGAAGAAGTGCGGCGCCGGATGCAACATCAACGGGACGAACAGGTTGAGCGCCAGGTTGTTGGCGTCCGGTCCGGGCCCGGTCACGCTGGAGAACGACAAGCCGACCTTGGGCCAAATGGAGAAAAACGAGGAGAGCGGGATGTCGTACCCGACGCGGGGGCCGATCCCGAAGGTCGTCGAGTGACTCCCCTTCGTGTGCTGATAATTCAGGAGCAAAAAGCCGCCGACCGATAGGTGGTCGATGACGAAATAGTCGACGGCCGGCTGGAGCAAGATGCTGGTCGTCGAGCCGCCGCCGTTCGACACCGTCGTGTTCGAAATATAAAAGCCCGCATCGCTGGAGATCGCGAGCTGATGCTTCCCTCCGAAAATGGCCGCTTCCGTATTAGGCGGGACGGTGTTTATCGCCGGCTCGTGGGGGGCCTCGGCGGTCGCGCTCTTGTCGGCGGGCGGAACCTGAGGGGACGGCGTGTTCTGCGCGCGCGCGTTCGCGGCGAGTGACGCGAACGCAAAACCGAGGACAAACGCGACGGACATGGGTCGTGTGAGGCACATGACGCCGCGCGGCTGCAGTGTGCGTGCCACGCCTTCGTCGGGTTGGGAACCTTACGTGCCCGTCGCGTGGACCAGGTATCGAAAGAGCCCCGGCTATGCATTCGTGCATGACAACCCTGGGTGACGTAGCGGACCGCGAAGCGAGTCACGTTCGATCTCGCGCGCCAAAATGTCCGAGTCGGGAATCCACGCGCGAAAAATTACGCTACTGAGTGCTGGTGCGGACCACCGCCGAGAGGACGAGCTTCACGGTCTCTGCGAGCGCGCGTTCATGCTCCGCGTCCGCGCTCTCGGCGTGGCCATCCGGCGGCGAGGGAATCGGAGAAATGATGATCTCGATCCCGGGCGAGAGCGCTTCGGCGGTGCGAATGAGCTCGCCGACGACGACCTCCGGGAGGGACTTGTCGATCAGCAGGACGTTCAGTCCATCGCCCTGTTCGCGCAGCATGTCGAGGGCGGCGCTGCCGCTCCCGGACCAGCTCACGTCGCAGCCTCGACAGCGGAGCCTATCCGCAATTTCGAGGCAGCTTGCGTCCTCTTTGACGATCATCACGCGGGCGAAGGTGCCTTCTTCTCGTGCTGGATCGGACGGAGGCGGGAACGTGGACGTGCCCGTCGCGCGAGGCAGATACAGCACGAGGCGCGTTCCACGGCCGAGCTCGCTCTCGAGCACCGCGAATCCACCCGCGCGCTCGACGGCCGCTTTCACCATCGCGAGCCCGAGCCCCGTACCTATCCCCGGCGGTTTCGTGGTGAAAAACGGCTCGAACGCGCGCCGGCGCGTGCTTTCGTTCATCCCGACGCCGGTATCCGACATACTCCACCGGACGAAGCGTCTCGCCGCGGAGCCGTGCGACTCGGTCGGAACGTTCAGCTCGACCGCCGCGGTCTCGATGCGGTATTTGCCTCCGTGCGGCATCGCCTGACGCGAATTGCGGACCGACGTCAGCAAAATCTGCTCGACGTGATCCGGATCCAGCCGGACTGCTGCGTCCACCGCGGTGGTCTCGAGCTCGAGCTCGACTTCGTCGCCGAGGAGCGACACCAAGACGCTCCCCATCTTCGTGAGGACGCTGTTCAGGTCGACGATGGGCGGCTGCGACTCTTCGGCTCGAGTGAAGGACGAGAGCTGTTCGGTCGCGTCGGTGCAACGTTTCACGACCTGCCGCAACCGAACGATGGGAGCGTACGCCGAAGCGGCCGGATTGATGCAGCTGAGCGCGAGGTCCGCATGGCCGAGGATGCTGTAGAGCAGGTTGTTCAAATCGTGCGCAATGCCGCTCGCGTGGCGTTCGAACGCTCCGAGCCGCTCGTCGTGGTCCAGCTTCCGCAGCATCGCGTTGTAACTCGTCACGTCGGTGACGGCGATTCGCCATTCGCTCGTTTCCCGATTCGTGCAAACGCTTTCCATCCGGAGCTCGCGCCGCTGGCCGGTGCTGGTGACGAAGGTGAATTCGCCGGCGAGCGGGACGTCGGACTTCGCGACTTCGCGCCGATAGCGTTCGAGCGGAATGGCCTCGTCGGGGAGGACGAACCGCGACACGCGTTCGCCGATGATGGCTCCCTTGTTTTCACCCAAGGCCAACGCGGCGCGCTCGTTGGCAGCCGAAATGCGCATCGTCGCGTCGGCCACGAGGTACCCGATCGGAGCGTTTTCGAAGAGATCTTTATATCTGTGGTGAAGTCTATGGAGCTCCTCTTGCGCGTCCGAGAGAGCCTCGTTCTGCATCCGGAGCTCCGCGTCCTGGACGAGAAGATCGTGGAGGAGGCTTTCGCGACTCGCTCCCGAATCCAACCCGAGTGGTTTGGCGTGTACCGCTTGCTCGGCCAAGTCGCGGAGCGTCGCTTCGTTCTTCCACTTCAAGTTCATTCCCGTCCCTTCGCTTCGTTGGTGCACTGGAAGCGCAAGGAACCTTTTACGCATTCGCAAATTGGTTTCAAGCTCGATGAGGACGATGGATATACGAAGATTGCCGGCCAAAAAGTCATGTATTAAGCGCAGCGTGCATCCCCTACCGTATGCCGTCGCGACGTCCGTGATTTTCGCGACGTCCTTTCGTGGTATCGCCGGATTGCCCGTGTCCTCGTATGTAGAAGCTTCAGTGTTCTTCTACGAACGTTCGTAGTCGCTCGATCGCGCCGTCCCATTGTTCCGAGATGGTGTCCAAGTAGTCACGAGCGTCGTCGAGCCGCTTCGGTTCCAGCCGAAAAACGTGCGTGCGCCCGCGCCGCTCTCCGCGAACGAGGCCCGCGCCACCGAGCACGTCCAGGTGCTTCTTTATGGCTTGTCGCGACACGGATGCCTTCTCGCTGAGGTGGGCGATGGACCCCGGGCCGCCGGACGCGAGTCGAAGCACGAGGCCGAGCCGCGTCTCGTCCCCGAGCGCCGCGAAGAGCGGCACGGCGTCCCGGAGCCGCGCTGCGTTCGCCTTAGCCTGCGACATGCTGTTTCACGTTGTCGAGTTGTATGCCCCAGCCTTCGTCGTTCATCCGAAACGCGAGCGCGCGCCGTTCGGCCGGAATCCGTTCGAAGCCCGACTCGACGATGGTGAGCCAGGTGCCGCCTTCGGCGTCCTCCAGACGAAACTCGACGAGCGTCGTCGGCTCGTCGCTGTAGTCCACCTTCGGATCCACGGCGTGTGGGTGCCAGCGGAACGAGAAATAGGTCTCCGGTTCTAGCCGCTCGACGAACAGTTCGAACCGCAGGTGCTCGTAGCCCGGATAGGTGATACGGCCGACCAGGTGCTTACCGGGGGCGAAGTCGGTATCGAGCTTCGCGCGGAACCACGTTCCGAACTCTTCGGCGTTGGTGATGGCGCGCCAGACCCGTGTCCGTGGCGCGCGCAGCAAGGCCTTCTTTTCGATGCGTTGTGAATCGGTCATTGTGCAACCTTCTGGTTGCAGAATACCGCCCGATCGACGAAATGCAACCCATCGGTTGCGGTTTACTTCGGCCGGTCGCGACGTCGAGAGCGCTGCGCACGAACGACGTGTCTACGACTGCGACCAGATGGCACACGCATTGCAGCCACATCAAAGATGCTCAACGGGATCCTCGGCAAAGTCGCGTCGGCGTCCGGACACGCGCTGACCGCGGGTCTGTTCGCGAGCGTGCCCACGAGCCGGCGCACGTTTTCGCTCGCGGGCAAGAACGCGCTCGTCACCGGCGGCGGTCGCGGGCTCGGCCTCGAAATCGCGCGCGTTCTGGTTGCGCGTGGCGCGAACGTCGCCATCGTGGCGCGCGACGCGACGGAGATCCGCCACGCGGTGGACGATCTCCGTGATACCAGCCCCGACGATGACGCCCGCATCGTGGGCGAGGCGTGCGATCTCCGCGACGGCGATGCCATTGCGTGCATGCTCGAACGCGTCCGAGCGCGCGTCGGCGCGATCGACGTGCTGGTGAACAACGCGGGTTCCATCCAGGTCGGGCCGCTCGACTCGATGCGCGTCGAAGACTTCGAGGACGCCATGAAGCTGCATTGCTTCGCGCCCCTCCGGACGATGCTCGGTGTGCGGGACGACATGCGATCGCGCGGCGGCGGCCGTATCGCGAATGTCTCGTCAATCGGGGGTATCGTCTCGGTGCCCCATCTTCTCCCCTACAGCGCCAGCAAGTTCGCGCTGGTCGGCCTGTCGCAGGGGATGCACGCCGAGCTCGCGCGCGAAAACATCATCGTGTCGACCATCGCGCCCGGGTTGATGCGCACCGGGTCGCCGCGGCGCGCTCTGTTCAAGGGGGAGCACGAAAAAGAGTACGCCTGGTTCGCGATATCCGACTCGTTACCGCTGCTCACGGTCGCGTCGTCGCGGGCCGCGCGACGCATCGTGCGTGCGATCGAGCGCGGCGAAGCGCACGTCGTCATCGGTCTATCGGCGAAAGTCGCGGCGCTCGCCAGCGGCGTCGCGCCGGGCGCGGTCGTCCGCGCTCTGACGATAGCCAACGCGGCGCTCCCCGAAGGCGACGACCCGGTCGCGCGCGCGGGCTTCGAAAGCGAATCGACGGCCGCGCCTTCCATCCTGACTCGACCGAGCGACCGCGCCGCGATGCGCAACAACGAGCGGTAGGCATTCGACGAGATTCGGGCGAAAGACCGCCATTGCCAACGTTTGGCCGCGTTGAACCTGTCGCGCGGGCCGTCGGTCGTGTAAACGTGTGTCGCGGTCGGCCGACGAGGTCCTCGTGGCATTAGACGGTCTTGGCGCTCGATTCGGAACGGGGCTCGCGTTGCTCGCGTCGCTTCCGCTCTGCGCGGCTGCTTGCTCCAGCAACGATCACGCAGCGCCCGCCGGTGCGCTCGCATCCGGTGGCGTGTCGGCGGCACCGGGTACCGGCGGTCAACCCGCCGCACCGACCACGTCGGGCTCCTCGGGCGGTGCCGGGGGCGTCGCCGCCGCGAGTACCGGCGGCGTCACGCAAAGTCCCAGCAGCGGCGGCGCGATCGTCGGCACGGACGGTGCACCGATCACGAACAGCGGCGGTGCGGGCGGTGCACCGATCACGAACAGCGGCGGTGCAGGCGGTGCACACGGCGGTGGCGCCACCGGTGCCGAGCGCGACGCCGGTCCCGAAACGGGTTCGCCGGACGGGGGTGACGACGGCGGCGAAGACGCGGCGGCAAAAGGCGACTGGGGACCGGGCGATTATCCGCCGGACATCAATTCGCAGAATTATCTCGAGATCACCGGCGTCCCCGGTCAAGGCTCGTACACGCGCCAGTACAAGGTACACGTTCCGCCGACGTACGATCCGAAGGTCCCTACGCCGCTCGTCTTCTGCATCCACGGGCTCGCTCAGAACGCGGTCATGTTCTGCGTCACGGGCGCCGCCATGGACGAGAAATCCGACGCCGCGGGATTCATTCTGGTGATGCCCAACGGCTATCAATCGAGCTGGAACGCCGGCACGTGCTGCGGCGGCGCGAGCAACGAGAAGCTCGACGACGTCGCGCTGTTCCGGGCCATCTTCGCTCAGGTCGACACGCACTTGAACGTGGATCACCGCCGCGTATACGCGACCGGTTTGTCGAACGGCGGCTACATGAGCTATCGCCTCGCGTGCGACGCTTCGGATTTGTTCGCGGCCGTCGCTCCGGGCGCCGGCGCGATCGGCATCAACTCGATCGGCGGCGGGACCAATCCCACTTCGGATTTCACCTCCTGCGATCCGAAGGAGCCCGTCTCGGTGCTCGACATGCACGGCACCTCCGATCCGTTGATCTCCTATTCGCTCCAAGCACCGTCGCTCTCCCTCATCTCCGGCGAGGACGGGTGCGGCACGATGACGGCTCCCGCCGCGTCGCCGAAGAGCGCGGGCGATACCACGTGCGTGAGCTACTCCGGCTGCCCGGCGGGAATCGAGGTCATCGGTTGCTCGGTCTCCGGCGGGGGGCATTGCTGGTTCGGCAGCCCCGATTGCGGAACAGGCGCCGGCGCGCTCGGCGCCGCGATCGTCGGCGCGAACAGCGACACCCTCGTCGACACCGACGCGGTGTGGGATTTCTTCTCGCGGGTCTCGAAGAAGTAGCGCTACTGCATCATCGCCGGCATCGGCGTGACCTTGGTGCAGTAACTCGGGAACGTGGACGGTAGGCCGTTCGCGTACGGATCTTCCTGGATGCCGAAGGGGTGATCCTTCACGAACTGCCACTGCGCGGCGATGAGGTCCTGCGGCGCGCCGCAGTGACCACCGCCGTGGTTGCAGTCGATCGCAAAACCGCCCATGTTCGAAATCGTCTGATCCTCAGCCAGGCTCGTGTCCTGGAAGTGAATGGCGACGAAGTCCTGGGCGTAGCTGCCGTGGGCGGTGATGACCGAGGGCATGTGGGTCGGATCATCGAACGTCGTGATGAGGATGTCGCCGCCGGAGTTCGGCATGGCCGCCGCTAGATAGCTCGAGCGCGCAAAGGCCATGGAGCCCGATTCCAACCCGCCCGCGCTGCACCCTGCGGCATAGATCCGCCGCGTGTCGATGTTCAGCTGCTGGATGGCGCAGGCGACGATCGCATCGGCGACGTCGTAATCGCCGGTGTACCAGACGAGGTTGCCCGTGTTCGTGCCGGTCATCACGGTGTTCGTGAACGACGCGGCGACGCCGCCTGCCGCGACGACCTCGTCGATCATCGGTTGCATGAAGATCTTGATCTCGTCCGCGGTGCTGCCGGTGCCGTGCCAGTAAAGGAGGATGGGGGCCTTCTTGTCGGTCTGCTTCGTGCCGACGAACATTTCGACCTGCGCGTTGGCGATGCTCACCATGCCGGTCTGCAGGGTCGGGCAGGACGCGGGGGCCGCTGGCAACTTGGGCTCGGGTCCTTCGTCCTCCGTGTCATTGGCGGTGCCCTTGTCCCCGGCGTCACTGCTCAGGGAGGGCTTGGCCGTGCCTTTGTTGTTGCTGTCGGAGGAACACCCGAGCGAGAGGAGCGGAAGCGTCGAAAGGAGTGTGAAAAGCACCGCGCGCACGATGGTTTGCCGTTCTGGGCGGAGCGCCGGCGAGAAGCTCGGCCCAAAGTTGGAGAAGGTCGCCGACTGCCGGCGGAAGGGGCGCGAAACATTACCTCGGGTCGGAACTTTCGTGGCTCAGAACGTTAATCAGGTTCGGCGGACGCCGCGTCTCGCCGCGGTGCGTCGTGGCTCGCCGGGCGCCGGCCGACGTATCCGACTACGAGTCGTGTCAGCTCTCGCACGAGCGCGGGTGTGTTGTACTGGGGTCGGTCCACCACGGCGGCGTGGGAGATGGCGACGACGACGCGAACGAGGATGAACGCGCAGAGCTCGAAGTCTTCCACCGCCACGTAGTCGCGCGCCGAACGGAGCGCGTCGGCGATGATGCTCTCCAGGCGTTCTTCGAACCCGGTGATCTCGCGGCGCGCGTCGGTGCGGAGCACCCGTTCGATGAGCACGCGGTGGAGGGCCGGATTGATCCGGTCGTCGTTCAGGATGGCGAGGAGCAACGTGTGCACGACGTTCTCGAAGCTCACGTCGTCCATCTCCGCGATGCGCTGCCCGATCCGTTCGACGAGGCTCTCGCGGTATCGCCGCATGAGCTCGGTCAGCATCGCGTCCTTGTCCGGAAAGTACTGATAGACCGAACCGACGCTCACGCCGGCTTCCTCGGCGATGCGGTTCGTGGTCGCTCGTGCGTAGCCGTAACGCGCGAAGACGCGAGTCGCTCCGGTGAGGATGACGTCGACCGTCTCGCGCGAGCGCTTCTGACGCGGCTTCTTGGCCGATTTCTTCCGGGGGCGCGGTCGCGGCATGGACGTCGAGCGCTTTTACGGTACGTTAAGCTCGCCCGGAAACTTTCTTTACGGAGACATCACCATGCAGTCGCTTTTCGAGTCCAGGGTCTCGTTCCTGTCGCTGGCTGCGGCGTTCGCGATCGCCGCGTGCAGCAGCGATCAACATCCGTCGGGAGGCTCCGACGCGGGGAAAACCCATCCAGCGGAAGCCGGGGCAGGCGGAGCGCCTTCGACCGACGGCGGTTCGGCAGACTGCGACGTGACCGTCGCGCCGAGCAGCAACGATCTTCAGACGATCAAGGACGCCATCGAAAACAAGCTGAAGACGGGGCAGACGCTCTGCTTCTCGCCGGGCACTTACAAGCTCACGGATCACGTGACGCTCGCGTCGTCGGCGCAGGTCACCTTCCGCGGAACGGGCAGCTCGCGCGACGACGTGGTGCTCGACTTCACGGGTCAGACGAACGGCGACGAAGGCATCCTCGTCTCCACGGAGGGGTTCACCATCGAGAACCTGTCCATCAAGAACACGCAAGGCAACGGCATCAAGGTGCAAGCGGACAACTCGGTGTTCCGCAACATCAAGGTAGGCTGGGACAACACGACTCCGGGTGACGCCGGACCGACGACCGGCGGGTACGCCATCTATCCCACGGGCTGCAACGTCACCCTGATGGAGAACAACGAGGTGTACGGCGCCGCCGACGCCGGCATCTACGCCGGGCAGTGCAAGCACGTCATCGCGCGCAACAACGACGCGCACGACAACGTGCTCGGCATCGAAGTCGAGAACACGCTCGGCGCCGAGGTGTACGACAACGAGGTCCACGGCAACACGACCGGCATCCTGCTCGACCTGCTCCCGAACCTTCAGCAGAAGACGGCCGAGGACTACTACGTGCACGACAACCACGTGTACGAGAACAACCGGCGCAACGACGGCCAGCCGAACACGCTCGCGGCCACCGCGCCGCTCGGCACCGGCATCCTCGTGCTCGCGTCGCACGACATCGAGATCGCCAAGAACGACATCGCCGGCAACAGCGGCGTCGCGGTGCTCATCGTGAGCTACGACATCATCGACTTGCTCGCCGTCGCCAACGGCGGCACGGCGTCCACGCCCGATCCGACGACGAGCCGCTGGCCACGCAGGATCTACGTCCACGACAACGTCTTCTCGGGCAACGGCGGCGACCCCGTGGGCAGCTACGCGGTGTTCGGCGTCGCCTCCGACGGCGGACAGAAGACGAATCCTTACGACGTGGCGTGGGACGGCATCCTCGACCCGAACGGGTACGGCGACGCGGGCCCCGCGACCGCCGCCGACGCGCAGATCTGCCTCGGCGCGACGGAGCAGAAGAGCTTCGTCGATTTCCAGGGCCAGAGCGCCGCGTCGCTGTTCGATCCTTCGAAGTGGTCCACCGACACGAAGCCCCACCAGTGCACGCTTCCGCCCATCTCTCCGCTCACGCCGTGACGCTCGCGCTCGCGCTCGCGTGCAGTCCGTCGTCCGGGCGCGGGGTGCCGTCGCACGGCGAGCATCCCGCGCAGTCGGAGTCGGACGGCGGCGCGGCGGACGCCGGTCCGGACTTGCCGTGGGCCCCCGGGGTCTTCCCGAAAGCGGAAGATCCCGCGGACAACCCGAGCACGGAAGCGAAGGTGACGCTCGGGCAAATGCTCTTCTACGATCCCATCGCGTCGGTGGACCATCAGGTCGCGTGCGCCACTTGCCACAGCGAGGTGTGGGGCATGAGCGACGGTCTCGCGCGGTCCGTCGGCAACGGCGCCGGGCTCGTCGCCGGGCCGGGTCGTAGCGGGCCGAACGTCACCCGCCGCAATGCGCCCACGCTCTGGAACGTCGCTTTTCGGAGCACCCTGTTCTGGGATGGGCGAGCGGCGTCCCTCGAAGACCAGGTCCATTTCCCGTTCGACGCGAGCGAGGAACTCGACACGAACCTGGACGACGTGGTCGCGGCGATCGGCACGATTCCGCAGTACGTCGCGCTCTTCCAGGCCGCGTTTCCGGACGAGTCCACGCCGGTGACGGCGGTGACCTACGCGCGGGCGATCGCGGCGTTCGAGCGTTCCCTGCTCTCGAGCAAGGGCCTCTACGACGCTTACGCCGCGGGCGATGGCGCTGCGCTCACCGACGACTTGCGCCACGGAATGTCGCTCTTCGCGTCCGAGGGATGCGTGAATTGTCACGTGCCGCCGCTGTTCTCGAGCGAACGCTTCGCGGCTCGCGGCGTGACGCCGATCGACGGCGTCGCCGACGACGGGCGCTTCGAAGTGACGCACGACGAAGCGGACCGCGGCGCTTACAAGGTGCCCACGCTTCGCAACGCGCACGACACCGGGCCGTACTTCCACACCGGCGCCGTGGAGGACTTCGGCGACGCGGTTCGCCAGGAGGTATCATTCAGCGTCGCGCACGACGGCGCCGCGCCGCTCGCCGACGCCGACATCGAAGATCTCGCTGCGTTCATCATGAAGGGGTTGTTCGATTCTCAAGCTTCTCCAACACGCCCCCGCGAGGTACCGAGTGGCCTTCCAGTTCCCATCGATGGCTTCAGCATTCGCCGCTGAGAGAAGGGTTGGCGCCGCCGCGCTCGGCGCGCTCCTTTCGACGTTCGCTTGCTCGACGGACACGCACGTGGGGCGGGCGGACGCGTCGGCGGGCCCGCGTGAATCCGCCGACGCCGCAGATGCGGCCGACGGCGGCTCCGTCGTGACGCCGGCGCCCGAAGGCGAGCCCTATGCTCACCTCGACGACTGGCACTTGTTCACGAACGCCGTGAAGCAGCTGCCGTCGCAAGACGTCATTCCCTACGACGTCAACTCGCCGCTCTTCGCGGACTACGCATCGAAGCGCCGGTTCATCTACGTGCCTTCGGGGAGCAAGATCGGCTACTCGCCCACGGAAAAATGGAGATTTCCGGTGGGGACGATCCTGGTGAAGACATTTTCGTACCTCGCGGATGCGCGCGATCCGAGCAAGGGCGAACGCCTGCTCGAAACGCGGCTCCTCGTTCACGAATCCGGCGGCTGGGCGCCGCACACCTACGAATGGAACGCCGAGCAGACGCAGGCGACGCTGAACGCCGCCGGAGACGTCGTCGACGTAGAGTTCGTCGACGCGTCGGGAAAGACCGTATCGAACGGCTTCACCATCCCGAGCGCGAGCGATTGCCGCACCTGTCACGGCAAGCTCGGCGACACCGACACTCTAGGTGGTCGGACGCGGCAGCTCGACCTCGACCACGACTACGGCGGCGGCCCGGAGAACCAGATCGATCACCTGACGAAGCTCGGGTTGTTCGACTCCGTGCCGGAGCCATACTCCGCGCGGGAGCACCTGGTGGATCCGTTCGGGACGGCGCCCCTCTTCGACCGCGTGCGATCTTATTTCGACGGCAACTGCGCCGAGTGCCACGAGCCCGGCGATTCGCTGGGGTCGCTCAGCGGATTCTGGCTCGATTATGCGTCCACCGCGCCGGATCAGCCGCGCGCGAACTGGGGCTTCTGCAAGCAACCGGCCTCGGCCGGCGGCGCGACGTGCGGCAAGCAATTCGACGTGGTGCCCGGCGAACCGGACGACTCGATCATCATCTGCCGGGTGAGCTCGCAGATCGGCAAGGTGAAGATGCCGCCGCTCGGACGCAACCTGGTGCACACGGAAGCGGTGGACCTTCTCACCCAGTGGATCACGGGGATAGACGGGCAGTGTGGCGCTCCGGCTCCCGTTCGCGACGCGGGAAAGCCGGCGAGCGACGCCGGAGGTCCGGCGAGCGACGCGGGTCCGGCGCCGGCCCACGCCGACTCCGGCGCGGCGCGCGATTTATAGGGAGCCGTCTTCTCCAGCGTCCGTGTGCTGGCAGCTCGGACAGTAATAGGTGGAGCGCAGCGCGGCGCCGTCACGCCGCATGCGCACGAGCTCGCCGCAGGCGAGGCGCTGCCGTCCGGAGCGCCCGTACACCCAGTGCCGGGAAGCGCCGGGCCCGGTTCCGCGCGTCGTTCGCATGCCGCTGCCGGGGGCGACGTTCGCGATCATCAAGAGCTTCGCGCGCTGCATGAGCGCCGCGAGGCGTTCGCGCGGGATGCTGCCGGTCTTTGCGAACGGAGAGAGCCGCTCGAGAAACAGCGACTCCGATTTGTAGACATTGCCGATGCCGCTCGTGAGCGATTGATCGAGCAACGCTTCCCCGATCGAGAGCGACGGCTTCGTGAGCAGGCGCTCGGCGGCTCGGGCGGCGTCGAAATCGGCAGCGAGGATGTCCGGACCGAGGCGGCCGTGCCGCGCCTGTGCGAGCCGCGCCGGCGAGGCGTGCAGCTCGACGACCGGCGCGGCGAAGCAGACCGCGACGCAGTCGCTCACCTCGATGACCGCGCGCGCCCGGTGCGCGGGCTGGTACCAGCGCTCGCCGGGCCGGTAAACGTGCCAGGAGCCCGTCATCTTCATGTGAGTCGAGAGCACCCGTCCGTCGTCGAAGCAGACGTCGAGATACTTGCCGTGCGATTCGACGCGCGCGACGAGCGCCCCTTCGAGTCGCGCCGTGGCGAGCGCGGGGACGGTGGAGTGAAAGCGCAGGACCTTCTTGCCTTCGAGCCGCTGCGCGAGCGTCCGCGCGGCGCGAAAGATCGTATCACCCTCCGGCATGCGCGGCTCCGGGCGGACGTCCTGGCTCGGCGCGCCGCAACAAGGCGCCGCTGCGCGCGGGATGGAACCCGGTGCGCACGAGCGCGTCGTTGAGCGCGCTCTGGTTCGGCGGCGCGCCGTCGATCGACGCGATCAAGAGCGCGCGGCGTTTGCCTTGGGTCACGAGACCGTCGAGCGCTTGCGCGATGCCGGCGGCCGCTTCGGAGCGCAGGGGCTCGTCCGCCGGCAAGAAGGTGAGCAGCGCTTCGCTGCTCCGGGAGAGGAAACCGACGAGCGCGCCGTCGAGCAGGATGACGCGAGCGCCGGCGGCGCGCTGCGGCCGCGGTCGATCCGCGTCGCTTCCCGGCACATCGGGCCACGGGACCGCCGCGCCGTAGGGGTTCGCCGGATCCGTGGCGGCGAGCACGATGGTCTTCGCGGCGCCGTCCGAGCCGCGGCGCGCGTCGCGGAGCCGTTCGTCGGCGCCGGGCAGCGCGAACTGCGTCGCGCCGCGGCCGGCGACGAAATAGCCGCGCCGGATGCGCCCCGTCTCTTCCATCGTCTTGAAGATCTCGTACACCGAGGAGAAGCCGCCCTTGATGCCCTCCGCGTCGATCACCTCCCGAGTCACGACGCCGTGTCGCTCGAGGAGCGCCCGGGCGAGCGCGGTGCGTCGCTCCGTCTCCGTGGGCGCGCGATCCCATCGCGAGCCGCGCAGCGACCAGCGCCCCTCGCTGCCCGGAGGACCGCTGCGCGGCGGACGCGCGCGCGCGGCGCGCGGGCCGCGCTGTCGCGTCGTCGATTGCGCCGCGGAGTAGCTGCGCAGCGCTTCCAGCGTGTCGTTCGTGACTTCGCCGGTCCACACCATGGACCAGAGCGTCGCCAAGACGTTGCTCGGCATGCCGCCGACGGCGCGCGTGATCTCCGAGAAGAACACGGCGCCGCGCTTCTCGAGCAGCGCCCGGATCGCGGCGGCGGATTCGCCCTCCACGAGCGTCACGGGCAGCGAGAGCAGCGGCTCGTGCTCCGCGAGGTACAGCGCGATGCGACCGTCGTTCGGCCCCAGCGTCGACGCGCCGGCCCAGACCACCTCGCCGGACGCACAGAGCGCGTCGAGATCCCAGGGGCGAAACCCGGGCAGCCGCGCGGGGAGGATCTCGCGCTCGAGCTCGGACGCCGGCAGCGGCATCCCCTCGAGCTGCGCGATCACGGCGAGGAGCGCGTCGGGGCCCTTGCGCGACGAACCGACTCCGTGCCACTCGAGCAAGAAGCGTCCGAGTGCGTCCGCTTCCACCGGCTCTATCTCTTTGCGGAGGCGCGCGAGCGATTTGCGGCGGAGCGCGCGCAGCACGCCGGCGTCGCAGAACTCGCGCTGGCCGTTGCTCCGGTTCGCGTCCAGGAAGAGGCCCTCGACGACCTTGCCGTTTTGCACCAGCCGCTCGACGATGACGAGCGCCGTCTTGCCACCGACGCCGAAGCGGCGCGCGACGTCTTCGGCCGTGAAGGGGCCGTGCGTCCTCGCATAGCGCGCCACGAGATCTCCCGGCGCGTCTTCTGCCGGCACGAGGAAGGCGCTCGGCAAGCCGCGCGGCGGTGGAACGCCGAGCGCGTCACGGAAGCGCGCCGCGTCTTCGGCGGCGGCCCAGCGCGCTTCGCCGCCGAGCCTCACCGGCATGATGCGCCGTGCCTCGGTGAGCTCCATCGTCAGCGCCTCGAACGAAACGCCGGGGGCGAGGCGCTCGCGGATCTCCGTCTCCGAGAGATCGCCGATGGAGAGCAAGAGATCGTGGAGCGCGTCGGCGTGGGCGATCGGGCGCGACCTTCGCTGAAGGACGGCGACGTGCTCCTCGATGACGGCCGGGTCGAGCAAGGCGCGCAGCTCCGATTCACCGAGCAGCTCCCGGAGCTGCGCATGGTCGATGGTCAGGGCCTGCGCGCGGCGCTCGGCGAGCGGCGAATCGCCGTCGTAGATGAAGTTTGCGACGAAGGAGAAGAGCAGCGAAGCCGCGAACGGCGACGGCTTCGTCACGTCGACCGTGTGAACGCGGAGCTTCTGCGAGGCCACGCGCCCGAGCACGTCGGTGAGACCCGCGAGGTCGAACACGTCGCGAAGGCACTCGCGGTACGTCTCGAGCAAGATGGGAAACGCGGGATAACGGCTCGCCACGGCCAGCAGATCCGACGCGCGCTTTCGCTGAGCCCAGAGCGCCGTGCGCTTGCCCGGGTATCGCCGCGGCAGAAGCAGCGCCCGCGCGGCGTTCTCGCGAAACCGCGCCGCGAACAACGCCGATTGCGACAGCGCCGAGGTCACCAGATCTTCCACTTCGTCCGGCGCGGGCAGGAAGAGCTCCGGCGCGGGCGCCTCGGCGAGCGAGGAGAGCCGGAACGCCATGCCGTCGTCGGACCAGACGGCCTCGGCGATGGTCGCGTACTCGGCGCGCAGCCGCGCGAGGACGGCGGTCGCCCACGGCGCGTGCACCCGCGCGCCGAACGGCGAAAGAACGCACACCCGGTAGTCGCCGATCTCGTCGATGAAACGCTCCACGACGATGGCGCGGTCGCTCGGCACCTGCCCTGTCTCGCGCAGTTCCTCGTGCACGAACGCGACGCAGTTCGCCGCGGCGCTCCGGTCGAGCCCGCGCTCTTGCAACAGGGCGACCGCGTCGGAGTCGGCGCGCTCCGCGACGGCGCGCGTGAGCGCCCCGACGGCGTTGCCGAACGCGTGCGAGCGCCCCGGTCGATCCCCATGCCAGAACGGCATCTTGCCCGGCTCGCCCGGCGCCGGGACGACCCACACGCGATCGTACGCGATCTCGTCGACGCGCCACGAGGAGGCGCCGAGTAGAAAGACGTCGCCTTCGTGTAGCTCGAAGACCATTTCTTCGTCGAGCTCGCCGACTCGCCGGCTCTTCGGTCCCGGCTTGCCGCCGGCTGCCTCGGCGCCACGGAGAAAGACGCCGTAAAGTCCGCGATCGGGGATGGTCCCGCCGTTCGCGATCGCGAGCTCGGCGGCGCCGTGCCTCGGTTCGAGCTTGCCGCCGACGCGGTCCCAGGTGACGCGCGGGCGAAGCTCGGAGAAATCGTCCGACGGGTAGCGGCCGGAGAGCATGTCGAGGACGCCCTCGAACGCGCCGCGAGGCAGCTCGGCGAACGGCGCCGCCCGCCGCACCAAGGCGAACACGTCGTCCACTTTCTGCGGGCCCTCGGAGCAGATGGCGACGATTTGCTGCGCGAGCACGTCGAGCGGGTTCTTCGGATAAAAGGTGCTCTCGACTTCGCCCTGCCGCATGCATTCGACGGCGGCCGCCGCGGCCACGAGATCTTGACGGTGCTTCGGAAAGATGACGCCGGTCGAGACGCCGTCGACCGCGTGCGAGGCGCGGCCGATGCGCTGCAGCCCGGACGCGATGGAGAGCGGCGCTTCGATCTGGATCACCAGGTCGACCGCGCCCATGTCGATGCCGAGCTCGAGCGACGACGTCGCGACGAGGGCGGGGAGCGCGCCGGACTTCAGGCGGTCCTCGATCTCGCTGCGCTTTTCACGCGCGACGGAGCCGTGATGGGCGAGCGCGATCTCTTCGCCGGCGACGTCGTTCAGCGAGGCGGCGAGCCGCTCCGCGAGTCTTCTGCTGTTGACGAAGATCATCGTCGAGCGGTGAGCGCGCACGAGCTCCACCAGGCGCTGATGCAAGCTCGGCCAGATCGAACGGCGCGCGCCGCCCGCCGCGGGGCCGCTCGCCATCTCGTCGAGCTCGCCGAGCCGCGCCATGTCGACGTCGGGCACTTCGACCCGGAGCGACAGCTTCTTCTTTTCGCCGGCGTCGACGATGGTCACCGGACGCGGCGCGCCGCCGGCGAGGCCGCCGAGCAAGCGCGCGACTTCGTCGAGCGGACGCTGCGTCGCCGAGAGCCCGACGCGCTGAATCGCGCGCGCCGGATCGCGCTGCAACGCCTGCAGTCGTTCCAGCGACAGGGCCAGGTGCGCGCCGCGCTTCGTCGCGACCAGCGTGTGGATCTCGTCGACGATGACGGTCTCGACGTTTCGGAGCATCGAACGCGCGCTCGACGTGAGGATCAGGTAGAGCGATTCCGGCGTCGTGATGAGGATGTCCGGCGGCGTGCGCGCCATGCGAGCGCGGTCGCTCGCGGGCGTGTCGCCGGTGCGGATCTGAACCGTGGGCAAGTGCAGCGGCGACGAAGACGCCTCCGCGACTTGCGTGATGCCCGCGAGCGGCGCGCGCAGGTTCTTCTCCACGTCGACGGCGAGCGCTTTCAACGGCGAGATGTACAAGACCCGGACGAACGCTTCCGGATTTCGCGGACCGCGCTTCGGCTTCGGCGGCGAAGGTCGCGGCTCCATCAAGCGATCGAGCGCGAAGAGGAACGCGGCGAGTGTCTTGCCCGATCCCGTCGGCGCGAGCATCAGCGCGGACTCGCCGCGCGCGATCGCGTCCCAGCCGAGCGCCTGCACCCGCGTGGGCTCGCCGAAGGTGCGCGAGAACCACTCCCGGGTGGGGCCCCGGAAGCGCGAGAGGACGTCCGGCTTCACCGGTACAACCTGGGTACGATGGGCCGGATGGGGAAGGGGGGGCCGGGCCACTTCCCGGGACTCTATAGCTCGTTCAGCGCCTCCAGCGACTTTTGCTCCGCCGGCACGCCGAAGATCGCGGCCACGAGCCCGGCGATCACCATCAGCGCCGCGCCGATGAGGTAAGCGACGAACACTCGTGCCCTGCTGCCGGTCTCGACGAGGACCCCGAAGAGCGTCGGCGCTCCGAGTCCCCCCGCCGCGGTTCCGACCGCGTAAAAGAGCGCGATCGCCATCCCCCGGAGCTCGACGGGGAAGAGCTCGCTGACCGTCAAATACGCGGAGCTCGCCGCCGCCGACGCCACGAAGAACACGACGCACCACAGCACCGTCTGCGTCACCGCGGTGAGCCATCCCTGCGTGAGCCCATAGCCGGTCACGGCGATCAAGACTCCGCTGAGGGAATAGGTGAGCGCGATCATCTTGCGGCGCCCCACGGTGTCGAACAGATGACCGAGCAGCAACGGCCCGAGCAAATTGCCGGCGGCGAACGGCAGCAGGTAGAGCCCGATGCGCGAAGCGGGAATACCGTAGAAGCGCGACAGCACGAGCGCGTACGTGAAGAAGACGCCGTTGTAGGCGAACGCCTGCGCGATCATGAGCGAGAGCCCGAGGAACGTCCGCCGCGGGTGACGCTTCAAGAGCACGCGCGCGATCGCCGTGAACGTCACACGCCCTTTCGCCTCGAGCGTCTTCGGACTCGGGGGCGGGGCAAGCGGCGCGCGCGTCGCGTGTTCCACCTGTTGCTCGATGTCGCGCACGACGCGATTCGCGTCTTCGACCCTGCCGTGAAGGAGCAGCCAGCGCGGGCTCTCGGGCACGTGATGGCGAATCGGCAAGATCGACAAGCCGAGCACCGCGCCGACGCCGAACACCGCGCGCCAGGCAATCGCGTGCGGCAACACGCCGGCGTTGAGCACCACGAGACTCATCAACGCGCCGGCGGCGGTGCCGAGCCAGTAGGTGCTGTTGATCGCCAGATCCACCCGGCCGCGCACGCGCGCCGGCACGAGCTCGTCGATCGCCGAGTTCACGGCGGAGTACTCGCCGCCGATGCCTGCTCCGGTCAGCACGCGGAAGAACACGAACGACGCGAAGCTCCACGCCAGCCCCGACGCGGCCGTCGCCGACAGATACAGCGCCAGCGTGACCAGGAAGAGCCGTTTGCGTCCGAAGAGATCCGTCAGGCGACCGAAGACGAGCGCGCCGGCGATCGCGCCGAAGAGGTACGCGCTCGCCGTCGCGCCGATCTGCCCCTCGCTGAGCCCGAGCGCATCCTGCTCATGGAGGACCGGTGCGATGGCGCCGACGAGCGTGACCTCGAGACCGTCGAGCATCCAGGTGACGCCGAGCGCGACGACGACGCGCCAGTGCCAGGCGGACCACGGCAGTCGATCCAACCGCTCCGGGACGTCCGTTTCGAAGCGGGTCCCCGGAGCAACGGTGGGCGCGGCGGGCTGCATGTCGTTCCGGCGTGCAATGGACGTGGCGACCGGGCCGCATGCTAACCCGCGCCGAGGACAAAAAGCCAAAGCCCCGCCGGACGTACCGACGGGGCCACGGCTTCTTCGCGGTCCGCGATTAGAACATCGAGACCACGGTCGCGCAGGGCACGTTGCCTGCGAGCTTCGTCGCCGTGAACGGGATCGACGTGGACGACGGCGTCACGTTGATGTTGCCCGTCGTCAGGGCCGGGTTGTTCGACCCGAAGACGGTGCCCGTCGACGTGAACGAAGCGGTGCCGCTGATCGTGGTCGCATTCGTCAGCGTGCCGTTGAGGGCAGTGCTGATCCTGAGACCGGCGTAGGCGTTCAGCATGAGGATCCCACCGACGTTCGACGGGATCGTCACGCCCGGGTTGCCGTCGGCGTCGGAGTCGACCTCCGTGCCGGCGGCGTTCTCGCCGGTGAGGATCGTCGCCGACGGGATCGGCACGACCGCGCCGATCGCGGGCGTGAACGCCGGGATCGCCACCGTGGTTTCTAGCGTCGCGATGACCGCCGGTGTGAACGTGACGGTGAGCGCGCTGGCGTTCGGCGTCGTGACCGGGTTGAGCCGGCAGATCTGCAGCGTGCCGCTGAAGGCGCTGCCCGACGAGGTCACGGCCAAACGCATCACGATGTCGATGTTCGCGGCCGTCGATCCGACGACCGGAGCGCTGATCGTGCCCGCCGCGGTCACGTGAGAAACCCACGTGCCCGTCAGGTCGATGGCGCCGCCCGTCGAACCCCCGGCGGGTGTCGTGCCGGCATCGGTCGTCGTGCCGCCTGCGGCAGTCGTCCCGCCGGCAGCGGTCGCGCCGCCGGCAGCCGTAGTGCCGCCTGCGGCGGTCGTCCCGCCGGCAGCGGTCGCGCCGCCCGCGGCAGTCGTCCCGCCGGCAGCGGTTGCGCCGCCCGCGGCAGTCGCACCGCCCGCGCTCGTCGCACCGCCTGCGTTCCAGGTGCCGCCGCACGCCGTGGTGCCGCCTGCGGCAGGTGCTGCGCCCGCGGTGCCACCCGTCGCGGTGGTTCCGCCGGCGCTCGTCGTGCCGCCGCTGCCCGCCGTACCGGCGGTGCCTGCAGTGCCGGCGGTGCCCGCGGTACCACCGGCGCTCGTCGTGCCGCCGGTGCCCGCGTCGTGCGCACCGCCCGCGGCTGTCGCGCCGCCGGCGCCCGCGCCGCCGTCGTGCGTACCGCCGGTGGAGACCGCGCCGCCGGTTCCAGCGTCGCTGCCGGGTGCACCGCCTGCGCCTGCGCCCGCGTCCGCGCTCATGCAAGCGTTGCTGCACGACGTCTTCGCGCACTGCTGCAGAGCGCTGATCGCTTGACCCGCTTGCTGCGTGAAGGGCGTCGCCGAGAGCAGCGCTTGCTCCTCGCTGGAGCAAGAATTGTCGACGCACTGACGGATCGCGCGCAAGCACGAGGTCTTACTGATCACGCTCGGAAACGGAGCCATCTGGTTCAGCGCGCCCTGCACCTGGTCGGAGCCGCTCGGCGAATCCGTCCCCTGGCCGGAGCTGCTGCAGCCGCCGGCCGCAAGGAGCGAGCACCCGAGGGCGCCGCTGGTCAACATGACGTACCCAATCGATTTCATCGTTCCGCCTCCTGTACCTTCGTCGTGCCGCGATCTTGATTCGACTCGACCGAGTGAAGCGCTGCGCGCGGCACGAACTATTTCTCTTTTTCGAGAACTATTTTTTCGGTTTCTGTCGTTTGAACATCAGCGTGCATCGCCGAGTTAGGCGGACCCTCGCTGCAAGAAGCGAGCACAGCCGTCCGCCACATTTGGTTCGTCGTCCGCTCGAACCTCGAATCGAGCGGGGATTCATGGCGAAAACGTCGAGGTCGCGGGATCCGCGACCTTCGTGTGGCCAGGCCGAATGTCGACGCCCGCGGCATTGCGACCCAAGAGCGGCCGAATCCGACGCTCTTTTCCTCTCGCGTCGTGCGCGCGCCGAGTTCGGCCGGAACGCGTCGTCGCGAAGCGACGGGGACGAGGTGATCGCCTACATCGCGCTCGACGTCTCGATCCCCGTCACACACGCCGAGGCGCGAGCGCGGTCACGAGCGGACGCGTCGCGCGCGATTCGCCCCGACCGAACCGCCGAGGACGATCGCGCGCTCGATGTCGTGGATCGTGCGCGTCGGCGTCGGCGCGCAAAGGCGCCTCGTTGCCTTTCGACTCAAGTTCCGGCCGGGACGATGTCGAGGAGCTCGATCTCGAACACGAGCGTCGCGTCGGGGCCGATCTTCGGCGGCGACCCCGTCTTCCCGTACGCGAGGTGTGGCGGGATCGTGAGCTTTCGCTTGCCGCCCTTCTTCATGCCGACGACGCCGTCGTCCCACCCTTCGATGACTTGCTTGTCGCCGACCACGAATTCGAACGGCACGCCCCGGTCGAGCGAGCTGTCGAACTGGGTGCCGTCCAGTAGCCGACCAGTGTAGTGGACGCTGACGTGATCGCCCTTCTTCACGGCGGGCCCCGTGCCGACCACGAGGTCTTCTTTCTCGATGCCCGGCAGCATCGGCGGAAGATCGTCGTTTCTTCGGTGCGTTTCCGAGCGCGGCGCCTCCGCGGGGCGCTGGCACGCGACCGGAAGCAAAAGGAGAACCATGGACAGCGAGATCGATGCCGAGCGCCTCATGGCCTGGCGTTTACCGAATCTCGCTACGGCTGAGAAGCCTCAGTGTGGACAAAGCATGCGAGCCCGATGCCCTTCCGGTCCCGCCGCGAGCTCTCGCCAGCCCGAACAGGGGACGTCATTCGAAGCAGTATTGCCGCGGTCGTCGATCGTCGACGCCGCGGCGTGTTCATTCTCGTGACCGAGCTCCGTCGTGATCATCACGGGCTCGAGCTTCACGAGATGCGCTGGGGCAGGCACGACTCGCACGGCGGCTCGCCTCGGGGCGACTTTCAGCAGCGTCGCCACGTGGCCTTCTGTTCGGCCGATGAAGACGCCCGGATGCGTCGCCAGGTAAACCGCGGTCGCGCCGGCGAATCCGCCGGCTGCATCGAGCGCGAGGACGGCGATCGCTTTGACGCTGATCATCTCTGTGACCTCCGCTCGATCGCTGGAGCATCATGCGTGCCCAAATCCGGATGCAGAAGTCTCCCGGATGGCTCGCCGGCAGGGGGCGCATGCCAGTAAGGGGCGAACGTCGGTCGGGGGCGAGGCTCAGCCGAGGATCTCGCTCACGAGGACCTCGAGCTCGGCGTTCGTGTAGTTCGGGACGTCACGGCCGAGCGCGTCTCCGTGGGTCTCGAGTCCACGGTAGTAGTCGTCGAGCGTCGCGAAGTAGAGGTGCGCGACGCACACCGCGCGGGGCGCGCTCCCGCGTTCCTCCGCGGAGACGCAGCGATCCACCTCGATGCGCACCGGCTCGAGCAGGCGCCGCGCGAGCGGGACGTGGCGATCGACGTAGTAGTCGAAGTCGAAATGCGCCGAGGGGGCCGACAGGTACGAGAAGGTCGCGCGGATCATGAGGGGAATATAACGCCGGCGCGCTCCGCCATCGTGCTCACCCTGCTTCGCCGTCGTGCTCGCCGCAGATCGTCAGAAACTTTCGCAGGGCGGTCCCGATGAATTTGCGCCGGTGTAGCACCACGTAGAGCTGACGTCGGAAGCTCCTGCCTGGCACGCGCAAGGGCACCAGCGCCCTCGAACGAAAGGAATCGGCGAGGGCGATCCGGGAGACGCAGCCGAGCCCGAGCCCGGCGGCGACGGCGCCGCGGATGGCCTCGGTCTGGGTCAGCTCGAGGACGACGTTCAAATTCGGCAAGAGGCCCGCGAGCGCGCGATCGAATGCCTGGCGCGTGCCCGACCCCCGCTCGCGAAGGACCCAAGCCGCGCGGATCAGATCCGAGTCGGTGAGCGCGCGCTTCTTCGCGAGCGGATGGTCCGGCGCCGAGAAGACGACGAGCTCGTCTTCTCGCCACGCCGTGACGCGCAGCTCTTCCCGCGAGAGCTCGCCTTCGATCAACCCGACGTCGATCTCGAAGTTTTCCACCCTCCGCGCGATCTCTTCGGTGTTGGCGATGTCGAGCGTCACCCTCGAGCCGGCGGACGCGCGCAAGAACTGCGCGACCAGAGGAGGCACCAGATAATTCCCGATGGTCAACGTCGCGCCGAGCCGCACCGTCGCGGCGTCGTGAGCGCCGAAGGCGGCGTCCAGATCCCGCGCCGCTTGCCACAGCCCTTCTGCCCGCGCGCGCATCGAGCGCCCCGTGTCGCTCAGGCGCAGCTTCTTGCCGGCGCGGTCGAACAGCGGCACCCCGAGCTGCCCTTCCAGATCGGAGAGCGACGAGCTGACGGCCGACTGCGACATGCCGAGCTCTTTGCCGGCGCGGCTGACGCTCTCGATGCGCGCGACCGCGAGGAACACTTCGAGCTGGCGGAGCGTGAAGCGCATATCGGTAATCCCGAACGAATATATCAGAATATCCCGCTTTACCGATGGATATTCCGACGCTAAAACAATCTCGCGAGAACGAAAGCGAGCTTCCCGATGAGCCATCTCTGCGAAGAAAAGGTCCTGAGCGTCCATCACTGGAACGACACGCTCTTCAGCTTCACGACGACGCGAAACCCGGGCCTGCGCTTCCGGAGCGGTCACTTCGTCATGATGGGGCTCGAGATCGAGGGGCGTCCGCTGCTGCGCGCGTACAGCCTGGCGAGCGCGCACTACGCCGACCACCTGGAGTTCTACAGCATCAAGGTCCCCGACGGTCCGCTCACGTCGCGCCTGTCGCGCATCGAACCGGGCGATCGCGTGCTCGTCGGGCGCAAGCCGACCGGCACGCTGGTGCTCGGAAATCTCTCCGCCGGAAAGCGCCTTTATCTGCTCGGAACCGGGACTGGGCTGGCGCCGTTCATGAGCATCATCCGGGATCCCGAAGTCTACGAGCGATTCGACCACGTCGTGGTGGTGCACGGCGTCCGCACGACGAGCGAGCTCGGCTACTCGAGCTACATCCGCGGCGAGCTCCCTCGCGACGAGCTCGTCGGGGACGACGCTCGGCGGAAGCTCCTCTACTATCCGACGGTGACGCGAGAAGCGTTCGAGCGTCGGGGTCGCATCACGCATCTGATCGAGAGCGGCAAGCTCGAGGCGGATCTCGGCTTGCCCGCGCTCGACCCGCGCGACGACCGCGTCATGATCTGCGGCAGCCCCGCGATGCTGCGCGACACCGTGAACATCCTCGAACAGCGCGGCTTTTCGGAGGGAAGCAATCGCGAGCCGGGTGACTACGTCGTCGAGCGCGCGTTCGTGGAGAGCTGAGCTTCGCTCCGCGCGTGGAGCGCCTCAGCCACCGTCCGGCGAGTCGCTCGGAATGCAGCTGACGACCGTCGTCATGCTCGCCGCACACGTCGGGTTCGGGTCGCCGTCGGACACCGATACGGTGATCGTCACCAGGACGGGATCGGTGCACGTCAGCATCGTCGACGCACCGCTTCCCGTGCTCAACGTGCCGGACGTCGCCGACCAGCGGTAGGTGAGGGGCGAGGGGCCGTCGTCCGAATCGTGCGCCGCGGCGTCGAGCATCACGGTCATGCCTTGCTCGCTGATGTTCGGCATTCCGCTGACGGAATCGACTACCGGACAGATGTTCGCGACTCCCTCGAAGAGAACCGAGCCCTTCTTCGGCGGCTCGTGGCAGTCGAGCGCGACGGTCGCGTTCGACGTGGCGTGCGCCGTCACGTCGAAGCTCTGGGAACCGGAACAGGTCGTGACTCCGTCCGTCGCCGTGGCGGAGAGCGCAATCGAGTAACCGGTCGCCGCGGGGAGTCCGCCGATCTGCGCGGAGAGTGTCTGCGAGGCGCTCGCGTCGATGCTGCCCGTCTTGGTGAACGAACCTGGACCGGTGATCGTGTAGCTCACGCTGTCGACGCCGACGCCGCCAACGACGACGAGATCGACTGCGAGCGAGCCGGTGCTCGCCTTTTCCGCTTTTGCAGTGGTCTCCGCCGAAGTCGAAGGGGCGGACGCCCCGTCGCCATAGCAGCCCGTCACGGCGCCGGAGGCACCCGTCGCGAGGAACGTCAAGAAGTAAACTCTGCCGAGCAGTCTTCGCACGATTGGCCTCCGGGGGGCGCGTCGCGGCGGACGTGTTTGACCACCATCTGCCAGCGACGCCGGGCGGGGAGAAATACAAGGATCGCGCCATCCGTGCCGCGGTCGCCAGGCGCGAGGAACTCGGGGTGTTTTTCGCGGATCGCAATCTCGTCCTCCGACTCCCATCCGGAAACCGGAAAGCGGCCGCCGGATTTCGTCGATGCCACGCCCGGTTGTTCACGCCGGATCGCACCCGACCAGCGCGCGGCCGCGTTTCGTGCCCCTTGGGTTCGCCCGCGTGGATGCCGTTGCCCTGCACCATTCGAATCTCGAACAACAATTTCGAATTCCGGAGGCGTCCGGCACGCAATCGCGGCACGGACGCTGATTGGGCGGCGGTACGCTCATTGCTCCTGACCTCACCATCGTGACTCGCCTCATTGGATGGATTGGGTTGGGCTGCTCCGCCCTCGCGCTCACGGCGTGCGGGCAGGGCGGTTCGGGCGGAGACGAGCGCAGCGCTGGCGCCGCCGGGCAGGCGCTCGAAGTAGCTCCCGGCGTGACGGTGACGAGCGCAACCTATCGCGTCACGAATCCCGACGGCTTCAGCAGCGCCGGGACCGTCTCGGTCGGCGACAGCCCGGACGTCGCGGTGCCGCTCGCAGGGCTCCCGCCGGACGACGGCTTCGTGATCGATCTCGCCGCGACGGCTAGCGACAACATGACCGTTTGCATGGGCATGACGGAATTCGACGCGCCCGCGGACGGCTCGACGACGGTCGTCGTTCATCTCACCTGCGGAGTTCCGACCGGGGCGGTGCAGATCACCGGGACGACGAACGTCTGTCCCGTCGTGGACGCGCTGCAGGCGCTGCCAACCGAGACGCGTGTCGGCGGGCGCATGAGTCTCACCGCGACGGCGCACGACTCCGACGATGGTCCGAACCCGCTTTCGTATCAGTGGCTCGCGAACGGGCACGCGATCAACGGCCAGACGACCCCGAACCTGACCTTCACGTGCACGAGCGCCGGAAACGTCAGCATCAGCATCAGCGTCTCCGACGGCGATCCGGCCTGCAACGATTCGTCGTCGGTCACGCTGATGTGCTCGCCTTGATTCAAACGCCCGACTCAACTCGCCCGCGCTCTCCCGGTCTGCTTCGAAGAGTCCCCATGACACGACGAACCTCGGAATTCGAATCCTCGCTGCCGCGTCTGCCCCGTGGAGCACGCCGGATCGCGCTCGCCGCGAGCGCCGCCCTCGCACTTTTGTCCGCTTGCGGTTCGCCCGACGGCGGGCCTTCGGGCGAGAAAGAGCCGGTCGCGCCAAAGGCTTCCGAACACAAAGCTACCGCCACCGGCGAAGGGTCCGGCACGAACGCGTTCCAAGCTTCGCCCACGACCGCGGCCGCCGCGGGCTTCGGCACCATCGGGTTCGATCTTCAGCTCGGTAGCGCCACCGTCGACAGCGGAAGTTACCAGATCACCGGTAACAACTTCACGGCGAACGGGCCCATCGACGTTGCGCAGGCGACGTCCGTCAGCGTGATCGTCGGCGGTATCCCCTTCGGAACCGGATATCAGGCGACGCTGAACGCGAGCAGCTCGAAGGGCCTCGTGTTGACGTGCACGGGAACAGCGACCTTCGACGTCGCCTCGACGGCGATGTCCACCGTCACGGTGCCGATGGACTGCAAGGAATCGCCTGCGGTTCCCGTGCCGCCCGGGGCGAGCCTTGCGCTCGGAGTCCTGATCGCCGCGTCCGGCATGGTGATGCTCCGCGGAGCGGCTCGTCCTCGACGACGCGTGGCGTGAGTCTCGAACGGGAGCACATGGACACGTCCGCTACCCCGGCGCGGTACGCTGCTTGGTGGCGGCGCGCCGAGGGGGCGTTCTTGTTGCGATTCGCGGTGATCGCCGGCGTGCTCTCGTCGCTCTACGCGTTTCCGTACTCGCCCGAGGCGGGCATTCACGCCTTCATCGCGCGTTACCTGGAGGCTTATGCCAGCGCCGCGGGCGCGGTCGTGCGGTTGTTCGATCCGGGAGTTCGGGTGAGCGGCGCGGAGATCTTCGGCCGGTACTCGCTCAGCATCGTCAAAGATTGTGACGCCATGGACGTCAACATCTTGCTCGCCGCGGCGGTCGTGTCGTTCCCGGCGAGCCTCGCGCGGCGCGCGGCCGGTGTCCTCGCCGGGCTCGCCCTCGTGATGGTCGCGAACATCTCGCGGATCTGCGCTCTTTACTTCATCGGTTCATCGGCGCCTCGCGCCTTCGAGTTCGCCCATCGCGAGCTCTTTCCATTGATCCTCGTGCTCCTCGCCGGCACCTTCTTCTTGATCTGGGCGCGCTCCGCTCGATCCTCGGAGCCCGCTTCCGCCAATGCTGCGACGTGACGGTTCGGCGAAGCGCGCGGCGGCGCTCGGCGTCGTCTTCTTGCTTGCGTGCCTCGCGCCGTGGCCGCGGCTCGGGTCGCTGTACGCGTCCGCTTGCTGCGCGGTCTTCAACGCCCTCACCGACGGCGTGACGTTCGGCGCGGACGCGGTCGTCCAGTTCGCGCCGGGCGCCGAGGCGTTGCTGGCGGGTAAGCCGTACCCGCTCTGGCACGCGATCGCGGCGGTGTCGTCGGTGTCCACGCAAGCCACGACGCACTTCGGGCTGAACCTTCGGGCCGTGGGCTACGTGCCGACGGTGACATTCGTCGCGCTCGTGCTCGCGTGGCCCCTTCATCGACGAAGATCCTGGGTCGCGGCCGCCGTCGGGTTCGCGCTGGTGCAGGTCTATTTCGGCTTCTCGATCGCTCTACCGATGCTGCTGGCTCTCTCGAGCGAACGAGTGGGCGCCGTAGCGCTCGACTCGAGCACGCAGTCCTTCGTTAGAATGATCTTCGAGGCGTTCGTCGTTCCCCCGGCGATGTCGTACGCGATCCCAGGGGTGCTGTACGCGTTCGTCGCATTCATCGGATCGGGCGGTGCTCCTTACGTGAAGGCGCATGAAAGTCGGTCGCTGCTCTCCGGATTTCGGAAGGGTCGGGCGCTGTCGACCGCCGATCGCGGCGCATTGCCGGTGAAATGAGGCGCGTCCCGAGCTGGCGCTCCGCTTGCAGTCGTTCACCTCGGCCCAAAGGAAAATGAACGTGCTCAAGATCAAGACCTCCAGGACCATCGTCGCCTTCTGCTCGGTGACCGCGCTCGTCGGCGGCTTCAACGCCATCGGTTGCAGCAGCAGCGATACGGACGCGAGCCACGCTTCCCTCGGCGGCAACGACGGCACGCTCGGCCTCGCGCTGCAGCTCGATCCAGGGACGACGCTCGACACCGTCTCCTACACGATCACCGGTCCCAACGCCTTCATGAAGACCGGAACGATCGACGTGAGCGGGAGCACGAGCATCACGGCCACGATCAGCCCCATCCCCGTCGCCACGGGGTACAGCATCGGCCTCACGGCGACGTCGGCGGAGGGTAACGCGAGCTGCAGCGGCTCGGCGACGTTCGACATCACGGCGGGTCACACCACTCCGGCCAATGTTCGGCTGATCTGCCGCGAGACCGCGCACACCGGTAGCGTGCTCGTCAACGGCGTGCTCAACGTCTGCGCGATCCCGGATGGAATCGACGCGACCCCGTCCGAGGTGCTCGTGGGTTCGACGATAGAGCTCACGGGGCACGCGCACGATCTCGACTCGGGGCCCTCGCCGCTCACCTACCAATGGATCGCCTCGAGCGGCACTCTGAGCGATCCGGCGTCGCCGAACCCGGTGTTCACCTGCACGACGGCGGGCCTCGTCACCCTCACCATGTCGGTGTCGGACGGCGATCCGTCTCCGACCTGCAATGATTCGGTAACGGCGACGGTATCGTGCTCGACGGCAGGGGGCAGTGGCGGAGCCACCGGTAGCGGCGGCACGACGAGCACGGGCGGCACGACGAGCACGGGCGGCACGACGAGCACGGGCGGCACGACGAGCACGGGCGGTACGACGAGCACCGGCGGTACGACGAGCACCGGCGGTACGGGTGGCGGCGGGCCGACGGCTGCGGTGGTCCTGTATCGAGTCGGCGACGGGAGCAGCAGCCTGGTGAATACCGGTAACCCGGTGTTCCTCGACGAATTCTCCTCGACGGGGACGCTCGTGCGGACGATCTCCGCCCCGACGTCGACCAACGGCAGCAGCCATCGTCTCGTCGCCAGCGGCACGGCGACGTCCGAGGGGCTCATCTCGAACTCCGCCGACGGCAAGTACGTCCTGATGACGGGCTATGATTCGTCGATCCCGGCTGGTTCGTCCCTGACCGGCAGCGCGACGTCCAGCGTACCGCGGACGATTGGACGCCTCGACGCGAGCGGAACCCTCGACACCACGACCGCGCTCACCGACAGCGCGATAGGCGGCAACAACCCGCGAACGGTGACCAGCACCAATGGAACCGACCTATGGTTCGGCGGCGCCAGCGGCGGCATCCGCTACTTCACCTTCGGTGCGTCGAGCTCGACCCAGCTCAGCACGACGGTCACGAACATTCGTCAGGCGAACGTCTTCGGTGCCCAGCTCTTCGTGTCCGATTCATCGGGCAGCGCGATCCGCCTCGGCGCGGTCGGCTCCGGCACGCCCACGACCAGCGGCCAGACGATCGTGAATATCCCCGGCTTCGCCACGTCGACCGGGAGCCCGTACGGCTTCTTCTTCGCAGATCTGACCACTAGCGTTGCCGGTCTCGACACCCTGTACGTCGCCGACGACGGCATCGGGCTCACCAAGTACTCGCTCGTCGGTGGGAGCTGGGTGTCCAACGGTACGGTCGGTGTCGCCGCCGACGGCTACCGCGGCGTGACCGCTTCGGTGTCGAGCGGCGCGGTACAGCTGTACGCGGTGCGCAAGGGCGGCTCGGGCGCCTCCGGCGGCGGCGAGCTCGTATCGCTGATCGATGCGAGCGGCTACGACGGCGCCTTCGCCGGCGCCCCGACGGTGCTGGCGACGGCCGCGAACAACGTCGCATTCCGCGGCGTGGCGCTCGCGCCGACGCCGTGAATGCGGGTGAATCAGCCCTCGGCGTTCTCCTCTGCAAATCGTTCCAGCATTTCGCGAATGGTGTCCCGCGCCCTTCGGAACCGCCGGAGCAGCTCCTCGCGAGGAATGGTCGCGTCCTTGCTCGCCGGATCCGGAATCGGCCAGTGCAGCCGCCGTGCTTTCCCCCAGAATATCGGGCAGACCTCCTCGGCGCAGAGGGTGATCACGGTGCTCACGGTCGCGGGGTCGATGGTCTGCACGGATTTGGAGTGGTGCGCCGTGAGATCGACGCCGATTTCGCGCATGACCTCGATCGCGTACGGGTTGACCGCCGAAGGCGCGCTGCCGGCGCTCTGGACGGGCACGCGATCCGCGAAAATCACGCGTCCCAGCCCTTCCGCCATTTGGCTGCGCGCGGAGTTCGCCACGCAGAGAAAAAGGATGCCGTCGGCGCTCGTCATGCGACGTCTTCCTGGTTCTGCGCCACCTTTCGCTGTTCGACCACTCGCCCCGCGACTCTCGGCAAGCTCGGGACGAGCCACGAGAAGACCAAGGTCGCCGCGATCGCCCCGAGAAACTGTGCAACGACGAAGCCTGGGACGTCCGCGGGGCGGATGCCGGTAAATGTGTCGCTGGCTGCTCGAGCGAGCGTCACCGCGGGGTTCGCGAACGACGTCGACGAAGTGAACCAATACGCCGACGTGACGTACGCGCCGGCGGCGAACGGCACCGCGGCGGGTCGCGTCCGCGCCGTTCCCCGGATCGTCGCGAGCAGACCGAAGGTGGCCACGAACTCGCTCACGAACTGAGCCGCGCCTTCGCGCACGTGCGTCGAGGCGAAGAACACGGGCTCGCCGAACATGACGTGCGCGACGGCGACGCCGACGAAGGCTCCGCCAATCTGGGCAAGGATGTAGACGGGAACGTCGCGCCACGCGACGCCACTCTGTGTGGCGTCGGCGAAGGTCACGGCAGGGTTGAGATGCGCGCCCGAAACGGAGCCGAACGCGAGGATGAGCGCGACGAGGCCTGCGCCGGTCGACAGCGTGTTGGCGAGGAGGGCGATGGCGACATTCCCGCCGGCGAGACGCTCCCCCATGATGCCCGAGCCGATCACGACCGCCAGGAGGAACGCCGTTCCGAGCGCCTCGGCGGCTGCGCGTCGTCCGAGGTCAGGGGACATCGGAAGTCTTCGGTGCGCAACAGCCGGGCGATGCGACGGGCTCGCGGGAAATGCCGACGGGCGCGCAGCACGAGCTCGCGTCGGCTTTCACGACTGGCGCGTCGCCCTTCACGACGAAGATCTCCCAGGAGTTGCCGTCCGGATCCTCGATCCAGACCTTGTCCTGGACGGCGTAGCAGCAAGCGGTGTCTTCTTCGGAGGACGTCGGCAATCCGAGCGCCTCGAAGCGCGCCTTCGCCTCGATCACGTCGTCGGTGCTCGCGACCTGGATACCGAAGTGGCTAGCGTTCACGCCGGTGCGTGGCGCTTCGTTCATCGTTAGGTTCAGCGAAGGCTGGTTCAGGTCGAACTTTGCATAACCCGGACGCCGCTTCGTCGCCGCGACGCCGAAGGCCTTCTCGTAGAAAGCCACCGAGGCCTCGAGGTTCGAGACGTTCAGGGAGACGTGCGGCTTCAGGATCTGCATGGGTTCTTCCTTCCAAAAATATCGAACAATATGGACAAAAAAAGGGTCAGCAGCAGCTGGACTTGCCGCGCTTGCAGCAGTCTTCCCAGAGATAGTCGGTGAGGGCGCGCAGCGCGCCGTACTCGGCGGAGTAGTAGTTGAACGTGCCCTCGCCGCGCGTCTTGAGCAAGCCGGCGTCCACGAGCCGCTTGAGGTGATGGCTCAGCGTCGAAGCCGGCATGTCCACGTGCGACTGGATATCGCCGGCCGACGTGCCTTCGTCGCCGCCCTGGACGACGAAGCGCAGGATCGCGAGACGTACGGGATGTCCGAGCGCGCTCAGCTGCTCGGCGCGTCGTTCGAGTTTCGACGGCACGCGATTCTTCTAACAAATTCGAAGCAAGCCGCAAGCGGATCTTCGAATACCGAGAACCCAGCCTCGGAGGGATTGAACAGGAAGACGGAAGATCGGAAGGGGGTTTGGGAAAAATTCCCTTCCGCCCTTCCGTCTTCCTGTTCAATCCCTCTCCCTCTCCCTCTCTCCGCCGTGGCCCGATGGAGTGGGACTGCCGCCCCGCGCCATCGGCTGGGCGCGGTCGCTCGGCGCCACGTGCACCTTGTCGAGGTTTTCTTCTTTCGTCTGGACGCCGGCCTTCTTCTCGAGGTCGTTCACGAACGCTACCAAGGCCTTGTCGTGATTGTCGCGGAAGAGGCGCTGGCGGATGTCGTTCTTCGCGTCGTCGAGCGTCCGTGCGACGCCAGCGCGCCTTTGAGTCAAGAGCAGGACGGCCCACCCGCCGTTCACGCCGACCGGCTCGGAGACGTCGCCGACGGACGTCAGCGCGAACGCCGCGTCGATGATCGGCTTTGGAACATTCGTCGTGCCGTGTGACACGAAGCCGAGGTCGCCGCCCTGCGACTTCGTCGCTTCGTCTTCCGAGTATGTCGCGACGAGGTCGCGGAACGCTCGCACGTCCGCGCCCGCGGGGCCGGCGTGCGCCTTGGCCTCCGCGAAGGCCTTCTTCGCCTTCGTTTCGTCGCGCGTGAAGATCTCGCTCACCCTCACCGATTCGGGGCTGTTGAACTCCGTGGCGTGCTCCGAATAGTAGCGGGCGATGTCGGCGTCGGACACCGAACCCGGTCCCTGCTTCGTCTCGAAGTCCTTCTGCATCAACTTCGCGACCATCTGCTGCTTCATCGCGCGCACCACGTCGGGGTCCTTGTCGTAGCCGCGGCGCTCGGCCTCCTGGGCGAGCGTCTCGAAGCGCACCGTCTCGTCGAGGAGCTCCTTCAGCTTGTCGCGATTCGCGTAGCGTGCCCGCAAGAAGGGGTGCTTCTCGTTCACTATTTGCTGGAGCTCGCGAGCGGTGATCTTCGCGTCGCCGACGGTCGCGACGACGGCGGAGTCGTCCGTGGCGTCGCCGTTTGCCTCGTGGCAGGCAACCACCGCGAAGAGCGGAGCCAGCGCGAATATCCCGAGAGCACGCGGCGAGCGAATACGGTGCATGGAACGAGACGGCGCGCGCAGTGGGTCGCGCGCGCCTTCACCCTATAACCAGATCACGGCGCCGCTGCCAGAGCGTCCGCCGCCGAGAGCAGCGCGGTTGCCTGGCTGATGAAGCTCGCCGCCTGCGTCGCGTCGATCGGCATGCCGGCGAACTCCGCGTTGTCGAGCACTCCGCGGATCTGCGCGGCGAGCGCATCGCGCTGGGCCGTGAGGCTCGCGATGGACGCTTCCTTCGACGTGTACGTCGCGTCGCCGGAGTCCGACCCCCGCAACGCCTTCGTCGAGGTGGTCGCCATGTCCATCGAGAACTGACCGAAGGGCGCGTTGATGCGCTTGTAATAGTCGCCCAGCGACTCCGCGGTCGTCTTGTCGGCGGCGATCGCGGGCGGCACGGCGGCGTTGACGAGGGCCTGGGTGATGACCCGGCCGTCCGCCTGATACGTGGTCCGCACGCCGACGAGCGCGTCGATGGTCGGACGCACGTCCGTGTGATCCGTGAAAATTGTCTGGTCGGGCTGCGACGCGACGCCGGGGCCCACGAAGCCGATCCACGTCTGACCGATCTCTCTCTGGATGTCGCCGTGATTCCAGGCGTAGGCGTTGCCGATGCACGTCTCGCACGTCGAGCTCGGGTAGTCGGTGATGAAGTAGTTCGCGTCGGCGAAGAAGACGAACGTCGGGTTACGCACGGGGTCGCCGGTCGTGAACATGTGCATCGCCTTCATGCCCGTCTGATCGGCCATCTGCGCGAGCACCGTATCCGTGTTCCCCGTGTACGGGTTGACGGCCGTCAGCCCGGCGATCGTGCGCTCGAAGTTGCGGGTGTCGGGGTCCGTCTGTCCGAGCGGTCCCGAGCCGCGCTTCGCGAGATAGAACGTCGGAGCGGAGTCGCCGTGCACCGTGAAGTTATCCGGCGCGCCGCTCGCGAGGAACTGCGAGTACAGCGCCGGGAACTGGTGCTGCACCAGGGTGTCGATGTTGGTGTTGATCTCGCCGACCTGGTTGTTCGTCGTCCAGTCGCAGGGGGTCGTGACGCCGTCGCAGTTGGCGGGCGTCGGCGTGCCGCCGGCGAAGTGATCGCCCTCGTCCACGGTGATGATGAACAGCGTGTTCGACTTGTCGATGCCGTGCGCGGCGAGCTCGGTGAAGAAGTTGCCGAACGCCGTGTCGTAGTCGTGCAGCTGCTGCTCGTAGCCCGGAGCGCCGGGGCCGTACGCGACGTGCGCGTTGCCGGCGACGCCGTGGAAATCGTGTGCGTCCGAGATGTACCCGTACGTCACCGGGATGCCGTGCTCCTGCATCTTCGCGACGTAGGCGAGGGTTACCGCGGCTTCCATGCCGTCGAAGCCGGGGAAGCCGGGCTGTCCGAACGGATCGGTGATCGGGTTTCCGAGCATGTCCGTGAGCGGCACGCTCGCGGCTTGGCCGGTGAGGATCGGGTCGATCTGCTGCGCGCCGAAGAGACCGTTGAACCCGCTGTAGCCGCCGGGCTCCTGCGGGAGCAGGTCGGCCTCGCCGTTCGCGCACATCGAAGAGCCCTGCGCGCAGTGCACCGCCAAGCCGACGAAGTCGGTCTGCGCCAGGTTGCGGGCAGCGGTGCCGGACGACGCGCCGTTCGACGTCACCGCTTCGTTGTATTGCGGCGAGCCCATCCCGAACACCTTGGTCATGTCGCCGGTCGCGGTGGTGCCGGTGTTCTCGAGGACGATGTTCGCCCCCGCCACCGCGCCGAAGTCGCAGCCCGCGCGGGTGAAGTGCACCCACGGCGCCGGTGCGTTCGAGCCGTCCGGCGTGACCATGTTGGGGATGGTTCCGCTCACCGGATCCGTCCAGTACGCGAACGAGCTCGGGAACGTGAACGTCCCGGTGCTGGTGGTCCGCTCGTAGCTGTTGGTCACCGTCTGCCCGTGGCGATCGGGGTACACGCCGGTAAAGCTCGAAAGGAAGCCGCCGGCGGTGTGCGAAATCAAAATGGTGTGATCGTTCGCCATCATCGTGCCGTTGTTCCGAATGAAGTTCAGAAGGTTCGGCATCTGCTCGAGATCCGACGGCACCGACGTCCGATCGCGCGTCAGGTGCGTGTTGTCGAACTGAAGGTAGATGACGTGCTGGATCGAGCCGGCGCCGTTGCCGAGCTGGCAGGACGTGCTCGCCGTGCGGCCGGTGCAGGTGACCTGAACGGTGCTCGTCGCGGGGCAGTTCGCGGACGCATCGCCGTCGGACACCGTCACGGTGACGTTCGCGGTGCCGGGCGCCGTGCAAGTAAAGCGCGTGTTCGCGGCGGTCGCGTCGGTGAAGGTGCCGGAGTCCGACGTCCAGGCGTACGTGAGCGGCGACGGACCGTTGTCGCTGTCGTGCGCGGTGGCGGAGAGCCCCACGGAGCCGGAGACGAGCACCTCGCTCGGCGTCGCCTGCACGCCGTCGAGCTGCGGGCAGACGTTCAGCGCGCCGTTGACCTGCACGCTGCCGTTCGTGGACGCGACCTTGCAGGACATGTGCACCGTGACCGGCGTCGTCTGGTGCGCCGTGATATCGAAATTCGCCGAGCCGCTGCAGGTTGCGCCGGCGGTCGTAGAGAGCGTCACCGTGTACCCCGTCGCCGCGGGGATCGGGCCGATGGTCGCGGTGATCGTGGTGCTGTTGGTGACGTCGAAGGAGCCCGTCTTCGAGAAGCTGCTCGGTCCGGTTATCGAATACGAAACAGTGGTGAGCGTCACGCCCGGAGCGATGTCCAGAGCGACGTCGAGCTTACCGGTGGCGCCTTCCGGCGCGCCCTCGGCGGCGACGCCGTGATCGGAAGAGCACGCCGTCGCTGCGGTCGCCAGGCAGGTCAGTGCACAATAGAAGAATCGGGCTCGGCTGGTTCGCATCGTTGTTCCTCGTCGGAGTGCCAACAGCAAAGTCCTTGCCGGTCGGTCGACACCGCGACTGGGCGGCACGTGCGGATCCGACCGCGTCAAAACCGCTGAAATTCGCGATGCCTCGCGCGCAACCGAGCGCGCACCGTGCGGTTTCCGGAAGCACGCCTCCGATTTTCGTACGCGCACGTGGTCGTGCTCTCGGCGTGCGACGGTGCCGACGTGACCCAGCTTGAAGCGTGGCTCGCGACGACTCATGCTGCGCGCGCGCCCTAGCACCATGCTTCGTCGAAGCTTGCTCACCATCGTCACCGGCGTATCGGTGTGCCTCGTGCTCGTCGCGACGGCGCGCGCGGAAGGGCCATCGCGCGCCGAGCTCGGTAGAGCCATTTTCTTCGATCGCTCGCTATCGGAGCCGCAGGGGACGAGCTGCGCGAGCTGCCACGATCCGGAGCGTGCTTTCGCCTCCAACAACGGCTCGAGCCTCGGCGTCGCGCGCGGTAGTAGGCCCGGTCACTACGCGAGGCGGGCCACGCCGTCGCTGCTCTACTTGAAGTTCGTTCCGAGCTTCCGATTTGCCCAGGAGGGGGACGATCCGCAATCGACGGCGGTGGGCGGCTTCTTCTGGGACGGCCGCGTCGACACCATCACCGAGCTCGCGCGGCAACCGCTCTTGAACCCCGACGAGATGAACGGCCGCGACGGCGCGCTCGTCGCCGAGAAGATCGAGGCGGGGCCGTACGCCGCCGCGTTTCGCGGCGCGTTCGGCGATGCGCTCGAGGCGCCGGAGACGGCGCTCGCCGCCGTCGGTGCGGCGCTCGAAGCCTATCTGACGTCGGAGGCGATGGCGCCGTTCACGTCGAAGTTCGACGGCGTCGTTCGCGGCGAAGAGTCGTTCACGCCGCTGGAAGCGGAGGGCCTACGGCTCTTCAAGGACGACGCGAAGGGCGCTTGCGCCCAGTGCCATCTGGTCGACGAAACGGCGCGCGAGCCGCAGAGCTCGCTCTTCACCGACTACGGCTACGACGCCGTGGCGCCGCCCAACAATGCCCGTGTCCCGCGGGCGGCCAAGCCGGATCTCGGCCTCTGCGAGCGGCAGGATCGCGCGACGCCGACGAACGATCCGATGTTCTGCGTCAATTTCCGGACGCCGTCTCTCCGCAACGTGGCAGTGCGGCAATCGTTCATGCACAACGGCGCGTTCACGAGCCTGCGCGACGTCGTCGCGTTCTACGCGACCCGCACCACGGATCCGCGCCGCTGGTACAAATCCGGTGTCGTCTTCGATTCGGTGCCGAAGGACTATCGCCGGCAAGTAAACGTGGGCATGCCGCCCTATAACCGCAAGCTGGGCGACGCGCCCGCGCTCGACGACGCGGAAATCGACGCGATCGTCGCGTTCCTTCGCACGCTGACGGACAAGCGCTACACGGCGCTACTGCGACGCTGACGCGGTTTGGGTTGGTTCTGGGTTGTTGAAACGTATTTGTGACGGCTCGTTTCGTTCATGTGCGGCAACGTGACGATGAGGTGACCGAGCGATTGCGGGGCGCGCACGCGTGTGAGCGTCCGAGTGACATCGCGCGATCGATCGATTCGGCCATCGAACCGCGTTGACGGTGCGCACGCGGGGAGGGTAATCACGCGCACGTTATCCCGGACGCCGGCTGCTTGCAGATGAACAGCGACACGCATAGAGGACGCCGGCGGCGGCTCCGAAGCTTGCTCGGCGATGTACCGTCCGTCCGCCGGCACATCTTCCTGGTAGCGGTTTTCGCGCTGGTTTCGCTGCTCTCGCCGCGGGCACGCGCGTACCCCTGGATGATTCGTCACGACTACACCGCGTGCGCGCAGTGCCACGTCGATCCGTCCGGCGGCGGGCCGCTCACCGCGTACGGTCGCGCGATGGGCGAGGTGCTCCTCCGCACCCAGTACGGTGAGCACGCGACGGACGAAGCCGCGGAGCCCGGCGCGGGCGCGAAGTTCCTCTGGGGTGCGCTGCCGCTGCCGGATTGGCTGGACCTCGGGGGCACGTGGCGCATCATGTCGATGACCACGCGCCTCGGCGACGCGCCGCTGCAAAATCAGATCGTCTACATGCAGCAGGATCTGAACGCGAGCATCAACGCGGGTCACTGGGTCGCGTCGGGCAGCATCGGCTACGAGCCCGAGGGCGCTCTCTACGCGGCGATCACGACGGGTACGAAGGAGAACCTCGTCTCGCGCTACCACTGGGTCGGCTATCGCTTCGACGAAGAGGGGACGATGCTCCTCCGCGCGGGACGCATGAATCTGCCTTTCGGCATCCGCGACGTGCTGCACACGCTCACGATCCGCACCGCGACGCGCACGAACATCGACGACGAGCAGCAAGACGGGATCGCCTTCAGCTACTCCGGCAAGAACCTGCGCGCCGAGATCCTGGGCATCCTCGGCAACTTCCAGCTCCGCCCCGACGACTACCGCGAGCGCGGCTACACCGGTTACGTCGAGTGGGCGCCGGCGACGTCCATCGCCGCGGGCTTGAGCAGCCGCATCGCGCACGTGTCGCTCGATCCGTCGTCGCTCACGCCGATGTTCCGGCACGCGCATGGCCTCTTCGCGCGCTGGGCTTCACCGTGGAAGCCCTTGGTCCTGTTGAGCGAGGTCGACTACATCCTCGACTCGCCGAAGGACCAGCCGCGATCCGCGGGCACGCAGGCCATGCTGCAAGCGGACATCGAACCGTGGCAGGGCATTCACTACCAGCTCCTCGGTGAAGCCGGCGACTTCGGACCGCGAGGCTACGGCGCTTCGTACTCCGGCTGGGTGTCGTTCGATTGGTTCTTCTTCAGCCACATGGATATTCGCATCGACGGCGTCTTTCAGTCGATCGCGGGACCTGGGATCCACAACTCGGCGCAGATGCTGCTGGCGCAGTATCACCTCTATCTCTGACGGCGGAGGCGACGATGGGTCACGGATACGACAAGTTCATCGTTCGTCGGCTCCTGACCGCGCTCAGCGCTCGCATCGCCGTAGTTGCCGGTCTGTCGGTTTTCTTTGGGCTCGAGCACCTGGCGCGCGCAACGGACAACTTCCCAGCAGCCGTGGAGAGCACGTGGAAAGTGAGCCAGGGGCAGCTCGTCAAGGCAGTGGGCGGTACTCAGGGCTGCCTGCTCTGCCACAAGAACGAAGTCGACTCTCCGCCGAAGACCGCCGACTCGCTCGTGGGACAATACGTCCTCAGCCAGCATGTGGTGGAGATGCTGGTCCCTAGCTTGACGCCGGTGCTCCAGAAGATGGAGACCAACGGTCAGGACTCGGACGGCGACACATTTTCGGATTACGACGAGGTCACGAAGTACGGCACCAATCCCAACCTCGCGAGCTCGCATCCGATAATTCAGAAACCGCCGGCGGAGACCGACGCGGGCGCGAGCGGTGCCGACGGCGGCACCGTGAACGTCGACGCGGGATTCGTCGTCGAGACGCCGACGACGGAGCAGAGCACACCGCCGCTTCTACAAACCGGATGCGCGTGCACCGTGGGCCGCGATCGCGCGGCGAGTCCCCCTTTCATGGGGAGCGTCACGTCACTCGTGCTGCTCTCTCTATTTCGCCGGCGCAGATCGAACACGCTTGCACGAGGGCAACAACGACCTGCTATCCACGTATGACTCGACGCCAGCCGACGAAGGGCCGGCACACAACTCGCATACGAGACTCGCCTCCTGGAGACCGTCAATGAACAACCGTAAATTCTTCGTCCCTGCATCCACGATGACGCTCCTCGCCCTCAGCGGCCTTTGTTACGCTGGCGGCGCGGTCCCCGTGGTCCAGGATTCCGCCATCAAGTTCGAAGCCGCCGGCCCGGCGGGGCTGAAAATAAACGGCGAAGAGGGCGGCGTGAAGGCCTCGGAGGCCGATGGAAAGCTCAAGCTCGTCGCGCCGACGACCCAGTTTCACACCGGCATCGGGCTGCGCGACAAGCACCTGAAGGACGCGATCGAAGCGGACAAGCACCCGGAGGCGACCCTCCTCGTGGACAAATCCGCGATCAAGTTCCCCGAGTCCGGCTCGTCGTCGGGCACCGCATCGGGCTCGCTCACGTTTCATGGCGTGACTCGGTCCGCGCCTTTCACCTATACGATTACGAAAAAAGGCGCGGGTTATCAGGTACATGGTGAGTTCACCGTGAACCTGAACGACTACCAGGTGAAGAAGCCTTGCTACCTGGGGGTCTGCGTCGGTGACACCGTCAAGGTGTCGGCGGATCTCAGCGTCTCTGGTTGAGCCGTCGTCCGTACCCTCCGAATTTCGGAGACTCACCCTCCGGAATCCGGAGGGTAGCTCGTTCGAGTGGGCTACAGACCGTGGCGCTTCAGCTTCTCGTAGAGCGTCGAGACGGCGATGCCGAGGGCTCGCGCGGCGTCGGATTTGTTTCCGCCGACCTGCTCGAGGGTCTGCTTGATGGCGATGCGCTCGATCTGAGTCAGGCGAACTCCGCCGAGCGGCAGTCGTTCGAGCGAGCCACTACAGCCCAGGGTCACGAAACGCAGATCGCCCGCGGCGAGCACGTTGCCCTCGAGCAGGGCGAGGGCGCAGCTCAATGTGTTTTTCAGCTCGCGCACATTGCCGGGCCACGAATGCTCGGCGAGCACGCGAAGCGCGTCTTCCGACAGCGTGACGTCCGGGCGGCCGAGGTCTTGCATTAGCCGCTCGACGAGGAGCGGGATGTCTGCGACTCGCTCGCGGAGCGCCGGCACGGGCACGACGGCGCCGGCGAGACGAAAATACAAATCTTGGCGAAAGGTTCCAGCGGCAACAGCAGCAGCCAGATCTCGATTCGTTGCCGCGATGACTCGGACGTCGACCGGCCTGTATTGGGTGCCCCCGACCCGTCGGACAGCTCGATTCTCGAGGCTGCGCAAGAGCCGTGGCTGGAGATCCAGAGGGAGCTCTCCGATTTCGTCGAGGAAGAGGGTGCCGCCGTGGGCGCGCTCGAACGCGCCGGCGTGCGTCGTCACGGCTCCGGTGAAGGAGCCGCGTTCGTGGCCGAGCAGCTCGCTCTCCGCGAGATTCGCAGCGACGGAACCGCAGTCGAAGACGACGAAGGGCCCGGACGAGCGCGCGCTTTCGGCGTGGATCGCGCTCGCCAGGACGTCCTTCCCCGCGCCGGTCTCGCCGACCAGCGTGACGGTGACGTCCGTCTTCGCGACTCGTTCGAGCAGCGTCAGGGTTTCGCGCATCGCTTCCGACGCACACGCAATATTTCCGAGCCGGCGCGTGTTCGGGACCACGCCTAGGCGGGCCGAGGGTCGCGTCAGGCTCGAGGTGGCGTCCGAACGCGAGCTCGAAGGCCCGGCGCTCGCGGACGAGCTGTCCTCCATGCGGGCGACTATAAAGCCCCGAAGCGCCGCGATGTGTAACGATTCTAAGGATACATTTAGGCTGGCGAGCGACTCCTCGGACGCCGTTGCGGCCTTGATCCACGCCCGCAACCGTCGCGAGCGAGAGCGGTCATGTGTCCGCCGTTCTCACGGCGCTGACGAAATGTTGTCACCATCGTCACGCGCGGCGCCGTTATAGCTTCCGCCCGTGGCAACCGCAGAACACAGCAAGGGCCGTCGTGCTTCCGGGGAATTGCTGGAAGAGGATCTGCACGAGGGGCTCGACGACGCCGATATCGAGCACCTCGACGACGACGACGTGCCCATCCCGCGGGAGACCGGGCCGGTGCCGAAGGCCGCGCACCACAGCTTCATGCGGGCAGCGCGCGGCGGGCCAAAGGAAGAGAGCGCCATGCTCCCCGGGGCGAGCCTTCCCCGTGAGGGGGGCCTCATCGCCGGGAAATACCGCGTCGACGGGGTTCACGATCGCGATTCCATGGTGGTGACGCTGAAGGCGACCCACGTGGAGCTCGGAAAGCCCGTTTGGGTTCGCTATTTGCTGCCCCGCGCGGTGCGCCGCCACGACGCGATCGCGCGCTTCATCAGCGCGGCTCGGACGGTCGCGAAGATGAGGAGCGAGCACGCCGCGCGCGTCCTCGACGTCGGACGCATCCGTTCCGGGATCCCCTTCGTCGTCATCGACGACATGAACGGGTGGGATCTAGACGAGGTGCTGCGAGTGCGCGGCCCGCTTCCGGTCCAGGAAGCGGTGGAGTACGTGCTGCAAGCCGCCGACGCGATCGCCGAAGCGCACGCGATGGGCGTCGTGCACGGGTCGCTGCGGCCTTCCAACGTGCTGCTCGCGCGGCGCGACGACGACTCGCCGCTGGTCAAGGTCGTGGGATTCGAGCTGTCCGACGTCATCGACTGGACGTCCGCGACCGGCGGCGGCGACGGCGCGCCGTCGCCGTCGTGGTTCGCGGCGACCCTGCCATATCTCGCGCCGGAGCAGATCCGTTCCGCGGATCACGTCGACGAGCGCGTCGACGTCTGGGCGCTGGGCGCCATCCTTCAAGCGCTGCTGTGCGGCGCTCCTCCGTTCCGCGGCCGGACGCCCGCGGCGCTGCTCGCTTCCGTGGCCGCGGACGATCCACGTCCCATCGGCGAGGTCCGCGGCGACGTCGCCGAAGAGCTGGAGGAGCTCATCTTCCGTTGCCTGAGCAAGAACCCCGCCGATCGCCCCGCGAACGTCGCGGAGATCGCGCAGACGCTCACGCCGTTCGCGCCCGGTGACGGTCTGTCGCTCATCGATCGCATCTCGCGGATGCCGTCGTCGACCATGCGGCCGCCGCCCCTGATGTCTTCGGTCGCGCCGCCGCCGCGTTCATTCACGCCCTCCACGCGCGCCATCGTGCCCGTTCCGCGCGCGCGCATCGTCAAGAAGAAGAAAGAGGAAGAGAAGCCCGTCTCCAACGCACCCTCGGCGCAGTGGCTGCTCATGACCGCGCTCGTTGGACTGGGAACTTCGGTGCTCGGTGCGACGGCCGTCATTCTCGTCGCCAATTCGAGCCGCGGCGTTCGAGACGACTCGGCTCTGATGCAGCCGCAAGAGCCGCGGGCCGCCCAGGCCGCGCCGGAACAGCCCGCGCCGGGGATGGCCCCGGGAGCGCCGGCGAAGGCCGCCGAGCTACCGGCAGCGACGCGAGCTCCCCAGCCGGCGGAGCGTGCGGCGGCGACGCAAGCCGCCGAAGGCGCCGCGCGGCAGGTGCCGCCTGCGACCAGGACGGTGGACGCTCGGCCGGCGAGGGCCGCGTCGCAGGACGCCGTCGCGCGATCCGACGGACGCTCGTCGCGGACCGCCGGACAGGGGACCTCGTCCGAGACCGCGGCGAAGAGCGCCAACGATCTTTTCAACGACACGAGGTAGATGATGAAAACTCGCTTACGCTCCGCGCTGCCGGTGGCGGCGTGTGCTGTCTGGCTTTCTTCGGCGTGGACCGCGCACGCGGACGTGACGTCCGAGAACGAGGCGAAGGCCTTGTTCCGCGAAGGCCGCGCGCTCGCCGCCACGGGGAACTACGAAGCCGCGTGCCCGAAGTTCGAGCAGAGCTTGAAGCTCGATCCGGGCATCGGCACGAAGTTCAATCTGGCCGATTGCTACGAGCACGTCGGCCGCACCGCGTCCGCGCGGACGCTCTTCCTCGAGGTCGCGTCCATCGCGCGCGAAGCCGGCCAAGGAGATCGCGAGCAGGTCGCCGCCGCGCGCGCGAAGGATCTGGAGCCGCAGATCCATCGGCTGACCATCGACATCTCGGGTAAGCAGAGCGGGCTCACCGTGAAGCGCGACGGCGTGGAAGTGCCGCCTTCGCAGTGGGGCACGCCGCAGTTCGTGGATCCGGGCGCGTACGACGTCAGCGTCACGGCTCCCGGCAAGAAAGCGTGGAAATCCCACGTCGAGGTGCCGCGCTCCGGTGACGCGACGCTGAAGGTCCCCGAGCTCGAGGATGAAGGCGCGCCCGCGGCCGACGCGGCGCCAGCGCCCGCGGCGGCGACCGAGCAGCCGAAGACGGAACCCGAGAAAGAGGCGCCGCCGGCCGAGCCCCCCGCCGAAGACAAGCCGGACCACCCTGACCTCGCCGTTCCGCTGATCCTCTACGGAGGGCTCGGCGCGAGCGCGATCCTCGCCGGCACCGCGCTCATCCTCTACAAATCCGCGAACGACAAGGCAGCGAGCATCTGTCCCACGGGCCTCGATTGCTCGCGCGAACAGATCCAGCAGCACCAGGGTTACGTCAACGACGCTCGCGACGCACGGACGCTCGCGTACGTCGCGCTCGGCGTGGGCGTCGCAGCGGGGATCACCGGCGCCACCCTCGCCATCGTTCGTTCCGGCAAGGAGAACCACCCCAACGCGGCGCGCATCGACGCCGCGCCGGTGATCTCTCCGGGTTTGCTCGGCGCCGCGATGGAGGGCCGTTTCTAGTACGGCCTCCATCCTCTGACGTCACGTCGCTACCAGGCGATTGCGTCGACGTAGATCGCGCCGGAGTACGTTGCGTTGGTCGTCACCTCGACGCCGAGTTCGGCGAAGGGCGTGACGGCGTTCGAGGGCGCTTGCACGGTGATGGTGTTCCATTGCCCGGCCGTGAGCTGCGAGAGGCTGCGCCACGACCCCGTCCAGGTCCAGCCACCCGACGCGCCTTGCAGCACGTAAGGTTGAATCGACGCGATCGACGAGCCCGCGGGCAACCAGACGTGGAACGTGACGAGCTTGCCCGCCGTGACGGCCGGTGAAGCCACGTGCACCGTCTGCGTCCCCGCCGCGCCGTTGACGTTCACCTTGAGCGAGTGCGTGCCGGCGAATGCGCGATCCGTCGAGCTCTGGTCCGACACCAACATGCCGCCGCTCGTCATCCAGCTCTGGGTGGAGCTCTCGAAGTTGTACTCGGCAAGATCGCCGCTCGCGGTCGTGCCGCCCGTGCCGGTGCGGCCGCCAGAAGCGCTCCCGCCGCTTCCCGTCGATCCGCCGGCTCCGGTCGCTCCACCGCTGCTGGCGCCGCCGCTGCCGCCGCCGGTCGCGATGGGCAAGCCGCCGGCTTTGAGAAACGCACCGGCGCGGCTCTTCATGAAGAGCTGTCCATCGGTGTAGACGTCGTTCGTGTAAGAGCTCTGTCCGCCGGCGCCCGCGCCGAACAGAAGAGCGATCACGCCGTCGTTCGCGAAGGTCGTGACGTGTGCCGTGCCCGACGCGAAGAAGTACTCGGGACGGTTGTCCTTGTAGCCTTCGGAGGGATTGCCGTTGTTGTAGACGTTCTTCTGGTTCGAATTGCCGAGCGGAATTTGCCAGAGCACCCAGCGACGGCTCGCCTTCACGTTCCACAGGCGAAGCCACTCCGCGTAGCGGTTGAAGCTCTTCGACGAGATGGACGCGCCGTCGCTCGCGTCCCACCAGCGATCCTGGTTTTGCGTCAATCGGTAGTAGTCGGAGTCGCGATCGAGCGGGTCGCCCACGAGCAAGTCGTAGGTCTGTCCGGTCGCGTTCGCGCCGAGCCCGAACGGCGAGAGGAACGAGTAGACCTTGTCGACCTCGGGCTGTAGCGGATCGGTCACGTTGAAGTAGGCGATGTCCTTGCCGCTCGCCCACGCGGAGACGTGGATGCCGAGGATCGCGTTCGTCGCCCCGACCGCCTTGCGGATCTGCAAGAACGCAAGGCCCCATCCCGCGACCGTGTTGGGAAGCCCCGCGAGCTCGGGCATTCCGGTCGACGCGATCGCCGCCGTCGTGTTCGGGTTGCCGCTCGTCTGCTGCTCGAGGAAGCCGAATCCGTCGGCTTCGAGCAAGACGAGGACCGGCTTTCCGAAGTCCTTCACGCGCTGCATGAAGATCTTGAAGTCGCCGAAGTACGACTTCATCGTGGTCGCGTTCTGCACCTTCGAGAGCGTGGCCGACTCGCCGCCGCCGGCCTCTCCGACGATCTGGTAGTACTGCACCGCGGGGACGTAGCCCTGCGAATCGCATTCTTTCAGGTACGAGAGGCCCCACGAGCCGTCGTACGACCCGTAGCCCCAGTTGTTGACCCAGCCCTTGGTGAAATAGCGATAGCGCGCGCCCCACGGTACGCCGCTCGATTTCATCCACGTGCCACCCGTGTCTTCGAAGAGCCCGACGAGAAGCTTGCTCGGAAGACCCGCGGGCACGACGCCCGACGCGGTGCTCGCGGCGAGCGGCGCCGTGGTTTGCTCGACCGCGTTCGAATCGTCGGACGCCGCGGGCGAACCGCAGCCGAACAGCCACGCCACCGACGCGAGGCAAATGAGAAGGATGGATCTTCGTTGCTTCATCGTGACTCCTTCCCGGATCTGCGCGCGACGCCGGCTCCCCCGAGCGCGCCTGCGAATCCGCGAGCCAAGTCAGATAGTGGGCACGAATGGATCGCGCGACTTATTTTTTCTTCGTCGTGGGACGTGCTTCCACGCGGCGCGCGGCGTGTGACATCACGACGTGACGCACTCACGGGCCGACAATTTTTTGACCCGTCTCCGCCGTCACGTGCACGTCGCGAGCTATTGAATGAGCGGCGCCAGCAACGGCTGCAGCACGCTCTGCTTGTTCTGATTCACGGTCATCCAATCGTCTTCTAGGATGCCGCCGGTGTCGCCGGAATCCGGGTTCCAGCACCAGAACGCGAAGTTCAGCCTCTTGCTCTGGATGTAGCTCGCCATCGAATTGAGCCACTTCGTGTCGGAGTCGGTCATCAACGTCGTGCCGAATTCGCCCACCCACACCGGCGCGACGTTCTGATCGACGAGGTAGCCCCAGGCGTCGTGCCAGACGCTCGGCAAATTGCTCGGATAGCTCGCGTCGTGAAACCACGTCTGATCCGAAACGCTCGACGGATAATCGTGCGCCGAATACACGACGCGATTTTTCACCGAGAGGCTCACCGGCGCGGAGCCGGCGCCGCGGAGATTGCCGCCCCACCAGTAAGACGTGCCGGCGTAGTTCTGTATGCCCTCGACGATGATCAAGAGCTGCGGGTTCACCGAGAGGATCGCGTTGCCGGCGCGCTCGGCGGCGGCGCGCCAATCGGTCGCCATGTTGCCGTCACCCCAGGACGCGGTGTCGTGTGGCTCGTTGTGCAGATCGCAACCGATGACCGTGCTGTCGCCGAGATAGCGCATCGCCAGCATCTTCCAGTCGCTGATCCATCGGTCTTCGGAGTACTGACTCGTGTACCAGAGCGCCGATTGCCCGCCCGAGTCGGGGCGATGGCGATCCAGGATGATCTTCAGACCGCGGGCTTTCGCGCCGGCGACGACCTTGTCGAGGATCTGAATGGGCGTCAGCCCGACGAGATCCGGGTTCGAATTTTGGTCGATGCTGTTCGGCATGCTCCCGGCGTCGAACATCTGGGAGCAAAATGGGATGCGCAGCGAGTTGTATCCGAGCTGCTTGATCTGATCGAGATACGACGCGAGCGATCGGGACCAGAGGCCGTGCGGCGAATAGTTCGACGTCTCGAGGCCGAACCAGCTGAGCCCCGTCAGGCGTACCTCGTTGCCTTGCCAGTCGACGACTTTGCTGCCGCTGGTGTGCAGGTAGCCCTGCGCCGGTGTGACGTCGCCGCCGCTCGCGCCGCCCGTTCCGTTCGTCGCGCCGGCCGCGTTGGTCGCGCCGCCGGTCGCGGACGAGCCTCCGCCGCTCGTCGCTCCGCCGCTCCCGGTCGTACGGCCGCTCCCCGACGTTCCGCCGCTGTTCGTCGTTCCGCCGTTCGTCGTTCCGCCCGCACCGCTCGCGGCGCCACCGGTTCCTGGCGCGGCGCCGCCTTGTCCCGCCTGCGCCCCCCCTGCGGCCACGACTGGACCGCCGGCGGTATCGCCTGAGCCCCCGTTCGGCACGCCGCCGGTCGTCCCGCCGCCGCCGTTGCCCGCTTTTAGCGTCGACGTCTCGCCAGCGGTCGCGCCCGCGGCGGCGACGTAGCCTCCGGCGCCCGCGGATGACAAAGCCGATGGGCCGTCCTGCTGCGAGCTG